>NZ_CP060828.1:1288750-2577500 GCF_014489635.1 Streptomyces roseirectus | reverse complement strand
AGTACCCTCAGGAAGAGAAAACAACCGTGATTCCGGGAGTAGTGGCGAGCGAAACCGGATGAGGCCAAACCTACGACGTGTGAGACCCGGCAGGGGTTGCGTCGTGGGGGTTGTGGGATCTCTCTTTCACAGTCTGCCGGCTGTGAGACGAGTCAGAAACCGTTGATGTAGGCGAAGGACATGCGAAAGGTCCGGCGTAGAGGGTAAGACCCCCGTAGTCGAAACGTCAGCGGCTCGTTTGAGAGACACCCAAGTAGCACGGGGCCCGAGAAATCCCGTGTGAATCTGGCGGGACCACCCGCTAAGCCTAAATATTCCCTGGTGACCGATAGCGGATAGTACCGTGAGGGAATGGTGAAAAGTACCCCGGGAGGGGAGTGAAATAGTACCTGAAACCGTGTGCCTACAAGCCGTGGGAGCGTCGGACGAGGACTTGTCCTTGTCTCGTGACTGCGTGCCTTTTGAAGAATGAGCCTGCGAGTTTGCGGTGTGTTGCGAGGTTAACCCGGGTGGGGTAGCCGTAGCGAAAGCGAGTCCGAATAGGGCGTTTCTAGTAGCACGCTCAAGACCCGAAGCGGAGTGATCTAGCCATGGGCAGGTTGAAGCGGAGGTAAGACTTCGTGGAGGACCGAACCCACCAGGGTTGAAAACCTGGGGGATGACCTGTGGTTAGGGGTGAAAGGCCAATCAAACTCCGTGATAGCTGGTTCTCCCCGAAATGCATTTAGGTGCAGCGTCGTGTGTTTCTTGCCGGAGGTAGAGCACTGGATAGGCGATGGGCCCTACCGGGTTACTGACCTTAGCCAAACTCCGAATGCCGGTAAGTGAGAGCGCGGCAGTGAGACTGTGGGGGATAAGCTCCATGGTCGAGAGGGAAACAGCCCAGAGCATCGACTAAGGCCCCTAAGCGTACGCTAAGTGGGAAAGGATGTGGAGTCGCAGAGACAACCAGGAGGTTGGCTTAGAAGCAGCCACCCTTGAAAGAGTGCGTAATAGCTCACTGGTCTAGTGATTCCGCGCCGACAATGTAGCGGGGCTCAAGCGTACCGCCGAAGTCGTGTCATTGCAGCATGAGGGCCAACGCCTGCTGTGATGGGTAGGGGAGCGTCGTGTGCCGGGTGAAGCCGCGCCGGAAGGCAGTGGTGGACGGTTCACGAGTGAGAATGCAGGCATGAGTAGCGATACAAACGTGAGAAACGTTTGCGCCGATTGACTAAGGGTTCCTGGGTCAAGCTGATCTGCCCAGGGTAAGTCGGGACCTAAGGCGAGGCCGACAGGCGTAGTCGATGGATAACCGGTTGATATTCCGGTACCCGCTGTGAAGCGTCAAACATCGAACCAGGCGATGCTAAGTCCGTGAAGCCGCCCCGGAGCCTTCGGGCAAAGGGGAGTGGTGGAGCCGACGGACCAGACTTGCAGTAGGTGAGTGATGGGGTGACGCAGGAAGGTAGTCCAGCCCGGGCGGTGGTTGTCCCGGGGTAAGGGTGTAGGACGCAGGGTAGGCAAATCCGCCCTGCACGTAGTCTGAGACCTGATGCCGAGCCGATTGTGGTGAAGTGGATGATCCTATGCTGTCGAGAAAAGCCTCTAGCGAGTTTCATGGCGGCCCGTACCCTAAACCGACTCAGGTGGTCAGGTAGAGAATACCGAGGCGTTCGGGTGAACTATGGTTAAGGAACTCGGCAAAATGCCCCCGTAACTTCGGGAGAAGGGGGGCCATTCCTGGTGATCCGATTTACTCGGTGAGCTGGGGGTGGCCGCAGAGACCAGCGAGAAGCGACTGTTTACTAAAAACACAGGTCCGTGCGAAGCCGTAAGGCGATGTATACGGACTGACGCCTGCCCGGTGCTGGAACGTTAAGGGGACCGGTTAGTCAAGATTCGTCTTGGCGAAGCTGAGAACTTAAGCGCCAGTAAACGGCGGTGGTAACTATAACCATCCTAAGGTAGCGAAATTCCTTGTCGGGTAAGTTCCGACCTGCACGAATGGCGTAACGACTTCTCGACTGTCTCAACCATAGGCCCGGTGAAATTGCACTACGAGTAAAGATGCTCGTTTCGCGCAGCAGGACGGAAAGACCCCGGGACCTTTACTACAGTTTGATATTGGTGTTCGGTTCGGCTTGTGTAGGATAGCTGGGAGACTGTGAAGCAGGTACGCCAGTACTTGTGGAGTCGTCGTTGAAATACCAGTCTGGTCGTGCTGGATGTCTAACCTGGGTCCGTGATCCGGATCAGGGACAGTGTCTGATGGGTAGTTTAACTGGGGCGGTTGCCTCCTAAAGGGTAACGGAGGCGCCCAAAGGTTCCCTCAGCCTGGTTGGTAATCAGGTGTTGAGTGTAAGTGCACAAGGGAGCTTGACTGTGAGACCGACGGGTCGAGCAGGGACGAAAGTCGGGACTAGTGATCCGGCGGTGGCTTGTGGAAGCGCCGTCGCTCAACGGATAAAAGGTACCCCGGGGATAACAGGCTGATCTTCCCCAAGAGTCCATATCGACGGGATGGTTTGGCACCTCGATGTCGGCTCGTCGCATCCTGGGGCTGGAGTCGGTCCCAAGGGTTGGGCTGTTCGCCCATTAAAGCGGTACGCGAGCTGGGTTTAGAACGTCGTGAGACAGTTCGGTCCCTATCCGCTGTGCGCGTAGGAATATTGAGAAGGGCTGTCCCTAGTACGAGAGGACCGGGACGGACGAACCTCTGGTGTGCCAGTTGTTCTGCCAAGGGCATGGCTGGTTGGCTACGTTCGGGAGGGATAACCGCTGAAAGCATCTAAGCGGGAAGCCTGCTTCGAGATGAGTGTTCCCACCTCCTTGAGAGGGTAAGGCTCCCAGTAGACGACTGGGTTGATAGGCCAGATCTGGAAGCCCTGTAAGGGGTGGAGGTGACTGGTACTAATAGGCCGAGGGCTTGTCCTCAGTTGCTCGCGTCCACTGTGTTGGTTCTGAAACCATGAACAACCCCGTATGGCCACATGCGGTGCGGTTGACTGTTTCATAGTGTTTCGGTGGTTATAGCGTGAGGGAAACGCCCGGTTACATTCCGAACCCGGAAGCTAAGCCTCACAGCGCCGATGGTACTGCAGGGGGGACCCTGTGGGAGAGTAGGACGCCGCCGAACAATCATTCAGAGGCGGGCCCTGAACTTCGGTTCAGGGCCCGCCTCTTTTTTGTTGTGTGTCACTTCGAGTTCACGTTCCGAGCTGACCATCCCAGCATGGGTACTGGAGCAATGCTCAGGGCTGCGGGCGTCGGACTCGGTGACGAGGTGATCGTGCCGGCTTTCGGGAACACCGAGGTCGCCGAAGAGGTGGCCCGGGTGGGTGGGATGCCGGTGTTCGCGGACGTGGACCCGGTGAGTTACTGCCTCGACGCGCTGGCCGTCGAGTCGGTCGTCACTCCGAGGACGGCGGCCGTCGTCGTCGTGCACCGCTTCGGGCGGCTCGCGGACATCGGGCGGTTGCGGGAACTCGGGGCGCGGCGTGGGCTGTTGGTGTTGGAGGAGGGGGACGGGGAAGGGGCCGTCGATGAGATCGCGCAGCGGCGGGAGCGGGCGGCGTATCTCGATGCGCGGTTGCGTGGGGTGCGGACGCCCGACGGTGGGGACGGGCACACGTATCAGCAGTACGTCGTGAGGGTGCCGGGGAACGGGCGGCCGGATCGGGACGCTTTCGCGCGGGCCTTGCGCGGCAAGGGGGTCGCGTGCCGGGTGCCGGTGAAGGTGCCTGTGCATCGGCTGCCGGAGTTCAGGCGCTGTGTGTCGTTGCCGGAGACCGAGCGGGCGGCCGGTGAGACGCTGGCGCTGCCGGTCGACGCGGCATTGACGAAAAGGGACATGCAGCGCATTGTGTCCGCGTGCAATGCGCTCGGCGGGTTGTTGCAGCCGGCGTACTGAAACGGGTTTGGGAATACGGGCGCGCTCGGGGTACGATCTTCTTGTTGCCGCGAGGGAAACCCCGCAAAGCGACCGGCCCCTATAGCTCAGTCGGTAGAGCGTCTCCATGGTAAGGAGAAGGTCAACGGTTCGATTCCGTTTGGGGGCTCAGAAATAAACCCCCTGCCTTTACAGGCAGGGGGCTTTTTCATGTCTCACGCCACGCGCATCGCGAGAATCGCCATGTCGTCCGAGGGCGCGTCCGACGCGAAGCGTTCCACCGCGCGCATGATGCGGGCGGCGACCGCCCCGGCGGTGAGGCCGGTGCAGGTGGTGAGGACGTCGGCGAGACCGTCGTCGCCCAGCATGCGTGTGCCCTCGCGGCGTTCGGTGACGCCGTCGGTGACGCACAGGAGGACGTCGCCCGGGTCGAGGGTGACTGTCTGCTCGTACAGCTCAAGGTCCTCGATGACGCCCAGGAGCGGCTGGGGTTCGGCGGCGGGCTCGACGGTGCCGTCCTGGCGCAGGCGCAGGGGGAGGGGGTGGCCGGCGCAGACGACCCTCAGTTCGGCGCTGCCGTCCTCCTGGGGGCGCAGTTCGCCGTACAGGAGGGTCAGGAAGCGGCTGCGGGAACCCTCGTCGAGGATCGCGGAGTTGAGGCGTTCCAGGACCGCGGGGCCGCTCAGGCCCTCGCGGGCGAGCAGGCGCAGGGCGTGGCGGGCGAGGCCGGTCACGGCGGCGGCGTTGGGGCCGGTGCCGCAGACGTCGCCGATGGCGAAGCCGTACGCGCCGTCGCTGATGGGGAAGACGTCGTAGAAGTCGCCGCCGACCTCGTTGCCCTCGCCGGCCGCGCGGTAGATGACGTCGACCTCGACGCCGTCGATCTCGGGCAGGCCCGGGGGCAGGAGGCTGCGCTGGAGGGCCTGGCTGATGGCCGTGCGCTCCGAGTAGAGGCGAGCGTTGTCGAGGGCGAGGGCGGCGCGGCGGGACAGGTCCTCGGCGAGTTCCAGGATCTCCTGGCGGAAGTGTTCGTCGGTCGGTTTGCCGAGGGTCAGCATGCCGATGACGCGGTTGCGGGCGACCAGGGGCAGGACGACGGTCTCGCCGCCGACCGCGGAGGCCGTGGCGAGGGTGGGGCCGATGCCGGTGGTGACCTGGTGGGTGGGGCCGCCGGAGAGGCCGAGGCTGCGCATCGAGCTGCGCAGGGCCGCCTCGTGGGCCGCTCGTCCGGGCGCGGTCCATACGCGGGCGCCGGGGGTGGGGACCGGGTCGGGCGGGGCGATCTTGGAGAGCAGCGACTTGATGCCGTCGATGAGTTCCTCGTCCTCGTGCAGGACGTACGACAGGTACGGGTCGGACGCCTGGTCGGCGATCGTGTAGACCGCGCACCAGGTCGCCAGGGTCGGGACCGTCATCTGGGCCATCAGGGCGAGGGTCTGGTCGCGGTCCAGGGTGCCGGCGAGGAGGTCGGACGCCTCGACGAGGAAGCTCAGGGAGCCCCTGCGCAGCCGTTCCAGCTCGCCCAGGCGGGCCGATTCGACGGCGAGGGCGATCCGGTCGGCGGCGAACTGCAGGCGCAGCGCCTCCTCGTTGGAGTAGCGGCCCGGCGACTCGGAGGCGACGCCCAGGGAGCCGGTGAGGCGCCCCTCGACCTTCAGGGGCACGGTGACGACGGCGCGCATGCCGGTGCCGTTCAGCAGCGGCACGGCGCCGGGGACGGCCGACAGGTCGTCGTGGACGGCGGGCATGCGGGCGGAGCCGTAGCGGCCGGGGCCGGCCTCGACGGGGACGCGCGCGAAGCGCTGGCGGGTGGAGGGGAGGCCGGTGGAGGCGCGGACCTCCAGCTCGGTCTCGTCGTCCGTGGCGAGGAGCAGGAAGGCGGCGTCGGCGTCGAGCATGTCGCGCGCGCGTTCCACGGTGCGCTGGAGGAGGCCGTCGAGGTCGTCCGGCGCGGGGGAGCCGATGAACACCTCGAACGGGTCGGTGCTCGGGGTGTCGGACGAGGTGGTGGTGTCGGTGGCCGGGACGCGGGCCGGGGTCTGCAGGACCGCGCGCTCGTGGTCGCGCACCAGGAGGCAGACGGTGGACGGCTCGCCGCCGGTGTCGCGCACGCGCAGGTGGGAGGCGTAGACGGGGGTGACGCGGCCGTCGGCGCCGCGGATGCCGTAGCTGCCCTCCCAGCGGGAGAGCTGGAGGGCTTCGGCGATGCCGGTGGCGGTGCCCGGGGTGTGCGGCCAGGCGGCGAGGTCGGTGAGGGGTTTGCCGGTGACCTGGTCGGCGGGGTAGCCGAACAATTCCTCGGCGTCCTCGTTCCACGCGGAGATGGAGCCCGCGCGGTCGATCTGGACGACGGCGACGCGGACGCGGCCGTCGGTGAGCGGCAGGAGGCCCACCGGGAGGGAGGGGCCCGCCGCGCGGGTGCCGACGGGGCGTTCGGGCAGGTCGAGCTGGAACCAGACGTTCTTGTGGGTGGGCGTGTACTCGACACCCCAGCGGCCCGCGATGGCCGCGCACAGCTGGAGTCCGCGTCCGCCCTCGCGGTCGGGGTTGCTCATGGCGGGCAGGGCGCCCTGGAGGGGGATCTCGCGGTCCGGGTAGCGGTCGGCGACCTCGATGCGCACGCCGTCGTCGCTGCGCAGGCACAGGACGTCGGCCTGGGTGCCCGCGTGGATGACGGCGTTGGTGACGAGTTCGCTCGTGAGGACGACGGCGTCGTCGACGATGTCGGCGAAGCCCCACCCCTGGAGGGTGTCGCGGACGAACGAACGGGCGGTGGCGACGGACCGTCCGGCGGCCTCGAAACTGGCGCCCGCGCGCGCGGTGATCACAGAACTCCTCGGCGGGTCGGCGGTGTGCAGGGCTTCGCGGTCGTCCGGGTGGCGTGGCTGTGGCGGGCGTGTCCCGGTCGGCCGGTGGTCCGGGGGCTGTCCCCCGGGAATCAGTCCGGTGGTCATTCCTGCGGCCGCCCCTCCGATGCCCGCTCGTGCTCGTGCCACCGCCCAGGCCGGGTCGGGCCGGCGCGGCTGGACAGCCTCTGCAAGGTTACTGACCTTCCGGGGTGCGGCGGATGCCGGTCGCCCGTGTTTCCGTCCCCGGTGTGTGCGGACGGTGTGCACAGCCGCCGAACTGTTATGGCCGTGTTCGGTGAGGGTGAAACACTGGGAAAGCTTCTTGTGAAGGTCCGGGCAGACTGGGTGTCTTCCGTGTACGTCGGGCAGCAGCCTTCACTGTGGCCTGATTACATCGGGCAGCGATACGCGGCAGGGCTGTATGGCGACGAGCGGTAAGGGCGACCCGTGCGGGAGGGACAAGTGGAGTCTGGCGCAGCGACGCGGGGCACGAAGGCGCGTGTGAAAGGCGGGCCTCGCGCCTCACGCGCGGGAGGGACGACCGTGGTCGACACGGCGGCCCTGAACCGGCTCCTGGCGGCTTTGATGTCCATGCGGGACGGCAACTTCCGCAAGCGGCTCACGGTGTCCGGGGACGGCGTGATGTCGGAGATCGCGGCCGTCTACAACGAGGTGGCCGACCGGAACCTGCATCTGACGGGTGAGCTGGCGCGCGTACGGCGTGTGGTGGGGCGCGAGGGGAAGCTCACGGAGCGGCTGGAGACGGGCGTCTGCGAGGGCTCGTGGGCGGCGGCGATCGACGCCTCGAACTCGCTGGTCGACGATCTGTCGCGGCCGGTGTCCGAGGTCAGCCGGGTGCTGTCGGCGGTCGCGGAGGGCGATCTGTCGCCGCGGATGGAGTTGCGCGCGCACACGCCTGAGGGGGCGGGGCATCCGCTGCGGGGCGAGTTCCTGAAGGTCGGGCGGGTCGTCAACAACCTGGTCGACCAGCTGTCGACGTTCACCGACGAGGTCACGCGCGTGGCCAGCGAGGTCGGCACCGAGGGCAAGCTCGGCGGGCAGGCGCAGGTGCGCGGGATGTCGGGTTCGTGGAAGGACCTGACCGAGTCGGTCAACACGATGGCGGACCGGCTGACCGCGCAGGTGCGGGACATCGCGCTGGTGACGACGGCGGTGGCCAACGGCGATCTGTCGCGCAAGGTCACCGTGCACGTGGCCGGCGAGATGCTGGAGCTGAAGGAGACCGTCAACACGATGGTCGACCGGCTGTCGGCGTTCTCCTCCGAGGTCACGCGCGTGGCGCGCGAGGTGGGCACCGAGGGCATCCTCGGCGGGCAGGCGCAGGTGCGCGGTGTGGACGGGGTGTGGAAGGAGCTCACCGACTCCGTGAACACCATGGCCGGGAACCTGACGGCCCAGGTGCGCGGGATCTCCGAGGTGACGACGGCGGTCGCCAACGGTGACCTGTCCCGGAAGGTGACCGTCCCCGCGCGCGGGGAGGTCGCGCAGCTCGCCGACACGATCAACCAGATGACGGAGACCCTGCGGATCTTCGCGGACGAGGTGACGCGGGTCGCCAACGAGACGGGTTCCGAGGGCCGGCTGGGCGGGCAGGCGAACGTCCCCGGTGTGTCGGGGACCTGGAAGGACCTCACGGACTCCGTCAACACGGTGTTCCGCAACCTCACCACTCAGGTGAGGGACATCGCCTACGTGACGACGGCCGTGGCCAACGGTGACCTGTCGCAGAAGGTGACCGTCGACGTGGCCGGCGAGATGCTGGAGCTGAAGAACACCGTCAACGGGATGGTGGACCAGCTCTCGGGGTTCGGCGCCGAGGTGACGCGGGTGGCGCGGGAGATCGGCGTCGAGGGCGAGCTGGGCGGTCAGGCGCAGGTGTCGGGCGCGGCGGGGGCGTGGAAGGACCTCACGGACTCCGTCAACACGGCGTTCCGCAACCTCACCGGGCAGGTCCGCAACATCGCCCAGGTGACGACGGCGGTGGCCAACGGTGACCTGTCGCAGAAGGTCACCGTCGACGTCTCCGGCGAGATGCTCCAGCTCAAGAACACCGTGAACCGGATGGTGGACCAGCTGTCGCTCTTCGCGGACCAGGTCACCAAGGTGGCCCGGGACGTGGGCACGGAGGGGCGGCTGGGCGGGCAGGCGCGCGTGGACGGGGTGTCGGGGACGTGGAAGGAACTGACCGATTCCGTCAACTTCATGGCCGGGAACCTGACCTCGCAGGTGCGTCAGATCGCTCAGGTGACGACAGCGGTGGCGCGCGGTGACCTGTCGCAGAAGATCGACGTGGACGCGCGCGGGGAGATCCTGGAGCTGAAGAACACCATCAACACGATGGTCGACCAGCTGTCGTCGTTCGCCGAGCAGGTCACGCGCGTCGCGCGCGAGGTGGGCACCGACGGGCGGCTCGGCGGGCAGGCGCAGGTGCCCGGGGTGGCCGGGGTGTGGCGGGACCTCACGGACTCCGTGAACGGCATGGCGGGCAACCTGACCGCGCAGGTCCGCAACATCGCGCAGGTCGCCACCGCGGTGGCGCGCGGTGACCTCTCCCAGAAGATCACCGTGGACGCGCGCGGGGAGATCCTGGAGCTGAAGAACACCCTGAACACGATGGTCGATCAGCTGTCGTCGTTCGCGGAGCAGGTGACCCGGGTCGCCCGTGAGGTGGGTACCGAGGGCATCCTGGGCGGCCAGGCGGAGGTGCAGGGGGTCTCCGGGACCTGGAAGGACCTCACGCAGTCCGTGAACTTCATGGCGAACAACCTGACCATCCAGGTCCGCAACATCGCCGAGGTCACCACCGCCGTCGCCAAGGGCGACCTGTCGAAGAAGATCACTGTCGATGCCAAGGGCGAGATCCTGGAGCTCGTCACGACCGTCAACACGATGGTCGACCAGCTGTCGTCGTTCGCCGAGCAGGTGACCCGGGTCGCGCGCGAGGTGGGTACCGAGGGCATCCTCGGCGGGCAGGCGCACGTGCCGGGGATCACGGGCATCTGGAAGGACCTCAGCGGCAACGTCAACCTGATGGCCAAGAACCTGACCATCCAGGTGCGCAACATCTCCCAGGTCGCGGCGGCCGTCGCCAACGGCGACCTGACGCGGCAGGTGACGATCGAGGCGCGCGGGGAGGTCGCGCAGCTCGCGGACACCTTCAACACGATGGTGCGGACGCTGAGTTCGTTCGCCGACCAGGTCACCAAGGTGGCCCGCGAGGTGGGCACGGACGGCATCCTCGGCGGCCAGGCGCACGTGCCGGGCGTGTCGGGGACCTGGAAGGACCTCACCGAGTCGGTGAACCAGATGGCGTCCAACCTGACCGGCCAGGTCCGCAACATCGCGATGGTCACGACGGCCATCGCCAACGGCGACCTGACCAAGAAGATCGACATCGACGCGCGCGGCGAGATCCTGGAGCTGAAGACCACGATCAACACGATGGTCGACCAGCTGTCGTCGTTCGCCGAGGAGGTCACGCGCGTCGCGCGCGAGGTGGGCACGGAGGGGCAGCTCGGCGGGCAGGCGCGCGTGCGCGATGTGGACGGCACCTGGCGCGACCTCACCGAGTCCGTGAACGAGATGGCCGGGAACCTCACCCGGCAGGTACGCGCGATCGCGCGCGTGGCGACCGCGGTGACCCGGGGGGACCTGAACCTGAAGATCGACGTGGACGCGTCCGGGGAGATCCAGGAACTCCAGGACTACATCAACAAGATGATCGCCAACCTGCGCGACACCACGATCGCCAACAAGGAGCAGGACTGGCTGAAGGGCAACCTCGCGCGCGTGTCGGCGCTCATGCAGGGCCGCCGCGACCTGGTGGACGTGGCCTCGCTGATCATGAGCGAACTGCCGCCCCTGGTCGCCGCCCAGCACGGCGCGTTCTTCCTGGGCATGCCGACCCCGGACGCCGGCCCCGACCAGTACGAGCTGCGGATGCTCGGCTCGTACGGCTATTCGATGGGGTCCATGCCGACGTCGTTCAGGCCCGGTGAGGCGCTGGTGGGGACGGCCGCGCTGGAGAAGCGCACGATCATCGTCTCCGACGCGCCCAGCGGCTACCTGAAGATCTCCTCGGGGCTCGGGGAGGCGCCGCCCGCGCAGGTGATCGTCCTGCCGGTGCTGTTCGAGGGCAAGGTGCTCGGGGTGATCGAGCTGGCGACGTTCGGGGAGTTCACGCAGATCCAGAAGGACTTCCTGAACCAGATCGCCGAGATGATCGCCACCAGCGTCAACACGATCTCCGTCAACACCAAGACGGAGCGGCTGCTGAAGCAGTCGCAGGAGCTGACCGAGCAGCTTCAGGAGCGCTCCGGCGAGCTGGAGCAGCGGCAGAAGGCGCTCCAGGCGTCCAACGCCGAGCTGGGCGAGAAGGCCGAGCTGCTGGCCCGGCAGAACCGGGACATCGAGGTGAAGAACACCGAGATCGAGGAGGCCCGGCAGGTCCTGGAGGAGCGCGCCGAGCAACTGGCCGTGTCCATGCGGTACAAGAGCGAGTTCCTGGCCAACATGTCGCACGAGCTGCGCACCCCGCTCAACTCGCTGCTCATCCTCGCCAAGCTGCTCGCGGACAACGCCGAGGGCAACCTCTCGCCGAAGCAGGTCGAGTTCGCCGAGACCATCCACGGCGCCGGGTCCGACCTGCTCCAGCTGATCAACGACATCCTCGACCTGTCGAAGGTCGAGGCGGGCAAGATGGACGTCTCCCCGACGCGCATCGCGCTCGTGCAGCTCGTGGACTACGTGGAGGCCACCTTCCGGCCGCTGACCGCCGAGAAGGGCCTCGACCTGTCCGTACGGGTCTCCCCGGAGCTGCCCGCCACGCTCCACACCGACGAGCAGCGCCTCCTGCAGGTGCTGCGCAACCTGCTGTCCAACGCGGTGAAGTTCACCGACTCCGGCTCCGTGGAGCTGGTGATCCGGCCCGCCGGGGCCGACGTACCGGTGGTGATCCGGGAGCAGTTGCTGGAGACCGGTTCGATGACCGACGCGGACGCCCCGCTGATCGCGTTCTCCGTGACCGACACCGGCATCGGGATCGCGGCCAGCAAGATGCGGGTGATCTTCGAGGCGTTCAAGCAGGCCGACGGCACCACCAGCCGCAAGTACGGCGGCACGGGACTGGGCCTGTCCATCTCGCGGGAGATCGCGCAGTTGCTCGGCGGTGAGATCTACGCCCAGAGCGAGCCGGGCCGCGGGTCGACGTTCACGCTGTACCTGCCGCTGCGCCCGAGCGAGCTGCCGCCGCAGGGCTACCAGCAGGGCGTGCCGGCGCTGGAGGCGGGCGACCTGGTCGCCTCGGAGAACGGGACGGCGGAGCTCGCGGGGCTGTCCGACCCGCAGGCGGAGACGCCGGCCGAGGTGACGTCGTACCGCGAGGCGCAGAACGGGGCCGCGGCCCTCTTCCGGCGCCGGCGGCGCGGCGCGTCCGGCGAGGAGAACGGCGAGCACGAGGCCCACGCGCGCGTGAACATCCGTTTCGGCGGCGACAAGGTGCTCATCGTGGACGACGACATCCGCAACGTCTTCGCGCTCACCAGCGTCCTGGAGCAGCACGGGCTGTCGGTGCTGTACGCCGAGAACGGCCGCGAGGGCATCGAGGTCCTGGAGCAGCACGACGACGTCGCGGTCGTCCTGATGGACATCATGATGCCGGAGATGGACGGCTACGCGACGACCTCGGCGATCCGCAGGATGCCGCAGTTCTCGGGGCTGCCGATCATCGCGCTCACCGCGAAGGCGATGAAGGGCGACCGGGAGAAGGCCATCGAGTCCGGTGCGTCCGACTATGTGACCAAGCCCGTGGACCCCGACCACCTGCTGTCCGTGATGGAGCAGTGGATGCGGGAAGGGTGACGGGAATTGTGTGGAGGTGCCGTGACGCGCTGACTCAGGGTGGCCGGCTCTGGGCAGCGGGACGGTGTTCGGGGAACCTTCTGGTCTCCCGCTGCGTTCCTGCTACGTGCACTGTGACATCGCGGTGACAGGGTGTGGCGGCGGTCGGGGTACGGCTACCATGACCGGCACAAGGAAGGGCGGCGCAAAGGAGTCGTCCCCAGGGGCGGCGCCCGGTGCACTGCCGGGGCGAGGAGGGCGGGCCATGGTGCAGAAGGCCAAGATCCTCCTGGTCGATGACCGGCCGGAGAATCTGCTGGCGCTGGAGGCGATCCTCTCGGCGCTGGATCAGACACTGGTGCGGGCATCGTCCGGGGAAGAGGCGCTCAAAGCACTGCTGACGGACGACTTCGCGGTCATTCTGCTGGACGTCCAGATGCCGGGAATGGATGGATTCGAGACGGCCGCGCACATCAAGCGTCGGGAGCGGACCAGGGACATCCCGATCATCTTCCTCACCGCGATCAACCACGGACCGCACCACACCTTCCGGGGGTACGCGGC
The DNA here is from genome assembly GCF_014489635.1 of Streptomyces roseirectus. Lineage (NCBI taxonomy): Bacteria > Bacillati > Actinomycetota > Actinomycetes > Kitasatosporales > Streptomycetaceae > Streptomyces > Streptomyces roseirectus. The sequence continues at coordinate 2,564,357 of NZ_CP060828.1, read as the reverse complement.
CGGCGCGGTGGACTACATCTCCAAGCCGTTCGACCCATGGGTGCTGCGGGCGAAGGTCTCGGTCTTCGTCGAGCTCTACATGAAGAACTGTCAGCTCCGGGAACAGGCGGCACTCCTGCGGCTCCAACTGGACGGGAGCGGGCGGCCCGGAGTCGACAACGGCAAGGAGGCGCCGGGGCTCCTCGCGGAGCTGTCCGCGCGCCTCGCGGCCGTCGAGGAACAGGCCGAGGCGCTGTCCAAGCAACTCGACGACGACTCCGCGGACGCGGCCGCCGTGGCCACCGCGGCGCACCTCGAACGGAAGCTGACGGGGCTGCGGCGGGCCCTGGACGCGCTGGAGCCCGGAGCCGGGGGCGGCGCGCCCACGGTGCCCTCGCAGGGCTGAGCGGCACGTCGTCCGGTACGGGTCCGGGCGGGCGGGGTCCGCTCGCCCGCGCCGTCCGGATCCACCGGTAACTCCCGCGCGGGAGCCGTCTTCAGGCGTGCCGTCAGTTTCGGGCCCGCTCAGGGGCGACACGAACGGGTGAAGCTGTGGGCACACGTGTCCCGTATCGCTTCCGCCGGTACCCTCACACCCATGGCCTCACGTCCCTCCGCAGCCAAGAAGCAGCCCGCCAAGAAGGCCGCTGCTCCCGCGAAGGCTCCGGCGAAGAAGGCCGCAGCGAAGAAAGCCCCGGCGAAGAAGGCGCCCGCGCGCAAGGCGCCGGCGAAGAAGGCCGCGGCCAAGCCGGCACCGAGCCCCACGGGCGGCGTCTACCGCGTCGTCCGCGCCCTGTGGCTGGGGACGGCGCACGCCGTGGGGGCGGTGTTCCGGGGGATAGGGAACGGGGCGAAGAACCTGGACCCGGCGCACCGCAAGGACGGCGTCGCGCTGCTGCTGTTCGGCGTCGCGCTGATCGTCGCGGCGGGCACCTGGGCGGACCTCAGGGGGCCCGTCGGCGACCTCGTCGAGATCCTGGTGACCGGCGCCTTCGGGCGGCTCGACCTGCTCGTGCCGATCCTGCTCGCGGTGATCGCCGTACGGTTCGTGCGGCACCCGGAGAAACCCGAGGCCAACGGGCGGATCGTCATCGGGCTGTCCGCGCTGCTGATCGGCGTCCTCGGGCAGGTGCACATCGCGTGCGGGTCGCCCGCGCGCGACGACGGCATGCAGGCCATAAGGGACGCCGGTGGCCTCATCGGATGGGCGGCGGCGACCCCGCTGACGTTCATGATGACCGAAGTCCTCGCCGTCCCCCTCCTGGTGCTGCTGACAATCTTCGGGCTGCTCGTCGTCACGGCCACCCCGGTCAACGCGATCCCGCAGCGCCTGCGTCTGCTCGGCGTCAAGCTCGGCATCCTGCACGACCCGGACGAGTTCGACGCGTACGGCGAGGACGACGCCCGCTACGACGAGCAGTGGCGCGAGGCGCTTCCCGCGCGCGGGCGCCGGCGCACCGCCCAGCCGGCCGGGTACGACCCCGAGGACGCGGAGCAGGAGGCCCTGTCACGGCGTCGCGGGCGTCCCAGGCGGCTCGGGGCGCCCCAGACCGCGGCGGACCGTCAGATGGACGCTGTGGACATCGCGGCGGCCGCCGCGGCGGACCTCGACGGGGCCGTCCTGCACGGCATGCCGCCCTCGCCGCTCGTCGCCGACCTCACACAGGGCGTCACCGTCGGCGACCGCGAGCCGACGCGGCCGACGCCCGTCCCGGGGGCCCGGCCCAAGGGGGCCAAGCAGGAGAAGCTCACGCCGGGGATAGTGCCGGACCTCACCAAGGCGGCGCCGGAGGAGATCCGGGACCTGCCCGCGCGCGCGGAACAGCTCCAGCTCGCCGGGGACATCACGTACTCGCTGCCCTCCCTGGACCTCCTGGAGCGCGGCGGCCCCGGCAAGGCGCGCAGCGCGGCCAACGACCTCGTCGTCGCGTCCCTGACCAACGTCTTCACCGAGTTCAAGGTCGACGCCGCCGTCACCGGCTTCACGCGCGGGCCGACGGTCACGCGCTACGAGGTCGAGCTGGGACCGGCCGTCAAGGTCGAGCGGATCACCGCGCTGACCAAGAACATCGCGTACGCCGTCGCCAGTCCCGACGTGCGGATCATCAGCCCGATCCCCGGGAAGTCGGCCGTCGGGATCGAGATCCCCAACACCGACCGGGAGATGGTCAACCTCGGGGACGTGCTGCGGCTCGCGGAGTCCGCCGAGGACGACGACCCGATGCTGGTCGCCTTCGGCAAGGACGTCGAGGGCGGGTACGTCATGCACTCGCTGGCGAAGATGCCGCACATGCTGGTCGCCGGTGCCACCGGGTCCGGCAAGTCGTCCTGCATCAACTGTCTGATCACCTCGGTGATGATCCGGGCGACCCCCGAGGACGTCCGGATGATCCTGGTCGACCCCAAGCGCGTCGAGCTGACCGCGTACGAGGGCATCCCGCACCTGATCACGCCGATCATCACCAACCCCAAGCGGGCCGCCGAGGCGCTGCAGTGGGTCGTCCGGGAGATGGACCTGCGCTACGACGACCTCGCGGCGTACGGGTACCGGCACATCGACGACTTCAACAAGGCGGTGCGCGAGGGGGGCGTCAAAGCGCCCGAGGGCAGCGAGCGGGAGCTCCAGCCGTACCCGTACCTGCTGGTGATCGTCGACGAGCTGGCCGACCTGATGATGGTCGCCCCCAGGGACGTCGAGGACTCGATCGTGCGCATCACGCAGCTCGCGCGCGCGGCGGGCATCCATCTGGTGCTCGCGACGCAGCGGCCGTCCGTGGACGTCGTCACCGGTCTGATCAAAGCCAATGTGCCCTCCAGGCTGGCGTTCGCGACGTCCTCGCTCGCCGACTCGCGCGTCATCCTGGACCAGCCGGGCGCCGAGAAGCTGATCGGCAAGGGCGACGGGCTGTTCCTGCCGATGGGCGCGAACAAGCCGACCCGTATGCAGGGGGCGTTCGTCACCGAGGCCGAGGTCGCGGCCGTCGTGCAGCACTGCAAGGACCAGATGGCGCCGGTCTTCCGGGACGACGTCACCGTCGGGTCGAAGCAGAAGAAGGAGATCGACGAGGAGATCGGTGACGACCTCGATCTGCTGTGCCAGGCCGCTGAGCTGGTCGTGTCCACGCAGTTCGGGTCGACGTCCATGCTCCAGCGCAAGCTGAGGGTCGGTTTCGCGAAGGCCGGGCGGCTGATGGACCTCATGGAGTCGCGGGGGATCGTCGGGCCCAGCGAGGGGTCCAAGGCGCGGGATGTGCTGGTGAAGCCGGACGATCTTGATGGGGTGCTGGATGTGATCAGGGGGGGTGGCTGAGGCGGGGGTGGGGTGGTTGGGGTGCAGGGCAGAGGGGGGCGCTGGGGTGGGGGTGAGGGGCGGCGCCGGGACGGGAGTTGCGGGGGCCGGGGTGCGGGGGCCGGGGTCGGTGGTGACGGGGTGCCGGGGCCGGGGTGCGGGGGCACTGAGTCCCGGGGGCGAGGACGCCGGGTTCAGAGATCCAGGGGCGGGGGAGCGGGGGTTGCGGGGGCCGGGGCGAGGGGGGAGCTGAGTCCCCGGGGCGTGAGGGCGCCGGGCCAGGGGTACGGGGGCGCCTGGGTCTGTGGTGAAGGGGTTCCGGAGCCGGGACGCGAGGGGCGTTGGGGCCAGGGGGTGCGGGGGCGCTGAGGTCGGTGCTCTCCGTGACTCACCCGTTAGAGATCGTCGGGCAACCGTTTCCCTTTGTCGCACGTCCAGTTGAGCGAAGGACAGGTACGGGCCCCATGCTGGGCCCGGCCCGCCTCGCCGTCGGCGTGTCCGGTCGCACCTCGGCCATACCGATGGCGTACAAAGTCCGACCGCCCGGTTGCCCCACCCTTTTGTACCCCCCCTAGACTGAATCTCCAGCACAGGCGGCTACACGCTCGAAAGGCGCCCCCGTGTCCATCGGCAACTCCCCTGAAGACGAGCGTCCGTTCCAGGACGTTTCCTCCGAGGAAGCCCCCACCATCGGTCATGTGCTCCGGCAGGCCCGGATCGCCGCCGGGATGACCGTCGACGACGTCAGTACCGCCACCCGGATCCGCATCGCGATCGTCCACGCTATCGAGGCGGACGACTTCACGGCCTGCGGCGGCGACGTCTACGCGCGCGGGCACATCCGCACGCTCGCGCGTGCCGTCCACACCGATCCCGCCCCGCTGATCGCCCGTTTCGACGCCTCGCACGGCGGCCGTCCCGCGCCGACGCCGGCCGCGCCGCTCTTCGAGGCGGAACGTATCCGCCCTGAGCGCAGAGGGCCGAACTGGACGGCCGCGATGGTCGCCGCGATCGTCGCCGTGATCGGTTTTGTCGGTTTCACCGCCTTCAAGGGCGGCGACAGCGACTCTTCCGATCAGATCGCCGGGGGTACGACCCCCACGCCGTCCGCCTCCCCGAGCCCGCCCACGCCGAAGAACGACAAGCCCACCACCGACGTCCGTCCCACGCCCTCCGACGACGCCATCGCCGCCGCCCCGCAGGACAAGGTCACCGTGCGCGTCAGCGCCGTCCACGGGCGCAGCTGGATCTCCGCCAAGGACCACAACGGCCGGCTGATCTTCGACGACCTCCTCAAGAAGGGCGAGTCGGAGACCTTCCAGGACAGCAGCAAGATCAATCTCGTCCTCGGTGACGCCGGGGCGATCGACCTCTGGGTGAACGGCAAGAAGCTCGACAACGACTTCAAGCCGGGGGCGGTCGAGCGGCTGACCTACACGAAGGGCGATCCGCAGGCCGGGTAAGAAAAGACGATCTTGGTCAACCCCGTCGGCGTCCGATGTCGGTGGGACAAAGTAGTCTTGAGCCCATGCCTGAACGCCGTACCGTCGCACTCGTCACCCTTGGCTGCGCCCGTAACGAGGTGGACTCGGAGGAGCTCGCGGGCCGTCTGGAGGCGGACGGCTGGCAGCTCGTGGAGTCCGCCGACGAAGCGGACGTCGCCGTGGTCAACACCTGTGGTTTCGTCGAGGCCGCGAAGAAGGACTCCGTGGACGCCCTCCTGGAGGCCAACGACCTGAAGGGACACGGGAGAACGCAGGCCGTCGTCGCGGTGGGCTGCATGGCCGAGCGGTACGGCAAGGAACTCGCCGAGGCGCTGCCCGAGGCCGACGGCGTGCTCGGGTTCGACGACTACGCGGACATCTCCGACCGCCTCCAGACCATCCTGAACGGCGGCATCCACGCCTCGCACACCCCGCGCGACCGGCGCAAGCTCCTGCCGATCAGCCCCGCCGAGCGGCAGGAGTCGGCCGCCGCGGTCGCCCTGCCGGGCCACGGCCCGGTGGACCTCCCCGAGGGGCTGGCGCCCGCCTCCGGCCCGCGCGCGCCCCTGCGGCGCCGGCTCGACGGCTCGCCGGTCGCCTCCGTCAAGCTCGCCTCCGGCTGCGACCGGCGCTGCTCCTTCTGCGCCATCCCGTCCTTCCGGGGCTCCTTCATCTCGCGCCGCCCCTCCGACGTCCTCAACGAGACGCGCTGGCTGGCCGAGCAGGGCGTCAAGGAGATCATGCTGGTCTCCGAGAACAACACGTCGTACGGCAAGGACCTCGGCGACATCCGCCTCCTGGAGTCGCTGCTGCCGGAGCTGGCCGAGGTCGAGGGCCTGGAGCGGGTGCGGGTCAGCTACCTCCAGCCCGCCGAGATGCGGCCCGGCCTCATCGACGTCCTCACCTCGACGCCCAAGGTCGTGCCCTACTTCGACCTGTCCTTCCAGCACTCCGCGCCGGACGTCCTGCGCGCGATGCGGCGCTTCGGCGACACCGACCGGTTCCTCGAACTGCTCGACACCATCCGGAGCAAGGCGCCCCACGCGGGCGTGCGCTCCAACTTCATCGTCGGCTTCCCCGGCGAGTCCGCGCACGACCTCGCCGAGCTGGAGCGGTTCCTGAATGGGGCCCGGCTGGATGCGATCGGCGTCTTCGGGTACTCCGACGAGGACGGCACCGAGGCCGCCACGTACGAGAACAAGCTCCCCGAGGACGTCGTCGCCGAGCGCCTGGCGCGCGTGTCCCGGCTCGCCGAGGAACTGGTCTCGCAGCGCGCGGAGGAGCGGGTCGGCGAGAGCGTCCGCGTCCTTGTGGAGTCCGTCGACGAGGTGGAGGGTGTCTACGGCCGCGCGGACCACCAGGCGCCCGAGACCGACGGCCAGGTGCTCCTCACGAGCGGCGAGGGGCTGGAGGTCGGCCGTATCGTCGAGGCGAAGGTGGTCGGCACGGAAGGCGTCGACCTCGTGGCCGAGCCGTTGGAGCGCTCGAACGGGTGGAGTGAGGAGACAGGCAGATGACGGGTGTTCCGGCGTCGGCCGCGGGCGGCTCCTCGCGGGGTGTGAGGGGGGCGCGGGGCTCCGGAGGGGCTGCGGGGGTTTCGCCTGAGGTCGGTGGGGCTGGGGTCACCGAGGGGGCGGAGGGGGCTTTGGGGGCTGGAGGTTCCGGTGAGGGTGCCGGGACTGGGGGCGCAGGGAGTGCCGGGGCCTCTGGAGGGGCGGCTGTGCGGCGGGACGCGGTGGCGGGGGACGTCTCCTCGCCCTCGCCCTCGTCGAAGGGGGGTGCGGTTGAGGGTGGCTCGTCCGCGGGGGGTCTGTCTGCCGGCGCCTCGCCCGCGGGTGCCTCGTCCGTGGGTGGCTCGACTGCTGAGCGTTCGTCCGCGGGTGCCTCGTCTGCTGGAGGTTCGTCCGAGAGCGCGCGTGGCGCGCGGGGCGCGAAGATCGCCGCTGCCGCCGTCAACCAGGCGAGTGTCTGGAACATCGCCAATCTGCTGACGATGCTGCGGCTGATCCTGGTGCCCGGGTTCGTCGCGCTGATGCTGGCCGACGGGGGGTACGACCCGGCGTGGCGCGCGTTCGCGTGGGCCGCGTTCGCCGTGGCGATGATCACCGACCTGTTCGACGGGCACCTCGCGCGGACCTACGACCTCGTCACCGACTTCGGGAAGATCGCCGACCCCATCGCCGACAAGGCGATCATGGGCGCGGCGCTGCTCTGTCTGTCCGCGCTCGGCGATCTGCCGTGGTGGGTGACGATCGTGATCCTGGGCCGGGAACTCGGCGTGACGCTCCTTCGTTTCTGGGTCATCAGATACGGCGTGATCCCCGCGAGCCGCGGGGGCAAGATGAAGACCCTCACCCAGGGCGTCGCCGTCGGGATGTACGTCCTGGCGCTGACGGGGTGGCTGGCCACCCTGAGGTTCTGGGTGATGGCTGTGGCGGTCGTCCTGACCGTCGTGACGGGCCTCGACTACGTAAGACAGGCCATTGTGCTGCGCCGAGAGGGAATCGCCGAGCGCAAGGCGGCGTTGGAGGAGACGGAAGCGTGAGTTCCACGGCCACTGACGTGGTGCGACTACTGACGGTGAGGGGCGAGGTGCTTGCCGTCGCCGAGTCGCTGACGGGTGGTCTGGTGGCGGCGGAGATCACTTCGGTGCCCGGCGCCTCCCAGGCGTTCCGGGGCTCGGTCACGGCGTACGCGACCGACCTGAAGCGCGAGGTGCTGGGCGTCGACGCGGAGCTGCTGGACGCGCGCGGGGCGGTGGATCCGCAGGTCGCGGCCCAGATGGCGGCCGGCGTCCGCAAGGCGCTCGGCGCGGACTGGGGGATCGCGACGACCGGCGTCGCGGGTCCCGAGCCGCAGGACGGGCAGCCCGTCGGGACCGTCTTCGTCGCGATCGACGGACCGTTCGGCTCCGATTCCGGTTCTGCCCCTGGCGGAAAAGTGAAGGCGCTGCGGTTGAACGGCAGCCGTGCGGAAATTCGTAGAGAGAGTGTACGGAGCGTACTCGCACTGCTCCTTGAGGAGCTTGCGGGCGAACAGACCGGGAATGAGCGGGCACAGGATACGGAACAGAACGGGGGGTTTTGATGTTTGCAGCCCTGAGTGAACACGACATCGCTCCCCGCACGGCCGCGGCGCTAGGCGGTACGGTGGGGCGAGAAGGATGCGGCTACGCGGTCCGAGGAGGGAGCCACCGATGATTCTGCTCCGTCGCCTGCTGGGTGACGTGCTGCGTCGGCAGCGCCAGCGCCAGGGCCGTACTCTGCGCGAAGTCTCCTCGTCCGCCCGAGTATCGCTCGGCTATCTCTCCGAGGTGGAGCGGGGGCAGAAGGAGGCATCCTCCGAGCTGCTCGCCGCCATCTGCGACGCGCTGGACGTACGGATGTCCGAACTCATGCGGGAAGTGAGCGACGAACTCGCCCTCGCCGAACTGGCCCAGTCCGCTGCGGCCACCCCCAGCCAGCCCGTGCCGGCCCCGGTGCGTCCGATGCTGGGTTCCGTTTCGGTGGCCGGTGTGCCGCCGGAGCGGGTGACGATCAAGGCGCCTGCCGAGGCGGTGGATGTGGTCGCCGCCTGAGGCGTTGCGGAAAGGCGTTTGCGTGAAGCCCCGGCCGGGGACCCGGTCGGGGCTTTCGTATGTTCCGGGGTGCCCTCCGTCTCGGGTGTTCCCTGTCCCGGGGTGCTCTCGTTCGCTCCGTTTGCCGGGGTCCGGGGGCGCGGGCATCGTGGAACGGCGTGACCCGAACACCGGAGGTTTACGGATGTACGTCGTGAAGAGCCCGCTGTCCGACGCCGATCTGCGTACCGTCGCCGAGGCGCTGCAGGGCGCCCTCGTCGACCTGATCGACCTCTCGCTGGTCGCCAAACAGGTCCACTGGAACGTCGTCGGGCCCCGGTTCCGGTCCGTCCATCTCCAGCTTGACGAGGTCGTCGACATCGCCCGTGCGCACTCCGACACGGTCGCCGAGCGGGCCTCCGCGCTGGGGGTCTCGCCGGACGGGCGGGCGGCCACTGTCGCCGCCGGCAGTGGGATCGGGAGTGTGGGCGAGGGGTGGGTGAAGGACGCCGACGCGGTGGGGACGCTCGTCTCGGCGCTGGGGGCGGTCATCACTCGTATGAGGGAACGTGTGGCGGTTACGGGTGACGCGGATCCGGTGAGCCAGGACATTTTCATCGGGATCACCGCGGATCTGGAGAAGCATCATTGGATGTTCCAGGCCGAGAACGTGTAGGGGGTCTGGTGGGGTGGATAGTCCGGCTGGGACTCGGGGTGGTGTGGTGGTGGGCCGCCGCGCGGCTCGTGGTCTCGCCGGACGCGGGGGTGGTGGAGGGGGTGGTCGTGGGTGGGGGGTGGGGGTTGAGTCTGTTGCCGGTGCACTGTGTGCCTCGGGCTGCGGCGGTGGGGGCGGTTGCTGTGGGGAGGTGGCGGGAGGCTTGGCGGGGGAGTGGGGGTGGGAGTGGGGGTGGGGGGTGAGGTCGGATGGGGAGGGAGTGGTGGGGGTGTGATTTTCGGATGAGGTGAGTTGTCGGGGTCACCAGGGCATCACGACGCCGCCGTTGGGGCGCAGGATCTGGCCTGTGACGAAGGCCGACGCGTCCGACGCTAGATACAGGACCGCGTGGGCGATGTCCTCCGGCTCGCCCACCCGCCTCAGTGGGGACAGGCGGGCCATGGACGCCTCCGTGCGGGCCTGGGCGGCGGCGTCCGGGCGGTCGGTCATCGGGGTGCGGATCCAGCCCGGGGCGACCGCGTTGACGCGGATGCCGTGCGGGCCGGCCTCCGTCGCGAGGGTCTTCGTCAACTGGACGACGGCGGCCTTGGCCACGCCGTAGCACAGGAGCCCGGCGCCGCCCGTGTCGACGGCGCCTGAGGCCATCGTGACGATGCTGCCGCCCGAGCCCTGTTCGATCATCAGACCGGCGGCCTCCTGGCAGGCGTACAGGACGCCCTTGAAGTTGACGGCCCACACCCTGTCCAGGTCCTCGTCGCGGGTCTCCAGGACGGTGCTGCTGTGCATGACGCCGGCGACGGCGGCCAGGATGTCCAGGCGGTCGCAGGAGGTGATGGCGCGGTGGAGCTGGGCGCGGTCGGTGACGTCCATGCGGTGGGTGTGGACGGCCTCGGGGTGGGGGGTTTCTGGGCGGGGGGCGTCGGCTTGCGCTGCTTCAGGGCGAAGGGCTGCGGTTTGCGCCGCTTCGGTTCGCGCTGCCTCGGCGAGCCTCGCCGTCTCCTTCAGCCCCCGCGCGTCCCGGTCCGCCGCGTGTACGGTCGCGCCCGCCTGCGCGAGCAGGACGGCGCAGGCGCGGCCGATGCCGCTCGCGGCTCCGGTGACGAACGCGGTGCGCCCGCTGAGGTCGTACGCCTTCACGGCCATTCAAGGACCGTACGAGGGAATCTGACGGTCCGTCAATTGGTGGGCCCGCGCTGGCAGCGCGGGCACCAGTACGTCGGACGGTCGTCCTGGCCGGCCACGCGGACGACGGTCCCGCAGCGCAGGCACGGGCGCCCCGCGCGGCCGTACACGAACAGGTCCTGGCCCCGGCGGCCGGTGGTCGTGCGGACCGGGCGGTCCTTGTTGGCCGCCAGGAGACGGTGGGCCAGGGCGGGCAGTTTGGCCGTGCGGTCGGCGGGAAGCGCGCCGACGGGGAGCCAGGGGGTGGCACCGGTCAGGAAGCACAGCTCGCTCTTGTAGACGTTGCCGATCCCGGCGAGGTTGCGCTGGTCGAGCAGGGCCTCGCCGAGGGGGCGGGCGGGGTCGGTCAGGAGGTTGGCCAGCGCTCGGTCCGGCGCCCAGTCGGGGCCCAGCAGGTCCGGGCCGAGGTGGCCGACCAGGGTGTCCTCCTCCGGGGTGCGGATCAGGTTCAGCACGGTCAGGCGGTAGCCGACGGCCGTACGGTCCGCCGTGCCCAGGAGCGCCCTGATCTGGTGTCCCGGGCCGCCGCTCCAGCGCTGTCCCTCGGCGTACACCTTCCAGGCGCCCTCCATCCGCAGGTGCGAGTGGAGGGTGAGGCCGCCCTCGATCCTGGTGAGGAGGTGTTTGCCGCGCGGGGTGACGTCCAGGACGGTCCGGCCGGTGAGGTCGACCGTCGCGTACTTCGGGACGCGCAGGTCGAAGCGGGTCAGCGGCGCGCCTGCGAGGGCGGTGTGCAGGTGCCTCGCCGTCCGGAAGACCGTGTCACCTTCGGGCATGGGCGGCCTTCGGGGGTGCGGGGTGGCGGCGGGGCTCCCGCGCGCGGGGCGTCGTCGTGGCCGTGGTGCCGGGCGTTGTCATGGCCGTAGGCGCAGGCCGCGCGGGGTCGCGATGAAGCCGGCCGCCTCCAGGAGGGGGCCGAAGGGGGAGGTCAGGGCCTGGGCGCCGTTGACGCGTTCCACGGTGACCGTGCCGAGCGTGCCCGCGCGGGCGGCCTCGGCGAGCGCTTCGGCCGCCTCGCGCAGGCGCGCGTCGTCCGCGGGAGCGTCGTCCTGGGTGCTCGGCCATGCCAGGAGGGTCTTTCCGCCGCGCTCCATGTAGAGCGTCAGCTCGCCGCCGACCAGCACGACCAGGGAGCCCGCCTTCCGCCCTGGCTTGTGGCCGGCGCCGGTGGGGGGTTCCGGCCAGGAGAGGGCGGCGCCGTAGGCGTTCGCGGGGTCGGCCGCGGCCAGGATGACGGCTCGGGAGGGGGGTGTGCGGCGGTGGGGGTGCCCGTGGGCGTAGGGCGGGGGCGGGGTGGGGCGGTGGGAGGCGGCGTCGGGGGAGGCGAAGTCGAGGGCGTCGCCGGGTGCGGGGGTGGACCAGTCGAGGTTGGGGAAGGCAGGGGTGGTTTCGAGGGACGGCGGGCGGGTGAGAGCGTCGGTTTCCGGGGACGCCGGGAGTGCCGGAGACGCCGAGGACGTCGGGAAGGTGTCCGGTGTCGGCCTGATGCCGCGCGTCGCGCTCGCCGGGAAGCCGTAGTCGGCCGGGGTCGCGGGGGCGGCGGGCGCGGACTCGTCCCGGTCCTGGGCGTTCGCCACCGCACGGAGGCGGTCGACGGCGCCGTCCATGGCGAACTGGGCCGCGCCGAGCCCTTCGATGACGTACCCCCGGCGGGCCTGGCCGGTGTCCTCGAAGGCGGACAGCACGCGGTAGACCGCCGAGAAGCCGCCCTCCACGCCCTCGGCGGCGACCGCGCCCCGCGTCACCACGCCGTGCCGGTCGAGGAGCGTGCGGGCCAGGGCGTGGGCGCGGACGGTCGGGTCGCCCTCGGGGGCCGGGAGGAGGGACCAGCGGCCCGCCACGGTCGGGGGGCCGCCGCGCGAGGCGGGGCGGGCGGCGGCGGTGAGCGAGCCGTAGCGCCCGCGCGGGACCGCGCGCCGGGCGCGGTGGGCCGTCGAGCCCGCGGTACGGCCGGAACCGAGCAGCGCGCGCATGGGGGCGAGCGTGTCGTTGGTGAGGCGGCCGGACCAGGCGAGGTCCCAGAGGGCGTCGGCGAGCTGGGGGTCGGTGGCGTCGGGGTGGGTGGTGGCGCGGACCTGGTCGGCGATCTGGCGGAAGAACAGGCCGTAGCCGCCGGTGAGGGCGGTGAGCACCGACTCGTGCAGGGCCGTCGGCTCCAGGGGGTGCGGCGGGGGCAGGAGCAGCGGGGCTGTGTCCGCGAGGTACAGGGAGATCCAGCCGTCCTTGCCGGGGAGCGCGCCCGCGCCCGCCCACACGACCTCTCCGGCGGCGGTGAGTTCGTCGAGCATCGCCGGGGAGTAGTCGCGCACGCGGGACGGCAGGACCAGCTTCTCCAGCGCCGAGGCGGGCACGGCGGCGCCCTGAAGCTGCTCGACCGCGCGGACCAGGCCGTCGGTGCCCCGCAGGGCGTGACTCCTGCCGACGTGCTGCCACTGGGGCAGGAACTGGGCGAGCGCGGGCGGCGGAACCGGCTCCAGCTCCTGGCGCAGCGCGGCCAGGGAGCGCCGGCGCAGGCGTCGCAGCACCGTCGCGTCGCACCACTCCTGGCCGATGCCCGCCGGGTGGAACTCGCCCTGGACGACGCGCCCGCTCGCCGCGAGCCGCTGGAGCGCGCCCTCGGTGACGGCCGTGCCGAGGCCGAAGCGGGTCGCGGCGTCGGCGGACGTGAACGGGCCGCGCGTGCGCGCGTGGCGTGCCAGGAGGTCGCCCAGGGGGTCCTTGACGGGTTCCGTGAACGCCTCCGGGACGCCGACCGGCAGCGCGGTGCCCAGAGCGTCGCGCAGGCGGCCCGCGTCCTCGATCGCCGCCCAGTGGTCGATGCCGGCGACCCGGACGCGGATCGCGCGGCGGGCGGCGGCCAGTTCCGGCGCCCAGCCCGGGTCGGCGCCGCGCGCGGCCAGCTCGGCGTCGGTGAGCGGGCCGAGGACGCGCAGGGCGTCGGCGACCCCTTCGGCGTCCCTGAGACGCCGTTCTTCGGTGCGCCACTGGAGTTCACGCTCCAGCTCGGTGAGCACGTCCGCGTCGAGCAGTTCGCGCAGCTCCGCCTGGCCCAGCAGCTCCGCCAGCAGCCGCGAGTCCAGCGACAGCGCCGCCGCCCGGCGCTCGGCGAGCGGTGAGTCGCCCTCGTACAGGAACTGGGCGACGTACCCGAAGAGCAGGCTGCGCGCGAAGGGGGACGGCTCCGGGGTGGTGACCTCGACCAGGCGCACCTTGCGGGACTCCAGGTCGCCCATCAGCTCCACGAGCCCGGGAACGTCGAAGACGTCCTGAAGACACTCGCGGACGGCCTCCAGGACGATCGGGAACGATCCGAACTCGCTCGCCACCTGGAGCAGTTGCGCCGCCCGCTGACGCTGCTGCCACAGGGGTGTGCGCCGGCCTGGGTTGCGGCGCGGCAGCAGCAGCGCGCGGGCGGCGCACTCGCGGAACCGGGACGCGAACAGCGCCGAGCCGCCGACCTGGTCGGTGACGACTTGGTCGACCTCGCCCTTGTCGAAGACGACGTCCTGCGCGCCCACGGGAGCCTGGTCGGCGTCGTACTCGGTGCCCGCCTTCACGGGCTCTTGGCCGAGCAGGTCGAGGCCCATCAGGTCGGCGTCCGGGAGACGCAGGACGATGCCGTCGTCCGCGTGCATCACCTGGGCGTCCATGCCGTACCGCTCGGCGAGGCGGGCGCCCAGTGCGAGCGCCCACGGGGCGTGGACCTGGGCGCCGAAGGGGGAGTGGACGACCACACGCCAGTCGCCCAGCTCGTCCCGGAAGCGCTCCACGACGATCGTCCGGTCGTCCGGGACGTGACCGCAGGACTCGCGCTGTTCGGCGAGGTACGACAGGACGTTGCCGGCGGCCCACGCGTCCAGGCCCGCCGCGAGCAGGCGTTGGCGGGCGGCGTCCTCGGGCAGCGAGCCGACCTCGCGCAGGAACGCTCCCACCGCGCGCCCCAGTTCGAGCGGGCGGCCCAACTGGTCGCCCTTCCAGAACGGCAGCCGGCCCGGCACCCCGGGGGCGGGGGAGACCAGGACGCGGTCACGCGTGATGTCCTCGATGCGCCAGGAACTCGTACCGAGCGTGAAGACATCGCCCACCCGCGACTCGTAGACCATCTCCTCGTCCAGCTCGCCGACCCGGCCGCCGCCCTTCTTGGGATCGGCGCCCGCGAGGAAGACGCCGAACAGACCGCGGTCCGGGATCGTGCCGCCCGAGGTGACGGCGAGGCGCTGGGCGCCAGGACGGCCCGTGACCGTGCCCGCCACGCGGTCCCACACCACGCGCGGGCGCAGCTCCGCGAACGCGTCCGACGGGTAGCGGCCCGCCAGCATGTCCAGGGTCGCCGTGAACGCCGACTCGGGGAGCGACGCGAAGGGGGCCGCGCGGCGGACGGCGGCCAGCAGGTCGTCGAACTGCCAGGTGTCCATCGACACCATCGCCACCACCTGCTGCGCCAGCACGTCCAGCGGGTTCGCGGGGATCCGCAGCGACTCGATGGCGCCCTCGCGCATCCGCTCGGTGACCACCGCCGCCTGCACCAGGTCGCCCCGGTACTTCGGGAAGACCACGCCGGTCGAGACCGCGCCCACCTGGTGTCCCGCGCGGCCCACGCGCTGGAGGCCGGAGGCGACCGAGGGCGGCGACTCCACCTGGACGACCAGGTCCACCGCGCCCATGTCGATGCCGAGTTCCAGGCTCGACGTCGCGACCACCGCGGGCAGCCTGCCCGCCTTCAGGTCCTCCTCGACCAGCGCGCGCTGCTCCTTGGAGACCGAGCCGTGGTGCGCCCGCGCGAGGACCGGCGGGGCGCCCTGGGCCGCGCCCGAACCGCCCATCAGCTCGGCCGGCGTGTGATGCTCCGTCAAGGGCTCGCCGGTCGCCCGCTCGTAGGCGATCTCGTTCAGCCGGTTGCACAGGCGCTCGGCCAGACGGCGGGAGTTCGCGAACACGATCGTCGAGCGATGGGCCTGCACGAGGTCCGCGATCCGCTCCTCCACGTGCGGCCAGATCGACGGGCGCTCGGCCTTGGCGTCGTCCACGGGGGAGCCGCCCAGCTCGCCCAGGTCCTCCACCGGGACGACCACCGAGAGGTCGAACTCCTTCGCCGACACCGGCTGGACGATCTCCACGCGCCCGCGCGGGGCGAGGTAGCGGGCGATCTCGTCCACCGGGCGGACCGTCGCCGACAGGCCGATCCTGCGGGCCGGTTTCGCAAGCAGCTCGTCCAGCCGCTCCAGGGTCAGCGCCAGGTGCGCGCCCCGCTTCGTGCCCGCGACCGCGTGGACCTCGTCCAGGATGACCGTCTCCACGCCCGCCAGCGCGTCACGCGTCGCCGACGTCAGCATCAGGAACAGCGACTCCGGGGTCGTGATCAGGATGTCCGGCGGGCGGGTCGCCAGCGCGCGGCGCTCCGCGGGCGGGGTGTCGCCCGAGCGGATGCCGACCTTCACCTCCGGCTCCGGGAGGCCGAGACGGACGGACTCCTGGCGGATGCCCGTCAGAGGGCTGCGGAGGTTGCGCTCCACGTCCACGGCCAGCGCTTTCAGCGGGGACACGTACAGCACCCGGCAGCGCCTCTTCGGGTCCGCCGGCGGGGGTGTCGACGCCAGGCCGTCCAGCGCCGCCAGGAACGCGGCGAGCGTCTTGCCCGAGCCCGTGGGAGCGACGACCAGCACGTCCGAACCCTGCTGGATCGCCTGCCACGCACCCGTCTGGGCTGCGGTGGGCGCGGAGAACGCCCCCGTGAACCAGCCGCGGGTCGCGGGGGAGAAGCCGTCCAGGGCTCGGTGTGCGGAACTGACCATGCCCCCATCCTGCACCTCGGCACTGACAATCGGGCTGAGCTGGGATTTTGCGGGTGCAGGGGGACGAGTCAGGCGAGGGGACGGCCGTACGCCCGCAGAGTGCGCAGGGCGTCGAGCGTCGCCACGGAGCGGGCCTCAAGGGCCGCGGAGGGGGCCCAGTGGCGGCGGTGGACCGGCCAGCCGCCGTCGTCCCGCTGCTCCGCGGCGAGGAAGTCCAGGGAGCGGGACATCTCGGCGTCGGTGAACCACGCGCGCGCGAGGGAGTGCGGGGTGCGGGCGAAGTCATGGGGGAAGCGGTGCTCCCCGGGCGCGTAGCCGTCGGCCACCGGACACTCCTCCAGACGGTCCGGGTCCAGGGCGGCGAGGCGCTGCTCGCGCACCAGGCGGCCCAGACGGTCGGCGGCGACCTCCGCGCGGGAGCGGTCCGGAACGGAGTCCAGGAAGACGACGGCGGCCTCCACCTCGTACGGATGGGAGCCGTGCAGGGACTCCACCGCGCGCCAGCAGAAGTCGGTCGCCCGGAACAGCCAGGCGTGCCACACCTCGTTGCGGTGCAGCAGACCCGTCACCGGGCCGGTGGTCAGCAGCGCGCTCGGCGGGGCGTCCACGACCGGCACGGACGGCGCGGCCGGGTACCCCCGCTGGGCGGGCAGGAGGGCCGGCAGGGCGCCGTCGGCCGTCGAGACCGACGTCAGATGGCGGCACAGCTGCTCGACACGCCGCCCGCCGCAGCGCGCGACGGCGTCCAGGACGCGCAGCGCGTACACGGCGTGCGGGGGCTGGCCGACGGGCCCGCGCAGGTCGGGCTCCAGGGCGTGGCCGTACCCGCCGTCCGCGGTGCGGTAGGCGTCGAGCGCCGTCTCCACGGGGTCGGCGGAGGCGCCCAGGAAGTGGTGGGCGAACAGCCGCTGCTCCAGCACGCGCGCGTTGAGCCAGACGAAGCGCTCCGCGCGCGCGAGCGGGGAGCGCGCCGGGGGCGTCGGGGGGAGGGGGGAAGCTCCTGGTTCGGGCATGTCGCCGACCGTAGGGCGGAAAGCGGTTCCGGTGGGGACACACGGCCAGGGTGTACCCGGGGGGCGGGATACTGGTGTCATGCGGTTGACGGTCTTCTGGCAGCGGATGGCGGAGCATTTCGGGGCGGGGTACTCCGAGACCTTCGCGCGGGATCACGTGATGGCGGAACTCGGCGGGCGGACGGTGCACGAGGCGCTGACGGCCGGCTGGGACGCGAAGGACGTGTGGCGTGTCGTGTGCGCGGTGATGAACGTTCCGCACGAGAAACGCTGATCCGCGGCGAAGATCGCGGGAGAGTGCCGGAATGTCGGTGGCGTGGGCGAGACTTGGGGCGTGGCATCGACTGAGGAGACCGGGCGGCTCGCCCCGCAGACACCATCGTCCGGCGCGGCGACGCCGCCCGCGGAGCCGCCGGCCGACGGCAGGGACGCGGCGGGGGAGCGCATGCCGCGGTGGCTGCCGCGCGCGATGGCGCTCGCGCTGGCCCTCATCGGCGTGTTCCAGCTGGGCACCTGGGCGTTCCACGAACTGCTCGGGCTGCTGATCAACATCCTCATCGCGTTCTTCCTCGCGCTCGCCGTCGAACCCGCCGTCAGCTGGATGGCGTCCTACGGGATGCGCCGGGGGCTCGCGACGTTCCTGGTCTTCTTCGGGCTGCTGATCGCCGTGGCCGGGTTCATCACGCTCCTCGGGTCGATGCTCGCGGGGCAGATCGTCAAGATGGTCGACGGGTTTCCCCAGTACCTCGACTCGGTCATCCACTGGGTCAACACGACGTTCCACACCGAGTTGAAACGGGTGGACATCCAGGAGGGGCTGCTGCACTCCGACTGGCTGAAGAAGTACGCGCAGAACAGCGCGGCCGGGGTGCTCGACGTCTCCACGCAGGTGCTCGGCGGGCTCTTCCAACTGCTGACGATCGCCCTGTTCTCGTTCTACTTCGCCGCCGACGGGCCCCGGCTGCGGCGGGGGCTGTGCTCGGTGCTGCCGCCGGCCAAGCAGGCGGAGGTGCTGCGGGCCTGGGAGATCGCCGTTGACAAGACCGGGGGATACCTCTACTCGCGCGGGCTGATGGCGCTGATCTCCGGGGTCGCGCACTACATACTGCTCCAGGTCCTGGAGATCCCGTACGCGCCCGTGCTCGGTCTGTGGGTCGGGGTTGTCTCGCAGTTCATCCCCACGCTCGGCACGTACCTCGCGGGGGCGCTGCCCATGCTGATCGCGTTCACCGTCGATCCCTGGTACGCGCTGTGGGTGCTGGTGTTCGTGGTCGTGTACCAGCAGTTCGAGAACTACATGCTCCAGCCGAAGCTGACGTCCCGGACGGTGGACATCCATCCCGCGGTCGCCTTCGGGTCCGTGATCGCCGGGACCGCGTTGCTGGGAGCCGTGGGGGCGCTGATCTCGATCCCCGCGGTGGCGACGCTCCAGGCGTTCCTCGGGGCGTATGTGAAGCGGTACGACGTGACGGACGATCCGCGGGTGCAGGGGCGGCCCCGGCGGGAGAGCACGACCCGGCTGCGGGATGTGTGGGGGCGGCTCGGGGAGCGTGCGCGGGGGGTTCGGGGGCGGTAGGCCGGGGGTGTCCCGGGGGACACGTGGGGTGAGGAGCGGGGTGTGGAGAGGGTGTGGATTTACGCTCGGACAGCCGTGTGGTGCGCTTGACATGAAAATCGAACATCCATTCTGATTGAGGTTCCGGCGAGGCTTTCGGCGGGAACTTCTGTGGCTGATTTGCCCGAGTTCGGGCGGATAAGTGGCCGAGTTATCCACAGGCTGGACCGGCGTCGAGGCGCGTTGTCAGTGGCAGGCGTTAGCGTCTTGGACGTGAAGCGATCGACTCAAGCAAACCGGGTGGAACCCATGGCAGGCACGGACCGCGAGAAGGCGCTGGACGCCGCGCTCGCACAGATTGAACGGCAATTCGGCAAGGGCGCGGTCATGCGCATGGGCGAGCGGTCCATGGAGCCGATCGAGGTCATCCCGACCGGCTCGACCGCGCTCGACGTGGCGCTCGGCGTCGGCGGCCTGCCGCGTGGCCGCGTCGTCGAGGTCTACGGACCGGAGTCCTCCGGCAAGACCACGCTGACGCTGCACGCGGTGGCGAACGCGCAGAAGGCCGGCGGCCAGGTCGCGTTCGTGGACGCGGAGCACGCCCTCGACCCCGAGTACGCGAAGAAGCTCGGCGTCGACATCGACAACCTGATCCTCTCCCAGCCGGACAACGGCGAGCAGGCCCTGGAGATCGTGGACATGCTGGTCCGCTCCGGCGCCCTCGACCTCATCGTCATCGACTCCGTCGCCGCGCTCGTCCCGCGCGCGGAGATCGAGGGCGAGATGGGCGACAGCCACGTCGGCCTCCAGGCCCGGCTCATGAGCCAGGCCCTGCGGAAGATCACCAGCGCGCTCAACCAGTCCAAGACGACCGCGATCTTCATCAACCAGCTCCGCGAGAAGATCGGCGTGATGTTCGGCTCCCCGGAGACCACGACGGGTGGCCGCGCGCTGAAGTTCTACGCCTCCGTGCGTATCGACATCCGCCGCATCGAGACCCTGAAGGACGGCACGGAGGCGGTCGGCAACCGCACCCGCGTGAAGGTCGTCAAGAACAAGGTCGCGCCGCCCTTCAAGCAGGCCGAGTTCGACATCCTCTACGGCCAGGGCATCAGCCGCGAGGGCGGCCTGATCGACATGGGCGTGGAGCACGGCTTCGTCCGCAAGGCCGGCGCCTGGTACACGTACGAGGGCGACCAGCTCGGCCAGGGCAAGGAGAACGCCCGCAACTTCCTGAAGGACAACCCCGACCTCGCCAACGAGATCGAGAAGAAGATCAAGGAGAAGCTGGGCGTCGGGGTCCGTCCGGAGGAGCCCGCCGCCGAGCCGGGCGCGGACGCCGCGATCTCCGCGCCGGCGGCCGGCGCCGCGGACGACGCGTCCAAGGTTCCCGCTCCCGCCGCCAAGGCCGCCAAGACCAAGGCCGCGGCTGCGAAGAGCTGATCCTCCGTGACACGACGAACCGACTGGGCCGAGTACACCGACCCCGACGCCTTCTGGGACCCGGCGGACGACGCCGGGCCCCGGCGGGACGGTGACAGCCCCTTCGCGGACGGCGGCTGGCCGGGGGAGAGCCCGTACGACGCCGACGGATCCGGGGACGGATCCCGAGGCGACTCTTCCCCGGGCGGCGACCGGCCGGGAGACGGCCGAACGAGAGGCGGCCGTGCGGGGCGTGGCAGGGTCGGCGGGGGCGGTCCGCGCGCGGGGCGCGGGCGTCGCCGGAACGGCTTCGGGGAACCGTCCACCGGGCGGTCCGCCGAGAACGGAGGCGCTTCCGACTCGTCGAGGGCCGAGAAGGGGGAGTCTTCGGGGGACCCGGCTGAGCGGGCGCGGGCGATCTGCCTGCGCCTGCTCACCGGGACCCCACGCACCCGGAAACAGCTCGCGGACGCCCTGCGCAAGCGGGAGATCCCGGACGAGGTGGCCGAGGAGGTGCTTTCCCGGTTCGAGGAGGTCGGGCTGATCGACGACGGCGCCTTCGCGGGCGCCTGGGTGGAGTCCCGGCACCACGGCCGGGGCCTGGCCCGACGGGCTCTCGCCCGGGAACTGCGCACCAAGGGCGTCGACTCGACGCTGATCGACGAGGCGGTCTCCCAGCTCGACTCCGAGCAGGAGGAGGCCACCGCCCGTGAACTCGTCGCCCGCAAGCTGCGTACCACTCGGGGACTCGACCGGGACAAGCGCGTCCGCCGCCTCGCGGGCATGCTCGCCCGCAAGGGCTACCCCGAGGGCATGGCCCTGAGGGTCGTCCGCCAAGCGCTGGAGGAGGAGGGGCAGGAGACCGACTTCCTGGACGGGGAGGAGTTCTGAGCCGGCGTCGGGTGGTGCCGGACGGGGGCCGTGCGCGGGGGCGCGGGACGTGAGGGCTCCAGGCGGCGCGCGGTGCGAACGGGCGTCACCACGAAGCAGGGCGCCCCGCCGAACTCTTCGGCGCAGGCGCGTGCCTCTTGGCGCTGGTGAAGCGTTGTCCTGCTGAGGCGGGGGTGCAGTCGTGGGGGCGACGGCCGGTATCCGGCCCGGGGCATCGGCTCCGGGACGGGTGGCCGTCGAGGTGGGGGCATCGGAGGACCGGCTCCGGACAGGGTGGACGCGCGGGGGCGCCGATCGTGTCCGGGCCGGGCCCGGTGAGCTGCCCGGGAGCGGCGGGTCCCCCGCGCGGGGAGCGGCGCGGACGGTGCCGCGTCCCGGAATCCGGGGTGGGGACAACCCCCCTACGAAGACGCCGGATCACCGCAGTGCACGGGCACGGGCGTGCGGGCGAGTGTGGACACGTGCACTCCACACCCCGCACAACAAAAGAGAGAACCCGCCCCCATGATGCTGCGTTACGCCTTGAAGTCGGTCCGCGCCCGCAAGGCGAGCTTCCTCGGCGCTTTCCTCGCCCTGATGTGCGCGGCGGCGCTCGTCACCGCCTGCGGCACCCTCCTGGAGACGGGACTGCGCGGCACGATCCGGACCGAGCGGTACGCGGCGACGCCCGTCCTGGTCTCCGGTGACCAGAACGTCCACCAGACCACCGTCAAGCACAAGGGCGACAAGACCAAGGTCAAACACAAGGCCAAACCCATCGCCGAACGCGCCTGGCTGCCGACGGGACTGGAGCGACGGATCGCCACCGTCCCCGGCGTGGCCCGCGTCGTCCCTGAACTGACCTTCCTCGCCGCCCCGTCGACCCCCGGCACCGACCCCGGCCGCCCTTCCTACGGCCACGCCTGGGACTCCGCTGCCCTGACGCCGTACCGCCTCGCGAGCGGCACCGCTCCCCGGAACGCCACCGACCTCGTCATCGACAGCTACCTCGCGCAGCGGGCCCGCCTCACGGTCGGCGACCGGCTCACCGTGCAGTCGACACAGGCCCCGCGCGCCTACCGGATCAGCGGAATCGCGACCCCGGCGACGGACGTGCGCCACCAGACGTCCCTCTTCTTCTCCGCCGGCGAGGCCCGCAGGCTGGCCGCGCACCCCGGGCAGGTGAGCGCGTTCGGCGTGCTCCCGGCCGAGGGCACCGACCCCGGCGCGCTGAAACGGGCGGTCGCGCGGGCGCTGGACGGCACCACCGCCCAGGTCGCGGCCGGCGACGCGCGCGGTCCCGTCGAGTTCCTGGACGCCGCTGCCGTGCGGGTCCAGCTGATCAGCATGGGCGGGGCGATGGGCGGGACCTCGCTGCTCGTCGCCGTGCTGGTGGTCGTCGGGACCTTCGGACTCAGCGTGCAGCAGCGCCACCGGGAACTCGCCCTGCTCCGCGCCGTCGCCGCCACCTCCGGCCAGATCCGCCGGCTGCTCGGCCGGGAGGCGCTGCTGATCGGCGCGGTTGCCGGTGCCGTGGGTGCCGCCGCCGGGCTGCCGCTGGGGAGTTGGCTGCACGGCAGGTTCGTCGCCCTGGGAGCCGTACCCGCCACGCTGGACCACTCCGTCAGCGTCTTCCCGTCGCTCGCCGCCTTCGCCGTGACCCTGCTGGGTGCCTGGGCCGCCGCGCGGGTCGCCTCCCGGCGGGTCGCCCGGATCCGGCCCGTCGAGGCGCTTGCCGAGACCACGACCGTGAACGCCCGGCCCGCGTGGGGCAGGATCGTCGCCGGCCTGCTGCTGCTCGCGGGCGGCGGCGTCCTGGTCGCCGTGCTCGGCGTCCTGCGCACCGAGCCCGCCGCGACCCCGGTCACCTTCCTCGCCGTCATCGTCCTGTCCACCTCCGTCGCGCTCCTCGGCCCGCTCCTCGTCAAAGCGGCCACCCTGCTCCTCGCCGGCCCGCTCGGGCTGACCGGCCACGGCGGGCGGCTCGCCACCGCCAACCTGCGCGGCAACGCCGTCCGGATGGCCTCCGTCGTCACCCCTCTCACTCTGCTCGTCGGTATGACCTGCACCGTTCTGTTCGTCCAGCCCACCCTCGGTGACGCGGCCCGCGCCCAGGCGAGGGAGGGGGTGCGCGCCGACTGGGTCGTCGGTTCGGCGGGGCCCGGTGTGCCTGCCCAGGCGGCGCGGCGGCTTCGCGCACCCGGTGATGCCGTCACCGAGGTCGTCCGCACCACCGTCCGGGTCGGCCTCGACAAGTACCCGGCGCAGGGCGTCACCCCGGCCGGTCTCGCCCGTACCTGGGATCCCGGCGTCACTGCGGGCTCCCTCGACCGGCTCGCCGGGAACACCGTCGCCGTCAGCGAACTGGCCGCGGACCAGCTCGGCCTGGCGCCCGGCTCCGCCCTGAAGCTGACGCTCGGCGACGGGACGCCCGCCACGCTCACCGTCGTCGCCGTCTACTCCAGGGGGCTCGGTTTCGGGGACCTCACCCTCGCGCACGACCTCGTCGCACGCCATGTCGACAACCCCTTGTCCGCCTCCCTCCTCGTCAGCACCAGCCGTACACACAGAGAACTCGCGAACACTCTCCGTGAGTTCCCGGATCTGGACATTCTTTCGCCGGACGCGGCGGACTCGCTCCAGGCCGCCAGGCAGCAGCAGAACGCCGAGGTCAACCTGCTCGCGATGGGGCTGGTCCTGGCCTTCACCGCCATCGCCGTCGTCAACACGCTCGGCATGTCCGTCGCTGAACGGGTCAGGGAGTTCGCGCTGCTGCGTCTCGCCGGAGCGACCCGCCGGCAGGTACTGCGGATGCTGCGCACCGAGGCGCTGTCGATCCTGCTGCTCGCGACCGCGCTCGGCAGCGGCATCGCCCTCGCCGTGCTGAGCGCGTTCAGCGTCGGCATGACGGGGCGTGCCGCGCCGGCCGTCGCTCCGCTCGTGTACGTCACCGTCGTCGCCGTGGCCGGGCTGCTCGCGCTGGTGGCGACGGCCGTGCCGGGGCGGGTGGCGCTGCGGGTGCGGGCGGTGACGGTGGCGACGGCGCGGGAGTAGGCGCCCGCGCGGCTACCGCGTCACCGGCAGCCCCGCCGCCTTCCACGCCTGGAACCCGCCGACCAGGTCGGTCGCCCGGTGCAGACCGAGCTGGTGCAGGGAGGCGGCGGCGAGGCTGGAGGCGTAGCCCTCGTTGCAGATCACGACGACGCGCAGGTCGTGGCCGGTCGCCTCGGGGAGACGGTGACTGCCCTGGGGGTCGAGCCGCCACTCCAGTTCGTTGCGCTCGACGATCAGGGCGCCGGGGATCAGCCCGTCCCGGTCCCGCAGGGCCGCGTACCGAATGTCGACGAGCAGCGCGTCGCCCGCGCGCGTGGCGTCGTACACCTCCCGTGCCTCCACGCGCGCGTAGCGGGCGCGCACCTGCTCCAGGAGGGCGTCTATGCCCAGGGGACTCGCGGGGTGGCCCTCCTGGGCCTCGGGGCCGCTCGCAGCGACCGGACCGCCGGGCCCCGGACCGCCCTCGCCGACGGCGCCGTCCACGGCAGTCTCGTCCACAGTGGCCTCGTCCTCCGCGCGCCCGCTCACTGCCAGTCCTCCGGCCGCTCGACCTGCTCCAGGCGCAGCACCTGGCCGGTCCGGCTGTAGCGGCGGATGCGGGGGAGCGGCGGGTAGTACGCGTGGACCGAGACCGCGTGCGCGTCGGCGGACTCGTTGAGGACTTCGTGGACGTGATGACGGCCGAAGGCGCGGCCCTGGCCGGCGGGCAGACGGCGTTCGCGGTCGACGTCCTCCGTCAGCTCCAGGGTCTTCCAGCCGTCGGTCGGGAGGCGGGCCGCCAGGGAGTGCTCCTTGAGCGTGCCCCGGGCGGTGAGGAACGCGCCCACCGAGTCGGCGTGGTCGTGCCAGCCGGTACCAGTGCCGGGCGGCCAGCCGATGAGCCACGCCTCACTGCCGCCGGGCCCTTCGAGACGGATCCAGGTGCGGCCCTCGGGGTCGAGCGGGAGGGACGCGATCAGCTCGGCGTCGTCGGCGGTACGCCGTACGAAGTCCAGGAGGTCGGCCTGGGTGGGGGTGCGGGTGAGCGTGGGGGAGGAAGGGGCGACAGACACGTACACCGTCCTGGTGGGGTTCGCGGAGAGCACGCGGCAGGCACGCGCGCGTGGAGGTGAGGTAGGCGAATCAGCAGGACGGGCGACACACGCAGCCCGCGTAGCGGACGAGGTCCATATGGACCCTCCGCCACAGGTGCACACAGGTGTCGGTCACGATCCGGAGTAGACCATGGGCGTGCGGGCCGGTCAACTGGCCGTCACCATACGGACGGTCAGGGAACGGACGGTGATTTCATCGGACGATACGACCGGAAATGAGGCTCCCTCACGACCGGGGAAACGCCTCCCTCCCGTCAGAAAGCGGACCCCCGCCCCTCACTGCACCCCCGCCTCCACCCCCTCCCGCTCAGCCCCTCCCACCGCCGTCTCCGCCGCCGCGTACAGATCCGCCGGCCGCACCCCGTTCAGCGCGGCCACCAGATGCCCGTCCGGACGGATCAGCAGCACCGTGTGGGGAGCGGCCCCCGGATAGCTCTCGGCGACCAGCAGCTCCGCCGGATAGGGCAGCGCGGTCACGGCGGCGGCGAGGCGGGGCATGATCCCGGCGCCCACCCAGTGCTTGCGCTCCCACACGCCCGTACCCGGCGCGACCAGCACGGCGAGCAGCGCGCCCCGGCCGAGCCGGTCGCGCAGGCGGACGAAGGAGCCGTCCTCGGCGGTCACCCGGACGTCGGTGACCTGCGCGCCGGGCGGGGTGTCCACCGGCACCTCGGCGGCCAGGTGCCGGGGCGCGAGCGGCGAGTCGGCGTGGTCGCCGGGGGCGCCGAGCGGGCCGCGGCCGAGGTGGCCGTCGGCGAGCAGCGCGTCGTGCCCCCGGGCGGCGCCGGGGACGTACGCGCGCAGGCCCCCGCCGCCGCGCAGCAGCGGCAGCGTCTGGTCTGCGGCGCGCAGCCGGGCGGAGACGGCCGCGCGGCGCTCCGCCTGGTAGCTGTCGAGCAGCGCCTCGCGCGGGCCGTGGTGCCAGGCCGCCGCCAGCTTCCAGGCGAGGTTGTCGGCGTCCCGCAGGCCCTCGTCGAGCCCGTGTGTCCCGAACGCGCCCAGCAGGTGTGCCGCGTCCCCGGCGAGGAAGACCCGGCCCGCGCGCCAGCGCCGGGCGAGCCGGTGGTGCACCGTGTGGACGCCGGTGTCCAGCAGCTCGTACGGCGGGGTCGCGCCGCCGTTCCAGCCGGTGAGGGTTTCGCGTACGCGGGCCACCAGCAGCTCGGGCGTGACGAGGTCCTTGCCGGGCGGAAGCAGCCAGTCGAGGCGCCAGACGCCGTCCGGGAGGGGGCGGGCGGTGACCTCCCCGGCCGACGGTCCGGACGTCCGCCACGGCGGCATCCGATGGAGCAACGACCGACCCTCCCACGGAAGTTCCGCCCGCAGCGCGGCCACGGCGTGTCGCTCGACCGCGGTGCGCCCCGGGAAGCGGATGTCCTGGAGCTTGCGGACCGTGGAGCGGGGGCCGTCGCAGCCGACCAGGTAGCTCCCGCGCCACCAGGTGCCCTGCGGCCCGCGCGTGTGCGCGGTGACGCCGGACGCCTCCTGCTCGATCGTGTCCAGACGGCTGTCCGGGCAGAGCTTCACCAGGCGCTCGCGCGCGACGGCCGTGCGCAACGCGCGCGTGAGGGCGTGCTGGGCGAGGTGCAGGGGGGCCGGTTCCGTGTCGTCGAACGTGACCTCGCGCATCGTCTGCTTGCGCCGCAGCGACCGCCAGCCCGTCCAGCGCAGCCCGTCCAGCGGGGCACCGGCCAGCCGCTCCGCCAGGGCGGCGGTGTCCTCCCGCAGGACGGCCGTCCGCGCGAGCCTCGGCTCGTCCTTCCCCGGGCCTTCGTCCAGGACGATCGACGGCACCTCCTGACGCGCGAGCGCCAGGGCGAGCGTGAGCCCCACAGGGCCCGCTCCGACGATGATCACCGGGTCCACGGACGTCCGCCCCCTGCCTGCGACGGTGCCCTCAGGGACGTAAGTGATTTCGAGGTGGGAGCAGGGTGCACGATCACAGAACGTATGCAACCCATTGCCGGTGCTTGCGTCAAGTGACGGAGGCAGCGGCGCGCACGCCACTGCCTCCGTACAGGTCAAGGGATGTGAGGGGGTGTCAGATGGCTGTGCCTCCTGGTGCACCGCCTGCGCCCGCGCCGAACGTGCCGTCGACGGCGGCAGAAGAGGGATCCAACACCGCGCCCGTGCTGCGCTTGCTGCGCCGCAGACGCTTCTCCAGCCAGCTCGCGAAGCTGGTCAGCAGGAAGTTCAGGACGATGTACATGATCGCGACGACGATGAAGCTCGGGATCTGGTTGGCGTAGTTGGCCGCCAGCGTCCCGCGCGAGTTGAGCAGCTCGGTGAAGCCGATCATCACCCCGCCCAGCGCGGTGTCCTTCACGATGACGACCAGCTGGCTGACGATCGCCGGCAGCATCGCCGTGACGGCCTGCGGGAGCAGGATGCTGCTCATCGTCTGGCTCTTGCGCAGACCGATGGCGTAGGCGGCCTCCGTCTGGCCCTTGGGAAGGGCCAGGATGCCCGCGCGGACGATCTCGGCGAGCACGGCCGCGTTGTAGAGCACCAGAGCCGTCACGACGGCGTACAGGGGCCGGTCCTCGCTCGTGACGTTCGTCGAGTCGGAGAAGAACTGGTTGGCGAACAGGATCAGCAGCAGTACCGGGATGGCCCGGAAGAACTCGACGATCGTCCCGGACGCCGCGCGCACTGTGCGGTGGTCGGAGAGGCGGGCGATACCGAGGACCGCACCCAAGGGGAGGGCGATCACCATGGCCAGCGCGGCGGCCTTCAGTGTGTTGCCGAGGCCGGGCAAGAGGTACGTCGTCCAGGCATCCGACTCGGTGAAAGGACTCCACTGGGCGGACGTCAGCAGATCATTGTCGTCCATCTTCTGCCACACCCACCACACGAGCAGGACGAGCAGGGCGGCGAAGACCACCGAGAGGACGATGTTGCGCACCCGCGCGCGGGGGCCGGGAGTGTCGTAGAGGACCGAGCTCATCGCTTCACCGCCAGTCGCTTGCCGAGCCAGCCGAGGAAGAGGCCGGTCGGCAGGGTCAGCACCACGAAGCCGAACGCGAAGACCGCGCCGATGAGCAGCGTCTGCGCCTCGTTCTCGATCATCGTCTTCATCAGGTAGGCGGCCTCGGCGACACCGATCGCCGCCGCCACCGTGGTGTTCTTGGTCAGCGCGATCAGGACGTTGGCCAGCGGGCCGATGACCGCGCGGAACGCCTGCGGCAGCACGATGAGCCGCAGGGTCTGCGTGAAGTTCAGGCCGATGGCTCGGGCGGCCTCCGCCTGCCCCATCGGCACGGTGTTGATGCCGGAGCGCAGCGCTTCGCAGACGAACGCGGCGGTGTACGCGACCAGGCCGAACACGGCCAGCCGGAAGCCCTGGATCTTGAAGTCGTCGGAGCCCATGGTGACCCCGAAGACGTCGGCCAGGCCGAGCGAGCAGAAGAGGATGATGACCGTCAGGGGGATGTTCCGGACGATGTTGACGTACGCGGTGCCGAACCCGCGCATCAACGGGACCGGACTGACCCGCATCGCGGCCAGCAGGGTGCCCCAGATCAGGGAGCCCACGGCGGAGAGCGCGGTGAGCTTCACCGTCATCCAGAACGCCCCGAGGACGTCGTAACCTTCAAGAAAGTCGAACACGATCTCCCGCGCTTCCGGGTGGGTGGTCTATGGGCGGGCGCGGCGCGCCGCCGCCGTGATCGCGACGTACGGCGGCACGCCTCGGGAACCCTTCGGGGGTGCCCTGCGTTTACTTGACGATGGCGCCGATCTTCGGGGCCGGCTCGTTCTTGTAGTTCGCCGGACCGAAGTTGGCGGTGACCGCCTTCTGCCAGGAGCCGTCGGAGACCATCTTCTCCAGCGCCTTGTTGATCTTGTCGACGGTCGCGGTGTCGCCCTTCTTGACGCCGATGCCGTAGTTCTCGTTGCTGAGCTTCAGGCCCGCGAGCTTGAACTTGCCCTTGTACTGGTCCTGCGCGGCGTAACCGGCGAGGATGTCGTCGTCCGTGGTCAGCGCGTCCACGGCACCGCTCTGGAGGCCGGAGAGGCACTCCGAGTAGGAGCTGTACTCCCGGAGGTTGGCCTTCGGAGCGATCGACTTCTGCACGTTCTGCGCGGACGTCGAACCGGTGACGGAACACAGCTTCTTGCCGTTGAGGTCCGTGCCCTTGGAGATGTCCGAGTCGGCCTTGACCAGCAGGTCCTGGTGGGCCAGCAGGTACGGGCCGGCGAAGTCGACCTTCGCCTTGCGCGCGTCGGTGATCGAGTACGTGGCCACGATGAACTTCACGTCACCGCGCGCGAGAGCACTCTCGCGGTCGGCGCTCTTCGTCTCGACGAAGTCGATCTGGTTCGGCTGGTAGCCCAGTTCCTTGGCCACGTACCTGGCGACGTCCACGTCGAAGCCCGCGAAGGAGCCGTCCGGCTTCTTCAGGCCGGCACCGGGCTGGTCGAACTTGATACCGATCTTGACCTTGCCGCTGCCCCCGCTGGAGGAGCTGCTCGCGTCGTCGTCCTTCTTGTCGCTGCCGCAGGCGGTCGCGGCGAGGGAGAGGGCGAGGACGGCGGCCGAGGCGGCGGTGACCTTGCGAAGCTTCATGGGACGTCCTTAGGGAGCTGGAAGGAGTGCTGGTCCGGCGGTGCGGGTGCGGGCCGTCAGTGGTGCAGGATCTTGGACAGGAAGTCCTTGGCGCGATCGCTGCGCGGGTTGCTGAAGAACTGTTCGGGCGCGGCCTGCTCGACGATGCGGCCGTCCGCCATGAACACCACACGGTTGGCGGCCGAACGGGCGAAGCCCATCTCGTGGGTGACGACGATCATCGTCATGCCGTCCCGGGCGAGCTGCTGCATGACCTCCAGGACCTCGTTGATCATCTCGGGGTCCAGGGCGGAGGTCGGCTCGTCGAAGAGCATCACCTTCGGGTCCATCGCCAGCGCCCGCGCGATGGCCACACGCTGCTGCTGGCCGCCCGAGAGCTGCGCCGGGTACTTGTCCGCCTGGGTACCCACCCCGACGCGGTCCAGGAGCGTCCTGGCCTTCTCCTCGGCCTGCTTCTTGTCGGCCTTGCGGACCTTGACCTGCCCCAGCGTCACGTTCTCCAGCACGGTCTTGTGCGCGAACAGGTTGAACGACTGGAAGACCATGCCGACGTCGGCGCGCAGCCGGGCCAGCTCCTTGCCCTCCTGGGGCAGTGCCTTGCCGTCGATCGTGATGGTGCCCTCGTCGACCGTCTCGAGACGGTTGATCGTGCGGCACAGCGTGGACTTACCGGACCCTGACGGTCCGATGACCACGACGACCTCACCGCGGGCGATCGTCAGATCGATGTCCTGGAGAACGTGCAACGCGCCGAAGTGCTTGTTGACGCTCTTCAGGACGACCAGCTCGTCGGTCGCGGCCGCGTCCTGCTTGGCCACCGAAACTTCGGTCATCGCTCTCTGGCTCCGTCCTCCTCGGGTTTCGAGGACAGTAGTAACCAGTCACGACCAGCGTCATTACATCTGAGGTGAATCTGAGCATCACGATCCGATAGCAATCGGACACGGGTGGTGGCCCGGACGGGCGAGACGCATATCGGCCAGGTAACGGAAGGCGCGCGCAACCGGAACCCGCTTGACGGCGTCGTCGTCCATCAGCGTGACTGCCTTGGTGCACGCGCGCGTAGGGCGTGTTTCGGCACCGGGCCCCGGGGTCATCACAAGGGCTCGGAGCCACGACCGAATGAACTGGGGGAGGCCGGAATGAGACTGCTGCTCGTCGAGGACGACAACCACGTCGCCGCGGCCCTGTCCGCGGTCCTCAGGAGGCACGGTTTCGACGTCACCCACGCGCGCAGCGGCGAGGAAGCCCTCCAGGCGCTCGTGCCCGAGGGCCCGGGATTCGGCGTCGTCCTGCTCGACCTGGGACTGCCCGACCAGGACGGCTACGAGGTCTGCGGCAAGATCCGCAAGCGCACCGCCACCCCGGTCATCATGGTCACCGCCCGCTCCGACGTACGGTCCCGTATCCACGGCCTCAACCTGGGCGCCGACGACTACGTCGTGAAGCCCTACGACACCGGGGAACTGCTCGCCCGCATCCACGCCGTCAGCCGGCGCGCCGTGCACGAGGAGGGCGCCCCCGTCGCCGACAGCGCCCTCGTCCTGGGGCCCGTCCACATCGAGCTGCCGACCCGTCGCGTCACCGTCGACGGCACCGTCGTACAGCTCACCCGAAAGGAGTTCGATCTGCTCGCCCTTCTGGCCCAGCGGCCCGGCGTGGTGTT
The DNA here is from genome assembly GCF_014489635.1 of Streptomyces roseirectus. Taxonomy (NCBI): domain Bacteria; kingdom Bacillati; phylum Actinomycetota; class Actinomycetes; order Kitasatosporales; family Streptomycetaceae; genus Streptomyces; species Streptomyces roseirectus. The sequence goes on along the minus strand of NZ_CP060828.1, from coordinate 2,533,158 downwards.
CCGCCGCGAGCAGATCATCAGCGAGGTGTGGCGCACGAGCTGGGAGGGGACCGGGCGCACCCTGGAGGTCCACGTCGCCTCCCTGCGCGCGAAGCTGCGCATGCCCGCGCTCATCGAGACCGTACGCGGCGTGGGCTACCGGCTCGTCGCGCCGGCCGCGTAGCGGGCACGGGTGCGCACACGCCTGCTGCCGCTGCTCATCGTCCTGATGGCGGCCGTCCTGCTCGCCTTCGGTGTCCCCCTGGCCGTCAGCCTGGCCGGGGCGCAGCAGCAGAAGGTGGTCGTCGACCGGATCGACGACACCGCGCGGTTCGCCGCGCTCGCCCAGTTCGTCACCGTCGCGGGCGACGCCTCCACGGGCACGAGCACCACCAACGAGCGGCGCGACACCCTCCAGCGGGAGCTCCAGAGCTACTACGGCGTCTACGGCATCCGTGCCGGTGTGTTCTACCGAACCGAGGGGCGCATGGCCAACGCCCCGTCCAGCTGGGACCTGACGACGGCGGACGAGGAGGTACGCGCGGCGTTCGGCGAGGCGCTGCTCAGCCGCCGCAGCCACGACCCCGAGCAGGTGTGGCCCTGGGACCGCGGCCGGCTCGTCGTCGCGTCGCCCGTCATCCGGGACGGCGACGTCGTCGCGGTCGTCGTCACCGATTCGCCCACCGGGCCGCTGCGCTCGCGCATCCTGCACGGCTGGCTCGTCATCGGCGCGGGCGAGATCGCCGCGATGCTGCTCGCGATCGGGGCCGCCCTGCGGCTGACGGGCTGGGTCCTCAAACCGGTCGGGATCCTCGACGCCACCACCCACGCGATCGCCAGCGGCCGGCTCAAGTCCCGCGTGGCGGCCTCTGGAGGCCCCCCAGAGCTCCGCAGACTGGCCCGGTCGTTCAACGAGATGGCGGACACCGTCGAGGACGTCCTGGAGCAGCAGAGGGCTTTTGTCGCCGATGCCTCGCACCAGCTGCGCAACCCGCTCGCCGCGCTGCTGCTGCGCATCGAACTCCTCGCGTACGAACTCCCCGAGGGCAACGAGGAGATCGCCTCCGTGCAGAGCGAGGGCAAGCGCCTCGCCCAGGTCCTCGACGACCTCCTCGACCTCGCCCTCGCCGAGCACACCGAGGCCGACCTGCGGATCACCGACGTCGGCCTGCTCGCCGCCGAACGCGTCGCCGCGTGGGCGCCCACCGCCGAGGCCAAAGGGGTGACGCTGGCCGGGGACTGCCCGGCCACCACCGCCTGGGTCGATCCGGTCGCCCTGTCCAGCGCCCTGGACGCCGTCATCGACAACGCCGTCAAGTTCACCCCCCGGGGCGAGAAGGTCCAGGTGTCCGTCGCGGTCGACGGGGCCAACGCGACCGTCGTCGTCACCGACCACGGGCCCGGTCTCACCGACGATGAGCTCGCGCGCGTGGGGGACCGGTTCTGGCGCAGCGGACGGCACCAGAACATCAAGGGGTCGGGGCTCGGGCTGTCGATCTCACGCGCGTTGCTCGCGGCGGGCGGGGGCTCGATCTCGTACGCGGCGCACGAGCCGCACGGGTTGCGGGTGACGGTGCGGGTGCCCAGGACGGCGTCCTAGAGCTTCACCGAGAGGTAGTAGCGGCGCGCGCCCGCGTGGAGGCCCAGCGGGTCCGTGTAGATGGCCGTCCGCAGGTCCACCAGCTGCGCCGAGTGGACGTGGTGGCCGATCTCGTCGCGGCTCTTGATGACCGTTTTGGTCATCCACTCGGCGAGGTCGCTCTTCGTGTCCGCGCGCGTGATCAGGAGGTTGGCGACGGCCACGGTCGGTACCGTCTTGCCGTCTTGGACCTTCGGGTACGCGTCCTCAGGCATGTTGGTGGCCCGGTAGAAACGGGTCTCCTCGTCCCGCTGGTGCATCTTGGCGACCAGGTCGGCGGGGATCGGGACGAAGCGGAACTCGCCGGAGGCGCTGAACAGCTTCTGCAGCCCCTTCGTCGGCACGCCGCCGGACCAGAAGAACGCGTCGATCCGGCCCTCCCGCAGGTGCTCCGGGCCCGAGTCGATGCCCTCGTCCATGGCCGTGATGTCCCTGTCCGGGTCGATGCCCGCCGCGTCGAGCACCCGGTCGGCCATGAGGCGCACCCCGGAACCCTCCAACCCCGTACCGACCCGCTTGCCCCGCAGACCGGCGACCGACGTCACGGGGGAGTCCGCCGGCACGACCAGCTGGAGGTAGTCGTCGTACAGGCGCGCCACCGCGCGCAGTTCGTTCGCCGCGCCCGCGTGCCTGCTGTCGTACATCCCGACGGCGTCGGCGGCGGCGATCGCGAAGGTCGCTTTCCGGTCGGCCACGCGCGCGACGTTCTCCTGCGAGCCGTTGCTCTGGCGCAGGGTGACGTCCAGGTCCGGCATGTCCTTGGACAGCTCGCCCTTCAGCAGGCGCGCGTACTCGTAGTAGACGCCCGCCTGGTTGCCGGTGCTGATCGTGATCGACCCGGACGGTGGCTTGTCGCCCAGGGGCAGCAGCCACCACAGCAGCAGCCCGAGCACGACGACACCGGCCGCCGCGCCTTCGAGCGCGTGGCGTTTGCCGATTCGGGCGGACAGCTTGGGCATGGCGCGATCCTGCCAGGCGGGGCGGGCGGTGAACAGGGCGGGAGGGAGTCGGGGAGGGGAGCGCCGGGGCGTGGGGAGTGGCCTGGGGGCGTCTCGATCGTGTCCCTGGGCCCGGGGACGTCCGGGCCGCGACCGCCGGGGCGGGGATGCCGGGGCGGGGCTGTCAGTGGGCGCCGTTACAGTCGGTGCATGAGTTCGTCGCCCGCCGAATTGGTCCGTGAGTTCCACCGAGCCTTCGGGCTCGACGCCCGCAGTACGCCCGCCGAGGTCGCCCCCGCGCTCGCCGAGCACCGCGGGAAGCTCCTCGCGGAGGAGGCCGCCGAGGTGGCGGAGGTCTCCGTCACCGGCCCGCTCGACCGGCTCGCGCACGAGCTCGCGGACGTCGTGTACGTCGCCTACGGGACGGCGCTCGTGCACGGGATCGACCTCGACGCCGTGCTCGCGGAGATCCACCGGTCCAACATGACGAAGCTCGGGCCCGACGGGGAGGTCGCCCGCAGGGCGGACGGGAAGGTGCTCAAGGGCGAGCACTACGAGGCGCCGGACGTGGCGGCGGTGCTGCGGAGGCAGGGGTGGGGGAGTCAGGACGGGTAGGGGGTTCCCCATCCGGGGCGGGGGCGCTAGGAGGGGCAGGTGAGCCCTTGTCCGGGCAGGGACGCCAGGGCGGGCGCCGTCCATGGCGAGGACGCCCGCACGGACAAGCGGGCCCCCGCGTACGGGGACCCGCCCGGCCTCACTCCGGTGAGCCCGCCAGCTTCCACTCGCGGTGCAGCGCGCCCAACGGGATGTCCCGCTGGAACACGGGCGTGCCGAAGATCGACAACTGGAACCGCAGGGTCCCGGTGAGGTCGATGCCGCCGAACAGCGCCCAGGTGCCCCGGGCCTCGAAGTCGCCGTCCGTGCCGGTGACGGAGAGCCGGCCCTCACCGCGCACGTACGGCGCGAGGTCGGCGACGACGCCGACGGTGCCGTACAGGCCCACGCTCGCCTCCGCGCCCAGCGCCGCCTTGACGGAACCGGCGGACGTGACGGACGTCCGGACCGGAGTGCTCGTCACCGTCGAGGAGTTGACCGGCGACCAGCCCTGGCCGAGCCCGAAGGTCCCGCCCGCCTTGAAGTCGCCCTCGACGCTCTGCTCGACGTCGACCGTGACCTTGCCGTCGCCGGTGATCTGGACGTAGCAGGTCAGGTCCAGGTTGACGACGACGGGGACCGGCCCGACCTGGAGCACCGGGTCGGCGTGCAGCTTGGCGAAGGGGATGCGCTGGGTGGTCGCCGAGGCGGCGGCGCGGCCCCTGAGGGCCCAGCCGGAGGACCAGTCGCCGGAGACGCCCAGGTACGCCGAGAGCGGGGAGGCGTCGGCGCCCTCGCCCCCGTACGTGAAGTCGACCTGCGGGGCGACCTGGACGAAGCCGGACACGGACGCCGAGGCCGACGCGGACGCGTCGCCGATCTCCGGCAGCCCGGCGGTGACGTCGAGACGCAGGCTGCCGAGCGGCACGGTCGCGCCCTTCGGGCCGATGTGTACGTCCTCGGTCTTCGACCAGGAGATGTCGACGTCCGGCAGGAGCTTGTCGATCCGGAACGCGGACGGGTCGACGGGCACGCTCCCCTTCGCCGTCTCGTCGGCCAGCAGCGCGTTCAGTTGCGCCGGTTCGGTCTCCACCTCGGTGCCCTCGTCCGTCTCGCCGAGGACCTTGGTCACCTTGGCGAGCAGACCGTTGGGGGCGCCCGGGGCGGGGGCGCTGGCGATGACGTCGCCCACGGCGGTGGACTGGGCGGGAGCCGAGTCGGTGGGCGAGGGAGAGGACGGCGGGGAGGACGAGGCCGATTCGGAATCGGAAGGGGACGCGGAGGCGGTGGGCGACTCCGTGTTTCCGGTGGTTTCCGAGGGGCTTGGGGAATTTGTGGGCGATGGGGAACTTTCGCTTCCCTTGCCCCCGTTGGAGGAGATGACGGCCCGTCCGGTCCGGCTGTCGTACGAGGCCACGCTCAGCTTTCCGGCCTTCACCCGCCCGCCGGACCCGCCGCCGGGGCGCGCGGTGGCGGTCGGCACGTCGTCGGGCGCGGCGACGACGGCCAGCGGGGCGTCGTCCGGAGCGGGCGTCGAGAGGTCCGCGACGATCTGTTCGTCGGCCGCGGCGGGGCGGTCGTCCGCCGGGGCGGCGGAGCAGCCCGCCGCGAGGAGCAGGGCGCTCGCGGTTAAGGCGGGCAGGAGGGCGCGGTAGGGCCTCGTGCGTCGGCGCAACGTCAGTCCTGGAGGTGAGGGGGGTGAAGGAGTGAACGACCGGCGGGGCAGGGCGCCTTACTCGCCGGTAACGGTCCATGAGCATGCCACGACAACCACACGGAGGTTCCACGGTTTGATCACAACGAGATGTGACCTGCGTCATGCGGGAGGCGTTGTCGGACGCTTCCTGACGGTGTGGGAGAAGTTGTCGGACGGGCGCTCAACTCCCTTTCCAGGAGGGCGACTTCTTCTGGAAGGGCGACTTCGGAGCCGCGTCCACTCCGCGGGCGCCCGCATGGCGAACGGCCCCCGAAACGGCGCCTACCGCGCACCGCTCCGAGGGCCGTACGGCCGGGGCGGGACCTCAGTCGCCCACCGAGGTCTGCTCCTGCTTCTCCAGCGCGGGCGCCTGCTCCTGGGCCTTGGCGCTCTCCCGGCGCAACGCCCAACGGGTTGCGAGGGGTTCGGTGTAGCGGGCGGTCAACGGGCCGAGGATGACCAGCAGAAGGACGTACGCGGTGGCCAGCGGGCCCAGCGAGGGCTCGATGCCGGCCGTGACCGCGAGACCCGCGATGACGATGGAGAACTCACCGCGCGCGACCAGCGTGCCGCCCGTGCGCCAGCGGCCCCGGACGGAGATGCCCGCGCGCCGGGCGGCCCAGTAGCCGGTGGCGACCTTCGTGCAGGCTGTCACGATCGCCAGCGCGAGCGCGGGCAGCAGTACGGGCGGGATGCTCGCCGGGTCCGTGTGCAGCCCGAAGAACACGAAGAAGACGGCGGCGAAGAGGTCCCGCAGCGGGCTCAGCAGGGTGTGCGCGCCCTCGGCGACCTCACCGGAGAGCGCGATGCCCACCAGGAACGCGCCGACGGCGGCCGACACCTGGAGCTCCTGCGCCACACCCGCCACCAGGATCGTCAGCCCCAGCACGACGAGCAGCAGCTTCTCCGGGTCGTCGCTGGAGACGAACCGCGAGATGAGGCGCCCGTACCGCAGCGCGACGAACAGCACGAGCCCGGCGACGCCGAGCGCGATCGCCAGCGTCAGCGAGCCCGACAGGAGCCCGGCGCCCGCGACCAGCGCGGTGACGATCGGCAGGTAGACCGCCATCGCCAGGTCCTCCAGCACGAGGATGCTGAGGATCACCGGCGTCTCCCGGTTGCCGACCCGCCCCAGGTCGCCGAGCACCTTCGCGATCACCCCGGACGACGAGATCCAGGTGACGCCCGCGAGGACGACGGCCGCGACCGGCCCCCAGCCCAGCAGCAGCGCGGCGGCGGCGCCCGGGAGCGCGTTGAGACAGAAGTCGACCAGCCCGGCGGGGTAGTGCGACTTGAGGTTCGAGACGAGATCGCTGGCCGTGTACTCCAGGCCGAGCATCAGCAACAGGAGGATGACACCGATCTCGGCGCCGGTCGCGACGAACTCCTCGCTCGCGCCGAGCGGCAGCAGCCCGCCCTCACCGAAGGCGAGACCGGCCAGCAGGTACAGCGGGATCGGCGAGAACTGGAACCGGGCGGCGACCCGCCCGAGCAGTCCGAGGCCGAGGATGATGGAGCCGAACTCGATGAGCAGGACCGCGGAGTGCACCCGTTCACTCCTGACCGAGTATCGCGGCCGCCGCGTCGACGCCCTCCCGGGTGCCGATCACGATCACCGTGTCACCGCCGGCCAGCCGGAAGTCCGGCGCGGGCGACGGGATCGCCTCCGCGCGCCGCAGCACCGCGACGATCGAGGCACCGGTCTCGGTGCGCATCCGGGTGTCGCCCAGCAGCCGCCCGTTCCACCGGGAGGTCGCCCCGACCTCCACGCGCTCGGCGACCAGCCCCAGGTCGGTGGTGTAGAGCAGGCTCGGGCTGTGGTGCGACGGCATCAGCGCGTCGATCAGCGAACCCGCCTCGGCGGTGGTCAGCCGCAGGGACTGGGCGCAGGAGTCGGGGTCGTCGGACCGGTACACGTTCACCGTCCGCGTGCCGTCGCGGTGCGCCACGACCGAGAGGTGGCGGTGGTCGCGCGTCACGAGGTCGTACTGGACCCCGATGCCCGGCAACGGCGTCGACCGGAGGCGTGGAGCAGACACGTTTCTCTTCCCCTTGATGCTGATGTCGTGCTGAGAGTTCCGCGGTGTACGGAAGTCTTGCCGATGTGATCCGGACACATGCCCGGAACCGTCATGCTGCCATCCGGCCGTACGGTGGCGATATGGGTGTCATGACGGATGGACGGATCTGGCTGCGGGCGAAGATGCTGGTCACGGGCGTGTCGTGGGTGCGGGGCGGGACCTCGCGAGGGTCGCGGAGCGGGAGAGGAGGAGTCGGGAGCGTGTCGCTGTTCTGGCGGATGTTCTGCCTCAACGCGGTCGGCCTCGTCGTCGCCGCGGCTCTGCTGCTCGGCCCGGTCACCGTCTCGACGCCGGTGCTGCCCGCCGAGGCGCTGGTCGTGGCCGCCGGGCTCGTGGTGCTGCTCGTCGCCAACGCCGTCGTCCTGCGCATCGGTCTCGCCCCGCTGGGGCGGCTCGGGCGCGCCATGGCCTCCGCCGACCTGCTGCGGCCCGGCGGGCGTGCGGTCGTCGCGGGGCCGGTGGAGACCGCCGAGCTGATCATGACGTACAACGCGATGCTCGACCGGCTGGAGGCCGAGCGGGCCGCCAGTGCCGGGCGGGCGCTGTCCGCGCAGGAGGGTGAGCGGCACCGCATCGCGCGCGAGCTGCACGACGAGGTCGGGCAGACCCTCACCGCCGTCCTCCTCCAGCTCAAGCGGGTCGCCGACCGGGTGCCGGACGAACTGCGCGAGGAGATCGGGCAGGCGCAGGAGGCGACGCGCGCGGGGCTGGACGAGATCCGCCGCATCGCGCGCCGGCTGCGGCCCGGCGTGCTCGACGAACTCGGTCTGGTCAGCGCCCTGCGGTCGCTCGCCGGTGAGTTCACCACCCACGGTCTGACCGTCCGGCGCGACCTCGCCGCCGGCTTGCCCCCGCTCCCCGAGGAGTCCGAACTCGTGATCTACCGCGTTGCCCAGGAAGCCCTCACCAACACCGCCCGCCACAGCACCGCCGACCGCGCGGAACTGCGGCTGCGGCCCGTGCCCGGCGGCGCCGAACTCGTCGTCCGTGACAACGGCAAGGGCTTCCGGGGGGCGCCCGAGGGCGCCGGCATACCCGGCATGCGCGAGCGCGCCCTTCTCGTCGGCGCCCGTCTCACCCTCACGGACGCCCCCGGCGGGGGCGCGGAGGTCCGTCTGCGCATTCCCGTCGTCCTGCCGGTGGGGGCGCGTGGCGGGGACGGACAGCGGGGACACGAGATGGGGTTTCCACCGCTCGCCGCCGAGCTGACGGCGTCCCCGGTCGGGGGAGTTCCGGGGCGCGGTGTTGACGGGGCGACGGCCGAGGGACGGGAGAGGGCGAGCGGGGCCGGGCTCGCGGATTCCGGCCGACAGGCGGGCGCCTGCGCGGGGACGGGCGACCAGGCGGCGGACGGTGGCGTGGCGGGGGCGGAACGGGCACGAGGCGGCGTCGCGGCGGACGAGCGCTCCGCGTGCGCGCGCCGGTCGGCCGGTGATCCGTCCGGCCCTGTGGGAGGCGCCGGCGACGACGGGATCGCGGCCGTCGGAGGCGTCGCGCCCGCCTCCGGCACGGCCGCCGGCCTCCCGGCCCTGGACGCTGAACCGGCTTCCGGGACCGCCGCCGTCGACGTGCCCGGGACCGCCGTCGACGCGCCCGGGACGGCCGCCCCGGCCTCCGCCGGCCCGCCCCTGCGCGATCCCTCCCGTACCGGCCTCCCGCCCGCGCCCGGGGGGCGGAAATGACCGACCGGTCCGCCGGCCGTTCGCGGGCGCCGATCCGTGTGCTGTTGGCCGATGACCACACCCTGGTGCGCCGGGGCGTGCGGCTGATCCTGGACGGCGAGGCCGATCTGAGCGTCGTCGCGGAGGCGGGGGATGGCGCGGAGGCGGTGGAGCGCGCGCGGAGCGAGGACGTCGACCTGGCGGTGCTGGACGTGGCGATGCCCCGGATGACGGGGCTGCAGGCCGCGCGGGAGCTGTCGCGGAGACTGCCCGACCTGCGGATCCTCATCCTCACGATGTACGACAACGAGCAGTACTTCTTCGAGGCGCTGAAGGCCGGCGCGGGCGGGTACGTGCTGAAGTCGGCCGCCGACCGGGACCTCGTCGAGGCGTGCCGCGCGGCGATGCGGGACGAGCCGTTCATCTACCCCGGCGCGGAGCGGGCGCTGGTGCGGTCCTACCTGGACCGGCTGCACCGGGGTGACGGCCTGCCGGAGCGGCCGATCACGGAGCGCGAGGAGGAGATCCTGAAGCTCGTCGCCGAGGGGCACACCTCGAAGGAGATCGGGAACCTCCTGTTCATCAGCGCCAAGACGGTTGAGCGTCACCGGGCCAACCTCCTGCAGAAGCTCGGGATGCGCGACCGCCTGGAGCTCACGCGCTACGCGATCCGCGCCGGCCTGATCGACCCCTGAGGGCTCAGCCGGCCAGGTCGAACTCGGGGATCAGCTCGCCGACCAGCTCGATGCTGCGCAGCACGCTCTCGTGCGACAGCCCGCCGACCTGCTGGAAGCACATCAGCCGGTCGATGCCGAGGTCGGCGTACGCGCGGATCTTCTTGCGGACGGTCTCGGGGGACCCGACGATCAGGGAGCCCTGCTCGCTCAGCGCCGCGAACAGCTCCTCCTCGGGCACCGTCTCGCCCTGGAGGATGCGGCCGATGGCCAGCTGCGCGGCGTTGGGCCCGCCCAGCGCGTCCGCCTCCGCGCGCAGGAACGCGCCCGCGCGCCCGCCGCCGTCCGGGGAGGCCATCAGCTCCTTCTCGCGGTTCATGTTCTCCAAGAACGCGTCGGCCGCCTCGAAGAAGGTCAGCGCGCGGGCCGTGTACCAGGCCGCCGCCGCTGCCGCGCCGTCCCGCATGGCCTGCTCGTCGGTCTCGGCGCAGTGCACGAACGTGAAGAACGCGATCTGGTCGTTGACGAACGCGCCCGCGGGCGCGGTGCAGTCGGCCGCCGCCGCGCGGTACAGCTCGACCAGCCGGCCGACCCGCTCAAGCGGCTCCCACAGCGTCGTCCCGAGCACCCCGACGCCCCGGCGCCCGGCCTCCTCGAACGACCCGGGCGTGGACGCGGCCTGCCACAGCGGCGGGTGCGGGTCCTGGAGGGGCGAGGGCACGACGGGCACGCCCCCGGTGACCGCGAGGTCGCCGCCCCAGATGCGCGGGACGGTCTCGAACACCTCCGCCACCCGCTCCCGCACGGTCGCCGGGTCCACCCCGAACAGCCGCCACTCCGGGGCCGTCGACCGCGTCAGCCCCAACTCGACCCGCCCGCCGCTGAGGTGGTCGAGCACGGCGGCCCGCTCGGCGACCCGGATCGGGTGGTTGATCTGCGGCGGGGCCAGCACGGCGGCGTGCCCGAGCCGTATCCGCGTGGTGCGCTGCGAGAGCGCGGCGAGGAACAGCTCGGGCGCCGACGACAGGCTGAACTCCTGAGCGCCGTGGTGCTCGACCTGCCACCAGCAGCCGTACCCCAGCCTGTCGGCAAGCTCCGCCTGCTCCAGAGCCTGGGTCATCCGCAGGTGCTGGTGATCGGGGGCCCAGGGCTTGGGGTCCTGGATTTCGCTGAAGATGTCGAGCTTCATGGGGGGAGGTCCCTTCAACGGTGCTCCGACCGGATTTGCTCCGATCGTCGTCATCGTACGAAAGGCCACTGACAATCGGACGCCCGGCCTCCGTCTCGCCGAGCGGGCGTCAGATCCTTGTGAGTGTGCGCGGCTTCACCCCGGCCATCAGGCATGATCGGTGCATGGCGACCGAGGAGAGCGGTGGGGGAAGCGTGGGCGCGGGGACGGGGATCTCGACGGCACGGGAAGCGGCGAACGACGAGCTGGTGCTCGCGTTCGGGCGGCTGCAGGGTGCCGCCAACCGGCTGGAGTACATCCTGGGGCGCGCGCTTGAGGTCGAGTGCGGGATCACCCACTTGACCTTCGAGGTGCTGCTGATCCTCGGGCGCGCGGGTGAACCCGGGCTGTCCATGCGGGCCGTGGCCCAGGAGCAGGTGCTGACGACCGGGGGCGCGACCCGCCTCGTGGACCGCATGGAGGCCGCGGGGCTCGTCGAGCGGGTGGAGGACCCCGGCGACCGGCGCGGGCGCCTGGTGCGCCTCACGGCCCTCGGCGAGGAGACCGTCGTCGCGGCGGCGCGCGTGCACGTGGCGAACATCGAGCGGTACTTCCTCGCGCCGCTGCCCGAGGAGGACCGGCAGCGGTTCACCGAGGACCTGCGCGTCCTGAGCCATGCCACGCGGGACATGCTGCCGCGGCTGCCCTGAGGCTCCGCCGCGACGGAAATATCTGAGGGGGCAGATACTGTTCCCTCAGGTGAATCGCTCGCGTCCGGCGAGCGCCGCACCCTGTCGAGGTCATCGATGCAGCTCGTCTACGTGTACGACGCCTACTGCGGCTGGTCCCACGGCTTCTCCGCCACCGTCCGCGAGACCGCCGCGCGCCACCCGGAACTGCCCGTCGAGGTCGTCCCCGGGGGCCTCTTCACCGGCTCGCGGCGCGTTCCGATCCGCGAGTTCGGGCACGTCCAGGGCGCCAACCGGAAGATCACCGAACTGACCGGCGCGGTCTTCGCCGAGCCCTACCGGCGGCTCATCGAGGACGGCTCCTTCGTCATGGACTCCGAGGCCGCCGCACGGGGCCTCGCCGCCCTGCGCGCGTCCGCGCCCGACCGGGTCGTCGAACTCGCGACGGCCCTCCAGGACGCCTTCTACATCGACGGCCTCAGCCTCTCCGACCCGGCCACCTACCGGAAGCTCGCCGAGGCCCACGGCCTGGACGCGGACGCCGTCGTCACCGCCTTCGCATCACCCCGCGCGCGTACGGAGGCCCAGGCCGGGTTCCGGCGCAGCGCGGAACTCGGGGTGAGCGGGTTTCCGACGCTGCTCGCCGTCGACGGTGAGCGGGTGGTACCGCTGGCGCACGGGCACGCTACGGCGGACGAGGTGGATGCTCGGTTGGCGTTGCTGGGCTGAGGTGGTGAGGGGCGCCTCCTTCCGCGCGCGGGTCGGACTTCGTGCGACGTTCACGCGTGCGTGCGCATCGGACGCTGCTTCGTGCTCCGCCGCTTCTCGCGTGAGGCGACGTCAGACGCTCGCGTCAGCCCGCCCCCTGGCACCCCCGCGCGGGCGCGAGGCTCCTGACGCCGACGGCGCCCTCCCGAGGCGAGGCACGTCGCCCGCGCGCCGGGAGCGAGCCCGTTGATCCGCCGGATGCTGCGGTCATGCGTGTCGCGGCTCTCCGCGCGTGGGTGCGGCGGTGCCGGTGCCTGACCTGACCGGCGGAACCGTCACTCGTCGATCGCCGCCCCGAACCGCGCCCCCTTGCCGACGGCACCGAAGGAGGTGCCGTCGAACGGGCGGGAGCCCTTGGCGGTCACGCCGTCAGGGGCGGCAGGGAAGGCGGTCACCGTGCCGGAGCCGGCGTTCGCGCCGGGCGCGGCCGAGAGGAGTTCCGCGCGGCCGTCGCGGTCGGTGTCGATCAGGCGGACCTGGGCGCCGAACGCGTCGCCGGGGCGGGCGGTGCCGGGGACGGCGGCCGAGTCGAGGTCGAAGTGCTTGAGGCCGTCCGGCGTCCAGCCGCGCACCTGCCCCCGGACGATCCAGACGGCGCCCTTGCCGGCGTTCTTGCCGGGCGCGCCGACGGCGAGGTCGGCATGGCCGTCGCCGTCCGTGTCGGCGATCGAGAGGTCGGTGCCCCAGGCGTCGCCCTCGCGCGCGGTGCCGGGGATGCCGGGCGTGTCCTGGGACAGCTCGTCGGCGAGTTCGGTGATCCCCTCGGGGCTGCCGTACCGGAGCAGCACGAGGCCCCCGTAGGACGGCCCGCCCTCCTCGCCGGTGGCCAGGTCGTCGTAGCCGTCGCCGTTGACGTCCCCGGCCGCCTCTGCCGGGCCACCGGTCAGGTCGCGGTGGTAGCGCAGGGCGTACGGGTCGCCCCGGAAGACGACCGTGCGCCCGCGCACCCCTTCGCCGTCCACCAGGCTCAGCCCGGAGACGACGAGGTCGGCGTACCCGTCGCCGTCGAAGTTCCCGGTCGTCAGGCCGACGGGGACGACGGACACGCCGCCCGGGTCGTCGACGGTCTCCAGGCGCGTCACCCGCAGCATCGGGCCCTCGTCCGAGAAGAGGTCCACGCCGCCCGTGTCGGCCACGGCGATCCCGTCGCCCGGGGTCGCGCCGGTGAAGTGCGCGGCGGCCACGGCGGTGCCGTACCGCGCCTCCTGCTGCGGCTCGACGGCCGTCAGGGAGACCGCCCCGGTGCCGCGCAGCCCGCGCGCGGAGCCGTACAGGACGACCGCGCGGCCGGCGTCCGCCTTCCCGCCGACGTCCTCGCCCGGCACGCCCACGAGCGCGTCGTCGTACCCGTCCCCGTTCACGTCGCCGGTCGCCACGGCGGACCCGAAGCCGTTCCCCGACCGAGCCGCCCCGGGGACCCCGGCGGAATCCTGGTTCAGAACGGCTGTGCGGCCCCTGGGAGCGACGATCCCCTTCGCCGAGCCGTACTGGACGGTGACGTAGCCCGCGCCCGCCTGGCCGCCGACCGTGCCGCCCGGGGCGCCGGTCAGGGCGTCGTCGTACCCGTCGCCGTCGAAGTCGCTGTTGCGGTCGTTCGCGTACGTGCCGCCCGGCGTCCCCGCGAAGGCGGCGGGCGCCGTGGTGATCCCGGCCCCGGTCAGGAGCAGGAGCGCGGCCGCGCCGAGCGCGAGATTCCTGCGGTTCCTCATGACGTGTCCACCATTCCCTGGTGATCGGTCTTTCCCCGTTTGTCGCTGACAACCGGTTCGACACGGGATGCCTGGCGGGAGTTGCCCCGTGAACGCGGGCTGTGACGAAGCAGTGACAAGCGGTTGCTCCGACTGGGGGACGAGGCTGTCCGGGGCACCGCCTACCCTTGAGCCATGACCAGCAGCAGCGACCGGAGCCAGCCCGTGGACGTGAAGACCTACGAAGTACGCACGTACGGGTGCCAGATGAACGTCCACGACTCCGAACGCCTGGCCGGTCTGCTGGAGGGCGCCGGATACGTCCGCGCGCCCGAGGGCTCCGACGGGGACGCCGACGTCGTGGTCTTCAACACCTGCGCGGTCCGTGAGAACGCCGACAACCGGCTCTACGGCAACCTCGGCCGCCTCGCGCCGAAGAAGGCGTCCCGTCCGGGCATGCAGATCGCCGTCGGCGGCTGCCTCGCGCAGAAGGACCGCGACACGATCGTCAAGAAGGCGCCCTGGGTGGACGTCGTCTTCGGCACCCACAACATCGGCAAGCTGCCGGTCCTGCTGGAACGCGCACGCGTGCAGGAAGAGGCGCAGGTCGAGATCGCCGAGTCCCTGGAGGCGTTCCCCTCCACGCTGCCCACGCGCCGGGAGAGCGCCTACGCGGCCTGGGTGTCGATCTCCGTCGGCTGCAACAACACCTGCACCTTCTGCATCGTCCCGGCCCTGCGCGGCAAGGAGAAGGACCGCCGCCCCGGCGACATCCTGGCCGAGATCGAGGCCCTGGTCGGCGAGGGCGTCTCCGAGATCACCCTGCTCGGCCAGAACGTCAACGCGTACGGCAGCGACATCGGCGACCGCGAGGCGTTCAGCAAGCTCCTGCGCGCCTGCGGGAAGATCGACGGCCTGGAGCGCGTGCGCTTCACCTCCCCGCACCCCCGGGACTTCACGGACGACGTCATCGCCGCCATGGCCGAGACGCCCAACGTGATGCCGCAGCTCCACATGCCGCTCCAGTCCGGCTCGGACACCGTCCTCAAGGCGATGCGCCGCTCCTACCGCCAGGAGCGCTACCTGGGGATCATCGAGAAGGTCCGCGCGGCCATCCCGCACGCGGCGATCTCCACCGACATCATCGTCGGCTTCCCCGGGGAGACCGAGGAGGACTTCGAGCAGACCCTCCACGTCGTCCGTGAGGCCCGCTTCGCCCAGGCGTTCACCTTCCAGTACTCCAAGCGCCCCGGGACGCCCGCGGCGACCATGGAGGGCCAGATCCCCAAGGCGGTCGTCCAGGCGCGCTACGAGCGCCTTGTCGCCCTCCAGGAGGAGATCTCCTGGGACGAGAACAAGAAGCAGGTCGGCCGCACCCTGGAGCTGATGGTCGCCGAGGGCGAGGGTCGCAAGGACGACGCCACCCGGCGCCTGTCCGGCCGCGCCCCCGACAACCGCCTCGTCCACTTCACCAAGCCCGACCAGGACGTCCGCCCCGGCGACATTGTCACCGTCGAGATCACCTACGCCGCCCCGCACCACCTCCTCGCCGAGGGCCCCGTCCTCGACGTGCGCCGCACGCGCGCGGGCGACGCCTGGGAGAAGCGCACCGCCGAGAAGGCCGCCGCCCCGGCCGGCGTCATGCTCGGCCTCCCCAAGGTCGGCGTCCCCGCCCCGCTGCCGGTCGCCACGGGCGGATGCAGCGTTGACTGACGGCACAGGCGGCCTCTCGGACGCCGTCGTCCGGCGGTGGGGGCTCGTCGTCGAGTCGACCTCCGGGAGCGGCGACGGCAAGCGCTGGTCCGCCTCCGTGCTCGGTGAGATCGAGGGGACCCGCGAGCAGGCCCTGTGCGAACTGGAGCTCCAGGCGCGCGCGTTCAGCCCCACGCACCCGCGCATGCCCCGGCGTACGCGGCTGTACCGGCAGGACGACGGGTTCCTTCTTCTCACGGACGGTCAGTTCGAGACGTTTCTGACGCGGTTCTCGTTGGCCGAGCTGATCGAGGACAGCGCGGCTCGTTGAGACGGGGCGCGGGGCGGGGTGCGGCGTGGCGGGAGAGCGGCGTCGGGACGGTACCGGTTCGTCGGATCGGGGTGCGTCGCGACGAGTCCGTAGCGTCCCGACGCTGCCGTCAGGACGGTTCGTCGCCGTCGTGACGTGGGCGTCAGGTCGCGACGGGTCCGTCCTCACGCTGGCGTAGCGACGATACGGATGCGTTTTGACGCTGCCGTCGCGTCGGCACGGCCTCGTCCTCGCGTCGGTACGGTCCCGTCCTCACGCCGCCCGCCAGGCCGATCCCTTCCATGTCCGACCGACCCGTTTGTGACGTGTGACCGCTTCCCGGGGATACGCTGCCGATCATGCTTGTCGCCGCCGCAGTCTGTCCCTGTCCGCCGCTCCTGGTGCCCGAGATCGCCGCGGGAGCAGCGCCCGAACTGGACGCCGCCAGAGCCGCCTGCCTGGACGCACTGGGTGTGATCGCCGCCGCCCGCCCCGACCGGCTCGTGGTCGTGGGCCCCGCGGCGGAACACGGGTGCGGCCCGTACGCGCAGGGGACGCCGGGGTCGTTCCGGGGGTTCGGCGCCGACATCGTCGTCCGGCTGGGGCAGGGCGACGGGGACGGCGACGGGAGCGGGCGGCTACTGCCGCCGTCGCTCGCGGTGGGGGCCTGGCTGCTCGGGAAGGTCGGCTGGGGGGATGCCCCGATCGAGGGACTTGGGGTCGGGGAGCCCTTCGGTGCGGAGCAGTGCGTGCGGTTCGGGCGGGAGGCCGCCGAGCGGGCCGAGCGGGTCGCGCTGCTGGTGATGGGCGACGCGAGCGCGTGCCGGACGCTGAAGGCGCCGGGCTACCTCGACGAGCGGGCGGCGCCCTTCGACGCGGAGGCGGGCCAGGCGCTCGGCAAGGCGGACGTGACGGCGCTCGAAGCCATGGACGTCGAGCTGGCCCGCCAGCTCATGGTGTCGGGCCGGGCGCCCTGGCAGGTCCTGGCGGGCGCGGGCAAGGACGCGGGGCTCAGCGGCGAGCTGCTGTACGAGGACGCGCCGTACGGCGTCGGGTACGTGGTCGCGACCTGGTCGTAGCCCCTCGGGTGCGCGCCGGCGGACGACCCCGGAGGGCCGTCCGCCGGCAGGCGTCCTGGGTGCGGATCAGGACGCCGGGGGCGGCGCGCTCGGCGGAGTGCCGGTCGTGCCGTCGTCCTTGTGCGCGATGCGGTCCACGGCGTCCTTGGCCTTGTCGGTACCGGAGTGGATCTTGTCGCTGTACTTGCCCTTGGTCCGCTCGTCGACCGCCTTGGCGGCCTTCTCGATGCCGTCCTGGATCTTGCCCCCGTGCTGCTGTGCGAGGTCGGAGACCTTGTCCTTGGCCGGGGCGAGCTTGGCCTTCAAATTGTCCATGAGACCCATCGGGTCACCTTCCCTCGCGCGTTACGTCACCTGCAGCGAACGAACTTCGTAAAAGCGCTCATACCCACTTCATACGGTACTCGCGCACTTCTGATCCCGTCACCCTCACCGGTCGAGCGCGCCCCGCGAGGTTTGCGAGACTGGTGCCGTGAGCAGCGCACCCCCCGCCCCCCGAGTCATCGCCGTCGTCGGACCGACTGCGGCCGGAAAATCCGATCTGGGGGTCTTCCTGGCCCAGCGGTTGGGCGGTGAGGTCATCAACTCCGACTCCATGCAGCTCTACCGGGGAATGGACATCGGTACCGCCAAGCTAACGATCGAGGAGCGCGGCGGAGTTCCCCACCACCTCCTGGACATCTGGGACGTCACCGAGACCGCGTCCGTCGCCGAGTACCAGCGCCTCGCCCGCGCGCGGATCGACGCGCTGCTCGCCGAGGGCCGCTGGCCGATCCTGGTCGGCGGCTCCGGCCTGTACGTCCGCGGCGCGGTCGACAACCTGGAGTTCCCCGGCACCGACCCCGAGGTGCGCGCCCGCCTGGAGGACGAGCTGGCCCTGCGCGGCTCCGGCGCCCTGCACGCGCGCCTGGCAGCGGCCGACCCGGACGCCGCGCGCGCGATCCTGCCGGGCAACGGGCGCCGTATCGTCCGGGCCCTCGAAGTGATCGAGATCACCGGCAGGCCCTTCACCGCCAACCTCCCGGGCCACGATTCGGTCTACGACACCGTCCAGATCGGCGTCGACGTCGCCCGCCCGGAACTCGATGAACGCATCGCCCTGAGGGTCGACCGCATGTGGGAGGCCGGACTCGTCGACGAGGTGCGCGCACTGGAGGCGCAGGGGTTGCGCGACGGGCTCACCGCCTCGCGCGCGCTGGGCTACCAGCAGATCCTGGCGGCCCTCTCCGGCGAGTGCACCGAGGACGAGGCGCGGGCGGAGACCGTCCGCGCCACCAAGCGCTTCGCGCGCCGTCAGGATTCGTGGTTCAGGCGCGATCCCAGGGTGCACTGGTTGAGTGGGGGCGCGGCGGACCGCGAGGAACTTCCGCGCCTCGCATCGGCGTTGGTCGAACGACCGGTTACAGCCTGATCACGTCATGGCATCGGGACGCCCAGGCCGTCATCCGGGCCGTTCGTACCGTGCCATCATCGAGCTTCGATCGACCAAGTGGAGTCCGAGTTGGGAGGGCGCGTGGCGATGGAGGCCGGCCCTCGCGACACCGCACAAGGCACCGAGAACCGCCCTTCCGGGCGGGACGAACGGAAGCCGGACGACGACCGTCCGCGCGCGGACGGCTTCGCGGCCGACCCCGAGGGCGCCCCACACCTGATCGACGGCATCCCGCGCCCCGGCGGGCGCGAGAACGGCTCCTCCGAGCCCCGTGACGCACGCCAGGACGACGACGCCCCCACCGAGCCCGCCGACGCCTCCCAGGAGCCCGTGGACGGCCCCCTGGACGCCGACGGCGAGCTGGCCCCCGACGGCCCCGACGAGGACGACGAGACGCCCGACGGGGTCACGGACGACGGACCCGAGCCCGAGGAGATGTTCGCCTCAGGCCCTGAGGTCGAGGTCGAACTGCGGCCCCAACGCCGACTGCGGATCTGGCAGTTGGCCCCGATCGTCGCCTTGGCCACCGTCGGCTCGCTGATGTTCGCCTTCCCCCTCGCCTTCGACTTCGGCGACAGCGGCGCCGTCGTCGCCATGCTCGGCCTGCTGATCTGCTCCTGCGCCGCCGGGTGGGGCATGATGGCCGCCCGCCGCGTCGGTTACACGTGGCCAGGACTGCCCCTGCGCGGCTCCGGACGGCGCCCCGACTGGCGCGTGATCCTCGCGTACGCCGTGATGGTCGCCGCGGCTGTCGTCCTGGCCGTCTGGCGGGTCGCCCGGCTGCGCTGAGCCGCCGGACGGAGCCGAGCCGCACACGCGCGTGCTTGACGCCGTCACCCCGTCCGACCGGCGCTGTCGTACCCGCGCCGTACGATCGAGGAATGAGCACGCGCATCGCCTTCCTCAAGGGGCACGGGACCGAGAACGACTTCGTGATCGTCCCGGACCCGGACAACGCCCTGGACCTCCCGCCCGCCGCCGTGGCCGCCCTGTGCGACCGCCGCGCGGGCATCGGCGGCGACGGGCTGCTGCACGTCGTGCGGTCCGCGGCGCACCCCGAGGCGCGCGCGATGGCGGCCGAGGCCGAGTGGTTCATGGACTACCGCAACGGCGACGGCTCGGTGGCGGAGATGTGCGGCAACGGCGTGCGCGTGTTCGCGCGCTACCTCCAGCACGCCGGCCACGTCGAGGAGGGCGACCTCGCGGTCGCCACGCGCGGGGGCGTCAAGACCGTCCACATCGACAAGGAGGGCGACGTCACGGTCGGCATGGGCCGCGCCCGCCTCCCCGAGGGCGATGTCGAGGTGACCGTCGGCGAGCGCAGCTGGCCCGCGCGCAACGTCAACATGGGCAACCCGCACGCGGTCGCCTTCGTCGACGACCTCGCGCACGCGGGCGACCTGTTCACCGCGCCGCCTGTCAGCCCCGCCGCGGCCTACCCGGACGGCGTCAACGTCGAGTTCGTCGTCGACCGGGGCCCCCGGCACGTCGCCCTGCGGGTGCACGAGCGAGGCTCCGGAGAGACCCGCTCGTGCGGCACGGGCGCGTGCGCCGTCGCCGTGGCCACCGCGCGCAGGGACGGCGCCGACCCGGCCGCCACCGGAACCCCCGTCACGTACACCGTGGACGTGCCCGGCGGACGCCTCGTGATCACCGAACGGCCCGACGGGGAGATCGAGATGACCGGCCCCGCCGTGATCGTCGCCGAAGGAACGATCGAATCCGGGTGGCTGGAAGACGTCGTCCGGCGCGCGGTGTAGTGGCTTCACATCGCAGGCAGGGGCGGCCCGTCACCGTACGGGTGCGCCCCTTTCGCGTACTCCGGAAGGAGGAATACGCGACATGCATCAGCCATGATGGCTTGAAACAGTCAACCCCATCGAGGTCGCTCGAATGGGTGATCCGTTTCACGCTCGGCGAGAGGCGGTCAGCGGCACATGGTGGGCTCGGTAGCATCAAGCACCGGCCCGGACGGGAGACCGCAACCAGTCCCCGAGCCGTGTCCGCCCTGGGGCACTCGTCCGCCGGTCCACGCAGCCGGAGGTGCCCATGAGTGCGGAGGCGACTAATCCCGCGACCCCAGGCCCGGTGGTGCCCGCCGTCCCCCGATGGCGCAACCGCCCCCGTATCGACCTGCGCAGGCTGGGCCGCGCCGCCTTCCTGGGGCCGGCCACCAGAGGCCGCCTGCCCGACGCGATCAGCCACGTCGTCGAGGCCCATCGCGCCCACCACCCCGAGGCCGACCTCGAACCACTGCGCCGCGCGTACGTGCTCGCCGAGTCCTCGCACCGCGGCCAGATGCGCAAGAGCGGCGAGCCGTACATCACCCACCCCCTCGCGGTGACCCTGATCCTCGCCGAACTCGGCGCCGAGACGACGACCTTGACGGCGTCCCTGCTCCACGACACCGTCGAGGACACCGATGTGACGCTCGACCAGGTGCGGGAACAGTTCGGCGAGGAGGTTCGTTACCTCGTCGACGGCGTCACCAAGCTGGAGAAGGTCGACTACGGGGCCGCCGCCGAGCCCGAGACGTTCCGCAAGATGCTCGTCGCCACCGGCAGCGACGTGCGCGTGATGTCGATCAAACTCGCCGACCGGCTGCACAACATGCGCACCCTCGGCGTCATGCGCCCCGAGAAACAGGCGCGCATCGCCAAGGTCACCCGGGACGTCCTCATCCCGCTCGCCGAACGCCTGGGCGTACAGGCGCTGAAGACCGAGCTGGAGGACCTGGTCTTCGCGATTCTCCACCCCGAGGAGTACGCGCACACACGCGAGCTGATCATCGCCAACACCTCCCGCGCGGACGACCCGCTCGCCGAGACGGCCGAGAGCATGCGCGCCGTCCTGCGCGAGGCCGGCATCCAGGCCGAGATCCACATCAGGCCACGGCACTTCGTCTCCGTCCACCGCTTCGCCCGAAAACGCGGCAGCATGCGCGGCTCGGACTTCGGACGGCTCCTGGTGCTCGTCAACGAGGACGCCGACTGCTACGCCGTCCTGGGCGAACTGCACACCTGCATGACGCCCGTCGTCTCGGAGTTCAAGGACTTCATCGCCGTACCGAAGTTCAACCTCTACCAGTCGCTGCACACGGCGGTCGCGCGCGAGGACGGCCAGGTCGCCGAAGTCCTCATCCGCACGCACCAGATGCACAAGGTCGCCGAGGCCGGCGTCGTCGCCCTCGGGAACCCGTACGCGACCCCCGCCGAGGAACAGGCCGCGAGCGACGAGCGCGTCGACCCGACCCGGCCCGGCTGGCTCTCGCGCCTCCTCGACTGGCAGGAGGCCGCGCCCGACCCGGACACCTTCTGGTCGACCCTGCGCGAGGACCTGGCCCAGGACCGTGAGATCACCGTCTTCCGCCCCGACGGCGGCACGCTCGGCCTGCCCGACGGGGCCACGTGCGTCGACGCCGCCTACGCCCAGTACGGCGAGGACGCGCACGCCTGCATCGGAGCCCGCGTGAACGGCCGCCTGGCGACCCTCAGCACCGTTCTGCGGGACGGGGACACCGTCCAGCTCCTGATGGGCCAGGACCCCGCCTCGGAGCCCTCCAAGGAGTGGCTGGAGCACGCCCACACCCCCGCCGCCCGGATCGCCATCCAGCGCTGGCTGTCCACCCACCCCTCGGACGGCCAGGACACTCCGGGGGACGACCAGGAGGCAGCCCTGCGGGAACGCGGCGGCCGGCGCGGCTCCGACGGGCCCCTGCCGCATCCGTCGTCCACCCCGCGCGCGGGCAGCGCGCTCTCCGTCGTCGGACGGCCGGACGCCCGCGCGCGGCTCGCCGGGTGCTGTACGCCCGTACCCGCCGACGAGGTCACCGGGTTCGCCGTGCGCGGGGGCGTGGTCACCGTCCACCGGGTCGGGTGCGCCGCCGTCGCGCGCATGCGCAGTGCCGGGCGGCCCGAGGCCGACGTCCACTGGGGCGACTCCACCGAGTGCCGCGTCACCCTCGTAGCGGAATCGTTCGGCCGCCCGCACCTCCTGGCCGACCTCACCGAGGCGATGGCCCTGGAGGGCGCCGAGATCGTCTCGGCCACCGTCGAACCGCCGTCCCAGCAGCGTGTCCGGCACACCTACACGATCGAACTCCCCGACGCGGCCCGGCTGCCCACCCTCATGCGGGCGATGAGAAACGTTCCTGGCGTGTACGACGTGAGCCGGGCCCAGCACCACGCGGAGACGCACTGAGGGGCACGCGCGCGGAGGGCGGCGCCTCGAACGGCACGGGCTGACGGGCACGCACGTGTGGGACACCGGTTCGGCACCCCACGCGCGCTCGGCCGCCCCCGGCTCCGGCAAGCCCACGCGCGCGGGACACCCGTTCCCGGCAACTCGGCCCACCCGGGCAACACGTTCGGGTGGGCCGGACGCGAGTCGGCACCGCGGGGCACGCGGGCGCTGGTAGCCGTGGGGCATGCTGCGCAGCGCCCGAACCGAAGCTCCCGTGACCGCCGGCCCCGAAGCCCCGGTGACCGCCGGCCCCTCGACCGACGCCCCCGGCCGCCCCAGAGCCCGCCGCCTCGCCAGGACGGCCCTCCTCGCCTCCGCGATCTCCCTGTGCCTCGTCGCCGCGAGCGCGCCCCCCGAGCAACTGGGCGTCGGGGACCGCCTGTTCCCGTACCTCGGCAACCCCGGCTACGACGTCGCCTCGTACGACCTGGACTTCACCTACCCGGGCAGCAACGACAAGCCCCTGCGCGCGGTGACGACGATCGACGCCTGGACGACGCAACGGCTGGAGCGGGTCAACCTGGACTTCGCGCACGGCGACGTCGACGCGGTGGAGGTCGACGGCGAACCGGCGTCCTACGCGCGCGTGGGCGACGACCTCGTGGTCACCCCCGCGCGCGCCCTTCCGGAGGGCAGCTGGACGCGGATCACCGTCCGGCACACGAGCGACCCGGTGCCCCCCGAGGACGGCGAGGGCGGCTGGGTGCGGACCTCCGACGGACTCGCGATGGCCAACCAGGCGGACGCCGGACACCTGGTGTTCCCGTGCAACGACCACCCCTCCGACAAGGCGATGTTCACCATCAGGGTGACCGCCCCCGACGGCTACACCGCCGTCGCCAACGGCCTCCCCACGGGCGTCGACCGCGCGCGCGGGGCGACGACATGGACGTACCGCACGCAGCACCCCATGGCGACCGAGCTGACCCAGGTCTCCATCGGCCGCTCGGCCGTCCTGCGCCGCGAGGGGCCGCACCGACTGCCCGTCCGGGACGTCGTCCCCGTGAAGGACCGCGACGTCCTGGAGCCGTGGCTGGCGAAGACGCCGGACCAGATCTCCTGGATGGAGTCGAAGGTCGGGGCGTACCCGTTCGAGACGTACGGCCTGCTCATGGCGGACGTCAGCACCGGGTTCGAGCTGGAGACGCAGACCCTGTCGCTGTTCGAGAAGGGCCTGTTCACCGAGCCCGGTTACCCCGCCTGGTACGTCGAGTCGATCATGGTCCACGAGCTCGCGCACCAGTGGTTCGGCGACAGCGTCAGCCCGCGCACGTGGTCCGACCTGTGGCTCAACGAAGGGCACGCCACCTGGTACGAGGCCCTGTACGCCGAGGAGCGGGCGGGCCGCACGCTGGAGGCGCGCATGAAGGCCGCGTACGGGGCGTCCGACCGCTGGCGCGCGGCCGGCGGCCCGCCCGCGCTCCCCAAGGGCCCCGAGCCCGGCCAGAAGATCAGCATCTTCCGCCCGGTCGTCTACGACGGCGCCGCCCTCGTCCTGTTCGCGCTGCGCGAGGTGATCGGCCGCCCGGCGTTCGAGCGCCTGGAGCGAGCCTGGGTGACCGGCCACCGCGACGGCGTGGCGAGCACCGCCGACTTCGTCCGCCTCGCCGAACGCGTCTCCGGCCGCGACCTCACCGCCTTCTTCGACGCCTGGCTCTACAGCACGACGACCCCGCCGATGCCGGGCCACCCGGACTGGACGTCCCAGGCCCCGGCCAAGACGAAGCTGGCGGCACGGCACGGGCGGCCCTGACCGCGCGGGCCCGCCTGGGGAGGTACCGCGCGTACGACGTCCGAGCGGCGCGGACCGCCCCGGCGGGCCCTGACACCCCCAGGGAGCCGCACGGCTGGACGTGCCCGCGATAAGCCGGTGACGAGCCGGGGTGGGCCGTGCGACCATTTTCGGGCCGGCGAGGTACGGCCGACAACGCGGGAATCTTCCGCGCGGCTCGTGCGTTGAGCAGGGTGACAGGCGCCCTAGCGGCATCTTCGACGACGTAAGGAACCAATGACCTCCTCTTCTTCCCCTTCCCAGGACACCCAGCGCGCCGCGCACTCCTATGCCGACGGTCTTCGGGCCGATGCCCTGATGGAAGAGGACGTCGCCTGGAGCCACACGATCGACGAGGAGCGGGACGGCGACCAGTTCGACCGCTCCGAGCGCGCGGCCCTGCGCCGCGTGGCGGGCCTCTCCACCGAGCTCGAGGACGTCACCGAGGTCGAGTACCGCCAGCTGCGGCTGGAGCGGGTCGTCCTCGTCGGCGTCTGGACCACCGGCACCGCGCTGGACGCGGAGAACTCCCTCGCGGAACTCGCGGCCCTCGCCGAGACGGCCGGCGCGTTCGTGCTCGACGGCCTGGTCCAGCGCCGCGACAAGCCCGACGCCGCCACCTTCATCGGCTCCGGTAAGGCCCAGGAACTGCGCGACATCGTCCTGGAGAGCGGCGCCGACACGGTGATCTGCGACGGCGAGCTGAGCCCCGGCCAGCTGATCGCCCTCGAAGACGTCGTCAAGGTCAAGGTCATCGACCGTACGGCCCTGATCCTTGACATCTTCGCCCAGCACGCCAAGTCCCGTGAGGGCAAGGCGCAGGTCGCGCTCGCGCAGATGCAGTACATGCTGCCGAGGCTGCGCGGCTGGGGTCAGTCGTTGTCCCGGCAGATGGGCGGCGGCAAGGGCGGCGGCCTCGCCACCCGAGGCCCCGGTGAGACCAAGATCGAGACGGACCGGCGCCGGATCCGCGAGAAGATGGCGAAGATGCGCCGGGAGATCGCGGAGATGAAGACCGGCCGCGAGATCAAGCGCCAGGAGCGCAAGCGCCACAAGGTGCCGTCCGTCGCCATCGCGGGCTACACCAACGCCGGCAAGTCCTCGCTGCTCAACCGGCTCACGGGCGCGGGCGTCCTGGTCGAGAACGCCCTGTTCGCGACCCTGGACCCGACCGTCCGCCGTGCGGAGACCCCGAGCGGGCGCCTCTACACCCTGGCGGACACGGTCGGCTTCGTCCGGCACCTGCCGCACCACCTGGTCGAGGCGTTCCGCTCCACCATGGAGGAGGTCGGCGAGTCCGACCTGATCATCCATGTCGTGGACGGCTCGCACCCCGCCCCGGAGGAGCAGCTGGCCGCCGTCCGCGAGGTGATCACGGACATCGGCGCCACCGCCGTCCCCGAGATCGTCGTCATCAACAAGGCGGACGCCGCCGACCCGCTCACGCTCCAGCGGCTGCTGCGGATCGAGAAGCGCTCCATCGCGGTCTCCGCGCGCACCGGCGAGGGCATCGCCGAGCTGCTCGCGCTGATCGACGACGAGCTGCCGAGACCGTCCGTCGAGGTCGAGGCGCTCGTGCCGTACACGCACGGCAAGCTGGTCGCGCGCGCCCACACCGAGGGCGAGGTGATCTCCGCCGAGCACCTTGTGGAGGGCACGCTGCTCAAGGCCCGGGTCCACGAGGAGCTGGCCGCGGAACTCGCGCCGTACGTGCCGACGCCGGCGGCCTGACGCGGAGAGCGCGGATACGCCGAAGCGCCGCCCCCTCACACGCGGGGGCGGCGCTTCGGCGCGTCACTGACCTGCGGACTTCTTGCTCACCGACTCGTACACGCCCTTGGCGACCTCACCCAGGCGCGGTCCCGCGAGCCAGCCGGACGTGGCCGGGCCGATCGACGTGTTGGACACCAGCGCCGGCTTGCCGTCGGCGCCCTTCGCGATCCAGCCGCCGCCGGACGAGCCGCCCGTCATCGTGCAGCCGATCCGGTACATCGTCGGGTCCGCCGTGGACAGCGAGAGCCGGCCCGGCTTGTCCGCGCACTGGTACAGCTTCTGCCCGTCGAACGGCTCCGCCGCCGGGTAACCCGTCGCCGTGATGCTTGCGACGTCCGCGACGGCCGGGGCCGCGAAGTCCACCGGCAGCGCCCCGCCGACGGTCTCCTCCAGCGACTTGCCGGAGCCGCCCTTCTCCGGGGTCACGTGGATGACCGCGAAGTCGTACGGCGCGCCGTCGCCGCCCGTCGGACCGCCCTGCGCGATCCACTGCTGCGAGGTCTGCGCCCAGTCGCCCCACCACACGCCGTACGGGGCCACCTGCTCACGCGTCGCGCTCTGCAGCGCGGACGTCGCCATCGCGCTGTCGTTGTACGACGGGACGAACGCGATGTTGCGGTACCAGCCGCCGTTCTTGCCCGCGTGCACGCAGTGGCCGGCCGTCCACACCAGGTTGGACTTGCCGGGGTGCGCCGGGTCCTGCACGACCGTCGCCGAGCAGACCATCGAGCCCTCGGGGGAGTCGAACAGCAGCTTGCCCGCCTCGGGCACGTTCGCGTGGTACTTCGCCGGCACCGTCTTCGCGTCGACCGGCGCCGGCTCCGGGTCCGTCACGCCCTGGTCGCCCGCGAGGTCGCTGTCGTCGACACCCCGGTCCGGGTCCTGGGCGTCCCGCATCCGGTCCGGGTCCCACAGGCCCTCGATGATCGGGTTGATGAAGTCCTGCGCCTCGCGCAGCCAGTCGTTCTTGTCCCAGTTCTTCCAGGCGCCGTTCTTCCACTTGTCGAGGTCGATGCCGTGCTGCCTGAGCCGGTCCACCAGGTCGGACGGGAGCTGGACCTTCCCGCCGTCGCTCTCGGCGGCGGACGCCGACGGGGAACCGCTCGCCTGGTCGTCGCCGCCGTCGCACGCGGTGGCGGTGAGCGCGAGCACCGAGACCAGGGCGAGCGCGGACAAGGCGGGGGAGGAGCCCCGGCGCGCCCTCCTGCCTCGACGAGCGGTGAACGGCGGCCGTATGGATGGCATGGTCTGAACTCCCCCTGTGTGCTGAGAACTTGGCGCGAAATCGTGAAATCGGCCGTTTGAACGGCGAGTTCGGGCCGACCTCGCGGCTGTGTGGAACGGCAACACACGATATGCGCTCGCTGTGGGGGACTTCCGTGGGAACGGCAACGGTTTCGCTACGAGCTGCCTGAACAGGGCAGTTAGCCGGAAAAACGGTTCCTGTCAGTCGTACGAAGGGCTCTGCGCGGACGGCCGGTGCCGTGCGCCCTTCCGGCGCCCTGACGATCTCCGCCCAGGCCGTAACCCGCAGGCCGAAGCGGGGTTGGTAGCCCTGGGGGCCGGGTTCTTCAAGGCCCCTTCCCGGGCGAGGGGAAGGCGGGGAGCCGTGGCGGTGAGCGGGGCGGCGGAGGAGCGCGAGACAGCGCGCTCCGGGGCGCGCGAAGGCGACGGGAGCGCCGGGGCGGATGATGACGGGCGGAGCCTGTACGAGGGGATCCTGCGACGGCAGTCCGCGCGGGAGTCCGCGGCCCGGACCTACGCGCGGTCCCTGCCGATCGTGCCGGTGCGGGCGCGCGGGCTGACCATCGAGGGCGCTGACGGACGGCGCTACCTCGACTGCCTGTCCGGCGCGGGGGCGCTCGCGCTCGGGCACAACCACCCCGTCGTCCTCGAAGCGATCCGCAAGGTGCTCGACTCCGGTGCCCCGCTGCACGCGCTCGACCTCGCGACGCCGGTGAAGGACGCCTTCGTCACCGAGCTGTTCCGCACGCTGCCGCCCGGACTCGCTGACCACGCGCGCGTGCAGTTCTGCGGTCCCGCCGGGACGGACGCCGTGGAGGCCGCGCTCAAACTGGCCCGCACCGCCACCGGCCGCACCGGGGTCCTGGCGTTCACCGGCGCCTACCACGGCATGACCGCCGGCGCCGCCGAGGCGTCCGGCCACGCCTCCGACGTCCGCGTGACGCGCCTGCCCTATCCGTACGACTACCGCTGCCCCTACGGCGTCGGCGGTGAGCGCGGGGCCGAACTCGCCGCCCGCTGGGCCGAGTCGGTCCTCGACGACCCCAAGTCGGGCGTGCCCGGCCCGGCCTGCATGATCCTGGAGCCCGTACAGGGCGAGGGCGGGGTGATCCCCGCGCCGGACGGCTGGCTGCGCCGCATGCGGCAGATCACCGCCGACCGCTCCATCCCCCTGATCGCCGACGAGATCCAGACCGGCGTCGGCCGCACCGGCGCCTTCTGGGCCGTCGAGCACAGTGGGATCACCCCCGACGTGATGGTCCTCTCCAAGGCGATCGGCGGCAGCCTGCCCCTTGCGGTCGTCGTCTACCGGGACGACCTCGACCTGTGGGAACCCGGCGCCCACGCGGGCACCTTTCGCGGCAACCAGCTCGCCATGGCCGCCGGCACCGCCACCCTCGCCCACGTCCGCGAACATCGCCTCGCCGACCACGCGGCCGGCCTCGGCGCCCGTATGCTCGGCCGGCTCCGCGCCCTCGCCGGGGAGTTCCCGCACCTCGGCGACGTACGCGGCCGGGGCCTCATGATCGGCGTCGAGATGGTCGACCCGGAGAGCTCGCCGCAGGCCGTTTCCGGCACCGGCGTTCCCACCTCGACTCCGGCGCCCTCCGGCGCGCACCCGGCCTCCTCCGGCGCGCACCCGGCGCCCTCCGGTGCGCAGCTGACCGCCCCAGGCTCCACCGCCCGCGGCCCGCGCCCGCCCGCCGACCCCGCACCCGCCCCGCGCCCGGCCGCCCCCGCCTTCGCCGCCGCCGTCCAACGCGCCTGCCTGGACCGGGGGTTGATCGTCGAACTCGGCGGACGGCACCAGAGTGTCGTGCGCCTCCTCCCGCCCCTCACGATCACCGATGACCAGGCGACGGCCGTGCTCGACCGCTTCGCCGACGCGGTCGCGGCGGTCACCCGCGACCCCACGGGCCACCTCACGGTGCCCGCCCAGCACAGCCCGCGCCGATGGTCGCCCGCTCGAGGACGGCAACCAGCTCCTCAGCAGCGCCAGTTGCCGGACCGGGAAAACCAACCGCCCGACGACCAGTCGGACGACGGACCAGAACGCGCGGACGACGGCAGCCGACCGACCGGACGCCCCACCGGCCCCGCTTGACCACCCCACAGCCCCAGCCCCCCTCACGCCCGCCACCCCACGGGTCACCCACCCCCACGAGGAACCCCCGTGCACACCGACACTCCTCACCAGGTCACCACCCCCCACACCCTGGCCCAGGCCGCCGCCACGGAGAACCTTCTCCGCTGCTGGGTCCGCGAGACCTCCGTACCGCCGCCCGACGCCGGCCACCTGCGTATCCCGCTCCCGTCCAGCGGCCTCACCCTCATCGCCCCCGTCCACCACTGGTCCCCGACCGGCCTGCACCGCTTCGGCGCCCCTTCGCTCGCCGGCGTCCCCGAACCGTCCCCGCCGCTCGACGCGATCACCGTCGCCGCGCTGCTGGCCCGCGAGGCGCAGGCACAGGCGGCCCGCGAAACCCCGGCGGCCGGGGGTCCGGCGACCTCGCCCTCTCCCGACACCTCCGACCTCGTCACCCGCGTCGCCGACTCCCTCCGTCGCACGACCCTGTTCCTCACCGAGCACCGCGCGCGGACGGCCGTCTCCGCGCCCACCGCTCCCGACCTGTTCCTCGCCGCCGAGCAGTCCCTCCTCCTGGGCCACCCCCTGCACCCGACCCCGAAGAGCCGGGAGGGCTTGACCGACACCGAAGCCCGCCGCTACTCGCCCGAGTCCCACGGCTCTTTCCCCCTCCACTGGCTGGCCGTAGCCCCCGCCGTCCTGGCCGCCGACTCCGCCTGGACCGAGAGCGGACGCCCGGTCCCCGCGCAGCGACTGACCGCCCGCCTCGCCGGCCCCGGGCTCCCGTTGCCCGACGGACACGCCGCCCTCCCGCTGCACCCCTGGCAACTGCGCGAGATCCGGCACCGCCCCGAGGCCGCCGCCCTGTTCGACGCCGGACTGTTGAGGGACCTCGGCCCGTACGGTCCGTCCTGGCACCCCACCTCCTCCGTCCGCACCGTCCACCGCTCCGGCGCCCCCGCGATGCTCAAGCTGTCGCTGGCCCTGCGCATCACCAACTCCCGCCGGGAGAACCTGCGCAAGGAACTCCACCGGGGCGTCGAGGTGCACCGGCTGCTGCGCACCGGCCTTGCCCGGCAGTGGCACGCGGCCCATCCCTCCTTCGACATCGTCCGCGACCCGGCGTGGCTGGCCGTCGACGACCACGACGGCCGTCCGGTGACCGGCCTGGACGTGGTGATCCGGCACAACCCCTTCGCCCCCTCGGACGACGTCTCGTGCATCGCCGGCCTGCTCTCGCCCCGCCCGCACGCCCCGGCGGACCTGGGCCCGTACGTCCCGGCGAGCCTCGGCCCGCACACCTCGGCGGATCCCGGCCCGTACGCCCCGGCGCCCCTCGACCCGTACGCCTCGGCGGCCCCCCGCCGACCTGCCTCGGCGCACCTCCCCAGCGCCCGCCGCCCGATCCCCGACCCACCCATGAGCCCTCTCCGTTCTCGCCTCGCGACGCTCATCGACCGCCTCGCCTCCCGCACCGCGCGCCCGCGAGATGCCGTGTCCGTCGAGTGGTTCCTGCGCTACCTCGACCATGTCGTCCGCCCGGTGCTGTGGCTCGACGGGGAGGCGGGGATCGCCCTGGAGGCGCATCAGCAGAACACGCTCCTGCTGCTGGACGCCGAGGGCTGGCCCGCGGGCGGCCGGTACCGGGACAACCAGGGCTACTACTTCCGCGAGTCCCGGCGCCCGGAACTCGACGCCCGGCTGCCCGGCATCGGTGAGGCGAGCGACACGTTCGTCTCCGACGAGGTCACCGACGAACGCTTCGCCTACTACCTCGGGATCAACAACGTGTTCGGCCTGATCGGCGCGTTCGGCGCCGAACGCCTCGCCGACGAACGCCTGTTGCTCGCCGCCTTCCGCCGCTTCCTCGAAGCGGCCGCCGCCGGACCCCGCCGGATGCGCAGCTCCCTGCCCGCCCGGCTGCTCGACTCGCCCGTCCTGCGCTGCAAGGCCAACCTGCTGACCCGGCTGCACGGCCTCGACGAACTCGTCGGCCCCGTGGACACCCAGTCCGTCTACGTCACCGTCCCCAACCCCCTCGCGCTCTGAGCCCGTTCGCCGGCTCCACGAACCCTGTCTGCCATCCGTTATCTGCCTCCTGAAAGGAGCGGTCCCGTGTCGACCACGAAGGGCCACGCCGACCGCGATGTCACCGAAGACCTCCTGGACGGGGTCGCCGGCTGGGGACCCGTCCTGTGCCATCTGGGGATCTTCGAACTCGTCCCCGTGACGTTCGACCTCGGCATCCCCCTGGTCGCCCGCTGGATGAACGACCCCGCCGTCGCGGCCTACTGGGACCTGGCGGGCCCCGAGATCCGGACCACGCGGCACATCCGCGTCCAGCTCCACGGCGACGGCCGCAGCGTGCCCTGCCTGGGGGTGCTGAACGGCACGCCCATGAGCTACTGGGAGATCTACCGGGCGGACCTCGACCAACTGGCCCGCTACTACCCGGCCCTGCCTCAGGACACCGGCATCCACCTCCTCATCGGCGCCCCGGAGGACCGGGGGAGGGGAGTGGGCGGGATTCTGCTGCGGGCCGTCACCGAACTCGTCCTCGACAAGCGCCCCGCCTGTCGCCAGGTCGTCGGCGAGCCCGACGTCCGTAACGCTTCCTCCCGCCGCGTCTTCCGCAAGGCGGGCTTCGACTTCGTCGCCGAGGTCGACCTGCTGTCCAAACGAGCCGCGCTCATGATCCGGGACCGACTCACTCTCTACCCCTACGAGATTCCGAGATTCGATGGTTACTCATAGTGACGCTTCGTGTGCCGTCCGAGTTCCCTGCCCGCCCGACTTATTTCTGATCCGCCCTCCTCTGCCCCCTCCCGCTCCCCTCCTCCGCCTCTCCCTCCCACCCCTCCCTTCCCCTTCGACCACACGATTGTCAGTCCCGAGCCGTAGGGTGGTCGCGCTATGACGAAGCCCTCTCTCCCCGAACTCCTGCATGCCGCCGTCGCCGCCGTCGGCGGCACGGAGCGCCCAGGTCAGGTGTCCATGGCCGAAGCCGTCGCGGAGGCGATCGACGACGGCTCCCATCTGCTGGTACAGGCCGGCACCGGCACCGGAAAGTCGCTGGGGTACCTCGTGCCCGCGCTCGCGCACGGAGAGCGGGTGGTGGTCGCGACCGCCACCCTCGCCCTCCAGCGCCAGCTCGTGGAACGCGACCTCCCGCGCACGGTGGACGCGCTGCACCCCCTCCTGCGCCGCCGCCCGGAGTTCGCGATGCTCAAGGGCAGATCGAACTACCTGTGCCTGCACCGGCTGCACGAGGGCGTGCCGCAGGACGAGGAGGAGGGCCTGTTCGACCAGTTCGAGGCGGCGGCCCCGAGCAGCAAGCTGGGCCAGGACCTGCTGCGCCTGCGCGACTGGTCGGACGAGACGGAGTCCGGTGACCGCGACGACCTCACGCCGGGCGTCTCCGACCGCGCGTGGGCGCAGGTGTCGGTCTCCTCGCGCGAGTGCCTGGGAGCCTCGAAGTGCGCGTACGGCGCGGAGTGCTTCGCCGAGACGGCCCGCGAGCGCGCCAAGCTCGCCGAGGTCGTCGTCACCAACCACGCGCTGCTCGCGATCGACGCCATCGAGGGCGCCCCGGTCCTCCCGCAGCACGAGGTCCTGATCGTCGACGAGGCGCACGAACTGGTCTCCCGCGTCACCGGCGTCGCCACCGGCGAGCTGACCCCGGGGCAGGTCAACCGGGCGGTGCGACGTGCCGCGAAACTGGTCGACGAGAAGGTCGCCGACCAGCTCCAGACGGCGGCCGAGGGCTTCGAACGGCTGATGGAACTGGCCCTGCCGGGACGGCTCGAAGAGATCCCGGAAGACCTCAACTACGCGCTGATGGCCCTACGTGACGCCGGCCGTGCGGTCGTCTCCGCGCTCGGCACGACCCGCGACAAGTCCGTCCAGGACGAGGACGCGGTCCGCAAACAGGCGCTCGCGTCCGTGGAGACGGTCCACGGTGTGGCGGAGCGGATCGTGGCGGCCTCCGAGTACGACGTCGTCTGGTACGAGCGCCACGACCGCTTCGGCGCGTCACTGCGCGTCGCCCCGATGTCCGTGTCGGGCCTCCTGAGGGAGAAGCTGTTCGCGGACCGCTCGGTCGTCCTGGCCTCCGCCACGCTCAAGCTGGGCGGCGACTTCAACGGCGTGGGCGCGTCCCTCGGGCTCGCCCCGGAGGGGGTCGAGGGCGAGGACCTGCCGCAGTGGAAGGGCGTCGACGTCGGCTCGCCGTTCGACTACCCCAAGCAGGGCATCCTGTACGTCGCCAAGCACCTGGCGCGCCCCGCGCGCGACGGTGACCGCGCGGACATGCTGGACGAGCTGACCGAGCTGATCCAGGCGGCGGGCGGCCGCACCCTCGGGCTGTTCTCCTCGATGCGCGGCGCGCAGCTCGCCGCCGAGGAGCTGCGCGCGCGCATCCCCGAGTTCCCGATCCTCCTCCAGGGCGAGGAGACGCTGGGCGAGTTGATCAAGAACTTCGCGGCGGACCCGAAGACGTGCCTCTTCGGCACGCTGTCGCTCTGGCAGGGCGTGGACGTGCCGGGACCGAGCTGTCAGCTCGTCGTCATGGACAAGATCCCGTTCCCCCGTCCGGACGACCCGCTGATGAGCGCCCGGCAGAAGAAGGTCGAGGAGTCCGGGGGCAACGGCTTCATGTCCGTGGCCGCCACCCACGCCGCGCTCCTCATGGCCCAGGGCGCCGGCCGTCTCGTCCGCGCCACGGGCGACCGGGGCGTCGTCGCCGTCCTGGACCAGCGCCTCGCCACCGCGCGCTACGGGAGCTACCTGAAGGCGTCCATGCCCGACTTCTGGTACACGACGGACCGCAACCAGGTCCGCAGGTCGCTCGCGGCGATCGACGCGACGGCGAAGCAGGCGGGGGCGTGAGGGAGCGCACCCTTGAGGGCCTGAAGGGCCTGAGGACGTGAAGAAGGGGGCGAGCCGGAAGCTCGCCCCCTGGAGCCGCGGTACGCCGTCAGCGGGAGCCCTCTGAGGCGGCCCTCAAGCCCCCAGGCACAACGCAAGCCCCGGCGGACACAACGCAGCCCCCGGACACAACACAGGGCCCCGGAACCGGCGCAGGGATCCCGGGGCCCAGTCAACAGGGCGGGCCGACCGCAGGCGTCGTCAGACGCGGCGCAGTACGGCCACCACCTTGCCGAGGATCGTCGCGTCGTCACCGGGGATCGGCTCGTACGCGGCGTTGTGCGGAAGCAGCCACACATGGCCGTCCTCGCGCTTGAAGCGCTTGACGGTCGCCTCGCCGTCGAGCATCGCGGCGACGATGTCACCGTTCTCGGCGACGGGCTGACGGCGGACGGTGACCCAGTCGCCGTCACAGATCGCGGCCTCGATCATCGAGTCGCCGACGACCTTCAGCACGAACAGCTCACCGTCGCCCACGAGCTGGCGGGGCAGCGGGAAGACGTCCTCGACGGACTCCTCCGCGAGGATCGGGCCGCCGGCGGCGATCCGGCCGACCAGCGGGACGTACGACGCGGCGGGCTTGCCCGCGGTGTCCGTCGGCTGCACGGCGACCGACTGGTCGGAGCCGCGCACCTCGTACGCGCGCGGGCGGTGCGGGTCGCGGCGCAGGAAGCCCTTGCGCTCCAGCGCCATCAGCTGGTGCGCCACCGAGGACGTGCTCGACAGGCCGACCGCCTGGCCGATCTCGCGCATGGACGGTGGATATCCGCGCCGTTGCACGGAGTCCCTGATGACCTCGATCACCCGGCGTTGCCGGTCGGTCAGGCCCGAGCTGTCCGCCCGGATGCCCGGAGGTCGGCCCGGCAGGGAGCGCTTGTGCCCCTCGGGACTGGTGGCTTCGTTCATCGCGTGCACCGGGTCGAGCCGGCCCTGGGCGCTGATGGTGGCACTGTCTGCGGTGGTGGTCACGGCGGCCCCTCTCGATGGTCTCCCTGCTTGACAACGGTAGTTGCTTTCGAAAGGTTGCGCCAAACACACGTTCGAGTGAAAAACTCCGAAGAGTTGGACTTGATCATGAGTCCAGGTGTATAGCTCACGCCGTGTTCGGTGGCTCCGTGCGCTGTCGTGTCAGTCTGCCAGCCGCCGTCCCGCCCGGCGGGGGCCGCGCCCCGAGTCCCACCTCTCCTCCGTGCGGCGCTCACGCAATCTCCGCATGTCCCGTATCGGTGCGACACGCGGGAACGGCATGTGTTTGTGCGTCAATCCCCACATGTAGTGGTTGGATTGAAGCAGTGGCCCAGAAGTTGTGGTGTCCGGTGTCTTCGCACCCCCGGGGATCGCCTATGCTGGGGGCTGCTTCGTGAGGCCCGAGGGGCCCGTGAAGCTGATCGAGTCTGCTGTGAGGAGGGTTGGGAATCCATGCACTGCCCCTTCTGCAGGCACCCCGACAGCCGTGTGGTCGACAGCCGTACGACCGACGACGGCACGTCGATCCGCAGACGCCGTCAGTGCCCTGACTGCTCCCGTCGTTTCACGACGGTGGAGACCTGCTCACTGATGGTGATCAAGCGCTCCGGAGTCACCGAACCCTTCAGCCGCACCAAGGTCATCAACGGCGTGCGCAAGGCGTGCCAGGGACGGCCTGTCACCGAGGACGCCCTCGCCCAGCTCGGCCAGCGGGTCGAGGAGGCGGTACGGGCCACCGGAAGCGCCGAGCTGACCACCCATGACGTGGGCCTGGCCATACTCGGCCCGCTGCAGGAGCTGGACCTCGTCGCCTACCTGCGATTCGCCTCGGTCTACCGGGCGTTCGACTCGCTGGAGGACTTCGAGGCCGCGATCGCGGAACTCAGGGAAGAGACGGCGCCCCCGCGCGCGGACGACGACGTCCGCGAGGGAGCCGCCCCAGGGAGCCTGGAGGAAGACGGCGGGACCGGGGCCGCGCACGTGCCCCAACCCGCGCGTACCGCCGACTGATCCGAGGGCCGGGACCGGCCGGACGGCGGCGAGGAAGAGACCTGTTGCGGGCGGTAGAGCGTTGTGCCCGCAACTTCAGAAATCACACTGTGTCACGGGAACAACGTGGCATTTCTGGGCGTTTTTGCCTGTACCAGGGAGGCGGCATGACAGAGACGGCGAGCGGTCCGGCACGAGGTTCCCGAGCCAAGGGCGCCAAGGCCACGAAGGGCCTGCGTATCGAGCGCATCCACACCACCCCCGGCGTGCACCCGTACGACGAGGTGGCCTGGGAGCGCCGTGACGTCGTCATGACCAACTGGCGCGACGGCTCGGTCAACTTCGAGCAGCGTGGCGTCGAGTTCCCCGACTTCTGGTCGGTGAACGCGGTCAACATCGTCACCAGCAAGTACTTCCGCGGAGCGGTCGGCACCCCGCAGCGCGAGGTCAGCCTCAAGCAGCTGATCGACCGCATCGTGAAGACCTACACGAAGGCCGGCGAGGACAACAAGTACTTCGCCTCCCCCGCCGACGCCGAGATCTTCGAGCACGAACTGGCGTACGCCCTCCTGCACCAGATCTTCAGCTTCAACAGCCCCGTCTGGTTCAACGTCGGCACCCCGCAGCCCCAGCAGGTCTCCGCCTGCTTCATCCTGGCCGTCGACGACTCCATGGAGTCGATTCTCGACTGGTACAAGGAAGAGGGCATGATCTTCAAGGGCGGCTCCGGCGCCGGCCTGAACCTCTCGCGCATCCGCTCCTCCAAGGAACTCCTCTCCTCCGGCGGCAACGCCTCGGGCCCGGTCTCCTTCATGCGCGGCGCCGACGCCTCGGCCGGCACCATCAAGTCCGGCGGCGCCACCCGCCGCGCGGCCAAGATGGTCGTCCTGGACGTCGACCACCCGGACGTCGAGGACTTCATCGCCACCAAGGTCAAGGAGGAGGAGAAGATCCGAGCCCTGCGCGACGCGGGCTTCGACATGGACCTCGGCGGCGACGACATCACGTCGGTCCAGTACCAGAACGCCAACAACAGCGTGCGCGTGAACGACGAGTTCATGACGGCCGTCGAGAACGGCACCGAGTTCGGCCTGCGCGCGCGCCTGACCGGCGAGGTCATCGAGAAGGTCGACGCCAAGGCGCTGTTCCGCAAGCTCGCCGAGGCCGCGTGGGCGTGCGCCGACCCGGGCATCCAGTACGACGGCGTGATCAACCACTGGCACACCTGCCCCGAGTCCGGCCGGATCACCGCGTCGAACCCGTGCAGCGAGTACATGCACCTGGACAACACGTCCTGCAACCTCGCCTCGCTGAACCTGATGAAGTTCCTCAAGGACGACGGCAAGGGCAACCAGTCCTTCGAGACCGAGCGCTTCCAGCAGGTCGTCGAGCTGGTCATCACCGCGATGGACATCTCCATCTGCTTCGCCGACTTCCCCACCCAGAAGATCGGCGAGAACACCCGCGCCTTCCGCCAGCTCGGCATCGGCTACGCCAACCTCGGCGCCCTCCTGATGGCGACCGGCCACGCGTACGACTCCGACGGCGGCCGCGCCCTCGCCGGTTCCATCACCTCCCTGATGACCGGTACGGCCTACCGCCGCTCCGCCGAGCTCGCCGCCGTCGTCGGCCCCTACGACGGCTACGCGCGCAATGCCGACGCCCACAACCGCGTCATGAAGCAGCACGCGGACGCCAACGGCGCCGCCACCACCATGGACGACCTGGACACCCCCGTCTGGGCCGCCGCCACGGAGGCATGGCAGGACGTCCTGCGGCTCGGCAAGCAGAACGGTTTCCGTAACGCCCAGGCGTCCGTCCTCGCGCCGACCGGCACCATCGGTCTCGCGATGTCCTGCGACACCACCGGCGTCGAGCCCGACCTCGCCCTGGTCAAGTTCAAGAAGCTCGTCGGCGGCGGCTCGATGCAG
This sequence comes from Streptomyces roseirectus, assembly GCF_014489635.1. NCBI lineage: Bacteria > Bacillati > Actinomycetota > Actinomycetes > Kitasatosporales > Streptomycetaceae > Streptomyces > Streptomyces roseirectus. Next base: position 2,495,140 of record NZ_CP060828.1, on the reverse strand, counting down.
ATCGTCAACGGCACCGTCCCGCAGGCCCTGCGCCGCCTGGGTTACCAGGAGGAGCAGATCGAGGCGATCGTCGCCCACATCTCCGAGCACGGCAACGTGATCGACGCCCCGAGCCTCAAGCCGGAGCACTACGAGGTCTTCGACTGCGCCATGGGCGAGCGCGCCATCTCCCCGATGGGCCACGTCCGGATGATGGCCGCGATCCAGCCCTGGATCTCGGGCGCCATCTCCAAGACGGTCAACATGCCGGAGACGGCGACCGTCGAGGAGGTCGAGGAGATCTACTTCGAGGCGTGGAAGCTCGGCGTCAAGGCGCTCGCGATCTACCGCGACAACTGCAAGGTCGGCCAGCCCCTCTCCGCGAAGACCAAGTCCGACAAGGACGAGAAGGCCGAGGTCACCGAGAAGACCGAGGCGGCGATCCGCGAGGCCGTCGAGAAGGTCATCGAGTACCGCCCGGTCCGCAAGCGCCTCCCCAAGGGCCGCCCCGGCATCACCACGTCCTTCACGGTCGGCGGCGCCGAGGGCTACATGACGGCCAACTCCTACCCCGACGACGGCCTGGGCGAGGTCTTCCTGAAGATGTCCAAGCAGGGCTCCACCCTCGCGGGCATGATGGACGCCTTCTCCATCGCGGTCTCCGTCGGCCTCCAGTACGGCGTGCCCCTGGAGACGTACGTCTCGAAGTTCACCAACATGCGCTTCGAGCCGGCCGGCATGACCGACGACCCGGACGTGCGGATGGCCCAGTCCATCGTCGACTACATCTTCCGCCGCCTGGCGCTGGACTTCCTGCCCTTCGAGACCCGCTCCGCGCTCGGCATCCACTCCGCCGAGGAGCGCCAGCGCCACCTGGAGACGGGCTCGTACGAGCCCGTCGAGGACGAGGTCGACGTCGAGGGTCTGGCCCAGTCCGCCCCGCTCCAGTCGGCCCCGGTGACCGCCCCGCCCGTGGCCGCCCCGGTCGCCGTGCCCGCCCCCAAGCAGGCGCACACCAGTGCGGAACTGGTCGAGATGCAACTCGGCATCCAGGCCGACGCTCCGCTCTGCTTCTCCTGCGGCACCAAGATGCAGCGCGCCGGCTCCTGCTACATCTGCGAGGGCTGCGGCTCGACCAGCGGCTGCAGCTGATCATGAGCAGGGACGCTCACCGGTCTGACCGGTAGGCGTCACAGGTAAGGGGCGTCGGCCATGGCCGACGCCCCTTACCGCGTCGTACGCGCGCGCGAGGTCAGGACGGGCGGGTGGTGCCCATGACGCGGGTGAACTCGGCAGGGTCGTCCTCGAAGCCGTGGACGCCCTCGTGGAACTCCCAGCCGTCCTTGGGGTCGCGGACGAACGCGGCGACGGTGGCCGCCGTGGAGCCGAGGATGCCGCCGAAGTCGCCCTCCGCCAGGACCGTGTAGCCCTCGCGGATGCGGAACCTCGGGTTGACGACGCTGACGAACGTCCGGTGGTCGGGGCGCTGCTGGATGACCAGACCGACCACCACGCGCGCGTAACGGGCGTCCAGGCGGTCGAGTTCGATCGTCATCACCTCGTCCCAGCCGAAGCCCTTGCCGTCCTTGCTGTCGCGGTTGAGGTAGATCGTGCCGTCGGGGGACCGGCTGTCGAAGTGCACGACGTAACCGGGAGCGCCCTGCGGGTCGCTCTGGAGATACGTCGCGGCGACGACGTCCAGATCGGTGGCCGGCTGCCCTGCCGGGCTGGGGTCCCACTTGACCGAGATCTCGACCTTGCGGATCCCCTTGACGATGCCGTTCATCAGGCTTCCCCTTCTGTGGTTCGCGGCCCGAACTGCCCGGTCGTCAGGGCCGGTTGTCCATCCTGCCACGCGCGCGTACGAGAGAGCCCGGCTGAGCGTGACCGGCGCCACGCCCCGGGGCCTTACCATGGCGCGGTGCTGGTCAAGTGGATTCGCTGCACCGTGGTGGACCGCCGAGGTTTCGAACGCGGACAGCGAAAGTGGGCGGGGCTTCTGGGGGAGCCGGGATTCCGCGGACAGGGCGGCGGCTGGAGCCGGAGCCGTCCTGCGGTCGCGCACGTCTTCGCCTTCTGGGAGAGCCGCGCCTTCTACGACTCCTTCATGGCCCGCTCCCACGACCGGCTCGCCGCCGCCCAGGTCGGCACCTTCCGGGACGCCCAGGTCCGGCTGTTCGACTACCGCTTCGACGTCAAGACCGGCTTCGAACCCCGCTTCACCGACGCCGACCTGCTGCGCGTCGCCCTGTCCCGGGTCCACGAGGAGCGCGCCGAGCACTTCACGCTGATGCAGGAGAAGGTCTGGAACCCCGCCATGGCCGGCTCGCCCGGCATGATCCGGGGCCTGTTCGCCGAGGCACCCGGCAACGAGTTCATGGTCCTGTCGATGTGGCGCTCCGAGGCCGAGCACGGCAAGTACCGCACCGAACGCATCGAACGCCTCGCCCTGCGCGCCCAGACCGAGGCCGACATCGCCGCCCTCACCGGCGACATCGTCGAGATGGAGTCCGCCTGGACGGTCTGACGACCGCTTCGCGCACGCGTACGCGTGGCCCCTGTTCCGTGTGACCTACGCCGTATGAGGACCGTACGAGTGCTCGAAACGACGTGACTCGATCTAGGGTTTCGGCATGGCACGACCACGGCGCATCGTCCTTGTCCGGCACGGGGAGTCAACGGGCAATGTTGATGACACCGTCTACGAACGCGAACCCGACCACGCGCTCGCCCTCACCGACCGGGGATGGCGGCAGGCGGAGGAGACCGGGAAGACCATCCGGGAGGTCTTCGGCGACGAACGGGTGAGCGTGTACGTCTCCCCCTACCGGCGCACCCACGAGACCCTGCGCGCCTTCCACCTCGACCCCGACCGCATACGCGTGCGCGAGGAGCCCCGGCTGCGCGAACAGGACTGGGGCAACTGGCAGGACCGCGACGACGTACGCCTCCAGAAGGCGTACCGGGACGCCTACGGGCACTTCTTCTACCGCTTCGCCCAGGGCGAGAGCGGCGCCGACGTGTACGACCGGGTCGGCGGCTTCCTGGAGAGCCTGTTCCGCAGCTTCGAGGACCCCGACCACCCGCCGAACGTCCTGATCGTCACCCACGGCCTCGCCATGCGGCTGTTCTGCATGCGCTGGTTCCACTGGACCGTCGCCGATTTCGAATCCCTGTCCAATCCCGGGAACGCGGAGATGCGGATGCTCGTTCTGGGAGAAGACGGCCGCTACACACTGGACAAGCCCTTTGAACGCTGGCGAGACCCGGAGTCGTACGGCGTCACCGGATAGGGTGACGGCGATGACTTCCGTCCCCTTCGACCCTTACGACCCCTCCACCGCCCCGGCCGACCCGCGTCTGGCCCGCGCCCTGGCCAGCCTGCGCGGCCTGTCCGTGGGAGACGCGCTGGGCTCCCAGTTCTTCGTCCCGGAGAACTACCCGCTGCTCGGCCGCCGCGAGCTGCCGCCCGGCGACTGGCAGTGGACCGACGACACGGAGATGGCCTGCTCCGTCGTCGCCGTCCTCACCGCCCACCACCGCGTCGACCAGGACGCCCTGGCCCGCTCGTTCGCCGAGCACCACGACTTCGACCGCGGCTACGGGCCCGCCGTCAACCGGCTCCTGCGGCTGGTGCGCGAGGGCGGCGACTGGCGCGAACTGGCCGCCGCGCTCTTCGACGGCCAGGGCTCCTGGGGCAACGGCGCCGCCATGCGCATCGCCCCGCTCGGCGCCTGGTACGCCGACGACCCCGAGCAGGCGACCCACCAGGCCGAGATCTCCGCCTACCCCACCCACCAGCACCGCGAGGCCGTCGCCGGCGCCATGGCCGTCGCCGCAGCCACGGCCCTGGCCGCCGCGGACGACGGCCCGCCCGCCCCCGAGGCCCTGCTCGACGGCGTCGTCGCCCTCGTCCCCAGGAGCGCCGTCTCGGCCGGGCTGCGGCGCGCCCGCGACATGCTCGACTACTCCGACCCGGACACCGTCGCCGCCGTCCTCGGCTGCGGCCGCCGCACCACCGCCCACGACACCGTCCCCTTCGCCCTCTGGTCGGCCGCCCGCGCCCTCGGCGACTACGAGTCGGCGTTCTGGACGACGGCCCAGGCGGGCGGCGACGTCGACACGACGTGCGCCATCGTCGGCGGGATCGTCGCGGCGGGGAGCACCGGAGCACCGCCCAGGGAGTGGACGGCGCGTACGGAGGCGCTGCCCAGGTGGCTGCGGATGCCTTCGTGAGGCCGCTTCACAGGTGCGACCGCGGACGGCGCGCGGGAGCCTCCGCACGCCGGGAAACCCGAGGCGGGCGCGGACGGCGGACGGCTGTCGCGACGGCACCCCGGCCGATGCGGCAGCGAACGGACCACCGCCGCCGTCGCGCTGTGAACTCACCGGCGGGACCGGGGTGTCGCGCACCGATCCGCGCGGCGTAGGCTATGGGCGCCATGCCGTACGAACCACCCACTCACACCGTCGAGCGCTCCCTTCGCGCGACGACCGGAGCGAAGGTCATTGCCGGTGTCGACGAGGTGGGCCGGGGCGCGTGGGCCGGTCCCGTCACCGTCTGCGCGGCGGTCACCGGACTGCGCCGAGCCCCCATGGGCCTCACCGACTCCAAGCTGCTGACCGTCCGACGACGTACCGAACTCGCCGAGGAACTTCGCGGCTGGGTGACGTCCTACTCCCTGGGCCACGCCTCGCCCGAGGAGATCGACGAGAAGGGCATGACCGCGGCCCTGCGACTCGCGGCGGTCCGTGCCCTGGAAGCCCTTCCGGTCCGGCCCGACGCGGTCATCCTGGACGGCAAGCACGACTACCTCGGCACGCCCTGGCGGGTCCGTACCGTCATCAAGGGCGACCGGTCGTGCGTGGCGGTCGCGGCCGCCTCGGTCATCGCCAAGGTCCAGCGCGACAAAATGATGGCCGAACTGGGCGTCGACCATGCAGACTTCGGTTTCGCGGACAACGCCGGGTATCCGTCACCCGTGCACAAGGCCGCGCTGGAGGAGCGGGGGCCCACCCCGTACCACCGGCTCTCGTGGGCGTACCTCGATGCGCTGCCCCAGTGGCGGCACCTCAAGAAGGCCCGCAGTTGGGCGGACGGAAGCGCTCCGGAGATCGAGGGCCAGCTCGGCTTCGACTTCTGACGTGACCGTTCGCACTGATGTGCCACCCACTCGCGCGAGTCGCACCAGTGTTTGATAAAAATCAGCTCATGCCTCTCATTCCCGAGGAGCCTCAGATTCACGAGAGTGCCCAGGGTCCCCGCGTCACTCCGGCCGCCGGCCGCAGCGCGCAGACCCCTCGTCCCGTACCCGGCCCCCGTCCCGTGGCCCCGCCGCGCCCCGGTCGTCCGGGCCCCCTGCGGCCCACGCCCCCGGCGCAGCGCACGCCCCGCGACACGGCCCCTGCCGCCCCGGCGGCGGTCCAGATCCAGCTGATCCCGGCTTCGGCGGACGGCGCCCTGGACGCCGCCGAGGAGGCCCTGGACCTGCTGCTGGAGTCGGGCCGTGCCCCCGGTGACGTGCTGGTGGTCACCACCGGCGCCCAGCACCCCTGGACCGCCCACGAACTGTCCTTCGGCGAGGCGTCCTACTGGGCGCAGCACGACGCGCGCGACGACGTCTTCTACACGGACGCCGCCCTCGCGAGCCGTGCCGCCCAGCGCCCCGTCGTCGTGGTCGCCGTCAACGGTGGTCCGGACGACTCCGCTGCCCTGCTCCTGGCCCGCTCCAAGGCCGGCGCCCTGGTGATCGCCTGCGGTGACCCGCAGCGGATCGGCTCGGTGCTCGGCGCCGGGGTCTGACCGACTCCGGCGGGGGGTGTACGCGTGCGCGCGTGAACGGGGGTGTTCCGGCGCACGCGTCCTTCGGCGCGCCCGCAGGCCGGTAGGACGGCCGTCCGGGGCGGGCCGGTTCGGCGGGGCCGCGGTTCGTCCGTACGACGCGCCGCGGCCGTCTGTCGTGCCTGACGTCGTTGCCGTTCCCGGCGTGCTTCAGCGGGCCGCGGCGCGCCTGAGGACGTCCGAGACGGCGCCACCGGTCCGGGGGAGCGGGGGCGGGGCCTCGGAGAGGCCGAACGGCTCCGGCAGGGACTCGGAGTTGGGCCGCCGGCCGCCCCTGCCCTCGCCCAGGACCTGCCAGCCGTCACGCGTGAGCGTGATGTACGCGCCGCAGCGCAGCCCGTGCAGCGTGCACGCGTCCCGCAGACCCCACATCCACGCCCCGTCCTCCTCGGTCCAACGCGCGTCGCCGTCCCGGCAGTAGAGCAGCACCGCCGTACGCACCGGGGTCCGCCGCCGTAGGTCGTGCGGGATGACCCGACGCAACTGCGCGAGCAGCGCGTTGCGGAACATCCAGCCGTCGGCCGGTGCCGGACGGCGCGTGAACGAGGCGCTGGCCCGCAGCCGTTCGTCGGGATCGAGCACGGCCACGATCGCGGTCGACGGTCTCGGCCGGTGGCGCGCGTGCAGCCCGCTGACGACCTCACGCGGATTGCGCAGCAGCGGGATACCCGCCGCGGACCATTCCGCGGGTTCGAGCAAGCGGCTGGCGGAAGCGGCGGACGCGGACGTCGAGAGCGATGCCGCCGAGGACGGCGCGAATCCGAAGGTCACGATCCTCCCTTCGGCTACGGCCCGCGCGGCGGGCGGGGCGAATTCGGGGGGTACGCACCGCAAACAAGGCCCTGCCTGACCTCGGGCGGGGACCGTTGCGGGGAGCGGACCTCAATTCTTGCTGTCGAACTGGGATGCGGCAACGAGCAATTGGGATCACCGACGGTTATGTGCCGTTACATGGCTTATATCACTACCCCGGATTTTCCGCGTGACAGCAGGGTCAGGACGGGCGACGCACCCGTACGTCCCCGCCCCGCACGTCACCCCTGCAAGGCCAGGACCAGCGGCATCACCCCTCGCGCGCCTGCCCGCCGCAACAACCGCGCGGCGACCGCCAGCGTCCAGCCGGTCTCCGTGAAGTCGTCCACCAGGAGGACGGGCCCCTGCGCCCCGTCGAGCGCGGCGGCCAGGGCGGGCGGCACGTACAGCGCCCCGTCGAGCGCCTTGAGCCGCTGCGCGCTGTTGCTGCGGGCGACCCGCGAGGAGCCCTCGGCGTACTCCAGGCCGCCCAGCAGCGGCAGCCGGCCGACCTCCGCGATGTGCGCGCCCAGCGAACCGATCAGCGACGCGCGCGTACGCGAAGGGACGGTCACCACGCCGACCGGGCGCGCGGGCGCGTCCGCCGCGCCGGAGGCCCAGCCGCCGGGCCCCTTCGCCCAGTCGGCCAGCACCCCCACCACGGCCCTCGCCACGTCGTCCGGCACCGGCCCGTCCGGCGTCTGCGGGGCGAGCAGGGGGCGCAGCCGGTTGCCCCAGCCGATGTCCGACAGCCGCCCCAGTGCCCGTCCCGGCGCCGCCTGCTCACCGGCCGGGATGCGCCCCTTGAGGTCCATGCCGACCGAGGCGAGCCCCGTCGGCCACATCTTGCGGGGCTCCACCTCGACGCCCGCCCGGCCGAGGTCCACGCGCGCGGCGTCCAGCGCGGCCGTCGACGCGTCGGCGGTGAACCGCGCGCCCGCACAGTTGTCGCACCGGCCGCACGGCTCGGCCGTCTCGTCGTCCAGCTGCCGTTGCAGGAACTCCATCCGGCAGCCCGTCGTCGCGCCGTACTCCCGCATGGCGCGCTGCTCGGCCTCGCGCTGGCGCGCCACCCACGCGTAGCGGTCCGTGTCGTACGACCACGGCTGCCCGGTGGCGATCCAGCCGCCCTTGACGCGCTTGACCGCCCCGTCCACGTCCAGGACCTTCAGCATGGTCTCCAGGCGCGAGCGGCGCAGCTCCACCAGGGGCTCCAGCGCCGGCAGCGACACCGGGCCCGCCGCGCGCGCGAGGACGTCGAGCGTGCGGCGCACCAGTTCCTCGGCGGGGAAGGCGAGCGAGGCGAAGTACTCCCAGATCGCCTCGTCCTCCCGGCCCGGCAGCAGCAGCACCTCCGCGTGGTCGACGCCACGCCCCGCGCGGCCCACCTGCTGGTAGTAGGCGATCGGGGACGAGGGCGAGCCGAGGTGGACGACGAAACCGAGGTCCGGCTTGTCGAACCCCATCCCGAGGGCGGACGTCGCGATCAGCGCCTTGACCTTGTTGCCGAGCAGGTCCTCCTCGGCCTGCTGGCGCTCCGCGTTCTCCGTGCGGCCCGTGTACGACGCGACCGTGTGCCCGCGCTGCCTGAGGAACGCGGTCACCTCCTCGGCGGCGGCCACCGTCAGCGTGTAGACGATGCCGGAGCCCGGCAGGTCGTCGAGGTGATCGGCGAGCCAGGCCAGCCGGTGCGCGGCGTCCGGCAGCCGTAGCACGTTCAGGCTCAGGCTCTCCCGGTTCAGCGGGCCCCGCAGCACCAGCGCGTCCGACGCGCCGCCCGTGCCGAGCTGTTCGGCGACGTCGGCCGTCACGCGCGCGTTGGCCGTCGCCGTCGTCGCGAGCACCGGGACGCCCGGTGGGAGGTCGCCCAGCATCGTGCGCAGCCGGCGGTAGTCCGGGCGGAAGTCGTGGCCCCAGTCGGAGATGCAGTGCGCCTCGTCGACCACGAGCAGGCCCGTCGCGGCGGCGAGCGAGGGCAGGACGCGGTCGCGGAAGTCCGGGTGGTTGAGTCGTTCGGGGCTGATCAGCAGGACGTCGACGGCACCCTCCGCGATCTCCTCCTGGACCGACTCCCACTCCTCCGTGTTGGCCGAGTTGATCGTCCGTGCCCGGACCCCGGCGCGGGCCGCCGCGTCGACCTGGTTGCGCATCAGCGCGAGCAGCGGCGACACGATCACCGTCGGGCCCGCGCCCCTGGTCCGCAGCAGGGCCGTCGCCACGAAGTACACCGCCGACTTGCCCCACCCGGTCCGCTGCACCACCAGCGCCCGCCGCCCCTCGGCGACCAGCGCCTCGACGGCCCGCCACTGGTCCTCCCTCAGCCGGGCCGTTCCTCTCGGGTCCCCGACGAGCCGGGCGAGGACGGTGTCCGCTTCTGCCCGGAGATCCGCGTTGCTGGTGTGCTGCATGCGTCCATACAACAGGACGGGACTGACAGAGCGGGCGGAGAGAGGGGCGGAGAGGGGGCGGGCGTCTCCGCTCACGTCTTGTCGGCTGGTCTTCGAGGGCGTTTCCCGTGGCCGTGACGGTGTTCTTGCCGGGCGAGTTCGGTGGGGGAGTTCTGTGGGTGAGTTCGGTGGGTTCGGACCGTGAAATGTCGTGTCCCTGCCCGGAGTTATCCACAGGCCGAGCGGGAACTCGCGATTCGCGAGATCGTCACGGCATGACGAATCACAGCGAAACACCCGAACCCTTCGACAACGGCGCATTCGATGGTCCGGCGCCCTACGACACCCACGGCCTCACGCTCAAGACCCCGGCCGAACTCGCGGACGCCGTGCCCTACCTGCTCGGCTACCGCCCCGAGGACAGCATGGTCCTCGTCTCCCTGCGCGAGCGGGACGGCCACAGCCGCTTCGGCGCCCGGGGCGGGCTCGGCATCCCCAAGAACCCCGGCCATTGGAAGGAGGCCGCCCGGACCTTCGCCGAAGGGCTGGTGAAGGGAGCGGAGCGCCGGGGCATGCGGCCCGAGCAGATGGTCGCCTACGTCTGCCAGGAGCCGGGACCCGGCGAGACGGGGCGCGACGTCATGGAGCGCCTGCGGCCCCTCGCCCAGCACCTGCGCGTCGAGTGCGGTCTCCTCGACATCCCCGTCATCGAGGCGCTGTGCGTCTCCGGCGGGCGCTTCTGGTCCTACTGCTGCCGAGGCAACGGCTGCTGCCCGGAGGACGGTGCCCCGATGGCCCTGCCCGGGACCTCCGTCCTCGCCGCGGCCGCGACCTACGCCGGCCTCCAGGTCCGCGGCACCCTGCGCGACTTCCGGGCCCGGATGCTCCCCTGGGAGACCGGTGACGTCCGGGAGCAGGAGGAGGCCCTGGACGAGATGGCGAAGGAGATCGTCCCCCGCATCCTCGACGGCGAGAGCACCCAGGTCGCCGAGGAGACGCTGGCCCTCGCCGACCGGCTCATGCGACGCCTCGCCGCGGCGCCCCCGATCGCCGGCCCGATCCTGTGCGACCGCAGGGACGACGCGCTGATCGGCAAGGACGAGGCGGCCCGCGTGATCCTCGGGCTCCAGGACCGCACGACCCGTGACCGCGCCGCCGAGTGGATGGAGGGCGACGACGCCGTCCCCGCCCTGCGCCTGTGGCGTGCCCTCGCCCGCCGCTGCGTCCGCTCCTACGGCGAGTACGCCGCCGCGCCCCTCGCCCTCGTCGGCTGGGTCGCCTGGTCCACCGGCGACGAGCTCGAAGCGCGGGAGGCGCTTGCCATGGCCCTGGGCGCCGACCCCGACTACCTCTTCGCCGCGCTGCTCCACCAGGCGTGCAACCAGGGGCTCGACCCGGAGTCGATCCGGCGGTGCCTGCGGTCGGAGCGGGAGGAGCGGCGAGGTGAGGGGGCCGAGGCGGCGTCCGTGACTCTCCCGGGCGAGACGGCGGAGGCGTCCCGGACGCTCGCGGCCGAGGCGGGCGAGACGTTCCAGGCCCTGCGGAGCGAGGCCGGGGAGACGCTTCAGGACCTCCAGGCCGAGCCCCGTACGCCGTCGGCTGAGAGGACGCCGCAGCAGGCCCCCCGCCGCCGAACCCGCTCCGGCGAACAGGTGACGGTGGTCCGGCGCTCCTCCCGTACTCGCCCCGCCACGAGGGGTGGGGCCAAGGACGAGACCCGCCCCCGCACCAGGAGCACCCGCGTCGTCCGCCAGCGGCGCTCCCCTGAGGACGGCACCCTGCCCGGCACGGACGAGACGACGGAGGCGGAGTGACCACGCTGTGGCCGCCGGCCCTCTTCGCCGGGCGGCGGCCCCGGCGCACCCTGGACGGTCTCCGGGAGACCGGGGCGCGGCACTGCCCGACCGGGTTCCGGGCAGAGCAGGTCGGGGCACCACTGGACGTAGTCCTTGTTGGCACGGCGCGGCATTCCCCGACCGGGTTCCGGGAAGCGCCCCGGTGGCCCTGGCCGTTCCGCAGTACACGTCGGCCCGCCGGAGGACCTGCGTGCGGGCACCCCCGCCGCGCGGCCCGCGACCCCCAGGGGAGCCGTTCCGGCGGACGCCGGAACGGTGAGACGCCCACCCGCCTCCGCTTCCGGGCCCACCAGGACACCCCCGCTCCACACCGCCATTCGGAGGTGCCTCGCGGCCCAGGGCGTGACCAGGGGGAGCCCCGCCCCGTTCACCTGAGTGGCGGAACCTCCGCGCGGCCCACGGCGCCGTCCCGCCCCCGTCCCGCCGGGGCCCCTCCCCGGCGTCGCACCCTCCCGTGGCGCACAGAGAGCAGAAGAAGTCACCGCATGCACCAACCGACTCCGCCCTTTGCCCACGGCGGACGCCCGCCGTCTGACCGGGACGAGATCCCCCAGCGGCTCCTGGGCCAGACGCCCCGCGGCGCGGCCGGCGGGACGAGGCCGGACCCGAACAGGCCCCCGCTGCCCGACCAGGGGCGCCGCCCGGCACCCCGCCCCGCCGGTCTCCCGCCCGTCCACACCGCGCTGATCTGCGTCTCCCTTCCGGGGCTCGCCGTCTCCTCGCCGGAAGGGCAGCTCATCGGGCGCGGCCTCGAAGGGTTCTACCGGGCGGGCCGGCGCCTGCTGTCCCGCTGCCAGGTGCGCGTGGCCGGACGGGAACCGCTCGTGGCGCAGGCCCGGATGACGGCCGCCGACGAGGTCCGCTTCGTCGGCACCCTGCGCGTCTCGCCCCAGAGCGGCCCGGACCCGGACGTCGTCGTCGAGCGCAGCCGCCGCGCCGACGGCACGGAACGGATCACCCTCCACAGCGCGGTGCCCCGCCCGCTGCGCCTCCCGGTCGAGGTGGCCCTCGGGACGGACCTGGCCGACCTGGGCGCGATCGCCGCCGGGGCGAGCGCGCCCGAACTGCCCGCCGGGGTGTACGACTCGGGGCTGCGCTGGACCGGCCCACCGGGCGCCTCGACCGTCACGGCCGACCCGCCGCCCTCCGACGCGCTGGCCTCCGCCGGCCTGCTGCGCTGGGACCTAGACGTCCCGCCCGGCGGCAGCGCGACAGTAGAGCTGAAGGTCCGCCTCGACGGGAGCGGGCCGATGCGGACCGTGGGCCGGTCCGCGACGAACCCCCTGGCGTCCGCCCACGCGCGCGGCGACGACCCGCGCGTGGGCCCCCTGCTGCGGGCCGGCGTCGAGGACCTTCAGGCGCTCCTGGTCCGCGACCCGGCACACCCCACGGACACCCACCTCGCGGCCGGCGCCCCCTGGCGTTGCGGACTCGCCCCGGCCGACGCACTGGCCGCCGCCCGCATGACACTGCCCCTCGGCACCGCGCTCGCGGCGGGCACCCTGCGCACCCTCGCCCGTACCCAGCGCGCCGACGGCCTCGTCCCCGGCCCCCGCAGGGACGCGGGCGCCCACCTGCCGCCCGCGTGCACCGGGACCGAGGCCACGCTGCTGTTCCCCGCGCTCCTGGCGGAGGCCCGCCGCTGGGGCCTGCTGGAGGCGGAGGTCGCGGAGCTGCTGCCGGCGGCCGAGCGCTGCCTGTCCTGGCTGCGGACCACCGTGGGCACGGGCACCTACCTGTGCGACCCGCAGCCCGGCGGCCCCGTCCGCTGCGAGACCCAGGCACACGCCCACCGCGCGGCCCTGCTCGGCGCCGACCTCCTCGACGCCTGCGGCAGACCGGGCGGCGAGGCGCTGCGGGAGTGGGCGCGCAGGCTGCGGGCGGCGTTCCGCGAGGAGTTCTGGGCCGACGACCTCGGCGGCGGCAGACCTCTCGCCGGGCGATTGCCGGACGGACGCCCCGTGGCCCACCTCGGCGCGAGCGCCGTACACCTCCTGGACACGGGCCTGCTGGGCGGCGGCGAACTCGCCCCCGGGCTGCTCGACCGGGTCCAGACCGAGCACCTGGCGCGCCTGCTCGGCGGTCCGGCGCTCGACTCCGGCTGGGGCCTGCGCGGGCTCGGCACGAAGGAGCCGGGCTACAACCCCTTCGGCCACCGCGGTGGCGCCGTACGGGTCCACGAGAGCGCGCTCGCCGTCGCGGGCCTGGCCGCCGCCGGGTACGAGAAGGAGGCGGGTTCCCTGCTGAAGGGCGTCCTGGGCGCCGCCGAGGCGTTCGGGTACCGGCTGCCCGAGATGTACGCGGGCGAGCAGCGCACCGACGGGAGCGCCCCTGTGCCTCACCCCGCCGCCTGCCGTCCCGCCGCCACCGCGGCCGGCGCCGGGATTCTGCTGCTGACCACGCTGGCGGGCATCCGCCCCGACGCCCCGGCCCGGACGGTCACCCTGCGCCCCGTCCACAGCGCGCCCCTCGGCGAGATCGGCCTCAGCGGACTGCGCGTGGCGGGCGAGCCGTTCGCCGTGCGCGTCAGCAGGCTCGGTCTTGCCATGGTCGAGGAGGCCGGCGACGGGCTCCAGCTGGGGGTGTGAGCGGCCGGGGACGGGGTGCGCGCGAGAGTGGATGACAGCGATGTCCGGCCCAAGCGGGCCGGCCTGTCCCGGGGCCGGCGAAGGGAGTGTTTATCGTCAGGCAGACGACTAAGATCGCCGCATGCCCTACGACCCGTCAGCCTTCCCGCCCTTCGCCGTCACCGTGGACCTGGTCGTGCTGACCGTGCGGCGCCACGCCCTGTGCGCACTGGCGGTCCGCCGGGGCGAACCGCCGTTTCAGGGCAGATGGGCGCTGCCCGGCGGCTTCGTACGGGCCGACGAGGACCTGTCCCAGGCGGCGGCCCGCGAACTCGCCGAGGAGACCGGGCTGCGCGCTCACGACCCCGCCGTCCCCGCCCAGGACAACGGCGCCCACCTGGAACAGCTCGCCACCTACGGCGACCCCAAGCGCGACCCCCGGATGCGCGTCGTCAGCGTCGCCCACCTCGCGCTCGCCCCCGACCTGCCGGCCCCCCGCGCGGGCGGCGACGCCAGCAACGCGCGCTGGGCGCCGGTCGAGGAACTGCTGCACCAGGGCGGCTACGGCCGCGACGGCGACCCGGTCGCCCCGCTCGCCTTCGACCACGCCCAGATCCTCTCCGACGGCGTCGAACGCGCCCGCTCCAAGATCGAGTACTCCTCCCTCGCGACCGCGTTCTGCCCCACCGAGTTCACCGTCGGCGAGCTGCGCCGCGTCTACGAGGCCGTGTGGGGCGTCGCCCTCGACCCGCGCAACTTCCACCGCAAGGTCACGGGCACCCCGGGCTTCCTCGTCCCCACGGGCGGCACCACCACCCGCCAGGGCGGCAGACCGGCCCAGCTCTTCCGCGCGGGCGGCGCGACGCTGCTGAACCCGCCGATGCTGCGGCCCGAGGTGTGAGCGGAAGGGCGCCGGCCTGACACGCCCCTCGCCGACTGCCCGGAGGCGGCCCGCCCCCGCCCGCCCCGCCCAGACACCCCCGCTTGGCCCCGCGCTGCCTCAAAACCCCCAAATGGGACGCTATCTTGCTGCGGGTGATCCAGGCATTCGGACTGACCAGCATCCCCCGCAAGGATCTCCCTCCCACGGTCGACGACGTCTCCTTCGAGGCGCCGGTCGGACAGGTCACCGTGCTGCTCGGCGCCCCCGGCGCGGGCAAGAGCACGGCGTTGAGACTCCTGCTCGAACTCCAACGGGGCCGTGGCGTCACGTACTTCAGAGGCCGCCCCCTGCATCGCATCGCGCACCCCGCGCGCGAGGTCGGCGTCCTGCTCGGCGACGTGCCGGGGCACCCGGGCCGAACGGTCCGCGGTCACCTGCGGATGCTGTGCGCGGCGACGGGCGTACCGGTGCGGCGGGCCGACGAGGTCCTTGAAGCCGTCGGCCTGGTCAGCCTGCGCGAGGAGCGCCTGGGCACCCTCTCCCGGGGCATGGACCGCCGCCTCGGCCTCGCCTGCGCCCTCCTCGCCGACCCGCACACCCTCGTCCTCGACGACCCCGCCGACGGCCTCGGCGCGCGCGAGAGCCGCTGGCTGTACGACATGCTCACGGCGCACGCCCGGCACGGCGGAACCGTTCTGCTGACCATGGCCGACCCCAAGGAGGCCGCCCGCACGGCCGACCGGGTCGTCACCCTGGACCAGGGCCGTGTCGTCGCCGACCAGGACTCGTCCGCCTTCGCGCGCACCCGCCTGCGCCCCCGCGTCGCCGTCCGCACCCCGCACGCCGCCCGCCTCGCCGCCGAACTCTCCAAGGAGGCCCGGACGGCCCGGCGTTCCGTCGAGGTCGTCCAGGAGGACGGCAACCACCTCTCCGTGTACGGCAGCAACTGCGCGGACATCGGGGACGTCGCCTTCCGGCACGGCATCCTCGTCCACCAACTCGCCGACGAGATCGGCGACATGGGACCCGGCGCGCCCACCCGCGCGCCCGCCCGCCCGGAGGGCCGCACGGACACCATGAGCTCCGGCGAGGGACCGGACAACGCCTCCGACGACGCCTCCGACGGCGGTGTCCCGGACCGGCGGGACGAGCCGAAGCCCGCCTCCTCCCTTCGCGCGCCGGGGACTTCCCTCCCGCCCCCCATCGCCGTCCGCCCCGCCCCCACCCCGTTGCGCCCCCTGCGCTACGAACTCCGCCGGGCCGCCGGGATCAGCACGGGGTTCCTCGTCGGCGCCGGAGTGCTGGTCGTCTCCGTGGTCACCGCGCTGCTGCTGGCCCGGCTCGGACACACCCCGCGGGAGCGGCTGTTCGCGGCGTGGCCCGTGCAGTCGCCGCTGCCTCCGGCGGCCCTGGGCGCGGGGCTGCTGGGGGCGCTGGCCTTCGGGGACGAGTTCCGGCATCCCTCGCTGGCCGCGGACCGCGGCACCGTGCCCCGGCGGCTGGGGCTGCTGGCCGCGAAACTCCTCGTCAGCGCCCTCACCGCGATGATGCTGGCCTTCCTCACGGTGGGCTGCGACGCCGAGGCGCTGTACCTGGTCTACGGACGGGAGGTCGCGGAAGTTCCTGCGGACTGGCTCTCGCTCGGCGCGAGTTGGACCGGCCTGGTGGTCGGGTGCGCCTGGGCCGGGGTCCTCGCGGCCGGCGTGTTCCGGTCGACGACGGCCGGGCTCGCGGCCGTGCTCGCCGTACCGGTGGCCGTCGTGCCGCTGCTGCACCGGCTCCTGGAGGGCTCCTCCGTGCGCGTGGCCGCCGGGATGCCCGCGCGGGCGCGCGAGATGTTCCTGCTGCGCTGGCCCTTCGGGGGCGAGCGCTACCTCGACGCCGCCGCGCGCGTGGTGGCCCAACCCGTGGGCGGCGCACTGGCGTTGTCGCTCACCACCCTGTTGTGCGCGTATCTGCTCACGACCCTGCGCGGCCGGACCCGCTGACGGCCGCCGGTGGACGCGGTGCGCACAACTCCCCGTAGAAAGCCCATTTCTTTCCGATAAGGCGTCAATTCCGACGGGGTGAGCGATCACCCTTTCGTGTGCTTTTCACCAAAGCCCTCAAGGGAGTTGGGGACGGCGCCGACAAAGGATCCGTGAGTACCCTTGCGCACACCATGATGACCGCCGCCCGTTCCGCCGACTCCGGTCTGGCCGCCCCGGGCGAACTCGACCGTTACCCCTACGCCGAGACCCCCGCCGACCGCTCTCCCATCTGGGACGGCGTCGAGCCCGAGCTGGGCCGCGTGGGCCGCCGCGCCACGGGCAGCCGAGGACGCGGGCTGCACGGCCAACTCGTCCAGCAGCTCGGCCAGATGATCGTCTCCGGCGACCTCGGCGCCGACCGCCCCCTGGTGCCCGAGGAGATCGGGCAGCGCTTCGAGGTCTCCCGCACCGTCGTCCGCGAGTCGCTGCGCGTCCTGGAGGCCAAGGGCCTGGTCAGCGCCAGGCCGAACGTCGGCACGCGCGTGCGCCCGGTCGCCGACTGGAACCTGCTCGACCCCGACATCATCGAGTGGCGCGCCTTCGGGCCGCAGCGCGACGACCAGCGCCGCGAGCTGACCGAGCTGCGCTGGACCATCGAACCGCTCGCCGCCCGCCTCGCCGCCGGGCACGGCCGGGAGGACGTCCAGCAGCGACTGTCCGACATGGTCGAGATCATGGGCCACGCCATGGCGCAGGGTGACGCGCTGACGTACTCGCGCGCGGACGCCGAGTTCCACACGCTGCTCATCCAGGTCGCCGGCAACCGCATGCTGGAGCACCTGTCCGGGATCGTCTCGGCCGCCCTCCAGGTCTCCGGCGGCCCGGCCACCGGCTGCGACCGGCCGAACGAGGCGTCCCTCGCGCACCACGCGCGCATGGTCGACGCGCTCGGCGCGGGTGACGGCGCGGGCGCGGAGGCGGCCATGCGGCAGCTGCTGACCGTCCACCCCGAGGTGGAGCGCGTGGTCCCGGCGCCGCGCGAGCACTGACCGCGCCTCACGGGCGGTGCGGCCGGGGACGCTCTTCCCCTCCCGCGTCCCTCAGGGCCGGTGCCCCGCCCTCCGGTCGGACTCCGCAGGACCCGTCGCGGGCCCTGCGGAGTCCGACGGTGCGACACGGCCGGAGAGCCGCTTCGATCACGAGAGCGACACCTCTGACCATGTCTGACCGATTTTGAGCGCTTACGGGGTGTGACTCGGGCCACGTAGATTGGGCGTAACACTCGTGGGAACAGCGCGATGACCTAAGAGGTGACAGCCGAGGAGGGAATACGGACGCCGTTCATGGCGCTGTGCATTCTCCCGGCCCCCGCCCGCGCCGTCGGCCCAATCCCCAAGGCCGGTGGTCGGCTCCTGTCCGTCATGGACGGGGCCGGAAGCCGTTTTCCAACGTTCCGAGAGGTTGTTCGTGTCGGCCAGCACATCCCGTACGCTCCCGCCGGAGATCGCCGAGTCCGTCTCTGTCATGGCGCTCATTGAGCGGGGAAAGGCTGAGGGGCAGATCGCCGGCGACGATGTGCGTCGGGCCTTCGAAGCTGACCAGATCCCGGCCACTCAGTGGAAGAACGTACTGCGCAGCCTCAACCAGATTCTTGAGGAAGAGGGTGTGACGCTGATGGTCAGTGCCGCAGAGCCCAAGCGCACCCGAAAGAGCGTCGCGGCGAAGAGTCCGGCCAAGCGCACCGCCACCAAGACGGTCGCCGCGAAGACGGTGACCACCCGGAAGGCCACCGCCACCACGGCCGCCCCGTCCGCCTCCCCGGCGGGCGACGACGCCGAGGAGACGACCGCCAGGAAGGCCGCCGCGAAGAAGGCCGCGCCGGTCAAGAAGGCGGTCGCGAAGAAGGCGGCCCCCGCCAAGAAGACGGCCGCGAAGAAGACCGCGGCCAAGAAGGACGACGTCGAGCTCCTTGAGGACGAGGTCCTCGAGGACGCGCCCGGCGGCAAGACCGGCGACGAGCCCGAGGGCACCGAGAGCGCCGGCTTCGTCCTCTCCGACGAGGACGAGGACGACGCGCCCGCCCAGCAGGTCGCCGCCGCCGGTGCCACCGCCGACCCGGTCAAGGACTACCTCAAGCAGATCGGCAAGGTCCCCCTGCTCAACGCCGAGCAGGAGGTCGAGCTGGCCAAGCGCATCGAGGCGGGCCTGTTCGCCGAGGACAAGCTGTCCAACGCCGACAAGCTGGCCCCGAAGCTCAAGCGCGAGCTGGAGATCATCGCCGAGGACGGCCGCCGCGCCAAGAACCACCTCCTGGAGGCCAACCTCCGTCTGGTGGTCTCGCTGGCCAAGCGCTACACCGGCCGCGGCATGCTCTTCCTGGACCTCATCCAGGAGGGCAACCTCGGTCTGATCCGCGCGGTCGAGAAGTTCGACTACACCAAGGGCTACAAGTTCTCCACGTACGCCACCTGGTGGATCCGGCAGGCGATCACCCGCGCGATGGCCGACCAGGCCCGCACCATCCGTATCCCGGTGCACATGGTCGAGGTCATCAACAAGCTCGCGCGCGTGCAGCGCCAGATGCTCCAGGACCTGGGCCGCGAGCCCACCCCGGAGGAGCTGGCCAAGGAACTCGACATGACCCCCGAGAAGGTCATCGAGGTCCAGAAGTACGGCCGCGAGCCCATCTCCCTGCACACCCCGCTGGGCGAGGACGGCGACAGCGAGTTCGGTGACCTCATCGAGGACTCCGAGGCCGTCGTCCCGGCCGACGCGGTCAGCTTCACGCTCCTCCAGGAGCAGCTGCACTCCGTCCTCGACACGCTCTCCGAGCGCGAGGCGGGCGTCGTCTCCATGCGCTTCGGTCTCACCGACGGTCAGCCGAAGACCCTCGACGAGATCGGCAAGGTCTACGGCGTCACCCGCGAGCGGATCCGCCAGATCGAGTCCAAGACCATGTCCAAGCTGCGCCACCCGTCCCGCTCCCAGGTGCTGCGCGACTACCTCGACTAGGTCTGTCGTACGACGCCGAAGGCCCGGTTCCCTCAAGGGGAGCCGGGCCTTCGCGTTCCCCGTGCGCGTGCGCGCCGAAGCACCCTCGATCACTCTGGGTTTTCACTACTAATCCCAGAGTGAGGAATGCGCATGCGTCGTCCCCTGGTCCGGGCGCTCGCCCGGCCGCTGGTCCTGGCTACCGCGGCGGTCGCCATACCGCTGATGAACGCCGCCCCGGCGGCCTCCGACACCATCGTCGTCGGCGGCTTCCCGATCGACGTCTCCCAGAGCCCCTGGACGGTCGCGCTGTCCAGCCGTGACCGGTTCGGCGGTACGCGGTCGGGCCAGTTCTGCGGCGGTGTGGTGGTCGCCCCGACCGCGGTCCTCACGGCGGCCCACTGCGTCGGCGAGGACGTCCTGGGGGCGCCCGCGAACGAGGTGCGCGACTTCAAGGTCATCGCCGGACGCACCGACCTGTACTCGGACGCCGGCCGGGAGATCGCCGTGTCGGACACCTGGGTGAACCCGGAGTACGACCGCTACAGCAACTCCGGCGACTTCGCCGTCCTCATCCTCGCCGAACCGCTGCCCGAGACCTCGGTCATCGGCGCGGCCGGCGCCGGTGACACCGCGTACGAGGCGGGGACGGAGGCCACGGTCTACGGCTGGGGCGACACCACCGGGTACGGCAGTTACCCGCGCAGCCTGCGGGCGGCGCGGGTGCACGTGCTGGCCGACTCGCGCTGCGAGCGGGCCTATCCGGGCGGGCCCGAGGGCACCTACGACGCACGGACGATGCTGTGCGCCGGGGAGATCGGGGGTGGCCGGGACGCCTGTCAGGGTGACAGCGGCGGGCCGCTGGTGGCACGGGGCAGACTGATCGGCCTGGTGTCCTGGGGGAGCGGCTGCGCACGCGCCGGGAGCCCCGGGGTCTACACGCGCCTGTCCGACGTCCTGCGGGTGCTGGGCGGTACCGCACGGCTGGGAGGGGCTGCCGGGCCGTCAGGCGGGCGCTGAGCGGCCTTGACGGGCAACGCGTGAGGGCGGCGGCCCCTGTTTCCAGGGACCGCCGCCCTCACGCCGGCCTGTGCCGGTTTTGCTGCTCGTCGTGAACGCCGAAGGTCAGCGCTCATCCTCGGAGGCGGTCGCGGGAACGGCCGTCAGCCGCTCCGTCTCGTCCTGTATCTCAGCGGCGATCTTCTTGAGCTCCGGCTCGAACTTCCGGCCGTGGTGGGCGCAGAAGAGCAGTTCTCCGCCGCTCGCCAGGACAACGCGCAGGTATGCCTGGGCGCCGCAGCGGTCGCAGCGATCGCCGGCCGTCAGCGGGCTCGCGGGGGTCAGAACAGTAGTCACGTCGCCTCTTCTCTAGCTCGACGAGCTGTCGTACCAGGGTCAACATCCAACCAGCCTCAAACGTTCCCGCTTGCGGCTTTCCCTCGAAAAAATCTTTCGAGGCGGCTGTCTGCTGCCGGGTTGGCGGCGAATGTGCCGTATTGCGTATCTGGTGTGCTTACGGTTTCGCGCTGTCGATCATGTGGTCGGTCCTCCCGGCGGGGTTGCCGGTTCGTTCTTGAGGACGTGCCCGGAGCCTAAATGGTTCATGCCTCGAAGGGAACGTGATATGTACTTCACTCCATCGAGCGATCGAACACGCATGCGATCCTGGACTAGTCTGAACTCCAGACGAGGGTGGCGTGACAACGGCTCTACCTGGCCTCGGTACCCTCTTGACGGCGACCGAAGCCGTGCCCTTACCCAGAAGGGCCCCACCTGAAATTCAGCGAGGAGCGAACCGCGTGACCGCCGATACGTCCGTGCCGTCCACAGCGCTGCTGGCAGGAGCAGACCGGGACGGCTCCAACTACACCGCGCGGCACCTGCTCGTCCTCGAAGGACTTGAAGCCGTACGCAAGCGCCCCGGCATGTACATCGGCTCGACCGACAGCCGCGGTCTGATGCACTGCCTGTGGGAGATCATCGACAACTCCGTCGACGAGGCGCTGGGCGGTTTCTGCGACCACATCGACGTCGTGCTCCACGACGACGGCTCGGTGGAGGTCCGCGACAACGGCCGAGGCATCCCGGTCGACGTCGAGCCCAAGACCGGCCTGTCCGGCGTCGAGGTCGTCATGACCAAGCTCCACGCGGGCGGCAAGTTCGGCGGCGGCTCCTACGCCGCCTCCGGCGGTCTGCACGGCGTGGGCGCCTCCGTCGTCAACGCACTCTCCGCCCGGCTCGACGTCGAGGTCGACCGCGGCGGCAACACGCACGCGATCAGCTTCCGCCGCGGTGTCCCCGGCGCCTTCGCGGCAGCCGGGCCCGACGCCAAGTTCGACCCGGACAGCGGACTGCGCAAGACCAAGCGGGTCGCGAAGACCCGTACCGGCACGCGCGTGCGCTACTGGGCCGACCGTCAGATCTTCCTCAAGGACGCCAAGCTCTCCCTGGAACACCTCCACCAGCGCGCCCGCCAGACCGCGTTCCTGGTGCCCGGCCTGACCATCGTCGTCCGCGACGAACTCGGCCTCGGTGAGGGCGGCAGCAAGGGCGAGGAGTCCTTCCGCTTCGACGGCGGCATCAGCGAGTTCTGCGAGTACCTGGCCGCCGACAAGCCGGTCTGCGACATCCTCCGCTTCACCGGCCAGGGCACCTTCCGCGAGACCGTCCCGGTCCTCGACGAGCACGGCCAGATGACCCCCACCCAGGTCACCCGCGAACTCGGCGTCGACGTCGCCCTGCGCTGGGGCACCGGCTACGACACGACACTCAAGTCGTTCGTGAACATCATCGCCACCCCCAAGGGCGGCACCCACGTCGCCGGCTTCGAGCAGGCCGTCACGACGACCATGAACGAGGTGCTGCGCGCCAAGAAGCTGCTGCGCGTCGCCGAGGACGGCGTCACCAAGGACGACGCCCTGGAGGGCCTGACCGCCGTCGTCACCGTCCGGCTCGCCGAACCGCAGTTCGAGGGCCAGACCAAGGAAGTCCTCGGCACCTCGGCGGCCCGCCGGATCGTCGCCCAGGTGGTCGCCAAGGAGCTCAAGGCGTTCCTGACCTCCACCAAGCGGGACGCCGCCGCCCAGGCCCGCGTCGTCATGGAGAAGGTCGTCGCCGCCGCGCGCACGCGTGTCGCCGCCCGCCAGCACAAGGACGCGCAACGCAGGAAGACGGCCCTGGAGTCGTCCTCCCTGCCGGCCAAGCTCGCCGACTGCCGCAGCGACGACGTCGACCGCAGCGAACTCTTCATCGTCGAGGGCGACTCCGCGCTCGGCACCGCCAAGCTCGCCCGCAACTCCGAGTTCCAGGCGCTGCTGCCGATCCGCGGCAAGATCCTCAACGTCCAGAAGTCGTCCGTCACGGACATGCTGAAGAACGCCGAGTGCGGCGCGATCATCCAGGTCATAGGAGCGGGGTCCGGCCGGACCTTCGATCTCGAAGCCGCCCGCTACGGCAAGATCATCATGATGACCGACGCCGATGTGGACGGCTCCCACATCCGCTGCCTGCTGCTGACCCTGTTCCAGCGGTACATGCGGCCCATGGTCGAGGCCGGGCGCGTCTTCGCCGCGGTCCCGCCGCTGCACCGGATCGAACTCGTCCAGCCGAAGAAGGGCCAGGACAAGTACGTCTACACGTACTCGGACCGTGAACTGCGCGACAAGCTCATGGAGTTCCAGACCAAGGGCGTGCGGTACAAGGACTCCATCCAGCGGTACAAGGGTCTCGGCGAGATGGACGCGGACCAGCTGGCCGAGACGACGATGGATCCCCGGCACCGGACGCTGCGGCGGATCAACCTGTCCGACCTGGAGGCGGCGGAGCAGGTGTTCGACCTGCTGATGGGCAACGACGTGGCACCTCGTAAGGAGTTCATCTCCAGCTCGGCGGCCACGTTGGACCGGTCGCGGATCGACGCGTAGCCGCTGCGCTCGGCTTTGGCCGGGGCGGTTCGTCGTGGTGGGTTCGGGGTGTTGTCGGGGTGCGGGTTGTGTGTGGCTTGTCGCGCAGTTCCCCGCGCCCCTGTCAGTGCCCCTTCGGGGGCACTGACAGGGCCCTTCTCCACCTCTGGGTGGAGAAGGGTGAGGGGGATGTCCACCCTTGATCCACCCTGGCTCCGATCCGGTGCAGGGGCTGGTTTCCGTAGGTTCGGAGGTGGCGGTGGTGGTGCCGTCGGTGTTCTTCGTTCACGGAGGCTGGGATGGCCGGGTTTGTCGATGCGTTGGTGATAGGGGCGGTCGTCGCTCTCGTGGTCGTGCGGCAGTTCCGGGCGGCGCCGGTCGACGCCGGGCGGCGGTGGTGGCTCGTGCCCGGGGTGCTGGCCGTCATGGCGGTGCGGGAGCCTGGGCTGCTCGACGCCGGGCATCGGACCGCTTCGGCCGTACTGCTCGGGAGTGAGGTGCTGGTCGGGCTGGTGACCGGGGCCGGGTGGGCGTGGACCACGCGGATGTGGGTCGCCGCGGACGGGGTCGTGTGGTGCAGGAGCGGGAAGGCGAGTGCCGCTGTCTGGGGGGTCGGGGTCGTGCTGCGGGTGGGGCTCATCGGGATCGGGGCCGCGATCGGCGTCCACCCGCACAGTTCTGCCCTGATGCTGTCGCTGGCGGCCACGCTGCTCGTGCGCTCCGGGGTCGTGGCCTGGCGTGCGCAGTGGCTCGACAAGGCGCGCGAGAGCCCCGCGCCGTACGGTGACGAGACGCCCCGGTACCGCACGAAGGAGCGCGTGTGACCGAGAACCCATGGACGCGCTGGCCGTCCCGGGAGGCGCTGGCCCGTAAAGACGACACCCCGGCCCGGCGCTCGCTGGGCCGGGCGCTGCGGCTGCTGGCGCTCGGGGTCCTGCTGTGGAGCGCGGTCGACAGCCCGCGTGCGCACGGCTGGACGCTGGCCGCCGGGGGAGCGATCGTCCTCGTCGCGGCGGGGGCGGCGCGGGGGTTCTTCCGGATGACGCTGGCTCACCGGCTGTGGCCGTCCCTGCTGCTCCTGACGCTCCTGCTGGGGCTCGCGGTCGCGGCCGAGGCGCTGGGGTTCGGCTCGCCGGCCATCGTTCTGTGGTGCGGCTGCGCCGTCGTGGCGCTGGAGCGGCTTCCGCTGGGCGCCGCGCTCCCCTTCGCCTCGGTCGCCCTGAGCGCGTTCGCCGCCGTCAACGAGGACATGTGGCTGACCACTGCGGCCACGCTCGGCGCCCTGGCCATGGTCGGCTATACCCTGCGCCTCGACGCCGAGGCGCGGGGCAGCGCGGCCCGGCTGCTCGCCCAGGAGCGGGCCGCGCGGGAGGCCGAGGCGGAGTCGGCCGCGCTGACCGAACGGGCCCGCATCGCCCGGGAGATCCACGACGTGCTGGCCCACAGTCTCTCCGCCCAGCTCGTCCACCTGGAGGCGGCCCGGCTCCTCATCGAGCGGGGCGCCGACCGGCAGCAGATCCTCGACCGGGTCGTGGCGGCCCGCGCCATGGCCCGTGACGGCCTCGACGAGACCCGCCAGGCGCTGTCCGCCCTGCGCGGCGACCTGACCCCGCTGGAGGACTTCCTGACCGGCCTTGCGCGCGGTGCCGACGGCACGGAGGTCACTGTGGAGGGTGAGCGCAGACCCCTGCCGGTGGAGGCGTCCCAGGCCGTGCGCAGGGTCGCGCAGGAGGCCCTGACGAACGTCCGCAAACACGCCCCCGGCGCCAGGGTGAGCCTCCGGCTCGCGTACGGCCCCGGTGAAGTGACCCTCGACGTGCGGGACTCGGGCGGCTCGCCGGGTGAACTCGCGGGTGCCGGAGGCGGATACGGTCTCCTCGGCATGCGGGAGCGTGCCGAACTGCTGGGCGGCTCCCTGGAGGCGGGGCCGGACGAGGAAGGGTTCACGGTGAGGCTGAGGGTGCCGGTATGACGCTGGACACGGCGAGGAGGCCCGCGCGGGTGCTGGTGGCGGACGACCAGACCGTCGTCCGCGAGGGCATCGTGACGCTGCTCGGGCTGCTGCCCGAGGTGGAGGTGGTGGGCGCCGCGGTGGACGGCGAGGACGCGGTGCGGCTGGTCGCCGAACTCGCCCCGGACGTCGTCCTGATGGACCTGCGCATGCCCCGCTGCGACGGCGTCGAGGCGACCCGGCGGATCAGGGCCGGTCACCCCGGCACCCAGGTCGTGGTGCTCACGACGTTCGCGGACGACGAGTCCCTGTTCCCGGCGCTTCGGGCAGGCGCCCGCGGCTACCTGACGAAGGACGCCGGCGGCGAGGAGATCGTCCGGGCGGTGCACAGCGTCCTGTCCGGGGACGCGGGACTGTCGCCGAGCATCCAACGGCGGCTGCTGGAGCGGCTGTCGGAGCCGGAACCGGAGCCGGTCGAGCCGGCGGGGCCGCCCGACGGGTTGACGGCGCGCGAGGCCGAAGTTCTGACCCTGATCGCCGAGGGGCTGAGCAACCAGGAGATCTCCCGGAGACTCCACGTCTCCACGACGACGGTAAAGACCCACATCAACAACCTGTTCGCGAAGACGGGGCTCAAGGACCGTGCGCAGGCAGTGAGTTACGCATACAGAAAGGGGTTGGTAAAACCACCAAAATCGGAAATGGGATAAGTCGGCCCATTGTCGCTTGATGGGGTGAAGAATGCGGGAAAGAGAGTAGGGGATCTTCCCGTTCTGTCCATCATTGGGTATGCAGTTGAGCAACGACCGTGCCCGCAGTGGCGGGGGCGGTCCCGAGAGAGCACGCGAGCACCGAGAGGTGCGACCCCCGGTCCCCGAAGAGCCGGCGGGCGTGCGTCATGACGATCCTTGGTTCGGCGCCCTGGCTCCGGACTGGCCCGGAACGGAACCACCGGGCGCACCCGCGCCGGCGGTCCCCGCTCCCCGCCAGGAACCGGCCCGCGACGCCATGGCGGAGGTCTACCTCGCCGTCCAGCGCAGCGCCGCCTTCCAGGAAGTGCGCAGCCGCTACCGGCGGTTCGTGGTCCCGGCGGGCATCGGCTTCTTCCTCTGGTACGTGGCGTACGTCGTCGCCGCGACCACCGCGCCCGGGTTCATGGCCCGTCCCGTCGTGGGCGCCGTCAACGTGGCACTGGTCGCCGGTCTCGGCCAGTTCCTCACCACCTTCGTGCTGGCCTGGGCCTACGCCAGGCACGCCAGGCTGCGCAGGGACCGGGCCGCCCTCGACCTGCGCTGGGACACCCAGGAGCTGACGCGCGGCGTGAAGGGCGGTACGTCGTGAGCGGTAACCATCAGACCCTGGCCCTCGTGCTGTTCAGCGTGTTCATCGCCGTCACACTGGGCATCACGACCTGGGTCAGCCGCAACCGGCACGGCTCGGCCGAGGAGTTCTACGCGGGCGGGCGCCTGTTCTCCCCGATGGAGAACGGCTTCGCCATCGCGGGCGACTACATGTCGGCCGCTTCCTTCCTCGGCATCTCCGGCCTGATCGCCCTGTTCGGCTACGACGGCCTGCTGTACTCGGTCGGCTTCCTCGTCGCCTGGCTGGTCGTGCTGCTCCTCATCGCCGAACTCGTGCGCAACTGCGGGCGGTTCACGCTCGCGGACGTCGTCGCGGCGCGGATGAGCGAGCGGCCGGTGCGCATCGCGGCGGGCGCCTCCTCCGTCATCGTGTCCATCTTCTACCTGGTCGCGCAGATGGTCGGCGCGGGCAGTCTGGTCGCGCTCCTGCTGGGCCGCAGCGGGGCGGCGGCCCAGGTGTGGACGGTCATCGGGGTCGGCGCGCTGATGGTCATCTACGTGTCGCTGGGAGGCATGCGCGCCACCACCTGGATCCAGATCGTCAAGGCGGTCCTGCTGCTCGGCGGCACGGTCGCGCTGACCGTCCTCGTCCTCGTCCGCTTCCACGGCGACTTCGACCGGCTGCTGCTCACCGCGGCCGAACGCAGCGGGCACGGCATCGACTTCCTGGCGCCCGGCCTGAAGTACGGCGCGGACTGGACCTCGCGCTTCGACTTCATCAGCCTCGGTCTCGCCCTCGTGCTGGGCACGGCCGGCCTGCCGCACATCCTGTCCCGCTTCTACACCGTGCCGACCGCGCGGGCGGCCCGCCGCTCGGTGGTCTGGTCGATCGGCCTGATCGGCAGCTTCTACCTGATGACGATCGTGCTGGGCTTCGGCGCCGCCGCGATCGTCGGGCCGGACGCCGTGCGCCAGTCCAACGCGGCCGGCAACACGGCGGTCCCGCTGCTCGCCCTCGACCTCGGCGGCGGCGCCGACTCCATGGGCGGCACGGTGCTGTTCGCGGTCGTCGCCGCCGTCGCCTTCGCCACCATCCTCGCGGTGGTCGCCGGCATCACGCTCGCCTCCTCGGCGTCCGTGGCCCACGACCTGTACGCGTCGCTGCGCCGCAAGCACGCCAAGCAGCGCAGCGAGGTCGGGGTCGCACGGGTCGCGGCCGTCGGCATCGGCATCGTCGCGATCGCGCTCGGCATCCTGGCCCGCGAACTCAACGTCGCGTTCCTGGTCGGCCTCGCCTTCGCCGTCGCCGCGTCGGCGAACCTGCCGGTGCTGCTCTACTCGCTGTTCTGGCGCAACTTCACCACCCGGGGCGCGGTGTGGGCGGTCTACGGCGGGCTGATCCCGGCGCTGCTGCTCGTCGTGCTGTCGCCGGTCGTCTCGGGCAGCCCCGAGTCGCTGATCCCCGGCGTCGACTTCCAGCTCTTCCCGCTCCAGAACCCGGGCATCATCTCGATCCCGATGGGCTTCCTCGCGGGCTGGTTCGGCACGGTCACCTCGTCCGAGGAGCCCGACGAGGCCCGGCACGCGGAGACGGAGGTGCGTTCGCTGACAGGAGCGGGAGCCGTGTAGCGCGGCGGTGCCCTCACTGCCGTACGGCACACGGGACAGCCGTGCGGCGGGTCGCGGGGCTTGGGTCATGGCGCGGCCCAGGCGCGGCGGCGGGCAGGGGCGGGCGGGTCGTCCGTACATGTGGACGACATTGATGATCCGTGCAGAAGTTGGTCCATACATCAATCACGGTGCCTGGTACTCATCAAGGCATTCGGTACTCGTCAAGATGCTCAACGAGCCGTGCTCTCAGGCGCGGGTCGCCCACACGTAACGGTGCTCAGGGCGGCCCGCGTCGCCGTATTTGAGGGTCAGCCGCGCGCGGCCGGTGCGCTCCAGGAGCTTCAGATAACGCTGGGCGGTCTGACGGCTCACGCCCGTGCGGTCGGCGATCTCCTGGGCGGACAGCGGTCCGTCGGCGTGCATCAGGCACTGGCGGACCAGCTCGGTGGTGGTGGGGGAGTGCCCTTTGGGCAGACCGGGCTCCGACGGCGCGGACAGGGCGCCGAACATGCGGTCCACGTCGGCCTGTTCGGCCTCGCCGCCGACGTCCAGGGTGCGGCGCAGCTCGCCGTACGCCTCCAGCTTGGCGCGCAGGCCCGCGAAGGCGAACGGCTTGACCAGGTACTGGAGCGCGCCGTGCCGCATCGCCGCCTGGACCGTCGTGACGTCCCGCGCGGCCGTCACCATGACGACGTCCGCCTGGTGGCCGCGGCGGCGCATCTCCTGGACGACGTCGAGGCCCGTCGCGTCGGGCAGGTAGTGGTCCAGGAGCACGAGGTCCACCCGGGGCAGCAGCTCCAGCAGACGCAGCGCCTCGGCCGCGCTGTGCGCCTGACCGGCGACGGAGAAGCCCGGCACCTTCTCGACGTAGGCGGCGTTGACCCGGGCGACCCGGGTGTCGTCGTCGACGACCAGGACCTCGATCACCGTGCCTCCTCCTCGGCGGTACGCGCGGTGACGGCGGGGGCTGTCGGGGCCGCCGGGGCGTCCTCGGACAGCGCGTCGGGCAGGATCACGCTGAACTCCGCGCCCCCGCCCTCGGCCTCTCCCACGGAGGCTCGCCCGCCCTGCCGTTCGGCGAGCCGGCGCACCAGGGACAGTCCGATGCCGCGACGGCCGTGCGCCGGAGGCTTCTTGGTGGACCAGCCCTCCGTGAACACCAGCTCACGCTTGTCTGCTGGGATCCCGGGACCGGTGTCGCGCACCCGCAGGACGGCGGTACGCCCCTCGGCGCGCAACTCGACCTCCACGCGTGCGTGTGTGGTGCCCGCGACGGCGTCCAGCGCGTTGTCGACCAGGTTGCCCACGATCGTCACCAGCCCCCTCGGGTCGACCAGCCGGTCCGGGAGCCGCGTGCCGTCGGACACCTTCAGGGCGACGCCGCGCTCCGCCGCGACCGTCGCCTTGCCGACCAGCAGCGCCGCGAGCAGGGGGTCCTGGATCCGCTCGGTGATCTCCTCGGCGGTGGCCCGGTGGTCGCCGACCACCTCGCCGACGAACTCCACCGCCTCGCCGTACATCTCCAGTTCGAGCAGCCCCAGGAGCGTGTGCATCCGGTTGGCGTGCTCGTGGTCCTGCGCGCGCAGGGCGTCGATCAGCCCGCGCGTGGAGTCGAGTTCACGGCCCAGCTGCTCCAGCTCCGTGCGGTCGCGCAGGGTGGCGACCGCGCCGCCGTCGTCCGTGGGCATGCGGTTGGCGACCAGGACGCGCGGGCCGCGCACGGTCAGCAGGTCGGTGCCGGTCACCCGGCCGGCCAGGACGTCGGCCGTGCGGCCCGCGCCGAGCGCTTCGTCGGGGGAGCGGCCCACCGTCTCGTCGCCGATGCCCAGCAGGCGCTGCGCCTCGTCGTTCAGGAGCCGTACGCGGCCCGCGCGGTCCAGTGCCACGACGCCCTCCCGGATGCCGTGCAGCATCGCTTCGCGCTCCGCGAGCAGCGCCGAGATGTCCGAGAACGCCAGGTCCCGGGTCTGCCGGTGCACCCGGCGCGAGATCAGCCAGGCCGCCAGCGCGCCCACCGCGAGGGCGCCGCCCGCATACGCGAACAGCCCCGGGATCGCGTGGACCAGGCGGGCGCGCACGCTGTCGTACTCGATGCCGACCGACACCGCCCCGACGATCCGCCCGTCGTCGCCTCGCAGGGGCACCTTGCCGCGCGCGGAGCGGCCCAGGGTGCCGTCGTCGATCTCCATGACCGCCTGGCCCGCCAGCGCCTTGTGCGGGTCCGTGGAGACGACGCCGCCGATCTGGGCGGGGTCGGGGTGCGACCAGCGCACCCCGGCGCCGTTCATGACCACGACGTACTCGGCCCCGCTGGCCCGGCGGATGCGCTCGGCCTCCCGCTGGACCGGGCCGTCCACCGACGGCGAGCTGTGCTTCAGGTCTTCGGCGAGCCGCGGCATCGCCGCGGTGGTCTGGGCGATCGCCAGCGCGCGGCGCATCGCCTGGTCGTCCAGCTGGTCACTCAGCGGGGCCAGGAACAGGCCCGTCGCGAGCACCACCACGCCGGCCGCGATCGACAGCTGCATCAGCAGGATCTGCGAGAAGGCGCGCCGGGGAAGGCCGAGGCGCAGACGGCGGACGGGGGCGGTGGGACTCATGCCTCGACGGTACGCGGAGGGTGTGACAGTGCCGTAGGGGTGTGTGGCGGGGATCTCTCGCGGACCGGCCGCGTCAGCTCGCCAGCGCCGCCCTCGCCGCCGTCAGCTCCCGCACCTCGACGACGTCCATCCGCGCCGGAGTCCCCAGCACCGACGCCCCGCAGCTCTCCGGGCGGGCCGGCAGCGGGTTGCTCTGGGCGACGACGACCCGCCAGCGCCGGCCGTCCGTGTGGGCGACGGTGACCTCCCAGCGGGGCGCGTCCCCCGTCGTGCGGACGACGCCCAGCGCCTCGGCGGTGTACTCGTGGACGGCCGTGCGGACGGCGAGTTCGGCTGCCTGGCCGGGCCGCTCCCAGGCCGAGCACCCGCGGCACCCGTCGACCACGACGCGACCCTCGCGGGCGGCGTGCAGGACGTCCTTGACGGTGTGGGCCTCGGCGCGCCCGTACGCGTAGCCGTAGGGCAGGACGAGCACCGTGGGGGAGAAACGATGACCACCCAGATGGGTGACCTCCCAGACGCCCGGTACGTCGGAGGCCGTCAGCTCGGCGGCCAGGGGGCGGCCGAGGAGGGCGCAGCAGCGGTCGCGCTTGCCGTTCGTGCACACCAGGGCGAGCGGGTCGCCCGTGTGCGGGCGCCCGCCGAGGACGGTGTCGAACGTGCGGTGGTCGCCCCGGCCGAGCGCGCCGAGGTCGAGGTCCAGGAGCTGTCGGGGGTCCTGGATCGTGGCGGCGCGCAGCCACACCCCGCCGGGGACGGTGTGCGCGGCGAACACCTGGCGCGGGGGCGGGGCGCCGACGTCGGCGTGGCGCCCGGGGCGGCGGATGAGCGCGACCCGGACGCCCGTGCCCTTGGCGGCCCTCTCCAGGGCGCGGCCCAGGTGCCGGTCCAGGTGGCTCTCGGTGAGCGCCTTGGCGCCCCAGGGGCCCGGCTGTTCCAGCAGGAGCCAGGTCGTCGCCGTGGCCGCGGTCCCGGAAAAGGGCTCGTCGAGATCCCGCGCGACAGTCGTGCACGTACTCACAGAGGTGAGCCTAACCTGACTTGGCGCAGGGTGACTTGTCGACGGCGGTGTGTCCTGATCCGGTCGGGTTTCCGTGAGGGGGCTCGGCCTGGCGGATCACGCAGAGTGCGCGCCTGGTGCGCGTGCGTGGTCCGCGGGGAGCGGTCGGGGCGGCTTGGGGCCCACGTAGAGGCCGCTGGGGCGCATCCGCAGCGGGCGTTCGCCGTACTCCTCCAGCGCGTGCGCGATCCAGCCCGCCGTACGGGCCACGGCGAAGATCGCCTCGCCGGCCGCCGGCTGCATGCCGAAGGACAGGGTCAGGACGGCGAGGGCGAGGTCGACGTTGGCGTGCAGGGGTGTGTGGCGGGCGGTGGTGGCCACGACGTCCCGCGCCGCCGCGCGTGCCGGGTGCGCGTCGGGGATCTCCTCCAGGAGGGCGAACAGGGCACGCGCGCGTGGATCCTCGCCCGGGTACAGCCGGTGGCCGAGGCCCGGGATCCGCCGGCCCGCCCGCAACTCCTCGGCGATCACCGGCGCCGCGTCGCCTCGCTCCAGGACCTCGTCCAGCAGCCGGTGCGCGAGTCCGCTGGCCGCGCCGTGCAGCGGACCCTCGACGACGCCCAGGCCCGCCGAGACGGCCGCGTAGGCGTGTGCGCGGGCCGACGCGGCGACCCGGACGGCCAGCGTCGAGGCGGCGAGGTCGTGGTCGGCCAGCAGGCCGAGCGCCGTGTCCAGGACGTTCAAGGACGCCTCGTCGGGCGTGCGCGTCGTCAGCCGTGCCCACAGACGCCGGGCCAGGGGTCCTTCGTCCCGGTGGCCGGGGTGCTTCGGCGGGAGGGCGGCGACCAGGGTCGGGATCAGGGTCCGTCCGGTGCCGACGACGGCGTCCTCGGACAGGTCGAAGCGCAGGGGGTCCGCCACGGCCGCCGCCACGGCCGCGGCGCGCAGGCGGTCGGCGGGGCCGGTGTGCTCGGGCAGCGCGCGGGCCGCTCTGCGGGCGGCCTTCAGGGACGCCTCGGGTGCGGTGAACGTGGCTCCCGCGCGCAGTTCTCCGGTCCACAGCCACTCCGCGACCGCCTCGTAGGAGTGCGCGACGGCCAGGTCGACCGCGTCGACGCCCCGGAAGTAGTACCGGTCGCCGTCGATGTACGTGAGGCGCGTGCGGACGGCCGGTTCGCCGCTCGTGCCCGGAGTCCCGGCGCTCTCGCGCCTGTTGCGGCGCGCCAGTGCCTCGACCTCGGCGGCGTCGAAGGTGCTGCTGCGGCCGCCGGGCACGCGTCTGCTGCTGAGCTGGCCCCGGCTGACGTACGCGTACACCGTCTCGGGCTTCACGCCCAGCAGTTCGGCGGCCTCCTTGGTGGTCAGACGCCGTTCGGGGTGGCCGGGGGCGGGTTCCTGATCGCGCATGGGGGTCACCGTATCCGGATGAGTACATATTGATTGGATCAATATTGACAGCAATTTAGTCAATGATGGACAGTCGAATCAAGTTCAAGGAGGGAATCCATGTCTGTCAACAGGTCCACCGCGTCCTTCGTCGACGTCCCGCGCGGACTCGCCGGCGTCGTCGTCACCGACACCCGGGTCGGTGACGTGCGCGGCCTTGAGGGCTTCTACCACTACCGCCAGTACTCCGCCGTCGAACTCGCCGAGACCCGCTCCTTCGAGGACGTCTGGTACCTCCTCGTCCACGGCGAACTCCCCGATCCCGCACGGGCGTCCGCCTTCGCGGCCGAGACGGCGGCCCTGCGTGCGCTGCCCGCCCAGATCGCGGCCGCCCTGCCCGCCGTCGCCGCGTCGAGCGTGGGCGGGGCCGGGCCGCTCGCGGGGATGCGGACGGCGCTGTCGCTGCTGGGCGCGGTCGAGGGGTTCCGGCCGGTGTACGACACGGACGCCGGCCGGCGGCGTGCGGACACGCTCGTGGCGGCCGCGGCGGTGCCGACGCTGCTCACCGCGCTGTACCGGCTGGGGAAGGGGCTCGAACCGGTCGAGCCCCGGGCGGATCTGTCCTACGCGGCGAACTATCTGTATATGTTGACTGGCGCTGAACCTGATCAACACAAGGCGCGGGCGATCGAGCAATACTTGATCTCCACCATTGACCACGGCTTCAACGCGTCAACATTCACCGCGCGCGTCATCGCATCCACAGGTGCGGACGTCGCCGCCTGCCTCGTCGGCGCCGTCGGCGCGCTCTCCGGGCCTCTGCACGGCGGGGCGCCCAGCCGGGCCCTCGACACCCTGGACGCGATCGGCACCCCCGAACGCATTGATCCATGGATCCGGGAACATGTACTGGCCGGCGACCGGATCATGGGGTTCGGTCATGCCGTCTACCGCACCGAGGACCCTCGCTCCCGGATGCTCCGTGAGATCGCCCAGCGCTTCGGCGGGCCGCGTGTCGCCTTCGCCGTCGAGGTGGAACGCCAGGTGGAGGCGATCCTGGCCGAACTCAAACCCGGCCGCGAACTCCACACCAACGTCGAGTTCTACGCCGGCGTCGTGATGGAACTCTGTGGCCTCCCCCGCGAGATGTTCACCCCGACCTTCGCCGCTGCCCGCGTCGTCGGATGGAGCGCCAACATCCTGGAACAGTCCCAGGACCCGAAGATCATCCGCCCGGCGGCCCGGTACGTGGGCCCGGAGGCACCGGTGGCGGTACCGGTCGTGAGCTGACAGGGGCAAGCGCACCTTCGGGAGCTGACGCAAGGTCAGATACCCCTCCGGGTGAGGTGCTTCGGGCCACTGCGGGACGGCGGGCAGGTCCGGTGAATTTCCCTGCGCTTTCCGGAGTAGCGTGCGCGGCCGGGCAAAGCGAGTGGGTATGTTGTGCTGGCCCGCTCAGGGCGCTCCGGCGAACACCCCTGCGCGCGGAGAGCGCACTCCGACCACCACCGACCACCACCGCGGCTGACTTCGGAGGGCACAGCCATCCCTCCAAGTCATAAGAAGGCGGTACGTTTTCGTGAAGATCGTGCGACGGGTCGGGGCGTCCCCCAGGGAGCGCGGCAGCACCACAGGGCAGACCTGCCCCGACATCTTCGAGCTCAGCAACGGCGACTTCGCCGTGATCGGGCGCGAAGCGACCGAGGAACTCGACCGTGAGCTGCCCTCGGACGCCGCACGAGCCGACTACGAGCGGATCGTCGTCATCACGCGCGAGACGCTCGTCCGCGCCAAGCAGGACATCCCCGACGCCTGACGCGCCACCTCCCCGCCGAGGCCCGGAGCGATGGCACCGGGCCTCGTGACGCCCCCCTCCGGCCGCCTCACGCGGACTCCTCCGGAGGTTCGCCCACCACCCACCACTCGTCCGTGTCGGCGTCGTCGAGATCGTGGATGAGGTCGTCCATCATCCGCCCGAGGATGTACTCCTCGGAGGTCTCCGGCAGGCTCTTGCGGTGGTGCCGGGTGGCCTCCCAGTACTCGCGGAAGACCTTGTTCCGGCACATCACGCGCAGGTGCCCGTACAGCTCCGCGCGCGTGAGCGCGCCGATCCGGTAGAAGTACAGGTTGTTGACGTACAGGGCGTTGGCGAAGAGGAACTGCCGCTGCTTGTCGAGCGGCACGTCGGACTCGTAGGTGTCGAGGACGGCGGCGAGGGCGGGATCGTCCATGGCCTTGCAGAGCAGGTCGAAGGACAGCCTGTGCTGTTCGGTGAGGGCGGCCCGCCTGCGATGGCCGGCGCCCGGTATGCCCAGGGAGTCGAGGGTGACCGAGAATCTCTGCTTCGCGGCCGAGACGATCCCGCGGATCCCTGCAGTCTGTGTGGCCATGTCAACCCCCGGTCCAGGCGGCCGTGCGCCGGTCGTCGGGGTGCGGGTGTGGTGACGGGGACCGGCGAGCGGTGGGCGGCGCTTGCCGTCTCCCAGAGTGCCGAGCGGCTCTGATCGGCGGGGAGGCGGAGAGGAGGCGCACGGAAGGAAGCGAGGGTCGCACACCCCGGCGCCTTGCCTGACGTCTGCCCCGGACACGCAGCTAACAATCGTTCACTTCGCGGTGATTCTTCCGGCTCGTATCCTGAGGTCGCAGTCATCCCTCGGCCGTGCTCCGGAGCGTGAACCGGCGCACGCGCAGGCGCGAAAGAGGTCGTACGTGGCGCAGGGCCGCACCCCGAAGCAGATCCCCGTCGTCGTCCTCGCCGGATTCCTCGGCTCCGGCAAGACGACGCTGCTCAACCACCTGCTGCACCGCAGCGGAGGCAGCCGTATCGGCGCGATCGTCAACGACTTCGGGGCGATCGAGATCGACGCCATGGCCGTCGCCGGAGCCCTCGGCGACTCGACCGTGTCCCTCGGCAACGGCTGCCTGTGCTGCGCCGTCGACGCGAGCGAACTGGACTCCTACCTGGAGCGCCTGGCCGCGCCGGCCGTCGGTGTCGACGTCATCGTCATCGAGGCCAGCGGCCTCGCCGAGCCCGGTGAACTCGTCCGCATGGTGCTCGCGAGCGAACACCCGGCGATCGAGTACGGCGGGCTCGTCGAGGTCGTCGACGCCGCCGAGTTCGACGCCACACGCGCGCGGCACCCCGAGATCGACCGGCACATCGGCCTCGCCGACCTCGTCGTCGTCAACAAGCTGGACCGCGCGGACGACGGGGAACGTGTGCTCGGGCTCGTTCGTTCCCTTGCCGGGAGTGCGGCCGTCGTACCCGCCCGCTACGGCCGCATCGACCCGGAGTTCCTGTTCGACTGCCGGCCGAGCGAGGAGCGCGTCGGGCAGCTCTCCTTCGACGACCTGCACCGCCATGACGACGACCA
Organism: Streptomyces roseirectus; assembly: GCF_014489635.1. Taxonomy (NCBI): domain Bacteria; kingdom Bacillati; phylum Actinomycetota; class Actinomycetes; order Kitasatosporales; family Streptomycetaceae; genus Streptomyces; species Streptomyces roseirectus. The sequence continues at coordinate 2,458,751 of NZ_CP060828.1, read as the reverse complement.
CGCGGACCACCTGCACACCGCGTACGACAGCGTCTCCTTCGCCTCGGCCGCGCCCCTGGACCCGAGGCGGCTGATGACGTTCCTGGACGGCCGTTCCGAAGGGCTGTACCGGATCAAGGGGTACGTCGACCTCGGGCCGAACGACCCCCTCAACCGGTACGCCGTGCACGCGGTCGGACGGTTCCTCAGGTTTGTCCCGGAGCCCTGGAGCGAGGGCGAGGAGCGCCGTACGCAGCTTGTCCTGATCGGCGCGGGGATCGACCGGGACGCGCTCGCCAAAGAGCTCCACGCGTGCGTGCAGGACGCCCCACAGGCCGACGAGCGCGGCATGTGGGGCGTCCTGAGGTACGTGCGCGACCCGGAGGCCGAGCAGGAGGCCCCCGGCGAGGACCCTCTCGTCGAGGACCCCCGGGACGACGACCTCCCGGACGAGGGCTAGGCGCGGGCTAGAACGGCCCCGCGACCACCGCCACCGTCTTCGGCAGCGACACACCCGAACCGTCCCGGCGCGGGTCGATCTCCGGCAGCTCGGCGGGCATCCCGTTCTTCTGGGCGGCCCGCGCGGGCACCGGACCCGCCCAGGCGACCGACAGGCAGTCCTCGCCCTTCAGGAACCGCTGGCAGCGCACGCCGCCCGTCGCGCGCCCCTTGCGCGGGTACTGGTCGAACGGGGTCAGCTTGGCCGTCGTCTGCACCGAGTCGTCCAGCGTGCCGCGCGAGCCCGCGACGGTGAACACCATCGCGTCCGCCGCGGGGTCGACCGCGGTGAACGAGATGACCTTCGCGCCGTCCGTGAGCTTGATGCCCGCCATACCGCCCGCGGGACGACCCTGGGGGCGCACCTGGGACGCCTGGTAGCGCAGCAGCTGGGCGTCGTCCGTGATGAAGACGAGGTCTTCCTCGCCCGTGCGCAGTTCGACCGCGCCGACGATCCGGTCGCCGTCCTTGAGGGTGATGACCTCCAGCTCCTCCTTGTTGGAGGGGTAGTCCGGCACCACGCGCTTGACGACGCCCTGTTCCGTGCCGAGCGCGAGGCCCGGCGACGACTCGTCCAGCGTCATCAGACAGACCAGCGTCTCGCCCTCCGCCAGCGACACGAACTCCGCCACCGGGGCGCCGCCCGACAGGTTGGGCGCGGCCGCCGTGTCCGGCAGCTGGGGCAGGTCGACGACGTTGATCCGCAGCAGCCGGCCCTCGGAGGTCACGGCGCCGATCTCGCCGCGCGCCGTCGCGGGCACCGCGGAGACGATCACGTCGTGCTTCGCACGCGTGGCGCCCTCCTCCGCCGCGAACGGCTCGCCGTTCGCCGTACGGGCCAGCAGCCCCGTCGACGACAGCAGTACCCGGCACGGGTCGTCCGCCACCTGCAGCGGCACGGCGGACGCGGTGGCGCCCGACGCCTCCAGCAGGACCGTACGCCGCTCGGTGCCGAACTTCTTGGCGACCGCGGCCAGTTCGGCCGAGACCAGCTTGCGCAGCTCCGCGTCCGACTCCAGGATCCGGGTCAGCTCGGCGATCTCCGCGGTCAGCCGCTCCTTCTCCGACTCCAGCTCGATCCGGTCGAACCGGGTGAGCCGGCGCAGCGGGGTGTCCAGGATGTACTGCGTCTGGATCTCCGACAGCGAGAAGCGCTCCATCAGGCGCTCCTTCGCCTGCGCGCTGTTGTCGCTGGACCGGATCAGCCGGATGACCTCGTCGATGTCGACGAGCGCGGTGAGCAGGCCCTCCACCAGGTGCAGCCGGTCGCGCCGCTTGCCGCGCCGGAACTCGCTGCGGCGGCGCACGACGGTGAACCGGTGGTCCAGGTAGACCTCGAGCAGTTCCTTGAGGCCCAGCGTGAGCGGCTGGCCGTCCACCAGGGCCACGTTGTTGATGCCGAAGGACTCTTCCATCGGGGTGAGCTTGTAGAGCTGCTCCAGGACGGCCTCCGGGACGAAGCCGTTCTTGATCTCGATGACCAGGCGCAGCCCGTGCGCGCGGTCGGTGAGGTCCTTGACGTCGGCGATGCCCTGGATCTTCTTCGAGCCGACCAGGTCCTTGATCTTGGCGATGACCTTCTCGGGGCCGACGGTGAAGGGCAGTTCGGTGATGACCAGGCCCTTGCGGCGGGCCGTCACCGTCTCGACCGAGACCGTCGCCCGGATCTTGAACGTGCCCCGGCCCGTGTCGTACGCGTCCCGGATGCCGCCCAGGCCGACGATCCGCCCGCCCGTGGGCAGGTCGGGGCCCGGGACGAACTTCATCAGGGCGTCCAGGTCCGCGTTCGGGTAGCGGATCAGGTGGCGGGCGGCGGCCACGACCTCGCCCAGGTTGTGCGGCGGCATGTTCGTCGCCATGCCGACGGCGATCCCGGAGGAGCCGTTCACCAGGAGGTTCGGGAAGGCGGCGGGCAGCGCCACCGGCTCCTGCTCCTGGCCGTCGTAGTTGGGCGCGAAGTCGACCGTGTCCTCGTCGATCGACTCCGTCATCAGGCTCGTCGCCTCGGCCTGCCGGCACTCCGTGTACCGCATGGCGGCGGGCGGGTCGTCGTTGCCCAGGGAGCCGAAGTTGCCGTGCCCGTCGACGAGGGGCACGCGCATGGAGAACGGCTGCGCCATACGCACGAGCGCGTCGTAGATCGACGCGTCGCCGTGCGGGTGCAGCTTGCCCATGACCTCGCCCACCACACGGGCGCACTTGACGTAGCCCCGGTCGGGGCGCAGGCCCATCTCGTTCATCTGGTAGACGATGCGGCGGTGGACCGGCTTCAGGCCGTCGCGGGCGTCGGGCAGGGCGCGGGAGTAGATGACCGAGTAGGCGTACTCGAGGAAGGAGCCCTGCATCTCGTCGACGACGTCGATGTCGAGGATCCGCTCCTCGAACGAGTCGTCGGGCGGTGGGGTCTTCGTGCTGCGGCGGGCCATCGCTGCCGGCTCCTCTTTTCTGGTCGCTTACCTGCGGGGCGCTCAAGTCGGTGCCGAGCGGGCCGGGTTGCCCCTGCCCCGGTAGCCCGGACCCCGGGAAGGGGCCGGACTTGCTCGTACGTACGGTGGTGAAGGGTCTGACGTCGACCATTGTGGACCGTGGCACTGACAACCCGGGCCAAGGCCCGGTGTCACGGGCCCGGCCGGGCGAGCGCGGGCCGTTCCCCCACGGCCGCCCGCAGGTTACGCGATCCGCTCTCGGCGTACGCGCGCCGGGAACTTCGCCGACCGTCCGCGCGCTTGCATACAGTGACAGGACCGGCAGGAAAGTCCGCGGTTCGACGACCGCGTCCGCCATCGAAGGGACGTACATGCCCATGGGTCACACGGCCACAGCCCAGGCAGGCTCCGGGGGCCTGACAGCGACCGAGCACCGCCTGGCCAACGGCCTGCGCGTGGTGCTCTCCGAGGACCATCTGACCCCCGTCGCGGCGGTGTGCCTCTGGTACGACGTCGGCTCGCGCCACGAGGTCAAGGGGCGCACCGGACTGGCTCACCTTTTCGAGCACCTGATGTTCCAGGGCTCCGCCCAGGTCAAGGGCAACGGCCACTTCGAACTGGTCCAGGGCGCCGGCGGCTCCCTCAACGGCACCACCAGCTTCGAGCGCACCAACTACTTCGAGACCATGCCCGCGCACCAGCTGGAGCTCGCCCTCTGGCTGGAGGCCGACCGGATGGGCTCCCTGCTGGCCGCCCTGGACGACGAGTCCATGGAGAACCAGCGCGACGTCGTCAAGAACGAGCGCCGCCAGCGCTACGACAACGTCCCCTACGGGACCGCGTTCGAGAAGCTGACCGCCCTCGTCTACCCGGACGGCCACCCCTACCACCACACGCCCATCGGCTCGATGGCCGACCTGGACGCGGCGACCCTGGAGGACGCGCGCGCGTTCTTCCGCACGTACTACGCGCCGAACAACGCCGTCCTGTCGGTCGTCGGCGACATCGACCCGCAGCAGACGCTCGCCTGGGTCGAGAAGTACTTCGGCTCCATCCCCGCGCACGACGGCAAGCCCGAACCGCGCGACGGCTCCCTGCCGGACGTCATCGGTGAGGAACTGCGCGAGGTCGTCGTCGAGGAGGTCCCGGCGCGCGCCCTGATGGCCGCCTACCGGCTCCCCGAGGACGGCACGCGCGCGGGGGACGCGGCCGACCTGGCGCTCACCGTCCTGGGCGGCGGCGAGTCCTCCCGCCTCTACAACCGCCTCGTACGGCGCGACCGGACGGCCGTCGCCGCCGGGTTCGGCCTGCTGCGGCTGGCCGGCGCGCCCTCCCTGGGCTGGCTGGACGTCAAGACGTCCGGGGACGTCGAGGTGCCCGTCATCGAGGCCGCCATCGACGAGGAGCTGGCCCGGTTCGCCGCCGAGGGACCCACCGCCGAGGAGATGGAGCGCGCGCAGGCGCAGCTGGAGCGCGAGTGGCTGGACCGGCTCGGCACGGTCGCGGGCCGCGCGGACGAACTGTGCCGCTTCGCCGTCCTGTTCGGCGACGCGCAGCTCGCCCTCACGGCCGTCCAGCGTGTGCTGGAGATCACCCCGGAGGAGGTCCAGGAGGTCGCCAAGGCCCGCCTGCGGCCCGACAACCGCGCGGTGCTCGTCTACGAGCCCAAGCACCCGGACGACGCCGAGGACGCCGACGTCCCCGGGGACCCCGCGCGCGAAGCGACCGTAGAGGCTGCCGACGACAACGAGGAGACGGGCAAGTGACCGAGCTCGCCACGATGGACTTCCACCCGCAGCCCCAGGCGGGCGAGGCCAAGCCGTGGGCGTTCCCCGCGCCCGAGCGCGCCGCCCTCGCCAACGGTCTGACCGTCCTGCGCTGCCACCGCCCCGGCCAGCAGGTCGTCGCCGTCGAGATCCTGCTCGACGCGCCCCTGGAGGCCGAGCCGACCGGCCTGGACGGTGTCGCCACGATCATGGCGCGGGCCTTCTCCGAGGGCACCGACCGGCACTCCGCCGAGGAGTACGCGGCCGAGCTGGAGCGCGCGGGCGCCACGCTCGACGCGCACGCCGACCACCCCGGCGTCCGCCTCAGCCTGGAGGTCCCGGCCTCCCGGCTCGCCAAGGGGCTCGGGCTGCTCGCCGACGCCCTGCGCGCGCCCGCGTTCGCCGAGGGCGAGGTCGAACGGCTGGTGCGCAACCGCCTCGACGAGATCCCCCACGAACTCGCCAACCCGTCCCGGCGGGCCGCCAAGGAGCTCTCCAAGGCGCTGTTCCCGGCGACCGCGCGCATGTCGCGCCCGCGCCAGGGCACCGAGGACACCGTCGAGAAGATCGACGCCGCCGCCGTCCGCGCCTTCTACGACCGGCACGTGCGCCCCGCCACGGCCACCGCGGTCGTCGTCGGCGACCTGGACGGCGTCGACCTCGACGCGCTGCTCGGCGAGACCCTGGGCGCCTGGACGGGTACCCCGGCGCAGCCCCGGCCCGTCCCGCCGATCACCGCCGACGACACCGGGCGCGTCGTCATCGTCGACCGGCCCGGCGCCGTCCAGACGCAGCTGCTGATCGGGCGCGTGGGCGCCGACCGGCACGACCGCGTGTGGGCCGCCCAGGTGCTCGGCACGTACTGCCTCGGCGGCACCCTGACGTCCCGTCTGGACGCCGTCCTGCGCGAGGAGAAGGGCTACACCTACGGCGTGCGCGCCTTCGGCCAGGTCCTGCGCTCCGCCCCCGACGGCACCGGCGCGTCCATGCTCGCCATCAGCGGCTCCGTGGACACGCCCAACACCGGGCCCGCCCTCGCGGACCTGTGGACCGTCCTGCGCACGCTCGCCGCCGAGGGCCTGACGGACGCCGAGCGCGACTTCGCCGTCCAGAACCTCGTCGGGGTGGCGCCGCTCAAGTACGAGACCGCCGCGGCCGTCGCCGGGACCCTCGCCGACCAGGTCGAGCAGCACCTGCCCGACGACTTCCAGGCGACCCTGTACCGCAGGCTCGCCGCCACCGGGACCGTCGAGGCCACCGCCGCCGTCGTCAACGCCTTCCCGGTCGACCGCCTGGTGACCGTCCTGGTCGGCGACGCGAAGGAGATCCGCGAGCCGGTCGAGGCCCTGGGGATCGGGCCGGTGCAGGTGGTGACGGCGGAGTAGCCGGCCGGCGTACGCGCGGGTGCGACCGTTCGGGCACGCGCGTGTGGGACCACTGCCGTGCGCGCCCTGGGCCGCCGTCCGGAGACATCTCCGGGCGGCGGCTCCGTCGTACCGGCCCGCGCGCGTGCGCCGAACCTTCCCCCCGCCCTGCCTCGTTCGCCTGTTCGCACATCGACACCCTGCCCGGAAACGTTCCTCGGGGATGACCGTTTTCGCCCGGAGGGTGCACCTCTGCCCTGTGGTCTGCGCTACAAAAACCGCTGTGCGTTTGGGAATCGGCGGTGTGCCCCTCTAGCGTCGTCCGGGCTGTTCGTCGGGCAGTGCGCCGCACACCGCGGCACCGGACAGCGATCGCCGAGTCCCCGCACGGCGCGAGCCAGGGGAGCCGGGGACCCACAGTCCCTGGGGTGAATCGGGCGCGTGCGCCCGTAGGAGACCTTCCTGCTCCGAACCCGTCAGCTAACCCGGTAGGCGAGAGGGAAGGAAAGGACGAACTCGACCTCATGGCGTTCACCTGCGCCACCGGGAAGCGCCGCAAGGCGACCCGGATCCAGCGCACGACGGCCCGCGCGGCCGGCATAGCGGCGCTGACGACGTCGGCACTGGCGGCCGGCTCTCCCCCCGAACCGACGGCCGCGAACGCCATGACGCTCGCGGACGACACGGTCACCATGCGCCTCGACGTCACCGAGCAGGCCGCCGACCGCGCGGACGCGCAGCAGCACGCCGTCCAGCAGGCGGCCGTACGCGCGCAGGCGCAGGCTCTGCGCGCCCAGGCAGCCGAGGACGCGAGGGCGGCTCGCGCGGCCGAGGCACGCGCCGCGCGCGAGGCGGAACGGGCCCGGCTCAACGCGTTCGTCGCGCCGATCACCGGCTCCTACGTCTCCACCGGCTACCGCAGCGGCGGCTCCCTGTGGTCCTCCGGCAGCCACACGGGCATCGACTTCCACGCCGCCACCGGCACCCCGGTGCACGCCGTGGGCCTCGGCACCGTCGTCGAGGCGGGCTGGGGCGGCGCCTACGGCAACCAGGTCGTCGTCCGGATGCACGACGGGACGTACACCCAGTACGGCCACCTGTCGGCGATCTCCGTGGCGGTGGGCCAGACGGTCACCCCCGGCGAACTGATCGGCTACTCGGGCGCGACCGGCAACGTGACGGGCCCGCACCTGCACTTCGAGGCGCGCACGACGGCGGAGTACGGCTCCGACATCGACCCGGTCGCCTATCTGCGCGCGCACGGCGTCGACGTCTGACCTCTGCGCGAGATCGTCCAGCCCCGGCTCCTCCAGCCGGGGCTTTCGGCGTTTCGCACGCTCTCCTGTCCAAAAAATATCCCTGGATTCCGGCTCGCCATCGGAAATTCCCGCTCATTGCAATAGAGTCACGGAACACACGTCGATCGGCGCGTTCGGCGGCGTTTCACGGGGATTAAGGCGGAGGTCGGTCATGCGTATTCCGGCGCACTCGGTGTGCACGGCCATCCGGGACGACATCGTCGCGGGTGTCTACGAGCGTGGCAGCCGCCTCACCGAGGAACTTCTCGCGCGCCGGTATGGCGTCAGCCGCGTCCCGGTCCGTGAGGCGCTGCGCACGCTGGAGGCCGAGGGGTTCGTCGTGACACGGCGCCACGCGGGCGCGTGCGTGGCCGAGCCGACCGAGCAGGAGGCCGCCGACCTGCTGGAGATGCGCCTGCTGCTGGAGCCGCTGGGCGCCGCCCGTGCCGCGCAGCGGCGCACGGAGGCCCACCTGAAGGTGCTGCGCGGACTCGTCAGGCTGGGCCAGGAGCGCGCCAGGAGGGGCAACAGCGAGGATCTACGTTCCCTGGGCGGCTGGTTCCACGAGACGCTGGCCCAGGCGTGCGGAAGCCATGCCCTGACCTCGACGTTGACCCAGCTGCGCCACAAGATCGCCTGGATGTACGCCGTGGAGCCGCCGGCCAGCCCTGTCGACTCCTGGACCGAGCACGGAGCGATCGTGGACGCCGTCGCGCGCGGGGACGCCGAGCGCGCGCGGGCGGTCACCGCGCTGCACACCGAGCGCTCCACGGCCGCGCACCGGCTGCGCTTCGCCGGCGCCGACCGTGTGAGGACTTCGCAACACGCCGTAAACATGTCCGGCCTGCGGCATTAACACGGGCGCCGTATACAAAGAAGAGATATTCGGCGGAGGTGTATTTCCGCTGCCCTTTTCCCGGGTGCGCCGTGAATTCCCCGGCGTACGCCCTCCGCATGTGTTCACGCGGCCCTAATCCTGCGCGGGGCAATTCATTCCCGGGTTCCCGGAAAACGGCGGAGCCGCGCCGCCCGGTGGGGCGGCGCGGCTCACGCGCGCGTGGAGCGCCGGTTCAGACGGTCTCGGGAAGCTCGTCGAGACCTTCGGAGACCAGCTTGGCCAGCCGGTCGAGGGCCGCGTCGGCGCCCTCGGCGTCGGCGGTCAGCACGACCTCCTCGCCGCCCTGGGCGCCGAGGCCGAGGACGGCCAGCATGGACGCCGCGTTGACGGGGCTGCCGCCCGCCTTGGCGATTGTGACCGGGACGCCTGTGGCCGTGGCGGCTCGGACGAAGAGGGAGGCGGGGCGGGCGTGAAGGCCCTCCGCCCAGCCGATGGTGACGCGGCGCTCAGCCATGTGATGCTGCCCTTCGGTGTTCAGGGTTGTCTAGACCATTTTTCCACACGTGAAGCGTCCCCGGAGCAGGCGCGACGGCCCCTCCGAGGCGGCTTGTCCGGACCGCGGCCTCGGTCCGGCTCGTGCCGTCTTCCGTCCCCCAGACTGCCTCGCGCCGTTGTCGGACGCGAGCCGTACCCTGGGCCCCATGCAGAGCGCGCAGGAGCGGCACGAGTACCCCGCCCACTGGGAAGCCGACGTGGTGCTGCGCGACGGCGGTACCGCGCGCGTGCGGCCCATCACCGCCGACGACGCCGAGCGCCTGGTCAGCTTCTACGAGCAGGTGTCGGACGAGTCGAAGTACTACCGCTTCTTCGCGCCCTACCCGCGCCTGTCCGCGAAGGACGTCCACCGCTTCACGCACCACGACTTCGTGGACCGGGTGGGACTCGCCGCCACCGTCGGAGGCGAGTTCATCGCCACCGTACGCTATGACCGCATCGGCCCCGACGGCCTGCCCGCCACCGGCCCCGCCGACGAGGCGGAGGTCGCCTTCCTCGTCCAGGACGCCCACCAGGGCCGCGGCGTCGCCTCCGCCCTCCTGGAACACATCGCCGCCGTCGCGCGCGAGCGGGGGATCCGCCGCTTCGCCGCCGAGGTCCTGCCTGCCAACTCCCGGATGATCAAGGTCTTCACCGACGCCGGCTACACCCAGAAACGCAGCTTCGAGGACGGCGTCGTCCGCCTGGAGTTCGGCCTCGAACCCACCGAACGCTCCCTCGCCGTCCAGCGCGCCCGCGAACAGCGCGCCGAGGCCCACTCCGTACGCCGGCTGCTCGCCCCCGGATCCGTCGCCGTCGTCGGCGCCGGACGCGCCCCCGGAGGCGTCGGCCGCGCGGTCCTCGCCAACCTCCGCGCGGCAGGCTTCACGGGCACCCTGCACGCCGTCAACAAGGCGCTCCCGGACGGCGTCAAGGAGCTCGACGGCGTCCCGGCCCACCGCTTCGTGCGCGACATCGCGGGCCCCGTCGACCTCGCGGTCGTCGCCGTCCCCGCCGACGCCGTGCCCGGGGTCGTCGCCGAGTGCGGGGAACACGGCGTCCAGGGGCTGGTCGTCGTCTCCGCCGGGTACGCCGAGAGCGGCCCCGACGGGCGCGAGCGCCAGCGCGAACTCGTCCGCCTCGCACGCGCGTACGGGATGCGCATCATCGGCCCCAACGCCTTCGGGATCATCAACACCGCGCCCGGCGTACGGCTCAACGCCTCCCTCGCGCCCGAGGTGCCCCGCCCCGGCCGCATCGGGCTGTTCGCCCAGTCCGGCGCGATCGGCGTCGCCCTGCTCTCCCGGCTGCACCGCCGGGGCGGCGGCGTCACCGGCGTCACCGGGGTGTCGACGTTCGTCTCCTCCGGCAACCGCGCGGACGTCTCCGGCAACGACGTCCTCCAGTACTGGTACGACGACCCGGACACCGACGTCGTCCTCATGTACCTGGAGTCCATAGGAAACCCCCGCAAGTTCACCCGCCTCGCCCGGCGCACGGCCGCGGCCAAGCCCCTCGTCGTCGTCCAGGGCGCCGGATCGGCACCCCAGGGGCACGCGGTCCGCGCGACGCGGCTGCCCCACGCCACCGTCTCCGCGCTCCTGCGCCAGGCCGGCGTGATCCGCGTCGCCACCATCACCGAACTCGTCGACACGGGCCTCCTGCTCGCCCGCCAGCCCCTCCCCGCGGGCCCGCGTGTGGCGATCCTCGGCAACTCCGAGTCCCTGGGGCTGCTCACCTACGACGCCTGCCTCTCCGAGGGCCTGCGCCCGCTGCGGCCCCTCGACCTCACGACCGGCGCCTCCGCGCAGGACTTCCGCGACGCCCTCACGCGCGCGCTCGCCGACGAGACCTGCGACGCCGTCGTCGTCACCGCCATACCGGCCATCGGCGAGGCGTCCGCGGACGACGCCGAACTCGCCGAGGCCCTGCGGTCAGCCGCCGCCGAGGTGCCCGCCAAGCCGGTCCTCGTCGTCCATGTGGAACTCGGGGGACTGGCGGCGGCGTTGTCGGCGGCCATGAGCACGGCACCGCAGGGGGCGGGGACTGGCGCGGGGCCGGAGGGTGCCGGGGTGGTGGGGCACACGGTGGTCGCGGGCGCGGGCTTCAGCGCGAGCGCGATGGACGCGGTACGCGCGCGTCTGTCGCCGTCGTCGCGATCCGGAACGGCTGGAGAGGCGCAGCCGAGCGGCACATCGGGCACGAGCCCCAGGGACGAGCCGCAACCGCAGTCGATCTCGGGGGCCCGCCCGGCACCCGCCCAAGCCCCGGCCTCCGAGGCCCTTGCGCCCCAGGTGCCGCCGCACACCCCCGCGAAGCCCCCGGCGGCCGCCTCGGCCCCGCAGCCCGCTCCGTCCCCCGGCAAAGCCCCACAAGCCCCCCTCACGCCCCCGCAGGGCCCCCGCCTCATCCCCGCCTACCCGGCCGCCGAACGCGCCGTGCGGGCCCTCGCGGAGGCCGTCAAGTACGCGCAGTGGCGCCGGGAGGCGGCCGACCCCGGCAAAGTGCCCGAGTACGACGACATCGACGAGAAGGGCGCCGCACGGCTGATCGGCGGCCTCCTCGCGCGCGGGCAGGGCCTCACCCTCGGCGCCGAGGAGACCTGCGAACTCCTGGGCCGCTACGGCGTCGACGTCCGCCGGGCCCTCCCCGCGCCCACCCCCGAGGACGCCGTTGCGGCCGCGCGCGCCCTGGGCTACCCCGTCGCCCTGAAGGCGACCGCCCCGCACCTGCGCCACCGCGCCGACCTCGGCGGCGTCCGCCTCGACCTCACGGACGAGGAGCAGCTGCGGCGCTCGTACGGTGAGCTGACCGAGCTGTTCGGGGCGCCCCAGGAACTGCGGCCCGTCGTCCAGGCGATGGCCCCGCGCGGGGTCGACACCGTCGTGCGCGCGGTGATCGACCCGGCCGCCGGAGCGGTGCTGTCCTTCGGACTCGCGGGCGCCGCCTCGCAGTTGCTCGGCGACATGGCACACCGCCTGGTGCCGGTCACCGACCGGGACGCGACGTCCCTGGTGCGCTCGATCCGCACGGCGCCCCTGCTGTTCGGCTGGCGCGGCTCCACCCCCGTCGACACCCCGGCCCTGGAAGAACTCCTCCTGCGTGTCTCCCGCCTGGTCGACGACCACCCCGAGGTCGTCGCCGTCACCCTGGAGCCCGTCGTCGTCGCCCCGCACGGCGTGAGCGTCCTCGGCGCCTCCGTGCGCCTCGCCCCGCCGCCCGCCCGCGACGACCTCGGCCCGCGCACCCTGCCCGCATACTGAGAGCCCGTGCCGCCCTGTGCGGGGTCCCTCGCAGTCAGTGGGCCCCCGTAGGATGGAGGGCATGGCCAAGACCAGTACGACGACCCAGGGGCTTCGCGCGGCGATCGAGCGCAGCGGCTACTACCCGGCCCTCGTGGCCGAGGCGGTGGAGGCCGCCGTGGGCGGCGAGCCGATCCGGTCGTACCTGGTCCATCAGGAGACCACGTTCGACCAGAACGAGGTCCGCAGGCACGTGACCGTCCTCGTGCTCACCGGCAACCGCTTCATCGTCAGCCACACCGACGAACAGGCCGCCGACACGACGTCGCCGACGCCGTACGCGACCACCTCCACGGAGTCCGTGAAGCTCGGCCGGATCTCCTCCGTCGTCGTCAGCCGCGTCGTCGCCAACCCGGAGTCGTACGCGCCCGGCACGCTCCCGCGCGAGGTGATGCTCACGATCGGCTGGGGAGCCGTCTCCCGCATCGACCTGGAGCCCGCCGCCTGCGGCGACCCCAACTGCGACGCCGACCACGGCTACACGGGCAACTCGACGGCGGACGACCTGAGTCTGCGCGTCAGCGAGGCGGGCGACGGCCCGGAGACGGTGCGTCAGGCGCTCGCCTTCGCGCAGTCGCTCTCCGAGGCGACCGCGGCCCTCTGATGTCCCAGCTCGCCCCCTGGGACCACCCCGAACCCCTCCGCGTCGACTCCGCGCCCGTCCCGCGCTACGGCACCGGCTCCCTCGCCGACCTGCTCCCCACCGTGGCCGCCGGGCTCGGCGTACCCGGACTCACCGCCACGATCGACGGCCTTGTCCCCGCCGACCGCGTGTGCGTCTTCCTCGTCGACGGTCTCGGCCTGGAACAGGTCAGGGCCCACCCGGACGAGGCTCCGTACCTGTACGGCCTCCTGACGGCCTCCACGGGCCATCTCACGGCAGGCTTCCCGGCCACCACGGCGACGTCCTTGGCCTCCGTCGGCACCGGCCTCCCGCCGGGCGCCCACGGACTGCCCGGCTACACCGTGCGCGACCCCGCGACCGGCGCGCTGATGAACCAGCTCCGCTGGCAGCCCTGGACCTCCCCGCAGGTCTGGCAGCCCTACCCGACGGTCTTCCAGCTCGCCGACGCCGCCGGCGTCCACACCGCGCAGGTCTCCTCGCCCGCCTTCCAGAACACCCCGCTGACCAAGATCGCGCTCAGCGGCGGAACGTTTCACGGGCGGCTCACCGGCGAGGAGCGCATGGACCTCGCCGCGGCGCAGCTCGCCGCCGGGGACCGGGCCCTCGTCTACACGTACTACGCCGAACTCGACGGCGCCGGGCACCGCTACGGCATCGCCTCCGACACCTGGCGCGGCCAGCTCATGTACGTCGACCGGCTCGTCCAGCGGCTCGCGCAGCAGCTTCCGCCGCGCAGCGCGCTGTACGTCACCGCCGACCACGGCATGGTCGACATCCCCTTCGACGAACAGCACCGCATCGACTTCGACGAGGACTGGGAGCTGCGCGCCGGGGTCGCCCTCCTCGGGGGCGAGGGGCGCGCGCGGCACGTGTACGCCGTGCCGGGTGCCGCCGGTGACGTCCTGGCCTGCTGGCGCGAGGTCCTGGGCGAACAGTTCTGGGTCGCCTCCCGGGACGAGGCCATCGCCGCCGGGTGGTTCGGTCCGCACGTCGACGAGCGGGTGTACGACCGGCTCGGCGACGTGATCGCCGCCGCGCGGGACGACGTCCTGATCATCGCCTCCGAGCGGGAACCCAAGGAGTCCGCGATGGTCGGCAACCACGGCTCGATGACCCCGGCTGAGCAGTTCGTGCCTCTGCTCGAAGTACGCTCCTGACCGATTCCGACCGTTTCTCTGCCCCTGTGGGGCCGTCTCGCCGAAAGGTGCTCACCTCGCCATGTCCGAGTTGGTGTTCTTCTCCGGAACCATGGACTGCGGGAAGTCGACCCTGGCGCTCCAGATAGAGCACAACCGATCGGCTCGCGGGCTCAAAGGGATGATCTTCAGCCGTGACGACCGCGCGGGCCGGGGCAAGCTCTCCTCCCGCCTCGGTCTCGTCACCGACGCCGTGGAGATCGAGGACGGGCAGGATCTGTACGCCTACCTCGTCGACCACCTCTCCCACGGCGGGCGCGCGGACTACGTCATCGCCGACGAGGCGCAGTTCCTCGCGGAGGAGCAGATCGACCAGCTCGCGCGCGTGGTCGACGATCTCGGGCTCGACGTCTACGCGTTCGGCATCACCACCGACTTCCGCTCCAAGCTCTTCCCCGGCTCCCAGCGCCTCGTCGAACTCGCCGACCGCGTCGAGGTCCTTCAGGTCGAGGCCCTGTGCTGGTGCGGCGCCCGCGCCACCCACAACGCCCGCACCGTCGGCGGCGTCATGGTCGTCGAAGGCGCCCAGGTCGTCGTCGGCGACGTCAACCAGGCGGACACGATCGGGTACGAGGTGCTGTGCCGGCGGCATCATCGGCGGAGGATGACAGCGGCGTCGGCCAAGGCCGCGGCGCTGTCGCCTGATGTGCTGCCGGTTCAGGCGGTGTAGCGGACGTCGTCCACTCGCCGATGTCGTCGGAGTAGCCGCTGTTCATCGAGAACTGGACGGTCACCACACGCGAGGTGTCCGGCACTTCGAAGGTGAGGTAGCCGAGGGCGCTCCTTCCGGGCAGGACGGTGATGCTTCCGGGGAACTCGGCGCCGGCCGTGGTGCCGGAGAAGAAGGCCGTGTCGAAACGCTGGCCGTCCTGGTCGATCACGTTCACGCCGTTCGAGGGCGAGTCGTTGTAGACGGCGGTGCCGGTGTTCTTCAGACGGAACTGGACGGCAACGAGGTGGTTGCCGGGGTCCGGCGAGGAGAAGGAGCCCTTCGCGCGCGCGGGGTCCACCACTTTGACCACCGTCACGTCAAGCTTCTCCCCGTCCGAGTTACCCGTGAGGCTCAGCGTGTCCCCGACCCTCCCGTCGGACGACACAGGCGCCAGAGCCAGCGTGAACACCGCCGGCAGACAGATCAGCAAGGGCGCGGTACGACGTCGCATCGCTCCTCCCGGTGTAGCGGAGCGGCAGATGTCACCATCGTCCGCCCGGACCGCGAGGTCGGCGAGCCGAGTTGTCAGGAGGCGCGTTGGAGGAGGGCGAAGGGGGCGCCCTCGGGGTCGGAGGCTGTTGCTACGCGGCCCAGGGGGGTGTCGGCGGGGTCGGTGAGGGTGTGGCCGCCCAGGGACGTCACACGGGCCAGGGCCGTGTCCGTGTCGGTGACCTGGAAGTAGGTCAGCCAGTGGGGACCGCGGTGGCGTGGGAGGGCGGGGCCGAGGCCGCGGAGGGCGGCGACGGGGTGGGTGTCGAGGCGGAGGGTGACGGCGTCGATGTCGGCGTCCGCGTCGGGGGCGGAGGGTGCGTCGGCGGCAGGGGTGGTGTCGTAGCCGAAGAGCGTTTCGTAGAACTTGGTCACGGTCTCCGTGTCGAACGTGAGGAGTTCGTTCCAGGCGGGCGTTCCGTGCGCGCCCGCGACGGTGGTGCCGAGGTGCGCGGACGCCTGCCAGAGGCCGAAGACGGCACCGGCGGGGTCGGAGCAGATGGCGAGGCGGCCGGCGTCGCCCGCGTCGAGGGGGCCGACCCCGACGGTGCCGCCGCACAGGCGCACGCGCTCGGCGTCCCGGTCGACGTCGTCGGAGGCGAGGTAGGGCGTCCAGGCGACCGGGAGATGACGGTCCGCCGGGAGCTGCCCGATGCCCGCGACGTCGTGGCCGTCGAGCAAGGCGCGCGCGTAGGCGCCCAGTTGACGCGGCCCGGGAAGGAACTCCCAGCCGAACAGCTCGCCGTAGAACTCCTGGGTCGCCGTCAGTCCGTGCACCATCAGGCTGACCCAGCAGGGCGTACCGGGCGCGTACCGGTCGTGCGTCTCGCCGTGCGGTTCAAAACCTTGTGCCTCGGTCATCGTCACTCTCTCCTCGGCCCCCGGAGGTGGCCGTGCCGTTCCGCCCTGGAACCCCCGTGCCGATGCTCGCACCACCCGTGCGGCCCCGCGTCCCGGAGCGCACCGCCGCGCGGGGGCGGCGGTGACGCGCCCGTTTCACATTGATTGCCGTCACGTGTTGATCGGCTGTACTCGGTGTGCTCGATCCCGTACACCTGGTGATCGAGTCTGTCCGGCGGGCAGAGTAGCCGGACGCGGGCGGCGGGGCCACCCCGTGCGCAAGGATGGACGCCATGAACGCCATCATTTCCGCATCCGACCTGGCGGCCGAACTGGCCGGAAACCACCCGCCGGTGGTCCTGGACGTCCGCTGGCAGCTCACCCTCGCCAAGGCCGACGGACCGCCTTTCGACGGGCACGCCGCCTACGCCTCGGGGCACGTCCCGGGCGCCGTCTTCGTCGACCTGGACCGTGAACTGGCGGGCGCGCCGGGTGCCTCGGGCCGTCATCCGCTGCCCGACCTCGATGGGTTCGGCGCGGCCATGCGCCGGGCGGGCGTCTCGGCGGCGACCCCAGTGGTCGTGTACGACGGCGGGCAGGGCTGGGCCGCCGCGCGCGCGTGGTGGCTGCTGCGCTGGACGGGTCACCCGGACGTGCGGGTCCTCGACGGCGGGTTGCCGGCCTGGGAGGGGGAGATCTCGGCCGACCTGCCCGCGCCCGCGGAAGGCGACTTCACACCGGTCCCCGGCGCCACCGGCCTCCTGGACGCCGACGGCGCCGCCGCCCTCGCCCGCTCCGGCCTGCTCCTCGACGCACGCGCGGGTGAACGCTACCGGGGCGAGGTCGAGCCCATCGACCGGGTCGGCGGCCACATCCCCGGCGCGGTCTCCGCGCCCACCACCGAGACGGTCGGCCCCGACGGACGCTTCCTGCCCGCCGAGGCGCTGAAGGACCGCTTCCGGGGCCTGGGAGCCGCCGAGGGCACCGAGGTCGGCGTGTACTGCGGTTCGGGCGTCTCGGGGGCGCACGAGGTCCTTGCGCTGGCGGTGGCGGGCATCCCGGCGGCCCTGTACGTGGGTTCCTGGTCGGAGTGGTCCGCCGACCCGTCCCGCCCGGTCGCGGTGGGCCTGGACCCGCAGTAGGACGCCCGGGAGAGCCGTACGGTTCTCCCGGCCGAACGAGCCGCCCGCGCGCCGAAGACCCCGCCGTGCGACGGGACTTCGCGCCGCGCGGGCGCCGGGCGTGTGGACCCGGGAGCTGTGGACGGCGCGCTCAGAGAGGGGCGCCGACGCCCACGCGCGGGAGGGCTGTTTCCGCGTCGGGTACACGCACACGGCGAAGCCGGCGCCCGACAGCAGCCCCCAGTGCTTCCGCCGCCCGGCGCGCTACTCCTGCTTCTTCCGCCGCGTCCCGAACACGATCTCGTCCCAGCTGGGGACGGCCGCCCGGCGGCCGGGGCGGACGCCGTCGGCCTCGGCCTGGCGGTCGGTGGCGCCGACGAGGCGGTCACGGTGGCTGCCCACGGAGCGCGGCATGAGGACGTCCGCGTAGGCGGAACCGGCGGACGCGGCGGGCGCCGGGGGCTCCTCGACGTCGGCCTCCTGCTCGGTCTCCTCGGCGTCCTCGGCGGGGCGCTCGGGCACGACCATGTCGCCCCGGAAGCTCGGTACGGCCTCCAACAGGCTGGTCAGCGAGTCCCGTTCGCCCACCGCCTCCTCGGCGGGTTCGGGCGCCGGGGCAGGCAGGGCGGGGCGCTCGCGGTCCAGCGGGCGGTCCCGGGGCAGGCGCGCGATACGCGGCACGAACGGAAAGCTGGGTTCCGGCGCGGCGAGGTCGTCGGACTCGCCGATCAGGGACCGGGCCTCGTTGTCGACGGCCTGGACGAGCCTGCGGGGCGGGTCGTACGTCCAGCTCGCGGAGTGGTGCTCGCCCGCCACCTGGTAGGCCAGCATGACCTCCCAGGTGCCGTCGTCGCGGCGCCAGGAGTCCCACTGGACGGTGTCCTTCTCGGCGCCGCGCAGCAGCAGTCGCTCCTGGACGGCCTCGCCGAGCTGGGGACCGGCGTTCTCGCCGGGGCGGCGTACGGGGGTCTTGCGGGCGCGTTCGGCCATGAAGGCGCGTTCGGCGAGGACGGGGCCCTCGAAGCGGCGGACGCGGTCGACGGGGATCCCGGCGAGCTGCGCGACCTCTTCCGCGGTGGCACCCGCGCGTATACGCGCCTGGATGTCGCGGGGGCGGAGGTGGCTCTCCACCTCGATCTCGATCTGGCCGAGCCGGGGCCGGTCGCCGCGCACGGCCGCGCGCAGGCGCTCGTCGATGGGGAGTGTGTACTCCGTGGAGTCGGCAGCTTTCAGCACCAGCCGTGTTCCGTCATTCGAGACGGCCACGACCCGCAGTTCGGGCATGGGGACCTCCCGGGTGGTGCCTGCCGACGTCACGTGCGTCGCTGCTTCCGCTAGTCGAGTGTGGCCTGCCCGGGTGCAGCCTGCCACAACCTTGCCGAGTTGCCCGGCGTGTCGGGCTCGGGCCCTGGATCGCCGTTATGGCACGGTTACCTATTCGCCACGCTAAGTGACTGACCCCGTCACCCTGTGCAACTAGTTCCCCTCCTGGCGGTCCAGCAAGGCCCCGGACACCCTGTAGGGAGGCCGGGCCCAGGGCTCGCAACAGTACTCCATTTGGCCCACGTGCGTGGATTGCCGCGCCCCTCAACTTCTGGCGAGAGGTGCGACTTGGCCGCCCGCTACCCCGTCCCCGGGATCTTGAACGTGGCGTACCTCACGCATCGTCCGGAACCGGAACTGTCGGTTTCGTCCCGCCGCCTCTACTGGCCCAGAACGCGGCGCAGATAGTCGTTCTGGAACAGCCGGTCCGGGTCCAGCCGGTCCCGCAGCGCGGTGAACTCCCCGAAGCGCGGGTACACGCGCGCGAAGTACTCCGCGTCACGCGTGTGGATCTTGCCCCAGTGCGGGCGCCCCTCGTGCGCGGTGAAGATGCGCTCGGCTGCTGTGAAGTACGCCTGGTACGCGGTCCCCCGGACCATGTGGACGGCGATGTAGGCGCTGTCGCGGCCCGACGCCGTGGACAGCGTGATGTCGTCGGCCGGGGCGGTGCGCACCTCGACCGGGAAGCTGACCCGCAGCCCCGAGCGCTCGACGGCCGCCTTCAGCTCGCGCAGCACCTCGGTCACCGCCGCGCGCGGGACGGCGTACTCCATCTCCACGAACCGCACCCGGCGCGGCGAGGTGAACACCCGGAACGGGATGTCGGTGTACGTGCGCGCGGAGAGTGCCTTGCTGGAGACCTGGGCGATCGCCGGGATCGTCGCGGGCACCGCCTGGCCGACCCACTGGGCCACCTGGAAGACGCCGTTGGACAGCAGCTCGTCCTCGACCCAGCCCTTGACCTGGCTCACCGGCCGGCGCGGGCCCGCGCTGCGGTTGTTGCGCTTGGTGTTGGTGCTGCCGGTGTGCGGGAACCAGTAGAACTCGAAGTGCTCGTTCTCGGCCCACAGTTCGTCGAACTCGGCGAGCACCTTCTCGAACGGCATCGGCTCCTCGCGCGCGGTGAGCAGGAAGATCGGCTCCACGGCGAACGTGATCGCGGTGACGATGCCCAGGGCGCCCAGGCCGATCCGGGCCGCCGCGAAGACCTCCGGGTTCTCCTTCTCGGAGCAGACGAGCACCGAGCCGTCCGCCGTCACCAGCTCAAGTCCCTTGATCTGGGCGGCGATCGAGGCGGACTCGCGCCCCGTCCCGTGCGTCCCGGTGGACGTGGCGCCGGAGACGGTCTGCTCCATGATGTCGCCCATGTTGGTCAGCGACAGGCCCTCGCGCGCGAGAGCCATGTTGAGCCTCTTGAGCGGAGTGCCGGCCTCCACCGTGACCGTCATGGTGTCGCGATCAATGTTGCGGATACCGGTCAACAGTTGAGGGCGGATCAACACGCCGTCGGTCGCGGCGATCGACGTGAACGAGTGCCCCGTACCGACCGCCTTCACCTTCAGGCCGTCCTCGGCGGCCCGCCGCACGGCCGCGGCCAGCTCCTCCACCGAGGCGGGCTCGACCTCCCGCGCGGGACGCGCGACGACGTTGCCGCCCCAGTTACGCCACGTGCCGCTCTTCCCGCTCGCTGTGCTGCTCAACGGTGCCTCCCCGACCCGTAGCCGGCCTGCTGAGCCGGCGATACCCCAGGAAACCCACCACGACCGCGACGGCCCCGGACACCGCCGAGACCCCGTACCCCGCGCGCGCCCCGGCCGCGTCGATCACCCATCCGGCCACCGAGGAACCGAGCGCCACCCCGACCGCGAGCCCGGTACTGATCCAGGTCATGCCCTCGGTGAGCTGCGCGCGTGGTACGTGCTCTTCGATCAGGGACATCGTCGTGATCATCGTGGGAGCGATGGACAGGCCCGCGACGAAGAGCGCCACGGCCAGAAACAGCAAGTTTCCGACCAGTAGGAGGGGGATCATACTCACGGCCATCGCCAAGATGCCCAGCAGCCAACGGCGTTGGGGCGCCCCGGAGAACCGCAGCAGGCCGAACACCAGCCCCGCCACGCAGGACCCGGCCGCGTAGACCGCCAGGACGACGCTCGCGGCCGCCTTGTGGCCCCGCTCGTCCGCGAACGCGACGGTCACCACGTCCACCGCCCCGAAGATCGCCCCGGTCGCCACGAACGTCGCCACCAGCACCTGGAGGCCGCGCGAGCGCAGCGCCGAACCACCCTCGCCCCGGCGCCCGCGCGGGTGCGGCTTCGGCTCGGTGGCCCGCTGCGCGGTCAGCCAGAACACGCCGACCGCGAGGAAACCGGCCGCCAGGAGCGGCCCCGCCTCCGGGAACCAGGCGGTCGACAGCCCGATCGAGATGATCGGCCCGAAGATGAAACACACCTCGTCGACCACCGACTCGAACGAGTACGCCGTGTGCAGCTGCGGAGTCCCCCGGTAGAGCGCGGCCCACCGCGCGCGGACCATCGCCCCGAGGCTCGGCACCGAGCCGATGCCCGCCGCGCACACGAACAGCGCCCAGTCGGGCCACGAGAAGTGCGCCGCCAGAAGCATCCCCGCCGAGGCCACGAGCGCCACCAGGGTCGCCGGGCGCAGCACCCGGCGCTGGCCGTGCTGGTCCACCAGCCGGGAGATCTGCGGGCCGATCAGCGCGGCCGACAGCGCGATGGTCGCCGACAACGCGCCCGCGAGCCCGTAGCGCCCGGTCAGCTGGGAGATCATCGTGACCACGCCGATGCCCATCATCGACAGCGGCATCCGCCCGACGAACCCCGCGGCGGCGAAACCCTTCGTGCCGGGAGCGGCGAACAGTGCGCGATAAGGGCTGGCCAAGGCGGTCTCCGGTCAAGCGGTGGCCGCACCCGGCCGACGGCTCGGCACGGTGCGGACGGTGGCGGCTCTGCGGTGGTGCGGGGAGGCGGACCGGGGAGCGGTCGGCCCGGCTCGGGCGGCGGATCGGTCCCGGCGGCCCGCGCCCGAGGGCCGTACCGAGATCGTAAGGTGCTTACGCGGCCTATACAGCTTACGGGCCGGGTCACCCGAACGCACCACACTTCCCGGCTTCGGGAACTTCTCCGAGGCACCCCGCCGTTTCCCGGTTGTCAGCGGCGGGTGGCAGGATCGACCCATGTCAGACGCGCTCGATGCCACCCCCTACGACGCCCTGCTCCTGCTGTCCTTCGGCGGCCCCGAAGGTCCGGACGACGTGGTCCCGTTCCTGGAGAACGTGACGCGCGGGCGAGGCATCCCCACCGAACGCCTCAAGGAAGTCGGGCAGCACTACTTCCTCTTCGGCGGGGTCAGCCCGATCAACGACCAGAACCGCGCCTTGCTGGACGCCCTGCGCAAGGACTTCGCCGAGCACGGCCTGGACCTGCCGGTCTACTGGGGCAACCGCAACTGGGCCCCGTACCTGACGGACACCCTGCGCGAGATGACCGCCGACGGCCGCCGCCGCGTCCTCGTCCTCGCCACCAGCGCCTACGCCTCCTACTCCGGCTGCCGCCAGTACCGCGAGAACCTGGCCGACTCGCTGGCGACCCTGGAGGCCGAGGGCCTCGACCTGCCGAAGGTCGACAAACTGCGCCACTACTTCAACCACCCGGGCTTCCTGGACCCGATGATCGACGGCGTCGTGCAGTCCCTCGCGGACCTTCCCGAGGACGTCCGCGACGGCGCCCACATCGCCTTCTCGACGCACTCCATCCCCACCGCCTCCGCCGACACCTCCGGCCCTGTCGAGTCCCACGGCGAGGGCGGCGCGTACGTCGAGCAGCACCTGGAGACCGCCCGCCTCGTCGCCGACGCCGTACGCGAGCGCACCGGCGTCGACCGCCCCTGGAAGCTCGTCTACCAGTCCCGCTCCGGCGCCCCGCACATCCCGTGGCTCGAACCCGACATCTGCGACCACCTGGAGGAGCTGCACGCCGCGGGCGCTCCCGCGGTGGTCATCGCCCCCATCGGCTTCGTCTCCGACCACATGGAGGTCCTGTACGACCTCGACACCGAGGCCAAGGCCAAGGCTGAGGAACTGGGCCTGCCCATGCGCCGCTCGGCCACGGTCGGCGCCGACCCCCGCTTCGCCGCGGCCGTCCGCGACCTCGTCCTGGAGCGCGCCGCCGCCGAATCCGGCCGTGAGGTCACCCCTTGCGCCCTCGGCAGCCTGGGCGCCACCGCGAACCTGTGCCCCATCGGCTGCTGCCCCACCCGTGCCCCCAAGCCCGCCGCCGCGGGCGCCGACAGCCCCTACGCGTGAGGAGCCCCATGACCGCCGCAGAGACCCTGTACGACGAACTCCTCGGCCTCGCGCAGGAGGCCGCCCGGCGCGCGGGCGCCCTCCTGCGTGACGGCCGCCCCACGGACCTCACGGTCGCCCACACCAAGTCGAGCCCCATCGACGTCGTCACCGAGATGGACATCGCGGCCGAGAAACTCATCACCGGCCTGATATCGGACCACCGCCCCGACGACGGCTTCCTCGGCGAGGAAGGCGCCTCCGTCGAGGGCACCTCGGGCGTCCGCTGGATCATCGACCCGCTCGACGGCACCGTCAACTACCTCTACGGGCTCCCCAGTTGGGCCGTCTCCGTCGCCGCGCAGCACAACGGCGAGACGGTCGTGGGCGTCGTCCACGCGCCCCTGCGCGGCGAGGCCTACCAGGCCGTCCTGGGCCGGGGCGCCTGGATCACGGACGAGCAGGAGAGCACCCTCCCCCTGAAGGTCCGCGAAGCACCGCCCCTGGAGCGGGCGTTGATCTCCACGGGCTTCGGCTACACCACCGAACGCCGCACCTCCCAGGCGGCGGTGGCGGCGGCCCTGATCCCGCAGGTCCGCGACATCCGCCGGGGCGGCTCGGCGGCCATCGACCTGTGCGACGTGGCGGCCGGCCGTCTGGACGGCTACTACGAACGCGGCCTGAACCCCTGGGACTACGCGGCGGGCGACCTGATCGCCAGGGAGGCGGGCGCGCTCACCGGCGGCCGGGCGGGCACCCCCCTCTCGACGGAACTGACCATCGCCGCCCCCGAAGGGGTCTTCACGCCCCTCCAGGCGCTGCTGGAGGACCTGGGAGCCTGGCGCGGCTGATCCGGGCCGACGACAGCGAGAACCCCCGGCGCTGGATTCGCCGGGGGCTCTCGTCGTCATGCCGTTCTCAAGACACCGTTTCTCAGGACGCCGTCCTCAAGCCGCCCTAGGCGCCGACCTCGACCCCGTGCTCCGCGGCCAGCCGCCGCAGATCGTCGAGTTCCGCCTGCTCCACCTCGACGAGGAAGTCGTCCCCCTCGTCACGAGCCCGGCTCAGGTCGGTTTCGGTCGCCCTTATGCGCTGGAGGAGTCCTGTGGTGAAAGCGTCCATGCTGCGCCCCCTCGTCCTGGGTCGTGGGTCGATGGCACGGGGGTGTGCCAGTCGGAAGGGGCGATCACGTCTGCGGCAGATGCCCAGCACACCGGACGCGCTGGGCGGCGACGGTGCCGGGCACCCACGTCCGCTCTGCGAGACGAAACGAAAGCGGCCGTACCGCACGGGGATGCGGCACAGGCAGAGTGTGATCGCGGGGTGTAACGCTTCCTCCCCCCGCTCCCTTCCACGGAAACCTCAACCCGACGAGAAAATCTGGCATTCCCGGGTCTCACACCTTCCCTTCATCCGGCGCTCACCGGCCCGCCCCCGTCCGGCCCGCACCCGCCTTACAGCCGACTTATGGCCGAAAAGGGCAGGATGGGGTTCACACACATCATGCGGACCCCTGCCCGCGCGCCCTCATGGAGCTACGCGGGTGGACACAGGAAGGACAAGCGACGTGCGCGTACTCGTCGTCGAGGACGAGCAACTGCTCGCCGATGCGGTGGCCACCGGACTGCGCCGGGAGGCCATGGCCGTCGACGTCGTGTACGACGGTGCGGCCGCCCTGGAGCGCATCGGCGTCAACGACTACGACGTGGTCGTCCTCGACCGCGACCTCCCGCTGGTCCACGGCGACGACGTCTGCCGCAAGATCGTCGAACTCGGCATGCCCACGCGCGTGCTGATGCTGACGGCGTCCGGTGACGTGAGCGACCGCGTCGAGGGCCTGGAGATCGGCGCCGACGACTACCTGCCCAAGCCGTTCGCGTTCAGCGAGCTGATCGCGCGCGTACGCGCGCTGGGGCGGCGTACGAGCGTGCCGCTGCCGCCGGTCCTGGAGCGCGCGGGCATCAAGCTGGACCCCAACCGCCGGGAGGTGTTCCGGGACGGCCGCGAGGTGCAGCTGGCGCCGAAGGAGTTCGCGGTGCTGGAGGTCCTGATGCGCTCCGAGGGAGCCGTGGTGTCGGCGGAGCAACTGCTGGAGAAGGCGTGGGACGAGAACACGGACCCGTTCACCAACGTCGTACGCGTGACGGTGATGACGCTGCGCCGCAAGCTCGGTGAGCCGCCCGTCATCGTCACCGTGCCCGGTTCCGGCTACCGGATCTGATCCACCGTGGCCGCGCCCGCGCCCCCCAAGGCGCCCCCGAAACCCACCTGGGACCCCCGCCGCCCCGAGATGCCGTTCCCGTGGCTGCGCCCGACGATCCGGATAAGGCTCACGCTGCTGTACGGCGGCATGTTCCTGATCGCCGGCATCCTGCTGCTGTCGATCATCTACCTGCTGGCCGCCCAGGCGATCAACACCGGCAACGAACCGCCGTTCAAGATCGTCACCGGTAACTCGATGAGAGTGACGAGTTCGTCCTGCCCGGCCGTCAACGCCGCGACCAACGCGGACGGAGAGGTGTACCTGTCGACGTTCAACGCGGCGATCAGCGCGTGTGTGGACGAGCGCCGCCAGGACTCGCTGGACAACCTCCTCAGCCGCTCCCTGCTGGCCCTCCTAGGGCTCGCGGTGATCGCGTTCGCCTTCGGGTACGCGATGGCGGGCCGGGTGCTCACCCCGCTGGGCCGCATCACGCGCACCGCGCGCGCGGTCGCCGGTTCGGACCTGTCCCGCCGGATCGAGCTGGACGGCCCGGACGACGAGCTGAAGGAGCTG
Organism: Streptomyces roseirectus; assembly: GCF_014489635.1. Lineage (NCBI taxonomy): Bacteria > Bacillati > Actinomycetota > Actinomycetes > Kitasatosporales > Streptomycetaceae > Streptomyces > Streptomyces roseirectus. The sequence goes on along the minus strand of NZ_CP060828.1, from coordinate 2,433,361 downwards.
GCGGACACGCTGGACGACATGCTCGCGCGCCTGCAGCGTGCGTTCACGGCGCAGCAGCGGTTCGTCGGGAACGCGTCGCACGAGCTGCGTACACCGCTCGCGATCAACCGGACGCTCCTGGAGGTCCACCTCTCCGACCCGAACGCGCCCGTGGAGCTCCAGCAGCTCGGCAAGACGCTGCTGGCCACCAACGAGCGCAGTGAACAGCTCGTGGAGGGGCTGCTGCTGCTCGCCCGCAGCGACAACCAGATCGTCGAGCGCAAGCCGGTCGACCTGGCGGAGGTGGCCGGGCAGGCGATCGACCAGGCGCACGGCGAGGCCGAGGCCAAGGGCGTCACGATCCGGGGCGAGCGGCAGAGCGCCGTCGTCCAGGGCAACGGCGTGCTGCTGGAGCGGATCGCGCTGAACCTGGTGCAGAACGCGGTGCGCTACAACGTGCCCGAGGAGGGCTGGGTCGAGGTGACCACCGAGGTGCAGCACGGGCAGGCGGTGCTGGTGGTGTCGAACACCGGTCCGGTGGTCCCGGCGTACGAGATCGACAACCTCTTCGAGCCGTTCCGGCGGCTGCGTACGGAGCGCACGGGCAGCGACAAGGGGGTGGGGCTCGGGCTGTCGATCGTGAGGTCGGTCGCGCGCGCCCACGGCGGGCACATCTCGGCTCAGCCGAGAGAGGGAGGGGGACTGGTGATGCGTGTCACCCTGCCCCTCTGAGATCATGGGCCCGACACACGCGGGGGCGTTCGCTTTGCGCGGAATTTTCGGGGCTTCGTCCCCGTGCTCATGTGTGTGATCGATCACAAGGACGAATTTCCGGCCATCTACTCACCGTGATCATGGAGGCCGCCGTAAGGCCCGGAAAATCCGGGTTTTCGAGGGTCCGGATGACGGGAAGTACACGGTGGGGCGCCTTTGAAGTGCGACATTCGGACCGTGTACGGTCCCGATCGCCATCCAACCCGATCACCCGTGAGGGGGCCGGTTGGGTGTCGATTGAGTAACAGACCTTGATGTGAGGCAAAATCTCCCGCTCAAGGCGGGCACAAGTCCGGCCTCTCACGCGTTACGTGCGCTGGAGACACCGCATTCACCCAGAGGGGGAGAGCGAATATGGCAACCGATTACGACACCCCACGCAAGACCGACGACGACGTCGACTCCGACAGCCTTGAAGAGCTGAAGGCCCGGAGGAACGACAAGTCGGCGTCCTCGGTCGACGTCGACGAGTTCGAGGCCGCCGAGGGCCTCGAACTGCCCGGAGCCGACCTCTCCAACGAGGAGCTGGCCGTCCGGGTGCTGCCCAAGCAGCAGGACGAGTTCACCTGCATGAGCTGCTTCCTGGTGCACCACCGCAGCCAGCTGGCCCGCGAGAAGAACGGTCAGCCGATCTGCCGCGACTGCGACTGAGGGAGGGTCGGCCGTGACTGGCTCGACCCCTCCTCGGAAGCGCCGCTTCCCCCTGAGGAAAGCGGACCAAGGGCCGCACGACGGCCCTCTCGGCGTGCGTGACGACGAGCGAGGTTCATCCGCCACCGGATCGGCCTCGCTCGAACCGGCCGGGAACGGGAGCGAGCTCCCGGTACCGGAACGGGGCACCGCGGCCGTCGCCAGGCGGTCGGCCGCGGTGATCAGGGACAGAGCCCGGGACCTGGCCCGGGACGGCGTCCACAAGGGCCGTGACAGGGCCAGGGCCGGCCTGGGGTACCTCGCGGACCGGGTCATCGAGAACGCCCCCAGAATCCCCGTACGCGACCTCAGGACGCTTCAGGGGCAGTTCCCCGGTCTCGGACCCGAGGAACTGGCCGACAAGCTCGTGGCGGGCGCCGCGAACGCCTCGGCGACCGTCGGCGCGGGCGTGGGCGCCGCCGCCATGCTGCCCGTCCCGCCCGCGATGCCCGCGGAACTGGCGGCGGAGATCACCGGCGTCGCCGCGATCGAGCTGAAACTCATCGCCGAACTGCACGAGGTGTACGGCCTCAGACCACCCGGCACCCTCAAGGACCGCAGCACCGCCTACCTGCGCTCCTGGTCCGGCGAACGCGGCGTCGACGTGCTCAAGCCGTCCTCCGTGAACTCCGCGCTCGGCAGCCAGATGAAGCGCGAACTGCGCCAGCAGATCATGAAACGCATGGTGCGCAACCTGCCCAACCTGGTCCCGTTCATGGTCGGAGCCGCCGTCGGCGCCGTCATGAACCGCAGAGACACCAGGAAACTCGCCGCGAAACTCCGTGCCGACCTCAGAAAGCGGCAGGTCCCCTGGGACGCTCTGCCGGCCCTCCCGCCCCTGGAGAAACCGACCGACCCGCTCCCCATCGAGGAACGGGCCGGCCGCGAGGAACTGGGGCGCTGACGCGCTAGACGGCGGCCTCGCGGGCCTCCTTGAGGGCCTGGGCCAGCCGCTCGGGCTCTCGCGTCGACAGGTACAGGTACGGCGTCGGGTCCTCGGGGTCGGTGACGAGGACGCGCAGCGCGCCCGGGATGTACGCGCGCAGCAGCAGGTACGCGCGCGTGTCCGCCTTGTACGTCCGCCAGGCGCGGGCCTCCTCCTGGTCCAGCACCTCGGCCTCGCCGAGTGCCGTCACCGGGATCTTCGCCTCTCCCGCGATCAGGAAACCGCCCACCACGCGGATGCGCGGGGAGCCGTACGCGCTGGCCACGACCGCCGCCACCGCAGTGCCCCCGACCAGGCCGCCGAGCAGCGGCAGGGTGCCGAACGGCAGCATGATCAGGGCCATCGCGACGCCCACGAGGAAGGACAGGAACCACCACGAGCGGGGGGCGGTGAGGCGTTCTTCGTACGGGGCGGTGGAGAGCTGCATGGGCCAAGCTTGGCACGGGGGACCGACAGTGCCGGGGCCGGGGCGGGACGCGCGGAGGTGACCGGTCGGTAAGAGCGGTGAGCACGAGGTGGCCGAGGGTGAGGGACAGGCGGGTAAGGTCTGCGGCTGTGAGTGGTACTTCCGCAGCTCCTCAGCCTCCGGCCGGCGCCCCGCGACCGGTGCGCCGCCCTGACGCCCCCGCGCACGGCGGGCTTCACGGTACCCACTGCGAACAGTGTTTCGGACGTGGCGAGGACCAGGCCCGCCGGCCGCACCCGGCCTCCCGCGCGGGCGCGCTGCCCACGCGGGCCGGAGCCGCGCGCTTCGCGGGCCGCGGGCGGGCGGAAGAGATCCGGGCCGTACAGGACGGCCCGGACCGGATGCGGCGCCTGCGCGCCTTCGAGGTGACCCCGTGAGCCGTGAACCCCGTGAAGAACTCGCCGTACGGATCCGGCGCGTCGACGCGGACGTACCGCTTCCCGCGTACGAGCACCCCGGTGACGCGGGAGCCGACCTCAGGACCACCGAGGCGTGCGAGCTGAAGCCCGGCGAGCGGGCCGTGCTGCCCACCGGGGTGGCGATCGCGCTGCCCGAGGGGTACGCGGCCTTCGTGCACCCCCGCTCCGGGCTCGCAGCCCGGTGCGGAGTCGCCCTCGTGAATGCCCCGGGGACGGTTGATGCCGGGTACCGTGGGGAGATCAAGGTGATCGTGGTGAATCTCGATCCGCGCGAGGCTGTGCGGTTCGAGCGCTTCGACCGGATTGCCCAACTGGTCGTCCAGCAGGTCGAGAGGGTCCGCTTCCAGGAGGTCGCGGAACTCTCCGGCTCGGCTCGGGGCGAGGGGGGCTTCGGGTCCACCGGCGGTCATGCCGCGGTGGGGACGGACGGTACGAGCGGTGACGCCGCCACGGGCGGCACAACGGGTGGGAATCGATACGCTTCGGTCGTATCCGACCGGGAAGGACAGTGACGTGTTCGGACGTCGCAAGAAGAAGGATGCCGCCGAGGGCGCGGCCGGCGAGGCCGAGCAGGTCGTCGACAGCGTCGACACTGAGGCGGACGAGACGGACGCGGGCCCGCGCGAGCGCGTACGGCTCGAACCCGAGCCCCGGCCCGACGGCCCCTGGGACAGCACCGAGGTGAGCGACCCCGCCGAGGGCCGCGTCGACCTCGGCGGACTCTTCGTGCCCGGTGTCGACGGCATGGAGCTGCGGGTCGAGGTCGCGGGCGACGCGATCGTCGCGGCGACCGTCGTGCTGCGCGACAGCGCGGTCCAGCTCCAGGCGTTCGCCGCGCCCAAGCGCGAGGGCATCTGGGGCGAGGTGCGCGAGGAGATCGCCTCCGGCATCACCCAGCAGGGCGGCATCATCGACGAGGTCGAGGGTCCGCTGGGCTGGGAACTGCGCGCACAGGTTCCGGTGCAACTGCCGGACGGGCAGAGCGGCTTCCACGTCGTCCGGTTCGTCGGCGTGGACGGGCCGCGGTGGTTCCTGCGCGGGGTGATCTCCGGGCAGGGCGCGGTGCAGCCGCAGGCCGCCGGGCTGCTGGAGCAGATCTTCCGTGACACGGTCGTCGTGCGCGGCGAGGGGCCGATGGCTCCCCGCGACCCGATCGTCCTCAAGCTGCCCAACGACGCCCAGATGGTCCCCGAGGGCGTGCAGCAGCAGGAGGAGGAAGGGTCGCGCTTCTCCGGTGGCATGGGGCAGTTGCAGCGTGGGCCGGAGATCACCGAGGTGCGCTGAGCGGGTTTCCTCGCGAGACTGAGGCGAGGCGGAGGAAGGGCTGGATCCCGTGGGGATTCGGCCCTTCTTTGTTTTTGCGCGGTTTTCGCGAGGCCGGGATTCGCGACGTCGGGTTTCACGAGGCGGGGTTTCACGGGGCGGGAAAAAAATCTTGCGAGGCGTGAACCGATCGGCGGGCCTCGTCCGATGAAGGGGCAGAAGGACTCGGCGGCTCGGCCGGGGCGGCGGCAGAGCGTCAGAGTTGCGTCAAAGGAGAGGTGGTGGCGAAGGGAGTGTCTGATTTGTCTGACGAAAGGGTCGTAACGTCTTCGCTGCACACATGGTGGTCGGCGGAAGACAATGAGGGCATGGCGCGCGGGAAGCTTCGGATCTATCTCGGTGCGGCGCCGGGCGTCGGGAAGACGTACGCGATGCTGTCGGAGGCGCACCGCAGGGTCGAGCGCGGTACGGACTGCGTGGTGGCCTTCGTCGAGCATCACGGCCGGCCGCGTACCGAGGTGATGCTGCGCGGCCTGGAGGAGATCGGACGCCGGACGATCGACTACCGGGGCACCGCGTTCACGGAGATGGACGTGGAGGCGGTGCTGCGGCGGGCCCCGGCGGTCGCCCTGGTGGACGAACTCGCCCACACCAACGTGCCGGGCTCGCGCAACGCCAAACGGTGGCAGGACGTCGAGGAACTGCTGGCCGCCGGGATCGACGTCGTGTCGACGGTGAACATCCAGCACCTGGAGTCGCTGGGAGACGTCGTCGAGTCGATCACCGGGGTGCGCCAGCGGGAGACCGTGCCGGACGAGATGGTGCGCCGGGCCGACCAGGTCGAACTGGTGGACATGTCGCCGCAGGCCCTGCGCAGGCGGATGGCGCACGGCAACATATACCGGCCGGACAAGGTCGACGCGGCGCTGTCGAACTACTTCCGCCCCGGGAACCTCACCGCGCTGCGGGAGCTGGCGCTGCTGTGGGTGGCCGACCGGGTCGACGAGTACCTGAAGCAGTACCGCAGCGAGCACCGCGTCTCGGCGATCTGGGGCTCGCGGGAGCGGATCGTCGTCGGGCTGACCGGCGGCCCCGAGGGACGCACCCTGATCCGGCGGGCGGCGCGGCTCGCGGAGAAGGGCGCCGGCGGCGAAGTGCTCGCCGTCTACATCTCCCGCAGCGACGGCCTCACCTCGGCCTCGCCGAAGGAACTCGCCGTGCAGCGGACGCTGGTCGAGGACCTGGGCGGCACGTTCCACCACGTCGTCGGGGACGACATCCCCGCGGCGCTGCTGGACTTCGCGCGGGGCGCGAACGCGACACAGATCGTGCTCGGGTCGTCGCGGCGCAAGGCGTGGCAGTACATGTTCGGCCCCGGCGTCGGCGCGACCGTCGCCCGGGAGTCGGGTCCCGACCTGGACGTGCACATCGTCACCCACGAGGAGGTCGCCAAGGGGCGTGGACTGCCCGTGGCCCGGGGCGCCCGGCTCGGGCGGGCCCGGATCCTGTGGGGCTGGGTCGTGGGCGTCGGCGGCCCGGTGGTGCTCGCGCTGCTGCTGAACGCCGTCCACCTCGGGCTGGCCAACGACATGCTGCTGTTCCTGGCGCTGACGGTGGCCGCCGCGCTGCTGGGCGGGCTGCTGCCCTCGCTGGCCTCGGCGGCGCTGGGCTCGTTGCTGCTGAACTACTTCTACACACCTCCGCTGCACCGGTTCACGATCGCCGACCCGAAGAACATCGTCGCCATCGTGATCTTCGTCGGGGTGGCGATATCGGTCGCGTCCGTCGTCGACCTCGCCGCGCGGCGCACGCACCAGGCGGCCAGGTTGCGGGCCGAGTCGGAGATCCTGTCGTTCCTCGCGGGGAACGTGCTGCGGGGGGAGACCAGCCTGGAGGCGCTGCTGGAGCGGGTGCGGGAGACGTTCGGGATGGAGTCGGCGGCGCTGCTGGAGCGGGAGGGCGACGTCGCGCCGTGGACCTGCGCCGGGCGCGTCGGGCTCGGGCGGGCGGTGGAGCGGCCCGAGGACGCCGACGTGGACGTACCCGTCGGCGACCACATGGCGCTCGCGCTGACCGGGCGGGTGCTGCCGGCCGAGGACCGGCGGGTGCTCGCGGCGTTCGGGGCGCAGGCCGCCGTCGTCCTCGACCGCAGACGGCTCCAGGAGGAGGCCGACCGGGCGAGGGCGCTCGCTGAGGGCAACCGGATCCGCACGGCGCTGCTGGCCGCGGTCAGCCACGACCTGCGGACGCCGCTCGCGGGGATCAAGGCTGCGGTGTCGAGTCTGCGCTCGGACGACGTGGCGTGGTCCGAGGAGGACCAGTCGGAATTGCTCGAAGGGATCGAGGAGGGCGCCGACCGGCTCGACCACCTGGTCGGGAACCTGCTCGACATGTCCCGGCTCCAGACGGGGACCGTCACGCCGATCGTGCGGGAGATCGACCTCGACGAGGTGGTGCCGATGGCGCTCGGCGGGGTGCCCGAGGACAGCGTGGAGCTGGACATCCCGGAGACGCTGCCCATGGTGTCCGTGGACGCGGGGCTGCTGGAGCGGGCCGTCGCCAACCTGGTGGAGAACGCCGTCAAGTACAGCCCGGCCGGGGAGTGTGTGCTGGTCGCCGCGAGTGCGCTGTCGGACCGGGTCGAGGTGCGGGTCGTGGACCGCGGGCCGGGGGTGCCCGACGAGGCCAAGGAGCGCATCTTCGCGCCCTTCCAGCGGTACGGTGACGCCCCGCGTGGTGCGGGGGTCGGGCTCGGGCTCGCCGTGGCGCGGGGGTTCGTCGAGGCGATGGGAGGCACACTGGCCGCCGAGGACACGCCGGGGGGTGGGCTGACGATGGTGCTGACGCTGCGGGCGGCGGGCGGAGGGCCGGCTGCGGGGGGCTCCGGGAGCGCGGTGCCAGGGAGCGCGGTGTCCGGGAGCGTGGTGTCCGGGGCCGGCGGCGGTGTGCCGGGAGAACGGTTGGGAACGTCCGAGAGGCAGGGCGCATGATGAGCTCCGGTGGGGGGAGTGCCCAGGGACCCACGAGGGTGCTCGTGGTCGACGACGAGCCGCAGATCGTGCGGGCGCTCGTGATCAACCTGAAGGCGCGCAAGTACGAGGTGGACGCGGCGCACGACGGGGCGAGCGCGTTGCAGTTGGCGGCGGCGCGGCACCCCGACGTCGTCGTGCTCGACCTGGGGCTGCCGGACATGGACGGGGTCGAGGTGATCAAGGGGCTGCGGGGGTGGACGAGGGTGCCGATCCTCGTGCTGTCGGCGCGGCACTCGTCCGACGAGAAGGTGCAGGCGCTGGACGCGGGGGCGGACGACTACGTGACCAAGCCGTTCGGGATGGACGAGTTGCTGGCGCGGCTGAGGGCGGCCGTGCGCAGGGCGGAGCCGGTGGGGCCGGGGGAGGGGGAGGTGCTGGTCGAGACGGAGGGGTTCACCGTCGACCTCGCGGCGAAGAAGGTCAACCGCGGCGGCAAGGACGTACGGCTCACGCCCACCGAGTGGCATCTGCTGGAGGTGCTGGTGCGCAACACCGGGCGGCTGGTCAGCCAGCGGCAGTTGTTGCAGGAGGTGTGGGGGCCGTCGTACGGGACGGAGACGAACTATCTGCGGGTGTACATGGCGCAGTTGCGCAGGAAGCTGGAGGGGGACCCGGCGCACCCTCGGCACTTCATCACGGAGCCGGGGATGGGATACCGGTTCGAGAGGTGAGGGGGCGAGGTGTGTCGGTGGGGGCCGGTACGCTTTCAGGTATGAGTGCTGTGCCGCATTCCGAGAAGCCGGTGGGCCGGTTCCGGCGTATGCTCGACCGGCTTTCCTCGTCGCAGGAGGACCTGGAGTCCGAGGAGCTGCGGGAGGATGCCGAGACCGCCGGGTGTACGCGGATCGGGGACTGCCAGGATCGGCAGATAGTGACGGTTACTGGTACGTTGCGCACGGTCACTCTGCGCCCGCGGGCCGGGGTTCCGGCACTGGAGGCGGAACTGTTCGACGGATCCGCCGCGTTGGACGTGGTGTGGCTGGGGCGGCGCTCCATCGTCGGCATAGAGCCTGGACGCCGGCTCATCGCGTCCGGCAGGGTGTCGATGAGCCGGGGGCGGCGCGTGCTGTTCAATCCGAAGTACGAACTGAGACCCCTCGGTAGGGAGTAGCCGGTGACGTCGCTCGACAAGCCGACCGAAGAAGCGCAGGCGCGGGACGCTCGGGCGGTGACCGAGGCCGCGCTGTTCGAGGCGTTCGGCGGTGTGCGGGGCATGGTCGAGACGGTTGTGCCCGGTCTGCTGTTCGTCACGATCTACACGATCAACCAAGATCTCCACATGTCGGCGATCGCCGCGCTGGCCGTGTCCATCGTGCTGGTCGTGGTGCGGCTGGCCAGGCGGGGGACGGTCAAGCACGCGTTCAGCGGGGTGTTCGGGGTCGCCTTCGGGGTCGTCTTCGCGATGATGACCGGCAATGCGAAGGACTTCTATCTGCCGGGGATGCTCTACACGCTGGGGCTGTCGCTCGCGTACATCGTCACGACGTTGTGCGGGGTGCCGTTGATCGGGCTCATGCTCGGGCCCGTGTTCAAGGAGAACCTGTCCTGGCGGACGCGGAATCCTGGGCGCAAGAAGGCGTACGCCAAGGCGAGTTGGGCCTGGGGGCTCATTCTGCTCGCCAAGTGCGCGATTCTGTTTCCGCTGTACTGGTGGGCGGACACCACGCAGTTGGGGTGGGTGCTCATCGCGTTGAAGATTCCGCCGTTCCTGTTGGCGGTGTGGTTGACGTGGGTGTTCCTTGCGAAGGCTCCGGCGCCTATTGATGTGTTCGCGGAGATGGAGGCGGAGGAGAAGGCTGAGGCTGAGCGGAAAGCTGCCGCTCGGGGGGGCGAGTAGGTCGCCCCCGCCGCCCCTTCCCTTCCCGACCCCGGGGATGTGCCCCCGGACCCCCCTCGCCTACTGTGGGGGGTTTGTCGGTTGTGGGGCGGGTGCGGGATCGCTGTGGTTGTTCGCGCAGTTCCCCGCGCCCCTAAAAGCTAAAAGCAAAAAGAAGTTGGGCCCCCTGCATGTGCAGGGGGCCCAACTTCTCTCATCAAGACCCTTACGCGTCCGTCTCTTCCCTCCGGACCGACAACAGGTCCTCCAGCTGTTCCTCTCTTGCCGGGGCTGCCACGAACAGGAGTTCGTCGCCGGGTTCGAGGGAGTCTTCCGGAGTGGGGGTGAGGACTCGGGTGCCGCGGATGATGGTGACGAGGGACGTGTCCTCGGGCCACTCGACGTCGCCCACCTGCGTGCCGGCCAGGGCCGACTCCTCGGGGAGGGTCAGCTCGACGAGGTTGGCGTCGCCGTGGCTGAAGCGCAGGAGACGGACGAGGTCGCCCACCGAGACGGCCTCCTCGACGAGGGCCGACATGAGGCGGGGGGTGGAGACGGCTACGTCGACGCCCCAGGACTCGTTGAAGAGCCATTCGTTCTTGGGGTTGTTCACCCGGGCCACCACCCGGGGAACGCCGTACTCCGTCTTGGCCAGCAGCGACACGACCAGGTTGACCTTGTCGTCGCCCGTCGCGGCGATCACGACGTTGCAGCGCTGGAGCGCGGCCTCGTCCAGGGACGTGATCTCGCAGGCGTCGGCGAGGAGCCATTCGGCCTGGGGGACCCGTTCCACCGAGATCGCGGTGGGGGCCTTGTCCACGAGCAGCACCTCGTGGCCGTTCTCCAGCAGCTCGCCCGCGATCGAGCGGCCCACGGCGCCGGCTCCGGCGATGGCGACCCTCATCGGTGACCGCCTTCCTGGGGACCTTCGGCGAACACGGCCTCGACCTTCTCGACCTCGTCGGTGCGCATCATGACGTGGACGAGGTCGCCTTCCTGGAGGACCGTCTGGGAGGTGGGGAGGATCGCCTCGCCCAGGCGGGTGAGGAAGGCCACACGGACCCCGGTCTCCTCCTGGAGCGTGCTGATCTTGTGGCCGATCCAGGACGGCGAGGTGTGCACCTCGGCGAGCTGGACCCCGCCGGTGGGGTCGCGCCACAGCGGCTCGGCCCCGGACGGCAGCAGCCGGCGCAGCATCTGGTCGGCGGTCCAGCGGACCGTGGCGACCGTCGGGATGCCCAGCCGCTGGTAGACCTCGGCGCGGCGGGGGTCGTAGATCCGCGCCGCGACGTTCTCCACGCCGAACATCTCGCGGGCCACCCGCGCGGCGATGATGTTGGAGTTGTCACCGCTGGAGACGGCGGCGAAGGCGCCCGCCTCCTCGATGCCCGCCTCGCGCAGGGTGTCCTGGTCGAAGCCGATGCCGGTGACCCGGCGCCCGCCGAAGGAGGAGCCGAGGCGCCGGAACGCGGTCGGGTCCTGGTCGATCACCGCGACGGTGTGCCCCTGGCGCTCCAGGGTCTGCGCGAGGGCGGAGCCCACCCGGCCGCAGCCCATGATGACGATGTGCATGGCCCTACACCACGCTCCCCACAGGCACGGTGACCTGCGTCGCTGTCGTTCTCATGTCCCTCTCTCGGCTCTTCGGGCGGTGCGTCGCGGCCTGATTGCGATCGCCAGGCAAACATCATGCCCGGGAATCCGCCGGCCGAGGGCCGGGGGCTGCCGTCGATTGCCCACCTCCAACGTAGCCCCTCTCGGCGGCGGCCTCGCGGGAGGGGGACTCGGGCGCCCTTCCCCAGATCGGCATCCCGGCGACGGAGCGGAGGGTTCCATGTGGCCGTGTGATGAAGGTGAGCCCGGGAGGTGGGCGGCTGCCTGTTCGAAGGCTTACGATTCTCTGTTGTGTCCAAACTGACCGACGTGCCCAAACGGATCCTGATCGGGCGCGCTCTGCGCAGTGATCGGCTTGGGGAAACGCTCCTGCCGAAGCGCATCGCCCTCCCTGTCTTCGCTTCCGACCCGCTGTCCTCCGTGGCGTATGCGCCCGGGGAGGTGCTGCTGGTCCTGTCCATCGCGGGCGTGTCGGCGTACCACTTCTCGCCCTGGATCGCCGTCGCGGTCGTCGTCCTGATGTTCACGGTGGTGGCCTCCTACCGGCAGAACGTCCACGCGTACCCGAGCGGCGGCGGCGACTACGAGGTGGCGACCACCAACCTCGGGCCCAAGGCGGGCCTGACCGTCGCGAGCGCGCTGCTCGTCGACTACGTCCTGACCGTCGCCGTCTCCATCTCCTCCGGCATCGAGAACCTGGGCTCGGCGATCCCGTTCGTCGTCGAGCACAAGACGGCGTGCGCCGTCGCCGTCATCGTCCTGCTGACGCTGATGAACCTGCGCGGCGTGAAGGAGTCCGGGAAGCTCTTCGCGATCCCGACGTACGTGTTCGTCGCGGGTGTCTTCATCATGATCGCGTGGGGCGCGTTCCGGGGGCTCGTGCTGGACGACAGCATGCGGGCGCCGACCGCGCAGTACGAGATCAAGGCCGAGCACCAGGGGCTCGCCGGGTTCGCGCTGGTGTTCCTGCTGCTGCGGGCGTTCTCCTCCGGCTGCGCCGCGCTGACCGGCGTCGAGGCGATCTCCAACGGCGTTCCCGCCTTCCGCAAGCCGAAGTCGAGGAACGCGGCCACCACGCTCAGCGCGATGGGCCTGCTGGCGGTGACGATGTTCTGCGGGATCATCGTCCTCGCGCTCGCCACGGACGTCCGCATGGCGGAGCACCCGGCGACGGACCTGCTGAAGAACGGGGTCGAGGTCGGGGCCGGGTACGTGCAGAACCCGGTGATCACGCAGGTCGCCGAGGCCGTGTTCGGCAAGGGCAGCTTCCTGTTCGTGGTGCTCGCGGCGGCCACCGCGCTCGTGCTGTTCCTCGCGGCGAACACCGCGTACAACGGCTTCCCCGTGCTCGGCTCGATCCTCGCGCAGGACCGCTACCTGCCGCGTCAGCTGCACACCCGCGGCGACCGGCTCGCGTTCTCCAACGGCATCGTGCTGCTGGCGGGCGCCGCGATGCTCCTCGTGTGGATCTACGGCGCCGACTCCACGCGCCTCATCCAGCTCTACATCGTCGGCGTGTTCGTCTCCTTCACGCTCAGCCAGACCGGCATGGTCCGGCACTGGAACCGCCACCTCGCGACCGAGAGCGACCCGGCCAAGCGCCGGCACATGGTCCGCTCGCGGGCGATCAACGCGTTCGGCGCGTTCTTCACCGGGCTCGTCCTCGTCGTCGTCCTCGTCACGAAGTTCACCCACGGCGCGTGGGTCGCGCTGCTCGGGATGGTCATCTTCTTCGCGACGATGACGGCGATCCGGCGCCACTACGACGGGGTCGCGGCGGAGCTGGCGGCGAGCGAGGGGCCCAGCGACGACAGCGTGCGGCCGTCGCGGGTGCACTCCGTGCTGCTCATCTCCAAGATCCACCGGCCGACGCTGCGGGCGCTGGCCTTCGCGAAGCTCATGCGCTCCGACACGCTGGAGGCGCTGACCGTCAACGTCGATCCCGTCGAGACGAAGGCGCTGCGCGAGGAGTGGGAGCGGCGCGGGATCGATGTGCCGCTCAAGGTCCTCGACTCGCCCTACCGCGAGGTCACGCGGCCGGTCATCGAGTACGTCAAGAGTCTGCGGCGGGAGTCGCCGCGCGACGCGGTGTCGGTGATCATCCCCGAGTACGTCGTCGGGCACTGGTACGAGCATCTGCTGCACAACCAGAGCGCGCTGCGCCTCAAGGGGCGGCTGCTGTTCACGCCGGGGATCATGGTCACCTCCGTCCCCTACCAGCTCCAGTCCTCCGAGGCGGCCAAGCAGCGGGCCCGGCGGCGGCAGGAGTGGAACGCGCCGGGGGCTGTGCGGCGGGGGCCGGCGGGGGCGCCTGAGCGGACGCGGGAGACTAGCGGGGGCGGCGAGTAGCGGGGGCGGGGGAGGGGAGCGGGCGCGGTTTCCCGTACCGGGCTGGGCTCCTCGTGCGGCGGTGGGTTTCCCGTACCGGGCTGGGCTCCTCGTGCGGCGGTGGGTTTCCCGTACCGGGCTGGGCTCCTCGTGCGGCGGTGGGTTTCCCGTACCGGGCTGGGCTCCTCGTATGGCGATGGGCTTCAGGTACCGGGCCGGGCGCCTCGTACGGCGGTCGGCTTCCCGTGCGGCGGCGGTCGTCGCTTCCTGGCCGAGGGCCTAGACTGGACGGCTGTCGTCGTACGGCGGTCCGCAGGCCGCCGCGCCCCCTCACCTCCCCGATCTGGAGTCACCCCGCCATGCAGGCAGAACCGAAGAAACAGCAGGCGGGGAAGTCTCTCGACGAGCGGGTCTCGCTCGTCGGCCGTGAGTACGAGGTCGAGATCGGCCCCGTCGCCCACGGTGGGCACTGCATCGCGCGCACGGACGAGGGCCAGGTGCTGTTCGTCCGGCACGCGCTGCCCGGTGAGCGGGTGCTCGCGCGGGTCACCGAGGGCGAGGAGGGTGCACGGTTCCTGCGCGCCGACGCCGTCGAGATCCGGACGGCGTCCAAGGACCGGGTCGAGGCGCCGTGCCCCTTCGCCGGGCCCGGGAAGTGCGGGGGCTGCGACTGGCAGCACGCCAAGCCCGGCGCCCAGCGGCGCATGAAGGGCGAGGTCATCGCCGAGCAGCTGCTGCGCCTCGCCGGGCTCACCCCCGAGGACGTCGGCTGGGACGGCACGGTCATGCCGGCCGAGGGTGACAAGCTGCCCGCGGGCGAGGTCCCGCAGTGGCGGACGCGGGTGCAGTACGCCGTCGACGCGGACGGCAACGCCGGTCTGCGCCGGCACCGGTCCCACGAGGTCGAGGTCGTCGACCACTGCATGATCGCGGCGCCGGGGGTCAGCGAACTCGGCGTCGAGAAGCGGGACTGGGCCGGGATGGAGTCCGTCGAGGCGATCGCCGCGACCGGTTCCCAGGACCGGCAGGTCATCCTCACGCCCCGTCCCGGCGCCCGCCTGCCCCTCGTCGAACTCGACAAGCCCGTCTCCGTCATGCGCGTCGAGGAGCGGGACGGGGGTGTGCACCGTGTCCACGGGCGGGCCTTCGTCCGCGAGCGTGCGGACGGGCGTACGCACCGGGTCGGCAGCGGCGGTTTCTGGCAGGTTCACCCCAAGGCGGCCGACACGCTCGTCCTCGCGGTCATGCAGGGGCTGCTGCCGCGCAAGGGCGAGATGGCGCTCGACCTGTACTGCGGGGTGGGGCTCTTCGCGGGCGCCCTCGCGGACCGGCTCGGCGAGGCCGGCGCCGTCCTCGGCATCGAGTCCGGCAAGCGGGCCGTCGAGGACGCGCGGCACAATCTCGCCGGGTTCCCCCGTGTCCGCATCGAGCAGGGCAAGGTCGACTCCGTCCTGCCTCGCACCGGCATCACCGAGGTCGACCTCATCGTCCTCGACCCGCCCCGCGCGGGCGCCGGGCGCTCCACCGTCCAGCACCTCGCCTCCCTCGGGGCTCGGCGGATCGCTTACGTCGCCTGCGATCCTGCTGCGCTGGCTCGGGATCTGGGGTACTTCCGGGAGGGGGGGTATCGGGTGCGGACGCTTCGGGCGTTCGATCTGTTTCCGATGACCCACCACGTCGAATGCGTGGCGATTCTGGAGCCGGTGAAGTAGGGCGCCTATGGCGTACGGCTTCCCTCGACGTCGTGGGCGTCAGTCAGGAAAGTCGAAACTCTCCTGACCCGGACCAGGGGTGCGTCGAGACTTCCGTGGCGGTTTCGGTTCCCTGATCGCGTAGGCAGGCACGGGCAGGATGCCCTCGCCCCGTAAGTCGTCGACGGTGATGAGCGGGCCGCTGCTCACGGCATCCAGCAGCCGGGCCTGTCGGGGTTCGAGGGCCACGAGGAGCCCGAGTGCGTTGATGAGGTCGAGCAGGTCGACGGTCCACCGGGCGGGCCAGGCCGGGGGCAGGATCTCGTTCAACGGGGTCTGCCGTTCCACGTCCGGCCTGCGCTTGCGGAAGCCGAACCACTTGCGGATCACCTGCACTCCGCCGATCCGGTAGTCCCAGACCTCCGGCGCCACCGGACGTATGCGGCCCGTGCCCACGGTGAGGGTCCGCGTGGACGTGTCGTAGGAGATGGCCTCGGGTAACCCGTCGTCCTCTCCGATCGCGACGACGCATTCCGGTCGTTCCTCCGGGGGAAGCCTGGGGGGCGTGCCGGGCGAACTGCCGTGGTGGGAGGCGAAGCGCCGGCCGTACGTGTGGATCCACACCGTGCGCCTGCCCACTTCCACGACCTCCGCCCAAAGAGCCGGGTCGCGCGTCATAGGGATCCGGGCACCCCGCTCGGCGAGGTTCGCGGCGAAGCGGCGGGTGTACCCGCTGTGGCCGGCTGTTCCCGCGATGTACGCGAAGAGGTCCTCGGCGGTGACTGTCACGCCGTGCGTCTCGGTGAGCAGCCGCAGCAGGCCAGGGGTCACGTTCGGTTCTGCCAGGTGGGGGTGGCGGTAGAGAGGGGCGACGCGTCCACCTTCGGTGCCTTTGAAGTGGTGCATGTCGGGAAGGAGAGCGGTGAACCCGACGGCCGGGCCGATGCGTCCCGACTCCGTATGCAGCTCGGAGAGGTAGATCTGGCGTCGGTCGTTGTGGGCGAACCACAAGGCCGGTCGTGGAAAGTCGATCACTCGCCGGTCCGCGATGATGTACTGCCTGTCGAACGTCATCCGGCCGTAGGGAACGATGACCGGTACCGTCTCCTGCTCCGCAGCGAGGGTGCTTCTTTCCCGCTGGCCGGGCAGTGGTGGTTCTGGTTTGTCGGGACGGCGGTCCCGGGTGGATTTCAGCAGTGCGGCCTTGTCCTCCGCCGGGGCTTGGACGAGCCTGCGCCACCGGGCCTTCAGAACGTCCCGGCTGGGTGAGACGGGCCAGCTGCGGTTGTTCTTGTTGCCGGAGCTGGTCCAGGGCAGCAGGGCGTCCACCGGTGGCATGGCCGACCACTCGGAGTCGGACGTGATGTGAAAGGGCGCGGTCCACTGTGTGGGGCAGAGCTGCCAGGAGGTCCCTCCGCGATGGCCGTCGAGGCCAAGCCCTTCCAGCCAGTCGAACTTCTCCTCGCGCGTGCCCGCGGGGACATCGAGGCGCCAGACCCGCGCCGGTGTACCCGCGTTCGGGGCGCCGTGGCGGACGAAGACGGCGATGCAGATCTCCCGCTTGACGTCCTGGAAGACACGAGTACGCGGGTCGGAGTAGGCGCCTTCGGGGGAGAGGCCGATGACCCAGCCCTCGTCGGCGGCCTCGCGCAGGTAGTGGCGCATGCCGGCCGCGCCGTCGCTGTCCAGGTATCCGGAGTTGGTGATGAGGGCGACGATCCCGCTGGGGGCCTTCGGCGCTCCCGAGACGGTCAACTGGTCGAAGACCTTCCAGGTGGACCACGCCCAGAAGTAGACGTAGAGGTTGTCGAGGGCGTAACCGACGCGTCCGTTGTCCTCCGGGTGGAAGCGGGCGAGGATCGCGCCCTTGTCGTTCGGGTTGCCCTCGGTGACCCAGCGTCCGACCCCTGACTGCCGTGCGCCCCGCAGGTAGGGCGGATTGCCGATGACCACCATGACCTTTTCGTCCGCCTTGATCTTGTTCGCCATGCGGCGGTGGCGAGCGATCGCCTCGTACATGAAGCCCAGGTGATGCTCGACGGCGGGATCGTCGAGCGTGTCGGCCACCAGAAGCCTCGGCGGGCGGCGCGTGACGTCGGCGTCGTGGGACCGGAAGGCGTGGTGCACCCGGAGTTCCGCGACCGCGTACGGCCCGGTCTGTTTCTCCAGCCCGACCAGCCGGCCCGCGAGCTCCTGGAGCAGCCCGGACTTGAGCGTCCCGCCGTACTTCAGCGACAGGGACTTGGCGACGTGGTCGATGATGTTGATGAGGAAGGTCCCGGTGCCCATGGCCGGATCGACGACGGTGACGTCCTCGCTTCCGTATCCGTCCTCCTGACCGAGTCGGTCACGCAGCACCTCGTCGGTGAAGCGGACCATGAAGCGGACGACTTCGCCGGCCGTGTAGTACGTACCCGTCCGGCGTCGCAGTTCCGGGTCGTAGGCGGTCAGAAACCCCTCGTACAAGTGAAGGTAGGCGTCTCCGGTCTCGTCCTTGAACATCTCGGGGTCGACGGCCGATATGACGTCGATCAACGGGTCGATGACGCCCCGCAGGTCGTCGAGGGCGTCATCCGTCAGCACGGCCAGCGCCTTGCCCATCAACGAATGTCGTTTGCCCAGCCGGATCGCGACCTCGGGGAGCGTGAGCCTGCTCAGGTCAATGTGCTCAAGGCGAGCCAGCAGCGTGGCAAAGGTCAATGTCTGGCTGTATTGGTCCGCGAATTCCTCCGGGCGGGCATCAGGAAAGAGCAGGTCCTTCCAGTTGTCGGCCAGGATCGCGAACGCGGCGTCGGCTTCCCCGTGCTCTTCGCGGGTGAGACGTTCGGTGACCTCATCGCGCAGCAGAGCGCAGATTTTCGCGATGCGCTTGACCAGTTCGGCGATGCTGCCGTGGACGATGGGGGCGGGCAGGAAAAAGTGCGTAAGGGCACGCTCGAAACCGGTGTCCGCGACGGCGAGTCGCCGGCTGCCGGATTCAAGGTCCCCGACCAGGACTCCAGTCGGGCCGACCTGTACGCCGAAACGGTAGACAGCCCACTGGTACCCGTCGGTGTAGAGCACGTTGTGCAGGGCCTTGATCTTCTCCCATTGCCTCCGGTTGTGGCTTCTCACCGACCACTGCTCCGGATCGGCACCCGCTCCTGGTGGCTTCAGTTCGACGTGCCCGATGGTCCTGCCGCCGCAGGAGATGGCGAAGTCGGGCCGGATCTTGAGTTCCTTGACGCGACTCTGGCCGTGGGCGATGAGCTTGAGACGTTGCCGCGAGGCCATGCCGCGCAGTAATTGCTCCACCGGCGCGGTCAGGCTGTCCTCCTTGCTGCTGACCGCCCCTGCGGGACCTTGAAGCTTGGCCCTGACCTCCTCGCCGAACCGGGCGACGAGATCCGCGACTGATCCGGTCGTGCCCTTTGCCGCCCAGGCGTCCCCTCTTGCCATCGGCCCCCCAAGGTCGCACCTACGCCGACGATCAGACCTATACAGAATGCCCATGACAAACTAAGTGGTAAACGCCAGCGAATGTAGGTCGATTGACGACATCTGGTCAAAGGTCCGTGTGCGGAGGAGAGTTGGAGTGTGAGCCCCGGTCAGACGCCCAAGCGGTGGCCCAAAGGGCGGCGAGACAGGATGAGGGTGGTGCCGGTGGTGAGGGTGATGAGGGCGAGGGTGAGGAAGTAGGCGGGGGAGGGGGAGGAGGAGCCGGAGGCTTTGAGGGCGTTGCCGCCGAGGCCGCCGCCGAGGGCTCCGGCGAGCCAGAAGAGGCCGACCATCTGGCTGACGAAGGTGGCGGGGGCGATGGCGGTGGTGGCGCTCATGCCGACGGGGGCGAAGGCGACCTCGCCGGCCGCTAGGAGGAGGAAGGCCGCGACCAGCCACCAGGGGGAGACCAGGCCGGTGTCGGAGGCGGACGCCTGCCAGGCCGCCGCGGACATGACCATGAAGGCCAGCGCCGTGCTGATCATGCCGATGCCGAACTTGACGGCCGTGTTGACGCGGTCGCCGGCCCGGCGCCAGAGGGCGGCGAAGAGCGGGGCCGTGGCCAGGACGAAGAGGGGGGTCGCGGACTGGAACCAGCTCGTGGGGACGGTGAAACCGAGGACCGCGCGGTCGGTGGACTCCTTCGCGAACAGGGAGAACACCGAGCCGCCCTGGAGGAACATCGCCCAGAAGAGCGCGGAGGCCAGGAAGAGCCAGATGTACGTCCTCACCCGGACGCGCTCGGCGTCCGTCAGGACCGGATCGCGCAGCAGACGCCAGAAGAAGACGGCCGGGACGACGACCGTCAGCACGCCGATCAGCCCCATGACGTGGACGATCTCGAAGGTGCCCAGCGCCGCGTCCGTGCCGTAGACCAGCGCGAGGACGACGGCCGCCGCACCGCTCCGGCGCAGGACGCGGGCACGCTGGGCCGGGGTCGCCGCGCGGTCGGGGGCGCTGCCCGTGCCGCCGAAGTGACGCATGCCGCGCGTGTACTGCACGAGGCCCAGCGCCATGCCGACGGCGGCCAGGCCGAAGCCGAGGTGCCAGTCGACCGTCTCACCCACCGCGCCGACGATCACCGGCGCGGCCAGCGCGCTGACCTGCACGCTCATGTAGAAGATCGCGAACCCGGCGTCGCGGCCGGCCCGGTCCCGCGGGGCGTAGAACGCGCTCAGCAGGTTGGCCATGTTCGGCTTCAGGAGCCCGGTGCCGGCCGCGATCAGCAGCAGACCGGGGTAGAAGAGGAACCGGCCGGGCACGGCCATCGACACGTGCCCCATACCGATCAGGACACCGCCGTACAGGACCGCCCGCGACGAGCCGAACAGGCGGTCGCCCAGCCAGCCGCCCGGCACCGAGCACAGGAACACCGACGCCATGTAGAGGCCGAACAGCAGCGTCGCGTCGTCGTTCGACAGGCCGAGGCCGCCGTCCGCGGTGTCCTCCGTCGCGTACAGGACGAGGATCGCCGTCATGCCGTAGAAGCTGAACCGCTCCCATATGTCGGTCCCGAACAGGGTGGTGAACCAGCGGGGCCAGCCGAGGGGGCCGCGTCTGCCGGTGCCTTCGGCCGGCTGGAGGGCGGGGGGCTTGGCCGGGGCGGTCATGGCTCCTCCAAAGGGGACGGTTCGGGGGAGCCGAGGGTGCCGAACGCTTGTCCAAAGGCTCTGGAGGACGGCTCGAAGGGCGGGGCTTCGAGCGGACGTCGAGGAGGCGTGCCGAGACTGGGCTCCCTTTGCCGACCCGGGCCGTCTCGGAGGTAGTTCAGATGCCGGATTCGCTTCCCTTCCGTGTGATGCTGCGCATGGAGACCGTCCCCGGGCGGGGCGCCGAGTTCGAGAAGGTGTGGGAGGAGGTGGGGCGGGGAATCGCCGCGCAGGCCGGCAACCTCGGGCAGGCGCTGGCGCGGGCCGTCGACGAGGAGGACGTCTACTACGTCGTCACCGACTGGGTCGACGCGGCGAGTTTCCACCGGTTCGAGCACAGCGAGGAGCATGTGGAGAACCGGCGCCGGCTCCAGCCGTACCGGCGGGGCGGGGAGATGCGGCTGAGTCAGACGGTGTGCGTGCTGAGCGCGGGGTAGGGGAGCGCGGAGGGGCGCGTGCCGCAAGGTACGCGCCCCTTGGGGGGTCACCCCGGCAGCGTCAACCCGTACCTCTCCAACCACCCGTTCACCTTCAACGCCAGCTCCAGCTCCGTCCGGCTCAACCGAGGCGCGTGCAGCGCCGCCGGATCCAGCAGCGGACGGACCGGCGCGTCCGCCGGCAGCGCGGCCAGGCGCGTGCGGAGCGTGGCGTCGTAGCCGTCGTCGTGGGTCATCGGGTAGCCGGACTTGCGGCGCTGGAGGACCGACGCCGGCAGGAGGTCGGCGACCGCCGCGCGCAGGGTGCTCTTCTCCCAGCCGTCCGACGTCTTCGTCGACCAGGGGATGTTCAGGGCGTACTGGACGAGGCGGTGGTCGCAGAAGGGGAGGCGGACGTCGAGGCCGGCGGCGGCGCCGAAGCGGTGCGCGCGGTCGAGCTGTTCGGGCAGGAAACGGGTCGTGAAGAGGTAGACCACCTCGCGCATCCGGCGCTCCAGCGGATCCTCGCCGGGCAGCCCGGGGATCTCCGCGAGCGCGGTCGCGTAGTGGTCGGCGCGGAACGTCCGCACCTCCAGCTCCTTCATCGCCGGCGCGAACAGGGTGCCGACCAGTTCGTCCGTCGTCGGCGTCCACGGGAAGTCGGGCGCCTGCGCCCAGCGCGGATGGTGGAACCAGGGGAAGCCGCCGAAGAGTTCGTCCGCGCCCTCGCCGCTGAGCAGCGTGTCGACCCGGCCGCCCACCGCCGCGTACAGCCGCGCCATGGACGGCTCGGTGTCCGCGAACAGGCGCGGCTGGTCCAGTTCCGTGACCAGGTGCGTCCACAGCTCGGGGCGGGTGAGGTCGCCGGTGGTGAGGACGACGTCCGTGTGGTCGGAGCCGAGGTGCGCGGCCATGTCGCGGACGAAGGGGCTGTCCGGCTGGGGGCGCACGATGTGCGGGCGGAAGTTCTCCTCGTACCCCTGGTAGTCGACGGCGAACGTCGGCACCGGCCCCTCCGCCCCCGCCGCGAGCAGCGCGGCCAGCGCGCTGGAGTCCAGCCCCCCGGACATGAGACTGCCGACCCGGGTGCCCGCCCGTCCGGTGTGCTCCGCGACGGCGCCGGCGAGCAGTTCGCGGACGCGGACGGCGGTGGTGGCCACGTCGTCGGAGTGCTCGGCGGCCTCCGGGCGCCAGTAGCGGTGGACGGTGTGGCCGGCGGCGGTGAAGCGGACGAGGTGGCCCGGCGGGACCTCGTACACGTCCCCGAACACGGTCCGGCCGGGGACGTTGATGCCGGCGAGGACGGTGCGCAGGGCGTCCGCGTCGAGGCGGGGGCGCAGCTCCGGGTGGGCGAAGAGGGCGTCGGGGCGGGAGGCGAAGACCACGCCGGTCGGGGTGCGCGCCCAGTACAGCGGGCGGGTGCCCAACCGGTCGCGGACCAGGGTGAGTTCGGCCGCGCGCGGCTCCCACACCGCGAACGCGTACGAGCCGCGCGGGCGGTCGGCGCCGGCCGGGCCCGTGGCGAGCCACGACAGCAGGACCGCCTGCGCGTCGGTGCCGGCGCGGGGGAGTTCGGCGCGGTTGTCGCACTGGCCGGCGAAGGCGACGGCGGCGACGGTGCCGAGGCTGTCGCCCTCCACGGCGGGATCGACGCCGGACCGCACGCCGAGGACGGCGCCCGGACCTCCCCACAGCCGTCCGCCGCCCGCGTCCCCGGCGCGCAGGGCGCGGGTCATCGCGACGACGGCCTCCCGCCCCTCGGGGAGCGTCCGCTCGAAATCGACCCAGCCTGCGAGTTCTGACACGGGATCTCCCTAGGTCTCGAAAGTTCAGGTCGCCCGCAGCGCCGGATGCAGTCGGCCCCGCAGCAGTGCCGTCGCCAGGCGTCCGCACGCCTTGGGGCCGGTGAGGCGTTCCGCGCGGGTGCCGTTCCTGGTCGCCGACAGGACGCGGGTGGCGAGCCAGGGGGCGACGACGTCCAGCGGGTCCGACAGGACCTCGTAGTACACCTGCTGGCGGCGGCCCCGCAGGTCGGAGCGGAGGTCGTTGCCGGCGACGAGTTCCGTGACGACGAGGCCGGGGGAGAGCAGGCCGATCCGCACCGGCGTGCCCTTCGCCTCCAGGGTCAGCGTGTCGTGCAGGTACGCCAGGGCCCGCTTCGTCGACCCGTACGGCGCCATGCCGCGCGAGACACGGCCGTTGCTGCCGAAGCCGACCATGTTCCACACGAACCCGCCGCCCTGATCGAGCATCCGCTCGACGGCGACGGCGCAGCCGTTGATCGCGCCGACCAGGTTGACGTCGACTAGGCGGCGGACGTCGTCCTCCGGGATGTCGTGCAGGAGGCGCGGGGCCAGTGCGATGCCGGCGTTGTTGATCCAGTGGTCGACGCGGCCGAAGCGCTCGGTGGCGGTGTCCCACAGGCGGCGGACGTCGGCGCGGGAGGTGACGTCGGCGGGGACGCCGAGGGCGCCGCTCTGCTCGGCGGCGGCCGTCACGGACGTCTCGTCGCGGCCGCAGATCACGACGTGGCAGCCGCGGGAGGCGAACGCGTGCGCGAGGCCCAGTCCGATGCCCCGGCTGCCGCCGGTGATCACGATGACAGTCATACGGGCATCGTCGGCAACAGCGCCCGACGGGTGGTGGAGGGCTGCTCGAACGCGACGGTTCTTGAGCCGATGTGAAGCGGGGCGTGGTCCACTGCTCGACCGGAACCCCCACGACGGAGGAGAACAGGCCGTGATGCCTGGACAACCACTGGACTTCCCCTTCGCCTTCCCCTCGGGCATCGCCCAGCCCCGTGAACTCGCGCTGCTGCGCAAGGAGGCGCCGGTCGCGCGGGTGGTGCTGGCCACCGGCGACGAGGCGTGGCTGGTCACGCGGTACGACGATGTCCAACTCGTGCTGAACGACGAGCGGTTCAGCCGCGCCGCCGCCGAGGCGCCGGGTGCGCCGCGGATGGGCGCGTCCAATCCCGGGCCCGATGTGCTGCTCGGGATGGACGGGCCCGATCACGCGCGGCTGCGCAGACTCGCGGTGAAGCACTTCACGAACCGGCGGGTGGAACGGCTGCGGCCCTGGACGCAGGCGCTCGCGGACTCGCTGCTCGACACGCTCGTGGCGGCGGGGCCGCCGGGCGACCTCGTGCCGGGGCTCGCCTTGCCCGTGCCGCTCATGCTGGTGCTGGAGCTGCTGGGGGTGCCCGCGCAGGACAGTCCGCAGCTGTGCGCCTGGACCGACACCGCGTTCAGCATGACGAGGCATTCGCAGGACGAGATCAAGGCCGCGCGCGGGTCTCTGGAGGAGTACGTCTCCGGGATGATCGCGCTGCGCCGGGCCCGGCCCTCGGACGATCTGCTGGGGGCGCTGGTCGCCGAGCGGGAGGGCGGGAAACTCACCGAGAGAGAGCTCGTCGGGTTCGCGTTCCTGCTGGTCACCGCCGGGTATCTGAGCACCGTCAACGCCATCTCCAGCGGTGTCCTCACGCTGCTCCTCAACCCCGGCCAACTCGATCTCCTGCGGGAGCGGCCCGAGTTGATCCCGGACGCCGTCGAGGAACTGCTGCGCTACAACCCCTCCGCGATCAGCGGGGCGCTGCCCCGGGTCGCGCTCTCGGACGTCACCCTCGGCGGCGTCACCATCCACGCGGGCGAAGCGGTCGTCCCCGCGATCGGCTCCGCCAACCACGACCCCGCCGTCTTCCCCACCCCCGCCCAGCTCGACATCTCCCGCACCCCCAACCCCCACCTCGCCTTCGGCTACGGCATCCACCGCTGCCTCGGCGCCCAGATGGCCCGCATGGAACTCCAGGTCACCCTCGCGACCCTCCTGCGCAGGATCCCCACCCTCCGCCTGGCGATCCCCGAACACCGCATCCGCTGGAAGGACCATCCGGTGTCCCGGGGGCTGCTGTCGCTGCCGGTGGAGTGGTGACGGCGCTGTGAGAGGGGCCGTGCCCGGGGGCTGTCAGGGGCCGCCGGGCACGGCTCCTGGTCAGGGGGATTCCACGCGGACCTCGGGGAGGGCGCGGGCTAGGGGGGCGGGGAGCCACCAGGCTCGGGGGCCCAGGAGGCGCATGGTGGCGGGGAGGATGAGGGAGCGGATGATGACGGCGTCGATGAGGATGGCGACGGCGAGGCCGAAGCCGAACTGGCGGAGCATGCGGTCGGGGCTGAGCATGAAGCCGCCGAAGACGACGATCATGACGGCGCCGGCGGCGGTGACGACGGCGCCGGTGTGGGCCAGGCCCTCGCGGACGGCGCGGCCGGCGTCCTGGGTGCGCAGCCATTCCTCGCGCATGCGGGAGACGAGGAAGATCTCGTAGTCCATGGAGAGCCCGAAGACGATGGCGAAGATCATCGTGGGGATGAACGCCTCGATGGGGCCGGCCTCGGCGCCGAACCAGCCGTGCTGGAAGACGAGGGAGACGGCGCCGAGGGCCGCGCCGACGCTGAGGAGGTTGAGGACGGCGGCCTTGAGGGGGATGAGGACCGAGCGGAAGACCATCATCAGGAGGAGGACGGAGAGGCCGATCACGATCGCCACGAAGAGGGGGAGTTTTCCGCCGATCGTGTCGGAGAAGTCGATGACCGAGCCCGTGGCCCCGCCGACCAGGTACTTCGCCTGGGTCTGCCGGGAGACCCCCGGCAGCACGTCGTCCCGGAGATGGTGGACCAGTTCCGTCGTCGCCGTGTCCTGCGGCGCCGTCCTCGGGACGGCGAGCAGCATCGCGGCCTTGCCGTCCTCGGTCGGGATCGGCCCGTTGACCAGCGCGATCCCCGGCGTGTCCCGGAGGGTGCCCGCGGCGGCCCCGGCCGCCTTCACCGCGTCGTCGCCCTCGGTCACGATCACCAGCGGCCCGTTGACGCCGGGCCCGAACCCCTTCGCGAGGAGGTCGTAGGCGACGCGGCTGGTCGTGCCGTCGGGGTCGTTCCCGGCGTCCGCGAGCCCGAGCCGCAGGTCCGCCGCCGGCACGGCGAGCGCGCCGAGCGCGACGACGGGCAGGAGCAGCGCGGCCCAGGGGCGCCGCTGGACGGCCTCGCTCCAGGCCCGCCACCGGGCCCCCTCCTCGGGCTTGCCCTGGGCGGCCCGCTTGTGGGCCCGCGCGCTGAACTGCCGCGCGAACCGCTTCCCGAAGATCGCGAGCAGCGAGGGCAGCAGGGTCAGTGAGGCCAGCATCGTCAGCAGGACGGTCAGCGCCACCGCGAGCGCCATCCCGCGCAGCGAACCGAGCCCGAGGGCGACGAGTCCGAGGAGCGCGATGATGACGGTGCACCCGGCGAACAGCACGGTCCGCCCGGCCCCCTCCAGCGCCCGCCGCTCGGCCTCCTCGGGCGCGACGTCCTTGACGAGTTCGGCCCGGTACCGCGCGAAGATCAGCAGCGCGTAGTCGATCCCGACCCCGAGCCCGACCAGCGACATCACGTACGGCGAGTAGCTGGCGATGGTGAACGTGTGGGAGGCGAGCACGATGATCCCGAGCGTCGCCCCGACCGCGAACACGGCGGTGATGACCGGCAGGCTCGCGGCGATCACCGTCCCGAACATGAACAGCAGGATCAGCAGCGCCGCGAAGATCCCGGCGCCCTCGGCCCCGCTGCCCTGGTTCGCGCCGAGCTTGCGCGCGGCCTCCCCGCCCAGCTCGACCTGGAGCCCGTCCTTCTGGATCTCCCGCGCGGTGTCGAGGATCTTCTCGCTCTGGGCGACCGGCACGTTCTCGGCGGGCCGGTCCAGTTCGACGGTCGCGTAGGCGACGGTCCCGTCCGCCGAGAGCGCGGACCGGTCGTCGTAGGGGCTGCGCACCCCGACGACGCCGGGGAGCCCGGAGACCTCCTTCAGCATTCCGGCGACCACGCTCCGGGTGGCCTCACCGCTCAGCCCGTCCTTGTCGTGCAGGACGATGTCGACGGTGTTCCAGGCGTTCCCGGCGCCGTGTTCCTTCAGGATCTCCAGGGCCCGCTGGGTCTCGGTGCCGGGCAGCGAGTAGTCGTCCCGGTAGCGGTCGCCCGCCTGCGAGGCGCCGGCCCAGACGCCGACGAGCACGACGAGCCACAGGATCAGCGCGGTCCATCGGTGCCGGTTGGCGAACCCCGCGATCCGGGAGAAAAAACCGGCCTGACCTGGCCGGACGGCGGAGGCGGCCTCGGGTGGACGAGTAGACATGGTGGTGGTGATTCCCCTTGTGGAAGAAATGAGGGGAGCCATGGACGCACACGCCGCTAGTGTCCGCGTACAGTCACGCTAGATTCACCACGGCATCGTGCCGTCCCCCCGCAGGAACGCCCCTGACGGGCCGTCACCGGGCAGCGTCGCGGCGTCCGCGATCCGCCGCGCGGCGTCCTCGGGCGTCTGCGGCGCGTCCGGCCGCATCCGGGTCCTGACCAGCCCCGGGTTCACGGAGTTCACCAGCACCCCGGTCCCCTCGGTCTCCTTGGCCAGCATCACCGTCAGCGCGTTCAGCGCCGTCTTGGACGCCGAGTACGCCGGGCACTGCGCGGCCGGACCGTACGCGAAGGAGGCGGCACCGCTGGAGACGTTGACGACTCTTCCCCACCCGCGCGCGACCATGCCCGGCAGCAGCGCCTGCGCCATCCGCCAGGCGCCCAGGAGGTTGACGTCCAGCGTCTCCCGTACCCGGTCCAGGGCGATCGTGGACGGCGCCTCGCCCCAGTCGAGCTGCACGCCCGCGTTGTTGACGAGCACGTCGACGGCGCCGGCGTCGGCGAGAGCGCGGTCCACGGACGCCTGGTCGGTGACGTCGAGGGTGAGCGGCACGGCCCGCTCGCCCAGCTTCCCGGCGGCCTCGGCGGCGGCGCCGGCGTCACGGGCCGCGAGCAGCACCCGGTGACCCCGGGCGTACAGATCGGCGGCCACCGCGAGGCCGAGACCCCGGTTCGCTCCGGTCACGAGAGCGGTGCGGAAAGGGGGCATATCGACTCCTGATCCGGGCGTGGGCACGGGCTGCCGCCCAGCATGCGGTCGTCTGCTGGAAAATCTCTCGAACCTCAAGACACGTGTCTGACGTGCGGGTTCACCGGTTCGCGGGGTACTCGATCGAGCAGGAATCGAGCAAGACCCCGGCGGCGCTCCGGTGGGCGCGCCCATAATTCCCCAATGACTGGTAAAAAAAGCTCCACGACCGACCCTCACAGGGGAAGTGAGGAGAGCGGTACGGCCATGGAGCCCGGCGGTGGGGCGCCCGCGAAGCGGCCCAGGACCATCCGCCGCAGGATCCTGCTGTTCACCGGGGGCCTGCTCGGCATCGGCGTGCTCGGCGCGGGCGCCTACGCCGCCAACTTCGCCGTCGCCTACCGGGGCCGCAAGCTCAGCAACGTCGGCGACCTCTCCTTCGAGAACAAGGTGCGCGTCCCCCCGCTCCTGGAGGGCAAGGACGACGGCTCGGGACGCCGGGTCTTCGAACTCACCGCCCAGACCGGCGAGAGCGAACTGCTGCCCGGCAAGAAGACCCCGACCTGGGGCGTCAACGGCGCCTTCCTCGGCCCCACGCTCCGGGTGCGCCGGGGCCAGAAGATCTCCGTCTCCCTCACCAACAAGCTCCCCGAGTCGACGACCCTCCACTGGCACGGCATGCACCTGCCCGCCGAGATGGACGGCGGCCCGCACCAGATGGTCCGCCCCGGCGAGACCTGGAACCCCCAGTGGGAGATCGCCCAGCCCGCCTCGACCCTCTGGTACCACCCCCACCCCCACCAGAACACCGCCGACCACGTCTCACGCGGCGTGGCCGGCCTGTTCATCGTCGAGGACGACGAGGCGGACCGGGCCGGACTCCCGCGCGACTACGGCGTGGACGACATCCCGCTGATCCTCCAGGACCGCGCCTTCGACGACGACGGCTCCATCGACCTGCGCGGCGCGTCCTTCCTCCAGAGCCTCGCCGGGGTCGGCAGCCCCGGCGTCCTCGGCGACAAGATCCTCGTCAACGGCACCTACAACCCCCACGTCGAGGTGTCCACCTCGCTCGTCCGGTTCCGGCTGCTGAACGGGTCCAACGCCCGCTCCTACAACCTGGCGTTCACCGACAGCCGCGAGTTCCACCTCGTCGCCCAGGAGAACGGGCTGCTCGAACAGCCGCTGCCGCTGCGCCGGTTGCAGCTGTCGCCGGGGGAACGCGCCGAGATCGTCGTCGCGTTCAAGCCCGGGGAGAAGGTCGTCCTGCGCAGCTATCCGCCGGAGCTCGGGCTGTCGTTCCCGACGAAGCGGTTCGGGGGCGGGGAGGACACCTTCGACATGATCGAGGTGCGGGCCAAGAGCCGGCTCGCCGCGTCGGCGCCGCTGCCCGGACGGCTGCGCGGGGCGCAGGCCGCCATCGCGGTGCCGGCGGACGCGCGGGTGCGGACGTTCGACTTCAACAGCACCGTGATCAACGGCAAGGGCATGGACATGAGCCGGATCGACGAGGTCTGCCCGGCCGGGAAGACCGAGATCTGGGAGGTGAGCGGGGACGCGGAGGTCGTCCACAACTTCCACGTCCACGGGCTCACGTTCAACGTCATCGACTACGACGGGAAGAAGCCGGACGCCTGGCTGCGGGGGCCCAAGGACACGGTGCGGGTGCCGCCGGGCGGGACCATGCGGCTCGCGGTCACGCTGCCGCCGTACACCGACCCGAAGACGCCGTACATGTTCCACTGCCACATCCTGCGCCACGAGGACGTGGGGATGATGGGGCAGTTCACGGTCGTGAAGCCGGGCACGGAAGGCAGTGCCCCGCGCAGCATCGAAGCGTCGCACCACTGACCGGCCGGGGCGTCGGACGCCGCATCCAGGGAGACCTGGGTGCGGCGTTTTTCATCCAGTGAAGTCTTCACTTGACATTCAAGATTCTCGACCCTCAAGATAAAGGAGTGCCTTGAACGTCAAGAAGATCGACCTTCAAGGGGAACGCCAGAGGCGTGTCACCGACGCGAATGTTGCCCAGGTTCCAGGAGGAACACTGCGATGAACACCAGGAGTGCGGCCCTCATCGGCTGCGGTATCGCCGGACCGGTTCTGGCCCTTTTCCTGCGGAAGGCCGGCATCGAGGCCGTCATCTACGAAGGCAGCGCCGAACCCCGTGACGACGCGGGCGCCTTCCTCAACCTCGCGCCCAACGGCCTCGCCGTCCTCGACACCCTCGGCATCCGGGAGGACGTCGAGCAGTACGGCGCCCTGACCACCAGCACCGCCTTCCTCAACCACCACGGCAAGAAGCTCGGCGAGAACCCCGCCGAGACCCTGCTCCTCAAGCGCGGCCTGCTCAACAAGGGGCTGCGCGAGGCGGCCGTGCGGCACGGCATCCGGGTCGAGTACGGCAAGTTCTTCGAGACGGTCGTGGAGACGCCGGACGGCGTGCTGATCCGGTTCGCCGACGGGTCCACCGCCGAGGCGGACATCCTCATCGGCTGCGACGGCATCCACTCCAAGACCCGCTACACCGTCATGCCCGACGCCCCCCACCCCGAGTACACCGGGGTGATCGGCACCGCCGGCTACACCCGCTCGCGGGACGCGGCGCCGGCGGACGGCGTGATGCGGATGTCCTTCTGCTACAAGGGCTTCTTCGGTTACCAGACCATCCCCGGCGGGGAGGTCTACTGGTTCGAGAACTACCACGAGCCCGTCGAGCCGGCCCGGGGCGAGACCGAGCGCACGCCGCACGACGTGTGGAAGTCCCGGCTCCTGGAGCGGCACAAGCGTGACCACCACCCGGTGTCGGCGATCATCGACTCCACGCCGGAGGGGATCATCGGCTACCCCATCTACGACATGCTGACGCTGCCGGTGTGGCACCGGGGCAAGGTCTGTCTCGTCGGCGACGCGGCGCACGCGACCTCGCCGCACGTCGGGCAGGGGGCGTCGATGGCCATGGAGGACGCGATCGTGCTGGCCAAGTGCCTGCGGGATCTGCCGACGCCGCAGCGGGCGTTCGCCGCGTTCCAGGCGATCCGGCAGGACCGGGTCGAGAAGATCATCAAGGAAGGGCGGAGGACGGGGAACCAGAAGGCCGCGCCCAACGGGCTCGCGCGGGCCGTGCGGGACCTGGTGCTGCCGTTCTTCCTCAAGCTCGGCGTCAAGGCGACCATCCCCGTGTACTCCTACCGGGTCTCCTGGGAGGAGAAGGTGGCCGAGAACGCCGTGGCCGCCGCCCGCTGATCCGGGCGGCGGCCCACGGGAACCGGCAGGGGCCGTGCCCTGCCGGTTCCCGGTGTTTTTCTTACGCCGTCAGTGGTCGGAGTGCGTGGAGATCTGCACGAGGTTGCCCTCGGGGTCGGCCACGTACGCCTGGCGCTCGCCCCAGGGCTGGTCCTTGGGAGCCATCAGCACCTTCGCGCCCGCGTTCTTCGCCGTGGCGAAGGCGGCGTCCACGTCCGCGACGAGCACGGCCACGTCCGACTGCTTCTGCGTGGACTTGCCGATGTGCTTCAGCGGGGTGTTCTGCTTGATCGTGTCGAACGACGTGAAAGTGATGTAGTAGGCGCTCCCCTTGGAGACCGTTCCGAACGCCGCGGTCCCCGCCGCCGGGAACCGGAAGTCCACCTGGAAACCCAGGGCCTTGTTGTAGAAGTCCAGCATCTTGTCGACGTCGCTGGTGTAGAGGTTCGGCTGACCGAAACGGGCCGGCGCGGCTGCGGCCACCGGCGCGGTCTGCCCCGCCTCCGGCTCCGCCATCGCGTTCCCCACACCGTTCAGCCCCACCAGCAGCAGCGCGGCGACCCCCGTGCTCGCGGCCCATCTTCGCGCGTTCGACGACGTCCTCATCGGTCACTCCTCGTACTCGTGATGTGCAGAGCACGATTGAGCCAGACCCTGGCCGATTCCCGCTCGGGCGAGCCTCGCACACCACTCGAACGAGGGGGTGGGGGAACGGGGGGTCGAATGGGCGGGGCCGCGGGGGTGGTGCGCGGGCGGGGATGGGGAGCGGACGGGGGGACGGGGGCGCGAAGTCGTGGGGCGGGAGGGGGTGTTGAGGAGCGGGGGCGGCGCGCGTGGGGAGGGGCGGGGGTTCTGGCGAGCGGGCCGGCCGGGAAGGCGCCGGGGGGTTGAGACGTGGGGCTACTGGGGCTGAGCCTTGCGGCGGGCCGGGCGGGCCGGGCGGGCAGGTGTGGAGTGGTGGGGGCGAGTGCTTCGAGGGTCCGGGTGTTGAGCACGCCGGGTGTCGAACCTGGCGGGCCGGGGGGCGAAGCCGTGGGGCTGGAGGGCGCGTTGAGGAGAGGCGACTCGCGGTGGGGCGTGGGGAGGTGTTGGGTGCGCCAAGTCGCGGGATGGGAGGGGGTGTTGAGGAGCGGAGGGCGGCGTGTGTGGGGGAGGGGTGGGGGTTTTGGCGAGTGGGGCGGCCGGGAAGTCGCCGGAGGTGTCGGGGGGTTGAGGCGTGGGGCCGCTGGGGGTTGAGTCTTGTGGCGGGGGCCGAGTGTGCCGGGCCGGATGGGCCGGTGTGGAGTGGTTGAGGGGCCGGGGGGTGGTGAGTGCTTTGTGGGCCGGGGTGTTGAGTACGCGGGGCGTCGAACCCGGTGGGCCGGGGGCTTGGTGGCGTGGGTGTCGGTCGTCGTGGCGGCGTGGGCCGTGATGGTGGTCTGCACCCGTGTGACTGGCGCTGTGTGGAATAGGTGTGCGAGTTGCCCATCTCCGAGGGCACGCCCCCCGTGCGGCTGGCGCTGTGGACCCCGGGCCCCTCGAATCCGCCCGCTCCGCATGCCGCGCCTGGCCCTGCCCCCTGTGCGGCTGGTGCTGTGCGGAATAGGTGTGCGCGTCGACTTCTCCAAGGGCTCGGCCCCGCGCGGAGCGTTGAGTGGGGTTCAACTCCCTTTCCAGAGAGGCCCCTCACGGTGGCGGACGGTAATTCGGCCCGCTAGCGCGTCCTGGGGGACGTAGGGATGGGAGAACTCATGCGCGAGTCCACGCAGATCCTGGTCATCGGGGGAGGGCCCGCCGGGTCGACGGCGGCTGGGCTGTTGGCGAAGGAGGGGTTCGAGGTCACGTTGGTGGAGCGGGAGAAGTTCCCGCGCTATCACATCGGGGAGTCGATCCTGCCGTCGTGCCGGCCGATCCTGGAGCACCTGGGGGTCTGGGACAAGGTCAACCGGCACGGGTTCCAGCCGAAGGGGGGCGCGTACTTCTTCTGGGGGCCCGAGGAGTGGGAAGTGAACTTCAACGGGCTCGGCGCCGACGGCACCAACGCCTGGCAGGTCGTCCGCTCGGAGTTCGACGAGATACTGCTGCGCCACGCGGCCGAGCTGGGCGTGACCGTCGTCGAGGAGACCACCGTCAAGGAGGTGCACTTCGAGGACGGGCGGCCCGTCGCCGCGAGCTGGGCCGGTACCAAGGACCCCTCGCGCAGCGGACGGATCTCGTTCGACTACGTCATCGACGCCTCCGGCCGCACCGGCCTGATCGCCGCCCGGCAGCAGAAGAACCGCACGTACCACGAGGTGTTCCAGAACGTCGCCGCGTGGACGTACTGGAAGGGCGTCAAGCGCCTGGACCGGGGCCCGGACGGCGCGATCGCCGTGTGCTCCGCGCCCGACGGCTGGTTCTGGGTGATCCCGCTGCACGACGGGACGACGAGCGTCGGCCTGGTCACCGGCCGGGACATCTTCAACGAGAAGAAGCGCCTCCAGGGCGGCATCCAGGAGGTGTACGACAAGGTCATCACCGAGTGCCCGCAGGTCGCCGGAATGCTGGAGGGCGCCGAACAGGTCGCCGGCATGAAGGTCGAGCAGGACTACTCGTACACCGCCGACGCGTTCTGCGGCCCCGGCTACCTCCTCAGCGGCGACGCCGCCTGCTTCCTGGACCCCCTGCTCTCCACCGGCGTCCACCTCGCCACCTACAGCGGCATGTTGAGCGCCGCGGCCCTCGGCAGCGTCCTACGCGGCGAGGTAGAGGAGGACGAGGCGTGGGACTTCTACCAGACCGTCTACCGGCACGCCTACGAACGTCTCCTGGTCCTCGTCTCCGTGTTCTACGAGAGCTACCGGGGCAAGGAGCACCACTTCTACAACGCCCAGCGCCTCACCCAGAGCCAGCGCGACAGCCTGAACCTCCAGGAGGCGTTCAACCGCATCGTCACCGGCATCGCCGACATGGACGACGCGCAGGACGTCTACGCCAGCGTCCACGCCCACCTCAACGGCGCCGAGAGCGGCGACCCCAACCCGCTCGCCAACCTCAACAAGGTGCACGAGCAGAAGCAGGCCCCGATGAATCCGGCCAACGCGGTCGGCGGCCTCTACCTCACCTTCGGCCCGAAACTGGGCCTGCGCCGCGCCGAAGGGACCCAGGGCCGATGACCCCCGACGACCTCACCAAGATCAGCGGACTCGCCCACAGCTTCACCGTCTCCAAGCTCCTCCTGAGCGCCGTGGAACTCGGCGTCTTCACCGCCCTCGCGCAGACCGTCGAGGGCAGCGCCGAGACGGAGGAGCTGCGCGCGGCGACCGGCCTGCACGCCCGCGCCGCCACCGACTTCTTCGACGCCCTGGTCGCCCTCGGCCTCCTGGAGAAGACGGAGGGCCGCTACCGCAACAGCCCGCTCGCGCAAGGCTATTTGGTGCGCGGCGAGAACTTCCGGGGCGGTTTCCTGGACGGCGCGAACTACGTCCTCTACCCCGCCTGGGGCCGCCTCACCGAGGCCCTGCGCACCGGAAAACCGCAGGCCGAGGGCGACTTCGAGGCGATGCTCGACGACCCCCGCGCCCGCCAGACGTTCCTCGCGATGCAGGACGCCCTCAGCGCACCCCTCGTCCCGCAGCTCCTCGACGCCCTCGACCTCACCGGGTACGCCACCCTCACCGACGTCGGCGGCGCGCGCGGCAACCTCGCCGGGCTCGTCCTCCAGGCCCGGCCGCACCTCACCGCCCGCGTCTTCGACCGTCCGCAGAACGCCGAGCCGTGCGCCGAGCACGCCAAGGCGCTCGGTGTCGAGGGGCGCCTGGAGTTCACCGGCGGCGACTTCTTCGCCGACCCGCTGCCGCCCGCCGACGTCGTCGTCATCGGCCACGTCCTCGCGGACTTCTCCGTCGACGAGCGCAAGACGCTGGTGGGGAAGGCGTACGAGGCCGTCGCGCCCGGCGGCGCGCTGCTGGTGTACGACCCGATGCCGGGCGACGAACCGCACCTGCCCGCGCTGGTGTCCAGCCTGCACATGCTGGTGATGACCCCGGCCGGCGCCGGCTACCACCCCGGTGACTGCGAGCAGTGGATGCGGGTGGCCGGGTTCACCGACGTCACCCGGCATCCGCTGCTGCTGGGCAACACGCTCCTCGTCGCCCGTAAACCCGCCTAGGCGAAGGGAGGCCGCCATGGAGACCGGAGTGGGCCTGCCCACCACCGTCCCGGACGTCACCGGCGCCCGGCTCACCGGCTGGGCCCGCGAGGCCGAGAACCTGGGTTTCGCGAGCCTCGGCGTGCTCGACCGGCTCGTGTACGACAACTACGAGTCGCTGACCTCGCTCGCCGCCGCCGCCGCGGTGACCGAGCGCATCCGTCTCACGTCCAGCATCCTCATCGCCGCCTACCGGCCGGGCACGGCGGTGCTCGCCAAGCAGGCGGCCACCGTCCACGCCCTCTCCGGCGGCCGGCTCACCCTGGGCGTCGCCGCCGGCGGCCGGGACGACGACTTCCGGGCCACCGGGGCGTCCTACGGCGACCGGGGCCGCCGCCTGGACGGCATCATCGCCGAGCTGAAGGAGACCTGGGCGGGCCGCGGCCCCGTCCCCGGCATCGGCCCCGCCTTCGCCGAGGACGGCCGTCCCGAGCTGATCGTGGGCGGGCACACCCCGGCCGCGATGGCCCGCGCCGCCCGCCACGCCGACGGCTGGATCGCCGGCGGCAGCTCTGCCACCGGCTACGCCGACCTCGCGCAGCGGGCCCGCGAGGCATGGCGCACGGCGGGCCGCCCCGACAAACCCCGCCTGGTCGCCCTCGTGTACGCCTGCCTCGGCCCCGGCGCACGAGACATCGCCGAGAGCTACCTGCGGTCCTACTACGCCTTCATCGGCCCCAAGGCGGAAATGGCCGCCAAAGCGGTCGTCATCGGCGCCGAAGCCCTCCGCGACACCGTCACCGCCTACGAGGAGGCCGGCTGCGACGAACTGCTGATCTTCCCGTGCACAGCGGACCCCGGCCAGCTGGAACTGCTGGCGAAGGCGTCGCTGGGCTGAGCACGGCGCCGGGGGCTGAGCCGGCGCACACAGAAAACCGGGCGGGGTGGCTGCGACAGCCACCCCGCCCGGGTGTGTCAGGGGGCGTGGTGCGGTGTTCTGCCGGTGGCGTGGTGGTGTGGAGGAGTGGAGCCCGTGACGCGGAGGGCCGACCGGCCGAGGCGGTGGCCGCCGCACCGCGCCGGGTTGGCCGGCACCCGCGCACGGCCCGCGGGTGGTGTCCCGCCGGGTGGCGGGCGGCGCGGGCCGTCGGCCTGACGCCCGGAGTCGGGGTGGCGTCCGGAAGCGGGGTGGCGCCCGCCCGGCCGGACGCGGAATGTGCCGCTCACCGGTACTCCGGAGCGACGCGCCGCCCACCACCCCGCCGGACACCACCCGGCCTCTGGCGGAGCCGAACGGTCCGCGCGGTCACCCCACCCGGCGGGGCGTCGCCCCCTCGCGGGCAGCCAGGTCGGCCCGTATTCGTTCCTCGGGGTAGACGAACGGCAGGACGATGCCGGCCATGGCGGTGGTCACCAGGGCCATGATGACCATGAGGGAGTAGAGGGGCTGGTCGAGGACGCCGAGTTGGAGGCCGACGGTCAGGACGATCAGTTCGGTGAGGCCGCGGGTGTTGATGAGGAGGGCGAGGACGACGGAGTGGCGTGGCTGGACACCGTTGGCGCGGGCGCCGAGGAAGGCGCCTATGAACTTGCCGCCGATCGCGACCAGGAGGATCAGGGCCAGTTCGCCGAAGGCGGTCGCGTCCATGCGGGAGAGGTCGACCTTGAGGCCGGCGACCATGAAGAACACGGGGAGCAGGAGGAGGGAGGAGGTGCGTTCGACCCAGGGAAGGGCCCGGCTGCGTAGCCGCGCAGCGCCTTCGCGGGGCAGCACGATGCCGAACAGGAACGCGCCGAAGATCAGGTGGAGGCCCATCCACTCGGTGGCCTGAGCCGACAGGTACAGCCCGCCCGCGACGCCGAGCAGTACTCCGGCGTCGGTCAGCCGGCCCGCCCTGCGGCCAGGGGCCCGCGCGGCCAGCTTCGCCAGCAGCGGCCGTACGCCCCACAGCAGCAGCGCGGCGTAGGGAAGGACGAGCGCGACGTGCCAGGGGGCGCCCGCCGCGCCGGCGAGGGCCGCGACGGCGGCCAGCATCGACCAGGCGAGGACGTCGTCGACGGCCGCCGCCGCGAGGGCGAGGCCGCCGACGGGCGTGCTGATGAGGTTCTTGTCGGTGAGGATGCGGGCCAGCACGGGGAACGCGGTCACCGACATGGCCGTCCCGAGGAACAGGACGAACGCGAGCTTGTCGTCGGTGGGGTGGCCGTCCGCGAGGTGGAGGGCGAGGAGCGCGCCGAGGGAGAACGGCAGGACGATCGCGCTCAGCGAGACGCCGGCCGCGATGCGGCCCTGGCCCCGCAGCAGACCCCGGTCGAACTCCAGGCCGACCAGGAACATGAAGACGCACACGCCGAGGTTCGCGAGGTTCGTCAGGGACGGGCGGACGTCGGCGGGGAAGAGGGCGGAGGTGATCTCGCCGTCGAACAGCGTGGGTCCCAGCAGGATCCCGCCGATGATCTCGCCTATCACGGGCGGCTGTTGAAGCCGTCCGGCGAGGGCGCCGAGCAGGCGCGCGACGGTGACGATCACGGTCAGGGCGAGCAGCAGCCGGCCCAGGGTGCTCAGATCCACCTGGGGCCCCCTGCCGCGCGGAAGGGGGCCGGTTCTTCGAGGCTCATCGCACAGCTCTCCTTGCTTCTCGGGGCCCGCCCGCCGGGGTTCCGGACGGGCAGGGCGAGAAGGTAAGGGGGGCCGCTCAAGCCTCTGTCGAAGGTGTCGGGCGAAGGTGTCAGGCGTCTTCCGGGGGCGTCAGACGTCGTCGCTCTTGGGGCGCGGGCCCGGCAGCGAGGGGTCCGGCAGGGCGGGGTGGTCGCCGTCGCGGTGGGCGCGGCGGGTCTCCTCGACGAACTCGCGCGTGAACATCGAGGAGAGGTTGGCCATGCCGCCCCGGGCGACGCGGACCTCGCTGTGCTGGAGCCGGCCGGTGAGCCGGATCCGCCGGCCGCCGGTGTGCGGCGCGTGCCGCTGGGCGTCCTTGACCTTGGAGTTGTCGGGCAGCTCCAGCTCCTTCTCGTCGACGGTGGCGCCGTCCGGGACGAGGAGCTTGACGGTGGTGCGCTCGGCCCGCAGGTGGACGGTGATCTCGCCGTCCGGGATCCGGTGGGAGCGCAGGTCGAGGTGGAGTGAGGAGCGGCGGGCGTGGACCTCGATCCGGCGGGCCGTCGTCCAGTGGCCCAGCCTTTTCTCGGAGGTGTAGTACACCTCCACGAGGACGGTCTCCTCGGTGTTGTTACTGTCCTTGTTCATGTCGTGCGGGGTGTTCATCGCAGCGTTCCTCCTGGAACCCGGGCAACATTCCCGATCTTGTACGGCTTGCTTTTCCTTGCCGGTCAACTATCTTGACTGTCAAGGCGTACTTCTATCTTGAAGGTCGAGATACTTGAATGTCAAGTGAAGCTGTGACCGGCCTGGGCAAGGAAGCGCTGTGCTGGGAACTCGCGGGCGAGGTGCGGGCCCTCCAGGGCGCGGTCGAGGCGGTCGACGCGGCGGCCGCCGCCCGGCTCGGCATCAACCAGACCGACCTGCGCTGCCTCGACGTCCTGCTGCAACGCGAGAGCGCCGCACCCGGTGAACTGGGTGCGGCGCTCGGACTCACCACCGGCAGCGTCACGGCCATGCTGGACCGGCTCGACAAACTCGGCTACCTCACCCGCGAACCGGACCCCGGCGACCGCCGCAGGTCCGTCGTGCGGGCCAGCGAGCGCACCCGCAAGGCCGCCGAGGAGATCTACCGGCCGCTCGCCGAGGAGGCCAACGCCGGGCTCCAGCACTACTCGGTGGACGAGCTGAGGCTGCTCGTCGAGTTCGTCCGCAGCAGCCGCGAGGTCCAGGAGAAACACGTCGCCCGGATCCGCGGCTGAGGCGGTCGTCACACGGCCGCGCTCACTCCTTCCTGGCGACGACCAGCGTCACGTCGTGGCCCAGTGAGGTGTGGTCGACGGACGCGAAGCCCGCCGCCCGCATCCACCCCGCGCACTGCTCCAGGTCGTACCCGGTGCCGTGCGGGGTCATCAGCTGGAGGTTCAGGCTGCGGACCAGGTTGCGCAGATAGCTGTCCGCGCCGTCCACGATGACCGGGTCCCACACCAGGAACGCCCCGCCCGGCCGCACCGCCGCGAAGGCGTTGCGCACCAGTCGCTCGCGCTGCTCGTCGTTCCAGTCGATGAGGGAGTGGCCGATCATCAGGACGTCCGCCTCGGGCAGCGGCCCCGCGAAGAAGTCGCCCCCGTGGAAGCCGACCTTCCCCGTCATCCCGATCGCCGCCATGTGCGCGGTGAAGTCCGCCTCCATCTGCGGCAGGTCCAGGACCCGGGCGTCCAGGTGCGGATGCGCCCGCACCAGCCCCGCCAGTACGTTGCCCCGGCAGCCGCCCAGTTCGAGCACCGAACGGTACGACGGCCAGTCGAAACGGGACGTCAGCGCCGGGATCAGCGGACGGCTCGCGTCCTCCGCCATCCCGACGAGGCCCCCCTTCTTCTCCTCGCTGTCGTACAGCTCCCCGAACATGTCCTCGCCGGAGAACGTCGCGGCCTGCGGCGCCCCCGTGCGCAGCGACTCCGCGAGCCGCCCCCACGCCGGGTACATCACCTGGTCCGCGGCCCGCAGGAAACCGCCGAGGAACCCCTCGCCGCCCGGCACCAGACAGTCCCGGGCCGTCGGGGCGTTGCGGTAGCGGCCAGCGGAGTCCCGCTCCAGGAAGCCCAGTTCGGCCAGGGCCGCCAGGAAGTGCCCGGTGCCCCGGGCGTGCAGCCCCAGTCGGCCGCGCAGCTCCTCGGCGGTGCCCGGCTCCTTCGCCAGCGCCTCGAACAGGCCCAGATCGAGCCCCGTCAGCACCAGCTTCGCGTACTGGAACGCCATCGCCTGCCCGAGGACGGCCGCCGGACGCCCGGCGGCGTTTGAGGTGTCCGTCATCGCGGACTCCCCTCAGACCGACGCCGGCACATGGCCGGCCGCACGGGCGATCACATCGGACAGCACGGCCAGCGGATCGGCCGCGGGGCCCTCCGCACGCCACGACACGAACGCGTCCGGCCGCACCAGGACCGCGCCCGCCGGGCCCACCCCGTAGACGTCCGTCCACTCCCGGTCCACCGGCTTCAGCGCCTGTGCCTCGCCGATCGTGTGCACCCGCAGCGGGACGCCCAGCTTCTCCGCGACCTTCGCCGCCGCCTGCGTCCACGCCGCGCCGTCGGGGCCGGTGAGCAGGACGTACGAGTCCCAGAACAGGTCGATCGTCGAGATCGTCTCGCCGCCCTTGCGCAGCCACAGGTGCGGAGCCCGGGTGCCCGGCTCGCCCGTCAGCTCCAGGTCCGGGGAGAGGACCTTGGCGCCCGCCGGGGCGATCACCGAGGAGGAGCGGTAGCGGTAGCCGAGCGTGATGATCACGTCGTCCACGAAGTCCGCGCGGTCCTGCTCGGTGGCGTAGCCGTGCCGGATGCGGTTGCGGACCAGGGCCTGCTCCGACATCGCCGTGCCCAGCGGGCGGCGCTCCGCGTCGTACGTGTCGAGGAGGGCGTCCGTGCCCCAGCCCTGGAGGACCGCGGCGAGCTTCCAGGCGAGGTTGTGGGCGTCGTGGATACCGGTGTTCGCGCCGAAGCCGCCCGCCGGGGGGTGCACGTGCGCGGCGTCGCCCGCGAGGAAGACCCGGCCCTCGCGGAACGTCTCCGACACGAGCTGCGCGCCGCGCCACGGGACCTTCGCGACGACCTCGACGTCGATGTCGTGGCCGGCCGCCCTGCGGACGATGTCGACGCAGCGGGCGTCGTCGAAGTCCTCCGGCTTCTCGCCCTTCTCCGGGTAGTACAGGGGGGTCGCGAGCCACGGGTCGCAGCCGTGCAGCCGGGACAGGCCCATCAGCGTGCCGCCCGCGCTGGCGTAGCAGAGGATGAACTTCGCGTCCTTCAGCAGGACCTCCAGCTCGGGGGCGCGGAAGTAGATGCTCAGCGCGTCGAAGACGGTGCCGCGGCCGGTGCGCTTGACGCCCAGCATCTCCCGTGTGCGGCTGCCCGCGCCGTCCGCGCCCACGAGGTAGTCGGCGCGGATCGTGAACCTCTTGCCGCCGGTCTCCTCCGCGATCGCCGTCACGCCGTCGGCGTCCTGCTCGAAGGAGATGAGTTTCGTGCCGAAGCGGACGTCGGCGCCGGCCTCGCGGGCCTTGTCCGCGAGGACCTTCTCGTAGCGGTCCTGGCCGCAGCCCATCACGCGCTCCGGGCTGACCGTGGGGCCGTCCAGGGAGGGGGCCTCCAGCAGGACCGCCTCGTCTATCTCGGCGAAGGTGTGGACCTTGATGATGCCGCCCTCGAAGTAGGCGTGCGAGTCGCCCATCTCCAGGGCCCGGATCTCCTTGCCCAGGCCGGCGGCGCGGAACAGCTCCATCGTGCGGGCCTGGAGGCCGGGGGCGCGGGGGAGGGTGGAGGTGGTGTCGCGCTTCTCCAGCAGCATCGTGCGTACACCGCGGCGTCCGCTGAACAGGGCGGTGGAGAGGCCGACTGGGCCTCCACCGACGATCAGCACCGGGATCCTCACGTCGTACATGTATGTCCCCTCTGGACGGTCCGGACGGACGCGAGATGAATAGCCGCGCGGGCTCAAGGGGTGGTGGAGACGGGTTCGGGTGGGTGGGCTGAGTCCGGCTGCGGAGTGCGGGTTTCGTCGTGGTTGTTCGCGCCCCGCGGCGCAGCCGCTGTTCGGTACAGCCCCGCGCCCCTAAAAATGGCGGCACCGGTCGGGTTCGAGGGGGTCTCGACTTCGGGGTGTCACTGTCCGGGGGCCGCGGGGCAATGGGCGTCGTGGGTGATGGAGGGAGTGCTGGGCTATGGCGCAGACCGTTCCGGACGTGGGGACTCCTGCTGGGATCATCCGGCTGGGGAACATGTTCTGTGATGCGAAGGCGTTGCTGACGGCCGTGGAGCTGCGGCTGTTCACGGTGCTGCACGAGAAGGGGGAGGCGAGCGAGGGGGAGATCAAGGAGGCGCTGGGGCTGCATGGGAGGGGGCTCGGGGACTTTCTCAGCCTGCTCACCGCGCTGGAGCTGTTGGAGCGGGACGGGGGGAAGTACCGCAACGCCCCCGGTGCCGACACCTATCTCGTGCAGGGGGAGAAGACGTACGTCGGCGGGTTCCTGGAGCGGTCGAACCGGAATCTGTACCCGGCGTGGGGGCGGCTGTCCGAGGGGCTGCGGACCGGTCAGCAGCAGTCGGGGAGCGACTTCGACGCCGTCACCAAGAACCCGCACATCCTGCGCCAGTTCGTGGGGATGATGGACGCGCTCACCCACGTCGTCGGACCCGAACTCGCCCAGAAGTACGACTGGTCGGGGCACGCGTCCGTGCTGGACGTCGGCGGCGCGCGGGGCAACCTGTGCTCCATCATCACCAAGCACCACCCCCACCTCACCGGCCACGTCTTCGACCTCCCGGCGATGGAACCCCTCTTCGACGAGCGCGTCGCCGAGGACGGCCTCACCGAGCGCGTCACCTTCCACGGCGGCAGCTTCTTCACCGACCCGCTGCCCACCGCCGACGTCGTCATCCTCGGCCACGTCCTGCACGACTGGGACGAGACCCAGCGCGCGCAGCTCATCGCGAAGGCGTACGACGCCGTCAACCCCGGCGGGACGCTGCTGATCTACGACCGGATGCTGGAGGACGAGTCCACGCACATCGAGAACCTGGTCATCAGCCTCGACATGCTCCTCGTCACCGACGGCGGTGAGGAGTACCCGGTCTCCGAGGCCGTCGCCGTCGCGAAGAAGGTCGGCTTCGACGAGGTCGAGGTCTCGCCGCTGAGCGAGTACGACACGCTCGTCGTGTGCCGCAAGAAGCCCTGAACCCCCCGCCACCAGAGAGGAGTTCCTTCATGAGCAAGGCGCCTACCGAGGTACAGGTGCTGATCGTCGGGGGCGCGGTCACCGGCCTGTCGACCGCCGTCTTCCTCGCCCGGCACGGAGTCAGCGCCCTCGTCGTCGAGCGGCACCCCGACACCCTCAGCCACCCCCGCTCCCGGGGCATCAACCCCCGCACCGTCGAGATCTACCGGCAGGCGGGGCTCGACGAACGCATCTGGGCCGAGGCGAGCCTCGCCACGGACTTCAGCAAGCTCCAGATGATCAGGGCGCGGACGCTGGCCGCCGAGGAGCACTTCAGCGGGCCG
The DNA here is from genome assembly GCF_014489635.1 of Streptomyces roseirectus. NCBI lineage: Bacteria > Bacillati > Actinomycetota > Actinomycetes > Kitasatosporales > Streptomycetaceae > Streptomyces > Streptomyces roseirectus. Next base: position 2,390,386 of record NZ_CP060828.1, on the reverse strand, counting down.
ACCGACAGCCCCGACCCGAGCGGGGAGGTCAGCCCCGCCGAGTGGGCGCCGATCGACCAGGACCGGCTGGAGCACCTGCTGCGCGAGCGGGCCGTGGAACTCGGGGCGCACCTCTCCTTCGGGACCGAGCTGGTCTCCTTCGAGCAGGACGACGACGGGGTCAGCGCGGTGCTGCGGCAGGACGGGGCCGAGCGGACCGTGCGTGCGCGGTACCTGGTCGCCGCCGACGGGGGGCGCAGTCCCGTGCGCGCCGGGCTCGGGATCGAACTCGACGGGCCCGGGGAGTTCGCCACGACCGTCTCCGTGCTGTTCGAGGCGGACCTCGGTGAGGCGGCGCGCGGGCGTCCGGTGGGGGTCTGCTACCTCGACGAGCCGGCGCCGTCGACGATCCTCTTCGCGCACGACGGGGACAAGCGGTGGATCTTCGCGACGCCGATGCCGCCCGGGACGACACTGGAGACGGTGACCGAGGAACAGGCGGTCGGGCTCGTGCGGGCGGCGATCGGGGTGGCCGATCTCGACGTCCGGATCGTGCCGCAGTTGCCCGCCGGCGGGGCGAAGTGGCTCAGCTTCGTCATCGGGGCGCAGGTCGCTCGCGAGTACCGGCGGGGGCGGGTGTTCCTCGTCGGGGACGCGGCGCATCTCGTGCCGCCCACCGGGGGGTTCGGGGCGAGTCTCGGGATCCAGGACGCGCACAACCTCGCATGGAAGCTGGGCGCGGTGCTCGGCGGGAGCGGGGGAGAAGCGCTGCTCGACACGTATCAGGCCGAGCGGCAGCCCGTCGCCTGGATGACGCTTCAGCAGACCATGGCGATGATGCAGGACCGGACCGGGCAGGACGGGGGCGAGGACGGGGGGCTGTCGCCGGCCGACAGCTACAGCACGACCGTGTTCGGGTACCGGTACTCCGAGGGGGCGCCGGTGCTGCCCCGGCTGCTGTCCGGTGAGCCGGGGACTCGGGCGCCGCACGTTCCGCTCTCGCGGGGTGGGGAGTCCGTGTCCTCCCTCGACCTCTACGGCTCCGGTCCCGTGCTCGTCACGCCTGCCGCCGGCGGGGCCTGGGAGGCCGCCGGTACGGCTGTCGCCGCCGAACTCGGTGTCCCCCTTGTTGTTCACCGTCTCGGCACCGGTGATCTGACCGACCCCGCCGACGTCTTCCCCGCCCGCCACGGGATCGGTCCCGACGGTGCCGTCCTCGTCCGCCCCGACGGCTTCGTCTCCTGGCGAGCCACATCCGCCGACACGGACTCCGTCACCGAACTGAAGGGGGCTGTGCAACGCCTCCTGGGCCGCGACTGACGTTTTCCCCTTCAACGCCGGACAAGCTGAACCCCAGCTTGTCCGGCGTTCGGGTTGTGGGTGAGTTCCGGGTTCGGGTGGGGTGGCTGAGTCCGGCTGCGGGGTGCGGGTGCGTCGTGGTTGTTCGCGCAGTTCCCCGCGCCCCTGGGGTGTTGGGTGCGGGTGGTTCCTCGTGATGGTGACAGGCCAAGTGGGTACGTCCGTCGGCTACTTGCGGTGCCGCCCACGACGACCGGGGGCGCCCGCGCGTACTTGCCGCCGGGTGACTTGCCTCAGCCACGGATGGCGTCCCGCCGAGTGGTGTAGCCGATCAAGCTGGCGGAATCCGCAGGTCGCGGCCCGAATCGCCCTCGCCGGCGGCCCTGTTGAGGGCTCACCGAGCCGGGACCAGTGGTGATCGCACGACGGACCGCAGCGGCACGTACCGGACGGCTCCGAAGCGGAAGCGACGGACCGTGATCGGCTACACCACGACGGGGGACACGACCCAGCCACGTCCCGTGTGCCACCCACGCCTCCTGCGGCGTGCCGCCTTCCATCCCCGGCATCGGATATGTCGATGGTGTCCCGCCGGGTGGTGTGGCGATGCGGGGCCGTCGCCCGGGACCGAAGCGGCACCTGCCGGCCCGCCCGGCCACGCCATGGACTGCTCACCGGCACCGGCACCCCGACGCGCCGCGCCGACGCCGGCCCGGCAGACCGCCCGCTCCACGCCGGCACACCACCCACCGGGACGTGACCGATATATTCGCCCGCTGCCCGCTGCCCGCTGCCCGCTGCCCGCTGCCCGCTGCCCGCTGCCCGCTGCCCGCTGCCCCAGCCGCTCGACGCCCAGTCCTCGCTCGCTGCCCACCCCCGCCGCTCGCCCCCCGAGCCCTCGCCCGTTGCCCCAGCCGTTCGACGCCCGGCCCTCGTTCGCTGCCCGGCTCTCGCCCCCTCGTCGCCCCTGGCCGCCGCTCGTGCCCCCGCCTGTCGCCTGCTGCTTGCCGTCAGCCCGCCGCCTCGCCGCTCGCCGTCAGCCCCCTGCCTCCGCTCGCCGCCTGCTGCTCACCCCCGCCTCGCCCTCGCTTGCTGTCCGCCCCCGCCGTTCTGTCGCCCGTCCTCGCTGCCTCGCCGTTCGCCGCTTGCCCCCGAGCCCTTGCCTGCTGCCCCAGTCGCCAGCCGTGCCCGTTCGTTGTCCCAGCCGTTCGACGCCCGGCCCTCGTTCGCTGCCCGGCTCTCGCCCCCGGCCGCTGCCCGCCGCCTGCTGTTCGCCGTCAGCCCTCTGCCCCGCCCGCTGCCTGCTGCTCACCCCCGTCTCGCTCCCGCTTGCTGTCCGCCCCCGCCGTTCTGTCGCCCATCCTCGCTGCCCCTTGCCCGCCGCTCGTCCCCGAGCCCTTGCCCGCTGCCTCAGTCGCCAGCCGTCCCCGTTCGCTGCCTGGCTCTCGCCCCCGTCGCCCCGGCCGCCGCTCGCGCCCCTCGCCTGCTGCTCGCCGTCAGCCCTCTGGCTCCGCTCGTTGCCTGCACCGCCGCCTCGCCGTTCGCCGCCCCATCACCCCCTGTGGCCCCCGGGCATGGTGCGGCCCGGGAGCCCCTTGGGGGTCCCGGGCCGGTGGCAGGAGAGGTGGGGGTCAGTCGGAGTCCAGGATTTTGATGGAGTTGGTGGGGCAGGCTCGGGCGGCTCGGTGGAGTTCTTCGTGGAGGGTGGGGTCGGGGTGGTCGTCGAGGATGAGGACGAGGCCGTCTTCGTCCTGGTCGAAGACGGTGGGGAGACGGTAGACGCAGAGGCTGCTGACTGCGCAGGTGGAGGGGGTGGCGATCACGCGCATGGGGTGCCTCACCAGTCCACGGGGATCTCGGTGAAGCCCTCCATGAAGCCGCCGAGGGCGCGTGGGAGTTCGTTGGCGGGCTTGGCCAGGCGGATCGACGGGAAGCGGCGGAGGAGGGATTCCGTGGCGATCTGGAGTTCCATGCGGGCCAGGGCCGCGCCTACGCAGTAGTGGATGCCGGCGCCGAAGGTCATGTGGTGGTTCTCTTCGCGGCGGATGTCCAGCTCGAAGGGGTTGTCGAAGACGGCGGGGTCGCAGTTGGCGCCCTCTTCGGAGAGGAGGACGCTGGTGCCCTTCTTGATGACGCTGCCGTCGGACAACGGGATGTCCTCGACCGCGTAGCGCATCGTGCCGACCGACGAGCCCATGATCTGCGTGCGGAGGAGTTCTTCGACCGCCGACGGGACCAGGGACCAGTCCGCCTGGATCTCGCGGACCAGGTCGGGACGGTTCAGCAACACCGCCGTGCCGGTGCCGATCTGGCTGGCCGTGGTGACGTAGCCGGCGATGAGCAGGCCCTGGCACCAGAAGTGCAGCTCGTGCTCGTTCATCCGGTTGTCGTCCTCGTCGCGGACGCGGATGAACTCGCTGATGAGGTCGTCGGCGGGGTTGGCGCGCTTGGCCTCGATGAGGTCGCCCAGGTACTTCCACAGGTTCTGCCGGGCCTTGCCGATCTCCTCCGGCGGCAGCTTCGTCACGGCGAGGAAGCCGTCGACGTACCCCCGGAACTGGTCCCGGTCCTCGGCGGGCACGCCGAGCAGCTTGCAGATGACCTTGATGGGCAGCGGAAACGCGAACGCCTCGTTCAGCTCGGCCGGACGGGGCCCCGCGGCCATCTCGTCGAGGAGCTGATCGGCGACCTCCTGGACGTACGGCCGCAGCGACTCGATGCGCCGCGCGGTGAACGCCTTGGTCACCAGCGACCGCACCTGCGTGTGCTTCGGCGGGTCGGGGTCGATGTGCGGGTCCATGAACAGGTCGTTGTCCTTGGAGATCCGCGCGCAGTCGGGCCGCGCGATGTTGCGCGACAGCCGCTTGTCGGCGAACAGGGCACGGACGTCCTGGTAGCGGGTGACGAGCGTCGCGGTGTCACCGCTCGGCAGCGTCACCTCCATCGCCGAGGAGCCGTGGACGTCGCGCAGGGCCTCCGGCATCTCCATGGGCGGGCTCCAGGCGAACGGATACCTGGGCGGGTTGGCGGCGTGCGGGCACACTTCGGGGCTCACGTCGGCGGTCACATCGATCCCTTCACAGACGGTGTCATCGGTTCACGGCGGACAGGGGCGGTCACGGCGGACGGCGCGGTCACAGCGGCCAGCCCGACCTGGACCAGGCCCCCTCGGCGAACGCCCACTCGTAGCGGACGCTCGTCGTGAAGTACTGGAGGAGTTCGGCGCGGCCCGGCACGGCCATCCGCTCGCCCAGTTCGTCGTACGCGGCCATGAAGGCCCGCACGGCGAACCGGTAGCCCTCGCCCGGGTGGTACGCCTGGATCCAGTCGGCGTACCGGGAGCCCGGCGTGTGCCGCTCCAGGAGGTCGTCGGAGATCCGGTGGTTGAACCAGACCATCGGCAGCAGCGCCCCCATCCCGGCGGCGACCGTCGAGGCGGTCGCGGCGTGCAGGAAGGAGCAGTGGGCGTGGGTGGCGGCGGACGCCTCGGGCGCGGCGGCGAGCGCCGGCAGCCCGAGACCGGGGGCCAGTTCGGTGTACGCCGTCCGCAGCCGGTCGCGGGCCTCCAGCGAGCCCATGACCGAGCGGGCGAGCAGCGAGGCGTGCTCGTCCCAGCGGGTCGCGGCGGCGGTGCGGGCCAGCGCCCGCGCGTACGCCGGCAGCAGGTGGGACGTGTCCTGCTCGACGAAGTGGGCCAGGCACTCGGGCGGTAGCGTGCCGTCCCGCAGCCCCGCCCAGAACGGATGCTCCTTGACCTTGGCGAGCACGGGCTCGGCCAGTTCCTGGAGTTCCTTGCTCAGCACGGGCATCCTCCTTCTTTTCGTAGCCAGAGTTCGTAGCCGGGGCCAGTGCCGGACCGGAGTCGGGGCCAGGGCCAGGCCGGGGTCGGGGCCAGGGCCGGAGACCGGGGTCGGGGTCAGGGCCGGGACCCGGGCCGGGCCGGAGTCGGGGCCGGGGGTCGGAGTCGGGATCGGGGCCAGTGCCAGGGCCGGAGGCCGGAGTCGGGGCCAGGGCCGGGGCCGGAGGCCGGAGTCGGTGTCGGAGTCGGTGTCGGGGCCGGAGGCCGGGGCCGGGGCCAGTGCCAGGGGCCGGGCTGTGCCAGGGCCGGGCCGGAGCCGGGGTCAGGGCCGGGCCGGAGTCGGGGCCGGAGGTCGGAGTCGGGGCCAGGGCCAGGGCCAGCGCCGGGGCCGGAGGCCGGGGCCAGTGCCAGGGGCCGGGCTGCGCCAGGGCCGGGCCGGAGTCGGAGTCGGAGCCGGGGCCAGGGGTGGGGCCGGAGGTCGGAGTTGGGGGGGGGGTGGTGCTGCCGGAGCCGGGGTGCGGCGCTCGCCGGGTTCACAGGTCCAGCCGTACCCGGTGCTGCCGCAGCCAGGTGTCGAGCTGGAGCACCATCTCCACGTCCCGCCGCTCCCCCCACCCGCTGACCTCGATGGGCCGGTCCTGCGCGGCGAGCCGGGCGCACGCCTCCCGGTCGAGCAGCGGCGCGACCGGACCGGAGGGGTCGTGGACGACGGCGTCGAACCGCTCCTTCAACACCCGCCCGTAGCCCGGGTCCTGCGTGATGGGGAAGGGGCTCTTGCGGCGCTCGGTCACCGACGCGGGCAGCAGATCGGCCACGGCGGAGCGCAGCACGCTCTTCTCCCGGCCGTCGGCGGTCTTCATCTCCCAGGGGATGTTGTAGACGTACTCGACGAGCCGGTGCTCGCAGTACGGCACCCGCAGCTCCAGGCCGACGGCCATGCTGAGCCGGTCGTCGCGGGTCAGCAGCAGCGGCATCCAGCGCGTCAGGTGCACGTGGCTGACCCGGCGCATCCGGTGCTCCAGCTCCGACTCGCCCGCCACGCGCGGCACTTCGGCGATCGCCTCCGCGTACCGCTGGGCGGCGTGGCCGGGGACGTCGATCTTCTTCAGCAGGCCCGGGTCGAGGAGGCCGGTGCTCATGCCGTGCGGGGCGACCTTCAACCCCATCGTCACCCACGGGAAGTTGCCGGTGTCGACCAGCGACGGGTCCTGGAACGACCGGTAGCCGCCGAAGAGTTCGTCCGCCGCCTCGCCCATCAGGGCCACCGTCGAGCGCCGGCGCACCGCGCGCAGCAGCAGGTACAGCGAGCGGTCCATGTCGGGGATCGGGCGCGGCAGGTCCTGGGAGCGCAGCGCCGCCGCGTCGACGACGGGGTCGACGAGGTCGGCCGTCCGCAGCACCACCGGCTCGTGGTCGGCGCCCACGTGGCGGGCGACCTCGGCGGCGTAGGGGGCGTCGGGGTCCTCGTGCCAGAAGTCCTTCTGGAAGCGCTCGGTGTGGCCCTCGAAGTCGACGGCGAACGTCCGGGGGCGGCCCCCGGCGCGGGCGGCGAGCGCGGCGATGGCGCTGGAGTCGACGCCGCCGGACAGCAGCGTGCACAGCGGGACGTCCGAGACGAGGTGCGCTTCGACGGACTCCGCGAGCAGCCCGCGCACGGTGTCGACGGTCGTCGCCGCGTCGTCCGTGTGCGGGCGGTTCGGCAGGCTCCAGTACGCGGACTCGGTGACCCCGCCGTGCGCGATCACCGCCGTGTGCCCGGCCGGCAGCTCCCGCACGCCCCGGTAGACCGCGTGGCCCGGCGTCGCGATGTACGCGAGGAGTTCGGCCAGGCCCTCGGCGTCGACCGCGCACTCCAGCGCGGGGTGCGCGAACAGGGCCTTCGGCTCCGAGCCGAACAGGACGCCCTGCGCGGTGCGGGCGTAGAACAAGGGCTTGATGCCGAGGCGGTCGCGGGCCAGCAGGAGCCTGCCCCGGCCCGGGTCCCAGACGGCGAACGCGAACATGCCGTCCAGGTGCTCCACGCACCGCTCGCCCCACTCCAGGTAGGCGCGCACCACGACCTCGGTGTCCCCCGAGGTGCGGAAGCGGTGGCCCCGGGCCTCCAGGGTGCGGCGCAGCTCACGGAAGTTGTAGATCTCGCCGTTGTGGACGACGACCGCGAGCGTGCGGCCGTCCTCCTCGACCGTCATCGGCTGGGTGCTGTGCTCCAGGTCGATGACGGAGAGCCTGCGGTGGCCGAGCGCGGCCTGCCGGTCGGTCCACACCCCCTCGGCGTCCGGGCCCCGGTTGGCGAGGGTGGCGACCATCGTCCGCACCGTGGCGCCCTCCCCGCTCAGGTCACGCCGGAAGTCGACCCAGCCCGCTATGCCGCACACGTGATCACCTTCGTCCGCAGTTCGTTGACGATGTCGGCGGGCGTCGGCGTCCGGAGCATCCGCTCCCGCAGCCCGCGCGCCGTCTTCCGGACGGCCGCGCCCGCCACGGGGTCCAGCAGCCGGCCGGCCTCCTCGCGCAGCCGGCGCGGCGTCGCCTCGTCCCGCGACAGGACCTCGCCGGCGCCGGCCGCGAAGACGCGCCCCGCGTGCCCGGTGTGGTCCGGGAGCTGCGGGACGAGGAGCAGGGGGACGCCGGCCCGCAGCGAGGCCAGGACGGTGCCGGCGCCGCCGTGCGCGACGACTAGATCGGTGCCCGGCAGCAGGGTGTGCAGGGGGGCGTCGGTGACGACCCGTACCTTGGGGACCAACTCCGGCTCCAGGAGGGCCCTTTGGGACGACGTGACCGCGAGGACGACCTCGGTGTCCGGGGCCCGCAGCGCCCCCGCGACCTCGCCCGCGAGGAACAGATCGGGGCTGAGGCGGGCCATCGTGTGGCCCCAGGTCACCAGCACCCGGCGCACACCCGGCGCGGGCGCGGGCAGCGGGCCCGGGGAGGTGCCGACCCCGTTGTAGGGGACGTGGCGCACCGGCAGCCTCGCGTAGTCGGTGGGCACCTGGAACGTGTCGGGGCACGGGTCGACGGTGACCGCGCCCAGCGGGTCGAAGTCCGTCACGCCGTGCCGCTCCAGGAGCGGGGCGAGGACGTCCGGCAGCAGCGCGCGGGCCCGCAGCATCAGGTCGGTGCCGTACAGCACCCGGATCGCCGGGACGTTCACGGCCGCCGCCGCGATCGGGCCCGCCAGCGCGGTCGGCTCGTACACCACCGCGTCCGCCCGCCACGAGCGGGCCAGCTCCACCAGGCCGTCCGTCATCGACTCCGCGTGCGCCGAGAACATCCGCAGCGCCCGGGGGCCCTTGCCCTCGCGCGGCGCCTGCGGGCCGCCCGCGGACTCGCCGGCCGACGACGGCAGGACGTACCCGCGCACCATGCCGACCGCGTCGACGTCCTCACCGACCACCGCGGCCGGCAGCCCCGTCCGCTCGATCTCCCCCTTCAACGCCGGCTGACTCGCGATCAACACCTCGTGCCCTGCCGCCCTGAACGCCGACGCCAGCGGCACCAGGGCGTACAGATGCGAAGGCCAGGCCCAGGTCGTGAACAGTACGCGCATGGATTCCGTCAGCCCCTTCACACGTCGAGGACCCCGGCACCCCCGAGGCTCCGATCCGCACCCGACGGTGAGCCAACGCCCTATCGATCGACTCGGGATCGACTCGATCGGGGGGCGGGCGTGGACCCATGGCGCATCGCCGTAACACGCGGTACGCCGACTCCCGCCAGCGGTAGCGTGAGCAGCAGGGGCAGCAGCGAGAAATACTCGGTCAACCTTCCCGAAGACCTCGCCGAGGCCGTGCGTCAGCATGTCGGCCCCGGGGGTTTCTCCGCGTACCTGGCCGAAGCCCTGGAGCAACGGGTGGCCATGGACAAGCTCCGTGACATCGTCGCCGACTTCGAGACCGGCAATGATCCGCTCATGCGGGAGGAGATCGACGCGGCCCGTGCCCGGCTCCTGGGCGGCGGGCCAGTGCCTGAGTAGGGGTACTCATGCGGGCGGGGTGGTTGTGGGGGTTGGATGGACGATGACGTCCCCGGAAGCCGGCTGTCGGGAGGGGCGGTTAGAGTCTGACGATCTGATCTGTGCGGGAGGGGCGGGATGCTGGTCGAGGGCGGGACGGTCTGATGCGTGACGCTCAGAGTTCGGGCGGTACGTTCTTCGACGGTATGAGCCATGAGCAGATGCTGGCGTGGCTGGACCAGGCGAACGCGGGCGTGGTCAGTGGTGCGGCGGACCGTCTGAAGAAGGCGGCCACCGAGATCCAGAGCATCGCCGACGAACTGAAGGTCCGTCCGCAGTGGGTCGCCTGGAAGGGCGAGGGCGCCGATGCCTTCCGCACCTGGGCGGCCGACCTCGCGAACGCGACCCTGCGGCTGAGCGACTTCAGCCGTGACTCCGGCACCTGGCTCGGTCATGCCTCGGACGCCATCTCCCTGGCCCAGTCCTCCATTCCCCGCGACCTGCCCGGCGCCACCGCCAACCTGGCCGCCGCGAACGCCGCGCACAACGACCCCGACGCGGCCTCCATCGCGTCCAAGTCCTCCGCCGAGCTGGCGGCTCTGAAGGCGGACCGGGAGAAGGTCCGCCTGGAGGCGGCCACCCAGATGAACAAGCTGGCGCAGTCGTATTCGTGGTCGGCTACGCAGCTGAACTCGTTGGAGAGGCCGAAGCTGCCGCCACCGCCGGAGGCTTTCGTGCCTGAAGTTGCCGGGAAGGTTGATGTCGGTAGCACCGACAGGCCCAATCTCGGCGGGCATTCTGGTGCCCCATTCACGACCGGAACAGGTCACGTGGCTGGTAGCGATTCCGGGGCAGGTGGTTCAGCCGGGTTTTCTCCTGCGGGGCACGTCTTGAACGCTCCCGCAGTCCAGCCGCGCGTCCCAGGCGAGACCTTGCCTCCAGTGCGGACGAGCATTGATTCGGTCGGCAGTCTGCCCGCGCAGACTCCGCCGGAGACTCCGCGAGCCCCGGTCGATCCTGGCCCGGTGAGGGGCGTGCTGCCACAGACCGGGCCCGTGCCTCCGCTGTCCGGCGGTGGGCGGGTTCTCCCCGTCAACAGCCCGGCGCCACAGGGCCGGATGCCCGGTGTGGGCCGAGTTCCCCTGTCCCCGGTCGGTCAGGAGCCCGGTATGGCCTTCGGCCGCGCGCCCAGCGTCTCCGGTGGCGGCAGCGGCATCGTCGGAGGCCGTCCCGTCCTCCCCTCCGAGAGCCGGCCCGCGGGGGCCATCCCGCGTGGCACGGTCGTGGGCGGGGAAGGCGCCCCCGCACGCGGTCCGATGGGGCCGATGGGTCAGACCTCCGGCACGACCACCCCCGTCGGCCGGGCGGCGGGCACGCCGGCCACATCTCCAGGTGGCCGTCTCGTTTCCCCGTCCGGTTCCGGCGGCATTGTCGGAGGACGCCCCACGGCATCTCCTTCCGGTGTGGTCGGCAGTGGTGTGGCCCAGCGGCCGGGACGCCCCGACGCCCGGGTACCCGGCGCGGGCGGGACGGGACCTCGCACCCCGGTCACCGGCGGTACGACCGCTGCGGCACGCCCCGGCGAGGGCCGGACGGGGGCTGCGACGTCCGGCCCGTCCCAGTCGGCTCCTCCACGGAACACGAGAAACGGAAGCGGTCGGCCGTACGGAGTCACGGAGGACGAGGAAACTTGGCGCCGGAACCAGCGGCCCACCGTGCCGCCGGTCGTCGACTGACATGTGGTCCGGGATGAGGGAGAGCGAAGTCCATGGGTACCGGTAGTACTCGGCGCGGGGTCCGTCGTGTCGTCGCGGCGACGGCCCTGGGCCTGCTGCTGACGGGCACCGCCGCGGCACCGGCGGTCAGCGCCGAGACGATCCGCCAGGAGCAGTGGTATCTGGACCGGATGCAGGCCGAGAACATGTGGAAGACCAGCACCGGCAGAGGTGTCACCGTCGCGGTCATCGACACGGGTGTGGACGGCACCAACCCTGATCTCATCGGACGCGTTCTCCCGGGCAAGAACTACGCCACGGACCAGCCCGGCGATGAGCACACGGACTATGACGGCCACGGCACCGGCATGGCCGGGCTCATCGCGGCGACGGGCGCGAACGGCGGCGGGCGGGGCTCCTTCGGCCTCGCTCCCGGCGCCAAGATCCTGCCGATCCGCCTGCCCGAGAGCGGCAAAGGGGCCAACCTGATCGAGGGGAACAAGGTCTTCAACGGGGCATTGGCTCCTGCGATCCGTTATGCCACTGATCACGGCGCGAAGGTCATCAACATCTCTCAGGCAGCCCGGGAGGACACACCAGAAGTGGCCGAGGCGGTCAAGTACGCCCTGAAGAAAGGTTCATTGATCTTCGCCGGTGTCGGCAACGACGCGGAGCAGGGCAACTTGCTGATGTACCCGGCGGCCACCCCCGGTGTCGTCGGCGTCGCGGCGGTCGGCAAGAACCTTCACAGAACCGACTTCTCCCAGTACGGCCCTCAGGTCGACATGGCCGCCCCTGGCGAGGACATGGTCCATGCCTGCGGTGGCAAGACCGGCCTCTGCGAGACGAGCGGCACCAGCGACGCCACCGCCCTGGCCTCCGCCAGCGCCGCCCTGATCTGGTCCGTCCACCCCACCTGGACCAACAACCAGGTCCTGCGCGTCATGCTGAACACCATCGGTGGCCCCACGGACGGCGCCAAGCGCAACGACGCCATCGGCTACGGCATCGTCCGCCCCCGCATCGCCCTCCAGAACCCTGGCGACCCCGGCCCGGCGGACGTCTACCCCCTCCCCGACCTCGCGGAGGCGCAGCAGTCGGCGTCCCCCGCCCCCACCCCGTCGGCGAAGGAGAGCGAACCGGCGAAGGCGGTGGCCGCGACGAAGGGCGACGACGGTACTCCGTGGCTGGGTATCGGCCTCGGCGTGGGTGCCCTGGGCGTGATCGGCGTGGCGGCAGCGGTCGTCGTCCGGAAGCGCCGCACCACCGCCCCGCCGACACCCCAGCCCCAGCAGCACCCCACGCCCCAGCAGGGCTTCGGCCCGCCCCCGGTCATGCCCGGCAGCATCCCTCCGCCCCCGGGCCGGGACTCCGGCACGTTCTGAGTACGGATACTCAGAACACCCAGGCAGAGGTACAGATACGTGGCCACCGCCGAGCCGATTATCGTGTGAGCCGATCATGGCGGGCGAGGGCACGGGAGCGACTGACGGTGGCGTGGGACGAGTGGGAACAGCTCAAGGGCGCGGCGGCGGAACGCGCGGGGACGCGGCTGAACTCGCTTCCGTCCGACGCGGCGGGCTCGGGGAAACTGGTGTCGAACAGGCCGGTCTGGACGAAGGCCGGACAGGACGTCGGCGCTCTGCGCGAGGACGTCACCAAGGCGCTGGGTCAGCTCTCGGGCGGGCAGCAGGGGCTGGGCGCGGACGCCGGCTGCGAGACCGCCGGGGCGCAGAAGCAGGTCTACGACTCCTGGGCGCGCTATGTGAAGGACGTCGGCGGGCGGTGCGAAAAGCTCGGGGCGCTGCTGGGGAAGGCGGGCAGTGACCTGCAGAAGACCGACGACAGTGTCCTGATCGACGTCCAGAACCTGAAGGTGGCGTACGCGGACACGTCCGCCGTCGGCGGGAAGGGCTGACCGGCATGGACCTCGCGACCCTCAAGGCCCTCAAGCCCACCGAGTACGCCCAGGCCGCCGACGGCTACCGGAGCACCGCCACCCTCGCGAGCGCGGCCAAGGACCGCATCGAGAACCAGATCGCCGCGGCGATGCGGCAGTCCCTGAGCGGCGAGGCCGCGACAGCCGCCATCGGCCAGCTCACCGAACTCGGCAAGAACTTCCACTACATCCAGATCGAATGCGGACTCGTCGCCACAGCCCTCGAGGCGTTCTCGTACGAGATGCAGGCGGCCAGACGCACACTCGACACCGCCCTCGCGGAGGCGGCAGCGGCCGGGCTGACCGTCAACACCGACGGCTCGGTCTCCTACCCGGCCGGCGGGGAAAAGGGCCCGGACGGCAAGACCCCCGACGGCGGCACCGTCAGCGGCTACCTCGACCCCAGCGCCGCCGCGATCGGCCGCTCCGCCGCCAACTTCGACCCCAACCCCCACCACCGCGCCGCCCAGGACTGCGCCGACCTCATCGCCGCCGCGCTGGCCGAGGCCACCGAGGCCGACACCAAGTGGGCACCGAAACTGCGCGCACTGAAGGCCGACGACGACCTCACCGTCTCCGACGCCGACCTCGCCGACGCCTCCTCGGACACCACGGGGGTCCAGGCAGCGGGCAAGGGATACCTCGACTCCCTTCCCCAACCACCCAAGCACGGCGACCCCAAGGCCAACGCCGAGTGGTGGAAGGGACTCGACGCCGAACAACAGGCCGCCTGGATCTCCATGCGACCGGACTCCGTGGGCGCGCTCGACGGACTTCCGGCCACGGTGCGGGACGAGGCCAACCGCATGGTGCTTGCGGAGGCTCATGGCGTCGCGCAGGTGGCATACGACGGCTGGCTGAAGGAACACCCGGAGCCGCAACGATTCCAGAAGTACATCGACCCCTACACGGGCGTCGTGATGGGATTCAATGTCGAGACCGAAGAGTGGAAAGAGTGGGAAGAGTCAAGGAAGAACGCCCACAAACTGCTCGACGGAATGAACTCGATCCAGGAACGATTTGATAGGACGGGCGAAAGCGGACTCCCCGAAGTCTATCTCTTGGGCTTCGACCCCAAAGGTGAGGGGGATGGGCGTGTAATCCTCGCCAACGGAAATCCCGACACTGCCGATCACACTGCGATATACGTTCCTGGTACGGGAACAAATATCGGGGGGACTGGCGGTGGAATCGAGCGCAGCGAGGTAATGTGGCGGGAAAGTCAGCGCCTCGTGCCAGGTCAGTCAGTTTCAAGTATTTACTGGTTCGACTATGACGCCCCGGATGGAATTCCGCAGGCCATGAGTGGTTCACGTGCTGAGCGTGCCAGCACAAGACTCGAAGATTTCCTCCAAGGCACCCAGACCGCGCAAGGAGGAGCAAATGCTAGCCACACGACTGTGATTGGTCACAGCTACGGCAGCACGGTAATCGGCGAGACCGCCAGACATAACCACATCCCGGCCGATGACATCATCGCGCTCGGCAGCCCCGGCATGCAGGTCGAGCATGCGAAGGACCTTGGGGTAGGGGCAGACCACGTGTGGGCCGAAGGGGCGGACGGGTCGATGGATGACGCTATCGTCCGTCACGGTGGCAGACTGGTCGGCCTCGGCGACTGGTTGGCGAATCCCACTGATGAATCCTTCGGCGCCAATGTCATGCAAAACGACACCGGCGGCTTCTTCTCGGGTCACAGCTCTTACTGGGACTACGAAGAGGGGCAGGCTTCAACGAGCCTCAAAAACCAAGCAGACGTAATCGCAGGAAGGTATGGAGATGTCAAGCTGGAATAGACGGAGTGCATGGCAAGCTTTTCTGGCCGCCACACTCATGACTTCATCGCTCCTTCTCGCCTCAGGATGTTCAATGGGAAAGGGAATCGGCAAATCTTTGCCGGTGCGCAGTTCATCGACAGTGGAGGGAGAGGTTTCGTCGCTCTCCAGTCGGGTGCTGGACATGTTTAAAGTCAAAGGGAAAGTCACTGAACCCGGACCGTACACTTCATCCTGCACCGATAGTGGCCAAAAGGGTGTCTGGGTTAGGCATCCCTGGTCCATGTATGGAATCGATAATAGCAAGCTCGGTGAAGGATTCTCTAATCTGAAGAAATCGCTTCCCGGTGACGGGTGGAAGATCGTGAAGGATGGAGATGACGGCAGTCGAAATAAGAATCCGGAGATCCTGGCCGTCCACCAGGAGACGAATAGTCAGCTTGAGGTCAGGTGGCTTAAAGGCATCGATGGAAATACGCCTCTGCTTGACGTGACTGTGTACTCGCAGTGCTTCCAAAAAGCCGACTGAAGACGGGCGCTCTCGCGCTCACGGCGTTCCTCGCTCTCGTGACACTCACCGGATGCAAGTACCCGACGGGGAAAAGATCGAAAAATTCTAAAAAGTATGATTCGATTCATCGGGGCATCACTGCTTCTGATTTCAGGAAGGCGCATCCTGCCCGCAGGCGAGAAGTCCAAGAAGTCAGAGGGGGTTGCGAGGAGTTCCGCAGCCCCAGCCTGCTTGCCTCAGAAAGTGTCGGATTTGAGGGAGATGAGGAGGGTGGTGGCTGCGGAGTGGGAGTAGAGGATGGCGGGGCCGTGGGGGGATTTGCTGTCGCGGATGGCGATGCGGTTTTGGTAGGGGGCGAGTTCAACGCAGTTGCCGTTGGCGCCGGAGGTTGAAGCTTTCTTCCATGAAACATCCATCACGGAGGCGTCCGTGATTATGTAGTGCGCCATTCCTATACATCCTTGCGGTAATCATTGAGATAGTGCTCGATCAGTTTCAGGGACTCCGGTCCACGGAGTGAGTCCGTCATCATCAAGCGTCGGAACAGCCTGCTGTACTCCTGCACCTGATCGGTGTCCTCCAGGAACTTGGTGCTGGTGAAGCCTTCCAGGTAGACGATGTCAGGCTCCCAGCGCTGAGGGAACGAGAGAATGACGAACGGGCCGAACAGGGTCCCGTGCGACTGGGACTCCTCCGGCAGGACGTAGATGTTGATCGTGCTCGGGTAGTCCCTGGACAGGCTCAGCAAGTGTTCGAGTTGACCGGCCATCACCTCGGGCCCGCCCATGACATGCCGGAACACCGACTCCGAGATGACACCCCAGAAGACCAGAGGGCGTGGCCGGTCGAACACCTCTCGGCGCTTGTCGCGGATGTCCAAGCGCTCACGGCGCTCTTCCTCGGGCATGTCCGGCACCTGCTGCTTGATGACAGCCGCCGCGTAGTCATGCGTCTGCAACAGTCCGGGGATCAGCATCGTTTCCGCGTTGTACATCTCCGCGGCATCCGACTCGTAGCCGATGAAGTCGGCGTACGGGCCGCTCACCGCCGAGCGGACACGCGTCTCCCAGCCGCGGACGTTCCCTCGTCGGCGCAGGTCGACGACGTAACCGCGCAAGCTCTGGTCCTTGACGCCGTAACGATCCAGCAGGAACTGCAGGTCGTCTTCGCTGATCCCCAAGCGCCCCGTCTCGATACGGCTCAACTTGGATTCCGACCAGCCGATTTCACCGCACACGGCGCCCTGGCTGCCGTTACCGTCCTCGCGAAGACCACGAAGGATCGATCCCAGTCGGACCTGTCGTGCAGTCGGCTGCAACATCCGGCGCGTCGCCATGAGTCACACCCCCCTTTCCCGGTCTGACCAGCGATAGCAGGTGCCGGAGCGCTCCCACACGATACCGCTCGGCGACCACTCGAACGGGCGAAGTTTCGCGTCCATGTTGCTTGGAGGCTATCGAAAGTATCAACCTTGCAAGCAATCGTCGGCGTCGTGCCTACCGAAGGAACCCCAGCCATGTCCGAAACGTTCGCCGCCTTCCACTACCCCACCACCCGCCTCGCCGCCGCCCGTGCCCGAACCGACTGCCGCAAGTTCCTCCTCGCCTGCGGTATCCCCGTGGACGACGACTTCGCCGAGGAACTGACGCTGGTGGTGGACGAGTTGGTGACCAACGCCGTCACCCACGGACGGATCCCCGGCACCACGGGGCGTCAGGTCCGTCTCACCATCACCCGCACCGGCGACGTCTTCCGCGTCGAGGTCCGGGACGCACAGAGCGACAGGATGCCGCGGCTCAGGAAGGCCGGCGCCGAGGAGGACGGCGGGCGGGGGCCCGCGCTCGTCGATGCGTTGGCCAGCGGCTGGGGCGTCGTCGGCGAGGTCATCGGCAAGACCGTCTGGGCCGAGAAGGCCCTCCCCTCGCAGGGGCCCACCCCGGTGCTCCCGTAGAACCCTGCCGCGCACGTTCCCCCGACACCGCGCGGCAGGTGAGGCTCCCGGGCAACCCCTTCTCACCCGGTCGAGCCTCCGCCGACGCCCGGGGCGGACCGTCCCGCCCGGGTATCGGCGTCAGCGGAAACCCAGGCTCACCGAACACCCCGCGAAAGCACCGGAGCCCACGTATGAAACGCCTCGCCCGTCACCTGCTCTCGACGCTGCTGTCGTACCGACGCCGTCGTACCCGTAATCCCCGTAGTACCCCCATTGCTCCCCCGCCCCGCCGAACCCCCTATGTCCACGACCCGTACATCTTCCCTCACCCCCTACGGGACCCCCCGTACTACCTCCTCGCCCCCGGTCACTCCGCCCTGCAACCCCACCCATGTGAACGCAATCCCCCCACCACCCATGACACAGGACACCCGCACACCCCCGGCGCCCCGCCCCACCCCCAGGTGAGGCGCCCCGGAACGACAGGGGACCGCACGGTGATGACACCCCCCGAAGCTCCGGAGGACCCGCCGCACGCCCGCGCGGCGACCCTCTACCGGACCTGGCTCACCCACGCGGCCTCCTGCGAGGACACGTGCCGCCTGCAGGGCGTGGACTGCGAGGAGGCCCGGAGCCTGAGGGAGGAGTACCGGGCGGCGACGGACGCCGTACGGGCTTTCCCGGAGGGGTGAGCCCCGGCGCACTCCCCCACAAACGGAATGCGCCCCCTGCGCTCCCCGCGCGCCCCGCGTGAATCGCGGGAGCGAACGCGAGGGTGTGCGTCGAGCGCCCCCAGGGGTCTTCGGGGGAATCGGGAACTCTCGGGAAGGGGCCGCTGAGCTGGGGGTTCAGCGGGTTGGGAGGGAGCGCGGCGGTGTTTAACGACCTCCGCTCGACCGCCCGTTGAGCGCGTTTCCAGAGGGCGCGGTGACGCTCTGGGACGTCTCACCGGAAGGCACTGTGCGGAAGGGGGATCCGGGAGTGCTGCGTTATCTCGCGACGCGTCCGAAGGCCGAGGACGACCCGGCACGGCGGCTGCTGTGCTTCCACCACGCCGGCGCGGGCGCGATGACCTTCGCGGGCTGGCGTCAGCGCGTGGGGGCCGGCGTCTCGGTCCTCCCGGTGCGGCTGCCGGGGCGGGAGTCCCTGCGGCGCCAGCCTCCCCTGACCGACGCGCACCGGCTGATGGAGGAGCTGACCGAGGACCTGGGTCCGCTCCTCGACCGGCCGTACGCCTTCTACGGGCACAGCCTCGGCGCCCTGGTCGCCCACCGCTTCGCCCTGCATCTGACCGCCACCGGCCGCAGACCGCCGGAGGCCGTGCTGGTCGGCGCCTGCCCGGCACCGCACCTGCCCTCACGCCTGCTGGAGGAAGCGTCCCTGCCGGGAGTGACCGACGAGCAACTGGTCGGCCTGCTCGCCGACGACGACAGCGTGCCCGAGCTGCTGCTCGGGCGCCCCGAGTGGCTGCGGGCCACGCTTCCCACGCTCCGGGCGGACCTGCGGCTGGCCCGCAGCCTGCGCTCGGTGGCGGCCCGCCCGCTCCCCTGCCCGCTGTGGGCCTTCGCGGGCCGGGACGACCGGATGGTGGGCGTCCCGGAGGTCCGCGCGTGGGAGCGCTGCACGACCTCCCGGTTCCACTTCAGGACGATGCCCGGTGCGCATTTCTTCGTCCGCGGCCGTGAGTTGCCCCTTGCCGTCGGGGCGGCGCTGCATTCCGAGATGCCGCTGCCCCAAGTCGGCTGACGTGTTCGTTGTGGAAGGAGATCCGCGGATGGACATCTGCGTACTCGGCCCGTTCAAAGCGACTCAGTCAGGCGTGTCGGTGACCCCGACCGCAGTCAAGCCACGCAAGGTCCTCGCCCTGCTCGCCCTGCAGGCCAACCAGCTCGTCTCGGTCTCCTCGCTCGTGGAGGAGGTGTGGGGGGAGGCCCCGCCGCGCAGCGTGCAGACCACCCTCCAGACGTACATCCTGCAACTGCGCACGCTGATCGCCGCCGCGCTCGGCGAGGAGTGCGCGGGCCTGCCGAACGGCGCGAAGAGCGTCCTGATCACCGAGCCAGGCGGCTATCTGCTGGACACCCAGGGCGGCCTGTTCGACATGCAGGAGTTCGAGGTCCTGTCCTCGGCCGGCCACCGCGCCCTGGAGCAGGGCGACTGGTCGGCGGCCTCCGCGCACCTGGGCCGGGCGCTGGCCCTGTGGAAGGGCCGGGCCCTGGTCGACGTGCAGCGCGGCCCGCTGCTCGACGTGGAGGCGACCCGCCTCGAAGAGTCCCGGATGAGCGTCCTGCACGGGCGGATCGAGGCGGACCTGAGGCTCGGGCGCCACCATGAGCTGATCGGCGAGCTGTCCGGGCTCGCCGCCCGCTACCCGCTCAACGAGGGCATCCACGGCCAGCTGATGGTCGCCCTCTACCGCGCGGGCCGCCGGGGCGACGCCCTCACCACGTACCGCCAGCTGCGCACGGCGCTGGGCCAGAACCTGGGCCTGGACCCGTCGCCCGGCATCGAGCACCTGCAGCGCGCGGTCCTGGGCTCGTCCCTGCTGGACCTGGACGTCGGCATGCCGTCGGGCCGCCTCGCCAAAGTCGGCTGAGGAAACAGACGACCACCGGTAGCCGTCCTCCCCATCTCCCCACCCCGACCCAGTCTTCCCGTCCCCGAACATCCCCGACCGAACCGTCTCGTGGAAGGAACAACGCCGATGAGCGAGATCACCCTGGCCGAGCTGAGCGAACTGCTGCTGGAGTGCGTGGGCGCCCCCGAGGAGGGCACGAGCCTCGACAGCGACGACGCCCTCGACACGCCGTTCCTGGACTTCGGCTACGACTCGCTGGCCCTGCTCCAGGTGACCGGTCTGATCACGCGCCGGCACGGCATCGTGCTGTCCGACGACGCCGTGATGGAGGCCGAGACCCCGCGGCTGCTGCTGAACATGATCAAGGACGCGCCGGGCGCCGGAGCGGTCCGGTGACCGGCTTCGAGGGCACCCGGGTGGTCGTCACCGGAGGCACCCGGGGCATCGGCCGGGCGACCGCGCTGGCGTTCGCGCGGGCCGGCGCCCGGCTGGTCGTGGCGCACCGCACCGACGGGGAGCCGGTGCGGACGCTCACAAGCGAGCTGAAGGAACTGGGCGACGACCACGCCCTCGTCCGCGCCGACCTGACGACCGGCGAGGGCGCCCGCCGCCTCGCCGACGCCGTCCGCGACAGACTCGGCGGCGCCGACGTCCTCGTCAACAACGTGGGCGTCGACGGGCACGCCAAGTTCGAGGACCTGGCCGAGGCGGAGTGGCGCCGGGTGATGGACCACAACGCGACGTCCGCGTACCTCGTCACGCACGCCCTGGTGGGGCTGCTGGCGGACGGCGGGTCGGTCGTCAACGTGGGCGCCTCGGTGGCGCTGCGGGGCCGGCCGCTCGGGGCGCACTACAGCGCGTCCAAGGCCGCCCTGATCGGGTTCACGCGGGCGCTCGCGAAGGAGCTGGGCGGGCGGGGGATCCGCGTCAACACCGTCGCCCCCGGGGTGACGGAGACGGAGCCCGGCGCGGGGCTGCCGCCCGCGGTGGCCCAGCGGATCGCCGGGCTGACCGCGCTCGGCCGGCTCGGGCGTCCCGAGGACGTCGCCGGAGCGGTCCTGTATCTCGCCGGGGAGACGGCCTCGTACGTCACCGGCGCCACACTCGAAGTCGACGGAGGTATCTGATGCCGTACGCAGCCATCACCTACCGGGTGAAACCGGGGCACGAGGAGGAGATCGCGGAGATCTTCGCGGGGTTCCAGCGGGTGGACACCCCCGACTTCGCGGGGAAGGGCGGCGCGAGCGCCGGACGGCTGCTGGGGACGGCCGTCTTCCTCAAGGACGACGTCCTCGTGCGGGTCATCCACTACGAGGGCGACTTCTCCGCCGTCGCCCGGCACATGGCCGCGCAGAAGGGGGTGCACGTCCTGGAGGAGAAGCTGGCGCCCTACCTCGCCGAGCAGCGCGAGACCCGCTCCGGGGAGGGGTTCGCGGCGTACTTCCGGGACGCGACGATGCGGACGGTGTCCCAGCTGACGATCGACACCCACCCCGCGGCGGCCCCGGCGTCATGACCTCCCTGCTGGGTGTCGCCGCGCTGCTCGGCGGCGGGATCACGGCGGGGGTGCTGTTCGCGGTCGCGCTGAGCGTCGTCCCGGCGCTCTTCGCGATGGAGACGGGCACGTACGTGTACGCGCACCGGCTCCTGGGCCGCAACTGGGATCCGACGATGCCGGTGATCGTGCTGGGCAGCGCCCTGGCGAACGGCGCGCTGGCCGCCCTGACCGGCGGCCCGGCGCGGGCCCTGTTCCTGGCGGCCGTCGTCCTCCTGCTGGGCGTCTCCGCCGTCTCCCACCTCTGCAACGTCCCCATCAACCGCCGCGTCAAGGCCGTCACCGACCCGACGGACCTGCCCGCCGACTGGGAGGACCCGCGCCCCCTGTGGCGCCGCTGGCACCTCCTGCGCACCGCGCTCGCCGTGCTGGCCCTGGCCGTGACGGCGGCGGCGGTCACGGCGGCCTGACCCACCAACCCCGTGCAGCCCTGTCCCGGTCGGCGGGACAGGGCTGCACGGCCTGCGTGTTCGCTACGCGCGGTCGCGTATCGATATCTCCGCGACCGTCGTCAGCAGACTGCGGCGGAACGTCGCCACGAAGCCCTCCGGCGTGTCCGTGTCGCGCGGCCGGGTGAGGTAGGGCTTCAGCTTGCGCTCGACCTCGCGGACGCCGGGCTGGCTCGCCATGTGCCGGGCGACGGCGTCGAGGTCGCCGGTGTACTCGATGACGCGGACGAGGGTGTCGTCGCGCAGGAAGACGGCGGTGGCGAGGATCGTGCCCGCCTCGCGGCCGGCGTCGTCGGTGACGCTGCTGCCGCGCACCCGCCTGAAGTTGCCGAAGATCTCGGTGAGTTCCTTCTCGCAGCCGGGCTTGATGTCGTAGGTGATCGCGGCGAACGGCATGGACGGCTCCTCGGGGATCGGGGTTCCCTGCACCGGGGTTTCCGGCGCCGGTCTCGGCCCCCAGACCAGCCCAGCCCTCTCGCGCTCCGCTCGAACGCCCGTCCACCCCGCCGGAGTTGGAGGTGGTTTCGAGTGACCCTCCAGACGCCGGTGCGACGGTCCGGTCCGACCTGACGCCGGACGCCGTTGCCCAGGAGGTACGCCGTGCACCGCACCCTGATCGTCGCCCGCCTCAAGCCCGACAAGGCGGACGACATCGCCGAGATCTTCGCCGAGTCCGACGCCTCCGACCTGCCGGGGATGATCGGCGTCTCCCGGCGCACCCTGTTCCGTTTCCACGGGCTGTACTTCCACCTCGTCGAGGCCGACGAGGACATCACCCCGAACCTGTACCGGGCCCGCAGCCACCCGCTCTACCACGACATCAACACGCGGCTCGCAGAGTGCGTCGAGCCCTACGACCCCGACTGGAAGGAGCCGAAGGACGCGATGGCCGAGCCGTTCTACATCTGGACCAAGGACGAGGGGCGGATCCGGTGACCACCTCCATCACACGGACCGTGAAGGTCTCCGCCGACGAGGCCGTGCCCAACACCCGGCGCGGCGGCGACATCCGGGTCACGCTCAGCCCCAAGACGGTCGGCTGCACCTCCGGCTTCGGCGGGGTCATGACCCTGGAGCCCGGCGACCACGTCACCGAGCACTACCACCCGTACTCCGAGGAGTTCCTGCACGTCGTCGAGGGCACGCTGACGATGACCCTGGACGGCGAGCGGATCGACCTCGGGCCCGGCGACTCCCTGCTCGTGCCGATCGGGGTCCGCCACCGGCTGGTGAACGTCGGTGACACGACCGCGAAGTGCGCCTTCCACCTCTCGCCGCTGGCCCCGCGCCCGGAGCTGGGCCACGTCGACACCGAGGCGGCGCAGCACCCCGAGCGGTCCAACCCGGACGTGGGCGGTACGCCGTGAGCCGACGGGCCGTCATCACCGGGGTCGGCGCGGTGGTGCCGGGCGGGGTGGGGCGGGAGGCGTTCTGGCAGCTGCTGTCCGAGGGACGCACCGCCACCCGCCGGATCAGCCTCTTCGACCCGGCGCCCTTCCGCTCCCAGGTCGCCGCCGAGGTCGACTTCGACCCGGTGGCGGCGGGGCTCGGGGCGCAGCAGATCCGGCGGATGGACCGCGCCGCCCAGTTCGCGGTCGTCTCCGCCCGGGAGGCCGTCGAGGACAGCGGGATCGACCTCGCGGCGCTGCCTCCCGAGCGGATCACCGTCAGCATCGGCAGCGCGGTCGGCTGCACGATGGGCCTGGAGGAGGAGTACGTCGTCCTCAGCGACCGGGGCCGCAAGTGGCTGGTCGACCACGAGTACGGCGTCCCGCACCTGTACGGCTACATGGTGCCGAGCACCCTCGCGGCGGAGGTCGCGTGGGAGGTGGGCGCGGAGGGGCCGGTCGCGCTGGTGTCGACGGGCTGCACCTCGGGCCTCGACTCCATCGCGCACGCCGCGCAGCTCATCGAGGAGGGCAGCGCGGACGTGGCCCTCGCGGGCGCCACCGACGCGCCGCTCTCCCCGATCACCTCGGCCTGCTTCGACGCGATCAAGGCCACCACGCCCAACAACTCCGACCCCGAGCACGCCTCGCGCCCCTTCGACCGCGACCGTGACGGCTTCGTCCTCGCGGAGGGCTCGGCCGTCCTCGTCCTGGAGGAACGCGAGGCCGCCGAGGCGCGGGGGGCCCGTATCTACGGCGAGATCGTCGGGTTCGCCGGCCGCAGCAACGGCTACCACATGACCGGCCTCAAGCCGGACGGCCGCGAGATGGCCGAGGCGATCAGGGTCTCCCTGGACCAGGCCCGCCTGGACCCGACGGCCGTCGGCTACATCAACGCCCACGGCTCCGGCACCAAGCAGAACGACCGGCACGAGACGGCCGCCTTCAAACGCAGCCTGGGCTCGCACGCCTACGACATCCCGGTCAGCTCGATCAAGTCCATGGTCGGCCACTCCCTGGGCGCCATCGGCTCCATCGAGGTCGCGGCCTGCGCCCTCGCCCTCCAGCGCCAGGTCGTCCCGCCCACCGCCAACCTCCACAACTCCGACCCCCAGTGCGACCTCGACTACGTCCCGCGCACCGCTCGCGACCACGCCATGGACGTCATCCTCAGCGTCGGCAGCGGCTTCGGCGGCTTCCAGACCGCCATGCTCCTGGCCCGTCCGGGCACAGCGGCAGCGGCGGCGGGAAGGGGCGGATCATGACCGGCGCACCGGTGATCACCGGGATCGGGGTGACCGCTCCGACGGGGATCGGGGTGGAGGCGCACTGGGCCGCCGTGCTGGCGGGGAAGTCGGCGATCGGGCGGATCGAGCGGTTCGACGCGGCGGGGTATCCGGTGCGGCTGGCGGGGGAGGTGCCGGGGTTCGACGCGGAGAGCGCGGTGCGGCCCCGGCGGCTGATCTCGCAGACGGACCACTGGACGCATCTGGCGCTGGCGGCGGCCGAGGAGGCGCTGGCGGACGCGGAGGTGGACCCGGGGGCGCTGCCGGAGTTCGAGATGGCGGTCGTCACGTCGTCCTCGTCCGGCGGCACCGAGTTCGGGCAGCGGGAGATGACGGCGCTGTACCAGCACGAGCCGTCGTGGGTGGGCGCCTACCAGTCGATCGCCTGGTTCTACGCGGCCACCACCGGCCAGTTGTCCATCCGGCACCAGATGCGCGGGCCCTGCGGGGTGCTGGCGTGCGAGCAGGCGGGCGGCCTCGACGCGCTCGCGCAGGCGAAGCGGCTGACCGGGAAGGGCGCGCGGCTGGTGCTGACCGGCGGTACGGACGCCTCGCTGTGCCCGTACGGCCTGACCGCGCAACTGTCCACCGGCAAGCTGTCGACCGCGCAGGACCCGGCCCGCGCCTACCTCCCCTTCGACGCGGAGGCGAGCGGGTACGTGCCCGGCGAGGGCGGCGCCATCCTCGTCCTGGAGAGCGCCGCGTCCGCCGGGGCGCGGGGCGCCGGGCCGGGCTACGGCCGGGTCCTCGGCCACGCCGCCGGCTTCGACCCGCCGGCGGAGACAGGCCGGCCCCGGGTGCTGCGCAGGGTCGCCGAACAGGCCCTGCGGGACGCCCGGCTGACCCCCGGGGACATCGACGTGGTGTTCGCGGACGCCGCCGGCGTCCCGGCGGACGACCGCGCCGAGGCCGAGGCGATCGCCGGGATCTTCGGCCCGTCGGCCGTCCCGGTGACCGCGCCGAAGACCCTCACCGGCCGCCTCTACGGCGGCGGCGCCCCCCTGGACGTCGCGACCGCCCTGCTCGCGCTGCGCGACGGCGTCGTCCCGCCCACCATCGGCACCCGCCGCCCGGCCCCCGGCCTGGACATCGACCTGGTCACCGAGGGCCCCCGGCAACTCCCCCTGCGCCACGCCCTGGTGCTGGCGCGCGGCCACGGGGGCTTCACCTCGGCCCTGGTCCTGGGCCGACCCTGACGAGAAACGGAGCGTGACATGGCCGGACACACCGACAACCACATCGTCATCCAGGCCCCCATGGACCTGGTGTGGCGGATGACCGACGACGTGCCCAACTGGCCCGACCTGTTCAGCGAGTACGCCAAGGCCGAGATCCTGGAGCGCGACGGCGACACCGTCCTGTTCCGCCTCACCATGCACCCGGACGAGGACGGCAACGTCTGGAGCTGGGTATCCCGGCGCACCAGCGACCCCAAGGCCCGCACCGTGCACGCCGAACGCGTGGAGACGGGCCCGTTCGACTTCATGAAGATCTACTGGGAGTACACCGAGGAGCCCGGCGGCGGGGTGCGGATGCGCTGGGTGCAGGACTTCCACATGAAGCCGCAGGCCCCCGCGACGGACGAGCAGATGACCGCGCACCTGAACCGCAACACGAAGGTCCAGATGGCGCTCATCAAGGAGAAGGTCGAGGCCGCGGCCCGCGCCCTCGCCCACTGAGGGAGCCGGTGTGCTGACCCTCCTCGTCCCCCTCGTCCTGCTGCTGAACGGCCTCGCGGCGGGCGTCCTGTTCGGCACCCAGCTGGGCGGTTTCCCCTACCTCGCCTCGCTGCCCGCCGACCGGTACGTCGAGGCCCACGCGTTCTTCGGGACGCGCTACGACCCGGCGATGCCGCTCTGCCTGGTCGGCACCGTCGGCTGCGACACGGCTCTGGCGTTCCTCGCGCCGGAGCCGGTCGCGCGGGCCGCGTTCGCGGTGGCCGCCGTCCTCGCGGCGGCGACCTCCGTCATCTCGGTCGCGAAGAACGTCCCCGTCAACCGCTGGATGCGCACCCTCGACCCCGAGGACCTGCCGGCGGACTTCGCGGACCGCGACCCGCGCCACGACTGGGGCGCCTGGAACCGCAGGCGCAGCCTCCTCACCATCGCCGCGCTGCTGATCAACTGCGCCGCGCTCGGCGTCCTGCTCTGACCCAACCGCTCAAGGAGGAACACCGATGGAACTCGCGCTCCGGGGCAAGAAGGCCCTCGTCACCGGCGGCACCCGCGGGGTCGGCCGGGGCATCGTCCTCGCGCTGGCCCGCGCCGGCATGGACGTCGTCACCTGCTACCAGAACGACAGCGAGCACGTCGCCTCGCTGGAGGCCGCGCTGAAGGAGACCGGCGGCGACCACCACGTCCTGCGCGCCGACCTCTCCCAGGCGGCCGAGATCGCGGGCCTGCTGGAGCAGGTCCGGGAGCGGTACGGCCGCCTCGACCTCGTCGTCAACAACGCGGGCACGATCAGCCACGTCCCGTACGCCGACCTGCCGCTGGAGGAGTGGCAGCGGATCCTCACGACCAACGTGACCGGCGCGCACCTGGTGATCCAGCACGCGCTGCCGCTCCTCGGGGAGGGCTCCTCCGTCGTCAGCATCGGCTCCCGGTCGATCGACGCGGGCATCCCGCTGCGGGCCCACTACACGATGACGAAGGCCGCGCTGGTGGGCCTGAACCGGTCGCTGGCCAAGGAGTTCGGGCCCAAGGGCATCCGCTTCAACGTCCTCGCGCTCGGCGTCATCGAGACGGAGAACTTCCACAACCTGCCCGAGGAGCAGCGCACGCTGATGCTCCAGCGCTACAGCGCGAAGACGGCGCTCGGGCGGCTCGGCACGCCGGAGGAGGTGGCCGGGGCGGTGCTGTGGCTGGCCAGCGACCTGTCCCGGTACGTGACCGGCAACGTGATCGGAGTCGACGGGGGGATCTCCTGATGACGTTCCGGGTGATGCTGCGCATGGAGATCGAACCCGGCAAGGAGGCCGCCTTCGAACGCGCCTGGCACGAGGGCACCGACGCCGTCACCGGGCACCCCGCCAACCTCGGGCAGTCCCTGTCGCGGTCCACCGCCGAGGAGTCCACCTACTACATCGTCAGCGACTGGGTGGACGAGCCGCGCTTCCGGGCGTTCGAGGACAGCCCCGAGCACCTGGCGCACCGGGCGACCCTGCACCCGTACCGCAAGGGGGGTTCGTTCCACACGATGGAGCTGGTCACCCACCTCGTCGGCGAGGCGGCGGGCCGTGCCGGCTGAGGTCAGGGTCATGGTCTACCAGGCCGCGTACGACGAGGCCCAGCTCGCCGAGGTGCGGGCCGCCTACCACCTGGTGAGCGAACGGCTCGCGGGGGTGCCCGGCATGCTCGGCAACGAGCTGCTGCGCAGCCCCGCCGATCCGACCGCGCTCGCGGTGGTCAGCCGCTGGGAGTCCATGGCCGCGTTCGAGAAATGGGAACAGGGCGCCGGGCACCGCGCGGACACGGCGCCGCTGCGGCCGTTCCGCGACACCCGCGCGGGCAAGCCGTTCGCCGTGTACGAGGTCGACGCCGCGTACTGACACGCCGCGTACCGACCGGAAGGAGCTAGTCATGAACCAGCTGGCGTTCATCGGCCTCGGCAACATGGGCGGGGGGATGGCGCACCGGCTCCTCGACCAGGGCCACCGGCTCACCGTCTTCAACCGGACGTCCGCCAAGGCGAAACCGCTCGTGGAGGCGGGGGCCGTCCTCGCGGACTCTCCCGAGGGGGCCGCCGAGGGGCAGCACGTCGTCCTGCTGAGCCTCAGTGACGAACGGGCCGTCGAGGAGGTGCTGTTCGGGCGGGTCGTGCCGGTGCTCGCGCCGGGCGCGCTGGTCGTCGACACCTCGACCGTCTCCCCCGGGTACGCCCGGGACGCGGCCGGACGGCTCTCCGCGCAGGGGCTGCGCCGGGTCGAGGCGTGCGTCGTCGGCAACCCCTTCCAGGCCCGCGAGGGCGCCCTGCGCGTCTACGTCTCCGGCGACGAGGACGACTTCGCCGAGGTCCGCCCCGTGCTCGACGCGCTTGGTACCCAAGTTCTCCACCTCGGTCCGCCCGGGACCGCGACCAGCATGAAACTCGTCCTCAACCTCCTGCTCGGCGCCCAGGTCGCCGCCCTGTCCGAAGCAATCGCCTACGGCGTCGCCTCCGGCCTCGACCGCACCCAGCTCATCACCTCCATCTCGGACAGCGGCTTCAGCTCCGTCGTCATGAAGTTCCGCGCCGCCCTCATGAAGGAGAACCGCTACGAACCCGCCTTCTTCCGCGCCGACCTGATGGAGAAGGACATCGACATCGCCACCACGGCGGCCCACACCGCCGGCCTGACCCTCCCCGTCCTCGACACGGTCCTCGCCCGCTTCCACGCGGTCGTCGCCGCGGGCGACGGCGCGAAGGACGCGGCGGTGATAGCCGAACACCAGGCGTGACCCCACCCGGACGCCCTCTCCCCGGCCTCCTCCCAAGGGCCCCGGGGGAGGGCGTCAGTACACCCGCGAACGTGCCGGGGTGGCGTCGGCGGGCCCGCAGGCCGTGACCCCGCCGCCGACACTTCCGCCTGCGCGGGGCGCGGGGCGCGGGGCGCGGGGCGCGGGGCGAGGGGCGAGGGGCGCGGGGCTGCGTGTCTGGAGGGTGGGGCTTATGGGGACGCAGGGCTGGGGGCACGTCCCGCTGGGTGGTGTGCCGGCGCGGAGATCGGTGGCTCGGCAGGCACGCCCGCTGGGGCGGGGTCGACGCGGCGCGTCGGGGTGTCGGCGCCGGTGAGCGGCACATGCCGCGGCCGGGCGGGCAGGCCGGCAGGCGCGGCTTCGGCTCCGGGCGGAGGCTGACGGCCCCGCATCGCTACGCCACCCGGCAGGAGGCCACCCGTAGGGCTCGTTGGGGCGCGCCGGCGGTCCCCTTGCCGGGGCGCGGCCCGCGAGGTACCCGGGTGGGGAGGCGGGCGCGGGCGGGCCGAGAAGCCTGGCTGTCTCGGGGCGGCTGTCATGCGCGGCGGGGGCCGCAGCGCGTCCGTGTGCCTCGGGTCCAGTTCTCCTCCCGGCGGTCTCTGCGCCGGGCACGGCCTACGGGGCCCTCGGCCGGAGCGTTCAGGGGGCGACCGACACGCCTTCGTCGCCGGCTGCGCCGACCACGGCTGCCGGCCGGCCGCGTCGGCCATGCCAACCGCGTCGCCCGCGCCGGCCGCTTCGCCCGCGCCAGCCGCGCCGATCGTTCAGCCTTCCCGGCCTTCCCGGCCTTCCCTGGCCTTCCCTGGCCTTCCCGGCCTCCCGGCCTCCCGGCCGCGCCAGCTTTTCCGGCCGTGGTGGCCACGGTGGCCGCTTCAGTCGCGTCGGGCCTCCGGCCGTGTCGGTGGATGTGGCGCTGGTGTCCCGCCGAGTGGTGTGGCGGCGCAGGGCTCTTGACTCCGCAGGTCAATTGGCCGACGCGTTCGCCTCGGCACCGGATCGGGGTGCTCACGCCCGCGAGCAGCACGCGTTGCGGCCGCACGAGCCGGTCGGCCGGCGCCGTCTCGACCCTGAGCGGAGCCACACGGCGGGCATGGTTACACCACTCGGCGGGACGCCACCGATGTGGCTCGTTGAGGCCGGCGGTGGGGGGCAAATCGGCCGGAGTGTTCAGGGGGCGGTGGGTGGGGTGGGTGGGGTTTTCCATTCCGGGGGGTATGGGGGGTCGAAGAGGTCGGACGGGGGGACGCCGGGGAGCCAGAACCAGCCGTATAGGGCTAGGGAGTGGTAGGCGGAACGGAGGAGGCGGCTGGTCAGGGAGTGGGGGGTGGGGTTCGGGGGGACGGGCATGGCGGGATCCTTCAGGGTGGAGGCGGTGGTCCGGGGGAGGGTGCGCCGGCCTGCTCGATGGCGGCTCGAAACGGGCCCCCAGGGGTAAGTTCGCGCCAGTTCAACCGCCCCGCGCCAGGGGCTCTAGCCGTGCTCGAGCGTTTCTTGCTCAGGTGTCACGTGTATGCCGCGAACGCGCACGCCGCGGCGAGACTCCGCTGAGATCGTCAGGTCCCCGAAAGGACGGTGCGCTGTGGCGCGGGACACGGCGAACGGGGCGAGCCGGGAACCCCGTCGGGCCGACACCGAGGGCGAGCCGGTGCGCCTCGTCGCCGCCGTACGGCGGTACGAGCTGACCGGCGAGGACTCCCGGGAGCACCTTGAACGCGAGCTGAGACGCAGCGCCCGGCGGCAGGAGGGCCGCCCCGGCGACCGGGGCCAGGTGACGCTCCGTTCCCTGGACCGCCCCCGCAGCTATCTGCACGTCAGCTGCTGGGGCTCGTCCGCGACGCTGCTCGCCGCCCTCCACGACGGCGGCGCCCGCGCCGAACAGGGCCGCCTCGGCGCCCTCGCCACGGTCGAACCGGCCCAGGCCGTCGGCGTCGGCCTGCTCGGCACCCCCGCGACCCTGCCGGACACCGCGCACGCCGTCCTCGTCGAGGCGTCCGTGGACGGCGACCCCGCGCGCTTCGAACGCGACTTCGGCGCCCTCGCCGGCCCGTTCATGCACGACATCGGCTTCGGCGGCGTCCTCCTGCTGCGCTCCACCACCGATCCGCGCGCCTACCTCGGCCTCATGTGGTGGCACGCAGCCCAGCCCTGTGCCGCCGCCCTGTCCAGCACCCGCTTCGACGACGGCCGCCGCCGCCTCGAACGGCTCACGACCCGTCTGACGGTGGAACGGGCCACGCCCCCGCCCCCGTGACCCGCGCACCCCTCCCGTCCCCCAACCCCGCGCTCGACCTTCCCCCGGCCCGCACACGACCGGCGTTCGAGCGGACTGCGGCAATGT
The DNA here is from genome assembly GCF_014489635.1 of Streptomyces roseirectus. Taxonomy (NCBI): domain Bacteria; kingdom Bacillati; phylum Actinomycetota; class Actinomycetes; order Kitasatosporales; family Streptomycetaceae; genus Streptomyces; species Streptomyces roseirectus. Next base: position 2,359,433 of record NZ_CP060828.1, on the reverse strand, counting down.
ATGTCATGTCCGCGCACCCGCTCCTCAGAAGGGCCCTGGGACGAGCCCGCGGTGATGGCGGCGCCGGTGCGAACCGGCGGGGCAGGTCGCGGAACACGGACCGCGGCGTGCCGAGTGAGGGCCGGGGCGGTCACGCCACCTCCGCGCGGCCCGCCGGCCCGTTCCGTGACCGAGGGAACACATGTGAGGGGGACGTGTTGACCACCAGCCACCGGAACTTCATCGAACTCATGCTGGCCAGGGCGGAGCGGACACCCGGCGCGGAGGCGCTGCTCCTGCTGCCGGACAGCGAGGAGCGGGGCCGCCCGAAACCGGTCTCCTACCGGGCCCTCGACGCGGCCGTCCGCCGGCTCGCCGGCTGGCTGCAGAGCCAGGGCGCGGCCGGCGAACGCGTCCTGCTGCTGCACCGCTCCCGCCGCCAGTTCGCCGTCAGCTTCCTGGCCTGCCTGTACGCCGGGGCCATCGCCGTGCCCTGCCCGCCCGGCGGCGGCCACGCGCACCACGAGGAGCGCATCACCGGCATCGTGAAGGACACCGCGCCGTGCGTGGCGCTCACGGACGCGGCCCTCGCCCCGGAGGTCTCCCGGCTGCTGGCCCGCTGCGGCTTCGGCAACATGCCGTGCCTGCCCGCCGACGCCGTCCCGGGCGCCCCGCCGTGGACGCCCCCGCAGACCACCCCGGACACGGTCGCCTACCTCCAGTACACCTCCGGCTCCACCGGGCACCCGCACGGCGTCGTCATCACCCACGAGAACCTGCTAGCCAACCAGCGCGCGATCCAGGAAGCCCTGGACACCCGGCCCGGCGACCGGGTCGGCGGCTGGCTGCCGCTCCACCACGACATGGGCCTGGTCGGCCAGTTGCTGCACCCGCTGTGGCTGGGCGGCACCTCGGTGATGCTGCCCGCCGAGACCTTCGTCCGCCACCCGGTGCGCTGGCTGGAGGCCGTCGCCCGGCACGGGATCACCGTCAGCGGCGCCCCCGACTTCGCCTACGACCTGTGCCTGCGCCGGGTCACGGACGACCAGCTCGCGGGCCTCGACCTGAGCGGCTGGCGGACGGCCGTCTCCGGCGGCGAGCCGGTCCGCCCGGAGACGCTGCGGGACTTCACGCAGCGGTTCGCCCCCGCCGGGTTCAGGGCCGACGCGTTCGCCGCCTGCTACGGGCTCGCCGAGGCCACCCTGCTCGTCTCCGGCAGCGCGGGCACCCGGCCCGAACGGCTCGTGGACGCCGAGGCGCTGGAACGCCACCTGTGGCAGGAGCCGCGTCCGGGGCGGCCGGTGCGGCGCCTGCTGTCGTGCGGGCGGGCGGCCGGCTGCGAGGTGCGGATCGTCGACCCCGAGACCCGCACGCCGGTCCCGGACGGGCGGATCGGCGAGATCTGGGTGCGCGGGGCGGGGGTGGCGCGCGGCTACTGGCGCGACCTCGGGGAGACGTCCCGCGTGTTCCACGCCCGCACCGCCGACGGGGAGTGCGGCTTCCTGCGCACCGGTGACCTCGGCACCCTCGACGACGGGCACCTGTATGTCACCGGGCGGCTCAAGGACGTCATCGTCGTCGCCGGACGCAACCTCTACCCGCAGGACGTGGAGCGGACCGTGCAGCACGTCAACGCGCTGTTCGGGCCGGGGACGGCGTTCGCGGTGCCGGGGGAGCGGGAGCGGGTCGTCGTCGTGCAGGAACTGCGCGCCCGCAGCGGCTACGACCTCGACCTCGCGGCGCTCGCCGGGCAGGTCGAGCGGTGCCTCACCGAGGAGTTCGACGTGCACGTCGGCGGGGTGCTGCTGGTACGGCCCGGCACCGTGCGCCGCACGACCAGCGGGAAGGTGGAGCGCTCCGCGATGCGCGAGCTGTTCCTGCGCGGCCGGATCCGTCCGCTGCACCAGCGGCTCGACACCGACCTGGCCGTGGGAGCGACCGCACTGACCGGATGAACCGGGACGACGGAGGGGGGCTGGGGTGATCCGCGTACTGAGCGGGGAACGGCACGAGCGGGAGTGCGTCGGCTGGCTGACGGGGCGGATCGCGGACTACACGCGAAGAGAGGTGGGCCGGGACGCGCTGCTCGTGGACTGCGGGCTCGACTCGGTGGCCCGGCTCAGCCTCTACGGCGACATCGAGGCCGAGTTCGGGCCGGGGGTCGGTCCCGCGGACCTGTGGATGTACCCGACGGTCCGGGAACTGGCCCGGCACCTCGCGGCCCGCCGCGCGGGGGAGGACGGCGGGCAGCGGGTGCGGGCGGTGTTCGTGTTCGGGGGGCAGGGCAGCCAGTACCCGGGGATGGCGCGGGGGCTGTACCGGCACTCCACCTGCTACCGGTCCAGCCTGACCTGGGTGGACGAGGTGCTGTGGCCCTACCTCGGCCGCTCGGTCACGGACCTGGTCCTCGGGCAGGACCCCGGCATCGACCGCACGGCCCTGTCGCAGCCGGCGCTGTTCGCCGTCGAGTACGCGCTCGCGCGGACCCTGCTCGACGCCGGGGTGCGGCCCGTGGCCGTCCTCGGGCACGGGATCGGGGAGTTCGCCGCCGCGACCGTCGCCGAGGCGCTGACCCTCGGGCACGCCGCGCGGCTCGTCGCCCTGCGGGCCGCGTGCATGCAACGTCTTCCGGGCAGCGGGGGCATGCTCGCGACCTGCGCCGATCCGTACGAGGCCGCGGAGGTCGCCGCGGTGGAGCCGGGTGTGTCCATCGGCGCCGTCAACGCGGCCCGCGCGACCGTCCTCTCCGGCGACCTGGAAGGACTGGCCCGCGTCCGCACCCGCCTCGCGGACGCCGGCATCTCCAGCCGGCTCCTCCCCGTCGACCACGCCTTCCACTCCCCCTTCATGGCGGCGGCCGTCCCCCCGTTCACGGCGGCCGCCCGCCGCTCCCCGGGCGCCCGTCCCCAACTCCCCTTCTACTCCACGGTCTACGGCCGCCAACTGACCGACCCTTTGGGCACCTCCTACTGGGCCCACCACATGACCGCCCCCGTCCGCTTCGCCGACGCCGCCCGCCACATGCTCGCCCACCACGCCCCCACCCACATCATCGAAATAGCCCCCCGCCCCATCCTCACCCCCCTCCTCCGCCGCCTCGCCGGCCCCACCGGCCCCCACTGCCTCTCCATCTCCCACGACACGGACACACTTCCGTTGGCGGGGGTGCTCGCGGCGCTGGACGCGGGGGAGCCGGGGGTGGGGGAGTGAGGGGGGTGGGGGGCGGAGGGCGCGAGGGAAGCAGGAGGGGGACGGGGGACGGAGGAGGGGGACGGAGGAGGTATGGATCGGGGGTGGACGCATGGTGAGGGGAGGCGTTGTTCTGGGCGGGGCGGATGCCGGAACCGGGAGGCTGAGGAGGTATGGATGGGGGGCGGAGGCATGGCGTGGGGAGGCGCTGTCTGGGGCGGGGGCGGGTGCTGTATCCGGGGGCGGGGGGATGTGTGGGGTGGGAGCGGGTGCGTCGGGCGGGGGACTGCGGCCGGGCGGGGAGGTGCTGTCCTGGGCGGGGGCGGGTGCTGTATCCGGGGGCGGGGGGATGTGTGGGGTGGGAGCGGGTGCGTCGGGCGGGGGACTGCGGCCGGGCGAGGAGGCGTCGTCCCGGGCGTGTGCCGGTGCCGTGCCCGGGTGGGGAAGCGCCTCGCGGAGAGCCGAACGTGGCCCGGCCGAGCGGAGCTTGCGCCGCGCGCGGGGTGGTGTCCCGCCGGGCGGCGTATCGGCACGGATCCGGTGACTCGGCAGAGCGGCCCGCCGGGGCTGCCGCCGGCGTATCGCCCCGGGGCGCTGCCGCCGGTTAGTGGCCCTCGCAGAGGCCGGGCGAGCAGTCCGGTGACTGCCGCTCCGGCGCCGGGCGGCGGCCGATGGCCCGCCTGTCCGGATCACCCGGCGCAACACCACCGCGAGCGACGTCGGCCCGCGCCCTCCCCGGGTGGGGAACCGCCGCCCAGGAGACCGCAGACCCCGGCACGCGCAGAACCCCGGGCGGCAGACGCCCGGCGTGGCACGGGGGCATCCTGCCGGCCGCCGAACGCGCCCTGGGGTTGGGGGAGTTGGTTGGCGCGCTCGGTGTTCGCTGGCTGGCGGGGTGCTTCCCCGGCCCTGTTCGTGCCTCGGCGTCTTCCGGGCCCCGGCGCGCCTCGGTGCCTCCACTGGCCCTCAGTTTCCCCGAACGCGCCCTGGGGTTAGGGGAGTTGGCTTGCGCGCTCGGTGTTCGCTGGCTGGCGGGGTGCTTCCCCGGCCCTGTTCGTGCCTCGGCGTCTTCCGGGCCCCGGCGCGCCTCGACGCCTCCACTGGCCCTCAGTTTCCCCGAATGCACCCTGAGGTCGGGGGAGTTGGTCGTTGCCTTCGGCGTTCGCTGGCCGTCGGCGTCTTCCGGGTCCCGGCGCGCCTCGGCGCCTCCATCGATCCCCAGCTTCTCCGAACGCGCCCTGGGGGAGGGGAAGTTGGCCGGTGCTCTCGGCGCTCGCCGGGTGTCGGTGCTCCCCTGGCCCCGGTGCGCCTCGATACCCTCACCGACCCTCAGCTTCCCCCGACCCTCAGCTTCCCTCGAACGCGCCCTGGGGGCGGGGAAGTTGGCCGGTGCTCTCGGCGCTCGCCGGGTGTCGGTGCTCCCCTGGCCCCGGTGCGCCTCGATATCCTCGCCAACCCCCAACTCCCCCCGACCCCTACCCCGTTGGCCCCCGGTCAGTGACGCGTGTCACGGGATCCAGTCGGCCTCGCGGGCTATGCGGATCGCGTCGATGCGGTTGCGGGCGTTGAGTTTGGCGACGATGGCGGTGAGGTAGTTGCGGACGGTGCCCTTGGTCAGGTAGAGGGCGTCGGCGATCTCGGCGGCGTCGGCGCCTCGGGAGGCGAGGCGGAGGACTTCGGCCTCGCGGGGGGAGAGGGGGGACTCGGCGGCTTCCCAGGCGGAGAGCGCGAGTTGGGGGTCGACGACGCGTTTCCCGGCGGCGACCGCGCGGACGGAGTGGGCGAGCCGATAGGGGGGCGCGTCCTTGAGGAGGAAGCCGCAGACGTGGGCGGACAGGGCCCGGCGGACCATGCCGGGCCGCCCGAGGCTGGTGAGGATGAGGACCCGGCAGGCCGGCAGCCGCTCGTGCAGCTCGGCGGCGGCCGTGATGCCGTCCGTACCGGGGAGGTCGATGTCGACGACGGCGACGTCGGGGCGGGTGCGCAGCGCCGTCTCCACGATCAGGTCGCCGCGGTCCACCGACGCGACGACCTGGAGGTCGGGCTCCAGTTCCAGCAGGGCCACCAGTGCTCCCCGGACCATGTGGACGTCCTCGGCGAGCAGAATCTTCACCGACAGCATGATTCCCCCTGATCAAGCGTGTCCGCGTGTGCGGTGACGATTACGCGATCTCCCGCACGGCATTGGTCGGTGCCGCCGAGGAGTTCGGCCGTACGGGTACTTTAGCGACAAGCCGGAACCTTCCGTCCTCCCGGACCATGGCCGTCAGTCGCCCCCCGACCGCGTCGACCCTGCTCCGGAGGTTGTCGAGCCCGCAGCCCGGGGCGGCCGGCCGGTCCTTGCCGCCCACCCCGTCGTTCACGAGCACGAGCCGCACGCTCTCCCCTTCGCGCACGGCCCTGATCTCACAGGTCTGCGCCTTGCTGTGGCGCAGGATGTTGGTGACACCCTCGCGCAGCGTGGTCGCGAGCACCGTGTCCACCGCAGGGTGCAGCCGTCCGCAGGAGATGTCCATCGTGGTGCGGATATCCGCAGCCGCCAGCACCGCCGCCGCCGACTCCGCCTCGTCCGCGAGCGACATCTCCCGGTAGCTGTGGGCGACCAGCCGCGCGTCCGCGACGGCCTGCCGGGACACTTCGAGGACGGACGCGACCTCGTCCAGTGCCCGCCCGGGGTGCACCGGCACCAGCCGGTGGATCAACTCGCACTTCAGGGTGATCGCGGAGAGGCTGTAGCCCAGCAGATCGTGCACGTCCCGGGAGATCCGCAGCCGCTCCTGCGCGACCGCCATCCGGGCCAACTCGGCGCGCGTGGCGTGGACTTCACGCACGAGATCGGTCAGCCGCGTCAGCCCGTGCAGCACCAGACCCGTGAGCACCGTGGTCAGCGGCGTGTAGATCTGGCTGACCACCGGCAGCCCCAGGTGCACGGTGTACGCGCAGATCGCCGCGGCGACGAGTCCGAACAGGACCCAGGACAGCGGACGGGGCAGCAGGAGCAGCAGTGAGGCACCGAGGACACCGCCGACCCCGGCCCAGGTCACCCCGAACCACATGAACGGCAGGAACGTCAGGACCGTCTGGACGCCGAGCGTGAGCACCTTCCAGCGCAGCGGCCGGCGCCGCATCTTCGGGGTGATGTGCAGGAGTTGGACCCCGACGAGGGCCGTCACACACGCCAGGCACAGCGCCAGCTTCCCCGGCCCCGGCTTGTGCCACAGGACGTTGAGCACGAGCACCGCCGAGTAGCCGCACAGCACGGCGACGGCGACGAACTTCACGACGTGGGCCGCCGGAATGTCCCCGTCCGGACGGGGCCGCCGTCTTCCGTCCTCGCCTAAGGACGCGCCCGACCCCTCGTGACCGGCTCCGGTGTCCGTATGGCGAAACGGGTCGGCCATGCGGTGCCTCCTCGTAAGACCGCTGGAACTGTTCGAAATATACGTTGTTCCAGCCCTTCGGAGGCTGGCCGAACGGGGATTGATTGGCGGAACCCGGCATCAGGGCCCGGCAGTTCACGCCGGAGGCAGACCGGCGCTCACGGCGCGCGGGAGGCAAGCCGTCGGGCGCACCGCTTCCCGGCCGCCGGTCGTCGAAGACGGCGGAATCCCGGAGGAATCGAGCGTGTGCGCGGTCAGATTCTGGGCGAACCGGACCCGGACGGGGGAGCTGTGCGCGTCATGGGCCGACCATGAATTTTTCATGATTGCGCTCGTGCGTTGCTCACTGGGCGCCCCCGACCACGGATGGGAGCATGCGCAGCACGCTCCGAGTGGGGGACACCCGGGTCCAGGGGATGCGACTCGAAAAGGGAGAGCACGCTATGGAGATCAAGGTATTGGGACCGCTGTCCGCGCACGTCCACGGAACCTCGGTGGTTCCCAGCGCGGCCAAACCCCGGCAGATTCTGGCGTTGCTCGCCCTCCAGGCGGACCACGTCGTCACCGTGCCGACGCTGATGGCGGAGATCTGGGGCGAACGGATCCCCCGCAGCGCGTCGACGACCCTCCAGACCTACATCCTCCAACTGCGCCGCAGGATCGCGGCGGGCCTCGCCGGCGACCCGACGCGCAGCGCGAAGGACGTCCTCGTCACCCAGTTCGGCGGCTACCTGCTGCGCGTGCAGCCCGGCCAGGTCGACGTCCAGGAGTTCGAGCAGCTGGTCGCCGACGGCCGCTTCGCCTACGACGCCGGCGACTACCGCACCGCCTCCCGCCTCCTCGGCGACGCCCTCAACCTGTGGCACGGGCCGGCCCTGGTCGACGTCCGCGCGGGCAGCGTGCTCGAACTGGAGGTGCTGCGGCTGGAGGAGAACCGGATGGCCGCGCTGGAGCGGCGCATCGAGGCCGACATCCGGCTCGGCCGGCACGCCGAAGTCGTCCCGGAACTCCGGGTTCTGACGGCACGTCACCCCATGCACGAGCGGTTCTGCGCCCAGTTCATGCTGGCCCTGCACCGCTCCGGCGGCGCCTGGCGGGCCCTGGAGGCGTACCAGCGCCTGCGCGGCGCCCTCGTCACCGAACTGGGCCTCGAACCCTCCCCCTCCCTGCGCCAGCTCCACCACGCCGTCCTCTCCGGCGACACGGCCCTGGACGAGCGCACGGCGGGCGTCGCCTACGGCGGCGCGTGAACGCGAGCCGTACGCCTGACGCCCTCTGCTCCGACGTCCCGCGATCCGACGCCTTCCGACCCGACGCCCCCTGCCCCAGCGCCCGCAATCCGGCGCCCTCCGTCCCGGCGCCCCGCAACCCGACGCCCCCTGTCCCGACGCCCCTCGGCGGACCCCGGCCGCCGCCCACCCGCCCCGCGGGCATCCCGGCGTGCCCCTGTGGCACAGTGCCGGGATGTACGACGACATGGGAACCCCGGTCCACCTGCCGCGTCCGCCCCGCCGCGTCGTCTCCCTCGTGCCCTCGCTGACCGAGGCCCTGGCCGGGACGGGCGTCCTCGTCGGGGCGACCGACTGGTGCACGCATCCGGCGGACCTCGGGGTGAGCCGGGTGCGGGGGACGAAGAACCCGGACCGGGCGGCGATCGCCGCGCTCGCGCCGGACCTGGTGATCGCGAACAAGGAGGAGAACCGCGAGCTGGACGTGGCCCGGCTGCGGGCGGCGGGCGTGCCGGTGTGGGTGACCGTCGTGGAGACGGTCCCGCAGGCCCTCGACTCGCTCGGACGGCTGTTCACTCAGGCTCTGCGGGTGGCGGAGCCCGGCTGGCTCGGCGAGGCGCGGGAGCTGTGGGGCGGCGCGCCGGCGCCGGTCACCGCGACCGTCGCCGTCCCCGTCTGGCGCGACCCCTGGATGGTCGTCGGCGGCTCCACCTTCACCGGGGACCTGCTGCGCCGCGCCGGGCTCGCCAACGTGTTCGACGGGGACGCGCGGGGCCGGTATCCGCGCGTCGAGGCCGCGGAGATCCGCGCGGACGCCGTGCTGCTGCCCGACGAGCCGTACGTGTTCACGGCGGAGGACGGGCCCGAGATGTTCCCGGGGCGGACGGTACGGCTGGTGAGCGGACGGTCGCTGACCTGGTACGGACCGTCGCTGGTGGCGGCCCACGACATGCTCGCGCGGCTCGCGGCGGGGATCTGAGGGGATCCGGACCCCACGAATTCACTTGGACGTCCTAGTATTTATTTAGTAGGACGTCCAAGTATCTCGACCAAGTATCTCGACGCGTGCTGTTGGAAGGTCCCCATGAGCGCACTGCACCGGCCCAGGAACCCCGTCCGGCTCGTCACCGCCTCCGCCCTGTTCGACGGGCACGACGCCTCGATCAACATCATGCGGCGGATCTTCCAGTCGCAGGGCGCGGAGGTGATCCACCTCGGGCACAACCGCTCGGTGCGCGAGGTCGTGGACGCGGCCCTGGAGGAGGACGCGCACGGGGTGGCCGTCTCCTCGTACCAGGGCGGCCACGTCGAGTACTTCGAGTACCTGGTCGAGTCGCTGCGCGAGCGGGGCGCCGGACACGTGAAGGTCGTCGGCGGCGGGGGCGGCGTCATCGTGCCCGAGGAGATCACCCGGCTGCGCGCGTCCGGCGTGACCATCTTCTCCCCGGAGGACGGGCAGCGGATGGGGCTCGCCGGGATGGTCAACTCGGTCGTGGCAGCCTGCGACACCGACCTCTGGGACGAGCGTCCGGCCGACCTCGACGCCGTGCTCGCCGGCGACCGCTCCGCCCTCGCCCGCGCCATCACCGGCGCCGAACTCGGCAAGCTGCCACGGGAGTTCACCGAACCGGCGCGCGCGGTCCCGGTCCTCGGCATCACCGGCACCGGCGGCTCGGGCAAGTCCTCGCTCACCGACGAACTCGTCCGGCGTCTCAGGCTCGACCAGCAGGACAAGCTGCGGATCGCGGTGATCGCCGTCGACCCGACCCGGCGGCGCGGGGGAGGGGCCCTGCTCGGCGACCGGATCCGGATGAACTCCCTCGACGGCAACCGGGTGTTCTTCCGCTCCCTCGCCACCCGAGGCAGCCATGAACTGCCCGCGCACCTGGCCGACGTCATCGGGGTCGTGAAGGCCGCCGGGTTCGACCTGGTCATCGTCGAGACGCCCGGCATCGGGCAGGGCGACGCGGCGATCGTGCCGTTCGTCGACACCTCGCTGTACGTGATGACACCGGAGTTCGGCGCGGCCTCGCAGCTGGAGAAGATCGACATGCTCGACTTCGCGGACACGGTCGCCATCAACAAGTTCGAACGCCGGGGCGCGAAGGACGCGTTGCGTGACGTGGGCCGCCAACTGGTCCGCAACCGGGAGGCGTTCGGGCAGCGGCCCGAGGACATGCCGGTGTACGGCACGAGCGCCGCGACCTTCAACGACGACGGAGTCACCGCGCTCTACCAGCACTTGAGGTCGGTCCTCGCGGACAAGGGGCTGCCCGTCACGGAGGGTGTCCTGGCCCCCGTCGCCGTCCGGCACTCCTCCGGCATCCGCCAGGTCGTCCCCGCCGACCGCGTCCGCTACCTCGCCGAGATCACCGACACCGTCCGCGCCTACCACGCCCGCACGGTCCAACTCGCGGACGCCGCACGCCGGTTGCAGCGGCTCGAAGCCGTCGAGGAGGAGCTGGAGCGGGCGGGTTCCGACGCCGCGAACGTGCGCGCGCTCACCACCGAGGCCCGTCGCGCCCTCCCCGCCGAGACCGCCGACCAGATCGCGAACTGGCCTGCCGTGGTCGCCTCGTACTCCGGGGACGAGCAGGTCGTCACCGTGCGCGGCAAGGAGATCCGCACCAGGCTGACCCGCGAATCCCTCTCCGGCAACCGCGTCCCGCGCGTCGCCCTGCCCCGGTCCACCGACCACGGCGAGCTGGTGACCTACTGGCGCCGCGAGAACCTGCCCGGCCACTTCCCCTTCACGGCGGGGGTGTTCCCCTTCAAGCGGGACGGCGAGGACCCGGCCCGCATGTTCGCCGGCGAGGGCGACCCCTTCCGCACCAACCGGCGCTTCAAGCTCCTCTCCGAGGGCCAGCCCGCGACCCGCCTGTCCACGGCCTTCGACTCGGTGACCCTCTACGGCCGCGACCCCGACGAACGCCCCGACATCTACGGCAAGGTCGGCACCTCAGGCGTCTCCGTCGCCACCCTCGACGACATGAAGGCCCTCTACGACGGCTTCGACCTGGTCGCGCCCACCACCTCCGTGTCGATGACGATCAACGGGCCCGCGCCGACGGTCCTCGCGTTCTTCCTCAACACCGTGACGGACCAGCGCATCGACGCCTTCCGCGAAGCCGAGGGCCGCGAGCCGTCCGAGGAGGAGGCGGCGGAGCTGCGCGCCGAGGCGCTGGCGAGCGTGCGCGGCACGGTCCAGGCGGACATCCTCAAGGAGGACCAGGGGCAGAACACCTGCCTGTTCTCCACCGAGTTCTCCTTGCGGATGATGGCCGACATCCAGGAGTGGTTCATCCAGCAGAAGGTCCGCAACTTCTATTCCGTCTCCATCTCCGGCTACCACATCGCCGAGGCCGGCGCGAACCCCATCAGCCAGCTCGCCTTCACCCTCGCCAACGGATTCACCTACGTCGAGGCGTACTTGGCGCGCGGTATGCACATCGACGACTTCGCGCCCAACCTCTCCTTCTTCTTCTCCAACGGCATGGACCCCGAGTACGCGGTCCTCGGCCGGGTCGCCCGCCGCATCTGGGCCGTCGCGATGAGGGAGAAGTACGGCGCGAACGAGCGCAGCCAGAAGCTGAAGTACCACGTCCAGACCTCCGGACGCTCCCTGCACGCCCAGGAGATGGACTTCAACGACATCCGCACCACCCTCCAGGCGCTCATCGCCCTCTACGACAACTGCAACAGCCTCCACACCAACGCCTACGACGAGGCCGTCACCACCCCGACCGAGGAGTCGGTGCGCCGGGCGCTCGCGATCCAGCTCATCATCAACCGCGAGTGGGGCCTCGCGATGAACGAGAACCCGCTCCAAGGGTCCTACGTCATCGACGAGTTGACCGACCTCGTCGAGGAGGCGGTGCTCCAGGAGTTCGAGCGGATCAGCGAACGCGGCGGTGTGCTGGGCGCGATGGAGACCGGCTACCAGCGCGGGCGGATCCAGGACGAGTCGATGCTCTACGAGCAGCGCAAGCACGACGGCACGCTGCCGATCGTCGGCGTCAACACCTTCCGCAACCCGCACGCCGCCGACGCCGCCCCGGGGCCGGTCGAACTCGCCCGCGCGACCGAGGAGGAGAAGCGGTCCCAGCTGGAGCGGGTCACCGGCTTCCGGGCCCGCCACCGGAGCGAGGCGGACCGGGCGCTGGCCGCGCTGAAGGAGGCGGCGGTGGGCGACGGCAACGTCTTCGCCGTCCTCATGGAGGCGGCCCGGGTGTGCACGCTCCAGCAGGTGACGGAGGCGTTCTTCGAGGTGGGAGGCCAGTACCGGCGGAACGTGTGAGGGACGCGGGGCGGTTCCGGGTGCGGGGCCGCCCCTGTTCTCTGCCTGGATAGCTTTGTGAATAGCTTTCTTGTTGCCTTTCAGGGTAGCTTTCTCGATGTGACAGATCCCCGTATCCTGATCCGCAACGGCCGTGTCGTCGACACCGAGCCGCACCCCCACGCCACGCACGCCACGGACGTCCTGATCGAGGACGGCAGGATCCTCGCCCTCGGCCGGGGGCTCCCGGACGCGGGGGCCACCGTCATCGACGCCACCGACCGGATCGTCCTGCCCGGGTTCGTCGACGCCCACCGCCACCTGTGGCAGTCCGCCCTGCGCGGCGCCGCCGTCGACACCGACCTCGCCGGCTACCTCGCCGCACTCGCCCGCTACGGACCCCAGTTCACGCCCGGCGCCGTCTACGCGGCGACCCTCGCCGCCGCCCTGGAGTGCGTCGACTCCGGCATCACCACCCAGCTCGACCACTCCCACATCACCTACTCCCCGGAGCACGCCGACGCGGCCGTCGACGCCCTCATCGAGTCCGGGCTGCGCGCGGTCTACGGCTACGGCACCCCCGTCACCGGCGGGGACGGCCTCGACGACCTGTACCGGGTGCGCAACCAGCGGCTCGCGAGCGACCGGGCGCTCGTCACCCTCGCGTACGCGCCGCTCGGGCCGTCGTTCGCGCCGGTCGAGCGGATCACGGAGGAGTGGCGCGCCGTCGACGAACTGGATCTGCCGGTCACCTTCCACGTCGCCTCGACGCCCCTCGCGTCGCGCCCGGTCACCGCCCTGCGCGACGCGGGCCTGCTGCGTGAGCGGATCCTCTACGTCCACGGCAACACGCTCGACGACGGCGAACTCAAGCTGATCGCCGACTCCGGTGCCACCGCGTGCGCGGCCCCCGGTGCCGAGGCGATGCTCGGCAACCGCTCGCCCGTCGCCGGACGCCTGCGCCGTGCGGGCGTCGTCACCGGTCTCGGCGCCGATACGGTCACCTCCGCGCCGGGGGACATGTTCTCCGTGATGCGCGCGGCGCTGCTGGCCAGCCGGCTGGCCGACGAGGTGCCGCTGACCGTCGCCGATGTGCTGCGCATGGCCACCATCGATGGCGCCACCGCGCTCGGCCTCGGCGATCGGACCGGGTCCCTGCGGCCCGGCAAGCAGGCCGACGTCGTTCTTCTCCGCCTCGATGACCTCAACGTCCTCACGGCGGAGCGCGATCCTGTCGCCGCCGTCGTCACCTCCGCCGGGCCGCACAACGTGGACACCGTCCTTGTCGCCGGGCGGGTCGTGAAGCGGGCGGGGCGGGTTGTGAACCGTGAACTCCGGGAGGCTGTACGGGAGTTGCGGGGGTTTGCGGCGGGGTTGAACTGATAGGGGGTCGGGGCGCGAAGGCGAACTATCTGTACAGTCAGATACTGTGTCGTCAGGCGGATTGTCGTCGCCCCTCAGCCTCCTCAAGGAGCCCCCATGAGCACCCTGGAATTCACCGTCCTCGACCTGGACTTCCCGGCCGGCAGCAAGAACAAGACGGCGACGCTCGTCACCGGTGAGAGCGAGGCGCTGCTCGTCGACGCCGCGTTCACGCGGGCGGACGGGCATCGGCTCGCCGCGGCCGTGCTGGACTCGGGCAAGACGCTCACGACCGTGTTCGTCAGCCATGCCGACCCCGACTTCTACTTCGGTGCCGAGGTCGTCGCGGATGCCTTCCCGGACGCGAGGTTCGTGGCGACGCCGCTGGTCATCGAGCACATCAAGGACTCCTACGAGGGCAAGCTGAAGGCGTGGGCGGCGTTGGGGGCGAACCTGCCGACGCGGCTGGTGGAGATCGAGCCGCTGACCGGGGACCTCGTTCTGGAGGGGCACCGTTTCGAGCTGAGGGGCGGCTCGGCGGAGCTGCCCGACCGGCACTACCTGTGGCAGGCCGAGCACAGGGCGATCGTCGGCGGGGTCCTGCTCTTCCAGCAGGAGCACGTGTGGGTCGCCGACACGCCCACCCCCGGCGACCGCGCCGCGTGGATCAAGGCGCTGGACGAGATGGCCGCGCTGGAGCCCGAGCTGGTCGTCCCCGGCCACCGCCTCCCGGACACCGCCGCCGACGCGTCCGCGATCACCGCGACCCGTGAGTACCTGGTCGCGTTCGAGGAGGAGCTGGGCAAGGCCGCCGACGGCGCCGCCCTCACCGCCGCGCTCGTCGCCCGCTACCCGGACCACGGCATGCTGATCGCCGCGCAGATCGGCGCGAAGGTCGCCAAGGGCGAGATGACGTGGGGCTGACCGCGATGACCCACGAGAGCCCCGCCGGCGTCGTCCGCCGCCAGTACCTCGCCTCCGCCGCCGGTGACCTCGACGCCCTGCGTGCCACCCTCGCGCCCGACGTCGAGTGGAAGGAGATGGCCGGCTTCCCCCTCGCCGGCACCTACCGCACCCCCGAGGGCGTCACCGCCGCCGTCATGCAGCAGCTCGGCAAGGACTGGGACGACTGGACCGCCCACGACGACACCTACGTCGTCGACGGCGAGAACGTCGTCGTCCTCGCCCGCTACACGGCCGTCAACAAGGCCACCGGCAAGCCGATCGACGTCCGCGTCGCCCACCACTTCGTCGTGCGGGGCGGGTTGATCGTCCGCTTCGAACAGTTCGTGGACACGGCGCTCGTCCGCGACGCGATGAGCGCCTGAACTCGCCCCGGGACACGGCGGTCCCGATGCCTCCCGGGACCGCTAATCCGCCTTCAGCACCGGCGTGTTCGCCGCGAACTCGTCCACCGCCTCCAGGTCGAAGTCCCCGTGGTCGCTGCCGAGGCCCTGCGCCACCAGGGCCGCCGCCGCGCAGCCCAGCACCGCGCACTCGCGCGGGGTGCGGCCGAGGCCGAGGCCGCGCAGGAAGCCGGCGGAGAAGGCGTCCCCGCACCCCGTCGTGTCGACGACGTCCACCGCGAACGCCGGTACCTCGATGGTCTCCTGAGGAGTGACGACCAGCGCGCCGCGCGCCCCCAGCGTCACGGCGACACACCCCACGCCGCGCTCCAGGAAGACCCGCGCCCCCTCCTCCACGCTCCCCGCCCCCGTGAACCCGAGCACCTGGTCCTCGTTGGGCAGCAGGTGATCGACGTACGGCAGCGCCTCCGCGATCCAGTCGAACAGACCGCTGTCACCGGCCGCGAGGATGTCCGCCGAGGTCACCGTCCCCGCCTCGCGCGCCGCCCGCAGGATCTTCGCCGCCGCCTCGCCGCCCATCAACTCCGGTGCGCCCAGGTGGAGATGGGTCGCCGCCGCGATCTCGTCGTGCGGGGCGTCGTCCGCGCCGTAGGTGATGTTCGCGCCCAGCACGTGGAACGCGGGCCGGCTGCCGTCCGGGCGGATCGGCAGCACCGACGCGGAGGTCTGGACGTCGTCGCGGCGCAGGACCAGGGAGGTGTCGACGCCGAACCGGGCCAGCAGGCTCAGCAGCAGGTCACCGATCGGGTCGGTGCCGATCGCCCCGGCCGTCCGCACCGACGCGCCCAGCTTGGCCAGCGTCACCGCCGTCCCGGCCGCCGTGCCCGCCGGGGCGAAGCGGATCTGGTCGACCAGCGTCGCGCCCTGCCCGTCGGGGATGGACTCGACGGGGCGGACCTGGACGTCGAACACGTGGGCGCCGAGCGCTATGACCGTCTGACTCACGAGAACTCCCTGTCTCCGCTGACCTATTACGGCTTCGCCGCACGCGTACTGCCGTAGCCGCTGTTCAACGCGGCCGTGATGACGGCTAGTTGCTGCTCCTCGTCCAGCGCGCGCGGCGTGCCGAGGGCCGCCGCCCTGGCGTACACGTCGCACGCCCACTCCAGCAGCAGCGCGTTCTCCACGGCCTTGTCCAGCGTCGAACCGTGCGCCACCGCACCGTGGTTGGCCATCAGCGCCGCCGACCTGCCCTCCAGCGCGGCCAGTACGTGCGCGGCCAGCTCAGGACTGCCGAACACCGCGAACGGCGCGACTCGCACCGCGCCGCCCAACAGCAGCATCTGGTAGTGCACGCACGGGAGTTCGTCCAGGACCAGCGAGAGCGCGGTGGCCCTCGGCGAGTGCGTGTGGACGACGGCCCCGGCGCCGGAACTCCGGTACACGCCGAGGTGCAGCTCCAGTTCGGACGTCGGCGCGAGGTCACCGGCGAGGATCCGTCCGTCCGGGCCGACCACCGTCACCTCGTCCGGGGTGATCCCCGCGAGGACCGCGCCGGTCGCGGTCACCGCCACCGCGTCGCCGACGCGCACGCTCACGTTGCCCGCCGTGCCGATCAGCAGGCCCTCGTCCGCGAGGCGCCGGCTCGCCTCCGCGACCGCGCGCCGCGCTTCCTCCCAGGGGGGACTCGGCTCCGTCATGACGCGAAACGTAACCTGAACCTGAAACAAAGTCACGTTTGGTTTCAGGATCCAGCGAACTCGATCGGGAGGCGTGCGTGGCGGAGTCCGACGAACTGGCCGGGGTGCGGCTGCGGCGCAGGCCACGGCAGGCCCGGTCCCAGGAGAAGGTCGCCCGCGTGCTCGCGGCGGCGGAACGGCTCCTCGGGGAGGAGGGGGTGAGCGCCCTCACGACGACCCGCGTCGCCGCCGAGGCGGGCGTCTCCGTCGGCGCGCTCTACCAGTACCTGCCCGACCGGGACGCCATCGTCGAGGCGCTGGCCGAGCAGTACCTGGGCCGGCTCGAAGCGGCCATGTCGACGTTCGCCCAGCGGGCCGCCGAAGAGGTCTGGGACGATCCCGTCGGCGTCCTCGTCGACGCGTTCGCCGAGCTCTACCGCTCCCAACCCGGCTTCCGCGCCCTCTGGTTCAGCCGCGACCTCACCGACGGCACCCGCGACGCCGACCGCCGCCACAAACACACCATGTCCGCCGGCCTCCACACCGTCCTCGTCGCCCAGCACCTCCTCCCACCCACCCCCGAGGCCGCGACCGCCTGCCGCACCGCCTTCCTCGCGGCCGACGCGGTGACGCAGGAGGCGTTCCGGGGGGACGGGGAGGGGGACGCGGCGCTATTGGCCCAGCTGAAGGTGCTGCTGCGGGCGTATTTGGGGCGGCTGGGGGAGTAGGAGCCCCGCCCCGGTCGGCCTCCACCCCGCAACCCCGCGCCTCACTCCGCTCCCCACCCTCGAACACCCTCCGCCCCCGAAGCCCAGCTCTCTGGTGTCCGTCGGACCCGCGCGGGGCGGTGTCCCGTGTCTGCTTGCCTCATGCTTGGCGGGCCCGCGCGCGTCGGTTCCGTGTCTCCTTGCCTCGCGTCCGTCGGATCCCGCACACCGGTCCCGTGTTCGGGCGGTGTCCCGCCGGCTGGTGTGGCGATGCGGGCCCGTCGGCCTCCGCCCTGAGTCGAAGCGGCGCCTGCCGACTCTCCCGCCCGGCCACGGCGTGGCCTGCTCACCGGCACCGGCCCAGCGGGCCGACCTGCCGAGCCATTGCCTCCGCGCCGGTACACCACCCGACGGGACGTGACCCGCGTTCTCTTGCCCCGCGTTCCTCGGACCCGGGCACGTGGACCCACGCTCGCTGGGCCTACGTTCGCCCTCCGCGCCCGCTGGGCCTACGTTCGCCCTTCCGCGCCCGCTGGGCCTACGTTCGCCCTTCCGCCGCCCGCTGGGCTACGTCCGCCCTCCCGCCGCCCGCTGGGCTACGGCCGCCCTTCCGCGCCCGCTGGGCTACGGCCGCCCTCCCGCCGCCCGCTGGGCTACGTCCGCCCTCCGCGCCCGCCTGCCCGTGCTTCCGCCGCTCCACACCCCCGCGCCGCGCGTTCCACCTGCCCCGGGGCCCTTATCCTCGCCCCCCCAGCCTTGCGTCTCCGTGACCCCACCGCCCCGCACGCAGCCCCACAGCGCCCCACCCCTGCACCCCCAATACCTCACGCCCGCCCACACCGCCCCGCGCCCGCCGCCCCCGCGCGGTGGCCCACCAGCTCCCCCCGAACGACGCGTCCGGCGTTTCCGGCCCGCGCCCGCCGGGCCCGCGCTCCGCGCGGCGGTGGCCCTCCGGGGAGTGCCCGGTGCTCCGGCTCGCCGCCGGCGGCTACTGCGCTGCCTCTGCCCCCGCCTTCGCCTCCGTCCCCGCCTGCATCTCCGTCCCTGCCCCTGCCCCCGTCCCTGTCTCCACCCCTGCCGTGCCCCCCTGCTCCTCCGCCCCCGCCAGCTCCGGAAGGAGGTTGCACAGGGCGTTCACCTCGGTGGGGCCCATGACCTCGCTCAGGGCGGCGCGGACTGTGGTGGCCAGCGTGCAGGAGGACTCGTGGAGGAGCGTGCGGGCCTTGTCCGTGAGGATGACGGTGATGCCGCGTTTGTCGCCGCAGACGGAGGCGCGGGTGACGAGGCCGGCGTGTTGGAGGCAGGCGATCTGGTAGGTGAGGCGGGTCTTGGGGCGCCCGAGGAGTTCGGCGACGCGCGTCATGCGCAGCCCCTCGGGCTGGTCGGCGAGCAGGCACAGGATCAGGAACTCGTCGTGCGAGACGTCCAGCCGCTCCTTGACCAGCGTGTGCAGCCGCTGCTCGACCGCGCTGGTCGCGGCCAGCAACTGCATCCAGCCCCGCAGCTCGCGCGGCAGCGCATCGTCCCCGCCCGGGGTGGGACAAGCGGGCTGGTCGGGAAGGTGCTCGTCGCGGTCGGCCATGGCTTCGAGTCTATCGGCGGCCGGGTTTCCCCCAGCAGGGTTGTCCATATTTGGATGACCGGGTACGGTTCCCTCGTCTCCCCTAGTCCAAATTTGGACGACTGGACCCGATCAGGAGTGGTGAACCATGACCGTCGCCGTCGAAACAGGGCTCTGGCAGCTCGACCGGACCGCCTCCACCGTCGCCCTGCGGCACCGGACGATGTGGGGCCTGGTCAACGTGAAGGGCGTCTTCGCGGGCCTCACCGGCAGCGGCGAGGTCGGCGAGGGCGGCAACGCCACCGGCGTCCTGACCGTCGACGCCGCGTCCGTCGACACGAAGAACACCAAGCGCGACGTCCACCTGCGCTCGGCCGACTTCCTCGACACCGACAACCACCCGGAGATCACGTACGCCGTCCGCACGGCCGAACTGCGCGGCACCGACTCCGTCCACGTCACCGGCCAACTCACCGTGCGCGGCATCAGCCGCCCGCACACCTTCACCGCGAACCTCGTCTCCGCGGACGCCGACGCGGTCACCCTGAACGCCGAATTCACCGTCGACCGCAAGGACTTCGGCCTCGACTGGAACCAGCTCGGCATGATGAAGGACCTGACGACGATCACGGCGACCCTGCGCTTCACCCGCACCAAGGGCTGACGGCGCCCTCATCTCTCCGGTAACGCCTCCTCCTTCGCCGCCAGCTTGCGCAGCATCTCCAGGACACGGTCCCTCGACTCGTCCGCCGCGTCGATGGCCTCCATGCACTGCCAGTACGTCGCCTCGTCGGCGGCCGAGGAGGCGAGGCCGACCAGGGCGATGCCGACCTCGCCGAGGAGGCCGCCGAGGCACAGGAGGGTCAGCCGGGCGTCGTCGAGATCGGTCAGCTGCGCGGCGCGGAGGGCTTCGGGGGCGAGGTCGGGCGCGTCGAGGACGCCGCAGCCCCGGCCCGCCAGCTCCGTCAACCCCAGGGCCTCGCCCCGCAGTTCGGGCGGGCCGGAGACCGCGAGGCGGCTGCCGATCGCCTGCGCGAGGGCCTGCGCCTGCCACACCTCGGCAAGCAGCTCGGCGCCGTCACCGCCCTGCGCCAGAGCCCACCGGCTCGCCAGGATGAGCCGCACCGCGTCCATGCGCCACCCCCGTCCGGGACCCGTTCCTCACGCGTCCGCCTCAACTCCCTTGTCCACTACCCAGAGTGAGGGAGCTTGAGACCAAAAGCCAGAGGAAGGCGGAAATCTGTGGACAACAAATCGGTTTCGGACGACTGAACGATTACTCAGAGCGACGATAGGCGTGATCGTCCCCGCGCGCTCCTCATTCCGCTTCCGCCGCGCCCCCGTTCACCGGGAACCGCTTCTCGTTGCGGTCGATCTTCGCCGCCAGCGCGGCGAGCGGGTCGACGCCCAGGACCTCGCAGAGCTGGAGCAGATAGGCGAGGACATCGGCGACCTCGTCCCGCACGCGATGGGCGGTGTCCGGGTCGGACATCACCCCCGTGGACTCCTCGGGGGTCAACCACTGGAAGATCTCCACGAGTTCGGACGCCTCGACGCTCAGCGCGGCGACGAGGTTCTTGGGCGTGTGGAACGGCTGCCAGTCACGGGCGGCGGCGAATTCGGCGAGCCTGCGCTGCAGCGCGGCCACGTCGGGCGGGGGTGTCTCTCCTGTCACGACTCAAGGTGTACCACCGTGACGCCGGGCAGCCCGATCGCCCACGAGTCGTCGCTCACCGTGCCCATGAGGTGGATGTGTCCCCGTTCCGCCATCAGGACGGCGAGTTCGAGGAGCGTGAAGCGCTGGTTCAGGTCCAGGCACCGGTCGAAGTTGTCGGCCAGCAGCGTCAACGCGCCGAGCGCGGTGGGGACTTCGCGCGGGGCGTCGACCGTCAGGACACCCGCGCCGGTCAGCAGGACCAGGGCGAGACCGAGGTGACGCAACTCGCCGTCGCCCAGCCGGTGGAGCGCCGTCGTCCCTCCTCCGCCCCGGTCGAGGACGGCCTGCAGTCGGCCGTCCGTCCGCGCCTCCGCGCGCAGGTCGACGACCGGTCCCGCGCAGCCGGCGGCCACCGCCTCGACCAGGGCCGCGTGCCGGACGGCGCACTCGGCGCGGGTGCGGAAGACGACGTCCGCGAAGTTGTCGCAGCCCGCCGACAGGAGCCCCGAGCCCGGGAGCACCGGCTCCCGCATCGCCTCCGGACGGGGGTCGCAGGCGAACACCGTCCGCAGGGCGACGACCATCTGCTCGGCCGCGGACAACGCCCGCCGCTGGCCCCGGGTGCGGCCCGAGACCCGTAACGGGAGTATCGCGGTGGCCAGTTGGTCGTCCGGGAACGGGGCGCGCACGCGTGGCGACGAACCGCCGGTGTACCAGGCGGCGTCCACCGTCGGGCGGCTCGGATCCCGCAGCGCCGTCTCCAGCAACACCGTCCCGCCCGCGCTCAGCCGTTCCCCCACGATCCGCATCCGCGGCTCCGCCTGCACCGCCACATCCAACGTCACCGGCCCCTCGGGCCCGTCCGCCGTACACCCGATCCGAAACCCCCGCCGCCCCTGCGCGTCCTTCCGCGCCCACACCGGCACACACCCCCCGACATCCCCGAACACCTCCCGCACCGACTCCCCGCCCCCGAGCCGCGACAACGCCCCATACGCCCGCAGTACTCCACTCTTCCCACTACCGCTCCGCCCCCCGAACAACGTCACCGGCCCCAGCCGGTACACCCTCCGCCGATGATTGGCATACGCGGACAACCGCAACTCGGTGAGCCGGGGCCGCAGGGGCCGACGGACGTCGGAGGAGTGGGCGTCGGAGGGCCGCACCTCAGAAGGCCGGGCATCGGAGGTGGCCCCCGAACCCGGAGCACCGCTCTCCCCGCGTCGGCCCCTCGGCGGAGGCACCCGGGGCGCCCGCAGGCGTACCCCATCCATCGGCCCGCTCATGGGCTCACCCGCAGGCGGCGAATTCGTCATGCCGGGACCGTAGAAGCCCCCTTCCCGGGCGAACCGTTTTGCCCCCCAGATGTTCCCCCGAACGGGCGACCCCCGGCCCCCTACCGAAAACCGGTCACCCCGCACCGCCCGCTCACCGGATGGCCGAACCGACGAACAGGCCGTCGCGGATCGAAGTGCCCGGACGTGCGTGCGCGGAGGTGCGGGCGAGTCGGTGCCGTGTCGAGGGGCGTGGCCGTGCGGACCGTCGGGCCCCGCCCGGGGGAGCCGAGACGGCCGCCAGTTCGCACGCTCGGCCGGTGAACCGGGTCCCGCGGACTGGGGTGGGTCACGTCCCCTGGGGCGGTGTACCGGCGTGGAGCCGGCGACTCGGCAGGTCGGCCCGCTGGGTCGGCGCCGTCGTCACCGGCTCCACGCCGGGCCTCCGGCGCTCCGCAGAGGGCGGCATGCTCAGCCGCGCCCGGTTCCGTCACTCCGGCATGTGCCAACCTCTCCGCTGCCCATCGACACGGCCTCGACCGGCGCCGTCGTCACCGGCTCCACGCCGGGCCTCCGGGCGTCCCGCAGAGGGCGGCACGCTCAGCCGCGCCCGGTTCCGTCACCCCGGCGCACGCCCACCGCGCAGCCGCCTGTGGAACCCGCCGAGTCATCGGCGTCGGCATCGGCGGCGCGCCAAGCTCAGAGTCCCCGGCGCCCCGCTCCGCCCCAACCGGCATTCGGCCCCGGGCAAGCGCTGGTCGTCCCGGCGCGTTTCTGGCACGCGCGCCCCTGAACTACCGCGCCCCCGAACTCCCGCGCCCTGATCCCCGCGCCACCCCTAAACCCCCGCCCCCTCCATGATCCCGCTCACCTCGGTCCCCGGCGGCGTCAGCAGGAAGACGTTGCGGTCGACGCGGTGCATGCCGCTGGCGAGGCCGAAGACCACGCCGGTGGAGAAGTCGAGGACGCGTTTGGCGACCTCGGATTCCGCGCCGGTGAGGTCGAGGAGGACGGGGATGCCGGCCATCAGGGTCTCGGCGACCTCGCGGGCGTCGGCGAAGATGTTGACCCGCAGGACGACGAACCGGCGCCGCGCCTCGGTGTCGGCCTCGGGCAGCGCACGGTGGCCGACCGCGGAGGGCCAGGCGTCGCGGCCCCTCAACGGCACGACCTGCGCGAGCCCTTCCCACTGCTCATCGGTGACGTCGTAGCGGTTCACCGGCACCCCCCGAACTGACTCGCGTTCCATCCTGCACCAGCCAATTCTTACGCCATGTCACCCGTTCGGCCCAACAACGACACGGACGGCGACAGCGCGGACACCGTTCACACCCCGCTCACACCGAAGCGGGAGGCCCGCCGCGTGAACGGCGAAACCTCCCGCTGTGCCCGGACGGACATGCCCGGACGAACGTTCCGCCGGGGCCGGAACGGCACGCCCGCGCGGTGTGCCTCAGCTCGCCTCGGTCTCCTCCGCCACCGCCCGCGGCGCACTCCCGGTCGACTGGAGATCCGCGTCCAGCGCGGACAGGTCCGCGTTCAACGACGCCATCAGCTCTTCCATCTGCTGAAGCAACCCCTTCGGCTGCCCGGCGGAGCCCATTTCCTCGGACATGACGGCCTCCTCGGCCCCCGGCCTCGCAGGGGAGGCCGACGCGGGTGACGTCCCGGCGCTGACCTGCCGGGCACGGGCGCCGGGCGGTCCGGCTCCGACGTCCCAACGATCATCGAGAGGGCCGGTCACTCCGGGACGCGCCCGGCGCCCCCGTTTTTCACCCGACAGGGGACGCGGGAGGCCCCCGTGACAGGCGGGGTTGACGATCGCACGGATGTACGGGATGCGAGCATGGGCGTATGGATCTCCGTATCTTCACCGAGCCCCAGCAGGGCGCGACCTACGACACCCTCCTCACCGTCGCGAAGGCCACCGAGGACCTCGGTTTCGACGCGTTCTTCCGCTCCGACCACTACCTGAAGATGGGCGACGTCGACGGCCTCCCCGGCCCCACCGACGCCTGGCTGACCCTCGCCGGACTCGCCCGCGAGACCAAGCGCATCCGCCTCGGCACCCTGATGACCGCCGCCACCTTCCGCCTGCCCGGCGTCCTCGCCATCCAGGTCGCGCAGGTCGACCAGATGTCCGGCGGCCGCGTCGAACTCGGCCTGGGCGCGGGCTGGTTCGAGGAGGAGCACAAGGCGTACGGCATCCCCTTCCCGGCGGAGAAGTTCGGCCGCCTCGAAGAGCAGCTGGAGATCGTCACCGGCCTGTGGAGCACCCCCGTCGGCGAGACGTACGACTTCAAGGGCACCCACTACACGCTGACCGACTCGCCCGCCCTGCCCAAGCCGGCGCAGGCCAAGATCCCCGTCCTGATCGGCGGCGGCGGAGCCAAGCGCACCCCGCGCCTCGCGGCCCGCTACGCCGACGAGTTCAACATGCCGTTCGGCTCCTTCGAGGACACCGAGCGGCAGTTCGGCCGGGTCCGGGCCGCCGTCGAGGAGGCGGGCCGCCCGGCGGACGCGCTCACCTACTCCAACGCGCTCGTCGCCTGCGTCGGCAAGGACGACGCCGAGGTCGCCCGCCGCGCCGCCGTGATCGGCCGCGAGGTCGAGGAGCTGAGGACGAACGGCCTCGCGGGCACCCCGGCGGAGGTCGTCGAGAAGATCGGCCGGTACGCGGAACTCGGCGTCACCCGCTTCTACCTCCAGATCCTCGACCTCGACGACCTGGACCACCTGGAGCTGATCTCGTCCGAGGTGCAGACGCAGCTCGGCTGAGAGCCTGAGAGGCTGCGGCGGTCAGCTCGGCCGAGAGCCTGAGCCGGTCCCTGTGCACCTGTGACACGCCTGTGACCGGAGTTGTGGCTTCCGCCACAGCCCACTGATCGCGCCGCCTGATGAGGTGGCCCGATGCGCAGACCCCGCCTCCTCGTCCCGGCCGTCGCCGCCCTGCTCACCGCCACCGCGTGCGGCGCCGAGCGCGCGGCGGACGCCGGGACGGGCGACGGCGGCGGCGCGCCGTCCGCCTCCCCGGTCACCGACCCGGGCATCGACGGCGCCCGCGTCACCTCCGTGACCCTCCCCGCCGGGCCCGCGCCGAGGCCGAGCGGCGACTACGTGGTCAGGCCGGACAGCCTCGCGCGGGCCGCCGCCGCGTACGAGGTCGTCAACCAGGGCACCGAGACGATGACGTACACCGTCACGATCTCCTTCCGGTCGGCCGACGGCGGCGCGATGGGCAACCAGAAGGTGACGGTGAACGCCGTCGCGCCGGGCAAGAAGGCCACCGGGACCACGGAACTCCTCGGCGTCACCGGGGCGACCACGGCGAAGGTCCTCGACGTCTCCAGCGTCCCCACCGCCGAAGCCCCCTCCAGGAGCGGCGCCTGCCCGCCCTCGGGGATCCGTGTGTACGCCGACGACGGCGACGCGGCGATGGGCCTCAGGGTCGTCGGCATCCACCTGGAGAACTGCGGCACGACCCCCTACTCGCTGAACGGCTTCCCACAGGTGACGATCCTCGACGAGGACCACAGGCCGGTCGACGGCGTCCAGGTCCTCAAGGGCACGAGCGGCATCTCCACCGCCGTCGGCTACGGCGACACCGTCGTGCCGCTGACCCTCAAGCCAGGCGAGAAGGCGAGTTCGTCCCTCGCCTGGCGTAACACCACCGAGTTCGGCACGGCGGTGAACGCCCCCTACGTCCGGGTGCGCGCCAAGTCCGGCGCCGACCCGGTGATGCTGACCCCGGGCCTCGACCTCGGTACTACGGGAAAGCTCGGGGTCGGCCCCTGGCACAAGGCCGAGCGATAACCGAAGGCGCCGGTCACGGACGGTGTGCGAAAGTTGCACCACCTTTTCTCGCACGACTGTTCCACCCACACCGTTCACCAGGCCGGAGAGGCCCATGTTCCTGACCATCACCACCACCGGCACGCCCGAGCGCCCGGCGACCGACCTCGGCTACCTGCTGCACAAGCACCCCGAGAAATCGCAACGGTTCTCGACCTCCTACGGCACGGCGCACGTCCTCTACCCAGAGGCGGACGACCAGCGCTGCACGGCGGCGCTCCTGCTGGAGGTGGACGCGGTGGCGCTGGTCCGGCGGGGCAAGGGCAAGGGCCGGGGCGGCGCACCGGACTCCGCGCTCGCGCAGTACGTCAACGACCGCCCGTACGCGGCGAGTTCACTCCTCGCGGTGGCCCTCAACGACGTGTTCTCCAGCGCCCTGCGCGGCACCTGCCGTGCCCGCCCCGAACTCCCGTCGCAGCAGCGCCCGTTGCGCGTTGAGGTACCCGCGCTGCCCGCCCGCGGCGGCGCCGCCCTCGTCCACTCCCTCTTCGCGCCGCTGGGCTGGACGGTCACCGCCGAACCCGTCGCGCTGGACCCCGAGTTCCCCGAGTGGGGCGACTCGCGCTACGTCCGACTCGTCCTGGAGTCCGAGGAGTTGGCGCTCGCCGAGGCGCTGCGCCACCTCTATGTGCTGCTGCCGGTGCTGGACGACGCCAAGCACTACTGGGTCACCTCCGAGGAGGTCGACAAGCTGCTGCGGGCCGGCGAGGGCTGGCTCGCCGGGCACCCCGAGCAGAAGCTCATCACCAGCCGGTACCTGTCCCGCCGCTGGTCGCTGACCCGGCAGGCGCTGGACCGGCTGGAGCTGGTGCGGCTCGCGGAGACCGACGACAGCGAGGTCGAGGAGATCGACAACGCGGTCGAGTCGGAGACCGAGACGGAGGAGAAGCCGACCCCGCTCGCCGTCCAGCGCCGCGAGGCGATCCTCGCCGCCCTGCGCGGCGCCGGGGCCGCCCGCGTCCTCGATCTCGGCTGCGGGCAGGGCGAGTTGGTGAAGGAACTGCTGAAGGACGTCCGCTACACGGAGGTCGTCGGCCTCGACGTGTCGGTGCGCGCCCTCACCATCGCGGCCCGCCGTCTCAAGATCGACCGCATGGGCGAGCGCCAGGCGTCCCGCGTCACCCTGCTCCAGGGCTCGCTCGCCTACACCGACAAGCGGCTCAAGGGGTACGACGCGGCCGTCCTCAGCGAGGTGATCGAACACCTCGACCTGCCGCGCCTGCCCGCCCTGGAGTACGCGGTGTTCGGCGCGGCCCGCCCCCGCACGGTCGTGGTGACCACGCCGAACGTCGAGTACAACGTCCGCTGGGAGACGCTGCCCGCCGGGCACGTCCGGCACGGCGACCACCGCTTCGAGTGGACCCGCGAGGAGTTCCGGACCTGGGCCGCGCAGGTGGGTGAACGGCACGGCTACGGCGTGGAGTTCATCCCCGTCGGACCCGACGACCCCGAGGTGGGGCCGCCCACGCAGATGGCGGTCTTCACCCAACTGACCCCGAACGACAGCGCGAACGACAAGAAGGAGGCGAAGGCGGCATGACCGGACAGCACATCAGGGGGCGTGAACTTCCCGTCACCGACCTCTCCCTCGTCGTCCTCGTCGGCGCTTCCGGCTCCGGCAAGTCCACGTTCGCGCGGCGGCACTTCAAGCCGACCGAGATCATCTCCTCCGACTTCTGCCGGGGGCTCGTCGCCGACGACGAGAACGACCAGAGCGCCAGCCGGGACGCCTTCGACGTCCTGCACTACATCGCCGGAAAACGCCTCGCCGCGGGCCGCCGCACGGTCGTCGACGCGACCAGCGTCCAGGTCGAATCCCGGCGCCAGCTCGTCGAGTTGGCCCGCACGTACGACGTCCTGCCGATCGCGATCGTCCTCGACGTGCCGGAGGAGGTGTGCGCCGAGCGCAACGCGGCCCGTACCGACCGGGCCGACATGCCGCGCCGGGTCATCAAGCGGCACATCGGCGAACTCCGGCGTTCCCTGCGGGGGTTGGAGCGTGAGGGGTTCCGCAAGGTGCACGTCCTGCGCGGGGTCGAGGAGATCGACGCCGCGACCGTCCGCACCGAGAAGCGGTTCAACGACCTCACGCACCTCACCGGGCCGTTCGACATCGTCGGCGACATCCACGGCTGCGCGAGCGAACTGGAGTCGCTGCTCGGGAAGTTGGGGTACGTCGACGGGGCGCACCCCGAGGGGCGTACCGCCGTGTTCGTCGGCGACCTCGTCGACCGGGGGCCCGACAGCCCGGGGGTGCTGCGGCGCGTCATGTCGATGGTCAAGTCGGGCAACGCGCTGTGCGTGCCGGGCAACCACGAGAACAAGTACGGGCGCCACCTCAAGGGCCGCAAGGTCCAGCACACGCACGGACTCGCCGAGACCATCGCGCAGATGGACGGCCAGAGCGAGGAATTCCTCGCCGAGGTACGGGAGTTCATCGACGGACTCGTCAGCCACTACGTCCTCGACGGCGGCAAGCTCGTCGTCTGCCACGCCGGGCTGCCCGAGCGGTACCACGGGCGGACGTCCGGGCGGGTGCGCTCGCACGCGCTGTACGGCGACACCACCGGGGAGACCGACGAGTTCGGGCTGCCGGTGCGCTACCCGTGGGCCGAGGAGTACCGGGGGAGCGCGGCCGTCGTCTACGGGCACACGCCGGTGCCCGAGGCGACCTGGCTCAACAACACCATCTGCCTCGACACCGGTGCCGTGTTCGGCGGCAAGCTGACCGCGCTGCGCTGGCCGGAGCGTCAACTCGTCGACGTCCCCGCCGAGAAGGTCTGGTACGAGCCGACGCGTCCGCTGCGCTCCGAGGCGCCGGGCGGGCACGACGGGCGTCCGCTGGACCTCGCCGACGTGCACGGGCGGCGCATCGTGACGACCCGGTACGAGGGGCACACGCGGGTCTCCGTCCGCGAGGAGAACGCCGCCGCCGCGCTGGAGGTCATGAGCCGGTTCGCCATCGACCCCCGGCTGCTGCCGTACCTCCCGCCGACGATGGCCCCGACGGCGACCTCGCGCGCCGAGGGGTTCCTCGAACACCCGGTGGAGGCGTTCGCGCAGTTCGCCGCCGACGGGGTCGAGCGGGTCGTGTGCGAGGAGAAGCACATGGGGTCGCGGGCGGTCGTCCTGGTGTGCCGGGACGCGGAAGTGGCGCGCAAGCGGTTCGGTGTGGACGGCCCCACCGGGTCCCTCTACACCCGTACCGGGCGGCCCTTCTTCGACGACGCCTCCGTCACCGAGGAGATCCTGGCGCGGGTGCGCGCCGCCGCCGACGCCGCCGGGCTCTGGGCGTCCCTGGACACCGAATGGCTGCTGCTCGACGCCGAGTTGATGCCGTGGTCGCTCAAGGCGTCCGGGCTGCTGCGGTCCCAGTACGCGGCGGTCGGCGCGGCGTCCGGGGCGGTGTTCCCGGGTGCGCTCGCGGCTCTCCGGTCGGCGGCCGAACGGGGCGTCGACGTGGGCGAGTTGCTGACGCGGCAGAGTGAACGCGCCGCCGACGCCGCCGCGTTCACCGACGCGTACCGGCGGTACTGCTGGACCACCGACGGCCTCGACGGCGTCCGCCTCGCGCCCTTCCAGCTCCTCGCGGTCCAGGGGCGCAGCCTCGCCGGGCTCCCGCACGACGAACAGCTCGCCCTCCTCGACCAGTTGGTGGAGCACGACCCCACCGGGCTCCTCCAGACCACCCGGCGCCTCTACGTCGACACGGGTGACGCCGCGTCCGTCCAGGCGGGCGTCGACTGGTGGCTGGAGATGACCGGCCGAGGCGGCGAGGGCATGGTGGTCAAACCCCTCTCCACGCTGACCCGCACCCCGGACGGCCACCTCGTCCAGCCCGGCATCAAGGTCCGTGGCCGTGAATACCTCCGCATCATCTACGGCCCCGACTACACCCGCCCCGACCAGCTCTCCCGCCTCCGCAACCGCTTCCTCAACCACAAACGCTCCCTCGCCCTCCGCGAATACGTCCTCGGCCTCGAATCCCTGGCCCGCCTCTCCGACGGCGAACCACTGTGGCGAGTCCACGAGGCGGTCTTCGGAGTCCTGGCCCTGGAGTCGGAACCGGTGGACCCGAGACTGTGAGGTGAGAAGGTCCGGCCCGGGGGGTGCCCCTGGGCCGGACCGGAACTGATCCGGGCCGGGTCGGTGTGGGCCGGGTCGGCCCGAGCCGGGGCGGGGCCGA
Organism: Streptomyces roseirectus; assembly: GCF_014489635.1. Classification (NCBI taxonomy): domain Bacteria; kingdom Bacillati; phylum Actinomycetota; class Actinomycetes; order Kitasatosporales; family Streptomycetaceae; genus Streptomyces; species Streptomyces roseirectus. The sequence goes on along the minus strand of NZ_CP060828.1, from coordinate 2,329,795 downwards.
CCGGGTTGAAGCGGGCCGGACCCAGCGGCACTTCGAACCGGACCGGGCGGGCTGCCCTCAGGGGGCCTGTGTTCGCGCGAGGGCCGTGGCCGCGAGGGTCGTGACTGCCTGAGGGTGCCCCTGCGCCATGGCGAACCGGCGAGGGCAACACCAGGATGCCCGCGCGGGGCGCCTCAGCCCGACAAGGAAGCGCGGACGAATGGTGTCCCGCCGGGTGGTGTGGCGATGCGGGACCGTCGGCCTCCGCCCGGAGCCGAAGCGGCGCCCGCCGACTCGCCGGACCAGGGCGTCGGCTGCTCACCGACGCCAGCCCCTCCTCGACGCGCGGCGCGGACGCCGGCCCAGCGGGGCCCGCCTGCCGAGTCGCCGGTGGCGTCCCGCCGAGTGGTGTAGAGCCCTCCGGACCGCGCTCGCCGAGCGCCCCGCGATCGCCGGCTCGGCCGAAGCCCGCGCCGCCGCGTGAGCCGGTCGGCGCAGCGGGGGCCGCCCGGCCCTGGACCGACGGGCGGAACTCGGCCGCGAGCTGCGAAGCCGCGACAGTCGAGCGGATACACCACTTGGCGGGACGCCACCCAGTCGCCGGCTCCACGCCGGTACACCACTCACCGGGACGTGATCCGCGGACGGGTGGTCCGTCCAGCGCGGCGACGTTGCCGCACGGCCGCCCCGCGCGGAGGAACCCTCTGGGCGAGGGCGGGCGTGCAGTCACGCCTCGGGGGAGGGGCAGTGGATCAAGCGCCGCGCGCTCCTCCGGCACGCAGCCCATGACGGTCTCCGCCGAGGCGGGCGTCCGCAGGCGCGGTCACGCTGCCTTCCGCCGGGACCAGGGCGTGGGCTGCTCACCGACGCCAGCCCCTCCCCGACGCGCTGCGCGGGCGCCGGCCCAGCGGGCCCGCCTGCCGAGTCGCCGGCTCCGCGCCGGTACACCACCCAGCGGGACGTGATCGCGGATTCCGGTGCGCCGATCCCCCGCACCGCTTCGTGAGCCGCCCCCGCCTAAGCCCCTCCACGAGCTGCCCCCGCACCCGCACCTCCAAAGCACCCCGCAACCCACCCCTCCACCCCACCCCTCCGGACCCGCCTCCAGAAAGCCCCCCGAGAAACCGGGTGAACCCGGCCCTCACTGGTCAGGATGGAGGCATGGGATTCCATGTTGACTCCGAGACCGGGCGGCTGCGCCGCGTCATTCTGCATCGGCCGGACATCGAGCTGAAGAGGCTCACGCCGAGTAACAAGGACGCGTTGCTCTTTGATGACGTGCTCTGGGTGCGGCGTGCCCGTGCTGAGCATGACGGGTTCGCGGATGTGTTGAGGGACAGGGGCGTCGCTGTGCACCTGTTCGGGGATCTGCTCGAAGAAACGCTCGCTCTGCCGGCCGCGAGGGCGCTCGTGCTGGACCGGGTCTTCGATGAAAAGGAGTACGGTCCGCTCGCGACGGACCACCTGAGGGCGGAGTTCGAGACGCTGGCGGCCGGTGAGCTGGCGGAGGTGCTGGTCGGCGGGATGACGAAGCGGGAGTTCCTGGAGGCGCACCCGGAACCGGCGTCCGTGAGGTTCCACGTGATGGAGCTGGACGACTTCTTGCTGGGCCCGCTGCCGAACCACCTGTTCACGAGGGACACGTCCGCGTGGATCTACGACGGCGTGTCGATCAACGCGATGCGCTGGCCGGCGAGACAGCGCGAGACCGTGCACTTCGAGGCGATCTACCGGCACCACCCCCTGTTCCGGGACGAGCGGTTCCACGTGTGGTCGGAGGGCCAGGCCGACTACCCGTCGACGATCGAGGGCGGCGACGTCCTCGTCATCGGCAACGGCGCCGTCCTGATCGGCATGAGCGAACGCACCACCCCGCAGGCCGTCGAAATGCTCGCGCACAAGCTGTTCGCGGCGGGCTCGGCGGAGACGATCGTCGCGCTGGACATGCCGAAGAGACGCGCGTTCATGCACCTGGACACGGTGATGACGATGGTCGACGGCGACACGTTCACGCAGTACGCGGGCCTCGGCATGCTCCGCTCGTACACCATCGAACCCGGCGTCGGGGAGAAGGAGTTGAAGGTCACCGACCACCCGCCGGAGCACATGCACAGGGCGATCGCGGCGGCCCTCGGCCTGAACGAGATCCGCGTACTGACCGCCACGCAGGACGTGCACGCGGCGGAACGGGAGCAGTGGGACGACGGCTGCAACGTCCTCGCCGTCGAGCCGGGCGTCGTCGTCGCGTACGAGCGCAACGCGACCACGAACACCCACCTGCGCAAACAGGGCATCGAGGTGATCGAGATCCCGGGCAGCGAGCTGGGCCGGGGGAGGGGCGGGCCGCGCTGTATGAGCTGCCCGGTCGAGCGGGACGCGGTATGACGGCGGCGTACGCATATCGTCGCACCACAGCCTGAATAGAAATGCTGAGCGTCGTATAGACTTCCACAGGTCAGTCTGTTTCACGTACCTCTGGAGCGCCCCCATGGCGACAGCCCCGACCGCCCTCGCCGGCCGCCACTTCCTCAAGGAGCTGGACTTCACCGCCGAGGAGCTGCGCGGTCTGCTCGGGCTGGCCGCCGAGCTGAAGGCGGCGAAGAAGGCGGGCACGGAGACACGCCGGCTGACCGGGAAGAACATCGCGCTGATCTTCGAGAAGACGTCGACCCGCACCCGCTGCGCGTTCGAGGTCGCCGCCGCCGACCAGGGCGCCTCGACGACGTACCTCGACCCGTCGGGCTCGCAGATCGGGCACAAGGAGTCCGTGAAGGACACCGCGCGCGTCCTCGGCCGGATGTACGACGGGATCGAGTACCGGGGCGACAGCCAGCAGAAGGTCGAGGAGCTGGCCGCGTACGCCGGCGTGCCCGTCTACAACGGCCTCACGGACGACTGGCACCCCACGCAGATGCTCGCGGACGTCCTGACGATGACCGAGCACTGCCCCAAGGACCTGACCGGCATCGCGTTCGCCTACCTCGGCGACGCCCGCTTCAACATGGGCAACTCGTACCTGATCACCGGCGCGCTGCTCGGCATGGACGTCCGGATCGTCGCGCCGAAGCAGTACTGGCCCGCGCAGTCCGTCGTCGACCGCGCGCAGGAGCTGGCCACAGGCAGCGGCGCCCGGATCACGCTGACCGAGACCGTCGCGGAGGGCGTCGCGGGCGCCGACTTCGTCGCCACGGACGTCTGGGTCTCGATGGGCGAGCCGAAGGAGGTGTGGGCCGAGCGGATCGCCGCGCTCACGCCGTACGCCGTGACGATGGACGTCCTGCGCGCCACCGGCAACCCCGACGTCAAGTTCCTGCACTGCCTGCCCGCCTTCCACGACCTCGGCACGAAGGTCGGCCAGGAGATCTTCGAGACGTACGGACTCGCGTCCCTGGAGGTCACGGACGAGGTCTTCGAGTCCGCGCACTCGGTCGTCTTCGACGAGGCGGAGAACCGGATGCACACGATCAAGGCGGTGCTGGTGGCGACGCTGGGCTAGGGCCTGTCCGGCGGATCAGGCTGTACGAGAGCGGCGGTCCCGTGATGACGCCGGTGGAGCGGGGTCTGGTGCGTGCAGCTGCAAGGCGGAGGAGGGCGGCGACGCGGAGCGTCGGCAACCGACGACAACGCCGCAGATGCGCGTGCCAGGCCCCGCGACCGCAGCCTGATCCGCCGGACAGGCCCTAGCTCCTCGGGAGCACCGCCAGCCTGAACCACACCGCCTTCCCCTTCTCCGTCGGCCGGTGGCCGCAGGACGAGGAGAGGGCGCGGATCAGCAGCAGCCCCCGCCCGTGCTCCTGCCAGGGATCGGGCTCGCCCCCGGCCGGCCGCGTCAGCTCGCCCGGCGCGGCCGGGTCCTGGTCGTGGACCTCGACCTGGCAGCCGCTCGGCAGCAGGTGCACGACCAGCTCTATCGGCTCGCTCCCGGCCGTGTGCTCGACCGCGTTCGCCACCAGCTCGGCCGTCAGCAGCTCCGCCGTGTCGCTGTCCGCGCCGTGCTCGACCTCCGCCAGCGCGGTGCGGACCAGGGCCCGCGCCACGGGCACGGCGGCGGCGGTGTGCGGCAGCGCGACGCGCCAGGATGCTGAGGCCGGTCGTTCGTGCAAGGCGAGTCCGTTCATGGCGCAGGTCCCCGTGATCGACATCAGGCAGTCCTGCTTTCAACTTTGTGGAATGGTACGGCGGCCCCCGGCTCCCGCGCACCAGGCGCGGCACCGGGGACCTACCCGTCTCAACGGCCACTCCAGGCCCGCCTATCCCGCTGTTACCGCGTTATCGACGAGCGGTGACACTGCTATATCGCACTCGTGACGACAGTCACGTACGAGTGATAACTTCGACGGTGTGAGTCCCTTCACCGGATCCGCCGCGCGCACCCCCCGTTGGGAACACCTGAGTGTCGATGTCACCGACGCCGTCGCCACCGTCACCCTCGCCCGCCCGGCGAAGCTCAACGCCCTCACCTTCGGCGCCTACGCCGACCTGCGCGACCTGCTCGCCGAGTTGTCGCGGGAGCGGTCCGCACGGGCCCTCGTCCTCACCGGCGAGGGCGGCGGCTTCTGTTCCGGCGGCGACGTCGACGAGATCATCGGCGCCACCCTCGCCATGGACACCGCCCAGCTCCTCGACTTCAACCGGATGACCGGGCAGGTCGTACGGGCGGTGCGCGAGGCCCCGTTCCCGGTGATCGCCGCCGTCCACGGCGTCGCGGCGGGCGCCGGCGCCGTCCTCGCGCTCGCCGCCGACTTCCGGATCGCCGACCCGAGCGCACGCTTCGCGTTCCTCTTCACCCGGGTCGGGCTCTCCGGCGGCGACATGGGCGCCGCCTACCTCCTGCCGCGCGTCGTCGGCCTCGGACACGCGACCCGGCTGCTCATGCTGGGCGAGCCGGTACGCGCCCCGGAGGCCGAACGCATCGGCCTCATCAGCCAGTTGACGGAAGCCGGCGACGCCGACGAGACCGCGCTCGCCCTCGCCCGCCGCCTCGCGGGCGGTCCCGCCCTCGCGTACGCGCAGACCAAGGCGCTGCTGACCGCCGAGTTGGACATGCCGCTCGCCGCCGCCGTCGAACTCGACGCCGCCACCCAGGCGTTGCTCATGACCGGCGCCGACTACCGGGAGTTCCACGCCGCGTTCACACAGAAGCGGGCGCCGAAGTGGGAAGGACGGTGAGCGGGCGGGGGACGGGCGGCGGGGGCGGGGGTCGTGAGGCGGGTTCGGGTGCCGGTGTGGGCGTGGGTCGTGAGGCGGGTTTGGGCGCCGGCGTGGGCGAGGGCCGTGCGGCGGGCTCGGGCGTGGGCGTGGACGAAGGCCGGGAAGCGGGCTCGGGTGCCAGCGGGGGCGGGGGCGGGGGCGGGGGTCGTGAGGCGGGTGCCGGTGCCGGTGCCGGTGTGGGCGTGAGCCGGGACCCGCGTCGGCGGGCGTCCGCCGCTCGGGCCGGGCGCGGCGGCCGGATCGCCGTCATCGGTGGCGGACCCGGCGGGCTCTACGCCGCGGCCCTCCTCAAACGCCTCGACCCGGCACGGGAGATCACCGTCTGGGAACGCAACGCGCCCGACGACACCTTCGGCTTCGGCGTCGTCCTGTCCGACGAGACGCTGGGCGGCATCGAGCACGCCGACCCGGCCGTGTACGCCGCCCTGGAGCGGGAGTTCGTGCGCTGGGACGCGATCGAGATCACCCACCGGGGACGCCGGCACGTCTCCCGGGGCCACGGGTTCGCGGCGCTCGGCCGGCGCCGGCTCCTCGCGATCCTGCACGCCCGCTGCCGGGACCTCGGCGTCGACCTGAGGTTCCGCACCGAGGCCCCCTACCCGGCGTGGCTCGCCGAGACGCACGACCTCGTCATCGCCGCCGACGGCGTGCACAGCCCGACCCGGGAGACGTTCGCGAGCGCGTTCCGGCCCCGGCTGACGTCCCACCGCTGCCGCTACATCTGGCTCGCCACCGACCTCGCCCTCGACGCGTTCCGGTTCGACATCGCGGAGACGGACGAAGGCGTGGTGCAACTGCACGGATACCCCTACACGCGCCCCTCGGCGCAGGGGCCCGGCGCCTCCACCGTCATCGTCGAGATGCGCGAAGAGGTCTGGCGGGCCGGGGAGTTCACCCTCGAACGCTGCGCCGAACTCTTCAAGGACACCCTGCGCGGCCACCCCCTGCGGTCGAACAACTCCGCCTGGACGACGTTCCGCACGGTCGTCAACGAACGCTGGTCCAGCGGCAACGTCGTCCTCCTCGGGGACGCCGCCCACACCGCGCACTTCTCCATCGGCTCCGGCACCAAACTCGCCGTCGAGGACGCCCTCGCGCTCGCCGCGTGCCTCGCCGAACAGCCGGACCTGGAGCGGGCGTTGGCGGCCTACGAGGCGGAGCGGCGGCCGGTCGTCGCCTCCACGCAGCGGGCCGCGCGCGCCAGCCTCGAATGGTTCGAGGACCTTGCGCTGTACGTCGGGCAGCCGCCGCGCCGGTTCGCCTTCAACCTCCTCACCCGCAGCCGCCGCGTCACCCACGACAACCTCCGGCTGCGCGACGCCGGCTTCACGGCGTCCGTGGAACGGGAGTTCGGGTGCCCGCCGGGGACGCCGCCCATGTTCACGCCGCTGCGGCTGCGCGGACTGACGCTGCGCAACCGGGTCGTCGTCTCGCCGATGGACATGTACTCCGCGACCGACGGCGTCCCCGGCGACTTCCACCTCGTTCACCTCGGCGCGCGGGCGCTCGGCGGGGCGGGGCTCGTGATGACCGAGATGGTCTGCGTCAGCCCCGAGGGCCGGATCACCCCCGGCTGCGCCGGCCTCTACGACGCCCGGCAGGCCGCCGCCTGGCGCCGGATCACCGACTTCGTCCACGCACAGGCCCCGGGCGCGGCGATCGGCGTCCAGCTCGGGCACGCGGGCCGCAAGGGCTCGACGAAGGTGATGTGGGAGGGTATCGACGAACCCCTCCCGGACGGCAACTGGCCCCTGGTGGCGCCGAGTCCGCTGCCCTACCGCCCCGAAAGCCAGCTCCCGCGCGAACTCACCCGCGCCCAACTTGCCGACATCCGCCACCAGTTCACCGCCGCCGCGACCCGCGCCGCCCGCGCCGGCTTCGACCTCCTCGAACTCCACTGCGCCCACGGCTACTTGCTCTCCAGCTTCCTCTCCCCCCTCACCAACCACCGCACCGACGCCTACGGCGGCACCCTCACCCGCCGCCTCCGCTTCCCCCTGGAGGTCTTCGACGCCGTCCGCGACGTCTGGCCCCCGCAGCGCCCCATGACCGTCCGCATCTCGGCGACGGACTGGGCCCCGGGAGGCACGACCGAGGCGCAGGCCCTGGAGATCGCCCGGGCGTTCACCGTCCACGGCGCCGACGCGATCGACGTCTCCACGGGCCAGGTCGTCCCCGACGAGGCCCCCGACTTCGGCCGCTCCTACCAGACCCCCTACGCCGACCGCATCCGCAACCGGCTCGCCGTCCCCGTCATAGCCGTCGGCGCCATCTCCTCCTGGGACGACGTCAACTCCCTCCTCCTGGCGGGCCGCACCGACCTCTGCGCCCTCGCCCGCCCCCACCTCTACGACCCCCACTGGACCCTCCACGCGGCGGCCGAACAGGGCTACGAGGGCCCCGGGGTGAGCTGGCCGGCGCAGTACCGGGCGGGCAGCCGACCCCCGCGCACCGGCCGCACGGACGGCCCGAAACCACGCCTGAGGCTGGGGAGTTGAGCCGAGGAGTCACAGACTGCGGTGCCGGGGACCGCCGTTCACACCGGGCCCTGCCCCGCGCGCACGAACTCCTCGCCGGCCGCCCGCAGTCGCTCGTGCAGCGCGTGGAACACCCGCGCCGACCGCACCCCCGGCCAGTCGGCCGGCAGCAGCCGCGCGGGCAGCCCCGGATCGGCGTACGGCAGCCGCCGCCAGGAGTCCAGCGCCAGCAGATAGTCCCGGTACGCCTCCTGCGGGGGCGTGTCGGACCGCTCGCTCCAGGCCCGCAGCACCGGCCCGTGCGTGTCGAGGAACGTCTCGTGCTCCTTGGCGATCGCCGCGAGGTCCCACCACCGCGACACCGCCTCCACGGTCGCCGCGAACCCCAGGTGCTCGCCCCGGAACAGATCGACGTACGGCCCGAGCCCCAGCCGCTCCAGCGTGTGCCGCGTCTCGTCGTGCAGCCGCGCCGGCGCGATCCACACCCCGGGCGCGGCCGTCCCGAACCCGAGCCCGGCGAGCCGGGAGCGCAGCACGTGCCGTTTCTGCCGCTCGGACTCCGGCACCGAGAACACCGCGAGCACCCAGCCCTCGTCGCCGGGCGGCTCGGTCGCGTAGATGCGCCGGTCGCCGTCCTCCATCAACTGGCGGGCCTGCGCCGACAGTTCGTACCCCGCCGCGCCCCGCAGAGTACGCGCGGGCAGCAGCAGTCCACGCCGTTTCAGCCGGGACACCGAGGACCGGACGGAGGGCGCGTCGACCCCCACCGCGGCGAGCAGCCGGATCAGCTCGGCGACGGGCACCGGGCCCGGCACCGAGCGGCCGTAGGCGCCGTAGAGGGTGACGATCAGAGACCGTGGTGCATGCTGGTCGGACACGTTGATCATCTTAGGTCGTCGGCATCAGTGCTGGTCACCACCGGTGAGACCGTCGCCGCGCAGCCTGAACCGCTGGAGTTTCCCGGTCGCCGTACGCGGCAGCTCCGCGAGGAAGGCGACCTCGCGCGGACACTTGTAGGGCGCCAACTCCGCCTTCACGAACGCCCGGAGCGCGTCCGCGTCCCGCCGCGCCCCCTCACGCACCACCACGTACGCCACCACGACCTGCCCCCGCTCCTCGTCGGGCCGCCCCACGACGGCCGCCTCCAGCACGTCCGGATGCCGCAGCAGCGCCTCCTCCACCTCGGGCCCGGCGATGTTGTACCCGGCCGACACGATCATGTCGTCGGCGCGCGCGACGTACCTGAAGTACCCGTCCGGCTCCCGGACATACGTGTCCCCGGTGATGTTCCAGCCACCGCGCACGTACTCCCGCTGCCGGGGGTCGTCGAGGTACCGGCACCCGACGGGCCCGCGCACCGCGAGCAGCCCTGACGTACCGTCAGGAACCGGTCTCCCGAAGGCGTCCTGCACCTCGGCCTGCCACCCCGGCACCGGAACCCCGGTCGTCCCCGGCCGGATCAGCTCGTCGGCGGCGGAGATGAAGATGTGCAACAGCTCGGTCGCGCCGATGCCGTTGACGATCCGCAGCCCCGTCCGCTCGTGCCACGCCCGCCAGGTCGCCGCCGGCAGGTTCTCCCCGGCGGACACACAGCGCCGCAGCGACGACACGTCATGGGCGCCGAGTTCGCCGAGCATCGCGCGGTACGCCGTCGGCGCGGTGAACAGCACCGACACCCGGTGCTCGGCGATCGCCCCCAACAGCGCCTGCGGGCCCGCCTGTTCGAGGAGCAGCGCGCTCGCCCCGGCCCGCAGCGGGAACACGACGAGCCCGCCGAGCCCGAACGTGAACCCGAGCGGCGGACTCCCCGCGAACACGTCGTCCGCCGTCGGCCGCAGCACGTGCCGCGCGAACGTGTCCGCGATCGCCAGCACGTCCCGGTGGAAGTGCGCGCACCCCTTCGGCCGCCCGGTCGTCCCCGACGTGAACGCGATCAGCGCGACGTCGTCGGCGGCCGTGTCGGCCGCCGGGTAAGGGAGTTCGGACGTCGGCCGGTTCAGCAGGTCGTCCGCCGCGTCCCCGCCGAACGCGGTGATCCTCAGGCCCGGCACCTCCGCCTTGACCAGGTCGTCCAGACAGCGCGCGTCGCACAGGGCGTGGCTCACCCGCGCGATCTCGCACATCGTCGCCAGCTCGTGCGCGCGCTGCTGCGCGAGGACGGTGACGGCGATCGCGCCCGCCTTCAGCACCGCCAGCCAACAGGCCGCGAGCCAGGGCGTGGTGGGCCCGCGCAGCAGCACCCGGTTGCCGGGGACGATGCCCAGCTCGCCGGTCAGGACGTGCGCGATCCGGTCGACGCGGCCGCGCAGCTCGTCGTACGACCAGGTCGAGGCCGGGGTGTGGAACGCGGGGCGCTCCCCGGGCTGTCCGGTGAGCAGGGCGGCGGCGCAGTTCAGACGGGGCGGGTAGGCCAACTCCGGGAGGTCGAAGCGGAGTTCGGGCCAGTCGCCGGGCGGCGGGAGGTGGTCGCGCGCGAAGGTGTCGACGTGGGCCGAGTGCTGCAAGGTGGCTCGCCCCCTTGTCGGTTCGGGGTCGTGCGTCGAGCGTAACGTGTTGGTGACGGCGGTCAAGGGAGCGCGATATGGTCGTGGCCGAGGAGGTGTGCGCCATGGCGCGTTCCGAGGTGCGAACCCTGGCCGCCGAGCGGCTGCGTCCACTGGCCGACAAGGGCGAACCCGGCACGGTCAACCGTCCACTCGTCGCCGAACTCGGTCAACTGGGCCTCCTGGAACGCCTGTTCACCACCGGCGCACGAGACCTCTGCGAGCTGCGCGAAGCACTCGCGTACGCCTGCACCGAGGCCGAGACCGCCCTCGCGCTCCAAGGACTCGGCGCGTATCCCGTGCACGCGTACGGGAGTCCGGCGCAGCGCGAGCGCTGGCTGCCCGGCGTCCGGGCCGGGCACACGGTCGCCGCGTTCGCGCTGAGCGAGCCCGGCGCGGGGTCCGACGCGGCGGCCCTCGCGCTGCGGGCCCACCCCGAACAGGGCGCCGGGGGCTGGCGGTTGACCGGCGAGAAGTGCTGGATCTCCAACGCGCCCCACGCCGACTTCTACACCGTCTTCGCGCGCACCGGCGGCGTCGGCGCCCGAGGCGTCACCGCGTTCCTCGTCCCCGCCGACCGCCCCGGACTCACCGGCGAACCCCTCGACATGCTCTCCCCGCACCCCATCGGCACGCTCACCTTCGACTCCGTCCCCGTCGGCCCCGACGACGTCCTCGGCGACGCCGGCCGGGGCTTCCGCGTCGCGATGGAAACCCTCGACCGCTTCCGGCCCAGCGTCGGCGCCTTCGCCGTCGGCATGGCCCAGGCCGCCCTCGACGCCACCCTCGACTGGACGGCGCGGCGCGACGCGTTCGGCGGCAAGCTGCGCGACCTCCAGGCCGTCGCCCACCAGGTCGCCGAGATGTCCGTCCGCGTCGAGGCGGCCCGCCTCCTCGTCCACGCGGCGGCCGACGCCTACGACGCCGGCGCCGCCGACGTGCCCCGCCGGGTCGCCATGGCCAAGCTGTTCGCCACCGAGGCCGCGCAGCACGTCGTCGACACCGCCGTCCAGTTGCACGGGGCGCGGGCGCTGCGGCGGGGGCATCTGCTGGAGCACCTGTACCGGGAGGTGCGCGCGCCGCGCATCTACGAGGGGGCGAGCGAGGTGCAACGGGGGATCATCGCACGGGAGTTGTACCGGGAACGGGAGGCGTCGCGGGGGAGCGCCGGGTGAGCGTCGACCGCGTGAACCCCGCCGGGCTCGCCCCGCCCACCGGCTTCTCCCACGCCGTCGTCGCCACCGGCACCCGCGTCGTGTTCCTCGCCGGACAGACCGCGCTCGACGCGGACGGGAAGGTCGTGGGGCAGACGCTGACCGAGCAGTTCTCGACGGCGCTCGGCAACCTGCTGACGGCCCTCGCGGCGGCCGGCGGCCGCCCGGCCGACCTCGCGCGGGTCACCGTCTACGTCACGGACGTCGCCGCGTACCGCGCCGCCGCGCCCGAACTCGGGCGGGTGTGGCGGGAGTTGGCGGGCCGTGACTATCCGGCGATGGCCGTCGTCGGGATCGTCCGCCTGTGGGACGAGGCGGCGCTGGTGGAGCTGGACGGGGTCGCGGTGCTGGAGTAGCGAGGCCGTGTAATTCTCAAGGCGTTACCCTCAGGCCGCCACCAGCCGCCCCACCGGAGCGACCACGCGCCCGTCCGGCAGCAGTTCCCCGCAGTCGTCGAAGACGATCGTCCCGTCGCACAGGAGGTTCCACCCCTGCTCGGGGTGGGCGGCGACGACGTGGGCGTGGACCGGGGTCTCGGGGACGTCGTGGGAACACATGGCACACCTCCGCATCCGGGGGAGCGGCCCGAGCGGACCGTCCCGCATGGACAGACCATGCTCCCCTCACGAACTCATCGGAACGGCTCCGCCGCAAGCGTGACAACACCAGGACAACTCCGGGACGGATCGCCGACGCCGGTGCCGCCGTACGGACGCATCCGGGTGGCCCGATGGCATGGACTCGGCGCCGGCCCGGCGGAACCGTCAGGGAACCGGGGCGGATACCCCGGTATCGGTGGAAACCTACAGAAACCCCCACCCAGGAGGTACACCATGACCTTCCGCTCCGCCCTCGGCACAGCCGCCGGCGCCGCACTGCTCCTGCTGTCCACCCCCACCGCCCAGGCCACCGCCGACCCGTACGAACCCATGCCCACCCACTCCGTGACAGTCGACCCCATGGCCCGCATCACCACCGACGGTACGGTCACCCTCTCCGGCACCTACCGCTGCCTCGCCACCACAGGCCCCGCCTTCATCAGCTCCTCCGTGGACCAGGACCCGGAAGGAAAGCTCCGCCACGGCATCGGCGGCACCACCGCGATCTGCGACGGCGCCGAACACACCTGGCACAACACCGGCAGACCCTCCCCCTCCACCCTCACCCCCGGCAAGGCCAGAGCCGAGGCGACCCTCATGGAACTCACCCCCGCCCCCAGCCTCCCCCTGCCCCACTTCCACGCCCGAGACACCCGCGAGGTGACCCTCACCCACCCCTGACCCGCCAGGGGCCCGGCACGAAGACGCCGGGCCCGCCGCGTGCCTAGATGTCCCGGAAGGAACCGGCGGACGTGGCGACCTGCAGCGATGGGGGGTTCCAGGCCGCTTACCTGCGGGAATGGTCTTTCGACTGTTTCACGCGGCCGCTCCCCGCTCCATGCAGCGTGTGCGGGGGTGGCGTGGGCTGGTGATCATGCAGCGGTGGTCCGCGTCGAGCGAACGGCAACGTGCGCTTCAGTAATGGCTCGCAGCTGGTGAATCCCGCGGACTTGGCCTCGGGTGAACCTTCTCCTTGGTCGTGGACACCTGGAGGCTGGTGCGTGAGGTTCCAGAGGAAGTAGTGCCAGGTAGGAGACAAGGGCAACCACAGCAGACGGTGCACGGAGGGGTTCGGACGGGACGCGGTCGCGCTCGTCCGTCCCTCGGGGAAGACCGTCGCCGAGGTGGCCAGGGAGATCGAGTTCGGTGCTGCGGAACCGGGGTAAGCCGGACACGATCGGCCGTGGGCAGGGGACGCCAGGGGAACTGACGACGGCCGAGTGCGAGGAGCCGCGCCGGCTCGGACACCGCGTGAACTGCAAACGGATCGAACGCGTCATGCGTGAACGTGGCATCAGCGGTGTCATACAGCGCAGGCGCGAGGACTCGACCTGCCCCGCTAAAAGGGAGGGGTCCGTTCCGGGCCTCCTCTGCCGAGACTTCACCGCGATCCTGCTGGGGACGAAGCCGGCCGACGACATCACCTACGTCACCACCGGCTCATGCTTCGACCACGCCACCGCCGAATCGTTCCGCACACTGCTGGAGGAGGAGACCGGAACCCGCCACTGGTCCGACCGGTCCAGTGCCCGCGCGGACAGCCTCGTTCTTGTCGCGACCTTCTCCAGTCGACAGCGCCTGCGCCGCCAACCGCTGGCGTTGTCTCACCCCGCTGGAGACCCGGCGCCGCCTCGAACAGGAACGCGTCCCCGTGGCGTAGGCATCGAGTGCCCAAGATCACGGGGAAGCTTTGCTCCTGCCCAACCTGGGCTGATCGGCCAGGTTCCGTTCCGGGGACAGCACCACATGGCGACCCCGGGCAGTGGGACCCGGAGCCCACTCGATGCGACAGCCGGGCAACCGGCCTGGGCACCACCCTCACGAAAGTTCGAGAGGAGAGCAGGCTGGACTTGCGCCAGTGCGAACGCAGTTCACACCTTCAGGTGTGGCTGCCCCGGGAGACATGCTCGACGAGCTCGTACGGAACGTCCGGCATGGAAGAGCACGGAACCAACAGGGCGCCGCTCACGAGGCCAATCACCTCTGCGGGCCAGGACGAAGAGGTTCATCCGGTGTCCAGGACCACAGGGAAGCTTCACTGACCGGCCTCGTCTCAACGAGTCAGACGACGCATACGAGTTCACGTACTCACGTACGACGCGCATCCGAGAACTGTGAAACACGAGGGGTGCCCGAGGACCGGTTCCTCACGGGGCGCAGCGCCTCCCCGTACGCGCGAGCCGGAAGTCCGACGGTGCGACCCCGTACGCCTTGCGAAAGGCGCGGCTGAAGTCAGCCGCGTGGCGAAAACCCCACCGGGCAGCGATGGCACTGATGGGGTACGTGGCCAGGTGTGGAGCGATGAGGTCGCAGCACGCGCGTTCCAGTCGCTGCTGTCGTATCGAGGCGGCCACCGTGATGCCGCGCTGCTGGAAGAGACGTTGCAGGTGACGGCGCGAGATGTGGTGTTCGGCGGCGACCTGCGCGGGAGTCAACTCGGGGTCTCCCAGATGCTGCTGGATGAAATCCTGGACACGGATGAACAGGTCGTCGTAGGTCCCCTCCGACATGGCGTCCTCGCTCGTCTGTGAACCGAGCATCCCGGCGAGGAGTTCCAGCAGAACTCCGGAGAGCCGGTGCCCCTGCGCGGCGGAGAAGCTGACGGGGTGGCACAAGAGGTCGACCAGTAGGCGCGACAGGGTCAGGCCGAACACGTTGTGCTGCCGCAGGGGCGTGGCCATCAGCGAGTCCATCAGGTCGGTCGGCAGCGGGACGAGTTCCTTGGGGATCTGGAGCCTCAGGGCCACCAGGGGCGAGGGCACCACATCGGGAGGCTGGTGGGTGCGAGGGACGCCGGCGTCGAACACGGGCGGACAGGGGGTGTCGACCAGGAACATGTCGCCGGGTGTGAAGACCCTGGAACGGGTGGAGTTCCCCAATTTCACTGCACCTTGCAGGGGGAGCACGAGATGGTACTGGTCCGGGTCGGCCGCGCCCCCGTGGCACGGCGTACCCAGCGCTGCCGTCGGCGGCTGGGCTAATCGGAAGAGCCTGAGGGGACCGATGTTGATCTCGTCGTCCCACCGGTCGAACCGTTCGACGATACGCAATCGCTCGGCTTGCATGACTTTTACACCTTCCCCCGCATCGGTGGCGTAGAGCAGATGACTGTACATGGCGCATATCGTCAAGAAGAAGTCCCACTCTGCTAAGGACTGCGTCTCGACGCTTTGGCAGACTCGCTTACGTCGCCGATGGAGGCAATCCGGAATCTGCTGCTACGGAACGGGGGGATGATCCAATGGATCTCCGCTATCCGGCTTACTGTGTGGCCAATCCAAGATTTTACGAGACTCCGGAAAGAGTATCTCTGGATGGGGGTTGGGTGGACTATGGAAGCCATATTGGAGAGCCCTCCGGTTGGCGTCGCTCGGTCGAAGAGCAGTGGACTCGGATTCAGCCTCCGGTTGGAACGCCGAAACTTCCCGTGCAAGGCTGGAAAATACATGTTTCCAGCACTCTGGAAAATGCCATAGAAACCCTGAAGGCAGTGGCCGAGTACTGCTTCAAGCGCACGCTCCACTTCAAGTTTCTTCCGCACTCCCTGGTCATGCAGGCGAGGAGTGCGA
The DNA here is from genome assembly GCF_014489635.1 of Streptomyces roseirectus. Classification (NCBI taxonomy): domain Bacteria; kingdom Bacillati; phylum Actinomycetota; class Actinomycetes; order Kitasatosporales; family Streptomycetaceae; genus Streptomyces; species Streptomyces roseirectus. Next base: position 2,314,203 of record NZ_CP060828.1, on the reverse strand, counting down.
AGTATGCACCCCGAGAGGCCAGCGGAAAGTTCATCACCATCTACACCAGAAGCCCTGCGGAACTGCGCAGAACGCTGGAAGACCTCGACCGGAAGATCGGCGGCTGGCCGGGGCCGTACATTCTCAGCGACCTGCGATGGAACGAGGGGCCGCTGTACATCCGGTACGGAGCCTTCATGCTCCGGTTCGCCCATGTGGACGACGGTACCCAAGTCGCTGCGATCGAACGGCCCGACGGGGTGCTGGTGGCCGATCACCGCGAGCCGCGCTTCGTGCTCCCCGAATGGGTTGAGGTTCCCGACTTCCTCGCGGAAGCGGTTCGCCCGCGAATATCCGGTGAGCAGCCCTCAGAATTTCCGTACGATGTACTCGGAGTTCTTCATTTCTCCAACGGTGGCGGCGTGTACCGAGCCCGTCGGCTCCGGGACGGAATGGAAGTCGTCCTCAAGGAGGGCAGGCCCTATGCGGGGCTTGACCGCACTGGCGAGGACGCGACTGCGCGGCTGCGGAGAGAGTATGCGGTCCTGTCCGATCTGCAGGGACTTCCCGGAATCCCGCAGGTCTTCGATTGTCACACGCTGGGCGGGCATGAGTTTTTGGCCATGGAACACGTCTACGGACAGTCCTTGCAGAGCTGGGTCGCACAGAACTACCTCTTTCTTTCGGGAATCGGTGACGGGAACGAGACTCAGGGATACCGGGATTCGGTGGACGTCATCATGGATCAGTTGGAGCAGGCGGTACGGAGCATTCACGGGAGGGGGTATGTGTTCAACGACCTGCACCCGGGTAACGTCATGATTGACGAGGATCTGAACATCTCGTTGATCGATTTCGAAGCCATGCGGCGGGAAAGCGATGCCGGGCCGCGACCACTCGGTGTTCCGGGATTCGCCGCCCCCGACTCCTTACGTGGATTTGAGGCCGATCGCTACTCGCTCAACGCCATTCGCCTGTGCCTGTACTTTCCGCTGATCTCGCTCCTCGCGCTCTGCCCGGCCAAGGCGGTTACGTTCATCGACACGGCCCGGGACCGTCTGGAGCTGGACGAGGATGTGGTGACGGAGCTGCGCCGTTCCTTGGCGGCTCCCGGCCCGGCCCAGTCAGGCTTGCGCCCCGCCGATCCGGAGCTGGCCTTCACCACGGCGGCCGGCCCCTGGTACGTCCAGGAGAGGGCGCTCCAGGCGTCGATCCGCCGTACGGCCACACCGGACCGGCAGGACCGGCTCTTCCCGGGAGACATCAATCAGTTCTTCCACGGCGGCGGAGGGATCGCCTTCGGTGCCGCCGGAGTGATCGACGCTCTGCACACTGCGGGAGTCACGGAACTTGCCCCCTACGTCGACTGGCTGGAGCACGACATTCTCACCAGCCGTGTTCCCCGGCTGGGGCTATACGACGGAGCGGCCGGAATCTGCTGGGTCCTGCACCGGATGGGCCGCGCGGACACCGCGTTCGCGATCTACGACAAGGTCGCGGAGGAAAGCGCGGGGCTGTTCGGGACGAAGTTGTTCGACGGCCTGTCCGGAATCGGGCTGACGAGCCTGGACTTCTACCGTCGTTCGGCGGAGCCACGCTTCCTCGACCACGCCGTCCGTACCGCGGCCGTCGTCGAGGGGTCCGTCGACTCCGGCAGGTTCGCCGTGGGTGCGGGCTCCCTCTCCGCCGACTCGCTGCTCAGGGACCGTAACGGAAACGCCGTCGAGAATTTCTGGGGCGGACTGCTGTACGGCTGGTCGGGACTGGCTCTCTTCATGATCCGGGTGTACGAGGTGACCGGTGAAGAACGCTGGCGGCGAGCGGCCGTCACCGCCCTGCACCGGGACCTGGACGAATGCGAGTCCATGCCGGACGGCACCCTCCAGGTCAAGAACGGTGCCCGGGTGCTGCCCTACCTCGCTACGGGCAGCGCGGGCGTGGCGATGGTGAGCGATCTGATCCTCCGTCATGTGAGCGACGAGCGTATCGAGGGTGCCCTGCCGGAGCTGAGCCTCGCCTGTGCCACCGAGTTCAGCATCGGAGCGGGACTGCTCAACGGGAGAACCGGGCTGATCGGCGCGCTGCGCCAGGTGAAGCACCGCCTCGACTGGCCGGATGCGGACAAGCGCGTCGACGAGGGCGTGGCATCCCTCAACCTCCACGCGCTGTCCGACGAGTTCGGCCTCATCTTCCCAGGTGACCAGAATCTCCGCGCCTCCACAGATTTGGGTACGGGATCAGCCGGCGTGCTCCAGCTGATCAACGTACTCGCGGGGAGGACCGGCGAACTGCTGCCGTTCCTCGGCCCCGAGCCGTGGACGCCTCCCCACCAAGACCCCTCGGCCACCGCGGCCGGTGCCGGAATCACCACGTCCGAGCACCGCTGACCGCACCTTGCGGCCCGCGCCGCACACGGCCGAGACCACCGCAGTCCGATCAGGGAAGGAGGTGAACACATCATGGCGAACTTCGTACTGGGGCTCCAGGGAATGGAGTCCGAGGCGAACAACCAGGACGTCCTCGCGAGCAGCTGGACGTCGGTCTGCTGCAAGTGCAGCTGGGTCAGCACGAGTTGCTGACCGAATCCGACCGCGCCGAGGGCGGGCTCACTCGCCGCAAGCCCTCGGCGCGGTCGGCCGGGTCATCGGCGGAACATACGAGAGAGCAGGTGGAATGCCATGCCCTTCCCTCCGGAAGGACGACGATGAAGCAGGACGGCCGGGTGCGGACTCGTGACCTCGTGCGCTACATGCGCGGGCACGCGCTCGCCATGTCTCTCGCGGCGGTACTCTCCCTGGTCGCCGCCGGCGGGACGCTCCTCCAGCCCGTGCTGGTGCGGTCGGTCATCGACGCCATCTCGGAGTCGCGGTCGACCGTGGCATCCACCGTCGCGCTCGTCTCGCTGCTGGTGGGCGCGGCCGTGGTCAACGGAATCCGGGACTACATGCTGCGGCGCGTCGGTGAAGGCGTTGTGCTGCGGATACGACAGAGGCTCGCGGGGCATGTGCTGAGACTCCCCGTCGCCGAGTACGACAGCCGCCGTACCGGGGATCTGCTCTCCCGCATCGGATCGGACAGCTCGATGCTGCGGTCCGTCGTCACCTCGGGGCTGTTCGAGATCTTCACCGGGATGCTGATGATCATTGGCGCGGCGGTCGCGGCGTTCCTGGTCGACCCCCTGCTGTTCGCGGTCACCGCCGGGGGACTCCTCACCGGTCTCGCGGGAGCGGCGGCGATCGCGCACCGTACCCGCCCGGCCTCCGAACAGGCCCAGATGCTGCTCGGAGAGATGACGTCCGGACTGGAGCGCGCGATCCGCGGCGTACGGACGATCCGGGCCGCGCGGGGGGAGCGGCGGGAGACCGAGGCGATCGTGCACAGTGCCCGCCGTGCCTACGGGACGGGACTGCGGCTCGCCCGACTGCAGGCGTTCACGGTGCCCGTGGCACACATCGCGACGCAGGGAGTGTTCCTGCTGGTACTGGGTGTGGGAGGGGCCAGGGTTGCCGACGGCGGACTCTCGGTCGGCGACCTCGTGGCGTTCGTGCTCTTCCTGTTCTTCCTGATCATACCGGTGGGCCAGCTCATCGGCGCTTACTCCCAGTTGCAGACCGGCCTTGGCGCGCTGCAGAGGATAGAGGACGTGCTGCGTGTGCCGGCCGAGACGGACGGGGACGTCGTACGCGTCCAGCCGCCGCGAGAAGGCCGAGGGGCCACCCCGGTCTTCGGCACCGGATCCGTCCCAGCGCTCGCCTTCGACCGTGTGACGTTCGGTTACGGCAAGGGTGAGACGGTCGTGGAGGACATCAGCTTCGCCCTCTCCCATGGCACCCGCACGGCTCTGGTCGGTCCGTCGGGTGCCGGCAAGTCGACTCTGCTGGCGTTGGCCGAGCGCTTCTACGACGTACGGTCCGGCGCCATACGGCTGTGCGGGGCCGACATCCGCCAGGTGTCACGGGACGAACTGCGCAGCCGGCTCGGCTATGTGGAGCAGGAGGCACCGATCCTGGCCGGAACGCTCCGGGAGAACCTGTCACTGTCCGCGCCTGACCTGTCCGACGACGAAATAACAGACGTCCTGAATCGCGTCAACCTTGACGAGATCGTGAAGCGGTCTCCGCTCGGACTGGACGCGCAGGTGGGCGAAGGCGGCGTCCTGCTGTCCGGCGGTGAACGCCAGCGCCTGGCCATAGCCCGTACGCTCCTCGCCGCGCCTCCGATCCTGCTGCTGGACGAGCCGACCAGCAATCTCGACGCCAGGAACGAGCAGGCGTTCCGCGCGGCGATCGACGCCGTCCCCACCGACCACACGCTGCTGATCGTCGCTCATCGGCTGGCCACCGTGGTCGACGCCGACCAGATCGTCGTCGTCGACCACGGAAGGGTGGTGGGCCTGGGCACCCACCACGAACTCATCAAGTCCAGCGCGCTCTACCGAGACCTGGCCTCCCACCAACTGCTGGTGGCCTGAAGGGAGGGCCGATGAACGAGAAGAACCACCGCGCCAACGGCGCCGACGAAAGCGGCACGGCCCCGTACCGGGCGGAGAACCCGAGCATCGCGGTCATCGGCTGCGGACCACGAGGGACGTCCGTACTCGAACGCATCGCCGCGAACACGCATCTCCTCGTCCCCGACGAGCGCCTGGACATCCACGTCATCGATCCGTATCCAGTCGGTGCCGGACGGATATGGCGCCGGGATCAGTCATCGCTGCTCTGGTCGAACACCCGGGCCGACGAGTGCACGCTCTTCACCGATGACACGGTCACCTGTCAAGGCCCAGTCGTGGAAGGCCCCACGCTGGAACAGTGGGCGCGGGATCTCGCCGCAGGACGCCTTCACCTGCCGCAGGGCTACCAGCCCGCCCCGGGGACGCGGGAGGAGGCCGTGCGAGTCCATGCCGGCTGGTTCGCCACGCGGAAGCTCACGGGTGACTACCTCGCGTGGTTCTTCTGGCGGAGCGTCGCTGCGATGGCGCCCCGCGTCCATGTCCGGAGTCACCAGGCGTCCGTGCTGTCCCTGGACGACCTGCCTGACGGCCGCCAGCGTGTCCGACTCGACGACGGCGAGACCGTGGACGTGGACCTGGTGATCCTGGCGCAGGGCCACTTCCAGGTGAAACCGCACGGTCCGGAAACCCGGCTCGCCCAGCACGCGGCGGCCCATCAGCTCAGCTACCAGCCGACCGCGTACACCTCCGACATCTCTCTGGACGCCTTCCCCGCGGGCGAGCCCGTACTGATGCGCGGATTCGGGCTGACCTTCATCGACATCATGGTGCTCCTTACCGAGGGACGCGGCGGACGCTTCCGCCGTGAGCCGTCGGGCGAGTTGCGCTACGTACCGTCGGGCCGGGAACCCACGCTGTACGTGGGTTCCCGCCGAGGTGTGCCGTACCGCTCCAAGTTCGCGTACGTCTTGCCGGGGCCCCTACCCCGGGTGCCCCGCTACTTCTCGCCCGCCGACTTCGCCGACCACTCCCTGGATTTCGTCTCCGACCTGTGGCCCGCCCTTGCACGGGAGCTGACTGTGGCCGGTTACCGGGAACTGGCGCACTCCCATCCCCACCGTCTCGGAGTCGACGCCGGGGAGTTCCTCGACCGGCTGGATGCCGCGCAGTGGCAGAGCGTCGAGTTCAAGGACCTGATCGAGCAAGCCGTGCCTGACAGCCGTGACCACATCGACGTCGACGGGCTGGACAGACCGCTGGCGAACCGCCGTTTCTCCGATGCTGCCGCCCTGCGCGCGTGGATGCTGCACTACCTCGCCGACGACCTCGAGAGGGGGCGGAACCCCCGGTACAGCGCCCATCTGGCCGTCTACCACGCCATCTTCTCGATCTCGCAGGCGCTGTGGGCCGTGGTTCAGCGGGGAGAGGTCGAGCCCGGCAACGGAAGCCACAGCATGACGGCCTTCTTCGACTTCTGCCGGTTCCGTACCAGCGGCCCGCCGGGGCCACGTCTCGAACAGCTCCTGGCTCTCGCCCGTGCGGGCGTCGTCGACTTTGTCGGCGCGAACATGAAAGTGACCTGCAGAGGTGGTGTGTTCGAAGCGCGCACCAGCAGCCTGGATCGGGTCGTACAGGCCCGGGCCCTGATCGAGGCCCGCTTGCCGGGACGCGCCCTCACACGCGTGGCCGATCCCCTGCTCCTCCACCTCGTCGGTGAGCGTGAGATCAGGGAACAGGTGCGGACCGACCCCACCACTGGCCGACGGCAGCCCACTGGCCTCATCGACACGCTCGGAGCCCGCCCGCTGGGACCCGATGGCTCTCCGCACCCCAGACGCTTCGTCACCAGTCCGGGCGACTTCCCCCGGCCGCGTACCAATGACCCGTTCCTGCACCAGAGTGACGCGGTGGCCAGGGAGGCGCTCCACGCGCTCGTCGAGGCGCGAGGCGGATCCTGCCGTCAGACTTCGCCGTCCTCTCCGACCCCACCTGTGTACTGAGGTTCCGCCAGACGAGGCCGAATCCCCTCCTGGCTCGCATACGTGCAGGTCAGGAGGGGGAGGCAGTACCTTTTCGCAGAGCCTTCAGATGTCCCGGAAGAGCACGGGTAGCACTGTGAAAGGACGCAAGCAGTCGAAGTGCGGTACTCCACGGCAGCCGGCAACAGACGACGGTGACCGTCATCCCGCTGCACTCGTCTCCATCTCGCACCGAGGCTGTGAAAGTGCGTCGGTACTGCCATCAGGGATGCCGATGACCTCGACAGTCACCCCTCGTGCCGCCAGTGCCTTCGCGGTCTGCGCAATGGTGATCTGGGAGAAGCCGAAGATGGAGTCCGGGGTCAGGCTCGTGCGGTTCTTGAGGAGCATCGCAAGGACGATTCGCTTGGGCGTGTAGTCGTCAGCAAGCAGGCGTGCGCCGCGACTCAGCCGGGCCACCTTGGCGGTGAACTCGCTGCGGACCCGGGCGGACTCCTGGAGCAGTTCCACCGCGACCCTGGCCTGGCTGAACAGGTGGCTCAGCGGACTGGAACCACCTGCCCGCTTGACGAGGATCAGGGTGCCGTCGGGCGTGAGCAGGTCGCAGATCTCGACCTGGTCCCTGGGGTGGAGAGGGTTGGCGACGTTCTTGGTGTCGAGGCAGAGCCAACGGGGCTGACCGTCAGCCACCTCGCTGTTGTACTCGTCAGCCACTCTGTTGTTGTACGTGTTCTCCGACTCGCCGTCCTCCCAGGAGGGGAGGGAGACGGAAGGCGAAGGAGGGAACAGCGCCCGCAGCGTGGCCCGGCACTCTTCGACATAGGCGGCCCCGGCTTCATACCACTCGCCGTCCATCAAGAAGAACCGTCTGGGGCCGAGGGACACACCTGTCTCCAGCCAGGTCAGTGCGCTGGTGACGGCGAGTGTGTCGACGATCCCCCTCCGGCGGACCCTGGCCAGGGTCACCGTTCCTTCGCGTAGTGCCTTGAGGCGCCTACCGGACGGTGCGAGCCGGGCCCGGGTGAGCACGTATCCGAGGTCGAATTCGTCCGAGAGCAGGGCTCCGTTGTCGCTGTTGATCTGGGTCATGTACCTGGTGGCCTCCGCGTATGCCGTGTGATGTTCGGAGGGGACACCGACGGAGAAGCTTCCCTCGTCGGGCCGGCCGAGACGGTCGTCCAGGGTTTTGTGGAGGATGTCGAGGGTCATCGGGTCGCTCACCGGGACGATGTGGTCGACGAACTCCAACTCCGGGTGCGGGATGTCCTCGCGGCAGATCCTGGCGATGGTCCGCAGGTCGGAGAGCAGGGCCTCGGGTTCGATCCCGAGGGCGATCCGCAGCCCGCAACCGCCCTGGGCGCTCACGGCCTTGCCGAGGCTGTACCGCGACCGGGTGAGCGGCAGGTTGTCGAGGTATCCGCCCAGGCTGCGCACGATGCGCGAGTGGTCGCGAATACCCAGCAACGGGACCGAGGCGCCGCCCGGAACCAGGGAGATGTCCGTGCGTGCTTGCCCGAGAGATCTCGACACGGCTCCGCGGATCAAGTTCGGGTCCATCTGCCGGATGGCGAACGAGAGACCGAAACGCTTGTCCTTGAGATGTTCGGGGATCAACCGGTACCCCTGGTCACAGCCGATGGCGTACACCACGTCATCGACTGCGAGCAGCAGTACGGCGGCGGTGCGGCGGACGCTCTCGTTGACCGTGATGCCCGTGGTGCGTGACATGGGCTCGCACCACGGGGCCTCGGCGCGTTCCATCCCACAGGTGACGTACACAGCCGGGACCCCGAGTGCCTCCGGTAAATGTGGATCTGCACCGAGGCTGTCCAGAAGTTCGACGTCAAGGGCGTCCAGCATGGCTTCGGTGGTGGGGGCGACGCCAGACAGCCGGTAAACGGTGCGTACTTCGGTGTGCGAGGGCATGGCGCGGCTCCGTGTGCCAGGAGGGAATCGAGTACACACAGTAGAGAAGCATATGCGTGTGTACATCGTCAACGTACCATACTCTGGAATGCGGGTGTCGGTCCGTGTACGCTGGAGGTATGACGGACAACGCCGCTCCATCGGTCGGCCCATTGGTCACCGGCGCCGAGATCGCCCGGCTGGCCGGAGTCACCCGGGCAGCCGTTTCCAACTGGCGCCGGCGCTACGACGACTTCCCCGCGCCGGCCGGAGGCGCCGCGAACAGTCCGCTCTACGCGCTCACCGAGGTCCAGGAATGGCTGGACCGACAGCGCAAGGGTCAGGAGGTGTCACCCGAGGTCGAGTTGTGGCAGGCCATGCGGGCCGCGTACGGGGAGCAGATGGTCTCGGGCCTGGCGCAGGTCGCCGCGGTCCTGGCCGGACAGACAGGACCGCGGCTGCCGGACGACGTAGCCACCCGGGTGCGGGTGCTCGTCCGAACCGGATCGTCCGTCACCCTTGTGAACGGACTTACCGACCGGTTCATGGACTCCGCTCGGCGGGCCGGGTCCGACCAGGTGACCCCTGAGCGCGTGGTGCGTGCCGTCCGCCGCTTCGCCCCTGAACTGCCGGTCGGCGCCACAGTCTTCGATCCCGCCTGCGGAATCGGGGTGCTCCTCCTGTCTGTAGCCTCCGACGCCGGGACGCGTTGCTACGGCCAGGAGGTGGATGAGGACAGCGCTCGCTTCGCACAGCTCCGCGCCGACCTCTTGGGCCGTTCCGGCGTGCGCATCGTGGCAGGCGATTCACTGCGTGCGGACGTATGGCCGGACCTCAAGGCGGATCTGGTCGTCTGTGACCCCCCGGCCGGTGTGACCGAGTGGGGGCGGGAGGAGCTGCTGCTCGACTCCCGCTGGGACCTCGGCACCCCGTCCAAAGCCGAGGGGGAGCTGGCCTGGCTCCAGCACGCCTACGCCCATACCGCACCCGGCGGCCACGTCCTCATGGTCATGCCGGCCTCGGTCGCCTACCGCAAGGCCGGCCGCCGCATCCGGTCGGAACTCGTCCGCCGGGGCATCGTGCGCCAAGTGATCGCCCTGCCGCCGGGAACGGCGACCTCGCATGCCCTGCCTGTGCACCTGTGGTGTCTCCAGCGTCCCGAGAACACCGAAAGGGTGGACACACACCACACCGTGAGCATGGTCGACCTGACGGAGAACCCGCCCGACGGGGATCTGGAACCACGCCCCGACCAGGTTGCCGACGTGCCGCTGATCGAACTCCTCGACGACACGGTCGACCTGACGCCCGGGAGCCATCTCCGTTCCCGGCACCGCGACTACCCCGCTGAATACGTCGCCCTGCGCAAGGAGTTGGAGGACCAGATCCGTCAACTCGCCGCCCTTCTGCCCGAACTCACGACGGGCGGCGGACCGGGCTCGCTGGACGGTGCCACCACCAGCGTCGCGGATCTTGCCCGCGCCGGGCTCGTGGCGTACGAGGGCCCGGAGCCCGTCTCGGCCAGCGAGCAGCTCGACACGGACTATCTGCAAGGGTTCCTGCGCAGCTCGGCCAACGCCCGCAGGTCCACGAGCGCGAGCGGGACCTACCGCTTCGACGGCAAGGGCTCACGCATTCCCCGTATGGGCATCGACGAGCAGCGTCGGTACGGCTCCGCCTTCCGTGCCCTGTCCGCGTTCGAGGAGGGGATGCGCAAGGCCGACGAGCTGAGCCGACAACTCGCCGAGGTCGCCCGTGACGGTCTGGCCACGGGCGCCCTGGCACCCGAGGAATAAGCCGGTTCGCCGGTCAGTCGACGGGCGGGAGAAAGGGGCTCGCGGTCCCGCTCCACGTCACCGTCAGGGTTTCGCGAGCGCGTGTGCAGGCGACGAAGAGCAGACAGCGCTCACGGAGCAGGTCGGCCTCATGTTGGAGTGGGTCCGCCTCACGCGGGGTGATCTCACGGGCGAACGGGACGGTGCCCTCGGCGACACCGAGCACCGACACCGCCCGGAACTCCAGTCCCTTCATCGCGTGCATCGTCGCCAGCCGCACACCCTCGGACCCTTGCGTGACCTGCCCTTTGACCCGTAGCACCGGAATCTTTGCGGCCTTCAGCTTCTCCTCGGCCGTGTCCAGGGCCAGGTTGAAGCGCGCGCACACACCGATCTCGTGCGGCGCGAAACCCTCTGCGACCAGGGTTCGGACCCGCTCCACCAGTGCCTCCGTCTCCTCCTGCCGGGTGGCGTACCCCCGAACCCGAGGGCGGCCGCCGTGCAGGAGCGAGCGGTACCCGGCCAGCGAGTCCGTCCCCTCACCTTCGAGCGCGTCGACGGTGACGGGCGCGAGGAGGCGGGCCGACCAGGCCAGGATCTCTTCCGTGGAGCGGTAGTTGACGCGCAACCGGAAGCTGCGGCCGACCGAGGCGATGCCCAACGAGCCCAGCGACACCCGGGAGTCGTAGATCCGCTGATGCGGGTCACCGGTGATGAACAGATCGTCGGCGCCGGGGGAGACGGCGGCACGCAGCACCCGCCACTGCGCGGGGTGCAGGTCCTGTGCCTCGTCCACGACGACATGGGCGTACGGAACCGGCCCGGCGCCGTCGGAGAGGAGTTCCGCCGCACGGGCGCAGATCCCCAGGTGCGTGGTCTCGCCGCGGTCGCGCAGGAACTGCTCGAACCGCTCCACACCCCTCCACACCTCCCGGCGACGCGCGGCACCGAGACCGGTGCCGCGGCCGCGGCGGCTCGCGCCGAGGTAAGCGTCGACATCGCGGAGGTTCTGGCCGAGGACGACGTGCCGGTACTCCTGGGCCAGGAACCGGGCGGTGAACGGCAGATCCAGCTGCTTGACCACCTTCTCCCACAACTGCCGTTGCTCTCGGTCCCCGATCGGCTTCGGCGCGGTCGCCGAGCGGGCGCGCACGACGCCGTTGGCGCAGGCGTCGACCGTCGTCACATCAACGCGTGCCAGCAGCTTCTCGTCCTCGTCGAGGAGCAGACCGAGCATCTCACGCAGTCCGGCGGCGAGCGCGTTCGTGTACGTGGTGAGCAGGATGCGGCCGTCGTCGGAGCGGCCGAGCAGATGCTTGACCCGGTGCAGCGCGGCCACCGTCTTGCCCGTGCCAGGGCCTCCGGTGACCTGGACGGGACCGCCGTACGACGTGCGGTAGGCGACGCGCCGCTGGGAGGGATGCAGGAAGACCCGCCAGGCCGCGAACGGCTTCGCCAGCATCTCCTCCAACTCCCGCGGTCCGGTGACCAGTCGGATGCGGGCCGACGTGTTGGTGATCACCGTGGCCAGGTCCTCGACCGGTTCGGCGGGCGCGTCGGCGGGGCGGCGTACGGCCACGACGTCCCGGTAGACCTCTTCCGGGCTGAAGCCTTCGGCGAGGTACTGGAGCACCTCCAGCTGGTCCTCCGGCAACAGCGTTGCGAAAGCTTCCAGTTGGGCCTTGTCCACCAACGATCGTGCGGCGCGCAGGACTTGGTCGTCGATGCCGAGATCGCGCAGCGTGTCGTCGGAGACGTCCGCGAACAGCAGCCGGGGAGCCGTGCGCGCGGCCGTCTCGTACAGCGGTGTCAGCTCGTCCAGAGCGACGGCGTTGCGCACTTCCAGGGCGCGCGTCGCGGAGTTCGCGCTGTACAGGCGCTTCGCCGCCCAGGTGTAGGCGTCGTCGTGCGGCAGGACATTGACCAGGAGGAACATGTCACTGCCGTCGTCGGGCGCGAGGACGACACCTCGCCAGAAGTCGGTGATGCGGATCGTCCGCATCCGCGGGTCACGGGCGTTGTGGACGGACTCCAGGTGCAGCCCCTTGTCCGCGTTGAGTTCGGCCGCGCTCATGGCCTGGAACTTCGCCATGGCCTTGCGTACTCCGGCCCGGACCGGCTTCTCCAAAGCGTCGTAGCCGTCCCAGAAACTCTGGGCGAAAGCGAGCCGAGGCATCAGATACCTTCCCTTCTTCCGGACGCCAGACGTCCGGCGATCTCCCGGAAAGCCGTGAGGAGTTGTTCTGGTTCGCGGGAGAGATCGAGGCTGTGCTGATAAATTCGCACGGCCGTTCCGCACACTTCGTGGCGGCGCAAGGGCTGCCGTCCGGCCGCGTACACCAGGTGGGCCTCGCGCAGACCGAGCACTGTGGCGTAGGCGAGTGCCTGGTACAGGTCGGCGTTGAGAAGCCCGTCGGCCTTCTCAACCTTGTACTTGGCGTCGACGACGGCGAGCGGGGTACGGCCGTCACCGGTGCGGACGACCAAGTCGGGGCGCATGCCCACCCGACCCGCGACATCGAGGTGATGGGGGTCCTGGAGGCGCGCGGTCAGACCATGCTCCCTGAGCGCCTCGCGCAGGCCGACGGTCACGAAGTCCTCGAACAGCTTGTTCATGTCGAGCAGGAAGCCATCCACGGCGAGCGGGGCGGCCCCGGCAGGCCGGTGCTCCGGCGAGGTGCCTCGCAGGACGGCTTCCGCGAGCCGAAGCGCGGGCTGGTAGCGGGAGTTGAGACGCGACGGCTGCCAACGCGGCAGATCCTGACCCCGTATCAACGGCAGTGCGCCGGCCAGTCGTACCCGTTGATGGGCTAGGCGCCGCCGGACGTCACCAGGAACACCTGGCAGCCGCAGCAGCCGCTCGGTCGCGGCGCGCAGGATGCGGTTCTCGGCGGTGTCGGCGGTGTACGCGTCGTAGGCGATCTCCACGGGCGGCGTACGGCCGAAGTGCCGCCGGATCTGCTCGGCCTCACGCAGCCTTCCGCGCACGACCAGCGCGGTCTCCTCGACCTCCCGGTAGCCCTGGAGGACACCCTGGCGCAGGGCCCCGTCGATCTGCCGCTCAACGGCATGGGCGAGGGCGGGCACGACATCGTCGTAGGCACCGGTGTCCACGGTGCCCTCGCCGCTGTCGCGCCAGGCGCGGGCCGGGTCGAGGCTGAACCCGAGGAGGAAGAACAGCCGGCTCACCGGGGTCTTGGGCACGATCCGTACGACCTGACCGCCGGCCGTGCGCACGGCGCCGACGCGGCTGCCCGCGCGCAGCAGCCAGTGCCCGTCACGGCCTGGATCGGGGGTCGCGCTCTGCAGGATCCCGGAGGCGGCCAGGGCCCGCCCGGCCTCGGTGTCCAGCGCGACGGAGACGGCGGGCCCGTACTCGCGCAGCGACACCTCAGGCATGGGCAGTGTCACGGGCGCTGCTCGCGCAGGGCGTCGAGACCGTAGCGGGCGGCGACGTCGAGGCCCTCGCCGTAGTGGTACTCCTCCAACAGCGGCAGGATCTTTGTGCGCCACGTCCGTTCGAGGCCGCCGTTGCGGTACACGCCCGGCTTCATCAGGTACGACGGTCCGATGGCGAAGTCGGCTTCGTCGACACGGGCGTTGAGGGCGTCCAGCAGGCGGGCGGGCTCCAGGTCCTTGCCCTCGCGCTTCAGCCAGCGGGCGAGCAGCCCGGCGGTCGGTTCGGTACGTGGGGACAGCTCCACGAACGCGAAGCGACGCCGCATCGCCGCGTCCACAAGGGCGATCGACCGGTCTGCGGTGTTCATCGTGCCGATCACGAAGAGGTTGGGCGGCAGCGCGAAGTCGTCCCCGGAGTAGGTGAGTCGGACCGACTTCGTCCGGTACTCCAGGAGGAAGTACAGCTCGCCGAAGACCTTCGCCAGATTGGCGCGGTTGATCTCATCGATGATCAGAAAGTGCGGGATGTGCCGGTTGCCGTCGCGGGAGGCGAGATCGGCGAGCTCCCGAAGCGGGCCGGCCGTCAGCCGGAAGGCCACCTCCCGCGTCTCGGGATCCTCCACGGGCCGGAACCCCTCGAAGAAGTCCTCATAGGCGTACGAGGGATGGAACTGCACGATCTTGACCTGCTCCGGACCGCCGCCGAGGAACTCGGCCAGTTTCATCGCCAGGTACGTCTTGCCGGTGCCGGGCGGGCCGTACAGAACCAACTGTCGGTCGTCGATGAGCAGTTCCCGCATCTCCTCCAGCCACGCACGGTCGTGGACGAGGAGTTCGGCGGCGAGGGCGTCGGTGATGTCCGGCAAGGTCAGTTCCCCGCTCGCCACGGGGGCCGTGTGGTCCGTCAGCCCCATGAGTTCGTCCAGCGCGTCCAGGACAGCGGTCAGATCGACAACGTCATGCTGGACGGACAGCTTCTGTTGCAGCTCCTCCGGCAGTTCCTCGTACGGGTGGCTGGTTGACCGCCAGGCGGCCGTCCGCCGCAGATTGGACAGCCCGTCCGGCGACGCGGTCTGTACGGCCTCCCCGGTGACGTGCCCGATGTGCAGGAGACCGTCGCTGATGGTGGCCACGACGTCGCCGACGCGCATCTGAGTCAGAAAGGCGTGCAACTCGTCGACCAGGCCCCGCTTCTGGTGGTACGAGGCCGCCCCCTCGTATCCGTCCTCGACGAAGCGGCGCAGCGCGCTCTTGGTCGGGTCGGTCTCCTCGATGGGCGGCAGATGCGCGCCCGCGAGCGAGACGAGTCCCTCCTGGAGCCACAACTGCCGCACCAGGTTGTGCCCGGAGACGTTGGAGCCGCGCACCAGCCATGCCTTGCGCGGGGCACGCCAGCCGGTGGAGAGATAGTCGGCGAGCGGATGGCCCTCCTCGGTGCGCCAGGACTCCGGGCCGGAGGCGTCGTAGCCGTACACGAGCGCGGCGGCGGCCGAGGAGGAGTTGCACTCGATGTCCCGGGCCGCCCTCCACCGTTGCTGGTCCTTCGGCAGGCCGGGGTCGGCCGTCGCGTCGACGAGGCCGCCGCTCGCGCGCAGATCCGCGCGGTTGCGGCGGGCGTGGTCGCCGAGCCCGGGCCAGGCCTCGGCGGCCACCAGGGAACCCTCCCGCAGCAGGAACTTGTGCGTGCCGTTGCCGCCGAACTCGGCCAGCAGATGCCCGCGCGCCTCACCGCCCTTGGGGAGCTTGATGCGGAACTCGGGAGTGCCGGGGAGGAGTTCGGGTCGGGGCACGGGTGACCTTCCGGGAGTCGTGAAGCCGGCGCCAATTCCCCCACCCTACCTGTTGACGTCGTCAAGTGACCCGTGAAAAGTGTAAACAGATCAGCGGAGTGTGTTGACGTTGTAAACGCGCAGGACCTAGAGTGCTGGCTGTGCTCGGCCGACCCTTCGCTGGAAGTCCGGGTGCTCGAACGCTCAAGTGGGGGGCACTATGGGTGGGGAGCCGACGGCCGAGGCCAGACGGCGCACGATCGAGGCGGAGTTGCCTTCGGTCATTGAGAGGTTGAGACGTTCTGCGTCTCGTTCGGGCTTCGTGAGCCATCGGGCCTTCGTCGTCGAGGCGGACCGGCTCGGGTTCACAAGCGGCGAACAACAGCGAAGGCTGCGCGATGGGCTCGCCGCTGTCGGTCTTCATGTGAAACCGTTGCGCCGGAAACCGGATCGGACCTCCGTCGGGGCACTGGTCGCTGTGCCGGACGCGCAAACCGCTCGGCCCGTGCCGCCGCCGGGACAGCAGCGGAAGACCGTCCCTGATCCAGTGTCCGTCCCCAGCGAAGCGGCCCGACGCTTGGCCCAGGCCCGGCGGATGCTGGCCCGCTATACCGACGCCGACGGCACCGTCAGCAAGCTCGCATACGACGGTGTCGTACGGCTCCACGGGCTGAACCCCGCCGAGGGGCGCGAGTTGTCCGCCGGCTTTCCGATCACCCGTCCAGGCCCGCCGGGTATGTCCGCCCGAGCAGCGCAGGGCGGTGGGATTCGCCCAAAGGCTCCGTCCTCGGGTGCGGCGCGTGTACCCACGAAAGCGTCGACCGGCAAGAAGCGCGTTCGATCCGCCGTTTCCGTCATGGACGAGAGGCTGGCCGAGGCCGTCCGTGCGGCCCGGGTCGTGCTGGAAGAGGACCGGTGGTGCCGGAACCCGGCCAAGGTGGTACTCAAGGCGGATGAGGAGGTCGGCCTCGCGGTTCTCCTGCGGGGCGGGACGGACGGTCTCAGTCGCGATGTTCCGGCGGAGGAGATCGCAGAGCTGCCCCGTGACGGCGAGCAGTGGCGGGCCTACGAGGGCCTTGTCCGACACAACCAGCGGCTCGTGTGGAAGATCGCGCTGGGATACCAGGGGCGGGGACTGGACGTCGATGATCTCGTCCAGCACGGAACCATTGGCCTGATGCGCGCCATCCGCAAATTCGACATCGACAAGGGCTACAAGCTGTCGACCTACGCGACTTGGTGGATCAGGCAGGCCATCACACGGGCCCTCGCCGACGAGGGCACCCTCATTCGGATACCCGTACACATGCACGAAAAGGTGAGCAAGGTCGCCGTGGCCGAGCGCAAGCTTCTGGGCGAAGGCCGTCCCAGGACGATCGACAACGTGGCCTACGTCACCGGCTTGACCTTTGCAGAAGTAGAAGAGGTGCGCAGAATCAGCCGTCCCACCGACTCCCTGGACCGGATCATCAGCGATGATGCCGCGCTCGGTGACCTGATCATTGGGCCGAGCCGACTGCCCAGCCCTGACGCCGTGTTGATCCACAAGGAGTTGCTGGGACGGCTGCGCATCGTCCTGGAGGAACTCTCCGAGCGCGAGCGGCATGTGCTCGTCCGGCGCACCGGACTCGACGGTGACGACCCGGACACGTTGGAGGAGATCGGCGCCGTCTTCAAAGTCACCCGTGAGCGCATCCGCCAGATCGAATCCAAGGCCAGGGCGAAGTTCTACGGTCACGCGGCCCGCCACGGCCTGGTGCCCCTACCCGCCTGAACCCGGGCGTACACCGCCGCCTCCGTTCCGCTCTCCGCTCTCATCCGAAGGAACGCACATGGATCCGCGCCAAGAGCTGGTCGACTACCTCACCCGCCAGCTCGTCGGCCCCGTCGGCGGTGACGGCGAGGTGCTCGACGCGCCGCCGGACCGGCAGTACCTGATGGGCACGCTCTACCCGCAACAGGCCGACCGCCGACGCCTGCTCGATCTCGCCGCCGACGACCCCGAGGCGCCCGGTGCCGAGCAGGACGCCCCCGACGTGGACCTGGCCACCGATCCCGTGCCCGAGACCAACAGCTGGCTGCCCGCGTCCCTCGGTATCAGCTTCTACACCGATGCCGTGAACGTCGAGGTCAGCTGTGCCGCCGCCCGCTACGAGACGCAGCGCAACGAGCCCGGGCGCGGACGACGCTGGCAGCGCATCCCCCTCCCGCCCGAGGCCCACACGATCGGCCCCGACCGGGAGGAGGTGCCCGTCTTCGAAGGCCGCGCCAAGGTCCGGCTGACCCGCCGCTCCTACGGCGCGGGCACCCTCCTCACCGTGGCCCTGGTCAACGAGAAGCATCACGATGGTGCCGACGACAAGGCGCCGGACTGGGACGACATGCTGTTCCAGTGCCGGCTCAGCGTCCGCCCCGCCGACGGCGCCGTGCTGCCGTATCCCAGTGTGCGGCTCGCCAGCCGCGATCCCGAGGAACGCGAACTGCGCCTCCAGTACCGGCATGTCGTCACCCACGCGGTCGGTCACGGCTGCGCCGTCCGCGAGGACCACGGCGCACATGGTGGTGTCGAACTCCTCACCTGTGAAGCTCTGCCCCGGGCCGAAGTACCCACCGTCCGGGCCGGCGGCCCGCTCGACGCCCCCGCGCTCACGATCTCCCACCTGGCCGACCCAGCCGTCGGAAGGGACCAACTCCGGGACGAGCTAGCCGAGTTCGCCGCCAGCTACCACGCCTGGTACGTGGGCCAGCGCTCGGTCGAGGTACCGGATTGGGGACGGGAGGCAGCCGAGCGGATCCTCGCTCGCGTCCGCCAGGCCGTCACCCGCATCGAGTCCGGCGTGCGCACCTTGTGCGACCCCGACCGCCCCGAACTCCTCGACGCCTTCCGCATCGCCCAGCGCGCCATGCTGCTGCAGATGCGGCACTCCGCCCCCGACCATGCCGGGCAGAGACGGCTCCGCTCCAATGCCGTGGCCCTCGACCCGCCCGTCGACCTCGGAGCCACCTGGCGCCCCTTCCAGCTCGCCTTCTTCCTCCTCGCCCTCGACGGCGTCGCCGATCCCGGCCACCAGGATCGCGACACCACCGACCTGATCTGGTTCCCCACCGGTGGTGGCAAGACCGAGGCCTATCTGCTCTTGGCGGCCTTCACCATCGCCCTGCGTCGGATCCGCGGCGAGGGCGGCGGGACCACCGTGATCAGCCGCTACACGCTCAGCCTGCTCACCACCCAGCAGTTCCAGCGCGCCGCCACCACGATCTGCGCCCTGGAGCACCTCCGCCGCACCGAACCCGGACTCGGCCTCGGTGGTGAACCCATCACCATCGGCCTGTGGGTCGGTGACACCACCACCCCGAACAAGTTCGAGGCGGCCAAAGTCGCCTTCGACGAGCAGCGCGCGGCCAGCCACCCCGAGGACGTCTTCATCCTCGATCGCTGCCCATGGTGTGGCACCCGCATCCTGCCACCCACCTGGTCCAGCGTCCGCTCCGACTACGGAGTCCGCGCCGAGGCCGACGAGTTTGCCTTCCACTGCACCCGCGACGAGTGCGCCTTCCACGACGTCCTGCCCGTCGCCGTCGTCGACCAGCACCTCTACGAGGATCCGCCCACGTTCGTCCTCGGCACCGTCGACAAGTTCGCCCGCCTCGCCTGGGAGCCCGACTCCGGCCGCCTCTTCGGCGCGGGCACCGGCCACCGGCCCCCGTCCCTGATCATCCAGGACGAGCTGCACCTGCTCACCGGACCGCTCGGCACCACGGTCGGCCTCTACGAGGCGGCCGTCCTGGAGCTCTGCACCGACCCCGACGGCCGCCCGCCCAAGATCGTCGCCGCCACGGCCACCATCCGGCGTTCCGCCGAACAGGTCCGCGCCCTGCACCACCAGGACGTCCAGCTCTTTCCGCCGTCCGGACTCGACGCCCGCGACAGCTTCTTCGCCGTCCCCGACACCGGCAGCCCCGGCCGTCTCTACCTCGGTGTCATGGCACAGGGCCACACCGCGGGCCGCGGCGCCGTCGCCACCACCGCGGCCATGCTCCAGGGCGTTCACCAGCTCCCCGAGGAACACCGCGACGCCTACTGGACCCTGGTCGCCTACCACCACAGCCTGCGCGAGCTCGGCCGTACCGTCACCGCGGCCGGTGACGACATCCCCGCCCAGCTCCGGGGACTTGACGAGGGCGTCGGCGTACGCGCGCTCGGCGACGGCGACGTACAGGAGCTGACCAGCAACCTGCCGCGCGCCGAGCAGCCCATCCTCCTCGACCGCCTCGAACAGCCCTGGACGGACCCCCAGTCGGTGTCGTTCCTGCCGTGCACCAACATGCTCTCCGTCGGCGTCGACGTGAAGCGGCTCGCGTACATGCTCATGCAGGGTCAGCCCAAGACCACCGCCGAGTACATCCAGGCCACCAGCCGCGTCGGCCGTCACCGGGTGCCCGGACTCGTCGTCACCTACTTCAACGCCACACGCCCGCGCGACCGGTCCCACTACGAGACCTTCATGGACTACCACCGGGCGCTCTACCGCTACGTCGAACCCGCCAGCGTCACTCCCTGGTCGCTGCCCGCCCGCCGCCGCGCCCTGCACGCCGCGCTGGTCATCCTGGTCCGCCACCGGCTCGGCCTGGCCGCCGAGAACCGGGCCGGACGCATCACCGACCACAAGGAGGAGGCGGGGCGGATCGCCGACACCCTGGCCGAGCGTGCCGCGACCGCCGAGTACGGAGCCGCGGGAGCCGACACCGTACGCGCCGATGTACGGGCCGAACTCGGCTACCTCCTGGACGACTGGTACCGGCAGGCCGGCACCGCCGCAGCCGAGGGCAAGGACCTCTACTACCGCAGCCAGGGCAAGGGCCAGCACAACCTGCTCAAGGTGTTCGAGCAGCGCTACGGCCTGTGGGAGACCCTCAACTCGATGCGCAGCGTGGACCGCGAGTGCCAGATCACCGTGACGGGAGCAGGATAGTGAAGCGCAAACTCCGGGTCCGTCAGGCGCAGACCGTGCTGCCGTTCGGCGTGGGCGCGGTACTCGACGTCCAGGGCGAGTCGTTCGTCGCCGCCGGAATCGAGCGGTGGCCGGACCTCAAGACTCCAGTTCCCTCCGAACGCCTCGCCACCCGCCTCGGCGTCAGGGGCTTCTACGCCGCGCCCCACACCCTCAACGACCGCTACGACAAGACCGATCGTCCCGGCGTCCCCTATGTGCGCTTCCCCGGCTGGCTGTTCTGCGGCTCCTGCCGGGCCATGGTCCGCTTTCTGCGCGAGCACGAGAAGCCGGGCGAGCCGCCCGTCTGCACGTCCTGCGCCGCGGCACCCCGGCTCACCCCGATGCGGTTCGTCCGTATCTGCCCGGACGGACACCTCGACGACGTCGACTGGTGGTACTGGGCCCACTCCAAGCTCGCGCCCGAACTGCGGGACTCCTGCTCCGAGTCGAAGGACGCCTGGAAGGCGCGTCGGCTCAGCTTCCGCGTCGCCGACCGTGCCTCCGGACTCGAAGCGCTCTCGGTGCGCTGCGACGCGATCAGGGAGGGCGGCAAGCCCTGCGGCGCCGAGCGCGACCTGCTCGACGTCCTCGGTCCCCAGACCGGACGCTGCTCGGGCCGCAACCCCTGGCAGCACTGGGATGCGAGGGTTTCCTGCGGCCACCAGGTGCACAACGTGCAGCGCACCGCCGGAAACGTGTACTACCCGGTCGTCTACTCGGCCCTCGACATCCCCCAGACCGCCGAAGCCCCGCGCGCGGAGCGGAACCTGGCCGAAGCCGTCCTCGGCCACGACTACTGGCCGCTCATGCTCAAAGCGCTCGGCAAGCCCAGGGCCGACAACCTCCGCGACATGATCAAGGAAGACACCGAGGCCCCGGACAGTCTCATCGACCAGCTCGTCGCGGAAGCCACAGGTGCCCCCGCGCAGCCGTTCCCCGACCGGCAGGAGTTCGGAAAGTCCGGGAAGGTCGACCTGAGCCGCGACGAGTGGTATGCCTTCGACGCCGTGCAACTCCCCGAAGCAACACCAGAGTTCGCCATCCGCCATGGCGAACTCGGCCTCGACGGCGAGAAGGAGGAACCCTGGGCCACCCTCGACGCCCACATCGGCGGCATCGTCCTGGCCGACCGCCTGCGTGAGGTCCGTGCCCTGACCGGCTTCCGCCGACACTCCCCGGGCGGCACCCTCGTCCCCGCCGACACCACCGGCCGTCTGCGCTGGCTCCCCGCGACCGAGGTCTACGGCGAGGGCATCGTCCTTACCCTCGACGAACAGCGCCTCAGCGCCTGGGAGAACGACCCGCGCGTGCAGGCCCACGTTCTGGGTGTCCGTACGGACCTCGACGCGTCGTTCCGCGACGAACAGCTCGCCGAGACGACCGGCAGCGAACTCTCGCCCCGCTTCCTGCTCCTGCACACCGTCGCGCATCTGCTCATCCGCCAGCTGTCCTTCGACTCCGGCTACACCACCGCCAGTCTGCGCGAACGCGTCTACGGCCGCCCCGAGTACGGCCAGCACGGACTGCTGATCTACACGGCCGCCGGTGACGCGGAAGGCACCCTCGGCGGCCTGGTCCGGCAGGGCGAGGCACCGCTCTTCGCCGAGACGCTCATCCGCATGGTGGAGGCGGCCGCCTGGTGTTCCGCCGACCCGCTGTGTGCCGAGCACACCGGCCAGGGCTTTGGCAACCTCAACCGGGCTGCCTGCCATGCCTGCACGCTGCTGCCGGAGACCAGCTGCCAGACCGGCAACACCCTGCTCGACCGCGCCCTGGTCGTCGGCTCCGCCCGCGTACCCGGCTACTTCACCGACATCCTTACCGCGAGCCGCGAGTCCGCCGCCGCCATCGTCCAGGGATGACACCCATGACCACCGCGAACACCCCTGTCCTGCACCCGGACCTCACCTCCGCCCAGCGCGACTGCCTGGACTCACTGCCGCTGACCGGCAACCACGTCGTCAGCGGCCAGCCCGGCAGCGGCAAGAGCCTGCTCGCCGCGCACCGCGCCGTCCACCTCTCGCTCACGGGCCGCCCCACCTTCCTGATCTCGCGCTCCAACCTGTTGCGCCAGCTCCTGCGCGGAACCCTCCAGGGCCTCACCGTCCCCGGCGCGCCCGTCGATGCCGCCACCGGACACACCTGGATCCATCGCCACTTCGGCCACGACGCACCCCGCGCCGAGGACGGCTGGTTCGACTGGACGGAACTCACCCGTCGAGCTGCCGCCACCCTCGGCGAGGACGATGGGGCGACCCCTCATCTCGTCATCGACGAGGGCCAGGACCTGCCGCAGGGCTTCTACCGCCTGGTACGCCTTGCCGCTGCCTCCGTCACGGTCTTCGCCGACGAGTGCCAGCGCCTCACCGAGACGAACTCCACCCTGGCCGAGATCACCGACGCCCTCGGCCGTTCCACGGCGCGGGTCGAGATCACCGGGAACCACCGGAACACCCGCGAGATCGTCTCCCTAGCGGAACACTTCCGCACGGGCGGTTCCCGCCCCGCAATCCCCCTCCGCAGCGGGGCACTGCCCGTGGTCCGCCACTATGCCGCCGTCAAGGACCTCGCCGACGACATCGCGACCATGGCCGGCCGACAGCCGCGGCAGCGCATCGGCGTGATCGTCAACCGCCTGCCCACCGCCGCCGATCTGATGCGGCGTCTCGAACGGGCCGGACTCGCCCATGAGCCCCAGCTCTACAGCTCGGCCGCTTCCTCCGGCCGCTATCGCGACCTCGACCTTGCCCGCCCGGGTGTCGTACTCGTCCATCGAGCCAGTGCCAAGGGCCTTGACTTCGACACCGTCGTCATCGCCGACGCGGAGTCCGACTCCGCCGACGACCCCACGTCTGCGACCCTGCGCATGGCGTACTACGTGATGATCACCCGGGCGCGGGAGCGGCTGGTGCTGGCTTGGCAGGGAAGCCGACTGCCGCGGCACCTGGAGGGGCTGGAGGGGTGGGTGCGAACGCGGTGATGGCGCGTCACCCGGCCGTCAGCCGTACTGCGCCCGAGTAGCTGGCGTCGGGCCTCTTCCCGGAGCTCGTCGGACATGGGAGCGCCGCGCCGCTCGGTGAGGAGCGCGCGGAAGCCGCCCAGGCGTCCTCGTTCAGGACTTGCTCCCATGCCGTCGCCTCTAGGGGCCATACTGGATGCATGGACGCGACGACCACTGCCCCCCGCGCCGAGGTGCTGCGGGACCGCTACCGCAGTCGGCTGCCCGAGCGCCTGCAGGAGCTGGCCGGCCCCGTCGAGGGCACCGTCGACCTGCCGCTTCACATCGTCTGGTCAGGGCGGACGAGCTACAGCCTGGACCGCCCGAAGTCCCGCATGACGCTCTACCGGACCGTTCTCGCCGAGGGCCTGCGTGATGACCTGGTGACCTTCCTTCACCACCGGCTGCTCACCGAGCAGTGGCCCGTTCTGCGTCGCCTGGTCAGCCCCTACATCCGCGAGGTCTGGGAGGACGCCTTCCCCGAGCTCCCTCGCACCGCTCCGGCTGACGCGACCGCTGCGTGAAGCTCACCCCGCTCCACGAGCGTCTTCTCTCCGACATCCTCGACCTCGGCTCCCCTTACCCTCTGGTCCTCACGGGTGGATACGCTGTGCAGGCCCACGGCCTGGTCGAACGCTTCAGCCGCGATCTCGACGTCGCCACCGAGAACCCCGCCCCGATGGACGAGATCGTCGCCTCCCTCACAGCAGGCCTCGTAGCGCGCGGATGGCGGACCACGCATGTCCAGACCGACCCGCTCAGCGGACGGTTCCTCGTCACCGACCCGGCCACTGGTGAGGAGTGCGAGGTCGACGTCCTCAAAGAGGCGTTCTGGGCCCCACCCGCCCAGACCCCCTACGGCCCGGTCCTCTCTCTCGACGACGTGATCGGCACCAAGGTCCGCGCCCTCGCCGACCGCGGCACCGTCCGCGACCTCATCGACGTCCAGGCTGCCTCCCGCCACCGGTCCACAGCCGACCTCGAATCTCTCGGCCGCCGCCGTGCCCACGACGAGTTCAGCCTTGAAGACCTCTGTGACCGGCTGACCGGTGCGGACTGGTACGAGGACGAGGACTATGCCGCGTACGGGCTCACCTCTCGGCAGATCGAAGAACTCAAGACGTGGGCGCTGGAGTGGGCGGAGGACCTGGGGGCGCGGATCCACGATGACAACGCCTGATAGCGGCGACGCCTTCCCGGCCTCGGCGAAGCGTTCTGAGGGATACCCGACGGAGATCGTCTCGCTTTACGTCCATCCGATATTCACTCCCAGGTGATATCGGGCCATGTCGTTCAGTGCTGCGGTTTCATCTGGCTCGCGGAATGGGGCCGCTGGTAGGTGATCGCGGCCAAGAGGGCCGACCCCATGCACGACGTCGTCGTATGCCGATGAGATGGCACAGCCGATGAACAGGTCAGTGGCTTCGTCGAGAGTAAGGTGCTTGGCGGGCCATCCGTATACTCCATCGTTGATTACTTTCAGCGGCGGGAAGAACCACCATGGGTAGTCAGGAGCTTCTGGGTCCAGCAGGCGATATCCGTCAATGTCGATCAAAAAGGAGCCGAAGTGAGATATTGATCTGATATCCGCGTGTCGCTCTCTGTGAAGTCGGTCGGCTGAGAGAAGTGGGATACCCATCATCCTTTGCGCAAGGGAGCGTTTAGGGTCCGCGATGTCACGCAGGTCCGAGTCCTCGGTCAGTTGGCAATCGATCGACCCCATGCGGACATCGGTCTCTCGAGTGACCGTGCTGAAGAAGTCGCTGACGTGCCCGATCGTGGGCCGTGTGCTGACTGCCTCCGAATGCTTGTAGTTTTGCCCCTCTGCCATTTCTGCCGCGGCAAAGAGGAATCGGTATGGCGGGTAGAGCTCGCGCCAGTCAATGGTGCGCACGCCGTTGTGCAGGCCAGGCAATGGTGGGTTCAAGGCGAAGTCGATGAGGGTCAGTACTTCAGAATGAGAGAGACTTCGGCCTGCCATGGCTTCTGCGAGGCGGTAAGGTGCCCCGTATTCTCCTCTCCGGTTGATTTCCCACATTCTCTGGAGTCCTCGATCCATGATTTTCGGATAAGGACCACGGAAGAGATACCCCTCGTCCAATAGGCCTGCGCACTCAAAGAGGAGCCGTGTAGTGATCGGCTCGTCGCCTCCAAGGAGGGGTTCGAAACTGTGCACGTGTGCGTAGTCTTCACTCCCCATAGGCAACATTCCTCGTCCTGCCCATTGGCTCCAGGTCGTGTGCAAAGCCAAGGTCAGTGAGTCTTGCATTGTTTCCCGGTTTATTTTCGACCAGTTGAGAGGCTCGAAGCCCAGGAGGATTGAGTAGGCGCGGTGCAGGGAAAGCCATGTGAGGCAGTCGTCGGTTATTTCGCTTCCGAGTGAGTAGGCGCTTGCTCTCTGGTTCCAGGCGAAGAGGGGAATGCCGTCGTTGCGGCGCGTCTCGAAAGTAGCTCGGTCGTTACCGTCGAGGTTGCGGATTGAATAGTCGGCCAGGGAGTCACGGGCAGCGCGGAGAAACGTGAGAAGTACGCCAATGGTGGATCCGTGGAATCGGGCCCAGTGGCTCGTCTCGTGCGCATGGACTAAGTTCCACGACATGAGTGACGTGACTAGGTCGTTTGGATTGTCGCGCATATTGTCGTGGAATAGGAGCTGGCTTCTTAGATTTAGTTGAGCGCCGGTCGTACTATGCAGGGTCGGAGAGTTCATCGGGAATCCTGTTCTCTGCTTCAGCTACTCGCCATTCTCGTTTTCGATTGGCTCGATGGGTTCCACGGAGCCGCGGTCACGGGCTCGATCAATGAGATCCCGGATCGCGTCGTACAGGCCGTTGGTGACAACTCCTGCCGCTACGGAGATGGCAATTTCCGCCAACTGCCCGTGATGCAGTGAACTGCTCTGTGTCTCTCGGTGTGTGACTTCGATCGTGCAATACCGGTCCAGTTCTGGGGATTCCCGGATCTCTTCCGCCAGGAGTTGCAGGTTGGCCGCTCCGCCTCGGTACATCAGCTTGATCATGAGGGGAGCATACGAGGCGTGCGGATGGCGAGTCGGCGGATCGCGAAAGCCGGTGGACGGGCGATCCGGGGCGACTCGGCCGATTTGGTGCGGCTTCGCAGTGCGGCCTCGGGTGTGACGGCTCACCGGCCGACGTACCCGCCCGTAAGTGGCTGTGCGGGCGCCCTTTCAGGCTGGACAGCTCAGTTCGGCCCGCACGGTCTTGCCGCTGGGCGGGTGAGGCAACGTCTCCCAGTGGTCGGCGATCGCGGCGACGAGGGCGAGGCCGCGTCCATTGGTGTGGAGTGCTGTCTCGGAGGAGGCGGCGGTCGCCGGATGGGGCTGCAGGTCTCTGTCGCCGCGTGCGTCGGTGATGTCGATGCGGAGGTGGCCGGCCGGGGCCTCGAACACGAGGGTCAGCCGGAAGCTACGACCGGGCAGGCGCCCGTGGAGTACGGCGTTCGCGGCGAGCTCCGCGACGACGATCTCGGCACGCTCCGTGAGGTAGTGCGGGGCGTCCCAGGACCGCAGCTGGCTCACGCTGAGCAGCCGGGCGAGGCGAGCGCCGCGCGGGGTCGACGAGAGCAGCTGCGTGAAGGTGGCGGAGGAGGTGGAGAGTTGGGGTGGGGGTTGGTTCATGGAGCCAGCGTGGCGGGAGCGTGGGGGCTGTTGCGAGCGCGGCATCCCGTACGCGGAGTCAGCGTACGGGCGCACAGGGTGGATAGTATGAGTGCGGTGCCGTCACGCTGAGTGGTGATCGTGTGCGGGCCCGAAGGGCTGGAGAGAGGGGCGGCGGATGGACATCGTCGAGGCGGAGGCGGCTGCGGGGGTTGGAGCCGCTCGGACGGGTTCGGCGGGGGAGTGGGATCGGGAGCCTCATCCGTCCGACAGTCTGCGTACGTTCGGGGCGGTCGTCCAGGCGTTGCGGGAACACGCGGGGCTGAGCCGGGAGGAGCTGGCCACGATCGTTCAGTACTCCAAACACACCGTTGAGTCGGTGGAGTTGGGGCGTCGGATGCCGGACGAGGGGTTCGTGGAGCGGGCGGAGGGGGCGACCGGCAACACGAGTGCGTTGCGGAGGGCTGCGCGTCATCTGAGCCGGGGGGAGGCGGGGCTGGCGGCGTGGTTTCGGCGGTGGGCTCGGCTGGAGCGGGAGGCGGTGAGTCTGTGTACGTATGAGTGTCGGCTGGTGCCGGGGTTGTTGCAGTCGGAGGCGTATGCGCGGGCGGTGTTCCAGGGCACGATTCCACTGCGGACGGACGAAGAGCTGGAGGCGCAGCTCGCGGCGCGGATGGATCGGCAGAAGATGATGCGGGAGCGGCCGAAGGTGCCGTTCAGCTTCATCGTTGAGGAGCATGTGTTTCGGCGGCGGTTCGGAGATGCGGAGGCAATGCGCGGGTTGTTTGACCATGTGCTGGAGCGCAGTGCGCCGCGGAATGTGACGCTTCAGTTGGTGCCGTGGGATGCCGGGTTGCATGCGTGTCTAGATGGGCCGGTACAGGTGTTGGAGACATCAGAGGGGCGGCGGCTCGGATACTCCGAGGGGCAGAAGAACGGGCGACTGATCTCCGACCCGAAAGAGGTGAGTGTGCTCTGTCACCGCTATGACACACTGCGCTCGCAGGCCCTGAACCCGAAGGAATCCCGGGACCTGCTGGAGCGACTGCGAGGAGAGCTATGAGCAGCGGTGCGACGGGACTGGCCTGGTTCAAGTCCAGCTACAGCGGCAGCGAGGGCGACAGCTGCGTGGAGATCGCGATCGCCGAACAGGCCGTCCACGTACGGGACTCCAAGGACGTGAGTCGCCCCGCCTTTGCGGTTGGCCGTGAGGGCTGGCGGTCGTTCGTGCGGTTCGTGGACCACGCCTGAGCGGAGTGGTGCACGCGTTGGTGGCGCTTTGATCAGGCGCCACCCAGCACTCACGGGGCGTCGGCCTGCGGGTCGTCGTCCTCGTCGTCGGTCGCCAGTGCGGCCGGTAGCGGCAGGCCGTACTTCTCGCACAGGAAGCGGGTCTGACAGTACCGCTGGGCGTCGGCGGCCACCCTGCCGAGGATTGCGGCATTCATGCCCGCACCGACGAGAATCCCCACGAACGGCACGACCTTGGCGACGTTCTGCACCGGCACCCTGGAGCCGGCCGGGCCGAGCTGCTGCATCAGCTTCTCCAGGGAGGCCACGAGGCGATGGTCCTGGCGGAGCTTCTGCGACCAGTTGACGCGTCCCTTGAGGGCGTGCGCTGCCCGTGCTGTGTCGCGCAAGGGCTCGGCCTTGGCCGCCTGGGCCATGAAGGACCGGCGTACAAGGCGCTGGATGAAGAGCTGCTCGTCGGGGTCCTTGGCGTCGTAGCCGTAGGAGTACGCGATCCGCGAGGCGATCGACGTGCTCACTACCTGGACGACGAGGATGTCTGCCGTCATCGCGGCAGGGATACCGGCGACGGGGACCAACGCCAGCACGCCCATGGCGCCGCCTTCGAAGGCCCCTGCGGTGCGCCACTTGAGGGTGTTGCGGGTCAGCAGCCGGTCGCAGAACTTGAGTTCCTGCTTCCGCAGTTCGGTGAAGCTTTCGAGTTCGAGACCCTGTTTGCGGGCGAGGTTCTCGACGTTCTTCGGGTCGTTGAGCTCCCTGGCCGACTCGTTGACGAGGTCAAGCAACGCAGCAGCGCCCGCGAGCGCCGGTCGCAGGGCCTTGTCGGCGACCGCGTCGCCCACGCGCCGCATGGGTTCCGAGACAGCGTCCGGGACGGCGTCCGCGACCTTTCTGGTGGCCTTTCCGGCAGCCTCGCCTGTGCGACTCAGCGCTGTGCTTGCCCAGTTCGGCAGGCCGCGGCGGTTGTTGCGGCGCTGCCAGTGGTCGTTGAGCGTGGCCCATACCTGCTCGTCGTACTTGCTCATCGCGGGTATGCCGTCGAGGAGGTGATCGGCGTCTGTGCTCATCGTGGTCTCCTGTTCGACTGTGATGGCTGGGCCCACGATGGGCTGGCCGTCGGCGCGAGGGAAGCCGCAGCGTGAAGCTGCGGTGTGTTGTACGGGTTCCAGGTGGTGGTCGGGTCCATGAGCGAGCCCGCTCCAGGACCATCTGCTCGACGGGGTGACGTGCTGTCAGGCGGGGTGCCTGGGGCCCTGGCCGGGGGGTGGAGTGAGGGTGGAGCGGTAGGTGCCGGACTCGCCCTCGGTCAGAGGGTTCTCGATGGTGAGGCCAGCGGCGGCCATGCGGTCGTACTCGGCGAGGATCAGGTTCTTGGTGCGGTACTCGCCGTGCGCCTTGATGTCGTTGTCGCGGGTGACGTTGAAGGTGTCCAGGATGTACGCCGTGTCGTCGCGGGTGATGCCGTAGAGGTGGAAGAAGAGGGCGTCCAACTCGGCGCGGATTTGGGCACGGCGTTCTTCGTTCCAACAAAAAGGAGTGCCGGTGTCGCCCAGGTCGTGGGCGAAGCTGGTCATGTCAACTGCTGTGTAGGTGAGTTCGATGAGGCGATGAGCGATCCATTCCTTGTGACTGACGAGCTGGTTGGGCGTCAGGACCGGCAGCTGCTCGACGTAGCCGTAGGTTAGGTGCGTGCCGCCGATCTTCTGGCGGACGATGTAGTCGAACACCATGGAGGAGAGAACGGCGAGAAGCAGTGGGGCTTGGTCGGCCTTGGACGGGAGCAGCAGAGGAAAGGGATGACCGAAACCGAACGCCGGTGAAGCGGAGCAGACCAAAGTGCGCTCATTCCCGCGGTGAGTGATGTCTCGCCAACCCAGAACCCAGTCATGCTGCCAGCCCTTTGCAGTCAGGCGGCTACGAACTCCTGGGGCCATGACCGGATTTCCGTCCCTATCTAGTTCGCCTGTCGGAACGTCTGATTCCGGAACCCAGTAGCGAGGAAGAGGAGCGGCGGTGGCGTCCTGGTGCTGCCTCAGGGAAAAACGAGGAAGTGTCCCTTTGTTCAGGTGCTTCTCTGTGGCGTTTTCGTACGTGGAGAAGCGGTGGTCGTAGTGATGCAACATCTTCGCCTCGTACAGCGGGAGCAGGCGCTCCTCGCCATGGGCAAGTACGTTGCCGTCGAATGTCCAGCCTGCTTTGAGGAGATCGTCGAGGGTCTCGTCGTTCTGAGCTGCGGGGCGGAACAGGTGAGAGTCGTTCGACATGTCGAACATGCGCATGAATGAGATGCCCCATGGGTTCCCGCCCGTCTCCTCCGTCTCGTCGATCAGTACCGGCATGCGTCGGTAGATCCCGAGAGTAATGTCCGCGTCGCGACGGGTGCTGAAGGTGGGACATGTTCCGGTGTTGGGATTCATCAGCAGGATGTCTTCAGCGGTGAGGAGGTAGCTGCGCTCGGGAATTTGCTGTGCCCTGCGCACCTTGAACACCATGCGAGCGGGGTCCTGAGCATCGCCGGTGCCACGCAACATGAAGAGGCAGAACCGCATCTTGTTGGTGATTCCAGGGAAGACCTTTTCCTCGTTCTCGAAGTCGTAGAGCGCGGCCAACTGGCCCTTTTCGACGATGTCCTTGAAGAAGAACTGCGTAGTCGCATCCGTAGCGATCCCCGTCGGCACAATCACGCCCGTCCGCCCCCGCGGCCCCGTCAGCGTGCGGTCCGTCTCCGTGAATACGGCGTATGTGTTGATGTCGCCTCGCCCCGTCAACGGGAACCGCGCACTGACCCGCAGAAAGTGGCTCTCCCCTTCAGCTCGCCGCTTGGCCTCCTCGAACTCGGTGTACAGACGCACCCCGTCGGGATCATCGCACAGCTCGGCGATGAGCCGCTTCCGCGCGGCGGCGTTCTTGGCCTCGGCGATACGCGGATCCCGCTGCGCGAAGAACTCCTGCTCCTGAAGCTTCACCCGCTCCCACGGCGGATTCCCCACCACTGCATCGAACCCCCCGGCCCACCCCGTCCCCGGCTGAACCCCAACCCCCGACTCCGGAACGGAGAAGACCTCCGGAAACTCCAAGTGCCAGTGAAAGAAGCTGTACTGATCCCGCAGCCGCAGAATGCACTCGTGCGTCTCATCCGGAACCGCAGACTGATCCCGCCCCCGCAACGCCCGAAACACCTGATCGGTCGGCGCCTCCGGCGCACCCTCCTGCTTGGGCCACACAAACGCCGCGCACCACGCGTCGGCGGCATGCAGGTCCTGCACATACGTGGCCGACTCGGTGTAAGCCTGGTACGCAGACTCCTGGGCCCGAACCTGCTCCAGAAGATCGGCGGGCGCGGCAACGATACGGGCGAGCTCGGCGGCGTAACGCTCGTTCCCCGGCAGCGCATCCGTATCGAACAGCAGCTCGTCCTGCCCGCCCCGCTGAGCCTTGTTCCGCTTGACGAGCCCGGCCGCGTACTTCCGATCGTCCCCCTCGATCGGCTTGAACGCGTCATCCGGAACACCATCCGCCAACAACTTCGGCGTCGCGCCGATCAAGCCGTTCCCCTGCTTCACATGGGCGTCCAGGAACCCGAGCGGCTTGCCCGGCTCCATCGCCTCGATCCACAGGGACACCTTTGCCAGCTCCACGGCCATCGGGTTCAGGTCGACACCGTAGATGCACCGCGCCACGACCTCATGCAACGCATGCCGCATCGCATCAACCGTCGGCTCAGGGTTCCGCTCCCGCACCGACGCCACCCGCTTGGCGATACGCCGAGCCGAAGCGACAAGGAAGTGCCCGGACCCACAAGCAGGGTCACACACCGTCAGTGAAAGCAACTCGGCCACGATGTCATCGGCCGGATCGGGACGCCCAGCCTCAGCAGCCCGCTTCCCGCCCCGCTTGACCGCATCGTCTATCACCGGGTCCAGCGTCGTATCCAGCAGGCACTCGATCAGCGACGACGGCGTGTAGTAACTCCCCGTCGTCTTACGGCTGTTCCCCGCCACCTCGATCAACTCGAACGACCGATCCGTCGCCGAGTGCTTCGGCTCCAGCTCCAGCAGGGACTCGTACACCGAGCCCAACTCCTCGGCGTCCAGATGCCGATAGTCAACGGCCCGCCACCGCCGCGCACCCGGGTCACGGACCTGAGCGAGGTGCCGTACAGCCGCGAGCAGCGACTCGTTGGAAAGCCTCAGCCCCTCCAGCGGCGCATCGGCCTCCTTGTGGGAGAACAGCCCGCCAAGCCCAGGCAGCCCCAGCTCCGGCCGGCCCCCCTCCGTCCCCAGCGCGTCAAGAACGATCCGCAGCGCCTCGTACTGATCACCATGAGCCGTCCCCTGACGCCGCCGCGCCCGCTCCCGCAACCGCGCCGAAGAGAAGTACCGCTCGTACGCCTCCCGCTGCCGCTCGCCGGCGTCCGGGTCGAGCAGGGCCCCACGGTCCTCCGCGACGAACACGAACAGCAGCCGGTACACCAGCCGCAGCAACGCATCCCGAAGCGCCTTCGGGTCGGTGTCCTCCCGCAGCCGGGCGTTGTCCGGATGCCGCAAGAATCCGGTACCCAGCACCGTCAGCGCGTTCTGCACCCCCAGCCGCAGCTGATCCAGAGCCCGCGCCCCCGAAGTGACTGCCTCCGTGCGCCATTTCTCCAGCCAGCACCCCGAAGCCGCCTCCCCCTCCGGCACCGCGAACCGGGATGCGTGCAGGAGGCTGTACAGCAGCACGAACTCGCTGAAGAGCTCACCGTCGAACAGGGCCTCCAGGTCGAACTCGACGTAGGCGGCCGTGGAGAAGGACGACGAGTCGCGCAGCAGACGCAGACGCCGGCCATTGGTGAGGACCGCCCACAGGTGGGCCTCCGTACGGTTCAGGCAGTCCTGAAGCATCGACTGCGCCGGAACCTGCCCCGCCGCCGGGCGCTTGTCCAGCTCCTGGTTCCACGGGATCAGGTGGACGAGCGCCGGACCATGCCGGTGCGACACCGGGAACCGCTTCTCCGGGTCCGAGTCGGCCGGGATACCCGCCGCGTCGACCTCCGTCAGCGCACCGAAGTCCAGCTTCCGGAAGAGCTGGGCCAGCCAGTCGATACCGGCTCGGCCCGTCGGGTCGGCGGCGGGGGCCCCGGTGTTCGGGTCCGAGGGCAGGGCCTTGCGCAGGTCACGCCAGAGCGGCTTGAGGTACTCCCAGGCGCGCTCGGCCTCGTCGCGGACGGGAACGGAGGTGGGCAGGCCGTAGTCGGCGGACTTGGTGCCCGGCAGGTTCCGCGCCTCGGCGATGCGCAGCAGCATGTCGGCGGGGAGCAGCCCGCCGACCGTGGTGACGGCGGTGAAGGCCAGGGCGGTGCGGGTGGCGGTGACGGGCATCAGGCTTCGGCTCCGGACACAGTAGAAGCGGGCTGCTGCGGCAGGTAGACGTACACACCGAGCACGTCGGCGGGCTCCTGCGGGACGACCTTCAGACCGCGGACGATCTCCTCGTTGGCCTTCCGCACGCGGCGGTGCGAGGCGGCGAGTTCGGCGGCCAGGCTCGTGCCGTACTCCGTGAGATGCCCGGCTAGATCCGGCAGACCGTCCAGCGCACGGCCGATCTGGTTGCGGGCGAGCTGCTCATGGGTGTTGGCACTGGCCCGCGCGGCCAACAGCGCGCCGGCCGCCCCGTCGTCCAGCCAGCGGGCACGCGACGGCATGCCCTCGTACGCGAGCAACCGGGCGTCCTCCGCGACCAGTTGCCGCTCGCCGGTACGGGACGGCAGCGTGAGGTGGAAGCGGTAGCGGACGAGCAGGAGCGTTGTGCGGATCGTCACCGCGTCCGTCGTCACCACACCGCAGCGGCGTGCCGGGCGCGGGCCGGGGGTGTTCGCGTCGAGCACCGAGTCGAGGACGTACGAGGCGATCGCGCCGATCGCCGGGTCGGTGCGGACCAGCGCGGCCTCGCCCCGGCCGATCGCCGGTGTCGTACGGAACGGGATCTCCCGGTCCTCCTCGATCAGCCGGCCCCCGAGGGTCGCTGCGAGTGCGTCCCGCAGACCGGCCGGAGTGCCACCGGCCTGGGCTGTGAAGTCGCCGCTGCCGTCGCGCGGGTCGCGGACCAGCGCGTCCAGGTCGCGCAGTGCCTCCAGGGCGAAGTCGCGCACCTCGTCAGCGTCGCCGAGCGCGGCCCGTACAGCGGCGACCTCGCGGGCCACCTCCTCCGGGTGGATGCTGCGCTGGGCGTACTTGGACTGGGAGGTCTTCTCCCGCTCGGCGGCCGAGGACCACTCGCGCTCGATGCGGTCGAAGGACTCCTGGTGGCTTTCGAGCTCGAACAGGCTCTCCTGGCTGCCCTGACGGCCGTGCAGCAGCAGCCACTCGACCACGGCGTCCGTCACTCCGGAAGCCGTCTCGTCGGGGACGGAGACCGAGATGCCCAGGTCCTTCTTGATCTGCCGGTGCTTGGCGAACAGCACCTCCAGGACCTTGCCGTCGATGCCGTTGTCCTCGCCGAACATGGTGATGACCCGGACCTGGTCGCGCTTTTGGCCGTACCGGTCGACGCGGCCCTCGCGCTGGTCGTGGCGGGTCGGGTTCCAGGCCAGGTCGTAGTGGACGACGGCGTCGAAGTGGTGCTGGAGGTTGACACCCTCGGAGAGGCAGTCGGTGGCGATCAGTACGCGGCGGACGGCCGGGTCGCCGGCCTCCTCGGCGGATTCGG
This sequence comes from Streptomyces roseirectus, assembly GCF_014489635.1. NCBI lineage: Bacteria > Bacillati > Actinomycetota > Actinomycetes > Kitasatosporales > Streptomycetaceae > Streptomyces > Streptomyces roseirectus. The sequence continues at coordinate 2,279,398 of NZ_CP060828.1, read as the reverse complement.
CGGCGAGCTGCTCGATGCGCTCCAGACGCTGCTGCGGGGAGAGGGTGCCGGTCACCGCGGCGATCTTCGTCTTCTTGCCGAGCTTGCCGTCGAGTTGGGCGGCAAGGTATTCGGCGGTCGGGATGTAACGGCAGAAGACGATGGGGTGGTAGCCCTCGGCGATCAGGCTCTTCAGGTGCTTGGTGAGCGCCTTGAGCTTCGCGTCCTCCGCCGGGCCGACCAACTCCGCTGCTCGCTGTGAGAGTTCGAGCAGCCTTGCACCCGCCTCCTCCGACTCGGCGGCGCCCGGCGCGACGTCCATGCCCTCCAAGCGGTCGTTCTCGGCGGAGTCAGCGGCCACCGGGGCGCCCAGCACGTCCGCCTCCTGCGCGGTGCGGGCGGCGGCGGACTCCGAGCGGGTCTTCAAGGTCTGGGCGGCGGCGGCCGGGGAGGAGACCATCGAGCGCAGCAGTGCGATCACCGACCACCAGGCGACCCGGGCCTCCCGCTTGCCCTGCTCACCGGCGGCCTGGACGCGGTCCCTGGCGTAGGCGATGGCGTCGTCGAGCAGCGCCCGGTAGGCAGGGCTGAGCTTGTACGGTTCGTCCTTCGTCCACCGGTCGGACGGGAACGCGGTGCGCTCGGCCAGGGAGTCGTCGCTGAGGCCGTCCTCCTTGGTGAGGTAGGTGCGGACGTCGGCGCGCTTGCGGGCCACGAAGTACTCGGCGAGTTTCGCCCGCCCCGCCGATGTCTCCAGGTTCAGCGTCGCGAGCTCCGGCCGCACCAGGCCGAGTAGGTTGCGGAACGCGGACTCCTTGCCGGAGTGCGGGGTCGCGGTCAGCAGCAGCAGGTGGCGGTCGACATCGGCGGAGATCCGGCGCAGCAGCTCGTAGCGGAGCTGGTTGGAGGAGGGCGAGGCGTTGCCCTGCCCGGCGTCGTCGGCTGCCACGCAACTGTGGGCCTCATCGACGATCACCAGGTCGGGGCAGTTCCGTACGAAGTCCTCGCGGTGCCGGGTCGACTTGATGAAGTCCGTCGAGATGATCGTGTACGAGTGCTTGTCGAACAGGGACTGGCCCAGTTCCAGACCGCGTTCGAGCCGCGTCACCGTGGAGGCCAGGACCAGCTCGGCTTCGATGCCGAACTTCTCCCGCAGCTCGCCCTGCCACTGCTCGGCCAGCGCGGGGGAACACAGCACCGCCAGCCGGGTCGCCTCGCCCTGTGCGAGCAACTCCTTGGCGATCAGGCCGGCTTCGACCGTCTTGCCGATGCCGACGTCGTCCGAGATCAGCAGCCGTACCGTGCGCTGTCGCAGCGCCATCAGCAGCGGAACCAGCTGGTAGGCCCTGGGCTCCACCGCGATCGACGCCAGTGAGCGGAAGGGGCCCGCACCCGACCGGAACCCGATGCGCAGCGCCGTGCGCAGCAGACCGGCGGCCCGCTGGTCGCCCAGGTCGGTCGGGCTCGGCGCCGCGAACTCGGCCGGCCGTACGTCCTCGAAGGCGGGGAAGACGGCCGCGATGTCGTCCTCGCTCCCGCCCAGCGGGCGTAGCACCAGCATGTCGGAGGCGCTCTCGGGCAGCACCACCCATTCCCGGCCCCGGGCGGCGACCAGGGAGCCGGCTGTGTACGTGAGGCTCATGAGATGTCTCGGTTCCTAAAGTCGTAAAGGTCGGGAGCCGCTGAGACGGACAACGGAGGCGGTGCGATCAACGGAGGTGGAAATAGAGGGCGTTGGCGTCCGCGATGGTGTCCCAGTCGGCGTCCGTCGGGAATCGCACGACGTCCCAGCCGGCGTCCTCCAGGCGATACCCGGCCTCGATGTCGCGGGTGGAGTCGGGGGTGTGGCCCGGGAGGTCGACGAACACGGCGAGGTTGGCGCCGTCCAGCCGGAAGACGAGGTCCGGGCAGGCCCCGGCCTCCGGGACGAGGGCGCTCATCTCGTCCGGCAGCCGGTAGCCCTTCGCCCTCAGCCAGCCGAGCAGATCGCCCTGCGTGACCAGGGCCGCCAGATCCGCCTCCACCGGGGTCGGCGAGGTGCTCGCGGGAGCCAGCCTGCGGAACAGTTCACTGCGGGACTCGCCGCGGTCCTCCCGTTCGGTGCGGGCCTCGGCCAGCCGGACCAGCAGCGGACGGGCGGCGTGCCGGCTCAGTTGGCGGTGGTGCGTCTGGTTGGCGTAGGTCAGCAGGCAGGCGTAGCAGCCGCGTGCGCATTCTTCGCCGTCCTGAGGGCCGCCCTCGTCCTCACCGGTTTCCGAGTCGAAGTGGCAGATCTCCAGGGCGGTCTTCGCGGCCTTGGCCAGGGCGTCCTTCTCGTACTGGATCCGGCGCAGTACACCGGCGCCGCCCTCGGCGGCCTCTGTGAACAGCATGCGGCGCCGTGGACCGTCGTCCGGCGGGAGCAGTTCCGCGGTCAGCTCGGAGTCCTCCAGCTCGAACGCCGCCTCGATGCCCCGCTCCAGCGCGTACAGGAACGACCACGCCACCGGCTCGGGCAGTGGCTCCTCCAGGGTGAGCACGAGAATGTTGCGGCGGTCCTCCACGAAGGGCAGGACCCGCTTCTTGCGGCGCTTCTCGTTGCCGTCCTCGTCGACCACCGGCATACCGGTGCCCTCGATGGCGTCGGCGGCGGCCCGGTCGTTGAGCCAGCGGCCGTCGCCGAGGTCCAGCCAGTAGCCGTCCGGCTCACCCTCCTTGTCGCGGACTCGGCCGAGGTTGGTGATGCGCACGGTCGCCGAGTCGCCGTAGTCCAGGTCGAGGACGGGCACCCCGTCGCCGTCGGCGACATGCGAGGTGAGGCGTCCCTTGCGGGCGCCGTGGTCCTGGAAGGCGTACGAGGTCTCCAGCCGGAAACCGGCCCGGCGGCGCTCCTCCTCGTCGGAGGAGATCCGCTCGCGCGGCGTGGTGTACACGGTGTGCAGGTGGAGCAGGCCGGTGCGCTTGCCGCGCAGCTCCTCCTTGCACATGTCGCACTGGTCGAGGCCGGGCTTGACGGCGTAGTGGTAGCCGCAGCCGTCGCAGCGCCGGGCCTCCGCCGTCGCCAACTCGCCCGAGGCGTCCGGCGGCAGTTGGACTCGGGTGACCTGGTAGCGGGCGCCCTCGTGGTAGATGAGCGCACCGGGGCCGAACTCGCGGATCGCGAGGAACCGGGGGCGCTGCAGGTAGTCGCCGTCGGCGTTGCGGCGGTTGCCGGAGCGCGGGATGTACGCGGCCAGCGGCAGCCGCGGGAAGCTGTAGCCGGGCAGGAAGCCCTCGGACGCCAGATAGCGGTACGGGTTGAAGTCGCTCATCACCGACTTGCTGTCGGTGGAGCGGTTCAGCAGCAGGTTCGTCTGGGTCTCGGCCTCCCGGCGACGGCTGCGCGCCCGGCTCTGCTCGCCCTGTGTGAGGGTGTGGTCGACGACCCGCTTGTTCTGCTCGTACTGGTCGATGACGGCGGCCCGGAACAGCTGGCGCCACCGGTCGAAGGCCGCGTCGAACTCCTGCGGGGCCCGCTCGATCCGGTCCTCGATCCACTCGTCGTACCACCAGGTGGTCGATTCGAAGTCCGGGATCAGCGGGGCGAGGACGGTACGGGCGATGGCGGTCGCGCGTCTGCGGGCGTCCTCGTCCAGGGACCGGTTGAGGATGTCGGAGCGGAGCGGAAGCTGCATCTGTGGATCGGGGCGGTCGTCCCCGTCCGGGTCGTAGGCGACATCGACGACCTCCGGAATCGCGATGCCCAGCTGCATCTCCGTCTCCGCCAGCCAGATGCCTTGCAGATGCGAGCGGACCAGATCCTCGTTGGCCAGGTCGAGGCGCGGTGGGGCCACCTGACCCGACACCATGTCCTGGGAGCGCCGGAAGTAGTACTGATCGTGGCTGTTGCCCGTCGCGCAGTACGTGGTCACCAGCGCGGGCTGACCGGAACGGCCCGCGCGACCCGAGCGCTGCGCGTAGTTCGCCGGGGTCGGTGGCACATTGCGCATCAGCACGGCGTTGAGCGAGGAGATGTCCACGCCCAGCTCCATCGTCGGCGAGCAGTACAGGAGAGGCAGTTCGGCCTTGCGGAACTGCTCCTCGCGCTCCAGCCGGTCCTCCGGGAGGACTTGGGCGGTGTGCTCGCGTGCGTACAGACCGGCCAGTTCGGCGGCCGCGGTGCGGTACAGGTCGCGGAAGAACGGGTTGACGCGTGGGCCCTCGCCACTGCTGTAGGTGCGCGCGAGCGGGTCGACCGCGCCGCGTTCGCCGTTCCCGGCCCGCCAGATCAGCGCCGCGGCCGACACCCGGTAACCGGTGCGCTTCTGCGCCGCGCGGCGCCGGTAGGCCGGGCCGGAGAACTCGGGGGTCGCGTCCACCTCGCGCACCAGGTCGGCGTCGACCAGTACCTTCAACAGGTCCTCGATGACGCTCTGGACGTCGTCCAGGGTCACGGACTGCTCGCGCAGCTCGGGCATGTTCCGCCGCAGGTACTTGCCGAACTTGCCGCGGGCCGACAGGAACAGCGCGGAGCGTTCCATACCCGGCCGCGAGCCGTACGGGTAGGCGGTTCCGACAATCGGGCGGTCGCTCTCGCTCAGCACCCACGCTCCGGTCAGCCGCTCCTCGCTCGCCCGCTGCAGGGTGTCGAAGTCGTCGCGGAAGTACTGGACGTCGATGGCCAGCGCCCGCCGCATGAAATCGAGCAGAGTACGGGCGATCTCCTCGCGCAGCGCCGGATCGGCGTGCCGCAGCACGGCATGCGCGGACTGCCAGCGCTCGTCGTTGGCGGCGAGCCAGCCCAGGTCCTCGTAGTCGATCCTGAGCAGCCCTGTCTGCTCCAGGTTCGGCATCGTGATACGCCAGCCGCGCTCCAGGTCGCGATAGAGGCGGTACCCGACGACGTCCCGGAAGGCCTTCACGGCCCGGCGCTCCATGGCCGGGGTCAGGTTCGCGACGTCCGTGAACTCGGCGGGCGTCAGACCCATCACCTCGGTGACGGCCTCGGCGAGATTGTCGTGGCTGAGGCCCTCCTCACCGGCTCGCACCGCGGCCTGGTACAGGGCGCCCCGCAACTGGGTCACCTGGGCGAAGTCGTTGAAGTGCCCGGCCTGCAGCGAGGCGTCCTGCCGGTTGTCCACGAAGGTCAGGAGCTTGCGCGCCTCCTTGCCCAGGCTCTCCTCCGGCACCGCCCGCAGCGACTTCACGATCGACGCGGAGATCAGCGAGGTCGCCGAGGAACGTCCCTCCTGGTCCAGGGCGGCCAGTTTGGCGAAGTCCCGGCCGCGGGTCTGCTCGTAGGACACCTGGCAGTGCACACAGAACAGGAACGGCGCCGGGACGAACGCCGCCGCCAGTCCCTCACCCGACTCGTGGCCGTGGGCGTCCACGACGACCCGCTTGGGCACCCGGGGCCGGTAGGACTTCTTGACGACCGTCACACCCTGCGCGTCCGACTCCAGCCAGGACTCCGGCAGCCGTCGGTCGTCCACGGCCTTCTGTGGATCGGCCGGCCATTCGTAGTCCTCGCCGGGCATGCCCAGGTACAGGTAGCCCTCGCCCGCGCGGCCGCCCGAAGCGGAGGTGTCGCGGCGCGGCTCGTAACGGAACGCGCCGTCCTCCTCCGTCCGCCAGACGGTCAGGTACTCCTGGCCGCATTCACGGCAGAACGCCAGCGGGAACAACGGCTTGCCGTCGCTGTTCGGCTGCTCCAGTTGGTAGGTCCGGGTCAGCGGCCGGGTCAGCGGATCCTCGAGCGTGGTGAAGACGGTGTCGCCCTTGGAGAGGAACTGGTGGAGCCGGAACGCGAACAGCGGCCGCCCAGTCACCGGATGCTTGGCCTGCGCGCCCGCCTCCAGGGTCGTCCGGATCGCCTCCCGCACGGTCTCCTCGGGCACCCCGGAGGCCACGGCCAGCTCGGCTGCCGCCTCCTCGACGGTGCCCGGGGCGCAGCGCCGCAGCCGTTCCGTCCCTTCCTCGCGCTCCAGACCGAACCGGGACTCCACCCAGCGGGCCAGTGGGTCCTTCGTCAGAGCGGCGTACGAGCGGGGCGCAGCCGGCACCCGAAGCCGCTCGGCGGGCAGGCTCTCGGAGGCCTCCTCGGTCGCCCGGACCAGGGTCTCGCCGATGACCCGCTTCGGCAGCACCGTCGTGCCGAACAGCCGGCCGGCGACCCTCGCCACCTCACGTTGCTGGTCCTCCCAGGAGCCCTCGGTGGACATGGTCGCCGAGGTGCCGATGCACTGCAGGGTCGCGGACGCACGGCAGGCCTCACGCACCCGGCGGATCAGGAACGCCACGTCCGCGCCCTGCCGGCCGCGGTAGGTGTGCAGCTCGTCGAAGACGAGGAACTGCAGCCCCTCGGCCATGCGGATCAGGCTGGAGCGGTCGTCCGGCCGGGTCAGCATCAGCTCCAGCATCACGTAGTTGGTCAGCAGGATGTCCGGAGGGTTCTTGCGCAGTTCCCGACGGTCCTCCTTGGACTCCTGACCGGTGTAGCGGGCGAACGTGACCGGCTCCCGGCCCTTTCCGAAGCCGTGGCGCAGGTACTTCTCCAACTCGCCCAACTGCGAGTTGGCCAGTGCGTTCATCGGGTAGACGACGATCGCACGCACCCGGCCACCCGCATCGGGGCCGGCAGCCTGACGTTCCTTCAGTACACGGTCCACGATCGGGACGATGTACGACAACGACTTGCCGGAACCGGTGCCGGTGGTGAGTACGTAGGAGTCGCCCGCCTGTGCGGCCTCGATCGCCTGCCGTTGATGAAGGTGGAAGGTCAGCGGACGCCCGTCGGGGCGCAGCGAGCTCTCCTTCTTGTCGGCCTGGAAGATCTCCGCGCATCTCGGGTGGAGCACGCCGTCCCGCACGAGATCGGTGACCTGACCGCCGTCCGCGAAGAACGGGTTCAGCGACAACCAGGGGTCGGGCCACTGGGACTTCGCCGCCAGATCGTCCTCGACGAAGCCGGAGATGCGGGCGTCCCGGATCACCGTCGCGCTCTTGGTGAAGCTCTCGTACTCGCTGATCAGATCGGAGTGGATACCGAAGACGTCCATCGCCTCAGGCAGACGAGGCTCTCTGCGCGGCACGGGCGTGGGCGCGGCCGGGGTGGGCTGGGGGAGGAGGGCGCGCAGTCGCGCCACCGGGTCCATGACCTGCCAGTGCGGAGCCAGCAGGGCGGCCGTGTCGTCCGGTGCGAAGGCGAGCGGGACCAGCGCCTCACGGACCAAGGCGGCGTTGTCGGGCCGGAGTTCGGCATCCTTCTCCAAGAGGCGGTCCACCAGCCGGACCAGCTCGGCGGGCAGATCCGGGCGCACCAGGGTCAGCTGCGGCGGCCGCTCGTGCTGATGCTGTTCGGAGAGTTCGTAGGGGGTTCTCGCGGAGAACGGCGGCCGCCCTATCAGCAGTTCGTACAGGATGCAGCCGAGCGCGTAGAGATCGGCCGACGCGGAGACCCGCTCGGCACGGAACTGCTCGGGCGCCATGTAGCGAGCCGTGCCGACGCTGACTCCCGTACTGGTCAGCCGCGTCTGGTCAGGATCGTCGACGACCGAACCCATACCGAAGTCGAGGACCTTGACGGTGCCGTCGCGGGTCAGCATCGCATTGGCCGGCTTCAGATCGCGGTGGACGACCCCTGCGGTGTGCGCGGCGGCCAGACCGGCGGCGAGCTGCGCCCCGAGGGCGGCGACCCAGGAGACCGGCAGCTGTGGTTCTTCGTCGATGAGGTCGGCGAGCGGATGGCCGTCCAGCAGCTCCATGGTCAGATAGGGCAGTCCGCTGCCGCCCGGCGCCTCGTCCACGCCGCCGTCGATCAGCAGGGTGAGGTTCGGGTGCCCCTGGGAGAGCATGCGCATGATCCGCACTTCACGGCGGAAGCGGTCGATCTCCTTGCCGGACCCCGATGCGTCGACGGCGATCCCGGTCCGGCTCCGCAGCACGGTCTTCACGGCGACCTGCCGGTGCGGGGAGTCCGGGGCGGCCTGAAGGTCTTCGGCACGGTGTACCTCGCCCATGTTCCCGCGGCCCAGGATCCCCGTGATCCGGAACCGTCCGGCGACCGTCTCCTGGCCCACTGGCCCTCCCCGTTCTCACCCGTCGCATACAAGGTGGGTACATTCCGTGGGGAGCGTATACCTTCACCCTGTTGACAAGCATCACATCCCCCTGTTGACGTTGTCAACGGGCATCTCTCGTTGTATCGTGGCCGGAAAGGTTCGCTCCTCTGTTCCTCGTGCTTACAGTCATGCTTTTCAGCGCAGGTCTCATGAGAGGGCCAGGTCCGTGGGGCAACGGGGGGCGGGGTTGAACGAGGCCGCGGGATTGCCGTATCCGGTCAAGGAACTGCTCACGGCTGCGCGATTGGAGATCGCAGCGGAGCTGCGCAGCGACGGCAAGGACGGCGGCAAGGTGTCGCTCTCGGCCGGACGCAGGGTGGCCACTGCCGACGGCAGCCATGAGTACCTCTTCGACTGCAAGCGGTGGCTGGACGCTCTGGACGGCAAGGCGACGCTGGTCCGTATGTCGAGGTCGACGGGCGAGTGGACGCCTGCCGAGGTGTCGCGCATGCCCGAGGGCAAGGTGCGTGTCGTGACCGGTGCGGACCTCGGAGCGACCCCCTCCCATGTGCAGATCCGGGAGGACGACGCGGCCACCTGGCGCGTTCTCGTGGAACGGCTGGAGACGGTGGGGCAGCCGAATCACCCCGTCCGGACGGATCACGCGGCCTGGGCTCTCGGACAGGGCGACCCGCGGCCGGGGAAAGGTGTCGGAACCACCGCCCAATGGGTCGCGAACTGGGCGTCGCTCAAGCTCAACCCTCGTCAGCGCCAGGCGGTGGCACAAGCCCTCGACGGTGACGTGCTGTTCCTGTGGGGCCCGCCCGGGACGGGCAAGACCGATGTGGTCGGACACATTGTCGAAGGGAACTACCGCCAAGGGCACTCAGTGCTCTTCCTGGCTCCCACCAACGTCGCCGTGGACCAGGCTCTGGAACGCATATGTGAGCTGCTCTCGAACGAGGACGGGTTCGACAGCGGGCTCGTGCAGCGCGCTGGGACCATCGCCGGCGCCTCGCTGCGGGACCGGTACGGCGACCAGGTCGACGCCGAACGGATCGGCGCCCGGCTGAGCGCCCGTCTGGACCAGTCCCTTGTAGAACTGGGCACGGCCTTGCGGCACGCCCAGGAGGGCATCGCCGCCCATGACAGAGCGGACGGTCTCCGTACGGACCTCGCGGATGCTCGGCGGCGTCAGAACGATGCGGGCACCAGGCGGACGAACCACCTCCAGGCCCGGAACACCGCACGATCCGTGATCGCCGCCCAAGAGGAACTGATCAGGAAGACAGGAACCCCGAGCGGCATTTTCGCCGGCCGTAAGCAGGCCCAGCTCGACAAGGCACAGGCCACGCTCCACCAAGCGCGCATCGATGTTCAGCAGGCGTCGACGGGGCTGGCGGCGGCGGAACGCGACCTCCGCCTGGCCGCAGCCGCAGCCGACGGACTGGACAAGGCGATCGCGGCCGAACGGCCGAAGCTCCTCGGGCTGCCTGCCCGTGCGACCTTGCTGTCCCAGGCTGAGCACATCCAGCAGCAGATCGGCGAACTGGAAGCGCAGCGCCGGAAGATCAAGGAGACCGTACGCTCGAAGTGCCGTGTCCTCGGAGCGACCGTGACCATGGGAGTGCAGGTGCGCAAACTCCTCGACCGAGTGGACGTGGTCGTCGTCGACGAGGCGGGGATGGTCAACCTGCCGGCTGCCTGGTACGCCGCCGGACTGGCAGGGAAGCGGATTGTGTTCGCCGGTGACTTCCGGCAGCTGCCGGCGGTGACGAAGGCCGACAGCGATCGCAAAGCGTCGGAGGCCGAGCGGGAGCACGCTCGGCAATGGACTGCCCGGGACGTGTTCTCCAGTGCCGGGCTGGTGAGTGCGGGCGGGTCGGTGATGCCGGATGCGCGGCTCGTCGCACTCGAGACTCAGTACCGCATGCGCAGTGCGATCTGCGATCTCGTCAACACCGTCGCGTACCCGGACGCACCGCTGAAGACAGGGCGCGACAACGATTCACGGATCCCCTTCAACGCCTTGGTCGACGCGCCACTGATCCTTGTCGACACCTCGCGCCAACGCATCCGTGGTCGCGACCACCAGACCAACTCCGTTCACGAGGCCGCCGTCCACGAACTCGTCCGCGGACTCCAGTACGAGGGTGTGCTGCCCGGCCGCAAGTGGGACGACGTACCCGTCGGGGAGAGGGCGACCGACCGCCTTGCCGTGATCGCCCCGTACAGAAAGCAGGTCCAGGCGCTCAAGAGCAGCCTCGGCCACCGATTCGGGGAACAGTTCGAGGGCCTGGTCGACACTGTGCACCGCTTCCAGGGCAGCCAGCGACCCATCGTCATCCTCGACACGACAGCAGGGGCCGGAACCCAGCCCGGCTACTTCTTCCAGGGAACCGGACTGTCCTCGAACACCTGTCGTCTGCTCAACGTCGCGCTCAGCCGAGCCCAGGACCACCTCATCGTCATCGCGGACGTCGAGCATCTGCGGCAGCACCTCTCCGCGACCAGCGAAGCGCGACGGATGCTCGACCATCTCGAAGCGCACGCCCAGTGCATCTCCGTCGACCAGCTCATCCCCGTCCGTGAGGCCGCACAACTCGCCTCGCTCTCCGAGGAGGAACTCTCCCGGCCGGCGTTCTTCCCGGCCGACGAGGTACCCCGCGCCGTGAGCTGGGACATCGATCGGGCCACGCGCAGCATCGAGGTCTACTGCCCCTTTCTCGATCCACGACCTGTGCGGGCGTGGTCCACACAACTGGCCAAGCGAGTGGCGGACGGTGTCACTGTCACCGTCCGCACCCGGCCGCCCGAGGAGCAGTCCTCGGACGCGGCCGTGGAACGCGTCCGAGGACTCGTCCAGGAACTGAGAGCGGCCGGATGCCAGGTGGAGTTCCGTGACCGCATGCACGAGAAGGTGCTCGTTCTGGACGGCGCTGTGCTGTGGCACGGTTCGCTCAACCTGCTGGCCAACTCGGGCCCGACGGATCTGATGATGCGCCTGACGGACCCCGCCGCATGCGAACGGGTCGGGCGGGTGATCGAGCGCGCTCGCAAGGAGCGTGCCGCGTGGAACCCAAGGGCCTCTCGTCCGTCGGACGACCGGGCTGCGGCGCAGGAGGGAAGTCGGCTCTATCTGAACGTTCCCTTTGCCGAGAAGGACGAGGCGAAGAGGTTGCTGGGTGCGCGGTGGGACAACCGACGCCGCCAGTGGTACGTGGACGCGAACCGCGTCAGCCGCGAACAGGCGTCGAGGTGGTTGCCGGATCGTCTCGACGGCGATTCCTGAGGGCGCACTCCTTCTGCCGAGCAGAGCTACATGCAGGTTGCAAAGGTGCGCAGGCGGACGAGCTCAACACGTCGTCCGCTGCACTTCTGAGGTTCCCCTCGTAGCGTGGAGTCCGTGATTGCAGGGGAAGTTGGGGTTCATGGGTTCCAAGCATCAGTCGTACGACGCCGAGTTCCGTGAGGGTGCTGTACGCATCGTGATCGAGACAGGCAAGCCGGTCCCGGAGGTCGCTGAGGAGCTCGGGGTGCATCCGGGCACGCTGCACAGCTGGGTCTCGCGCTGGCGCCGCAACGGGTCGGTGAGCTCCGACCGGCCGGCCGAGCCGGCGCCGGGTGGCCGGATGCGCGAGGCCGAGCGCGCTGAACTCGAGCGACTGCGGCGGGAGACAAGAGAGAAGAACAAGCGGATCCGCGAGCTGGAGATGGAGCATGATGTCCTCAAGCGATGCATGGTCCTCTGGGTAAAGTGACCGAGACGGACCCGGCCGAGCTGGCTGCGTTCATCGGTAGCCAGAGGACCGAACACCACGCCCCGCACCGTCTGGCCTGCCCGGTTGTGGGGGTGTCAGAGTCCTGGTTCTACAAGTGGCGCGACAAGCCCACCACCGCCCGCGAGTCCGGTGCGGACAGCTGTTCGACGCGATCCAGTACATCTTCGAACGGTCCGGCAGCACCTACGGCTCCCCGAAGATCTGGCTCATCCTGGTGCGCGAGGGCTGGCGCGTCTCAGTGAACACCGTCGCCCGCCTGATGGTTGAACTTGGCCTGGCCGGACGAAAGATCCGTCGACGCCGAGGTCTGACCAGGTCGGGCAAACGGCCCGCGTTTGCGGACTTCGTGCGCCGGGATTTCATCGCGGACGCCCCGGACCAGGTGTGGTGCGGGGACATGACCGAGATCACCACCGGCGAGGGAAAGCTCTACCTCGCTACCGTCATCGACCTCTTCTCACGGAGACTGCTCGGCTATGCGATGGGCAGGCATCACGACGCCGAGCTCGTCGCCGCATCGCTCAACATGGCCGCGGCCGCCCGCAGCGGTGACGTGAAGGGCATGATCCAGTCCATGGGCCGCGTCGGCTCGTGTTTCGACAACGCCGTCAGTGAAGCGTTCAACAGCGTGCTCAAGGTCGAGTATGTCCACCGGCTCACCTTCGCCACCCGTACCGAGGCCCGCCTGAGGATCGCGACCTGGATCACCGGCTTCTACAACACGCACCTACTACACAGCGTGTGCGGATACAGAAGTCCGATCGACTACGAACACGGCCACCGAGCCAACTCCGTCCTGGGGCTGGCCGCTTAGAAGATCTCCACAGTCCGAGGGGATTGACAGCTCCTTCACGGGGATCTCGGCGGAGAAGACGTAGCCGCGGCGGCCCGGGTGCGGGGATTTGTCGCCAAGGGTGACAAGGAACCAGCGCCGGTCGGTGTCCGCGCGGCCTGGGACGGCCCAGCCGTCGACGGGCAGTCCAGCGCAGGAGTACAGGCTCACTGCTCCAGAGTTGTCGTGAGAGCGGATCACGCTGTTGCCGGCGACGCGGGTGACCCTGTTGCCGGAGTCGTCGAGCGCCTCCAACACGGTGACCAGGCGTAGACGCCCAGGCCAAGGCCGACCAGGACGATTACGGCGGAGGGAGGACACGTTGCCACGGTCGGTCGGTCCGGGACCTCTGCTTTTCAGGAACGAGAGCAACCATGTTGATGCTGGCAACAGGCTCCGAGACAGCAGGTTCCTCGGGCTGGTCGGCGGACTGCAAAATCTCACCGGAAACACTCGCGGGCTCGGCGGTCTGTAAAGAGATGTTCCCGTCTGGCGGGGGCGCTGCAGCGCAGCGAGCGGGGTAGCGAGGGCCGCCGGGATCGCTCCGCACGCCCGGTAAGCGGCGGGCCAGTCGGCGAGGGCGTGTTCGACGGTGATGCGGTCGAAGGAGTGCCCGTGGCGGTCGCGTTCCCACTGTTCGACTCGGTCGGGCAGTGCTCCGGGCCGGGGTTTTCTGGGTGGTGTGACGGCCTGCCCGCGGTGGTCGCGGCTCAGGCCGGGGTAACCATCGTCCAGGAGGACCTCGACGTCGGCGAAGTGCTGGAAGCAGACGGCGATGCCCTCGTTGCGGGCGGCCGTGGCATCGTGCATACGTCCAGGTCGCAGGGCATCGGTCCATAACGTGCGGCCACGCCGGTCCGCGATCACGGTGGCCTTCATCGTGTTCTGCTTCTTCTTGCCGGAGACGAACGCGCGCCGGCCACCACGTCCGGCCGGTGGCCGGCGGACCTGGATCTCGGTGGCGTCCAGGCGCAACTCGATGCCCTCGGCCTGAGCGTGGGCGAACACATCCGTCAGCGTCCGCAGACGCAGGCCAGGGCGGTCGGGGACCGCGCATCCCCGCTCAGCCAGGAGTCGACGTATCTCTCCGATCGCGCGGGTGATGGCGGGCGCCGGCACCCGCGGCCCGCTTCCGGACTCCACCGCGTGCAGCATGACGGCGGCCCTCGAGACCGGCCTGCCACGGAGTCGCCAACTCCTCAACCAGGCGGGCTGTATGACGCCGAGAGACCCCCGTGAACAGCCGATACGCCAGCACCGCCCGATTGGCCATGATCGCCACAGTCGGATCATGCCACCAGCCAGGCGCGACACCTCACCCCTATCACGCACCAACTCGTAAGGCGGCTGCTCTGCCGATCTCTTCATCCGTCTACAGTCCGATGTCCACTCCATGGGCGCTTCCCGAGCCTGTGCCGGAGGGTTCGACGGTGACGGGCAACGGGCGTGGTCCAGGGTGGTGACGTGGTCATCATCGGCTGAGGGGCAGCAACCAGAGTCGTCCCGTAGGAGCGTACGGATCGGTCAGCGGATTATCGGCTGCACGAGATTCTCGGCCGATCTGTCCGGTGCCGTACCCGTTCACGATCGACGACTGCGGGTGGCTCGCCGACTACCGGCGACAAGCCAGGCATCACTTCAGGGTAAACGGATTCCACTTCACCATTTCTGCAAATGTGACACACCTCATCACTACACAGGGTGATCGCTTGATCGCTCGCGCCCCATAATTCACTCTTTGCCTTCTTTGCCTATCCGATACCTTCCATCTCGTTCGGAATCCATTCACAGCAGGGGGGAACCGCTTTGTTGGATCCAGAGGAAAGACCCTCTCTCGAGGGAAGAGCACGCGTGTGGGGTGCCGAGAGCAGGAGCCTGCGCTGGACGGCCGGCGGTATCGCTCTGCTCCTGTCCGTCACCCTCCTGGAGGGGGCAGCTTCCGCTCAGCCGTCGTCCCGGGCGGCAGCGGAGGCGGAAGACAAAGCTTCGGTGACCTCGGCGGCCGATATCCCGTCGGCGCGGGTGGCTGCCCGTCTGGCGGGTCACCGTGTCGAGGCGTTGTCCGAGCGGACCGAGACGTCGACGACGTGGGCGAACAAGGACGGCAGTCTCACCACGGAACTGGCGGCCGGGCCGGTGCGGTTCGAGCGGGACGGCCAGTGGACGGACGTCGATGTGACTCTGCGCGAGTCGGGGAACGGCGTCGAGCCGGTGGCGCACCCGGAGGGATTATGGTTGGCTGGCAAGATCGGCACTCCGGCCACGTCCCTGAAGGCGGCGCAGGCTTCGGCGGCGACGGATCTGGTGACGCTCGGGGAGGGCGACCAGCAGATCACGCTCCAGTGGAGGGCGGCCTGCCCGCACCCAAGCTGGAAGGCACCCGTGCGGAATACGTCAACGCCGTCCCCGGCGCGGACGTGATCGTCGAGGCGACCCGTACCGGCTTCGAGCAGTTCGTCGAACTCAAGCAGCGCCCCGCGTCCGGCGACTATTCCTACACCCTGCCGCTCAAGGCGAAGGGCCTGAAGGCGAAGCAACTGGCCGACGGGAGCGTGGAGTTCACCGACGCCAGGAACACCCGGCGTGCGGTGATGCCGGCGCCGGTGATGTGGGACGCGTCGGTCGACAAGGTGTCCGGCGAGCACACCAACCGGGCACGGGTCGGGCTGAAGGTCGTGCAGAAGGGTTCCTCCGTCGACCTGGTGGTGACACCGGACGCCAAGTTCCTGAGCGATCCGGAGACGAAGTATCCGGTGACGGTGGACCCGTCGACGTCGTCGTTGTCGAACGTCTTCGACACCTATGTCCAGCAGGGCGAGACGGTCGACTGGTCGGCGGACAAGGAGCTGGACTTCGGTAACCCGGGCACGAAGAACGCGGACGGCACGCCGCGTACCGCGCGGTCGTACATCTCGTGGAACACGACGCCGGTCCAGGACGCGCTGGTGCTGGACGCGAAGCTGTCGCTGTGGAACTTCCACTCCGGCAACAACGTCGGCTGCGGGCCGCAGCAGTGGGACGTGTGGTCCTCGGCTGCGGCATCGACGTCGAGCCGGTGGACGAACCGTCCGGCGATGTCGGCGGTGAAGGCGTCCTCGACGGAGACCCGCGGCAACGTGGAGTGCGCGGCGCAGCCGGACGGCTGGATCAACGCGAACGTCACCACGCTCGTGCAGGAGTGGGCGTCCGCGAAGGCGACCCGGGGCCACCTGGGGATCCAGGCGGCGAACGAGTCGACGTCCGCGGGCTGGAAGCGGGTCAACTCCGCGAACGCGGCCTCGAACCCGCCCAAGCTCACCGTCACCTACAACTACCGGCCGCGCACGGGAACGAAGCAGGAGGCGGGCCCGCCGTACTTCTCCTACGGCGGCGCGTACGTCGTCAACACGACGACTCCGACCCTGCGGGACACGTTCGTGGACGCGGACGGTGACAAGGACAACGGCACGTTCCAGATCTTCGACAACGCGACCGACATCCAGGTCGGTAACGTGATCGTGTCGAAGTACGTGCCGTCCGGGCAGGTCGCCTCGGTCACCGTGCCGTCAGGGGTGTTGACGAACGGGAAGACGTACAGGTTCCGCACCAACCCGTACGACGGGACGCACTACAACACCGGCTGGTCGGCGTGGAAGACGTTCACCGTCGACACCACCGCGCCCTCGGCCCCGACGAAGGTGGTCTCCACCGACTATCCGACCGAGTCGTGGGTGAAGGGGGCCGGCCAGGCGGGCACGTTCACCGTCACCCCGCCGTCGGGCACGGACCACAACTGGCTCGAATGGTCCCTGGACGGTGTGACCTGGACGAAGGTCGCCACCAGCGATGCCTCGGCGGCGAAAGCGATCTCCGTCGCTCCGCCGAAGAACGGCACGCACACGCTTCAGGTCCGCGCGGTCGACAAAGCCGACAACAAGTCCGACGCGACCGAGTACGTCTTCCACGCCGGCCCCGGCGGCTTCGTCCAGCCCTCCGAAGGCGAACGCACCGCCCGCCGCCTCCCGTTGGTCGCGGAAGCGGACGCGTCGAAGTACACGAACGTCGCCTTCTCCTGGCGCCGCTCCGAGGCCGACCCCTGGGTGCGGATCCCGCCCACGCATGTGACCTCCGGCGGCACGGCGCTCACCGCCTGGCCCGTCCCGATGACCGGCGGCAAGAACGCGCCCCTGGTGTGGAACGCCACCGACACCGTCGACCCCGACGGCACCGTCCAGATCAAGGCCGACTTCACCGGCACCGCCACCGGCAGCACCGAACCGCTGAGCATCATCGTCGACCGCAACGCGACCGGCGCGGCCACCAGCGAGGTCGGTCCGGGCAGCGTCAACCTCCTCACCGGTGACTTCACGACCAGCGCCACGGACGTCTCCGCGTTCGACCTGACGGTCTCGCGCACGGCGTCCTCCCGCGTCCCCGAGAAGGCCGCCACGCAGGAGGGCCAGGCCCCGATCTTCGGCAAGGAGTGGGTGTCGGGTACAGCCGCTGAGCTGACGGATTCCGACTTCAGCCACGTCCGCCGCATCTCCGACACGGCCGTCGCGGTCGTGGACGCGGAGGGCGAGGAGACCCACTTCACCGCGAACGCGGCGAAGACCGCGTGGATCCCGGAACCGGGATCGGAGGACCTGACCCTCACCGGCAGCGTGTCCTCCAGCTTCACCCTGACCGACACGGAGGGCACGGTCACCCAGTTCACCAAGCCCGACAGCACGGCCACCACCTGGCAGGTCTCCAGCACCCTGCTCGACGGCCTGGCCAACTCCACCACCACGGTCGTCTCCGAGACCGTCACGGCCGGCGACAAGAAGCTCGCCCGCCCCAAGCGCGTGATCGCCCCCACCTCGGCAGCGACGGCGGCGGCGTGCACGGCGACCCCGTCCACCAAGGGCTGCCGCGCCCTGGAGTTCGTCTACGCGACCTCCACCACGGCGACCGGCAGCACGCTGGGCGACGTCGCGAACCAGGTGAAGGAGATCCGCCTGTGGTCCACCGAACCGGGTGCTTCGGCGGCGACGGCGAAGACGGTCCAGACGTACCTGTACGACGGCAACTCCCGTCTGCGCCAGGCATGGAACCCGCAGATCACCCCGTCGCTGAAGACGGAGTACGCCTACGACAGCGCGGGCCGCGTCACGCAGTACACCCCGCCGGGTGAACTCCCCTGGACCATGACGTACGGCAAGGCGGGCAACTCCGCGACCGCCAACGACGGCATGCTCCTCAAGGCATCCCGGGTCTCAAGCAGGGCACGACGGCGACGGAGGAAGGCGCGGCGACGACCACGGTCGTCTATGACGTCGCGCTGAACGGCCCGCACAAGATGACCGCGACCGACGTCAGGACCTGGGGCCAGCTCGATGCCCCGACCGACGCGACGGCCGTCTTCCCGGCGGACAGTGTCCCGTCGTCGAACTCGGGCAGCGCCCTCGGCGCGAGCGCGTATACCCGTGCGGACGTTCACTACCTGGGCGTCTCCGGCCGCGAGGTCAACACCGCCACCCCTGGCGGTCACATCACGACCACCGAGTACGACCGCTTCGGCAACGCGGTCCGCGAACTGACCGCCGCCAACCGCGCGGTGGCCCTCGGCACGACGACCGTCGACAAGGCGGCGCAGGCGGACCTGGGCATCGCCCAGCTCACCAGCGCCGAACGCGCCGACCTCCTGGCCACGAAGTCCGTCTACAACGACACCGGCACCAGGGAACTGGAGGAGTTCGGCCCTCTGCGCCGTATCGACCTGACGGCCGACCTGAAGTCGGGTACGACCACCCTCGTGCCGTCGGGTACGTCGGTGACGGCCCGTTCGTGGACGGTCAACGAGTACGACGCGGGCCGTCCCACCGACGGCACGGCGAAGGTCAAGGACCAGGTCACCAAGGCCACCGTGGGGGCTCAGATCCGTGAACACCCCACCGTCCAGGGCGAACCGCGTGTCACGCAGACGGTGATGGACTGGGCGAAGGGCCTGCCCGCGAAGACCGTCAAGGACCCGTCCGGCCTGGCGATCACCGACACCACCGAGTACGACGCCCAGGGCCGCACCATCAAGCAGCTCCTGCCCGGCGCGTCGGGCACGGACGCCGGCACCCGCATCACGACGTACTGGTCCGCGACCGGCACCGGCACCGGCACCGGCACCTGCGCCGGCCGCCCCGAATGGGCCGACCTGGTCTGCCAGACCACAGCGGGCGGCGCGATCACCGGCGGCGGCTCCAACCCCACCGGCGTGACCACGACCACCACCGAGTACGACTGGTGGGGCAACCCGGCCAAGGTCACCGAAACCGCGAACGGCGTCACCCGCACCACCACCACGACCCACGACAACGCGGGCCGCCCCACCAAGACCGCGCTCACCGGCGGCCTGGGCCAGGCCGTCCCGGAGACCACGACCGAGTACGACCCTGCTACCGGCCGCGCGACCAAGTCGGTCTCCCCGACCGGCGGCACGATCACCAAGGCGTACGACAAGCTGGGCCGCCAGGTCTCCTACACGGATGCCGACGGCGGGGTCACGACCACCGAGTACGACCTGCTGAACCGCCCGGTGAAGACCACCGACACAGCCCCGTCGACGGTGACGTACACCTACGACACGTCCGCCGAGCCCCGCGGCCTGGCCACCAGCACCACCGACTCCATCGCCGGCACCTTCCGCGCCACCTACGACGCGTACGGCTCGGTCGCCACCGAGAAACTTCCCGGCGGCTACACCCTCACCACCACCGAGGACACCACCGGTTCGACGACCGCCCGCACCTACACCCGCGACAGCGACGCGACGATCGTCTACTCCGACACGGTCACGGAATCCATCCACGGCCAGGTCACCAGCCACACCGGCTGGTCCGACCAGACCTACCGCTACGACACCACCGGCCGCCTCACCACCGCCGAGGACACCTCCGAGACGGTCTGCACCCGCCGCGCCTACACCTTCGACGCCCGCGCCAACCGCAAGTCCCTGACCACCGCGACCGGCACAGCCGGCAGCGACTGCCCGACCAGCGGAGGGACCGCCACCACCCACACCTACGACAGCTACGACCGCCTGGTGGACACCGGCTACGTCTACGACGCGTTCAGCCGCACAACGGCTCTCCCCGGCGCCACGGTCGGCTACTACGCCAACGACCTCGCCCACCAGCAGACCGCGAACGGCAAGCGCCAGACCTGGCAGCTCGACGCCGCACACCGCTACCGCTCCTGGACCGTGGAAACGGGCAGCGGCACCACCTGGACCCAGACCGACTCCAAGCTGAACCACTACGACAGTGACGGCGACAGCCCCCGTTGGATCGTGGAGAACACCACGAGCGGGGCACTTTCCCGCAACGTCGAATCCACCTCCGGCGACCTCGCCGCCACCACCACGAAAACCGGCGACACCGTCCTCCAGCTCACCACCATCCACGGCGACGTCGCTCTCCAGCTCCCGCTGGACAACAGCAAGGCACCCGTTGTCCTGGACAGCGACGAGTACGGCAACCCGCGCGTCGGGCAGACCTCGGCTCGCTATGGCTGGCTCGGCGGGAAGCAACGCTCCGCCGAGACGCTGACCGGCCTGACTCTCATGGGGGTCCGCCTCTACAACCCCGTCACCGGACGCTTCCTCTCCGTCGACCCCGTCTACGGCGGCAATCTCAACGCCTACGAGTACGCCCACGCTGACCCGCTGAACCGCTTCGACCTCGACGGCAAGTGGAGCTGGTTCAAGAAGAAGTGGAAGAAAGCAAAGTCCTGGGGGAA
Source organism: Streptomyces roseirectus (assembly GCF_014489635.1). Lineage (NCBI taxonomy): Bacteria > Bacillati > Actinomycetota > Actinomycetes > Kitasatosporales > Streptomycetaceae > Streptomyces > Streptomyces roseirectus. The sequence goes on along the minus strand of NZ_CP060828.1, from coordinate 2,259,035 downwards.
AGGCGTCGGCCGACACTTCCGTCGAAATTGGCGTAACTACACGTCCTTCGGACTCGTTGTAGCTGGATTCGCCGGAGGCTTCGCCTGTGCCGCGAGTGTCGTTTGCGGTGTCGCTGTAGGAGCTGGTGCAGGACTGGCCGCCTACACGGCTTCGAATGCAGGTACCAAGAGTTGGAACTGGGGGCAGTTCGCCCTGGCGGGCGCAGGTGGCGGGGTGGGTGGCGGCCTGGCTGCCCGCTTGAACCAGGGAGCTTCGTTCGCCAGCAGAGCAAGGCTGTGGAGATTTAGGGCCAAACTTCGCGTAACCCAATGGAAAATGAAATGGAAGTGGCGAAAGTTCCGCTGACATAAGCGGAGTAGAAGAGCCACTCAGCTTGTACAGGGGGGCGGGATTCCTTCCCGCCCCCCACGTCGTCCACCTGGGAAGGAAAAGATGAATACATCACGCCGTGGCCTGGTATGGCCTGCTGGATCCCTGCTTGTCACGCTGGCGCTGCTTGTGGCCGCACTCGCGACTTCACACACCTGGGGCACTGTCGCAGCGGCAGCCATGGCCGTTGTAACGAGAATCCTCTGGCGCGGACACCGCACAGCGAAGCCTGTCACATCCGCACGCTCAGGTGACGTGTATGAAATCGATGAAGAAAAGTTTTCCGAACTGAACGATTCCGGCTAGATTCTTCTGGTTTATCCGGAATTCGAAGATGTAGTGAAAGGGGCTTCTCGTGAATTCGAAGCTCGCTTCCTGCTTACGGTCGAGGGGGTCAAGCGGGGCTTCGCTCGATCTTTTATCATGCTCGACTCTTCGGCCGAATCGCGCCTGTTGGAAGTGAATGTCTCGACCGCTGCTCTGGAGGCGCTTCCTCGAATTGATGTCGAAAGAGAGAAGAAGCTTCTCATGCGGAAATTTAATGACAGCAAGTTCCTCATGCCCGAGCCCGGAGGGCGCTAACCCTGGATTGAATTCCTGCAGTGGTCGCACTGGCCCTTCAGGAGTTCCGGCTATCGTGGTCCGAGATGCAGTCGGAACAAGGTGGGATTTGACTTAAGCGGCTGCTGCCGGTTCCTTGTTGTGTCGAGACCTTTCTCGATCATTCATGAGGGTCCGTCAGCTTGCTGACGGGCCCTTTGTGGTGAGTGTCGGTGGGGATTTCGGAGTCTGGGCAGGTTGAGAGCCCGGCTGTCGCGTCGGGTGTGCGTCGGGTTCCACGGCTCCGGTTGGCTCGTGCTGCTCGCAGAGATGGGAAGGTGCTGGTCAGCCTGGGTTCGGGAGGGCGTGAAGCCGGTCCAGAGCGTTGGTGATCACGTCGGTCCAGGGCCAGTGCCCTGCGAGGCGGAGGGTGCGGCGGCGGCCGGTGGTGACGAGCTGGGCAGCGGTGGAGAACAGCCGAAGCCGCAGGCGGCGGGGCTCCCAGAGTCGAGCGGTGCCGGCGAGGGCGAGCAGAGGCATCCAGGCCAGCAGGTCCAGGGCGATCTGGACGATCTCCAGTCAGATCTGGTTCTGCGCGGCGTCGTGGAGGGGGGAAGTTGCGCAGGCCGGTGGCGTGGGCGGCGCGGATGCGGTCCTCGGCCCGGGCCCTCTGCCGGTGGCGCAGTTCGAGGGTGGCGATCGCCTCGCCGGGGGTGTTGGTGGCGAAGCAGGTCAGCCGCATGCCGTCGGCGTCGGTGAAGCGCAACTGGGCGTCGGGGTGCGGCCGTTCCTTGCGCACGATCAGCCGCAGTCCCTTCGGCCGGCCCGTCAGGCAATCGCTGCCGGCGTCGATCTCGGCGACCCAGGCGCCGTCGCGGATGTCGCCGTCGGGTTCGACGGCCGGCGTCCAGGCCGAGGCCGGGACCTTCAGGACGGCCTGGTGGATGGCGTCGGTGATGGTCATGCCGGCCGAGTACGACAGCCACCTCCCGCGCTGGGTGAGCCAGGCGACGAACTTGTGGGTGCCGCCGCCGGAGTCGGTGCGGATCAGCGTGCGGCGTCCGCGACGGAGCCGTTTGGGCAGCTGGGCCAGGGGCAGCCTGGTGGCCTTGATGTGGTCGGCGGCGGTGTTGGAGCCCGCTTTGCCGGGCCGCAGCAACCCGACGACCGGCTCGCCGGACCCGCCCGGGCCGTGGTCGACGAACCCCATCAGCGGGTGGTGCCCGAAGGTCTTCTTCCAGGTCGCGGCGGCGTCCTGCTTCTCGGAGTGCGTGATGACGAGGACGCCGTCGATGTCCACGATCACTCCCCCAGAGGGGGTACCCCCAGCCTGCCCGCGTCCGGCGCCGTCTGGTCGGCCAACTTCCAGACGTGTTCGCGTACTTCGGCGCGGGCCGTGCGCAGTGCGGTCAGGGCCTGCTTCCCGCCCCGGGCGAGCAGGTCGATGAGTCGGGAGACCGTCGGGTCGGAGGCCACCGGCCCGAACACAGCGGGCTCCGCCCGCAGCATGCCCACATCGGCCAGGCAGTCCCCGCCCAGCGCGACCGCGAGGGCGATGTCCAGGAGGACCTTTCCCGGGTCGTGGACGGCCCGCTGCTTGCGCCACGGGGCGAGTGCCTCTGATATCGCCGCATCCAGGCCGGTCTTGCGGACCGTTTCGCGATCACCAGCCGGACAGCCCGCCTCATGAATGATCGAGGCTAAGAGGTCGTCTCATGTGGTGATGGTGCGAGCTGCGGCATGATGTCTCTTCGTGAGTGCCGATCTGTCGCAGCGGCTGGTTCCTGATGGTCTGTGGGAACTCGTCGCCCCTCTGCTGCCGTCGTTCAACTCCCGCCCGCAGGGAGGCGGTACCGCTCCCCTGGACGAGCGTGCCGTGTTCACAGCGGTGGTGTACGTGCTGACCAGCGGGTGTGCCTGGAGGCATCTGCCGGAGACGTTCGGGGTGTCACCCGCGACGGCGCACCGCCGGTTCACCGCGTGGACGGAGGCGGGGTTGTGGCGGCGACCGCACCGGGCAGTGCTGGACGAACTCGGCGCCCGGGGCGAGACCGACTGGACCTCGGCGATCGTGGATGCCGCGTCGGTGCGGGCGAAAAGGGGGGTTCGCCGACCGGGCCGAACCCGGTCGACCGCGGCAAGAAGGGCGGCAAGCCGCACGTGCTGTCCGAGGCCCAGGGCCTCCCGCTCGCCGTCGCCGTGTCCGGCGCGAACATGCACGACAGCCTCGCCCTCAAGCCGCTGGTCCGCGGCATACCCGCCATCCGCTCCCGGCGCGGGCCCTGTCGGCGTCGCCCGGTCAAACTCCGTGCCGACAAGGCGTACTTCTCCGCCGACCATCTCTCCTGGCTGCGCGAACGGGGGCTGGTCCCGCGCATCGCCCGGCCCGGCATCGAGTCCGGCGAACGGCTCGGCCGGCACCGCTGGAACATCGCCTGGCTCTTCGGCTACCGACGTCTCACCGTCCGGTACGAGCGATACGGCTCCCACTTCCTCGCCTTCCTCGGCCTCGCCGCCACCCTCACCTGTTGCAAGAAGCTCGCGAAACTCGCCACGTGAGACAACCTCTAAGCTCCGCTGCTCGACGACCCGGGTCACGAGCCTTGTCCAAGCCGTCCTGGTCCTCCAGCTGACTGCCAAGGACTGAGATCAACCCGCAGCATTCACCAAGTCCGTCAACTCGGCTTCCGTCGTCCCAGCCCTCAGACGAACGTCGAAGGTGTAACCCTCATTGCAGAACACCAGGTCAAGGTCCGTGGGCGCCAGCCTGCGGAAGACGATCGCCAACCAGATCGCGTCTTCCTCCCAGACCTCCATGTACAGACAGGTACCGTCCTCGTGCAGATAGGCCCCACCTGGGCCGTTCTCGGTCTCGAACTGCCATATGAGGGTGCGCACTTCGCTGCGTTGCGTCGAGTCGATCTCGACCCCGGACCACCGGGCACGGATCGCATCTGTCAGACCGTCCCGATCGATGCGTCATCCGCCCGCATCACCCTCGACCACCGCCAAGAACGTCATAGCCAGGGTCTACCAGACCCCCGTGGCACAGCGTCGATCGGCTGTCGCCTCAAGTTGGAATGGGCTCAGTGGCGATTCAGGCGGAGTTTCGTTCGGAGGCTTGAAGGCATGGATGCCGATGTGGTCGCGAACTGTCAGGGTCGATCACTTTCTGGTGTTCAGCCTTCGGGGGCGCGGCGGGTCCCTACGGTGGCGTACTTCGGATCGGCGGGCGGCGGGGGAGAGACGTATGCGGGAGATGTTCGGGCGCGGGCGGAAGGTGTACGCGGTTCCGGTGCCTCGGGAAGAGGACAGGGTGGTGTTGGAGAAGCTCGGGCGGGAGGTGCTGGGCGAGCTCGGTCCTGAGGATGTACTCAGGTGCGAAAGGCTGCTCAAGGAGTTCCGTGCCGATCCGCAGGCCATGGCCGGTTCGCGGCGTCGCCCGCCCGTGGGTATGGGGACGAGCGTGCCGGACTTGGCCGCGTATGTGTTTCCGGCTGTCGCGTGGGTGCTCGGTGCGGTGAGTCAGCGGGTGGCCGATAGCGTGATGGACGTCGTCGGTGAGGTGACTCGGCGGAAGGTGGCCCGGCTGCTGGAAAGGCGTCGGGGGAGGGACGGGGCGGATTCCCGGGGTGCCGCTTCTGGCGTCGGAAGTGCCGAGGGGGACGACCTTCCCGTGTCCGTAGCTGAGAAGGCGGCCCTCGTCACGGCCTTCACGAACGTCTTCGCGGTCAGGCTCGGACTGGACGGCGATTACGCGAGGGAGTTGGCCGAGGCCATCGTCGAGGCGATGGCGGGCGTTCGCGGACCAGATGCGCCGTGACTGGGGCGGATGGCTCCGGGATACCGTCCCCGTCGTCCCGTCATCGTGCGCCGGCACGAACCGACCGCCTCCGCTCGGGAGCGATCTCACCGACCGGTGCCCGGTACCTCCTGCTGGTGGCGGCGTTGCTTCTCGCGGGGGCGTTCGCAGGGACGTTGGTGCACGGTCAGTTCTTCGGGACGGCGTGGGCGACCAAGGCGGCGCACTGCGCGAAGGAGGCGGCGGAGAGGGTTCCCGGGGAGGGCTTCGCGCAGGAGGTGGAGCGGAACGGGTACGAACAGAGGTGCGTCAGGCCCGTCCAACAGAGGCTGCTCGGTGTGTCGTTGGCAGGATCGGCGCTGGTGGTTCTGCTCGGGGCGGTGGGGCTGTGGGCCCTGCCGAGGGCGGCGCTGCGGCGCGCGGGCCCGCTGGAGCCCGTCCCGCAGGAGTGGCAGGAGCGCGTGGCCCGTGCCGCCGCCGGCCTCGGGGTACGGCGTCCGCCGAGGGCCGTGTGGGCGGGGCCGAAGTACGAGGAACCGTTCACCGCGGGAGGCGCCCGCGCCGTCACCGTCGTCCTGCCACGCGGCACGCAGCGGCTCAGCGACCGGTACGCCGACGCCGTCATCCGGCACGAGGTCGCGCACGTCGCCGCCGGGGACGTCGGGCTCGTCTGGCTGACGAGGGGAGCGCTGGTGGCGGCGTCGGCGGTGCTGCTCGTGCCGCCGGTCGTCTTCGTGGCGCAGCAGGGGGTGGACGGCGGGCGCCTGTTCTGGGGGGAGTACGGGGGGCGGGCGCTTCTGCTCGTCGGCCTCGTTCTTCTGCTCTCCCAGATGGTGTTGCGGTCGCGTGAGCACGAGGCGGATCTGCTGTCCGTGCGTGGCCGGTCCGCCGACGGGCTGACGTCCTGGCTGGCCAGGGCGGAACGGGCGCACCGGAGCCTCGGTGAACGACAGCCGAGCCCCGTGCAGCCCTGGTGGGAACGTCTCCTCGCCAACCACCCACCCCTCACCCGCCGTCTGACGGTGCTCGGCCTGCCCTACCAGCACCTCCTGCCCACCTGGTTGGATGCCGCCGCCACCGGTCTGCTGGGCGCGATCACCCTCGACTCGGTGACCTCACTCGCCCAGACGGGCTTCACCGGTACACCGCTGCTGCCGTACGCCTTCCTCACCGGCGCCCTCGCGGCTGGCACGCTGATGTCGCTGGCTTGGGGAGCCACCGTGTGGCGGAGCGCCTGGGGCACCGAAGGGAATGTGTCCGTGCCACGCCGGGCCCTCCTCGCTCTTGCGGCGGGCACGGCGCTGGGGCTCGTCGTACGCCTCCAGGCCACCGGGACCGCGCTGAGCGGTTCCGCATCGCTGACCTGGCCGCCCCTGGTCGTCCTCCCGCTGGCGGTGGCCTCTGCGGGTGCGCTGAGCGCGCCGTTGGCCGGGATGTACGTCCGTTCGCGGCGTACGGCGCCGGGTGCGCTCGTCGTCCTCGTCACGTCCGTGGCCGTCAACGCCGCGCTGTTCGTCGGTGCCTTGCGCGTCGCTCAGGAACTCGCCCTGTGGGTCGGCGTGTTCGGGTGGCGGTCCCTCGGCGCCCATCTCTCGCTGGCGGGGGTGTACTCGGTGAGTGCGACCAGTACGGCGGTCGGACTGGGCTGTCTGGCCCTGGCGGTGCTGTGGTGGAGCGTGCGGCGGGGGCTGGGGGAGGGAACAGGGCGGTCCGCCTGGCTCATGCCGCTCTCGGCGGCCGGGGCCTCGGCCGCCGGTGCGGGCGTGGTCCGGGGCGTGGTGTCGGGCGGGGGCGACTTCGAGGCGGTTCTTCAGTACGACCGTTGGGTGGCCGCCATCGCCGGTCTCGCCGCTCTGGTGGCGATCTGCGTGGCCGGTGGCGGAGCGTGGCTCGGGTGCGCCCTCTGGGCCGCTCCGCTGGCGACGGTCCTCACCTCGGGGGGCCTGTGGTTGGCGCGCTCTTGGTTCTGGACGCGTCCGGTGGATCCGATCGGCGCCGGGGAGTACGTCGGTACGGCTCTGGCTCAGCTCGCCCTGATTTTCGTCCTCTTGGCGCTTCCGCTCGTGTTGGTTGCCTCGTTCGCGCGGAGAGCCGGGTGGGGGAGAGGGATGGTGCCTGTCGTGGCTGCCGGGGTGGCTGGTGTGCTTGCTCTGGTGGTGGTGCGTTCGGAGGGAGTGTTGCTTTCTGTGATTCTCATGGGTGCGGGTGTATCGGGCTGAGATGGCTCAGTCACACAGTCGTCCGTCAGGTGCGGGCTGCGGTTCAGCAGCAGGACCTGGCAGACCACCATCGGCAGCAGTTGGTCGTCCTCGTGGCCCAGCCGGTAGCCCCATCCTGCGAGCACGGTGCGGATCCGGTGGATCTCGCCGTCCACGCGGTTGCGGCCGAAGACGCGCCAGGCCAGTGCGAGACGGCCGAACTTGCCAGCTTGCAGAAGTCGGCGAAACCGCCGAGCAGGAAGGCGTGCGCGGCCAGTTGGGGACGCGCCGCCGCCTCTGCCCAAACAGAGATTGCTCGTGTGAAAGCTGTCCCGTACGTAGACGGCAACATGGGTGCGGTTCGCCCGAGTGAGGGCACAGCTCATGGAGAGCGGCACTACATGTCCCGGAGACCTGCCGTGGGGCACTCTCTGGCAGTGGACGCACTGGCTTGCCGAAGCTCTTGAGTCAGGTCCCCGGACGGCGTGCGGAGCGAGGGACATCCCAGGGAGTTTCCAGGGACTTTCCGCCGCGTAAGCAGGGAAGGCCCTGACAGCGCCGAAAGACACGAACGCGCTGGTCAGGGCCGTCCCCCTCAACACTCGATGATGTTGACTGCCAGCCCCCCCACGCGCCGTCTCCTTGTACTTCACAGACATGTCCGCACAGGTGCCCTGCCTTGCCGGCCTCGATGTACGCGTCCGCCTTCCCGCCTCATCGGCAGGTCGGCGACGGCGGCACGCATTTCACTATTCGTCTCGACGTGCTCCCGGGCAGCACCGTAGGTGCGAACATCGCGAGGCATGTGGTGAGCACTCTCCGTGAGGGCTGACGCATGCTCAGACGCCCCTGACGCATCGCCACCAACTCAAGATCATCTTGCATGCGCGCTGCACAAGGTGATGAAAAACAGCGCTGATCGATGCAGGCTCCCGAAAGGGAGTAACAGCAGGTCAGAAGCCATTCAAGAGTGCCGTGCCCTCCACCTCCCAGGAGCACGGCACCCCACCGATCAGATGTCCCGGAAGATCTCGATCTGTGCCCCGATCGAGTTGAGGCGTTCCGCCAGGTCCTCGTAGCCCCGGTTGATGACGTACACGTTGCGCAGGACGGACGTCCCGTCGGCGGCCATCATCGCGAGGAGGACGACGACGGCGGGCCGCAGGGCGGGCGGGCACATCATCTCGGCGGCGCGCCAGCGGGTCGGGCCTTCGACCAACACCCGGTGCGGGTCGAGGAGTTGGAGGCGGCCGCCGAGGCGGTTGAGGTCGGTGAGGTAGATCGCGCGGTTGTCGTAGACCCAGTCGTGGATGAGGGTCTTGCCCTGCGCGACGGCCGCGATCGCCGCGAAGAAGGGGACGTTGTCGATGTTGAGGCCGGGGAACGGCATGGGGTGGATCTTGTCGATCGGCGCCTCCAGCTTGGACGGCCGGACGGTGAGGTCGACCAGCCGGGTACGGCCGTTGTCGGCGACGTACTCGGGCGTGCGGTCGTGGTCGAGCCCCATCTCCTCCAGGACCGCCAGCTCGATCTCCAGGAACTCGATCGGCACCCGGCGCACGGTCAGCTCGGACTCGGTGACGACGGCGGCGGCCACCAGGCTCATCGCCTCTACCGGGTCCTCGGAGGGGGAGTAGTCGACGTCGACGTCGATGTCCGCCACGCCGTGCACCGTCAGCGTCGTCGTCCCGATGCCCTCGACCCGGACGCCGAGCGCTTCCAGGAAGAAACACAGGTCCTGGACCATGTAGTTGGACGACGCGTTGCGGATGACGGTGACCCCGCCGTGCCGCGCGGCGGCCAGCAGCGCGTTCTCGGTGACCGTGTCCCCGCGCTCGGTCAGCACGATCGGGCGGTCCGGGCGGACGGACGGGTCGACGACGGCGTGGTACTGGCCCTCCGTCGCCGCGATGTCCAGGCCGAAGCGGCGCAGCGCGATCATGTGCGGCTCGATGGTCCGCGTCCCGAGGTCGCAGCCCCCGGCGTACGGCAGCTTGAACCGGTGCACCTCGTGCAGCAGCGGGCCGAGGAACATGATGATCGAGCGGGTGCGGACGGCGGCCTCCGCGTCGATCGCCGCGAGGTCCAGTTCGGCGGGCGGGACGAGTTCCAGGTCGACGCCGTCGTTGATCCACCGGGTGCGGACGCCGATGGACTGCAGCACCTCCAGGAGGCGGTAGACCTCCTCGATGCGGGCGACCCTGCGCAGGACCGTGCGGCCCCGGTTCAGCAGCGAGGCGCACAGCAGCGCCACGCACGCGTTCTTGCTCGTCTTGACGTCGATGGACCCCGAGAGGCGGCGACCGCCGACGACGCGCAGGTGCATCGGGCCCGCGTAGCCGAGCGACACGATCTCGCTGTCCAGGGCCTCACCGATTCGGGCGATCATCTCAAGGCTGATGTTCTGGTTGCCCCGCTCGATCCGGTTCACGGCACTCTGGCTCGTGCCGAGCGCTTCCGCCAGTTGGCTCTGTGTCCAGCCACGGTGCTGACGGGCGTCACGGATGAGCTTGCCGATGCGTACGAGGTAATCGTCTGCCATGAGGCTGAGGTTATCTCAGATATGAGATGGCGCCCGCCGAGGGGTCCGTTCGGGTGAACGGAGCGGGCCGAATGGCGTCAGGTGACGCAATGCCTGAAATGCCGTTACGCGTGCCCCTTCTGGAACCGCGTACCCCGTTTCCGGGCCCTGGCATCCTCGGGGCATGCGCGTACTGGTGATCGGAGCGACGGGAACCATCGGCCGAGCGGTGACACGGGAGCTGGAACCCCGCCACGAGATCCTGCGGGCCTCCAGAAACGGCCCGCTGACGGCTGACCTCACCGACCCCGCCTCCCTGGACGCCCTCCTCGCCGGCACGGGCCCGCTCGACGCCGTCGTCTGCTGCGCCGCGAGCGGCCCACTGGTCCCCCTCACCGACCTCGACGCCGTCGGCGACGCCGAGTTCGCCGCCGGCCTCCACGGCAAACTCCTCGGCCAGATCGCTCTCACCCGCCGGGCCGCCACACACCTCGCCGCCCCGGCCTCCCTCACCCTCACCGCCGGCACCTTCCCCGGCCCGCTCCCCGACGGCTCCCTCGGCGCCCTCGTCAACTCCGCCCTCGAAGGCTTCGTCCGCAACGCCGCGCACGAACTCCCGCCCGGGGTACGCCTGAACGCCGTCAGCCCCGGCTGGGTGAGGGAGACACTGGGCTCACCGACAGAGGGCACGCCGGCCGCCCAAGTGGCCCGTGTCTACGCCGACTTGGTCGAAGGGGACGGCACGGGCGAGGTGGTCCGCGTGTGAGAGCCGCACGGGCTCGCGGGCGTGTTCGTGACGGCCGACACCGGTGCTTGCGAGGCGGGGGAGCGCCCGGCGCTCAGGGCGCTTCCGCAGCCGGGGTGACGCGGGTGATCGTGCCGGCCTCCTGGGCCGTCCAGAGGGTGCCGGCCGGGCCGAGGGCGATGCCGTGGGGTTCGGAGGCGGGCGTGAGGAGGTCGTAGCCCGTCACCTCCCCCTCAGGGGTGATGCGGGCGACGCGGTTCGCCGCCCACTCCGTGAACCAGCAGGCCCCGTCCGCCCCGGCGACGATCGCGTGGGGACGGGAGGCGGGGTCGGGAAGGGGGAACTCGGTGACGGTGCCGGCGGCGTCCACGCGGCCGATCCGCCCCACGCCGATCTCCGTGAACCACATCGCCCCGTCCGGCCCGGCGGCGATCCCGACCGGCCCGGCACCCGGCGTCGGCAGCTCGTGGACGCTCACCGAACCGTCGTAGTCGATGGACGCCACCGCGTTCGCCCGGTTCAGCGTGCACCAGAGCCGCCCGTCGGGGCCCGCCGCGATGGCGGAGGGGAAGGCGCCGGCGAGGGGGAGGGGGTACTCGGTGACGTCCCCCTCAGGAGTGATGCGGGCGACACGGTCGACGGCGGACTCCGTGCACCACAGAGCCCCGTCCGCGCCGACGACGATCCCGTAGGGGCCCGCCTCGGGGGTGGGCAGCGCGAACGACGTCACCTCCCCCTCAAGGCTGATCCGGCCGACCCGGTGCCCCCGGAACTCCGTGAACCACAGAGCCCCGTCCGGCCCCGGCGTGATGACGGTCGGCCCGGTGTCGGGGGAGTCGAGGGCGTGGACGGTGACGTCGCCGTCCGGCGTGAGACGCCCGACGCCCCCGCTGTGCACCAGCGTGAACCAGAGGGCGCCGTCGTCCCCCAGGGCGATCCCGTAGGGGCCGGCACCGGGGACGGGGAACTCGGTGAGGTGAGCGTGAGCGTGAGAGCCAGCGTGAGAGCCAGCGTGAGCGTGAGCGGACATGGGCGCCGATGCTAGACGCGCAGCAGGACCGCCCGCCTCCCGTTGACGACCTTGACCTCAAGCGAAGTTGAGCCCCTAGCGTCCGAACCACCGACGACCAGGGAGAACACGGCGATGATCCTCGTGACCGGCGCGACCGGAAACCTCGGGCGGGCACTGCGCGGAGAGCTGAGGGACGTCCCCATGAGGGGACTCACCCGCGACCTGAAAGGCGCGTCCCGCGCGGACTTCCCCGAGGCAGTGGAAGGCGACCTCACCCGCCCGGAAACCCTCACCTCCGCCCTGGACGGCGTGACGTCCCTGTTCCTCCTCCAGGGCACCGGCGCCGAGGAAGCCGTCCTCGCCGAGGCGGAAGCGGCCGGCGTCCGCCACGTGGTCCTGGTCTCCTCGATCACCGTGGAGACCCACCCCCACCTCCCCGCCGCCGCACGCAACCTCACGGTGGAGCACGCTCTCCAGTCCTCAGGTATGACATGGACGATCCTGCGCCCCACCCAGTTCGCCTCGAACACCCTCTGGTGGGCCCCCGGCATCCGCGCCCACGCCGAGGTCCGCGCCCCCTACCCCGACACCGGCCTCCCCACGATCCACCCCGCCGACATCGCCTCCGTGGCCCACCGAGCCCTGACGGACCCGGCCCACCACAACCGCACGTACGCCCTGACGGGCCCGGCCCGCGTCGCGGTCCGGGACCAGGTGACGACCCTGGCGGAAACCCTGAACCGCGAGATCACCCTTGTGGAACTCACCCGTGCGCAGGCCCACCGCGCCATGACGGCCCACCTGGACCCCGAAACGGCGGACGCGATCCTGGACCTCACCGGCGGCGACGTGAACGAACCCCTCCTCCGCGTCCGCGACACGGTGGAGAAGATCACCGGCACCCCGGCCCGCACGTACGCACAGTGGGCGGCGGAACACGCGTCCGCCTTCCGGCAGAGGCCATCTGACCAGTGAAAACGCAACTTCGACACCGCCCGCCGAGGCAGCTACCGTCCCCTGACGCACCCCGACCAGGGAGAGACGCATGGCCCGCCTCGCTCAGTACACCTTCGGCGTCCTGAAATCCCCGCTCGCCGACCCCTCACCCCTCACGCGCGAGTTCTACGACCTGGGAGGGACCGTCTACCAGACGATCAGCCGCCACCCCGGCTACCTCGCGCACGCCGAACCGACGGACGCCGCCCGGGGCGAACTCTTCGGCGCGGACTGGGGCGCGTGGGGAGAGTTCGCCGTACCGGAGTGGTACGACAAGGGCCGCACCCCGGACACCACCGCCCTCGCCGCGACCCTCTCCCTGTGGACCGACCCGCGTTCCGCCTTCGACGCCGTCTACACCGGCCCGCACCGCACGGCCCTGACCAGGCGCTACGACTGGTTCGAACGGACGGACCACCCGAACCACGTCCTCTGGTGGACCCCCGACGACGCGACCCCCACCTGGCAGGACGGCGTCTCCAGACTGGAACACCTCCACACCCACGGCCCCGCACCGCACGCCTTCACCCACGCCGGTATGACGCCGGACACCCGCCCCCGGGCATGACCAGCCAGCCCCTATGTACTAGAGTTATCTCGACATCGAGATATCTGCCGAGGCGTACCGAAGCCGCCCCCTCTAGTAAGGGTTACCTAACTTAGCCCTACCTTAGCGGATCGGCCAAGCAGGCGTGGCGGCAGGATGCGGTGGTACGCGCACATCAATGAAGGAGACTGTCGTGTCGGCGAACAGCTTCGACGCCCGCAGCACGCTCAGCGTGGGCGACGAGTCGTACGAGATCTTCCGGCTGGACAAGGTGGAAGGCTCGGCCCGCCTTCCGTACAGCCTGAAGGTCCTGCTGGAGAACCTGCTCCGTACCGAGGACGGCGCGAACATCACCGCCGACCACATCCGCGCCCTCGGCGAGTGGGACTCGCAGGCCCAGCCGAGCCAGGAGATCCAGTTCACGCCCGCCCGCGTGATCATGCAGGACTTCACCGGCGTCCCCTGCGTCGTCGACCTCGCCACCATGCGTGAGGCCGTCGCGGCGCTCGGCGGCGACCCGGCGAAGATCAACCCCCTCTCCCCGGCCGAGATGGTCATCGACCACTCCGTCATCGCCGACAAGTTCGGCACCAACGACGCGTTCAAGCAGAACGTCGACCTGGAGTACGGCCGCAACAAGGAGCGCTACCAGTTCCTGCGCTGGGGCCAGACCGCGTTCGACGACTTCAAGGTCGTCCCCCCGGGCACCGGCATCGTCCACCAGGTCAACATCGAGCACCTGGCCCGCACCGTCATGGTCCGTAACGGCCAGGCGTACCCGGACACCCTCGTCGGCACCGACTCGCACACCACGATGGTCAACGGCCTCGGTGTGCTCGGCTGGGGCGTCGGCGGCATCGAGGCCGAGGCCGCGATGCTCGGCCAGCCGGTCTCGATGCTCATCCCGCGCGTCGTCGGCTTCAAGCTGACCGGCGAGCTGCCCACCGGCACCACCGCCACGGACCTCGTCCTCACGATCACCGAGATGCTCCGTAAGCACGGCGTCGTCGGCAAGTTCGTCGAGTTCTACGGCGAGGGCGTCGCCGCCACGAGCCTCGCCAACCGCGCCACCATCGGCAACATGTCGCCGGAGTTCGGCTCGACCGCGGCGATCTTCCCGATCGACGACGAGACGATCAACTACCTGCGTCTGACCGGCCGTTCGCCCCAGCAGCTCGCGCTCGTCGAGGCGTACGCCAAGGAGCAGGGCCTCTGGCTGGACCCGAAGGCCGAGCCCGACTTCTCCGAGAAGCTGGAGCTGGACCTCTCGACGGTCGTCCCCTCGATCGCAGGACCGAAGCGCCCGCAGGACCGCATCGTCCTCGCGAACGCCGCCCAGCAGTTCGCCTCCGACGTCCTCAACTACGTCGACACCGCCGACGAGGCCGGCAAGGAGTCCTTCCCCGCCTCCGACGCCCCGGCGTCCACCAACGGCGTCCCGTCCAACCCGGTCACCGTGACCGCCCCCGACGGTTCGACGTACGAGATCGACCACGGCGCCGTCACCGTCGCCGCGATCACCTCCTGCACCAACACCTCGAACCCGTACGTCATGGTCGCCGCCGCGCTCGTCGCGAAGAAGGCCGTGGAGAAGGGCCTGACCCGCAAGCCGTGGGTCAAGACCACCCTCGCGCCGGGCTCGAAGGTCGTCACCGACTACTTCGACAAGGCGGGCCTGACGCCGTACCTCGACAAGGTCGGCTTCAACCTGGTCGGTTACGGCTGCACCACCTGCATCGGCAACTCCGGCCCGCTGCCGGAGGAGGTCTCCAAGGCCGTCAACGACCATGACCTCGCGGTGACTTCGGTCCTCTCCGGCAACCGGAACTTCGAGGGCCGGATCAACCCCGACGTCAAGATGAACTACCTCGCCTCCCCGCCGCTGGTCGTCGCGTACGCCATCGCCGGGTCGATGAAGGTCGACATCACCACGGACGTCCTGGGCACCGACACCGAGGGCAACCCGGTCTACCTGAAGGACATCTGGCCCTCCGAGGCCGAGGTCAACGACGTCGTCGCCAACGCGATCGGCGAGGACATGTTCTCCAAGTCCTACCAGGACGTCTTCGCGGGTGACGCCCAGTGGCAGGCGCTGTCGATCCCCGAGGGCAACACCTTCGAGTGGGACCCGCAGTCGACCTACGTCCGCAAGCCCCCGTACTTCGAGGGCATGACGATGGAGACCACCCCGGTCTCCGACATCACTGGCGCCCGCGTCCTCGCCAAGCTCGGCGACTCGGTCACCACCGACCACATCTCGCCCGCCGGCGCCATCAAGGCCGACACCCCGGCCGGCAAGTACCTCACCGAGCACGGTGTGGAGCGTCGTGACTTCAACTCCTACGGCTCGCGCCGAGGCAACCACGAGGTCATGATCCGCGGCACGTTCGCCAACATCCGCCTGCGCAACCAGATCGCGCCGGGCACCGAGGGCGGCTACACCCGCGACTTCACCCAGGCCGACGGCCCGGTGTCGTTCATCTACGACGCCTCGCAGAACTACCAGGCCGCCGGCACCCCGCTGGTCATCCTGGGCGGCAAGGAGTACGGCTCCGGCTCCTCCCGCGACTGGGCCGCCAAGGGCACCGCGCTCCTCGGCGTCAAGGCCGTCATCACCGAGTCGTACGAGCGCATCCACCGCTCGAACCTCATCGGCATGGGCGTCCTCCCGCTCCAGTTCCCGGCCGGCCAGAACGCCGACTCCCTCGGCCTCACCGGCGAGGAGACCTTCTCCATCACCGGCGTGACCGAGCTGAACAACGGCACGACCCCGGCCACGGTGAAGGTCACCACGGACACCGGCGTCGAGTTCGACGCGGTCGTCCGCATCGACACCCCCGGCGAGGCGGACTACTACCGCAACGGCGGCATCATGCAGTACGTGCTGCGCAGCCTGATCCGCAAGTAAGGCTTCCAGCAGGGCAGTTGAGGGCCGTATCCCCGCACTCCGGGGGTACGGCCCTTTGCCGTTCCCGTTTACAACTTGGCCATCCAGCGCTACCTTCCCGCACAGATGGGGTGGGAGCGCTCCCACCACAGGTGGACCGGAACCCGCCCGGGAGCGCCCCCGCCCCACCCGCACCCAACTCCCCATCCCCGTACGGCCCGTACAGGAAAGGACGGCTCCATAGCCATGTCCCCCACCCCCACCAATGGCATGATCACAACAGGGTTATCGAGGCGTCCCCGCGCCCGGTCCCTGCTCCTCGTGCTCGTCTCCCTCCTCGCGCTCATCCCGGCGATGGGCCTGATCGTCACGACGGGCGGCAAGGCGGAAGCCCACGGCACCCCGATGAAGCCCGGCAGCAGAACCTTCCTGTGCTGGCAGGACGGCCTGACCGACACGGGTGAGATCAAGCCGGTCAACCCGGCCTGCAAGAACGCCCAGCAGGTCAGCGGCACGACGCCGTTCTACAACTGGTTCTCGGTGCTGCGTTCGGACGGCGCCGGCCGCACGCGGGGCTTCGTCCCGGACGGCCAGCTCTGCAGCGGCGGCAACACGAACTTCACCGGCTTCAACGCGCCCCGCAACGACTGGCCGCTGACCCACCTGACGTCCGGCGCGCGGATGGACTTCTCGTACAACGCGTGGGCGGCGCACCCGGGTTGGTTCTACGTGTACGTCACGAAGGACGGCTTCGACCCGACGAAGACGCTCACCTGGGACGACATGGAGCCGTCGCCGTTCCTGAGTGTCGACCACCCGGCGCTCAACGGTTCCCCGGGCACCGTCGAGGCCAACTACTCCTGGGCCGGCAACCTCCCGTCGAACAAGTCGGGCCGCCACATCATCTACATGGTCTGGCAGCGCTCGGACAGCGCGGAGACCTTCTACTCCTGCTCCGACGTCGTCTTCGACGGCGGCAACGGCGAGGTGACGGGCATCCACGAGCCGGGCAACCCGAACGAGCCCGTGCCCGGCACCTGCACCGCCACCCGCCGCACGACCGGCAGTTGGAGCGGCGGCTACCAGTCCGAGGTCACCGTCACCAACACCGGCGACGTCCCGATGCTCGGCTGGATGGTCAACTGGACGCTGCCCACGGGACAGCGCGTGGACAGCCTCTGGAACGGCGCGGCCACCTACACCGGCCAGGACGTGATGGTCCACAACGCGGGCTGGAACGGCTCGCTGAGTCCGGGCAGGAGCGCGACCTTCGGATACGTGGTCACCGGAGCGAACAGCGACAGCACGACGAGTCTGCCCTGTCGCGTCGGCTGACCAACTCCGGGAAGCCGTAAGGAAAACCGGGCTGCTCCGGGCGGACCCGGTGGCATCGAGCCGTGTGCCACCGGGTCCGCGAGCCGGACGACCCCACGGGGGGGGAGGGGGCCGTCCGGGGAGGTCCCCGACGTCCGGACGACGACACGGACTTCGGGGAGTGCGGCGGGACAACGTCATCGGCGGATAACGTTGTCGGAAGGTCTGTACTTGTACTCTACAGGCTCAACGGCCAGTGCAGTCAAATGAGTTGGGGCTCGACGGCACTCGTGCGGGGTCGGGTGGTGATACTCCGCCCGACCCCGCCCGCCGTCACTCCGCCGCCTGCCCCCGACGCCGGACGACGAGGTAACCGACGCCCGCCGCGACGACCCCGCCCGCGCCGATCGCGGCCCAAGTGCCGCCGGACATACCGCCGTTGTCGTCGCCGTCAGCCTCGGAGGCGACCGGAGAAGGGGAGTCGGAGGCCGGTGCGGGGGTGGACGGGGTGGGTGCGCTGGGTGTGGGCGCCGGGCTGGTCTCCAGCGCCGCCGCCCTCAACTTCAGTACGGGCGCCGGGTTCCCGCTGTGACTGTGGTCGCCCTCCTCCTCCGTCGCGCCGTGCTCGTCCAGCTCGATCCAGCGGTCCACCTTGCCGTCGCCGTACGTCTGGAGCGTCTTGAACACCAGCTCCTCGGCGTCCGGCAACTGCTTGACCGCCACGGCCACTTCGACGTCCTCCCCGACGGGCAGCGGAGCCCCCTTCACCCGGAACCCGTCCGAAGTCGCCGACAGCGCCCACGACTTGGGCCCGCTCTCGAAGCTGACGTCCGCCGGCGCGATCCCCTTCGGCAGCACGACCCGCAACTCCGCGATCCCGGCCGACGCCGACTCCGACTCGGCGGACAGGGTGAGCGTGACGTCCTTCGCGAGGGCCCGCGGGTTGTCGGCCTTCACCTCCACATGCGCGGCAGCCGACTGGGCCCCGATGACCACCAGCGCACCGGCGGCGAGCAGGACGAAACTCTTCTTGAACATGACGATCTCCAGGCAGGGTTGCGACACGAGCGGCCCCAACGACCGCCCGATCAAGGTGAGTTGACGAACCTCGACCACCTGGGCGGTCCCCTGCGCACCACGACATGAGCCAACACCACCCCACCGGCACGCCGACCCGGCACCACCCCACAGACCGCCCCGACCCCACCCCAGGGCAACCCAGGAGCACCCCCCAAGGCCCTCCGGACAACCCTCACCCCCCGAGCGATCCGCCAGCACACAGCATCGGCCCGCTGAAGCAACACGGCGACGAACAACGCGGCGAGAACATGCCCGAGGGTCATACCCCAGGAGCTGTGAGCGGCCACGGTCTCGGAGCCATGGTGAACATGCCCCGCATGGGCGTGCCCCGCTGCCAGCCACTGATGCAGCCCACCCTGAGCAAGCACACAGGCGAACGCCACCACCGGCAGAGACCGAGGCCGCCGCACCCCGAACAGCCCGAGCAGAAACAGCACCACGGAACCCACGAAAACCCGCTGCCAGTGGGGAGGTTCGTCGGCGACGAGATGATGAGCGGTGGAGCCAAGAGCAGCCCCGACAGCAGCGAAAAAACCGGCGCGAGCCACAGGCATCGGCGCGTAAGCGCCGTCTTTCAGGGGCGCGGGGCCGTATTGATCTGCGGCTCCGCCGCGGGGCGCGAACGGCCACGACGAACCCGCACCCGCCCCCGAACCCCACCGCATCCCACTCATAGTCCGCCCATCATGAAGCACTCACCCCCCTTCGAACACCCCCGCCAACCACTCCAGCTGCAACGCCACATGCACCGCTTCCCCACCCTCGTGCCCGTTGTACGCGTACGTATGAATCTCCCGCCGAGGCGACGAACCCCCCACCTCCCCATACCGGTTGAACGCCGCGAACGCCCCGCTCGGCGGACACACCCGATCCCGCAGCCCCGTCCCGAAGTGCGCGTGCGCCCGAGCCCGCCGGGCGAACGACACCCCCTCCACATAGGACAACGTCCGATAGGCGGCCCGCTCAACTCCCCGGTGAACGGAGAGATACGTGGCGATCTCCCCGTAGGGCCCCGCGTCGGTGAGTTCCAGTGACCGCCGGATCCCGCACAGCAGCGGCGCGGTCACCAGCGCGGCGGCGAGGTCGGGCACGAGCCCGGCGACGGCCAGCGCGAGCCCGCCGCCCTGGCTGTTCCCGACGGCGGCGACCCGGGACGCGTCGACGCCGGGCAGCGTCCGCACGGCCTCGACCGCCCGCACCGCGTCGGTGATGAGCCGCCGGTAGTGGTACTGGTAGGGCTCGAGGATCCCCCGCACGACCACCCCGGGACCCCCGGCGACGACGGGTCCGAGGTCGACGGTCCCGCCGCCCCCGCTGCCGTAGCTGTCGCCCTGCGCCCTGTTGTCCATGAGCAGGTGCGCGTACCCGGCGTTGACCCAGGTGAGCCGTTCGTGGGGCAGTCCCCGCCCCCGCCCGTACCCGGCGTACTCGACGACCGTCGGCAGGGCTTCGCTGACGCCGGCGGGACGGCTGTACCAGGCCCGCACGGGATGCCCGCCGAACCCGGGGAAGGTGACGTCCCAGGTCTCGGTCAGCTTCAGTCCGCTGGTGACGGGCTCGGCGGTGACGCGGAGCGTGTTCTCGGCGGCGGCCTTCAGCGTTTCGTGCCAGAACTCGTCGAAATCGGCGGGTTCGTCGAGCGGAGGCCGGTAGGACTCCAGATCGATCAGCGGCAGATCGAACGCGGCCACGGCGACACCTCGCAGGGATCGGTTACGGAATGGAAACTTGCGGAGCTGAGAAGGGTCGGACCCCCCTGTCATACCCGTCCGCGCACGCTTCCAACGCACCACCGTCTCCTGAGGAATCTCCTGCATGACCCATTGACAGCGCTTTCTGGGTGCCCATAAGTTGCCGCGAAGTTACCGGTAAGAGCTCGAAAGTTTCGGTTCCGCGTCCCCGCTCCGGGAGGCCCGAGCATGAGCACCTCCACCACGTCGGCGCCCCCGCCGGGCACCCAGGACCCACCGCCCACGAAAACCACCGGCGGTGCCAAGCGGCCGTCCGCGCGCCGCAGTTGGCGCCGGGCGCTGCGCCGCGACTGGCAGCTGTACTCGCTGGTGATCCTGCCGCTGCTGTTCTTCCTGGTCTTCCGCTATCTGCCGATGGTCGGGAACGTCATCGCCTTCCGCAGGTTCGAGCCGGGCGGCTCGATCCTGGGCGAGCAGTGGGTGGGCCTGCGCTATGTGCGCATGTTCCTCAGCGACCCGACCTTCTGGCAGGTCTTCCGCAACACACTGTGGCTGGGCCTGCTGACCCTCGTCTTCTGTTTCCCGATCCCGATCGTGCTGGCGCTGCTGCTGAACGAGGTGCGCCGCACCGCGCTGAAGCGGTTCGTGCAGTCGGTGTCGTACCTGCCGCACTTCCTGTCGATCGTGATCGTCGCGGGCATCACGATGCAGATGCTCGCGACGGACGGCCCGGTCAACCACGTCCTCGGCTGGTTCGGCCACGATCCGATCCGTTTCATCCAGGAACCCGAGTGGTTCCGCACGGTGTACGTCGGCTCTGAGATCTGGCAGACGGCCGGCTGGGGCACGATCCTCTACCTCGCCGCCCTGACGACCATCGACGACGACCTGTACGAGGCCGCCCGCATCGACGGCGCGAACCGGTGGCAGCAGATCTGGCACGTCACCCTGCCCGGCATCAGACCCACGATGATCACGCTGCTGATCCTGAACATCGGCACGTTCATGGCGGTCGGCTTCGAGAAGATCCTGCTGCTCTACAACCCGCTCACCTATCCGACCGCCGACGTCGTCTCGACCTACCTGTACCGGGCCGGCGTCGAGTCCAACAGCTTCAGCTACGCGGCGGCGATCGGCCTGTTCGAGGCGGTCATCGGGCTCGTCCTCATCACCTCCGCGAACCAGCTCTCGCGCCGCACAGTGGGGACCAGCCTGTGGTGAGCACCGTGAAGACCCGGCCCGCGAAGAGGCCCGCGAAGCCCCGGACGTCCGTGAACCAGCCGACGCGCGGCTACCGCGTCTTCCAGGGCGTCAACGGCGTGATCCTCACGGGCGTCGTCGTGCTGACGCTGTACCCGTTCCTCAACATCGTCGCCCGCTCCTTCAGCGGTGAGCGCGAGATCCGTTCGGGCGAAGTCACCCTGTGGCCCAAGGGGTTCGACCTCACGACGTACCGGATCGTCATCAACGACGGGACGTTCTGGCGCAGTTACGGCAACACCGTCTTCTACACGGTCGTCGCGACCGCCGTCGCCATGATCCTGACGACGTGTTACGCGTACGTCCTGTCGAAGAAGGACCTCAAGGGGCGCGGTTTCCTCGTCGGCGTCGCGGTGTTCACGATGTTCTTCTCCGGCGGTCTGATCCCCAACTACGTCCTCGTCACGAGCCTGGACCTGAAGAACTCGGTGTGGGCGATCGCCCTGCCGAACGCGATCAGCGTGTTCAACCTGCTGGTGATGAAGGCGTTCTTCGAGTCCCTGCCGAGGGAGCTGGAGGAGGCCGCCGAGATCGACGGGCTCAGTACGTACGGCATCCTGCTGCGGGTCGTGCTGCCGCTGTCGAAGGCCGTCGTAGCGACGATGATCCTGTTCTACTCGGTGTCCTTCTGGAACTCCTGGTTCCAGGCGTTCCTCTACATGGACCGGACCGACCTGATGCCGGTCACCGTCTATCTGCGCAACATCATCGCGGGCGCCACCGGGGCCTCCAACGCCGGTGCCACCACCGAACAGGGCACGCAGGTCGCGGCGAGCATCCAGGCCGTGACGATCGTGCTCACCTCGCTGCCGATCCTGTGCGTGTACCCGTTCGTGCAGCGCTACTTCGTCTCGGGCGTGATGCTCGGCGCGGTCAAGGGCTGACCGCTTCCCCATGCGACCGCCTCAACGTGCGTAAGGAGTACCGGTGAAGAAGAACTCCCGTCACAACGCGGGCCAGTTGTCGCGCCGTCAGATCCTGGCCGCCGCAGGGTTCGTGGGCCTCGCCACGCTCACCGGCTGCGGCAGCGGCGACGACGGCGACGGCGGCTCGAAGGACCTGACCAAGAAGCGTAACGGCGCGATGGACGACTTCCGCCTCGGCCAGCAGTTCAAGGCGTCGAAGCCGCTGTCCTTCGACGTCCTGCACAACGACAACCCGGCCTACCCGATGAAGGCGGGCTGGCTGTTCTGGAAGGAGCTGGCCCGCCGCACGGGCGTCACCCTCAAGCCGATCTCCGTGCCGCTCAGCGACTACGAGAAGAAGCGCAGCCTCCTCATCGGCGCGGGCGACGCGCCCTTCCTGATCCCCAAGACGTACCACCCCTCGGAGACCGCGTTCGTCTCCTCGGGGGCGATCCTGCCCGTCAGCGAGTACGTCCATCTCATGCCCAACTTCCAGGACAAGGTGCGCAGATGGAAGCTGGAGCCCGAACTCGACGCGATCCGCCAGTCCGACGGCAACTACTACCTGCTGCCCGGACTGCACGAGAAGCTCAAGTCCGGCTACTCGATGGCGTTCCGCACCGACGTCCTCCAGAAGCACGGCCTCGCCCTGCCCACCACCTGGGACGAGGTCTACAACGTCTTCAAGGCGCTCAAGGCCGAATACCCCGACCGCTACCCGTTCTCCGACCGCTGGAACGTCAACACCCCGTTCCCGCCCGGGGCGTTCTTCGGCTACCTCGGCCAGGCGTACGGCATCCAGTCCGGCTGGTCCTACGACAACCTGAGCTGGGACGCCACCAAGAAGGAGTTCGTCTTCACCGGCGCCCGTGACGAGTTCCGCCAGATGCTCGAATTCGTCGCCAAGCTGGTCTCCGAGAAGCTGATGGACCCCGAGAGCTTCACGCAGACCGACGACGCCGCGCAGCAGAAGCTCCTCGCCGAGAAGTCCTTCGCGATCAGCGCCAACCCCCAGGTCCTGGTCCAGGAGTACCGCTACAACCTGAACAAGCAGGTCAAGGGCGCCACCATCGAGATGGTCCCGGTGCCGCTCGGCCCGGCCGGTCCCGTCGTCCTCGGGGGCCTCCGGCTGGAGAACGGCCTCATGATCTCCAGCAAGGCCCTCAAGAGCGAGAACTTCGTCGCCCTGATGCAGTTCGTCGACTGGCTCTGGTACTCCGACGAGGGCCAGCGCTTCAGCAAGTGGGGCGTCCAGGGCACCACGTACACCTACAGCGGCGGCCAGTACAAGCTGGAGCCCGGCATCTCCCTCATGGGCTCCATCCCGGACGCCCCGAAGGACCTCCAGAAGGACTTCGGCTTCTTCAACGGCGTCTTCACCTACGGCGGCAGCTGGGCGCTGGTCTCCTCCAACTTCAGCCCCGACGAGAAGAAGTTCCAGGACGCGATGGCCCAGCGCAAGGAGCTGCCCGTCGCCCCGGCCCATCCCCTCGAATCGTTCGAGCAGGAACAGGCCACCCTCTGGGACACCCCCCTCAAGGACCACGTCGGCCAGAACGCCCTCCAGTTCGCCCTGGGCAAGCGCCCGCTGTCCGAATGGGACGCCTACGTCTCGGAGTTGAAGTCCAAGAACATGGACCAGCTGGTCGCCCTGCACAACAAGGCGTACGAGCGTTACCAGAAGGACCACGCATGATCCGTGTCCCCGCCGAGCCCGTCGGCCCGTTCTCCGACGCCTGGCGCCGCTGCGTCGGCACCGGACGGGCCGAACTCGCCCTGCGCCGCGACTTCCAGGACTCGCTGAGGATCGTCCAGCGCGAGATCGGCTTCGACCTCATCCGGGGCCACGGCCTGTTCAGCGACGGCATGGGCGTCGTCCGCCCCTACGACCAGGCCGGCCTGCGGGGCGTCCAGCACAACTTCACCTACCTCGACCAGGTGATCGACGCCTACCTCGAAGCCGGGATCCGCCCGTTCCTCGAACTCGGCTTCATGCCCGAGGAGTTGGCCTCCGGTACGCAGACGGTCTTCTGGTGGAAGGGCAACATCACCCCGCCCCGCTCGCACCAGGACTGGGCCGACCTCGTCCGCGCCACCCTCACCCACCTCGTCGACCGCCACGGCCTCGACGAGGTCCGCACCTGGCCCATCGAGGTGTGGAACGAGCCCAACCTCGACATCTTCTGGCAGGACGCCGACGAGAAGGCGTACCACCACCTGTACGAGGTGACCGCGCACGCCGTGAAGGAGGTGGACGCCTCCCTCCAGGTCGGCGGCCCCGCGATCTCGCCCGGCGCCGACGAATGGCTGCCCCGCTTCACGGAGTTCACCGACCGGCACGACGTCCCCCTCGACTTCGTCTCCCGGCACGCCTACACCTCCGGGCCCGCCCAGCGCGTCCCGTTCAGCAGCTACCAGACCCTCGCCCCGGCGAGCGGCCTCCTCGACCAGTTCGCCACCCCGCGCCGCCAGCTCCAGGGCACCCGGTACGCCGGACTCCCCGTCCACATCACGGAGTTCAACTCCTCCTACTGCCCGGACAACCTGATCCACGACACCGCGTTCAACGCCGCCTACCTCGCCCCCGTCCTCGCGCACGGCGGTGAGCTGGCCGACTCCTTCTCGTACTGGACGTTCAGCGACATGTTCGAGGAGGCGGGCGTCCCGACGGCCCTGTTCCACGGCGGCTTCGGCCTGTTGACGCACCGTCAGATCAGGAAGCCGACGTTCCACCTGTACGCGTTCCTGTCCCGGACGGGCCCCGACCTCCTCGCCCTGGGTGACCACCACCTGGTGACCCGCCACCCCGACGGCCGCGTAACTGCCCTCGCCTGGGCGCCAGTTGACCCGACGGGCGAGACCCCGGGCCCGGACCGCCACGAGGTGCACCTCTCCATCCCGCTCGCCGGAACCGAGGCGTTCGTCCGCCGCTCGACCGTCGACGAGACCCACGGCAACGCGTACACGGCCTGGCGCGCGATGGGCAGCCCCCGCTCCCCGAAACAGGGCCAGCTCGACATGCTGCACGAGGCGTCGCAGCCGTCCCGCACCCACGACCGGCTCCCCCTGGCGGACGGCCGCGCGGACCTGCGGCTGACGCTGGCCCGCAACGAGATCACCCTCGTGGAACTCTCCCCGGTGGTCGACGAGAGCTTCGCGTGGTGGGACGAGACACGGCTGCTGGGCCGGGACCCGCGATGAGCGCGGGCGGCGCCGTCACCGGGTTCGGCACCGGCCCCCTCTCCCGGGCCGCGACCCTCGTCCACACCCTCCTCACCACCGAAGCCCTCCTCCTGCTCACCGCGGCCCCCGGCCTGATCCCCCTCGTCCTCCTCGGCGCCGCCCCCGCCAACCTCCCCCTCGCCGCCCTCTTCCTCCTGCCCCTCGGCCCCGCCGTCTCCGCCGCCGTGTACGCCCTCCACCACCGCAGCGCCGACCTCACCGACCTCCACCCGGCCCGCACCTACCTCCGGGGTCTGCGCGCCAACACCCTCCCCGCGCTCAAACTCTGGGCCCCGCTGCTCGCCTGGCTGACGGTGATCGCCTTCACCCTCACCCACTTCGAGACGACGGGCCTGCCCGTCTGGTGGGCGGTGATCCTCGCCGCCACCGCCCTCGCCGCCCTCCTGTGGGGCGCCCACGCCCTCGTCCTCACCTCCCTGTTCACGTTCCGCGCGCGGGACACCGCCCGCCTCGCCGCCTACTTCCTCCTGCGCCACGGCAAGGTCACCCTGGGTGCCCTGTCCCTGCTGATCCTGACCGGCGCGATGACCGCCCTCCTCGCCGAAGCCCTCCCCGCCCTCCTGTCGGCCCCGCTGCTCCTCTCCCTGCTCCACACCGCCCGCCCGGTGATCGCCGAGACGAAAGAGGACTTCACCCGATGACCGACAAGATCCGGTACGGCGGCGACTACAACCCCGAGCAGTGGCCCCGGGAGGTGTGGACCGAGGACCACCGGCTCTTCGGCGAGGCCGGCATCGACACCCTCACGGTCGGCGTGTTCAGCTGGTCCCTGACCCAACCGGCCGAGGACACCTACGACTTCACCGTCCTGGACGCCGTCATGGACCGCGCGGCGGCCGAGGGCAGGAGCGTCTGCCTGGCGACCGGCACCGCCGCGCTGCCCCCGTGGCTCGCCAGGAAGTACCCCGAGGTCAACCGCACCGACTTCGAGGGCCGCCGGCACCGCTACGGCCAGCGCCACGACTTCTGCCCCAGCTCGCCCGCCTACCGCCGCCTGTCCACGGCGGTGGCCGCCCGCCTCGCCGAACGCTACGGAAACCACCCGGCGTTGCTCGCCTGGCACGTCAACAACGAGTACGGCGGCGCCTGTTACTGCGACCTGTGCGCCGAAGCCTTCCGCGCCTGGCTGAAGGCCCGCCACACCACCCTGGACGCCCTCAACGACGCCTGGTGGACGACGTTCTGGTCCCACCGCTACACCGACTGGGCCGAGATCGAACCCCCGAGCGCGCTCACCGAACACTGGAAGGGCCCCGACCACACCGCCTTCCAGGGCCTCACCCTGGACTACCGGCGCTTCATGACCGACGCCCTCCTCGGCTGCTTCACGGCGGAGAAACGGGCCATCCGGGACCACGACCCGCAGACCCCGGTGACGACGAACATGATGGGCGCCTACCGCCCCCTGGACTACCACCGCTGGGCCCCGCACCTCGACTTCGCCTCCTGGGACAACTACCCGCCCCTGGACGCCCCGCCGACCCGCCCGGCCCTCGCGCACGACCTGATGCGCGGCCTCAAGGACGGCGCCCCCTTCTGGCTGATGGAACAGACCCCGTCGACGACCGCGTGCCGCGACGTCAACCCGCTGCGCCGCCCCGGCGAACTGCGCCTCGCCACCTGGCAGGCCGTCGCCCACGGCGCCGACGCGGCCCTCTACTTCCAGCTGCGCGCCTCCCGGGGCGCCTGCGAGAAGTACCACGGCGCGGTCATCGGCCACGCCGGCCGCGCCGACACCCGCACGTTCCGCGAAGTCGCCGACCTGGGCCGTGAGTTGGCCGACCTCGGCGACCTCACGCTGGGCGCCCGCACCCCGTCGCGCACCGCGCTCCTCTTCGACTGGGACAGCTGGTGGGCCCTGGAGATCTCCGACGGCCCCTCCCGGCTCGTCCGCTACCTGGACGTCGTCCACGCCTACTACCGCGCGGCCCGCGAGGCGGGCGCCGACGTGGACGTCGTCCCCGTCACCGCCGACCTCACCCCGTACGACGTCGTCCTCGCGCCCGCCCTGCACCTCGTCAAGGGCGACCTGGCGGCGCGGCTCGAAGAGGTCGCGGGGCGCGGGGGGAGCGTGCTGGCGACGTTCCTGTCCGCGCGCTCCGACGAACACGACCGCGCCTTCCTCACCGACCTGCCCGGACCGCTGGCCCCGCTGCTCGGCATCCGGATCGACGAGTGGGACTCCCGTCCCTGGGAGGTAGTACAACCCGTAGTACTTCCGGACGGGCCGACGGCGCAGGCCCGGCTGGTCTTCGAGCTCGTCCAACTGCGCGGCGCGCAGCCCGTGGCCCCCTACGGCGCCGACTTCTACGCCGGCACCCCCGCCGTCACCCGCAACCGCTTCGGCGAGCGCGGCGGCGAGGGCTGGTACGTCGCCACCGCCCTCGACCAGCCCGGCGTCGACCACGTCGTGCGCCGCGTCCTGGCCCGCCACCACCTGATCGGCCCCTACGCCGACCACCCGCACGTCGAGACCGCGACCCGGGTCACCGAGGACGGCACACCGCTGCTGTTCCTCCTCAACCACGCCCGGGAGACCGCCCGGTTGACCGCGCACACCACGACGACCGACCTGCTCACCGGGAAGCGGGTCGAGGCCGGCTCACCCCTGGTCCTCGACCCGCTCGGCGTCGTGGTCCTGAAACCGGACGACCTTCAGTAGATGACCCGCCCGCGTTCGTCCGGCACCCCCGACTTGCGGAAGAAGTAGCTGTTCACCTGGTCCCGCCACTCCCGGGCACTGCGCACCTGCTCCTCGAACCGCTCGGCGCCCCGCGCGAACCGCTCCGCGTCCACCACCCCCTTGAGGCCCGCCCACACCCGGCGGGCCTCCTCCGCCTCCTCGACCCCCTCGAAGTGCGTGTCGTAGATGTGCTGGATCACCGTCTTCCCGCTCTTCAGCACATGCCCGTACGGCACATGGTGGAAGAACAGCAGCAGCTCGTCCGGACAGCTCTCCACGGACTCGTACACCGACGCCCACGGCGGCCCGTACTGCCCCGCGTACCCGGTGCCGGTCGCCACGCTCCGGTCGACGCCGACGCCGTCCCGGTCGGCGAAGTGGTAGGTCCCCCAGGGGCTGTACTCGTACCCGTCGACGCTCGGCCCGTAGTGGTGCCCCGGCTGCACCATGAAGCCCACGCCGAGCGGCGCCGTGTACTTCTCGTACGCCGCCCAGGACCCGGCGAGCAGGGTGCGCAGCCCGCCCAGGTCGCCGTCGCCGAAGGTCAGTCGCAGCCACTCGTCGAGCACGTCCAGCGGGTCGGCGGACGGCTGCCACGCGAGGCGGCCGAACGTGTAGAGGTTCGCCTGCGCCAGCGGGTGACCCGTCCAGAACGGGTCGTCGCCGACGTTCGACACGGCGACCAGTTCGCTCGCCAACTCGCCTACGGACGGGCCCTGTTCGCCGTGCGGGCGGAAGGTCAGGACCTCGCTCCACATCGGACCCAGCCAACAGGCGTGCCGCTGCTGGCCGGTGTACTCCTGCGTCGCCTGCACCTCGACCGCGAACCGGGTCCGGGGGAGGGCGCCGAGCACCGGGGAGACCGGCTCGCGGACCTGGAAGTCCATCGGGCCGTGCTTCACCTGGAGGACCGCGCCCTCCGCGAACTCCCCGTCCAGCGGCGCGAAATGGTCGTACGCCGCCCGCGCGCGGTCCGTCGTCCGGTCCCGCCAGTCCTGGCGGTGGTCGTAGACGAACGCCCGCCAGTGCACCGTCCCGCCGTACGGGGCGAGGGCGGCGGCGAGCATGTTGGCGCCGTCCGCGTGCGAGCGGCCGTACGCGAACGGGCCGGGCTGGCCCTCGGAGTCGGCCTTCACCACGAACCCGCCGAAGTCCGGTATCGCCTCGTACACCCCCCGCACGGCACCGGCCCACCACTCCCGCACGTCCGCGTCCAGCGGGTCCGCCGTCGTCAGGCCGCCCAGCACGATCGGCGCGGCGAACGTCACCGACAGGTGCGTGCGGATCCCGTACTCCCTCAACACCCCCGCGATCTGGGCGACTTCACCGATCCGCTCGGTCAGCAGCCGTGCCTCCACGGCGTGCACGTTCACGTTGTTGACGGCGACGGCGTTGATCCCGCAGGACGCGAGCAGCCGCGCGTACGCCCGCACCCGCCCGAAGTCCCCCCGCGCCTCCCCGTCCGCCCAGAACACCGACCCGCCCGCATACCCCCGCTCCACCTGCCCCATCACCGGATGCACGGCCACGTTGTCCCAGTGGTCCACCATCCTCAACGGCAGCGCGGGGGAGTGGAGTTCACTCCGCACGGGCCCCTCGAACGCCCCCTCCCCGAGCCGCACGACATGAAAGAACCCGTACAGCAACCCCACCCCACCGGACGCCCTGACGCCGGCCCGCTCCCCATCGAACTCAAAAAGGAACTCTTCATCCCCCAGCCCAACTTCCCCCACCTCCAACACCAACTCAGCCTCCCCACCCCCCACTTCCCTCCCACCGAACCACCCACAAACCTCCCGAACCTCCCTCCGCACACTCTCCACCACTCCCCCTTCCCCCCTCACCCCCACCCTTCGCACTCCCACCGCCCGAAACGCCTCCACAGGCAGCCACGCGGCATCGAAACGCCCACCCGAAACGGACGACATACTTCCCCCAACCCAACGACTCGAACAGACAGTCACTCCTCCCCGTACGTACCCCCACCCCCCACGAACAACGCCCACACCACACCCCGCCATGAATCCGGCCCCGAAGTCACCACCGGACGGGGTCTGTTGGCCGGCCGGGTGCCATCGCTCATGAACGGCACCCGCTCCGCCGTGGATGGTGTGGCGACGCGAGGCTGCTGGCCTCCGCCCGGAGCTGGAGCCGCGCCTACCGGCCTGCCCGGCCAGGGCGTGGGCTGCTCACTGGTGCTGGCCCAGGGGGCCAGCCCGCCGAGTCACCGGCTCCACGCCGGTACACCACCCAGCGGGACATGACCCCGCCGCGCCGAGGGAGCCACCGGCCGGCCGCCTCGGCTCCGCGCGGTGCCGAACAGCCCGCACGTTTGGACCACTTGACGGGCCGACACCCGACGGAGTCGAGCCCCCCGATGGGGAGGCGCCACGCGGCCCCGACGCGCGGGTCACGGTCTCGGCGCGGCCGGCGCCCGGCCGGATTGTGGTGCCGATGCGCGTGCGCGGTGCGAGCAGCCACGCGCCGCCCCGCCCGAATCCACGGCCGAATCCCCTCCACTTGGCACCACGAACGGGTGAAACCGCTTCGCCCTCTGAAGTCGCGCTCGCCCTCCCCGGAGGAGGTGGCGAGCTCCGGCGCGCAGCGGTGAACTCGGGGTCGGCAAACGCTTTCCGGCTGGCGGGAGGGAATTCGCGGGGTGGGGCGTAAGCGGTGGCTCCGGATTTCTGGGAGGTATCAACTCGGAAAAGACCCTTGACGAACCTTGCATTCGATCTTGCTCAGCCGCCGGGAAATGGACTATACCTGTCGGCGTTTCCTGCACGACCCTGCTTGACCCGACGCGGTGCCGGTCAGTTCCGGTACCGCCCTGAGTCCTGGAGAAGGCGAGGACTTGAGCATGGGATCCACATCCGCAGAAAGCCGGGGACCGGCAGGCGTCGGCCGCCGCACGATGATCAGGACGACGGCGGCACTCGGCCTCGGCGCCGTCCCCGCCGTCTCGCTGCTCACCTCCTGCGCCAGCGGCGGCGGCGACAGCGAGGAGAAGGCGAAGACGGGGACGAAGACCGCGCAGAACCCGCTCGGCGTGAACGATTCCGCGACCCTGGAGTTCGTCCTGTTCGACGGCGGTTTCGGCACCGCGTACGCGACGGACGCGGTGAAGACGTACGAGAAGGCGTTCCCCAAGGCCAAGGTGAAGTTCTCGGCCACCCAGAAGATCCAGACCGTCCTGTCGCCCCGCTTCAACCAGGGCACCCCGCCCGACCTGATCGACAACTCCGGCGCCGAACAGATGGACATGGGCATCCTGGCCGGCAAGAAGCAGCTCACCGACCTCACCCCGCTGCTCGACGCCCCGTCCTACGACGACCCCGCCAAGAAGGTCCGCGACACCCTGCGCCCCGGCATCGTCGAGATGGGGCAGCTCGACGGCGACCCGGTGTGGATCCTGTACTACGCCTACACCGTGTACGGCGTCTGGTACTCCCAGAAGGCCCTGGACGCCCTCGACGCGACGTACCCCGAGACCTGGGACCAGATGCTCGCGGTGTGCGAGAAGGCCAAGAAGAAGGGTATGGCCGGCTGGACGTACGCGGGCAAGTACCCGTACTACCTGCCCTTCTCGCTGTACCCGATGATCGGCAAGGTCGGCGGCCGCGAAGTCCTCGACGCGATCGACAACCTGGAGCCGAACGCCTGGAAACACCCGGCCGTCAAGACCTGCTTCGAGGCGTACTACGAGCTCTACAAGAAGGGGTACGTCCTCAGAGGTACCCCCGGTCTGGACCACATCCAGTCCCAGACGGCGTGGGCGCAGGGCAAGGCGCTGTTCATCCCCAACGGCTCCTGGGTCGAGAACGAGTCGGCGAACGTCATGCCCGCCGACTTCGACCTCGCGGTCTCCGCGCCGACCGGCATCGACGCCTCCGACAAGATGCCGTTCGGCACGCTCTGGGCGTCCGGCGGCGAGCCGTTCATCGTCCCCGCGAAGGCGGCCAACGCCCTCGGCGGCATGGAGCAGTTGCGCATCATGCTGAGCGAGGCGTCGTCGCGGAACTTCACCGCCAAGGTCAAGTCGCTGAGCGCCTTCGACGGCGGCACCGACGGCATCACCCTGACCCCCGGTCTGAAGTCGGGCGTCGCCGCGCTGGCGAAGGCCGGCGCCAACGTCCTCAACCCCCGGCTCCAGGACTGGTACGTCAAGCTCCAGAAGGAGCAGATCGGCGTCTCCGGGCTCGGCGAGATGATGGCCGGCCGGCTCACCCCCGTCGAGGCGATCAACAAGATCCAGGGGTACGCCGACGCCGCCGCGAAGGACACGTCCATCAAGCACTACAAACACCAGTAAAGGCAGCGGTGGAGCGATGCGGCACGGCCAGTACCGGTTCATCGCCGGGTTTCTCGCACTGCCCCTGGGGATCTACGGCCTGTTCGTCCTGTGGCCGTTCGTCCAGTCGATCTACTACTCGTTCACCGACTGGACCGGCCTGAGCCCCGAATTCAAGATGGTCGGGTTCGCGAATTACCGGCGGATGTTCGAGGACGACGTCTTCTGGAAATCGCTGCAGCACAGCCTGCTCTTCGCGGTGCTGCTGCCGCTCGTGACCATCGGTCTCGCCCTCTTCCTCGCCTTCATGATCAATGTGGGCGGCCGGCGGAGAAAGGGCGGACCGGCGGTCACGGGCGTCCGGGGATCCTCGTTCTACAAGATCGTCTATTTCTTTCCGCAGGTCCTGTCGATCGTCATCGTCGCGCTGCTGTTCGCCTTCGCCTACAACCCGGACAGCGGCGCGATCAACTCGATCCTGCGGGGAGTGGGCCTCGACGGCGTACAGCCGCTGTGGCTCGGCGATCCGGATCTCGCGCTGTGGTGCGTGATGGCCGTGCTGGTCTGGTCCACCGTCGGCTTCTTCGTCGTCCTGTTCTCCGCCGGCATGGCGTCGATCCCGGCCGACCTGTACGAGGCGGCGCTGCTGGACGGCGCCGGGCGGGCCGCGACGTTCTTCCGCATCACCCTGCCGCTGCTGTGGGACACCGTGCAGTCCGGCTGGGTCTACATGGGCATCCTCGCCCTCGGTGCCGAGTCGTTCGCCGTCGTCCAGGTCATGACCGTGGGCCCCGGCGGACCCGACTACTCGACGACGGTGCTCACGCTGTACGTGTACCAGACGGCGTTCCGGGACGGTCAGGCCGCCTACGCCACCACCATCGGCGTCGCCCTGCTCGTCGTCACGCTCGCGTTCGCCGCGGTCGTGATGCGGCTGGGGCGGCGGGAGCGGCTGGAGTACTGATGAAGACCACCGAGACACCCGCTCCCGCGCCGCTCGCCAAGGTCTCCGGCGACACCCCTCCCGCGCCGCGCGCCAAGCGGGAGGGGGGCGTCCTCAACGTCTTCTCGCACGGCGTGCTGATCCTGTGGGCCGTGATGGTCGTCCTGCCGCTGGTGTGGGCGGTGATGACGTCGTTCAAGACCGACTCCTCGATCTTCAACTCGCCCTGGGCGCTGCCCGACCGGCTGCACTTCGAGAACTGGGGCCGGGCCTGGACCGAGGCCGACATGGGCGACTACTTCTTCAACACGCTCGTGGTGGTGGGCGGTTCGCTCGTCGGGACGCTGGTCCTCGGCTCCATGGCCGCCTACGTGCTGGCCCGCTTCGAGTTCCCCGGCAACCGGTTCGTCTACTACCTGTTCGTCGGCGGCATGAGCTTCCCGGTGATGCTCGCCCTGGTCCCGCTGTTCTACGTCGTGAACAACATGGGCCTGCTCAACACCATCCACGGGCTGATCCTGGTCTACATCGCCTACTCGCTGCCGTTCACCGTCTTCTTCCTGACGGCGTTCTTCCGCACCCTGCCCACCTCCGTCGCCGAGGCGGCGTTCGTCGACGGCGCCTCGCACAGCCGGACCTTCTTCCAGATCATGCTGCCCATGGCCCGGCCCGCCCTGGTCAGCGTCGGCATCTTCAACTTCCTCGGCCAGTGGAACCAGTACCTGCTGCCCACGGTCCTCAACACGGACCCCGACAAACGCGTCCTCACCCAGGGCCTCGTCCAGCTCGCCGTCAGCCAGGGCTACAAGGGCGACTGGTCAGGGCTCTTCGCGGGCCTGGTGATGGCGATGCTGCCGGTGCTCGGGGCGTACGTCGTCTTCCAGCGCCAGGTCGTCGCGGGGCTCACCGCGGGCGCCGTGAAGTGATCCCCGTACACCTGGTGAAAGCGGCAGAAAACGCTTGCACGAGCATCCCCCACACCTTGCGCCCCGCATCTCCCCGGAAACTGTTCAACCTCTTGACGGGAGGCGACCGGAACGGCTCAGCTTAGAGTTCACTAGTTGGACATAGACGGGGCCTCGTCGATGCGGCCTCGCGCGCGGGAGGTCGTCGTGGAGACTCCAGGGTCGCAGTCGTCACTGCACCGAGCCAACCTGGAGCGGGTCGTACGGGCCGTCCGGCTGGCCGGATCCCTCACCCAGGCGGAGATCGCCCGCACGACCGGCCTGTCCGCCGCGACCGTCTCCAACATCGTCCGGGAGTTGAAGGAAGGCGGGACCGTCGAGGTCACGCCCACGTCGGCGGGCGGCCGCAGGGCGCGCAGCGTCAGCCTCAGCGGGGACGCCGGCATCGTCATCGGGGTCGACTTCGGCCACACGCACCTCAGGGTCGCCGTCGGCAACCTCGCCCACCAGGTGCTCGCCGAGGAGGCCGAGCCGCTGGACGTCGACGCGTCCTCCGCGCAGGGCTTCGACCGGGCGGAACAGCTGGTCAGCCGCCTGATCGAGGCGACCGGCGTGGACCGCTCGAAGATCGCCGGCGTCGGTCTCGGCGTCCCCGGCCCGATCGACCTGGAGTCCGGGACGCTGGGCTCCTCCGCGATCCTGCCCGGCTGGATCGGCACCCGACCCGCCGAGGAACTGCGCGGCCGGCTCGGCGTCCCCGTCCACGTCGACAACGACGCCAACCTCGGCGCGCTCGGCGAGATGGTGTGGGGGAGCGGCCGGGGCGTCCGTGATCTTGCTTACATCAAGGTCGCCAGCGGCGTCGGCGCGGGCCTCGTCATCAACGGGCGGATCTACCGGGGTCCGGGCGGCACGGCGGGCGAGATCGGGCACATCACGCTCGACGAGTCCGGCCCCGTCTGCCGGTGCGGGAACCGGGGCTGCCTGGAGACGTTCACCGCCGCGCGCTACGTCCTGCCACTCCTTCGGCCCAGTCACGGCCCGGAACTCACGGTCGAGGGCATGGTGCGCCTCGCGCGGGACGGAGACCCCGGCTGCCGCCGTGTCATCGCTGATGTGGGGCGCCACATCGGCAGCGGCGTCGC
This sequence comes from Streptomyces roseirectus, assembly GCF_014489635.1. Classification (NCBI taxonomy): domain Bacteria; kingdom Bacillati; phylum Actinomycetota; class Actinomycetes; order Kitasatosporales; family Streptomycetaceae; genus Streptomyces; species Streptomyces roseirectus. The sequence continues at coordinate 2,223,957 of NZ_CP060828.1, read as the reverse complement.
CAACCTCTGCAACCTGCTCAACCCCAGCAGAGTCGTCCTCGGCGGGGATCTCGCGGAGGCCGGAGAGCTGGTACTGGGGCCGATCCGGGAGTCCGTCGGGCGCTACGCCATCCCCAGCGCGGCACGTCAACTGACCGTGCTGCCGGGGGCGTTGGGGGGCCGCGCGGAGGTCCTCGGGGCGCTCGCGCTGGCCCTGAGCGAGATGGGCGATTCGACGCTTTTGGACGGCACGCTGACGTCCGCTACACCCGCCTTCACTTAGAGAACGCATTCCGCCGTTGCCATCTCGTTAAGTATTTACTTCTTGACGCCGAACGTACGGCCGAGTTGACTTCCAGCCACCTCGGCCGCAGCGTTGCGGCCCTGTCAGGGAGGCAAACCCCATGAACGCAACGATGCGTAGATTCGCCATCGGCGCCACCGCCGTCTCCATGGCCCTCGCGATGGCCGCGTGCGGCAAGGCGGGCGACGACAAGGACAGCGGCAGCGACGCGTCGTCCGCAGGCACCGGCTCCGGCGGTGGCAGCAAGTCCATCGGGCTGCTCCTCCCCGACACCGTGACCGCGCGGTACGAGAAGTTCGACAAGCCGTACTTCGAGGACAAGGTCAAGGCCCTCTGCGCCGACTGCAAGGTCGAGTACGCGAACGCCGCCGCCAGCGCCACCATGCAGGCCCAGCAGGTCAGCAACATGATCACCAAGGGCGTCAAGGTGATCGTGGTCTCCGCCCAGGACTCCGCCGCGATCAAGTCCTCCATCCAGGCCGCGGTCGACAAGGGCGTCAAGGTCGTCGCGTACGACCGCCTCGCCCAGGGCCCGGTCTCCGGCTACGTCTCCTTCGACAACGTCAAGGTCGGCGAGCTCCAGGGCCAGGCGCTGCTCACCTCGCTCGGCGCGAAGGCCACCAAGGCGTCCAAGATCGTCATGATCAACGGCGACGACGCCGACCCGAACGCCGCGCAGTTCAAGGAAGGCGCCCACAAGGCCCTCGACGGCAAGGTCACCATCGCCTACGAGCAGTCGGGCCTGTGGAAGGACACCGTCGCCGCGCAGAAGATGTCCGCCGCGATCACGCAGATCGGCGCGAAGAACATCGCCGGCGTCTACTCCGCCAACGACGGCATGTCCGGCGGCATCGCCAACACCCTCAAGGGCGCCGGCATCAGCGGCATCCCGCTGACCGGCCAGGACGCGGAGCTCGCGGGCATCCAGCGCATCGTCGCCGGCACCCAGTCCTCCACCGTCTACAAGGCGTTCAAGCCCGAGGCCGAGGCCGCCGCGACCATGGCGGTCGACCTGCTGAACGGCAAGGACATCTCCTCCCTCGCCACCACCACCCTGACCAGCGGCTCCGGCAACAAGGTGCCCTCGCAGCTGCTGACCCCGGTCTCGGTGACCAAGGCCAACATCAAGGACACCGTCGTCAAGGACGGTCTCTACACCGCCGCGCAGATCTGCACCGGCGAGTTCGCGGCCCCCTGCAAGGCCGCCGGCCTCCAGTAGGCGGCCACGGGGGTACGGGGCTCCGGGCAGGTACGACGGAGCCCACGCCCCACAGGTACTACGGGTTCCACGGGGGCGGAGCGGATCGGGGCGGCCGGCACAGCGGGCCATCCGATCCCCCTCGCCCCTCACCGTCGTCCCCGTACGACCCCGGAGCCACCCCCGTACCCCCTACCCCCCGAACTCGTCCGGCGTCCGCCCCACCTCTACGTCCCGCTACCGGGACGGGCGCCGGACGGACCGGGGAGCGCGTGACGCCCTTGCCGACGGCAGCCGGCGCGCGCATGTTCATCTTGTAAAGCCCGGTGCGCGGGAGACGTCCGACAGGGCGCCCGCGCACGACCCTCCGCGCCTGTAAACCCAGCGCGGCATCCCGCCGGTCAGGCGGCGAAGGAGATGGTTCACGTGTCCGCTACGCCCGTGCTGGCGTTGCGCGGAGTCTCCAAGCGATTCGGTGCGGTCCAGGCCCTCACCGACGTCGATCTGGAGGTCCACGCCGGAGAAGTGGTCGCCCTGGTCGGCGACAACGGCGCAGGAAAGTCCACGCTGGTCAAGACGATCGCCGGGGTCCACCCGATCGACGAGGGCGTCATCGAGTGGGAGGGCGACGCGGTCAGCATCAACAAGCCGAACGACGCCCAGTCCCTCGGTGTCGCGACCGTCTACCAGGACCTCGCGCTCTGCGACAACCTCGACGTCGTCGGCAACCTCTACCTCGGCCGTGAGCTGCTGCGCCGCGGCACGATCGACGAGGTCACGATGGAGAAGAACGCGCGCGAGCTGCTGTCGACGCTCTCCATCCGCATCCCGAGCGTCCGCATCCCGATCGCGAGCCTGTCCGGCGGCCAGCGCCAGGTCGTCGCGATCGCCCGCGCCCTCATCGGCGACCCCAAGGTCGTCATCCTCGACGAGCCCACCGCCGCCCTCGGCGTCGAGCAGACCGCGCAGGTCCTCGACCTCGTCGAGCGGCTGCGCGAGCGCGGCCTCGGCGTCATCCTGATCAGCCACAACATGGCCGACGTCAAGGCGGTCGCCGACACGGTCACCGTGCTGCGCCTGGGCAGGAACAACGGCTCCTTCCCGGTGAAGGACACCAGCCACGAAGAGATCATCGCCGCGATCACGGGCGCCACGGACAACGCCGTGACCCGCCGTGCCGGGCGTCGCACCACGGAGGCGGCGAAGTGAGCGACACCCCGAAGAAGACGCAGGACACGAAGGACACCCAGGTCGTGGAGACCGAGAAGACGGCCAAGGCCGAACAGGCCGAGGCGGAGAAGACGGCGAAGGCCGACGCCACCAAGGCCGCCGAGGGCCAGGACACCGTCGCCCCCGCCGACGACCCCACGGCCGCCCCGGTCACCGTCGTCGACCCCCGCCTCCTCGTCCGCGAAGAGGGCTTCAAGGGCTACTGGACGGAGTTCGTCCGCAAGGTCAAGGGCGGTGAGCTGGGCTCCCTGCCCGTCGTCCTCGGCCTGATCGTCATCTGGACGATCTTCCAGGTGAAGAACGACCGGTTCCTGAGCGCCGACAACCTCTCCAACATCAGCTACTTCCTCTCGGCCACCGGCATGCTCGCCATCGGCCTGGTGTTCGTGCTGCTGCTCGGCGAGATCGACCTGTCCGTCGGCTCGGTCAGCGGCCTCGCCTCGACCCTGTTCGCGGTGTTTGTGGTCGACCACACCATGAACCCCTGGCTCTCGCTGTTCCTGACGGTGCTCACCGGCGCCGCGATCGGCGCGCTGCACGGCTGGTTCTTCGCGAAGATCGGCGTGCCCGCGTTCGTCGTCACCCTGGCCGGCTTCCTCGGCTGGAACGGCCTGATGCTGTGGCTGCTGGGCTCCTCCGGCACCATCAACATCCCCTCGGACTCCGGCCCGGTGAAGCTCCTCGGCCAGAGCTCGTTCTTCATGGACCAGCAGATCATCGGCGCCTACCTGCTGGCCGGCCTCGCGGTCGTCCTCTCGCTGGTCGGCAACTTCGGCGAGCAGCGCCGCCGCAAGGAGGCCGGCGTCCCGTTCCGGCCCACCGCCGAGATCCTGATCCGGGTCGGCCTGCTCGCCATCGCCTCGTTCGCGGCGGCGGCCGTCCTGAACAACTCCAACGGTGTCTCCAACTCGCTGGTGATCTTCCTCGCCGCGCTGGTCATCGTCGACTTCGTGCTGCGCCGCACGACGTACGGCCGCAAGGTCTTCGCGGTCGGCGGCGGCATCGAGGCGGCCCGCCGCGCCGGTATCAACGTGCCGATGATCCGCATCAGCGTCTTCGCCATCTCCGGCGGCTTCGCGGCGGTCGGCGGCATGTTCTTCGCCGGCCAGACGGCGTCCGCGACGCTGAACGCGGGCGGCGGCAACACCCTGATGCTGGCGATCGCCGCGGCGGTCATCGGCGGTACGTCGCTCTTCGGCGGACGCGGCTCGGTGTGGTCGGCGCTGCTGGGCATGCTGGTCATCCAGTCGATCCAGACCGGCCTGGACCTGCTCAACATGAACACGTCCATCCAGTACATGATCACCGGTGGCGTCCTGCTCGGCGCGGTCGTCATCGACTCGGTGTCCCGCAAGAGCCAGAAGGCGTCCGGACGCGGCTGACGCTCCCCGCGAGCCGATCCGACCTGACGTGCCCGGCACTCGAACACGAGTGCCGGGCGCGGTCATGTCATAGGTTCAGCCGATGATGGGTACGGCCGAACGCGTGACGTACGACCCATGGGCCGGAGTCCGGCCACCGGGACGGAACATTAGACTCGACAAGCCCGGCAACAGCTCGAACAGCTCTACTGCAAGGAGGCACGGGTGCCGCTGCTGACCCGCATCACGGGACCGCGCGATCTGGACCGGCTCAGCCTGGAGGAGCTGGACCAGCTGGCGGGGGAGATCCGGACCTTCCTCGTCGAAGCCGTCTCCAAGACCGGCGGCCACCTCGGCCCGAACCTCGGCGTGGTCGAACTGACCATCGCCCTGCACCGCGTGTTCGAGTCCCCCCGGGACAAAATCCTCTGGGACACCGGACACCAGTCCTACGTGCACAAACTCCTCACCGGCCGGCAGGACTTCTCGAAGCTCAAGATGAAGGGCGGCCTCTCCGGCTACCCCTCCCAGGCGGAGTCCGAGCACGACGTCATCGAGAACAGCCACGCCTCCACGGTCCTCGGCTGGGCCGACGGCATCGCCAAGGGCAACGAGATCCTGAACCGGGACGCCCACGTCGCGGCGGTCATCGGGGACGGCGCCCTCACCGGCGGCATGGCCTGGGAAGCGCTCAACAACATCGCCGACGCCAAGGACCGCCCCCTGGTCATCGTCGTCAACGACAACGAGCGCTCCTACGCGCCCACCATCGGCGGCCTCGCCAACCACCTCGCGACCCTGCGCACCACGGACGGCTACGAGCGCTTCCTGGCCCGCGGCAAGGACCTCCTGGAGCGCACCCCGGTCGTCGGCAAGCCCCTCTTCGACACCCTGCACGGCGCGAAGAAGGGCCTCAAGGACTTCATCGCCCCGCAGGGCATGTTCGAGGACCTGGGCCTGAAGTACCTCGGCCCGATCGACGGCCACGACATCGAGGCCCTGGAGTCGGCGCTCACGCGCGCGAAGCGCTTCGGCGGCCCGGTCATCGTCCACTGCATCACCGAGAAGGGCCGCGGCTACCAGCCGGCCCTCCAGGACGAGGCGGACCGCTTCCACGGCATCGGCCCCATCCACCCCGACACCGGCCTGCCGGTCAAGGCGTCCGGCGCCGACTGGACGTCCGTCTTCGGGGACGAGATGGTCGCGCTCGGCAAGGAGCGCGAGGACATCGTCGCCATCACCGCCGCGATGCTCCAGCCGGTCGGCCTGAAGAAGTTCGCTGACGCGTTCCCCGACCGCATCTACGACGTCGGCATCGCCGAGCAGCACGGCGCCGTCTCCGCCGCCGGCCTCGCGCACGCGGGCGTGCACCCCGTCTTCGCCGTCTACGCGACGTTCCTGAACCGCGCCTTCGACCAGGTCCTGATGGACGTCGCCCTGCACAAGTGCGGTGTCACGTTCGTCCTGGACCGCGCGGGCGTCACCGGCACCGACGGCGCCTCCCACAACGGCATGTGGGACATGTCGATCCTCCAGGTCGTCCCGGGGCTCAGGCTCGCCGCCCCGCGCGACGCCGACCAGGTGCGCGCGCAACTGCGCGAGGCCGTCGAGGTGGACGACGCGCCGACCGTCGTCCGCTTCTCGAAGGGCGCCGTGGGGCCCGCCGTCCCGGCCGTGGGGCGCGTGGGCGGCATGGACGTGCTGCGCGAGCCGGGCACGGACTCCCCGGACGTCCTGCTGGTCTCCGTGGGCGCGCTGGCGCCGATGTGCCTGGAGATCGCCGGCCTGCTCGACCAGCAGGGCATCACGACGACCGTCGTCGACCCGCGCTGGGTGAAGCCGGTCGACGAGGCGATGGCACCGCTCGCGGACCAGCACCGGGTGGTCGTCACCGTCGAGGACAACTCGCGCGTGGGCGGTGTCGGCTCGGCGGTCGCGCAGGCGCTGCGGGACGCGGGCGTCGATGTACCGCTGCGTGACTTCGGGATCCCGCCGCGCTTCCTCGACCACGCCTCGCGCGCGGAGGTCATGGCGGAGATCGGGCTGACCGCGCCGGACATCGCGCGGCAGGTCACCGGCCTGGTCTCGCGGCTCGACGGCCGCTACGGCAGTGACGCCGAGGTCGGTTCCGTGGAGTCGGCGCGCGACTGACACGCCTGGATGGGCCGGATCCTTCACTACTTAGAGTGACGGATCCGGTCCATTCGCGTTAATGGTGTGACGTCCGGGCATACGACCTACGCCCCCTCTCGATGATCAGGCGTGGGAGGTCCGACCCGTGAGCAGCAGTATCTTCAGGACGAAAAAGATCGAGCAGTCGATCCAGGACACCGAGGAGCCCGAGCACGCTCTCAAGAAGTCCCTGTCCGCCCTGGACCTGACGGTCTTCGGCGTCGGTGTCATCATCGGCACCGGCATCTTCGTCCTCACCGGCACGGTCGCCAAGAACAACGCGGGCCCGGCCGTCGCCCTCGCGTTCGTCGTCGCCGGCGTCGTCTGCGCGCTCGCCGCGCTCTGTTACGCCGAGTTCGCCTCGACCGTCCCGGTCGCCGGTTCGGCGTACACGTTCAGCTACGCCTCCCTGGGGGAGCTGCCCGCCTGGATCATCGGCTGGGACCTCGTCCTGGAGTTCGCGCTCGGCACGGCGGTGGTGGCCGTCGGCTGGTCCGGGTACATCGCCTCGCTCCTGGACAACGCGGGCTGGCACCTGCCGGCCGCGCTCAGCGGGCGGGACGGCGCGGACGGCTTCGGCTTCGACATCCTCGCCGCGGCCCTGGTCCTCGTCCTCACCGGGATCCTCGTCCTCGGGACCAAGCTCTCCGCGCGCGTGACGTCGCTGGTCGTCGCGATCAAGGTGACCGTCGTCCTCGTCGTCGTCATCGCGGGCGCCTTCTTCGTCAAGGGCGACAACTACGACCCGTTCATCCCGAAGTCCCAGCCGGTCGAAGCGGGCGGCGACCTCCAGTCCCCGCTGGTCCAGCTCATGTTCGGCTGGGCGCCTTCCAACTTCGGCGTCATGGGCGTGTTCACCGCCGCCTCCGTCGTCTTCTTCGCGTTCATCGGCTTCGACGTGGTGGCGACGGCGGCCGAGGAGACCAAGAACCCCCAGCGCGACATGCCCCGGGGCATCCTCGGCTCCCTGCTCATCTGCACGACGCTCTACGTGGCCGTCTCCGTCGTCGTCACCGGCATGCAGCACTACACCGACCTCTCGGTCACCGCGCCCCTCGCGGACGCCTTCAAGGCCACCGGCCATCCCTGGTTCGCCGGGTTCATCAGCTTCGGCGCGGCGGTCGGCCTGACGACCGTCTGCATGATCCTCCTGCTCGGCCAGACCCGGGTCTTCTTCGCGATGAGCCGCGACGGCCTGCTGCCGACGTTCTTCTCCCACGTCCACCCGCGCTTCCGCACCCCCCACCGCCCGACGATCCTCCTGGGCGTGGTCATCGCGATCGTGGCCGGCTTCACCCCCCTCAGCGAACTCGCCGAACTGGTCAACATCGGCACCCTGTTCGCCTTCGTGGTCGTCGCGATCGGCGTCGTCATCCTCCGCCGCTCCCGCCCCGACCTCCCCCGCGCCTTCCGCACCCCCTGGGTCCCCCTCATCCCCATCCTCTCCGTCGCCGCCTCCCTCTGGCTCATGCTCAACCTCCCCGCCGAGACCTGGCTGCGGTTCGGCCTCTGGATGGCACTCGGCTTCGCGGTGTACTTCCTGTACGGCCGCAAGCACAGCCGGCTGGAACAGCAGGAACAACTCAGCCACCGGGCAGGCTGACCTTCTCCGGCACCCAGGGCACGGCCTCGCTGCTCCACCGCGCGAGGCCGGCCGTCCCCCGCGTGTTCTCGAACGTCACGCGGACGCCGAACACGCCGAGCCCGCGCCTCGGTTCGTGCTGGTCCTCGACAGTCGGCTCCTGCTCTCGCATCGCGAAGGTCGCCGCCCCGACCGGCGCCCCGGCACTGTGAGCTGCTCGACGGCCGGCAGCTCCATGAGGGCGCGCTCGCCCTCCGGCAGCCGTACGGGGGTGGCCAGGGCCTCGCGTCGATCCGCTCCTCGATCCGGGGAGTCGGGGACGGCGAGGAAGATCTCGGCGGTGAGGTCGGCCCGCGGTGTGCGGGTCGTCGACGCGCCGGGCCACGAACCGCAGTACCGCGTCGACGTGACGCCGGTAGAACTCCTCGAAGAGCCGTGGAGCACGCACCGCCGCGGCCGGTCCGCCCCGTGCCTGCTCCGCGTCGTCCACCAGTGCGCCCTCCTGAGTCGGGAACCTGTCGCCCGTTCTCGGCCCGGGACGCGAAAACCGTTACAGGGCATGGCCGTTGGTGCCCGCCGACGCAGCGAAAAGGGCCCCCGCTTCCCGCGAGGGCCCTCTCCGTACGGCTGTGGGTGTTACGCCGGAACCGACGCCGCCCCCGCCGCCAGGAACTTCTTGCCGTTCACCTTCTCGGAGACGCCCTCGCGGTCGAGGTACGGCGTGATGCCGCCCAGGTGGAAGGGCCAGCCGGCGCCGGTGATGAGGCAGAGGTCGATGTCCTGGGCCTCGGCGACGACACCTTCGTCCAGCATGAGCCCGATCTCCTGGGCCACGGCTTCGAGGACGCGGGCGCGGACCTGTTCCTCGGTGAGGACGTCGGTGCCCTGCTTGAGGAGGGCGGCGACCTCGGGGTCAAGCTCCGGCTTGAAGCCGTTCTCCGGGCGGTAGACGTAGAAGCCGCGCTTGCCCGCCTCGACGACCGCCTTGAGGTTGGGGGAGACGGTGAAGCGGTCCGGGAAGGCGCCGTGCAGGGTCTCGGAGACGTGCAGACCGATGGCGGGGCCGACCAACTCGAGGAGGACCAGCGGCGACATCGGCAGGCCCAGCGGCTCGACGGCCTTCTCGGCGACCTCGACCGGCGTGCCCTCGTCGATGACGTTCTGCACCTCGCCCATGAACCGGGTGAGGATGCGGTTGACGACGAACGCGGGCGCGTCCTTGACGAGGACGGCCGTCTTCTTCAGCTTCTTGGCGACGCCGAACGCGGTCGCGAGGGCCGCGTCGTCCGTCTGCTCGCCGCGCACGATCTCCAGGAGCGGCAGCACGGCGACGGGGTTGAAGAAGTGGAAGCCGACGACCCGCTCGGGGTGCTTCAGCTTCGACGCCATCTCGGTGACCGACAGCGAGGAGGTGTTGGTCGCGAGGATCGCGTGCGCCGGGGCGACCGCCTCGACCTCGGCGAACACCTGCTGCTTGACGCCGATCTCCTCGAACACGGCCTCGATGACGAAGTCGGCGTCGGAGAAGCCCTCGGCCTTGTCGAGGACGCCGGTGACCAGGGCCTTGAGCCGGTTGGCCTTGTCCTGGTTGATCCGGCCCTTGCCGAGCAGCTTGTCGATCTCGGCGTGGACGTAGCCCACACCCTTGTCGACGCGCTCCTGGTCGATGTCGGTCAGCACGACCGGCACCTCGAGGCGGCGCAGGAACAGCAGCGCGAGCTGCGAGGCCATCAGACCGGCGCCGACGACACCGACCTTGGTGACCGGACGCGCCAGCGACTTGTCCGGCGCCCCGGCGGGCCGCTTGCCGCGCTTCTGCACGAGGTTGAACGCGTAGATCCCGGCGCGCAGTTCCCCGCCCATGATCAGGTCGGCGAGCGCCTTGTCCTCGGCGTCGTACCCGGCCTGGAGGTCGCCGTCCTTCGCGGCGGCGACGATGTCCAGCGCCCGGTAGGCGGCCGGGGCCGCGCCGTGCACCTTGGAGTCGGCGAAGGCCCGCCCCTTGGCGACGGCCTGGTCCCACGCCTCACCGCGGTCGACGGCCGGCCGCTCGACCTTGACGTCGCCCTTGAGGACGGACGCCGTCCAGATCAGCGACTGCTCCAGGAAGTCCGCGCCCTCGAAGATCGCGTCGGCGATCCCGAGGTCGAAGACCTGCTGCCCCTTGAGCTGCTTGTTCTGGTTGAGGCTGTTCTCGACGATCACCGAGACGGCGTTCTCCGCGCCGATCAGGTTCGGCAGCAGCGTGCAGCCGCCCCACCCGGGCACGAGGCCGAGGAAGACCTCGGGCAGCGAGAACGCCGGGATCGCCTTGGAGACGGTCCGGTACCGGCAGTGCAGCCCGACCTCGACGCCGCCGCCCATGGCCGCGCCGTTGTAGTACGCGAACGTCGGCACCGCGAGGGTCGCGAGGCGCTTGAAGACGTCGTGGCCGCCCTTGCCGATCGCGTAGGCGTGGTCCCACTCCTTCAGCAGCTCGACGCCCTTGAGGTCGGCGCCGACCGCGAAGATGAACGGCTTGCCGGTGACGCCGACGCCGACGATGTCGCCGGCCGCGGCCTCCGCCTCGACCTGGTCGAGCGCCGTGTTCAGGTTCGCCAGCGACGCCGGGCCGAACGTGGTCGGCTTGGTGTGGTCGAGGCCGTTGTCCAGCGTGATCAGCGCGAAGCGGCCCGCGCCGAAGGGGAGGTCGAAGTGGCGCACGTGCGCCGACGTGACGACCTCGTCGGGGAACAGCTCGGCCGCACCCTTCAACAGCTCAGCGGTGGTGCTCACTTGTCCCCCTCGAAGTGCGGGTTCTCCCAGATGACGGTCGCGCCCATGCCGAAGCCGACGCACATGGTCGTCAGGCCGTAGCGGACGTGTGGCTGCTCCTCGAACTGGCGGGCCAGCTGCGTCATCAGACGGACGCCGGAGGAGGCCAGCGGGTGGCCGAAGGCGATCGCGCCGCCGTACTGGTTGACGCGCTCGTCGTCGTCCGCGATGCCGTAGTGGTCCAGGAAGGCGAGGACCTGGACGGCGAACGCCTCGTTGATCTCGAACAGGCCGATGTCCTCGATGGACAGCCCCGCCTGCGCGAGCGCCTTCTCGGTGGCCGGGATCGGGCCGTAGCCCATGACCTCCGGCTCCACACCCGCGAAAGAGTAGGAGACCAGGCGCATCTTGACCGGCAGGCCGTTCTCGCGCGCGAAGTCCTCGGACGCGATGAGGGACGCGGTCGCGCCGTCGTTCAGACCGGCCGCGTTGCCCGCGGTGACCCGGCCGTGCACCCGGAAGGGGGTCTTCAGGCCGGACAGGTTCTCCAGGGTCGTCCCCGGGCGCATCGGCTCGTCGGCGGTGACCAGGCCCCAGCCCGTCTCACCGGCCTCTTCGTTCGTGCGGCGGACGGAGATCGGAACCAGGTCGGCCTGGATCTTGCCGTTCGCGTACGCCTTCGCGGCCTTCTCCTGCGAGCGCACCGCGTACTCGTCCGCGCGCAGCTTGGTGATCTGCGGGTAGCGGTCGTGCAGGTTCTCGGCGGTCATGCCCATGAACAGCGCCGACTCGTCGACCAGCTTCTCGCTGACGAACCGCGGGTTCGGGTCGACGCCCTCGCCCATCGGGTGGCGGCCCATGTGCTCGACGCCACCGGCGACGGCGATGTCGTACGCGCCGAACGCGACGGAGCCGGCGACCGTGGTGACGGCCGTCAGGGCGCCCGCGCACATGCGGTCGATGGAGTAGCCGGGCACGGACTGCGGGAGGCCCGCGAGGATGCCGGCCGTGCGGCCGATGGTCAGGCCCTGGTCGCCGATCTGTGTGGTCGCCGCGATCGCGACCTCGTCGATCTTCTTCGGGTCCAGGCCGGGGTTGCGGCGCAGCAGCTCCCGGATCGCCTTCACGACGAGGTCGTCGGCCCGGGTCTCGTGGTAGATGCCCTTCGGGCCCGCCTTGCCGAACGGGGTGCGGACGCCGTCGACGAAGACGACGTCCCTGACGGTACGAGGCACGATGGCTCCTCCAGGTGCGGGATGGCACAGCTGCGACGCGCCGCCCTCCGCTGATCGCTGAGCGGGCGCTCAGCCCCCATGCTACTTATCAGTAACGTGACTGCCCAGCCCCGGGGGTCGGAGCGGCGAAGGTCACACCGGAAGTGTGCGTCCCGTAAGCCTGATCACGGCCGTGGCGGCGCCGTCGACCCCCGTGGCGTCAGCACCGGAGTGGCCACCGGATGCGACCCGGCACCCTCCCCCAGGATCACCCCGAACAGCGTCCGCGCCACCTCCGCCCCGAACCCGTGCACGTCATGGCTCATCGCCGACAGCGTCGGATGCGTCAGCCGGCACAGCTGCGAGTCGTCCCAGGCGAGCAGCGACACGTCGGCCGGCACCCGCACCCCCATCTCCTGGGCCACCGACAGCCCGGCCACCGCCATGATGTCGTTGTCGTAGACGATCGCCGTGGGCCGCTCGGCGGACGTCAGCATCGACCGCGTCGCCCGCGCCCCCGCCTCCCCGGAGTAGTCGGTCGCCACCTGCCGCGCCCCGGCGAGCCCCAGCTCCCGCGCCGCCGCGTCGAACGCCGCCGCCCGCGTCGCCGTGTGCCCCAGCTCCGCCGCGCCCCCCACCCGCGCGATCCGCCGGTGCCCGAGCGCCGCGAGATACCGCACCGCCTCCCGCATCGCCGCCGCGTCGTCGGTCCACACGGCCGTCAGCGCCCCGGTCAGCGCGGGGTCCCCGACGGCCACTACCGGCATCCCCAGCCGCTCGGCGACGGCGACCCGCGGATCGTCCGCCCGGAAGTCGACGAGGATCGACCCCCCGATCTGCCGCCCCCGCCACCACGACTCCAGCAGCCCCGCCTCCTCCTCCGGCGACTTCACCAGCCGCAGCAGCAGCGAGCAGGAGTGCTCGACGATCACGCTCTCCACCCCGGAGACGAACTCCATGTAGAACGGTTCGAGCCCCAGCATCCGCGCCGGCCGGCAGATCGCGAGCCCCACGACGTCCACCCGCGCCCCCGCGAGCGAACGCGCCGTCAGGCTCGGCGCCCACCCCAGCTCCCGCGCGGCGGCGAAGATCCGGTCCCGCGTCGCCTCGGACAGCCCCGGCTTGTGGTTGAAGGCGAGCGACACCGCCCCCTTCGACACACCGGCGCGCGCGGCGACGTCCTTGATGGTGACGCGGGGACTGGTACTCGTCATCGAGCGGGCTCCTGGCAGTACAGCGCGGCACGCGCGGCGGCGGCGTCGGGACTCTCCCACCCGCTCACCCCCATCGTCACCCGCTCCCCGGGCAGCAGCGTCACCAGCCCCCGGTCCGTGCGCACCCCGGGCCCCAGCCGGTCCGCCTGGAACAGCAGGTCCCGGACGAGGGTCAGCGCCGTCACCGTCACCTCGCCCGGCGCCACCTCGACCTCGAACTCCGGCCGGGGATACGGGATCTCACGGTCGGCGACGGGAAACCACAGCGCCCGCAGCCCGTCCAGGTCGGCGACCAGGAACTCCTTGGCCCCGTCCGGCACCAGCTCCCGTTCGACGGCCACCTCACCGACTGCCCTGCGCCCGACGGTGAACGGCACCTCGGACCGGGCGACCACCTCCCCGTCCACGGTCATCCGGCGCAGCGACACCCTCCCGCGCCACTGCCCGGCCCCCTGGTTGACGCACGCCAACACCAGCCGCCCACCCCGGAGTTGGAACGTCGGCAGCCGGTCCGCGTACAGCCGGCGCAGCTCGTGGTAGAGCGGCTTCTCCCGCCCGTCCCCGTCGATCGCCGACCAACTCGTCACCGGCCAGCAGTCGTTGAGCTGCCACACGACCGTCCCCGCGCACACCGGCCAGTGCGAGCGCCAGTGCTCGACGCCGGTCGCCACGGCCCGCGCCTGGTTGACCTGCGTCAGATAGTGCCAGCGGTCGAAGTCCCCGCCGGGCAGGGCGAAATGGTGCGCGAGCCCGCGTTCCAGCTTGCCGTTGCCGTCGTCCGCCTTCTGGTGGTGCAGGACACCGGGGGAGTCCGGCGCCAGTTCCTCACCGGGCAGCGCCCGCCGCAGCGTCGCCCACGCGGGCGGCGCCTGCCAGCCGAACTCCGCGACGAAACGCGGGACTTCGGCGAGGTAGGCGGAGTGGTCGAGGCGGTTCCACACCTCCCACGAGTGGTGCGTGCCGTGCGCGGGGTCGTTAGGATGCCGCTCCCACGAACCCGACCAGGGACTGCCGGCCGTGTAGGGCCGCGTGGGGTCCAACTCCGCGACGACACGCGGCAGTAGACCCAGGTAGTACCCCTCGCCCCACGAGTCCCCGGCCAGCGACTCCTCCCAGCCCCAGTCACGGAACCCCCACAGGTTCTCGTTGTTGCCGTTCCACAGCACCAGCGACGGATGCGGCATCAGCCGCACCACGTTCTCCCGCGCCTCCGCCTCCACCTCGCCCCGCAGCGGCTGCTCCTCCGGGTAGGCGGCGCACGCGAACGGGAAGTCCTGCCACACCAGCAGCCCCAACTCGTCGCAGGCGTCGTAGAATTCACGGCTCTCGTAGATCCCCCCGCCCCAGATCCGGACGAGGTCCACGCCCGCCTCGGCGGCCTGCGTGAGCCGCCGCCGGTAGCGCTCGCGGGTGATCCGGGACGGGAACACGTCGTCCGGGATCCAGTTCACGCCCCGCGCGAACAGCCGCTCCCCGTTGACGACCAGCGTGAACCCGGTGCCGTGCGCGTCCGCCGAGGTGTCCAGCCCGACCGTGCGGAACCCGATCCGCCGGTGCCACCCGTCCAGCGCCCGCGTACCGTTCAGCAGCGTCAACTCCACGTTGTACAGCGGCTGTTCGCCGTACCCGCGCGGCCACCACAGCGCGGCGTCCGGCACCCGCAGCCGCACGGTGCCGCTCGTGCCGTCGATCGCGCCGCGCACCCGGACACCGCCCACCCGGGCCTCGACGGCGAGCGCGGCCTCGACCCGGGAACGCTCGACCTCGACGTGCAACTCGACGACGCCCGCGCCCTGTTCGACGCTCACCAGGGGACGCACCCGCGCGATGCGGGCGGTCTCCCAGCGCTCCAGCCGCACCGGGCGCCAGATCCCCGCCGTCACCAGCGTCGGCCCCCAGTCCCAGCCGAAGGAGCAGGCCATCTTGCGGAGGTACTGGTAGGGCTCGGCGTACGCGGCGGGCCGCTCGCCGACCTTCCCCCGCACGGCCTCCGCCTCGGCGTACGCGGAGGCGAACCGCACGGTCAGCCGGCCGCTCATGCCGGTCACGTCGAACCGGTAGGAGCGGTGCATGTTCCGTACCCGGCCCAGGAGCCGGCCGTCGATCCTGATCTCGGCGGCGGTGTCGAGCCCGTCGAAGACGAGGTCGGTCTGCTCGTGCCCGTTCGGCTCCGCCACGAGGTCGCGCTCGTAGGTCCACTCGCGCCGCCCGACCCACGCCACCTCGGTCTCGTTCCGCCCGAGGAAGGGGTCCGGGATCACCCCGGCGGCCAGCAGATCGGTGTGCACGCAGCCCGGCACCACCGCCGGAAGCGCCTCGCCGTCGTGCCGCAGGGTCCAGCCGTCGTGCAGCGGTGCGACCTGAAGCATGCGCTCTCCCTAAACCGGTCCACCTCAAGGGAGGACGACGTGTTTCGCATCCTTGGCGGGAATGGGACTTTACCGGTTGAGTCAGCCCTGTCAGAGTGCCGAATCAGCCAACCCCGCACGTGCTCATCCGTCCCACTGAACGGAGTCGATGCACATGAACCGCCGTACCGCCTTGGCCGTAGCCGTGGGAGCCGCCCTCCTCGCCGCCGGCTGCACCTCCACCGGATCCGCCTCGAAGGGCGCCGACGCCGAGGCGCCCGACGACCCCGCGAAGGTCTCCGGCACCATCACCGTCCTCACCCAGCGGACCGACCTGGTGCAGAGCGGGAGGATGAAGAAGTACGCGGACGCCTTCAACCAGACGTACCCGAAGGTGAAGGTCGAGTTCCAGGCGCTCACCAACTACGAGGCCGAAGTCAAGATCCGGATGAACACGGAGAACTACGGCGACGTCCTGATGATCCCGGCGGTCATCAAGAAGTCCGACTACCCGAAGTTCTTCGCCTCCCTCGGCGCCGTCGAGGAGCGGAGCGAGAAGTTCCGCTTCACCGGTTTCACGGCCGTCGACGGCAAGGTCTACGGGCAGGCCCCGATCGGCGTGATGCCCGGCTTCGTCTACAACAAGCGGATCTGGCGCGAGGCCGGCGTCACCGACTGGCCCACCACACCCCAGGCGTTCCTCACCGCCCTCAAGGCGATCAAGGACAAGACCGACGCGACCCCCTACTACACGAACTTCGCCGCCCAGTGGACGCTGTCCTCCTGGACCTCCGTCAACGGCGCCGTCCACTGCGACCCGAAGGCCACCGACAGACTCGCCTCGGGCGACCCCTGGGCCGAGGGCGCCGACCTGCGCGTCGGTGACACCCTGCTCCACGACATCGTCAAACAGGGCCTCGCCGAGAAGGACCCGACCACCACCAACTGGGAACTCTCCAAACCCCAGTTGGCCAAGGGCCAGATCGCCACCCAGTGGCTCGGCACCTGGGCCATCGTCCAGTTCCAGGACGCCGCCAAGCAGGCCGGCGTCAACCCCGACGACATCGGCTTCATGCCGTTCCCCGCGCAGACCGGCGGAAAGTTCTGCTCCACCGTCAGCCCCGACTACAACCAGGCCGTCAACGTCCACTCCAAGAACAAGGAGGCCGCCCGCGCCTGGATCGACTGGTTCACCGAGAAGTCCGGCTACGACAAGGACAACCTCGCGATCTCCCCGCTCCAGAACGCCCCGCTGCCCGCCGTCCTCAAGCCCTACGAGGACGCCGGAGTCAAGCTCATCGAACTCGACGACACCCAGGGCGCCAAGGTCAAACTGATCGACAACGAGTCCGAGGTCGGCCTCTACGCCCCCGACTACCGCCTCGACCTCGTCGACCTCGCCCGCGGCGCCCGCAAGGGCAGCCTCGACGACTTCCTCGGCGACCTCAGCGAGAAGTGGACGGCCGCCCAGAAGAACGTGGGGCCCTGATGGCGGACCTCGCACATCAGACCACCAGGGCGCCGGGCCGGGGCGGCGCACGGAAGGGCACCCGGCCCGGCCGGCCCGCGCCCGTGCCCGCCCGGCCCCCGCGCCGCGCCCGCCTCCTGCGGGGCCTCACCCCCTGGCTGTTCCTCCTCGCGCCGCTCGCCCTGCTGATCACCTTCACGTACGTCCCGATCGTCAACATGGTCGGCTACAGCTTCACCGACTGGGACGGCGTCAGCCCCGAGCTGCGCTACACGGGCGGCGAGAACTACCGCGAACTCGCCACCAGGCCCGACCTGTTCGAGGTGTTCTTCGTCAGCGGCTACTACCTCGCCGCGTCCGCCGTGCAGATCGTCGCCGCGCTCTACTTCGCGACGATCCTCAGCTTCAATGTCCGGTTCCGGAACTTCTTCAAGGGCGTGCTCTTCTTCCCGTACCTGATCAACGGGGTCGCCATCGGGTTCGTGTTCCTGTACTTCTTCCAGGACGGCGGCACCCTCGACTCCGTCCTCGCCCTCTTCGGCGTCCACACCGACCACGCCTGGCTCGGGACGCCGGTCTCCGCGAACACCTCCCTCGCGGGCGTCTCCGTCTGGCGCTACCTCGGGCTGAACTTCGTCCTGTTCCTCGGCGCGATCCAGTCCATCCCCGGCGAGCTGTACGAGGCGTCCGAGCTGGACGGCGCGAACCGCTGGCACCAGTTCCGGCACATCATCGCGCCCGGCATCAAACCGGTGCTGACGCTGACGGTCATCCTCTCGGTCTCCGGGTCCCTCGCCGCGTTCGAGATCCCGTACATCATGACCGGCGGCGCGACCGGCACGGAGACCTTCGTCATCCAGACCGTGAAGCTGGCCTTCCAGTTCAACAAGACGGGCCTCGCCTCGGCCTGCGCGGTGGTCCTCCTGCTCATCGTCCTCGCGGTCACCTGGATCCAGCGCCGGCTGGTCCCCGACGACAGGGTGGACCTCACATGACGCGCCGCGCGCTCGCCCGCACCCTCGTGTACCTCTCCCTGATCCTCGCCACCCTCGTCGTCCTGCTCCCGCTGACGGTCGTCCTGCTGACGTCCCTGAAGACGGACGACGAACTCGCGCGCGGCGACCAGGCGTTGTCCCTGCCGGACGACTTCCTCAACGTCCACAACTACGTCACGGCGTTCCAGGACGGCCACATGCTGTCCGCCTTCGGCAACACGGCGGTCATCCTGCTGTTCTCGATCGCCGGGACCGTCCTGATCGGTTCGATGACGGCCTACGCGATCGACCGCTTCACCTTCCGCCTGCGCAAGTTGGTGGTCGCGCTCTTCCTCCTGGCGGCCCTGGTCCCCGGCGTCACGACCCAGGTGGCGACCTTCCAGATCGTCAACGGCTTCGGCATGTTCGACACCCTCTGGGCACCCATCGCCCTCTACATGGGCACCGACATCGTCTCGATCTACATCTTCCTGCAGTTCGTCCGCTCGATCCCCGTCTCGCTGGACGAATCGGCCCGCCTCGACGGCGCGAACGCCTTCACGATCTACCGCCGCATCATCTTCCCGCTGCTGAAACCGGCGATCGCGACGGTGGTGATCGTCAAGGGCATCACCGTCTACAACGACTTCTACATCCCGTTCCTCTACCTGCCCTCCCAGGACCACGGCGTCATCTCGACGTCCCTGTTCCGCTTCAAGGGCCCCTTCAGCGCGCACTGGGAGACGATCTCGGCCGGGGCGATCCTGGTGATCCTCCCGACCTTGATCATCTTCCTGGCGCTCCAGAAGTTCATCTACAACGGGTTCACGCGGGGAGCGACGCGATGACGCTCACGCGGCGCCGGTCCCCAGCGCCTCCACCAGCACCGGCGTCACCAGCTCCACCTGCCACGCCCGCGCTCCGAGCGAACCCAGCACGTCCGCGATCCCCTGCGCGTCGGCGGAGTGCGGCGGCTCCCAGCACACCCGCCGCACCGTGTCCGGCGTGATCAGGTTCTCCTGAGGCATGTTCAGCCGCTCGGCCAGCGTGGAGATCTTCGCGCGGGCGGCGCTGAGCCGGGCCGCGGCGGCGGGGTCTTTGTCGGCCCACGCGCGCGGCGGCGGCGGCCCGGTCACCGGCTGTCCCGGCAACGGCAGCTGAGACTCGCTCAGCGCCCGCGCGCGGTCGACGGCGGCCTGCCACTGCTCCAGCTGACGCCGCCCCATCCGGTGCCCGAACCCGCCCAGCGCCGCGAGCGCGTGCACGGTGGCCGGCACGGCGAGCGCGGCCTCGACGATGGCCGCGTCGGGCAGCACCTTGCCCGGCGACACGTCACGCCGCTGCGCGATCCGGTCGCGCGTCTGCCACAGCTCCCGCACGACCGCGAGCTGCCGGCGCCGGCGCACCTTGTGCATCCCGGACGTGCGCCGCCAGGGGTCCTTGCGGGGCTCGGCGGGCGGCGCGGCGGCGATCGCGGCGAACTCCTGCCGGGCCCACTCCAGCTTGCCCTGGTGCTCCAGCTCGGCCTCCAGCGCGTCGCGCAGGTCGACCAGCAGCTCCACGTCGAGTGCGGCGTAGCGCAGCCACGGTTCGGGCAGCGGGCGGGTGGACCAGTCGACGGCGGAGTGCCCCTTCTCCAGGACGTATCCGAGGACGCTCTCGACCATGGCCCCGAGCCCCACGCGGGGGAACCCGGCGAGCCGCCCGGCGAGTTCGGTGTCGAAGAGGCGGGTGGGGATCATGCCTATCTCGCGCAGGCACGGCAGGTCCTGGGTCGCGGCGTGCAGTACCCACTCGGTGTCGGCGAGGGCGTCCCCGAGCGCGGAGAGGTCGGGGCAGGCGACGGGGTCGACGAGCGCGGTCCCGGCCCCGGCCCGGCGTAGCTGGACGAGGTAGGCGCGCTGTCCGTAGCGGTAACCGGAGGCCCGCTCGGCGTCGACGGCGACGGGCCCGGTGCCCGCGGCGAACGCGGCGATCACCTCCGCCAGCGTCTCCTCGTCGGCGACCACGGGCGGGATCCCCTCGCGGGGTTCCAGCAAGGGCGTCGGTGCCCCCGGAGCAGTAGATCCGCCGTCGTCCGGAGGGGCGCCTCCGGTGGTTCGCAGTGAACTGGCTGCTGCGGTTTCTTGGGCGTCGGTCACCTGTCAAGGGTATCCGTGCAAGACGGCCGCCCGCCGACGGAACGTTCCGTCGACGGGCGGGGGAGGGGCGTAAACCGGTCACGCGTGCGACCCGTTCGGGGCGCTGCGGCGACGACCGGCAGAAACGGTTCCTGCTGCGGTGCGGACGGCCGTGCGCGTGGTGTCGGCCGGGTGCGGAGGGGTGGTGGACGGTGGGTCGTGAGGGGGTGTCCGGAGGGCTTGCTTCCGCCTGAATTCTTTGTGTGAAACCAGCCGGAGTCCCTTGTTCCGCATGGATCGCGGAGGGTCAGGGGCGGATCGGGGTCAGTGGATGATCCCGGTCCGCAGCGCGACCGCGACCATTCCGGCGCGGTCGCCGGTGCCGAGCTTGCGGGCGATCCGGGCGAGGTGGCTCTTGACGGTCAGCGCGGACAGGCCCATCGAGACGCCGATGGCCTTGTTCGACTGGCCCTCGGCGACCAGCCGCAGCACCTCCACCTCACGGCCGGACAGTTCGCGGTAGCCGCCCGGGTGGCTCGGGGCGCCCGGGGGACGGCGGTGCAGGCGTGCGGCGGCGGCGCCGATGGGTGCGGCGCCGGGCCGGCCGGGCAGGCCGACACCGGCCCGGGTGCCGGTGACGACGTAGCCCTTGACGCCGCCGGCGAGTGCGTTGCGGACGGCGCCGATGTCGTCGGCGGCGGACAGGGCGAGCCCGTTGGGCCAGCCCGCGGCGCGGGTCTCGGAGAGCAGGGTGAGACCGGAGCCGTCGGGGAGGTGGACGTCGGCGACGCAGATGTCGCGGGGGTTGCCGATGCGGGGACGAGCCTCCGCGATGGACGAGGCTTCGATCACGTCGCGGACACCGAGCGCCCAGAGGTGACGGGTGACGGTGGAGCGGACGCGCGGGTCGGCCACGACGACCATCGCGGTGGGCTTGTTCGGGCGGTAGGCGACCAGGCTTGCGGGTTGCTCAAGGAGAACGGACACCGGGCCTCCTGCGGAGTGGGGGCGGGCCGGTTCGCGTGGGGCTCGTGGGGACGAAGCCGGGACGAACCGTGCTTTTCAAGGTCACAGTCGTCTTCGGCAGCGAACCCGGGGTCCTTTAGAAAATGATCACGATCTAGTGAGCAAGAATCCGTGCAATTCGGACGTGTGATCGATCATCCGAAGATCGAGTCGGTTCACTCGCGTGCGCTTGGGTGATGGAAAGTGGCCGTATCGACAAAAGGATGACCAAGATGCGCCCGTTCGGGGGAGACGCGGCTGGATCAGTGTGACTCCGGTCCCCGACGCTGGGGCAGCGTGACGACGGAGGCGTCCCCCGGACCGGCCGGCGGAAGCCCCGCCACCTGCGCGAGAAGGTCGCACCAGGACGCCAGGTGCGCCGCCGCGTCCGGCACCCCGCCGAGCCCCGTACGCGGCGTCCAGGACGCCCGGATCTCGATCTGCGACGTCGCCGGACGCTCCGACAGCCCGCCGAAGTAGTGCGACCCCGCGCGCGTGACCGTCCCGCTCGCCTCGCCGTACGTCAGCCCGCGCGCCTGCAGCGCACCCGTCAGCCACGACCAGCACACGTCCGGCAGCAGCGGATCCACCGCCATCTCCGGCTCCAGCTCCGCCCGCACCAGCGTCACCAGCCGGAACGCCCCGCGCCACGCGTCGTGCCCCTCGGGATCGTGCAGCAGGATCAGCCGCCCGTCCGCGAGATCCTGGTCGCCGTCCACGACGGTCGCCTCCAGCGCGTACGCGTACGGCGCGAGCCGCTGCGGCGCCGGAGTCGGCTCCACCTCGATCTGGGGGCGCACCCGCGCCGCCCGCAGTGCCTCCACGGCGGCCAGAAAGGCCGCTGGAGCCTCCCGCCCACCCCCGTTCGCGTCGTCCATCCCCGCGCCGTCCGCCAGTCGTCCCTGAGCCGCAGCCATGCGGGGAAGAGTAAGGGGAACGGGACCTTCGCGCAGGGCAAGACACCCGGCCACGGGCGCGCGCACGCGTGCGCGCTGGGCGAACAAGGCGGCGACGAGGCTGTCACAGGGGCGTGCGAGACTTGCCGTCGTGAGTGCGAACGAGAGCCCCGCGGGCCGCCCGCCGACAGCGACGTACGACAGCCCCTTCCTGAAGGCGTGCCGGCGCGAACCCGTGCCCCACACCCCGGTGTGGTTCATGCGACAGGCCGGCCGGTCGCTCCCCGAGTACCACAAGGTGCGCGCGGGCATCCCGATGCTGGAGTCCTGCACCCGCCCCGAACTGGTCGCGGAGATCACCCTCCAGCCGGTCCGCCGGCACCACGTGGACGCGGCGATCTACTA
The DNA here is from genome assembly GCF_014489635.1 of Streptomyces roseirectus. Lineage (NCBI taxonomy): Bacteria > Bacillati > Actinomycetota > Actinomycetes > Kitasatosporales > Streptomycetaceae > Streptomyces > Streptomyces roseirectus. Next base: position 2,201,733 of record NZ_CP060828.1, on the reverse strand, counting down.
CAGCGACATCGTCGTCCCCCTCAAGGCCATCGGCGTCGACCTCGACATCAAGCCCGGCGTCGGCCCCGTCGTCGAGAAGCCGATCCGCACCCGCGCCGACCTCGCGCAACTGCGCGACCTCACCCCCGAGGACATCTCCTACGTCACCGAGGCCGTCGGCCTGCTCACCGCCGAACTCGGCGCGACCCCCCTGATCGGCTTCGCGGGCGCGCCCTTCACGCTCGCCAGCTACCTCGTCGAGGGCGGCCCCTCGCGCACGTACGAGAACGCCAAGGCGATGATGTACGGCGACCCGGAGCTGTGGGCCGACCTGCTGGACCGGCTCGCGGACATCACGGCCGCGTTCCTCAAGGTGCAGATCGAGGCGGGCGCCTCCGCCGTGCAGCTCTTCGACTCCTGGGCCGGCGCGCTCTCCCCGGCCGACTACCGGCGCTCGGTCATGTCGGCCTCGGCGAAGGTCTTCGACGCGGTCGCCGGGTACGGCGTCCCGCGCATCCACTTCGGCGTCGGCACCGGCGAACTCCTCGGCCTCATGGGCGAGGCCGGGGCGGACGTGGTGGGTGTCGACTGGCGCGTCCCGCTCGACGAGGCCGCCCGCCGGATCGGCCCCGGCAAGGCGCTCCAGGGCAACTTCGACCCGACGGTCCTGTTCGCGGGCACCGAGGTCGTCGAGACCAAGGCACGCGAAGTCCTCGACGCGGCGGCGGGCCTGGAGGGGCACGTCTTCAACCTCGGGCACGGCGTGATGCCGAAGACCGACCCGGACGCGCTCACGCGGCTCGCGGAGTACGTCCACACGCGGACCGCCCGCTGACTCACCAGGAGTGCCGGGTCCGCGCCCGCCTGCCGAACAGCAGGCCGCGCGGCTCCGGCGGCGGGATCGTGTTCCGCTTGAGCGGCCAGGCCAGCAGCATGCCGGCCACGAACCCGACGACGTGCGCCTCGTAGGCCACCGTCCCGGCCGACGACACGCCCTCGCCGGCCGAGTAGAACGCCTGGAGCCCGAACCAGAAGCCCAGCACCAGCCACGCGGGCAGGCGCAGCGGCAGGAACACCAGGAACGGCACCAGCACCCACACGCGCACCCTCGGATACAGCACCAGATAGGCGCCCAGGACCCCCGCGATCGCCCCGGACGCCCCGATCAGCGGGTCCGTCGAGTCGGCGTTCAGGACGGCGAACCCGTAGGACGCCGCGTACCCGCAGGTGACGTAGAACAGCGCGAACCGCACGTGCCCCATGCGGTCCTCGATGTTGTTGCCGAAGATCAGCAGGAACAGCATGTTGCCCAGCAGGTGCAGCCAGCCGCCGTGCAGGAACATCGCCGTGAACACGCTCAGCACGGGCGACTTGTCGTAGTCCGGCGGGCCCAGCGCGCAGCCCACCCGCTGGCCGTCCGTCTCGAGCTCGCCGGTCGCCACGATCTGCGGGAGCCGGCCGTGGATCAGCTCGCGCGGCACGGCCGCCCACTGCTCCAGGAAGGCGTGCAGATGGCACGTCTGGGCGATCGTGCTGTCGCCTCTCACACTGCCGGCGAGACCCGGCATCCACAGGAAGACGAGCACGTTCGCCGCGATCAGCGCGTACGTCACCACAGGGGTGCGCCGTGCGGGGTTCACGTCATGGACGGGGATGACCACGAGGAACTACTTCCCGCGATGCGCCGCGCGAACCGGTGAACGTGGACCCGCGCGCGTGCGTATGAACCGGCAACCATCCGCGGCGTGGGGAAGGCGCCGCGGGGACGACGTGAGGAACAGCGATGAACGACCGAGTGACCCCCTCCATGCAGGCGCTGCCCGACGGCGAGGCCGAACTCTCCCTCGTGATCCGGCTCCCCTGGGAGGACGTGGCCAGGCTGGGCCAGGAGGCCGGCCGGCTGGCCTCCCAGACGGGCCGTCCCGTGACCCTCGACGAGGCGGTCAGCCACCGCCTGCGCACCCGCCAGGTCCCCGCGAGCCACGCGAAGCCCGTCGAGCAGGCGGCGGCCGTCTCCGCGCTGCCCCGCCTCACCGGCACCGCCTAAGCCGCCACCTTCTGGGCCGCTTTGCGCGCCGCCACCAGCACCGGGTCCCACACCGGGCTGAACGGCGGCGCGTAGCCCAGGTCCAGGGTCGTCATCCGGCACACCGTCATGCCCGCTGTGAGGGCCACAGCGGCGATGTCGACCCGCTTGGCGGCTCCCTCTCCGCCGACGATCTGAACGCCCAGCAGACGGCCGCTCAGCCGCTCGGCGAGCATCTTCACCGTGAGGGGCGCCGCCCCGGGGTAGTAACCCGCCCGGGACGTCGACTCGATCGTGACGCTCTCGAACGCCAGCCCCGCGCGCACGGCGTCCTTCTCCCGCAGCCCCGTGCGGGCGATCTCCAGACCGCACACCTTGCTGACGGCCGTCCCGACGACCCCCGGGAACACCGCGTCGCCACCGGTCGCGTTCGTCCCGATGATCTGCCCGTGCTTGTTGGCGTGCGTGCCCAACGGCACGTACCGCGCGCGGCCCGAGACGAGGTCCAGAACCTCCACGCAGTCGCCGCCCGCCCAAATGCCCTCGTGCCCCCGCACGCGCATGTGCTCGTCGGTCAGCAGCCCGCCGTGCTCCCCGAGCGGCAGCCCCGCCGCCCGCGCGAGGGACGTCTCGGGACGCACCCCGATCCCCAGGACCACCACGTCCGCCGGGAACTCGGCGCCGCCCGCTACCACCGCGCGCACGTGCCCGTCCGCGTCCGTGCGCAGCGCCGTCACCTCCGCGCCGTTCACCATGGTGATCCCGAGCCCTTCCATCGCCCGGCGCACCAGCCGGCCCATGTCCGGGTCCAGCGTCGACATCGGCTCGCCGCCCCGGTTCACGAGCGTCACCTCGAAACCCCGGTGGACCAGCGCCTCCGCCATCTCGACGCCGATGTACCCGGCCCCGACGACCACCGCCCGGCGCCCCCGCGCGCGGGCCAGCGTGTCGATCAGCGCCTGCCCGTCGTCCAGCGTCTGCACGCCGTGCACCCCGCGCGCGCCGATCCCCGGAATGTCCGGCCGCACCGGGCGCGCCCCCGTCGCGACGACGAGCTGGTCGAACCCCGTCCACGACTCCACCCCGGAACCGGCGTCCCGCGCGCGCACGCGCCGACCGGGCACGTCGATCTCGGTGACCTCCGTACGCAGGCGCAGGTCGATGCCCCGCGCGCGGTGCTCCTCGGGGGTACGGGCGATCAGGTCGTCCCGGTCGGTGACGTCGCCGCCCACCCAGTAGGGGATGCCGCACGCCGAGTACGAGGTGAACGAACCCCGCTCGAAGGCGACGATCTCCAGGTCGTCCGGGGACTTCGCCCGCCGGGCCTGGGACGCCGCGGACATGCCCGCGGCGTCACCGCCGATCACGACCAGCCGGTGCCGCGCACTGTTGCTCATGCGCCCACGCTACGGCCGCGGCTCCTCACCGCCCTCCGGATGCGCCGGCAGCGCGGCGGCGGGCGTACTCGCGGGCGCCGGGAGCACACGGCGGGCCAGCCGCCGCCACAGCGCGAACAGGAGCGCGGCCACCACCAGGAACGGGAGCGTCGCCGCGAGGGCGACCGCGACCCAGCGCAGCCCCGTCACGAACGCGTCCCAGCCCCCGGAGAGCGCGTCCAGGACACCCGGATCGTCGTCGCCGCCCGTCGACTCCTTGGGCGGCGTCCGCGTCAGCGACAGCGTGATCGTCGCGAGGCTCGTGCGGTCCTTCAGGGACGCCTGCCGGGCCAGCAGCGACTCCAGGTCGGCCTGACGGCGGCTCAGCTCGCCCTCCAGGCTGACGATGTCGCTCAGGGACGTCGCCCGGTCCATCAGCTCCCGCACGCGCGCGACACTCGCCCGCTGCGACTGGACCCGGCTCGCGACGTCCACGACCTGGTCGGTGACGTCCTCGGCCTTCGACGACCGCTCCAGGAGCTTGCCCGCGCCCTGGAGGGCCGCCAGGACGGAGTCGTAGCGCTCGACGGGCACGCGCAGGACGACCTCCGTGTGCTCGGCGTCGTCCTCGTCGCGCGTGGTGGTCTCGTCGCCGACGTAGCCGCCCGCGTTCTCGGCGGCCGCGCGGGCGGCGGCCAGGGACTTGGTGACGTCCTCGACCTGCACGGTCAGGGACGCCGTGCGGATGATGTGGCTCGGGGAGACCACCGGCGCGGCGGACGCCTTGGCGCCCGGCTTGCCCTCGTCGGCCGCCGAGGCGTCCTCCTCGGTGAGCGATTCGCCTTCGTCGGCGCCCGCGCGCGCTGAGTCCTCCTTGACGGCGGCCTTGTCCTGGCCGGCCGAGGACCCGCCGTCGCTGTCGGCGCTGCAACCGGCGAGCGTGAGGGCGGCGGCGGCCAGGAACGCGGCCAGGGTGTGTGCGGATCTGCGTGCGGCCATGTGGAGATGTCCCCCTGAACGGTGTGAAGACGCGTCGCGTCGACTGACGTTCCTTGGACGCGCGGACCCCCGCGAACGTTGGCGCGACCGGGTCCCGAAGAGGTCACGTTCGGGATTCACCCCGGACACACCGCGCTCGCGGCGTTGTCAGTGGGGTCTGAGAGGCTGGATCCATGAGCGCAGCACCTACGGGCGGTACAGGGCAGGTCGTCGTCATCGGGGCCGGGATCGCGGGACTCGCCGCGGCCCACCGCCTCCTGGAGCGCGGGGCGCGGGTCACCGTGCTCGACGCGGCGGACAGAGTCGGCGGCAAGCTGCTGCCGGGCGAGATCGCGGGCGTGCGCACCGACTTCGGCGCCGAGTCCATGCTCGCCCGCCGCCCCGAAGGCGTCGCCCTCGCGCGCGAGGCGGGCCTCACCGACCGCCTCCAGCCGCCCGCCACGGCCACCGCCTCGATCTGGACCCGGGGCGCCCTGCGCCCCATGCCCAAGGGGCACGTGATGGGCGTCCCCGGTGCCGCCGAGGCCCTGGCCGGTGTCCTCTCCGAGGAGGGCCTGGCCCGCATCGGCCGCGACGCCGACCTGCCGCGCACCGAGGTCGGCGACGACGTCGCCGTGGGCGAGTACGTCGCCGCGCGCCTCGGCCGCGAGGTCGTCGACCGCCTCGTCGAACCCATGCTCGGCGGCGTCTACGCGGGCGACGCGTACCGCATCTCCATGCGGGCGGCCGTCCCCCCGCTGTTCCAGATCGCCCAGGCCCACACCTCGCTCACCGAGGGCGTCCGCGAACTCCAGGCCAGGATGGCGGCCAACCAGCAGACCGGGCCCGTTTTCACCGGCATCGAGGGCGGCATCGGCACCCTGCCCCTCGCGGTCGCCGACACCGTCCGCGCGCGCGGCGGCGAGATCCTGACCGGCACGCCCGCGCGGGAACTGCGCCGGGACGCGGACGGCTGGCGGATCGTCGCCGGGCAACCGGGCGAGGAGCGGGAGCTGCGCGCGGACGCCGTCGTCGTCGCCGTCCCCGCGCCCGTCGCCGCCGGGCTGCTCGCCGTCGAGGCGCCGGGGGCCGCCGCCGAACTGCGGGCGATCGAGTACGCGTCCATGGCCCTGGTCACCCTCGCCTACCGACGCGCGGACGCCGACCTCCTCCCCGACGGCAGCGGGTTCCTCGTCCCGCCGGTCGACGGGCACTCCATCAAGGCGTCCACGTTCTCCTCGCGCAAATGGGCCTGGGTCGCCGACCAGGACCCCGGCGTCCTGGTCCTGCGCACCTCGCTCGGCCGCCACGGCGAGACCGAGATCCTCCAGCGCGACGACACCGCCCTCGTCGACATCTCCCGCCGCGACCTGCGCGAGGCCACCGGGCTCGACGCGACGCCCCTGGAGACCCGCGTCGTCCGCTGGACCGACGGCCTGCCCCAGTACCCCGTCGGCCACCACGCGCGCGTGGCCCGCATCCGCGAACACGTCGCCAAGCTCCCCGGCCTCGCGGTCTGCGGCGCCCAGTACGACGGCGTCGGCATCCCCGCGTGCATCGCGAGCGCCAACGCGGCCGTCGACCAGATCGGCGGCGATCTCAGCGCCGTGCGCGAGCTGGCCGCCAACCCGGTGCAGAGCCTCCACGGCGGGGCGGGAGAATGACAGGCATGAGCGAGAACGCCCCCACCACCGAACCCGGCAGGATCCCCAACAAGGGCAAGCTGGCCAAGGACCTCAACGAGGTCATCCGCTACACCCTCTGGTCCGTCTTCAAGCTGAAGGACGTCCTCCCCGAGGACCGCGCGGGCTACGCCGACGAGGTCCAGGAGCTGTTCGACCAGCTCGCCGCCAAGGACGTCACCGTGCGCGGCACCTACGACGTGTCCGGGCTGCGCGCGGACGCCGACCTCATGATCTGGTGGCACGCGGAGACCAGCGACCAGCTCCAGGAGGCGTACAACCTCTTCCGCCGCACCAAGCTGGGCCGCGCCCTCACGCCGGTGTGGTCGAACATGGCGCTGCACCGCCCCGCCGAGTTCAACCGCTCGCACATCCCCGCGTTCCTGGCCGACGAGACGCCCCGCGACTACGTCAGCGTGTACCCCTTCGTGCGCTCCTACGAGTGGTACCTGCTGCCCGACGAGGACCGCCGCCGCATGCTCGCCGACCACGGCAAGATGGCCCGCGGGTTCCCGGACGTGCGCGCCAACACCGTCGCCTCGTTCTCCCTCGGCGACTACGAGTGGATCCTCGCCTTCGAGGCCGACGAGCTGTACCGCATCGTCGACCTCATGCGTCACCTGCGCGGCTCCGAGGCGCGCAGGCACGTGCGCGAGGAGGTCCCGTTCTACACGGGCCGCCGCAAGGAGATCGGCGAACTGGTCGCGGGCCTCGCGTAACCCGCGCGGGGCTCAGCGCAGCCGGCGGGCCGCCTCCCGTACGCGGTCCGTCGGCCTCGGCTGCGGGTGCGGGGCGCACGCCGTGTGGCGGCCCGGCAGCCGGCCCTGGAGCAGGTACGCCTCCAGGTGGCGGTTGACGCACGCGTTCGACGCCCCGCCGATGCCGTGGCTGCCCGCGTCCCGCTCGGTCACCAGGACCGACCCGGCGAGCCTGCGGCGCAGCTCCAGCGCGCCCTCGTAGGGCGTCGCGGCGTCCCGCTCGGCCGCCAGGATCAGCGTCGGCGGCAGCTCGCCGGGCGCGGTGCGCACGTCCAGGGGGCGCCGGCGCGGCGCCGGCCAGAACGCGCACGGCAGGTTCGTCCACGCGTTGTCCCACGTCTCGAACGGCGCCACGCGCGCGATCCGCGTGTTGTCCCGGTCCCAGGTCCGCCAACTCGTCGGCCAGGGCGCGTCGTTGCACTCGACGGCCGTGTAGACGGCGTGCGAGTTCTCCGCCTCAGCCGCGAACTCCCGCACCGGGCCCGCCTGTCCGATCAGCTGCTGCGGCCGGCCCTTCAGGTACTCCGACAGCGCACGCGCGCGATGCGGCCAGTAGTCGTCGTAGTACGCGGCCTGGAGGAACGCCCGCTGCAACTGGGAGGGGCCGACGACCCCGCCCGCCGGTTCGGCCGCGAGCTGGGCCCGCGCGCGCTCGTAGCTGCGCAGGACGGCCTGCGGGGTGGCGCCGAGGCCGTACACGTCGTCGTGCTGGGCGATCCACTCGCGGACGTCCGTCCAGCGGCTCTCGAACGCCAGGGACTGGGCGAGGTTGTTGCGGTACCAGACGTGCGCCGGATCGGGGTCGACGGCCGAGTCGAAGACCATGCGGCGCACGTGGCCGGGGAACAGGGACGCGTACAGGGCGCCGTAGTAGGTGCCGTACGAGGCACCCATGAACGTCAGCTTCTCCTCGCCCAGGGCCGCGCGCAGCACGTGCAGGTCGCGGGCGTTGTTCAGGGAGTGGTAGTGGCGCAGGGCGCTGCCGGAGCGTTCGGCGCACCCGCGCGCGTAGGCGCGGGCCTGGGCGATCCGTTCGCGCTTGTACGACTCCGAGGGGTGGGAGGGGGAGTTCGACGGGGCCTTCACGAAGTGTTTGGGGTCCTGGCAGGACAGGGGCGCCGAACGGCCCACCCCGCGCGGGTCGTAGCCGACCAGGTCGTACGCGGCGGCGATCCGCTTCCACTCCGGGACCAGGCCGATCAGCGGGAAGTACAGGCCCGAGCCGCCGGGGCCGCCCGGGTTGTAGACCAGGGAACCCTGGCGGGGGACGCGGCGCTTGCTGTTGCCGGGGTCGCGGTGGGTGGCCTCGACCCTGCTGACCGTCAGGGGGATCAGGGTGCCGTCCGGGCGGGCGTAGTCCAGGGGCACCTGGACCGTCCCGCACTTCATGGCCCCGGGGAGGTCTTCCGCGTCCGGGCAGGCCCCGAACTCGATGCCCTTCGCGGCGGCGCGGGCGGCGGCCACGGCCGTGCCGCGCCCCTCCGGGGAGGTACGGGCGCGTCCCTCTGGAGGGGTAGGGGGTGTGCCGGCTGCGGGGGCGGCGACGAGGGCGGTCAGCAGCAGGGCTCCTGCGGCCGAGTGGAGTGCGGCGGCTCTCATCGGGGTCCCTTCGGTGCACGGCGGCGACAAAAGGGATGTTTGGGTTCGGGTGTGGGGGAAGGCAAGCACCTGGGGCGGGTGTCGGGGCAATACGCCGATGCGCCCCCCTGGCACCCCGGGTACTAAGCCGCTGTGGGTACTGAGCCGCTGTCACTTGAGTACTAGACCGCCGGTACTACGGGGTCACTCGTGCCAGGGGTACGGGGTGCGTTCGAACGCCGCCCTCAGGTTGGGCTCGTTCAGGGCGCGAACGCCGTGGACGGCGACCGAGGTGAGGTAGGTGCGGTCGTGGGACAGGGAGTCCAGGAGGCGCAGGCCCGCCGGGGAGGCCCAGCGGGCGTACGGGGGGATCTCCGCGCGGGCGATCGCGAGGCAGCTCAGCGTCAGGGCCAGGGGGAGCGCGAACCAGAGGGCGACCAGCGTGTGCGGCACGTTCGGCGCCGGGACCAGGAGGGCGACGGCGCCCAGGACGAGGACGGCCGTCGCGGCGGCGCGGACCTCGCGCAGGCCCGCCGCCACCGTCGTCCGCGCCCCGTCCGGCATCGCCAGGCCCGCGTTCACCAGGCGGTCCGCCAGGCCCCTGACCGCCTCGCCGGTCGCCGTGCGGGCGCGGACCGGGGGGATCGGGGACTGGCCCTCGGGGCCGATCGCGCCCAGCACCGAGCGCTCCATCTCGTCCCGGGCGCGCGGGTCGACGACGGTGGCCCAGCCGGTGTGCGCGAGGAGCAGACGGTGGTCGCTCGCCATCGACACCAGGGTGAGGTCGGCGACCCGGGCGGGGCCGCCGGAGAGGAACGCCGCCTCGTACAGCGTCAGGCCGTGCGCCGGGGGCGTGTGTCCGGCGGCGCGCGCCGCGTTCGTCCCGGTGGTCGCCGAGCGTACGGCGGCCAGGCACAGGCGTGCGCACGCCGTGACCGCGACGGACCACGCCAGGACCAGCAGAAGCACCCAGAACATGCCGTGTTTCTATGCCAGTTGCCCGTGGTACCACCATGCTTTGTTCACGATCCGGGCGGAGTGTTGTGGGTATGTGACGTTCCGCTTACGGGGAGTTGGGGAAGCGGAGGGTCACGGGGTGACCGGGACCGTGAGGGGCGGGGGTGAGTCCGTCGCCAGGCCCCGCGCCAGGGCGTCGAAGTCGACGTACCCCGTCGCCTCCAGGACCTGGATGTGGTCCAGGACCGCCGCGTTGGCGTCGTCCGCGAGGGCACGGACCAAAGAGTTGCGGGTGCTCGCGCGGACCTGGGCGACGGCCGGGAAGATCCGGCCGTGCGCCAGGCGCAGGAGGTTCGCGAACTTCCAGTCGTAGCCGGTGCCTTGGGCCTCGTCCAACTCCCGCAGCCAGCCCTGCTGTTGGTCCGTCGGGCGGTCCGGCAGGGGGACGTCCAGGAGGGCGGCGACGTTGCGGACGCGCTCGTCCAGGAACGTGTGGCCGTCGACCAGGTGCCGGCCCGCCGTCCGCACAGCCGTCGTCGTGCCCTTCTGCTGGGCCTGTCGGCCCGCCGGGATCTCCCACAGGCCCGCGAGGCGCACCTTCTCGATGAAATCCCGGTCCAGCGCGGACAGCGGGCCGAACCGGGTCGTCTCCGTACGGGCGTTCAGCAGGCTCGGGCCGGGCGTGCCGGTGTCCGCGCGGTCCGCGTACGACCAGATCGGGAACGCCAGCGCCAGCAGGGTCAGGATGAGGCCGACGATGATGACGCCGGTTCCGCTGAGGAGGTTGCCCGCCCAGCTCTCTTCGTGACGCGCTCGCATGGTGCCTCCCGGGTGTGGCACCGCACTTCGGTGGATCGTGTGTGCCGGGTGCGGGATCCGCAGTTTACCGGGGGATTGTGTGAACGGATGTGCGGGGGTGAATGGCGGGTGGGGGTCTCAACGGCCGGTCAGGGCACGGACCGTGCGCGCCAGCCGTGACGGGGTCCTCGGCGCCGGGCCCGACCTGTCCAGCCACCAGCGGCGGACGAGACGTCGGGTGCGGGGCGTCGTGAAGTGGGCGAGGGGTGTGCCGAACTCGCCCTCCTCCAGCAGGCGTTCGGCGAAGTCCAGAGCGTCCTGGCGGTAACCGCCGCGCAGGGGGCGGGCCGTGGCGTACGCCAGGAACGCCGGACGGTACTTCTCGCCCAGGATCTCCGGGAGTTCGGGGGCGACCTTCGCGACCACGCCGGCCCGTTTCGCCGCCAACGCCCTTGCCTGGACGGCGAGTCGGGCACGGTCGAAGCCCTCGGGGGCGGGGGTGCCGGCGGTCAGGGCGGAGAGGAGGGCGGTCTGGACGAGGGCGAGGCGCCGGCGGGTGGAGGTGTCGGGGGCGGGGTGCGGTTCCTGGACGGGGTCCGGAGTGGCCGTCGGAGAGGGGGAGTCGGCAGGCGTCGGTGAGGGGGAGGCGGTCGTCGTCGTGTTCCGCGCGGGCGTCGGCCTCACCGCCGCCAGTGTCTCCGTGCGGGTCCTCGCCAGGGAGCCCCGCGACACCGCGTCCCTGATCGCGGCCAACTCCCCGCGCAGTTCCGCCGGATCGGGGAAGTTGTCGTCGCGTTCCAGGAGGACGCCGGGCGGGGCGGTGCGGGAGGTGAGCGCGGTGAGGAGGTCGAGGACGGCGGCGGGGACGGGGTGCGCGTGGGTGTCGTGCCACACGCCGTCCCTCTCGTGACCGCCCGCGACATGGACGTACGCGATGGCCTCCACGGGGAGTTCGGCGAGCGCGCGGGCCGGGTCCTCGCCCCGGTTCACGTGGTTGGTGTGCAGGTTGGCGACGTCGATGAGGAGCCGGACGCCGGTGCGGTCGACCAGGTCGTACAGGAACTGGCCCTCGGTCATCTCCTCGCCGGGCCAGGCCAGTAGCGCGGCGATGTTCTCGACGGCCAGGGGGACGGGCAGGGCGTCCTGGGCGATGCGGACGTTCTCGCACAGGACGTCCAGCGCGTCCCTCGTCCTCGGCACCGGCAGCAGGTGGCCCGCCTCCAGCGCCGCCGTCGCGGTCAGCGCCCCGCCCGCCCGCACGAACGCGATGTGCTCCGTGACCAACGGCGCACCCAACGCCTCCACCCGCTCCGCCAACGCCCTCAGCCGCCCCTCCTCCGGCCGCTCCGCCCCACCCAGCCCCAACGAGACACCGTGCGGCACGACCGTCACCCCCCGGGCCCGCAGCCGCACCAACGACTCCGGCAGATGCCCAGCACACAGGTTCTCCGCCACAGCCTCCACCCACTCGACCCCGGGCATCCCCTCGATCGCCTCCGCGATCTCGGGCCGCCACCCTATGCCGGTCCCGAGCCGGAACGCGGGGGGCCGGAGGGGCGAGGGGGAGGGGGCGGGCCGGGTGCCGGGCGAGGTTTCCGGGGTGAGGCGGCGGCCGTGGGCGGGGTGAGCCGCCGACGCGGGCCGGTCCTCGGCGCGGAGCCCTGCGGCGGGGCGGGCGGTCGCGGTGGGCCGGGGTTCGGCTGCGCCGCGAGCCGCTGCGGCAGGGCGGGGGTCGGCTCCAGGACAGGGCGGCGGGGAGGGGTGGCGGCCGAGGGCGGGGCGAGTCGCGTCAGCGGGCCGGTCCTCGACGTCTGCCCCTGCGGAAACGTGGGCCGCCGTGGCAGGGCGTGGTGTGGCCTCCGGCCGTGAAGTGGTGGCGGGGGAGGTCGGCGGCGTGGCGTCTGGCCGGGGGCCGGAGGCGGGGCTGGTGGTGGGCCGGGGGTCTGAGGCGCGGTGGGGACGGGGCGTTGCTGTGGACCGGTTCTCGGTGTCGTCCTCTGCGGAAACGCCGGTGCCGGGACCAGTGGCCGGGGCGGCGCTGGTGCCAGGGAGAGGTGCGGCGGGCCGGGGCTCGGTGGCGGGGCCCGCCGGCTGAGTGGCGTCGGCTGCCCGGGGTGTGGTGGCTGACCGCGCAGGGGTGGCGGGGGAGGCTGGTGGTTCGGGGCTCGGCCTGGTCCCGGTATCCGGGGCGGTGGCGGGCCTCACGGCCGGGGCGGCGGTGGGCCGGGGGCCGGATGTGGTTTCTGAGGCGGAGTGAGGACCGGGGGCGAGGCGGGGCGCCGCTGTGGATCGGCTCTCGGCGTCGCCCGCTGCGGAAACGCCGGTGCCGACGCCGAGAGGCCCCGTCGCCGGGGCGGTGCTGGTGCCGGGGCGAGGGGCGGCGCAGGGCCGGGTCCTGGTGTCGGGGGCCGTTGCCTGGGCGGCGTCGGCTGTGCGGGGTGCGGCGGCCGGCCGCGCAGTGGTGGCGGGGGAGGTCGGTGGTTCGGGGCTCGGCCTGGTCCCGGTGTCCGGGGCGGTGGCGGGCCTCGCGGCCGGGGCGGCGGTGGGCCGGGGTGGCGTCCGCGTGCCGGGGCGGAGGGCGGTGTTCGGGTGTGTTGTCGGTTCCGGCAGTGTGTTCGTGCCTGGGGTTCGTTCCGGCATGGCCCCTCCTCCGGTGGTTCGGCCCTGTGTGGGTGACGGAGGTATGGCCCGCGTCACCCGGGGGTGAACCTTCGGGGGGTGCGTTCAGAGGAACATTTGAGGTTGCCGGGTCAGGGTTTGAGGGCGACGCCGCCGAAGCTGTCGACGTCGCGGCGGGACGGGTCGTCGGAGGGGGCGTGCCAGTCGGCGACGGGGACGAGGCCGGGGGGCAGGAGGTCGAAGCCGGTGAAGAAGCGGGCGAGCTGGTCGGGGGTGCGGTTGACGCGGGGGTTGTCGCCGGCCTCGTTCCAGCGCTCGACCATGGCACGCATCTCGGCGGGGTGGAACATCTCGGTGCTGTCGCAGAAGACGAGGTGACTGCCCGCCGGGAGGGCCGACTTCAGCTCGCCCACCAGGTCGTACGCCGAGTCGTCGGGGATGTGCGCGGCGATGCCGAGGAGCATGAGGGCGACCGGACGCTCGAAGTCGAGGGTGGCGCGCGCGGCCCGCAGGATCGCGGCGGGGTCGCGCAGGTCCGCCTCGATGTAGTCGGTCGCGCCCTCGGGCGTCCCGGCGAGGAGGGTGTGCGCGTGCTGGAGGACGACCGGGTCGTGGTCGACGTACACGATCCGCGACTCGGGCGCGACGGACTGCGCGACCTCGTGCGTGTTGTCGTGGGTCGGCAGGCCGGTGCCGACGTCGAGGAACTGCCGGATCCCCACCTCGCCCGCGAGATACGTGACCGCCCGCTTGAGGAACGCCCGCTGGGCGCGCGCGATGTCGACGATCTCGGGGTTCAACGACCGTATCTGGTCGCCCACTTGGCGGTCGATCTGGTAGCAGTCCTTGCCGCCGAGCCAGTAGTTCCAGATCCGCGCCGAGTGCGGAACCCCGCTGTTGATCGGCGGACGGTCGAGCGACATGACGACTCCCCGGTGCTGCGAACGGCTGTGGCGGACCTCACGGTAACCGCCTGCGCGGCCCGGATGATCCGATGGGACAGACCGTACAACTCCCCGTTCCCGGCCTTTCCGTGAGGGCGAGTCGACCCGTGGAACCGGACCGCGCGCCCACTGGCAGCCCGAACCCGGACCCGATCTTCCAGGACCGGAAGCCGGGCCTCTGATCACGGCAGCCGCCTGCGCAGCGCCGGATGATCCGACACGACCGTGCAACTCCCCGGCGCGATCTCGGTGAAGCCCGCGTCACGGACCAACGGCAGCCCGCTCGCCGTGAGTTGGGACCAGCGGCCGGGGTCGGCCGTGCGGACGGCGAGCGCGAAACCGGTGTCGCGCCAGGCGGCCCGCTCCTCGTCGCCCAGCTCCCACCAGGCGAGTTGGGCGGCGTGCCCGGTCTGCGCCATCGTCTTCCCGGCGGACATGTCGAGGTCGGGGTTGAGCCACAGCACCGGGACGTCCGTCTCCGGGCCGGCCGGCGGCTCGGGGTCGTCGAGGTCCGTGCCGGAGACCTGGAGGCGGGCGAGGTCCTTGGGCCAGCCGTCCAGCGGCACCGGCGGGAACACCCGCACCTCGGCCGACTTGCCGGCCACGGTGATCCCGTCCAGCGCCTCCGCACGCCGCCACTCCGCGCCCCGCGCCCGCCGGACCACCTTCCGGATCCGGGCGTCCTGCCAGTCCGCCATCGCCCGCGCCCACTCACCGTCCCCCGTGGAGCGCGCGTCGTCGAGGATCACCAGGACCGCGCGGGCGGCGGTCTCCAGGGCGTCGGTGCGGGCCGGCGGCGCGTCCCGCTCGATACGGACCACCAGCGGCAGGACGAACTGCGGGGCCTCGTCACGCGGGCCGGCTTCGGACTGAAACGGACTGTCACTCACCCGCAGCAGGCTACGTGACCTCACGGACAGGAGAGGATGCGGCCATGGATCACGCACTCCGGCTCGACCGCGTGGGCCGCCGCTACGGCGCGCGCGGGCCCTGGATCCTCCGGGACGTCGGCCTCGACCTGCCCGCCGGGACCCTCACCCGCGTCGAAGGGGCCAACGGCACCGGGAAATCAACCCTGTTGAGGCTGCTGGCCCGGCTCGACGCGCCCAGCGAGGGCAGGGTCGAGGGGCGGCCCCGCACCGCGTACGTCCCGGAGCGGTTCCCGGCGGCGCTGCCCTTCACGCCGGTCGGTTATCTGTGTCACCTGGGGGCGATCCATGGGCTGAGCAGGGCCGGGGCCGGGAAGGCGGCGGGGGAGTGGCTGGAGCGGTTCGGGGCCGGGGGGTTCGCGCGGACGCCGATGGGGCGGCTGTCCAAGGGGAGCAGTCAGAAGGTCGCCGTGGCGCAGGCGTTCGTGGCGGCGCCGGACCTGCTCGTGCTGGACGAGGCGTGGACGGGGCTCGACACCGAGGCGCGCGGGGAACTGGAGCGGGCGGTCGCGGAACGCACGGCGGCGGGCGGGGCCGTCGTCTTCGTCGACCACGACCCCCGGCGGCTCGCGGGGGCCGCGGACGCCGTGTACGAGGTGCGTGACGGCGGGGTCCGGCGGCGTGCGCGGGAGGAGGCCGTCGTGCCGGACGGGCCGTGTGCCGTCGTCGAGGTGCGCGGGGCTGTGGGGGCGGAGCTGCCCAGGGAGGTGCTGCGGCGGGCCGTCTCCGTGGGCTCCGGGGAGGCGGGCGTGCGCCGGATCGCCGTTCCCGTCTCGCACTCCGACGTCGTCCTGCGGGCGCTGCTGGACGCCCGGCCGCCGTGGCACGTCGAGAGCGTGCGCACGGAGGAGGGGCGATGAGGGCCGTCGTGCGGTATCAGGCGGCGCTGCTCGCGCGGTCGCAGCGGTGGCTGCCGCCGGTCCTGCTGTACGCCGTCTTCCTGGGGGTCGGGGTGCAGGGCGGGCAGCCGATCCTCGACTCGCTCGGGTACGCCGCCGCCGCGCTGCTGCCGGTGACCGCCTGGCTCGTGCGGATCTGCGCCGGCCACGAGCCGTCGGCCGCGCGGAGTGTCGTCGCGGCGGCCGTCGGGCCCGCGCGGGCGCATCTGGGGGCCGTGCTGGTGGGGGCGGGCGCGGGGCTCGCGATCGGGCTCGTGGGGACGCTCGTCGTGACCTGGATCAGCGATCCCGTCAGCGCGGACCACCAGCGCCGGGTGCCGGTCCTCGACGCCGCCGGGGCGGGCGTGCTGGCGGCGCTGGCCTGCGCGCTGCTGGGGACCGCCGTCGGGGTGCTGAGCGCGTGGCCGGTGCTGCGGTCGTCGGGGAGGGCCGTGCCCGCGCTCATGCTGGGCGCCCTGCTGGCCCTCGTCGTGAGCGGGTCGCCCGCGCAGGCGGCGGTCAGCGGGCTGGTCACCGGGTCGCGGGACGCGGTGGTCCCGGTGCCGGTGGTGCCGGTGATCGTCGCGGGGGTTGTGGCGGTGGGGGTGGTGGCGGGGGCGTGCGCGCTGGTGTCGCGGCGGACGGCGGACTGAGGGGCACCGGCGTGTACGCGCCCCTCGCCAGCTCAGCCCGAGCACGCCGTCCGCTGCGCCTCCTGCCACTCGCACACGGGACACAGCGTGATCCCCTTCTGCGTCTCCGGATACTCCGTCGGCTCGCGGCACAGCACGCACTCGGCGTACGGGGTGTCGGTCATGCCGGTCAGCCTACGGCGGCCCGGATCTGCTCGGAGACCTTCACGAAGCGGTACCCCTTGCGGCGCAGTTCGGGGACGATCGTGCGCAGGGCGCGTTCCGTGGTGGGGGCGGCGCTGCGGGTGCAGTGCATGACGACGACCGAGCCCGGCTTGACGCCGTCGAGGACTTGGCGGGCCACCGCGTCCGCGTCCGTCGCGAACGCGTCGCCGCTGACGACGTCCCACTGGACGGCCGTCACACCGGTGGCGCTCAGCGCGTGCAGGGCCGTCTTGTCGTAACAGCCGCCGGGGAAGCGGAAGTAGGGCATCGCGTGCGGAACACCGGCCGCGCGGAAAGCGGCGTACGCCTTCTCGACGTCCGCGCGCATCCCCGACTCCGGGACCGTCGGCAGGCCGTAGCAGTCCGACGTGAACGCGTGATGGCTGTACGAGTGGTTGGCGACCTCGAACAAAGGGTCCCGGCCGATCGAACGCGCCTGCTCCGGGTACTCCTCCGCCCAGCGCCCCGTCATGAACACCGTCGCCGGAATCCTCAACGCCCGCAGCGCCGCGATCAGCCCCGGGTTGTCGAATCGCTCCCCCCTGGCCGCCCGTGCCCCCTGATCAGCGGTCATATCCGCATCAAAGGTGAGCGCCACCGTCCGCGCCCCCCGCGGCGCATGCTCGAAGACCGGCGTGAGCCCCGAGGGCCCCGCAGCCATCGTCGGAGGCGCCGAGGGCACAGGCCGGGACGGGGACGGGGACGGCGAGGCCGACGCGGCCCGCTCGGGCGCCGGAGCCGAGGCCGGCGGACCGGCCTTTGTGGTGCCGCAGGCGGCGAGCGAGGCGGCGAGGGCCGCGACGGCGGCGAGACGGCGTACAGGAGTGATCACCGTAGGACGATATGCCGATCACACAAACCAACCGAGCCGCCGCTCCGGACGTTCACTCAGGTGGGCCGGGCCTCGACCGGGCGGAGTCGAGACACGGGCGCGCTGCGGGGGCGGGACGCTCAACCGGGTGGCGTCCCGCCCCGTGGTGCAGCCGCTCGGCGATCGCGGCTTCGCAGGTCGTGGCCGAGTTCCGCGCGTCAGCCCGGGGCCGAGTGGCCTCGTCGCGCTGACCGGCTCACGCAGCGGCGCGGGCTTCGGCCTCGTCGGCGATCGCAGTGCTCGGACGGGCGCGGTCCGGACGGCTCTACACCACTCGGCGGTTCGCCACCCTCAACCGACGCCGGGATACCCGACAGGGCCGAAGGCTTCCCCGCACCGGACGCACGGCGGGGCCGGAGTCGCGCACCGGGCCGGGCGCGTGAGCGAGGCCGAGGCGCTGGAGCGGGGCCGGAGAGTACGGCGCAGCCGAAGGCTTCCTCGACGCGGATGCGAGGCGGGGTCGGTGTGCGCACCGGGGTGAGGTGCGTGGCGGGGCTGGAGTGCGCACCGGGGTGGAGTGCGCGGCGAGGCTGGGGCGCCTGAGAAGGACCGGACGCGTGAACCGGGCAGGCCGGGGTGTGTGACGGGGCCGGGATGCGTGGCCGCGACGAGGGTTTTCCTTGTCCGGTTGCGCGGCGGGGCTGGTATGTCCGGATCGGGTTGGGGTGCCTGGCGGGGTTGGGGTGTCCGAGTCGGGCCGGGGTGTCCGGGCTGGGCTCGTGTGGCCGAGGTGCGTCGGGGTGTGTGATGGGGCCGGGATGCGTGGCCGCGACGAGGGTTTTCCTTGTCCGGTTGCGCGGCGGGGCTGGTATGTCCGGATCGGGTTGGGGTGCCTGGCGGGGTTGGGGTGTCCGAGTCGGGCCGGGGTGTCCGGGCTGGGCTCGTGTGGCCGAGGTGCGTCGGGGTGTGTGATGGGGCCGGGATGCGTGGCCGCGACGAGGGTTTTCCTTGTCCGGTTGCGCGGCGGGGCTGGTATGTCCGGATCGGGTTGGGGTGCCTGGCGGGGTTGGGGTGTCCGAGTCGGGCCGGGGTGTCCGGGCTGGGCTCGTGTGGCCGAGGTGCGTCGGGGTGTGTGACGGGGCCGGGATGCGTGGCCGCGACGAGGGTTTTCCTTGTCCGGTTGCGCGGCGGGGCTGGTATGTCCGGATCGGGTTGGGGTGCCTGGCGGGGTTGGGGTGTCCGAGTCGGGCCTGGGTGTCCGGGCCGGGCTCGTGCGGCCGAGTCGCGCCGGGGTGTCCAAGGCGGGGGTTGGGGTGTCCGAGCCGGGCCTGGGTGTCCGGGCTGGGCTCGTGTGGCCGAGGTGCGTCGGGGTGTGTGACGGGGCCGGGGTGTCCCCGGGCCCGGCCCCGTCCGTTGTGGGCGGCGTTGGGATCGCCGCGGGGTTCGCTACCGCCAGGGGCCCGTTACCGCGAATGTCGTGCCGGGGGTGTAGCAGTTGAGGTACATCGTCCGGCGGTCGGGGGAGAAGGTGACGCCGGCGAACTCGCCCCATTCGGGGGTCTCCGGGGTGCCGATGTTCTGGCGGCCGCGGGCCATGGCGTAGACCTCGCCCTGTCGGGTCACCCCGTAGACGTGCTGGGCGCCGTTGCCGTCCTCGCAGACCATGAGGCCGCCGCTGGGGGCGAGGCAGATGTTGTCGGGGGACTCGCCGGGGAGCTGGATGTCGGTGTCGGGGCCGAAGACGACGACGAGGGTGAGGCGGCGGCGGTCGGGGTCGTACCGCCAGATCTGGCCGAAGTGGGTGGCGGCCGACCCTTGCGAGGTACGGGCGAACGAGGACACGAAGTAGACCGAACGGCCGCCCCAGTAGCAGCCCTCCAGCTTCTGCGAGCGGGTGATGCCCTTCGGCCCGTAGTCCTGGAGCCGGGTGGACGTCGTGGAGGCCACCGGGTCGGGGACGTCGACCCACTCGACGCGGTCGAACGACGCCCCCGTCTCCTGGATCGTCGAGAGGTCGTCCACGCCCGGGACACGCATCGCCTGGAGCCGGCCGCCCGCGCGCAGGGAGCCGAGTCCGCCGAGGGGTTTCGCCGGGAGGAAGCGGTAGAAGAGGCCGAACGGCTTGTCGAAGGCGTCCTCGGTCTCGTACACGACGCCGTTGCGCGGGTCGATCGCGATGGCCTCGTGCGGGAAGCGGCCCATCGCGGTCAGCGGGACCGCGCCCGTGCGGTGCGGGTCGGCCGGGTCGACCTCGAAGATGTAGCCGTGGTCCTTGGTGTAGCCGCTGGTGCCGGCCTTGTCCTCGGTCTCCTCGCAGGTCAGCCACGTGCCCCAGGGGGTGGGCCCGCCCGCGCAGTTGACGGCGGTGCCGGCGATGGCCACGCGCTCGGTGAGGACGTCGCCCCGGGCGTCCAGCGTGAGGGCCGTGCAGCCGCCCTTGCCCTCGGGGTCGTAGGTCAGGCCCTCGACCGTCGGCACGGGGTGCTCGGCCGTCGGGCGGTTCTCGTGGTTGCGGACCAGGTGGACGCGTCCGCCTCTGCCCGGCAGGGCCGTCATGCCGTCGTGGTTCGACGGGACGGTGCCCTCGCCGGAGCGCAGGGGGTCGCCCTCGCGGGACAGGACGCGGTAACAGAAGCCCTCGGGGAGGTCCAGGAGGCCCTTCGGGTCCGGGATCAGGGGGCCGTAGCCGCGGTGGCCGATCGGGTCGGCGACCGCGGTGCCGGCGAAGAGGTCGGTGAGCGCGCCGGCGAACACGATCCCGGCGCCCGCGGCACCGGTACGGGTGAGGAGGGTGCGGCGTGTGGTGGACATGAGGGGCCTTCCTGCTGGCGGACAGGGAGTTGACCCGGTGTGTCTATCAGGGGGAACGCCGTACCGGAACCAGGCGTGTCGTTCTGTGGAACGAGGGGGCTCGGAAGGGGGTGGGGGGTGTGCGCCGTCGGAGGGTGCGGCAACGTTGTGGCTGGTCGCGCAGTTCCCCGCGCCCCTAAAAGATGCGCAGTTCCCCGCGCCCCTCAAGACGCGCGGTTTCCCGCGTCCCCAGCCGCTCGGCGTTGTCCGCACCCTCCAAAAGCTCTAGCCCGCCGTCACTTTCACCGGCTCCGTCATCTTCACCGGCTCGGTCCCGACCTCGCTGTGCCGCTCCGCCCAGTTCTCCAGGGCCGTCCGGCACGCGTGGTCCAGGTGGTGCAGGCCCGACAGGTCGAGTTCGACCGGCCGGTCCTGGGGCAGGGACTCCAGGCTGTCGAGGATCTTCGGCAGCCGCAGGAACGTCGCGTTGCCCGACAGGTACGCCTGGACGGGGCCCGCGCCCTTGTCGACCACCTCCAGTTTGATGTGCGACGCCTCCCAGGCCGTCTTCACGACCGCGAGCGCGAGACCGATGAGCACGCCCTCGAACATGCTGACCGCGACGATGGAGACGGCCGTGGCGACGAGGATGAGGGCTTCACCCCGGTGCTCGCGCCACAGCGAGGCGATCGCCCGGACGGGAACCAGCTTGGCGCCCGCGTGGACGAGGATGCCGGCCAGCGCCGGGATCGGGATGTAGGCGAGGAGGTCGGGGAAGAGCGCGGCGAACAGCAGGAGCCAGACGCCGTGCAGGACCCGGGACGCCTTGGTGCGGGCCCCCGCCTGGACGTTCGCGGCGCTGCGGACGATCACCGCCGTCATGGGCAGCGCGCCGAGCACCCCGCAGACCGCGTTGCCCGCGCCCTGCGCCATGAGTTCCTTGTCGTACTCGGTGCGCGGACCGGAGTGCAGCCGGTCCACGGCCGCCGCGCTGAACAGGGACTCGGCGGACGCGATCAGCGTGAACGCGACGACCGTGCCGAGCAGCCCGACGCTGCCCAGCTCCCCGAAGTCGCCCAGCGAGGGCGGCTGGATGGAGTCCAGCAGCCCCTTGACCTCGACGGTCGCCACCGGCAGGTCGAGGACGAGCGCGGCGGCGGTCGCGAGCCCCACGGCGGCCAGCGGACCCGGCACCGTACGCACCTTGGCCGGCATCCGCTTCCACAGGACGAGGACGGCGACGGTTCCCGCGCCGAGCGCCAGCGAGGACAGCGCGGCGGTGGAGCCCGCCGCGTCCACGAACGCCTCGGGCAGCCCGGCGATCTTGCCGAGCCCCGACTCGGGGGCCTTCGTACCGATGAGCGAATACAGCTGGCCGGCGATCAGCACCAGACCGATACCGGCCAGCATGCCCTCGACGACGGAGACCGAGATCGCCCGGAAGTAGCGGCCCAGTTTGAGGGCCCCCATGGTGATCTGGAGGACGCCGGTGGCGAGGACGATGACGCCGAGGGCGGGCAGGCCGAACTCCTGGACCGCCTCGAAGACGAGGACCGTGAGGCCCGCGGCGGGCCCGGACACCTGGAGGCTGGAGCCCCGCATGAGTCCGGTGACGATCCCGCCGACGATGCCGGTGATCAGGCCGAGTTCGGCCGGCACCCCGGAGGCCACGGCCACGCCCACGCACAGCGGGAGCGCGACCAGGAAGACCACCAGGGAGGCCGCGAAGTCCTCCTTGAGGTGCGGGAAACGGGATATACGGGTGTTCTGAGAGGTCGTCATCGGGCCGCTCACAGAGCCTGGAAGCGGTCGGTGGCGACGTCGTGCTCCTGCACGGCGCCCGTGTGGACCTCGTAGTACCAGCCGCGCACCGTGAGCCGGCCGTCGGCCAGCCGCTTCTCGACGCACGGGTAGGAGCGCAGCCGCAGGAGCTGGGCGAGGACGTGGTTCTGGACCGCGCGGGCGACGGTCGGATCGGACGGCTCGGTCGCGTCGGGCTCGTCGGCGGCGTGCGCCAGCCAGTCGCGGACGGCCGGTACGGCGTCCAGGTCGTCACCGCGCACGAGCGCGCCGACCGCGCCGCAGTGCGAGTGACCGCACACGACGATGTCGCTCACGCCGAGGACTTCCACGGCGTACTCGATGGTCGCGGCCTCGCCCGAGGGGGCGCCGGAGCCGTACGGGGGGACGATGTTGCCCGCGGTGCGCAGCTCGAAGAGCTCGCCGGGGCGGGCGCCCGTGATCAGCGCGGGGACGACCCGCGAGTCCGAGCAGGTGATGAAGAGGACCTGAGGGGACTGGCCTTCTGCGAGCTTGGCGAACTCCTCAGGGCGCTGTCCGAACGTACGGGCGTTGTCGATGAGGGGCTGCATGATGTGGTGACTCCTCCTGGCGCGCTGTGGGGGGCGCGTCGGACGTGCAGGACAGGGTGGGGGAACTGCTCTGTTCTGCCTGCTCTCTCAGCAGCGGAAGACCTGAAGTGCCGCTGGAGAGTGGCCCGTCGACGGTCTCGACAGGCGGTGGCGGTCCGCACCGGGCAGTGCTGCCGGGTGCGCGGCCGCGGGATCCTGCGCCAGCATGACGCGTTCGGGCTCGGAGGGAGCCGTGTCGGCGTTCAGGGTGACGCGGTGTCGGTCGCGGGTGCGCAGCGGACCCGCAGGACCCCCGGACCGGTCACAGTCGCGGGACGTGACCTTCGTGTCACGCAGAGCCATACCCGAGGGATGCTTTCCGGGCTGAGCCTTGGCCTGTACTTGACTGGCCGTGTGCGCGTGTGTGAAGGGTGACGCGGTGGTGAAGAAGGGGAGAGCGAGAAGGAAGGCGGCGACGAGCGCCATGCCCATGCGAACCGTCCTGCCTTGGAACATGCACCCCCCTCGACGTTTCCGCGCCTCTAGTCAGTACCAACGACTGGTCAATGACTGGTCAAGAAACACGTTAACCCTGCAAAGAGCTTTGCAGGGTTAACTCGACGTTTCGAGCGGGAGACCGCCTCAAAAGAGCGGGATACGTGTCCGGAACCAGCCCTTGACAGCGATTGGTTGGCTCTGAATCAGCCTTCGATGAGCGGTTTCGCGTCACGCGCCAGCGCGGTGAGCCGGGAGATCGCGCGGAAGTACTTCTTGCGGTACCCGCCGGCCAGCATCTCCTCGCTGAACAGCCGGTCGAAGGGCAGCCCCGACGCCAGCACCGGCACCTCGCGGTCGTACAGCCGGTCGGCCAGCACGACCAGGCGCAGGGCCGTCGACTGGTCGGGCACCGGGCCGACGTCCGTCAGGCACACCGCGCGTACGCCGTCCGTCAGCGCGCCGTAGCGGCTCGGGTGGACCTTCGCCAGGTGCTCCAGGAGCGCCGGGAACGCGTCGAGCGAGGTGCCCTCGGTGGCGTACGCGGTCTTCGCGACGATCTCCTCGTCGTACGGCGCGGGCGCCTCGGGCAGGCCCCGGTGGCGGTAGTCCTCGCCGTCGATGCGCAGCGCGCGGAAGCGGGCGGACAGGCCCTGGATCTCGCGCAGGAAGTCGGCCGCCGCGAACCGGCCCTCGCCGAGCTTGCCCGGCAGCGTGTTGGAGGTCGCGGCGAGCGCGACACCCGCGTCGACCAGCTTGCCGAGCAGGGTGGAGACGAGGACGGTGTCGCCCGGGTCGTCCAGCTCGAACTCGTCGATGCACAGCAGGCGGTGGCCCGAGAGGGTCTTCACCGTCTGCTGGAAGCCGAGCGCGCCGACCAGGTTCGTCAGCTCGACGAACGTGCCGAACGCCTTCAGCGCCGGCTCGGCCGGGGCCGCGTGCCACAGGGAGGCCAGCAGGTGGGTCTTGCCGACGCCGTAGCCGCCGTCCAGGTAGACGCCGCGCGGGCCCGCGGGCGCCTTGGGCCTCCTGCTCCCGAACCCGAGGAACCCCCGCTTGGCCGCACCCGCCGCGTGGGCGCCGCCCAGGCCCTGCGCGAAGGTCTCCAGGACGCGGACGGCGTCCGTCTGGCTCGGCTGGTTCGGGTCCGGCAGGTACGTCCCGAACCGCGCCGCCGCGAACCGGGGCGGCGGGACCATCTCGGCCACCAGGCGGTCCGCGGGGACGTGCGGCTCGCGCGTGCACAGCGAGACGGGTGCCGCGTGGGCTATCGGTTCGATCCCAGAGGAGCCGGGGGAGTACATGGACACGGTTACCCATGCTAAAGGGCATGCGAGACTGCCGGGCATGCGACGCCTGTTCCCTGTGACCGACCAGACAGCCACCGCCGAGGCGGGGGAGTGGAGCCTCGACCGGCTGGCGGACGCGTACGGCTATCCCGAACTGGCCCAAGGGAAGTGCTGGCTGCGCGCCAACATGGTCGGCTCCCTCGACGGCGCGGGCCAGCACGACGGCCGCTCCCGGCCCCTTTCCGGCGAGGCGGACCTGCGGATCTTCGGCGCGCTGCGCGGGCTCGCGGACGTCGTCATCGTCGGCGCGCAGACCGTACGGCAGGAGGGGTACGGGCCCGCACGCGCGCGGGCGGAGTTCGCCGCACGCCGGGCCGCCGCGGGACAGGGGCCCGCGCCCGCCGTCGCCGTCGTCTCCGCGAGCCTCGACCTCGACTTCACGGGGGAGCTGTTCACCGCGCCGCTTGTGCCGACGCTGGTGCTGACCGGCGCGGGCGCGGACCCGGCGCGGGTCGAGGAGGCGCGGAAGGCGGGGGCCGAGGTGGTCGTCGCCGGGGACGGGGCGGGGGTGGACCCGGCGCGGGTGCCCGGTGTGCTCGCCGGGCGCGGGTTCACGCGGCTGCTCACCGAGGGCGGGCCCCGGCTGCTCGGGCAGTTCGTGGCGGCCGGGGTGCTCGACGAGCTGTGTCTCGCGCTGTCGCCGGTGCTCACCGCCGGAGGGGCCCAGCGGATCACCGACGGGCCGCCCGTGGCGGTGCCCCGGCGCTTCGCACTGACGTCCCTTTTGGAGGAGGACGGGTTCCTCTTCGGGCGGTATCAAAGGGGAGAGGGGGGTTCCGGAACGTGAGTCCGACACCCCGGAGCTGTCAAAAAGCCGGAATGTGTCGTTCCGCTTAGCTTCGGGTGGGCAGACTAGGACTCGGCAGGACCCGTGCGAGCACGGGGAAGGATGGTTTCCGCAGGGCCATGGACGGCCTTCGGAGGAGTGAGGGCCACGGGGGTCCTCGAAGGAGAAGCGGGGTACAGGTGTTCACCAGCGTTCTGATGATCGAGAAAGCTCTGACGTCCGCCGACGTGGAGTTCGTCACGACCTTGCACGGCGATGAGCCCGTCACCTTCCACGTGCTGCTCCAGCCTCGCGGGGACCAGGCGGACCGGCTGCTGCGCGCCATCGACGACGTCGCCCTCGGCGAGCTCGACGAGGCCGTCCACGAAGGCGACACCCCCGAGGGCGAGGCCGCGCGCAGCGTGGGCGCGCAGGCGCTGGAGGTGTCCCTGACCGCGCTGCGCGCCGCCGGCAGCACGGCACAGGGGACCCTCGTCGAGAACCACCCGCTGGACGCGCTGAAGAGCGTGGTCGACGAGGCCGGCGCGGACGAGGTGATCGTGCTGACCGACCCGCACTACGTGGAGGAGTTCTTCCACCGCGACTGGGCCTCGCGGGCGCGGCACAAAGTGGGCGTGCCGGTGCTGAAACTCTTCTCCCACAACGAGGCGTAAGCCCGTAGCGCCGGGCCCCGGCTAGGGTTGGGCCGACTGACCTGTTCTGGCTCGACCTCTGGAGTACTCGCCATGGCACCCGGCCTTCCCGCCTCCCTCGAACGTCCGCACTTCATCGGGATCGGCGGGGCCGGGATGTCCGGGATCGCCAAGATCCTGGCCCAGCGGGGCGCGAAGGTCGCCGGGAGCGACGCGAAGGACTCGGAGACGGCGCAGGCGCTGCGGGCGCTCGGCGCGACCGTCCACATCGGGCACGCCGCGGCCCACCTCGCGGACGACGCCAGCAGCGTCGTCGTCTCCTCGGCGATCCGCGCCGACAACCCCGAACTCGTGCGCGCCGCCGAGCTGGGCATCCCCGTCGTCCACCGCTCCGACGCGCTCGCCGCGCTCATGGACGGCCTGCGGCCCATCGCCGTCGCCGGCACCCACGGCAAGACGACGACCACCTCGATGCTGGCCGTCTCCCTCGCCACCCTCGGCCGTGAGCCGTCGTACGCGATCGGCGGGGACCTCGACGCGCCCGGCTCCAACGCGCTGCACGGCGCCGGGGAGATCTTCGTCGCCGAGGCCGACGAGTCCGACCGCAGCTTCCACAAGTACGCGCCTGAGGTGGCGATCGTGCTGAACGTGGAGCTGGACCACCACGCCAACTACGCCTCCATGGAGGAGATCTACGACTCCTTCGTCACCTTCGCGGGGCGGATCGTGCCCGGCGGGACGCTGGTGATCTCCGCTGACCAGGACGGCGCGCGGGAGCTGACGCGGCGGGTCGAGGGCGTCCGGGTCGTGACCTACGGCGAGGCCGTCGACGCCGACGTCCGCGTCCTGGCCGTCGTCCCGCAGGGGCTCAAGAGCGAGGTGACCGTGCTGCTGGACGGGCGGGAGCTGACGTTCACCGTGTCCGTGCCCGGCCGGCACTACGCGCTGAACGCGGTCGCCGCGCTCGCCGCCGGGGCCGCGCTCGGGGTGCCCGCCGAGGAGCTGGCGCCCGCGCTGGCCGCCTACACCGGGGTCAAGCGGCGCCTCCAGCTCAAGGGCGAGGCCGCCGGGACACAGGTCATCGACTCCTACGCCCACCACCCCACCGAGATGACCGCCGACCTGGAGGCGATGCGGGCCGCCGCCGGGGACGCCCGCATCCTCGTCCTCTTCCAGCCGCACCTCTTCTCCCGCACCCAGGAACTCGGCCGGGAGATGGGCGCGGCCCTCGCGCTCGCCGACGCCTCCGTCGTCCTCGACATCTATCCCGCCCGCGAGGACCCGATCCCGGGGATCACCAGCGAGCTGATCATCGACGCGGCCCGCGCCGCCGGGGCCGACGTCACCGCCGTCCACGACAAGCAGGCCGCGCCCGGTGTCGTCGCGGGAATGGCCCGGCCCGGTGATCTCGTTCTCACCATGGGCGCGGGCGATGTCACCGACCTCGGCCCGCTGATCCTGGACCAGCTGTCTCGATAGAGGGGTTGCCATGTCGTACGACGTCGAGAAGACCGACGAGGAATGGCGCGCGGAGCTGAACCCGGCGGAGTACGCGGTGCTGCGGCAGGCGGGCACCGAGCGGGCGTTCACGGGGGAGTACACCGACACGAAGACGGTGGGCGTGTACTCCTGCCGGGCGTGCGGGGCCGAACTGTTCACCTCCACGACCAAGTTCGAGTCCCACTGCGGCTGGCCGTCCTTCTACGACCCCAAGGACACCGACGCCGTCGAGCTGATCGAGGACCGGTCCCACGGGATGGTCCGCACCGAGGTGCGCTGCGCCCGGTGCGGGTCGCATCTCGGGCACGTGTTCTCGGGCGAGGGCTACGCGACGCCGACCGACCAGCGGTACTGCATCAACTCGATCTCCCTGCGCCTGACGCCGACGGAGAGCTGAGGTCAGTCCCCGGGGGGACGCACGTGGGTGTTCCGGCTCTGGATCACCATGCCGTGGAACGTCCCCCCGGAGATCGTGTTGTACGTCCCCCCGCTGTCCCGCGCCCGCTCGGCCCGCTGCCGCCACTCCTCCAACTCCCGCCGGAACTCCGCGTCCAGCGCGGCCCGGACGGCGAGCGCGGTACTCAGCACATGCGCCCGCGTCTCGTCCCCCGGCGCCGCCGCCAACGCGTCCAGCTCCGCCTCCCCGGAACTCACGTCCCCCGACTCCCCCCGCCGGAACGGCCTCCGCACCAACGCGACCAGCCCCTGCCAGGCTTCCCGCCCGGCCTCCCCACCCACACCTCCGGCGAGAGCGGCCAACAGGGCTACGGAGACGGGGTCCATGGGGGCTCCTTTACCGGCTGGGCAGGGCGCGATGGCGATTCAACACGGAAAACAGATTCTAATGATTTCGACGGCGTAGTGGATGAGCAGGTAGTGCAAGGGACGCTCCCGAGAACTGTACGCACAGACATTCGGCAGCCGTATGGCTGTGCGGTAAGTAATACCTCTGGGGCATTACCCTGCGCAACTTGGCTCTCCGGGTTTCGTGGATCCTGTGGAATTGGCCCCGGCATAGATCGCCGTGTGCTATTGGGGGCGTTCCTTCTGCGCCCGGCGCAGCTTCGTCAGGCTCTTCCGGGCCTCCGCCGCCTCGTGTGCCGCGCCGGTTCGCTCGGCCAGGGTGATGGCCTCCGTGAGGTGGTCGGCGGCGGCGTCCAGTTGGCCGAGCTGCTGTTCGGCGAGGGCCAGGGCGTGCAGCGCCTGGGCTGTCTCGTGGACGGCTCCGACGCTGCGGGCCAGCTCCAGGGAGTGGCGGTGCCGGTCGGCGGCCTCGGTGAAGCGGTGCGCGGCGTGGAGTGCGCTTCCCATGGCGTACAGGGTTTCCGCGGCATTCCGGCGGTCGCCGAGCCTGCGGAATGTGGTGAGGGAGTCCTGATAGAGGTCGAGCATTTTGGTGAGATCCCGGGGTGATTCCATGGTGTTGGCCAGGTTCACCTGTGTCCCGGCGATCTCCGCCGGAATTCTCATTTCCGTGAGGATGGTCAGCGCCTCGTCCAGGAATTCCCGGGCGGTGTCTTTCCGTTCGGTGCGCAGGTGAAGGTCGGACAAGTTGATGAGGGTGCGCGCGTACCGGCGCAGGTCTCTCGCTTCCCGGAACCCGTCCAGTGCCGCTTCGAGATTTTTCTCCGACTCGGTGAAATCACCCAGGTAGAGGTGGGTGATCCCGAGGTTGCTCCGGCAGCGGGCCAGCTGCCAGTCGTCCCCCGTCGCCGCGTGCAGCGCCAGCGTGCGCGACTGGTAGGCCAGCGCCTGTCGGAAGTCGCCCAAGTGCCAGTACAGGATGCCGAGTTGGTGGAGGGTTTCCGCGCCGGACTCGGGGTCGGAGGTCTCCTCGGCGGCGGTGAGGGCGCGGGTGTAGGCGGTGCGGGCGTCCTCGTAGCGGCTGCAGCAGGTGAGGGCGTTGCCGAGGTCGATGAGGGCATGGATCTCGCGATGGCGGTCGTCGCTCTCGCGCCAGTGCTCGGTGGCGGCGGCGTGCATGCGCCAGCCCTCGGCGGAGTGTCCGTCGTCGTCGAGGAAGGCGGCGAGGGCGCTCGCGAGGAGCGCGGCGAGGCGGCTGTGGCCGGTGGTGCGGCAGTGGCGCTCGGCGGCCATGAGGCCGATGCGTTCGGCGGCGAGCCAGTCCCGGGCGGCGGTGGCGTCGCCCCAGGGCGGGACGGGACGGCCGGCCGAGTGGGCGCGGTCGGTGCGCAGCCGGCGCGGATAGGCGAGCCGGTCGGCGGCGTCGGCGGCCTGGAGACAGAATTCGGCCAGCCGTGAAAGCGCTTCTTCACGCGCCGCGTTCGACTCCTCGGACATGGCGATGGCGCGCGCGTATTCCCCGAGCAGATCGTGGAGGGTATAGCGTTCGGGACTCGGCTCTTGGATCAAATGCGCCTCGAGTAGGGATTCGAGGACATTCTCGGCGGTGTCGAGGGGGAGATCCGTGAGTGCCGCGACCGCGTAGGCGTCGATCGTCGGCCCGAAACGGAGTCCGAGGAACCGGAACACTTTCCGTTCCACGGATTCGAGCGCGCGGAACGAGACGTCGAACGCGGCGGCGATATTGCCGCGCGCGCCGTCCCTGATCTCCCGCAGCCGCCCCTGTCCCTGGGTGAGTCTGCGCAGCAGGTGCGAGGTCGTCCAGGTGGGGCGGGAGGCCAGTCGGCCCGCGAGGAGTTCGATGCCGAGCGGGAGGAAGCCGGCCAGCCGCACGATGTCGGCGACCTCGCCCGTCTGCCGGGTCCGCTCGTGGCCGGCCACGGACCGGAAGAGGGCGAGGGCGTCGGCGGCGGGCAGGACGTCCAGGTCGACCGAGCGCAGTCCGGGCAGTCCGGTCAGCCGGCGGCGGCTGGTGACGAGGACCAGGGACGGGGAGGGGCCCGGGAGCAGGTCCCGCAACTGACGCGCGTCGCGCACGTCGTCGAGGATGACGACGGCTCTTCGGGTGTCGAGCAGCCCGCGCCACAGGGCCGTCAGCGCGTCCGGGTCGCCGGGCAGGGCCGACGCCGGTACGCCGAAGGCGCGGATCAGCGAGGTCAGCGCGGAGATGACGGTCAGCGGCTGCTGGCCCGGGGCGTGGGTGCGCAGGTCGAGGTGGACGACGCCGTCCGGGTAGAGCGAGGCGATGCGGTCGGCGGCGTTCAGGGCGAGGACGGTCTTCCCCACGCCGGCCATGCCGGACACGGTCTGGAGGGCGATGATGTGCCGGGGCGCCGAGGTGTCGGCGGACGCACGGGTCGCATGTTGCACGATCGTCGACAACTCCGCCTCGCGGCCCACCAGTTCGGCGTGGCTCGGCAGGGTGCGGGGCGCCGGGACGGTCGGCTCGGGACGGTTCAGCAGGGCCTCGACCGGGGCGCTGTTGAGGATCAGGTGGTGCAGGCGGGCAAGGGCCTCGCCGGGGTCGGCGCCCAGTTCCCCGGCGAGCCGGCGGCGGACGGTGTCGTAGACGCGCAGGGCGTCGGTCAGGCGTCCGCAGCCGTAGGCGGCCGTCATCAGCCGGGCGGCGATGGCCTCGTCGGTGCGGTGCTCCTCGGCGAGCGCGGTCAGGTCCGGGACGAGGTCGGCGAAGTGTCCCTCGCGCAGCCCGATGTCGGCGCGGATCAGCTGTGCGGCCAGTCGGCGTTCGGTGAGGACACCCCGGACGCCCTCGGCCCACAGCCCCGGCAGGCCGGCCAGCGGCTCGCCCAGCCAGAGCGCGTCCGCCTCGCCCAGCAGCCGCAGCGCCTGCTGGTCGGCTCCCCGGTCGGACAGTGCGCGGGCCTGGGCGACGAGGTGCTGGAACCGGTGGCTGTCCACCCGGTCCGGATCGAGGTCCAGGAGGTAGCCGTGCGTGCGCTGGACCAGGCATCCCTCGGCGCCGAGGTCCCGCAGCCTGCGGCGGACGCGGGCGACGTAGGTGTAGAGGTTCGCGAGGGGCCGGGCGGGCGGGGTGTCGTCCCACAGCCGGTGGATGAGGCTGTCGGTGGAGACGGGCCGGCCGGCGTCGAGTGCCAGACAACCGACGATCAAGCCGTCCCGTGTCGATCCGAGTGTGTCGATCTGTTGGTTCCCGTGCAGTTCCACCGGCCCCAGCACGCGAATCCGTAAGTCCACCAGTGCCTCCGTTCGAAGGACCGCACTTCGGAGTGGACAAGAATCGCACGCGGCCATAAGTAATCACATACGAAAGTAAGTTGACATTGTTTATGGCCAATTCCTGTCCTTTTCTCTTCGGATGTGGGCGCCCCGGGTAGGAGTGGCATATGCCAGAACCGACGGAGCGAGAACTGAGGGCGGCTCTGACGACGGCGGCCCGGGATCCCCACGCACTGCGACGACTCGTGGACGAACTCCCCGACGCCCCCGAACTCCCCGAGCCCCCGTACGACGAATCCGCCCTGCGGCGCCTGGCACACGCGCTCGCCCGGCGCGCGGCCACCTCACCCGACCTGCACCGCGCACTGCGCCGCTGGCTCACCTCCCTGGACGCGGAGGACGACCGCGCCGCCGGCGTCGAGAACACCATCGGCACCTCCGCACGGCTCACCGGCCCCGTCGTCCAGGCGCGGGACATCACGGGAGGCATCCACTTCCACACCCCGGCCGCTCCCGCCGTCCCCCGGCAACTGCTCCCGGCACCGGGGCACTTCGTCAACCGCGTCGCCGAACTCGACCTGCTGGAAGGGCTGGTGGCGCACGGCGGACCGGTGACCGTCGTCGTGAGCGGCCCCGCCGGGATGGGCAAGACGACCCTCGCCCGGCGCTGGCTGCTCGGCCGCGAGACCGAGTTCCCCGACGGACAGGTGTACGCCGACCTGCGCGGCCACGCCCCCGAAGGGCCCGCGAGCCCCGGCGAACTCCTCCTCGAACTGCTCCGCTCCTTCGGCCACGACCAGGTCCCCGCCGACCTCAACGGGCGGATGACCCTGTGGCGTTCGGCGACCGCGGGCCGGCGCATGGCACTGCTCCTCGACAGCGCGCGCAGCGCCGCACAGGTCCGCCCGCTGCTGCCCGGCTCGGCCGCCGCCGTGACCGTCGTGACCAGCCGCAACCGCCTGACCGGACTCGGCCCCGAGGGCGCCTCCTTCCTCGAACTCCCCGCGCTCGCCACCCGGGAGACGATGGAACTGCTCAGCCGCCGCGTCGGCGCCGACCGCGTCCGGCGGGAACCCGAGGCGGCCCTCGCGATGGCGCGGGCGTGCGCGGGCCTCCCCCTCGCCGCGTGCGTCGCGGGCGCACGGGTCGCCGCCCGGCCCCGCCAGCCGCTCGCCGTGATGGCGCGGGCGCTCGGCGGCGGGGACGGGGGCGCGCTGGACGCGCTCAGCATCGAGGGGGAGGCAGCCGTGCGGGCCGCGTTGCAGGAGTCGTACCGTCTGCTCCCGCCGGAACTGGCCGCCGGGTACCGGAAGCTGGGGCTGTTACCGGTGCCCTACTTCTCCTCGGCGGTCGCCGCCGCCGTCTGCGGGACGGGAGACGCGGAGGCGGAACGGGTGCTCGACGCGCTGGTCGAGGCGAACTTCCTGGAAGACCTCGGCCCCGACCGCTACCGCTTCCACGACCTGCTCCGGCTGCACGCCCGTGAGCGCGCCGCCGCCGAGGAGAGTGCCGAGAGCACCGACCACGCGCGGCGGAGGGCCGTCGACCACTATCTGTCCGTGACCACGGCCGCCGAGGCGCTGCTCACCCCCACCCATCGCACGCTGAGCCGCGACTACGCGGGGCAGCCCTCGCCGGCCCCGTTCACCGACGCCACCGGAGCGCTGCGGTGGCTGGTCGAGGAGAGCGGCCCGCTCATGGCCGTCCTGCGCGACTGCGCCCGGCGGGGTGAGGACACGGCGGCCTGGCAGCTGGCGGACGCGATGTATCCCTACTTCCTGCGGATCAGACCCTACGACCTGTGGACCGAGGCCCACGAGATCGGGCTCGCGGCGGCCCGGCGGACGGGGGACCGGGACGCCGTCGCCCGCATGCTGACGGACGGCGGCGGCGGTCTGCGCAACGCGGGCCGGCACGACGAAGCCATCGCCCTGTACCACGAAGCGCTGGACCTCGCACGCGAGGACGTGGCGGCCGCGGACCCGCGAGAGACGCACACCGCCCGCCGGGCCGAGGCGCAGGCGCTGCACGGGATCGGGCAGTCCCATCAACTCGCCGGACGCCTCTCCGAAGCCCAGGTGTACTTCGCCCAGGCCCTCACCCTCCGGGAGGCGATCGGCTACCGGCGCGGCGCGGCCCTGACCCGCATCTGTCTCGGCGACATCGCTCTCGCCGACGGCCGTCCGGACGACGCACTCCCGCACCTGACCCGGGCCCGCACCGAACTCCTCGACGAGAACGACCCGTACGACGCCGCACGAGCCCTCACGTTCCTCGGCCGTGCCCACGCCCTCGCCGGCCTGCACGACACCGCCGACCGCCAACTCCACCAGGCCGTCGCCGAGTTCGAGGCGACCGGCTCCGTCCACTGGCAGGCCCGGACGCTGGAGCTGCTCGGGCGGGGTGCCGAGGAACGCGGGGACATGGACAGGGCCAGGGACCGGTACACCGAGTCCCTGGCCCTCTACCGGCCGGTCAGCGAAGCGGACGCGGGGCGTCTGGCGGGCCGGTTGGAAGGGTTACGACCGTGAGGCGGGAGCGGCTGCCGAGGACCCAGCCGCCGTCCTCGCCGGGCACGCACACCAGGCCGCAGCCCGGGTAGCGCTCCAGCACGAGAGAGGTCAGCGACCGGGCCTCGGGGAGCGCCAACGGGCGTGCCGCGTACAGCATGTCGGCACACTCCCGCCAGCTCTCCCCGCCGCCCGCGTCCAGCCGGACGACCAGCAGGCCGTTCACGCCGACACCTCGCCCTGCGTCGTCCCCCACAGCGGGGCGGGCAGCGGCAGGGGCGGCAGGGCCGGTGGATGCGCCGGTTCGCCGAGTTTCAGGAGCCGGTACATCAAGGTGCGCAGGTTGCGGCCGAACCGGCCCGGCTCGGACGACAGTTGGCGCGCGATCCGGGCGTAGTCGTCCGCCGGATACCTGGAGCGCGCGTACGCGAGCTGCTCCGGCAGGCGGTGCCCGGCCGACAACGCCGGTGCGACGCGCGCCAGTTCGGCGATGGGCGAGTCGGGGTTGACGTCGTCGGACGGGAACCGGGCCAGCAGGACGGGCACCCGGGCGAGGGTGGCGTACAGCGTCACCGACCCGTGGTCCCCGATCAGCCAGTCGGCGGCGATCACCGGCGCACGCCAGTCGGCCTCCGGCGGGACGACCGCGATGCCGTGCGCGCGGGCCGCCGCCAGCCAGGACCGGACCTGCCAGTCGCCGTGCCCGGACCACACGTTGGGATGCACGATCACGGCGATCCGGAACAGGGCCGGGTCGAGCTCCGCCAGCAGCCGGGGCAGCAGGGCGTCCAGCCGGTTGAAGCTGGAACCCGAACCCCAGGTGGAGGAGACCACCACCAGCTTCTGCCCCCGGCGCAGCCCCAGCGCGGCCCGGATCTCGGAGCGCCTGCGCAGCCCCGCCCTGAGCAGGTCGTACGACGAGTCCCCGACCACCTCGGCGACCGGCAGTGCCTCCGGGCAGTGCCGGCGCAGCACCCCCAGGTCGTCGCGGTGGGCGAGGGCCAGCGCCGCCGGGATCACGCGTCCGTCGCGCATCAGGTACCGCCGGCCGAGACCGCCCACGGTGCGCGGCGCGCCGGGGTCGCGGTCGTCGCCCGGCCGGGACAGCGTGGTGTGCCCCGCCCCGTGCGGCAGCCGCAGCAGCGGGCCGTCCAGCAGGTGCAGCCCCTGCGAACCGGCGGCGACCACCAGGTCGAACCGGCCGCGCACGGCCGTCTCCCAGGGGATCAGCCCGCCGTGCAGGGTCGGTACGGAGCGCGCCGCTCCGGGGTTGAAGGCGTGGGGAGCGATGGTGAACTCGACCTGGACGCGCAGGTCGGACTCCAGCAGGGGCAGGATGTCGAGCAGTCGTTTGCCGTAGACCTCCGTGTGGACGACGACCAGGACACGCTTGCAGTGCGGCAGGGTGAGCCACTGCGAGGTGCGGGTCGGGGAATCGGTCTTCGCGGTTTTCCGTTCCGTGCTCCGGTTCATGTGGTACCCCCGTGTTTCTGTACCCGGCATGAAGGTGCTCGGTGAGGGGGTGCCCGGCCGGGCCGACGGAATCCTTGCGGGGGCCTTGCGGAAACCTTGCAGGCGCCCCCGGGCGGCTACAGCAGCTCTCGCTGCACCATCGCCGACATCACCAGCATTCCCGGCAGCAAGGGCACCCAGACCGTCAGGACGCGGTAGCCGAGGACGGTGGCGGTGGCGAGGGAGAGGGGGGTGCCGTAGCCGGCGAGGGTGAGGATGAGGGCGGCGTCGAGGGGGCCGATGCCGCCGGGGGCGGGGACGGCGCCGGCGGCGGTGCTGGCGGCGAGGTAGGCGAAGGCCAGCTGGAGCCAGGAGAGGGGGAGGTTCAGGGCTGTGCCGACGGAAGCGACTATGGCCGCCTGGATCAGGGGGGCCGCCATCGCGCCGCCCCAGAGGGAGAGGAAGCGGGTGGGGCGGGCGTGGATGGCCTTCACGCCGGTGAGAGCGGTACGGACGAAGTCTGTCGTGGGGCGGCGCAGGGGGCGGATCGCCGCGAGGAGGAGGGCGGCGGCGGCCGGGATCAGGAGGATGCCCGTGACCGCCATCATCAGGGCCTGGCCGTTGGGCAGGAGGGCTTCCGGGCGGACCGCGTTCGGCGCCGCGATCACGAAGGCCAGGACCACCGGGGTCTTCGCGACCGCGCGGGCCAGGGAGTAGAGGGCCAGGGAAGCCGTCGCACGGGGCAGCGGGACGCCCTGGCGCTGGAGGAAGCGGAGGGTGACCGCGTGGGCGCCGAGGCTCGCCGGGAGGACGTGGTTGGCGGCGCCCGCCGCGAACTGGGAGGCCAGGAGGGGGCCCGGGGGGAGGCGGTCCACCAGCGCGCCCTGGCGGATGAACGCCGCCGCCACGCAGCCGAGGAAGGTGAAACCGGCGCCGACCAGCAGCCACCAGGGGTCCGCGCCGGCCAGCCGGGTCACGCCGTCGCTGACCGTGTGCCAGTCGAACGCCGCCCAGACGATCAGGAACAGCAGGGGGAGCAGACTGATCGCCCGGCGCACGTGGCGGTTCACGGCGGGGCCTCGGCCGGCCGTCTTGGCCGTCGGGAGCGGGGCTGTCTCGTCGTACAGCGTCTTCGTGGTCGGCAGCACGGTCACGGGGCGCTTCGTCCTTTCGCGTCGCCCCCTCCCGCGTGGGGCCTGCGGGAGGGGGCGAGGTGCGGGCGGTGCCTGGTCCGGGTGAGCGGTGGGGCGTACGAGGTGGCTCGCGCGCCCCTGGACCGGTACCGGTGGGGAGGGGATGAAGGAACGGTTCCCCTCCGGTGTGACGGTGCGGTGTCCGGAAGCCTACGAGGTGCGGGCGGAGGGGCGACTCGGGGAGGGGCCGGTGGGAGGTCGTCGGGTCGGTTGGGTGAGTTCTGCCCAGGGTGACCGCCGCTCATCCCGGTACGACGGGCCTGTCGCACTCTCTTACGGTTCGGGCGGCGCGGCGGTTCAGGGCGGGGCGTGTGGTTCAACTCGCCTTGACACGGGCGGTGTTCCCGATCAACGCGGGTGATTGCGGGTGGCAACGAGGGTGATGTTGACGGTGTTCCCGGTCAACGCCCGGGGTGCCGGCGGAGTTCCCGGCGCGGGGCTCAGCCCGCCCGCAGCACCTCCGGGCCCTCCTGTGCGATGCGGTCCGCGACCTCGTCCGGGAGGTCCGTGTCCGTGACGACCGTGTCGAGGCGTTCCAGCGAGGTCACCGTGAACCGTTCCGTGGAGCCCCACTTGGTACTGTCCGCGAGCAGCGCGACCGCGCCCGACGCGCGCATCACCGCCTGCTTCAGCAGCACCTTCTCCGTGGAGTGGCTGGTCACGCCGTGGGCCAGGTCCCAGGCGCCGGCGCTCAGCAGGCACAGGTCGATGTTGACGCCCTCGATCGCCCGCGCCGCCAGCGGGCCCCCGCCGGCCGCGCTCGCCGGGTCGATCTCGCCGCCGGTGTGCACGATGTGTACGGACGGGAGCGCGAAGAGGGCCAGCGCGGCGTGCAGGTCGTTCGTGACGACCGTGAGGCCGGCGCGGGGCGCGAGGAAGGGGACGACCGACTGGCACGTCGTCCCCGCGTCCAGGTAGACGACCATGCCGTCCGCCACCAGGGACGCCGCGCGCTCGGCGATCGCCTGTTTGCGGGGGATCTCCAGGGCGGCGCGCGTCGCCCGTTCACGCGGGGGCGCGTGCCCGGCGCGCTCGGCCAGGCGTACGCCCCCCTGCACCGAGACGACCAGGCCCGTCCGCTCCAGCGCCGCGATGTCCCGGCGGACCGTCATGTGCGAGACGTCCAGGGCCGCCGTCAGGTCCCTGATGCTCAGCACACCGCTGGCCCGCAGCAGCCGCAGCAGTTCCTGGTGGCGCTGCTCGGGGATCAGGGGGGCCTTGCCCGCTGGGCTCACCTGGGTCTCCTCGCTGCGGTGGGGTGGACGCCGGTCAGCCTAGCCGTCCCCGGGCGGCGAGATTCCGGCGTCCGGACCCGTGACAGCGTGTGAATCCATGTTCTAGCGTGTGCTGTCATGGTAACGAAGTTTACGGATCTGGAGACGATCACGCGGACGGGCGCGCTGCTGATCGTGCGGCTCGACAGCGCGGAGGAAGCCCTCGCTGTCGCCGAGGCGGCCGTCGAAGGGGGGATCCGGGCGCTGGAGATCACGCTGTCCGTGCCGGGGGCGCTGGGGGTGATCTCCACGCTGGCCGCCCGGTACGGGGACGACGTGCTGGTGGGGGCCGGGACCGTGCTGGACGCGCCGTCCGCCGTCGCCTGTGTGCAGGCGGGGGCCCGGCTGCTGGTCAGCCCGAACCTGGAGCCCGAGATGATCGCCGCGGCCAACCGGTACCAGGCGGTGACGGTCAGCGGGGCGTTCACGCCGACCGAGATCGTGCGGACGCTGGAGGCGGGGGCCGACATCGTGAAGCTCTTCCCGGCCGAGTTCTCCGGCGGGGCCTCCTACGTGCGGACCGTGCGGGCGCCGTTGAGCCGGGCGCCGATCATGCCCGCGGGCGGGGTCACGCCGGACAACGTGAAGGAGTGGTTCGACGCCGGGGTGGTGGCCGTGGGGGTGGGGAGCTTCGTGACCAAGGCCGCGCGGGGGGACGGGGACTACCGGCGGGTGACCGAGGCCGCGTCCGTGATGCTGCGGGCCATCGAAGAGGCCCGGAACTGATCGAAGAGGCCCGCAACTGGTCGTCCGTCTCGCAAGGAGTTGTGCAGTGGCTCAGGACTCGCTCGTCTCCTCGTCCGTCAAGACCTCGGCCGGCCTCAGGGTCCGCTGGGTCTTCGTCGCCCTTCTCGTCGTCGGCGGGATCGTCAACTACCTCGACCGGGCCACCCTCAGCGTCGCGAACACCACCATCTCCGGGGAGTTCGGGCTGAGTTCCACCGAGATGGGGCTGCTGCTCGCCGCGTTCTCCTGGCCCTACGCCGTCGCCAATCTGCCCGCCGGGTATCTGGTCGACCGGTTCGGGCCCAAGAAGATGTACGCGTGGGCCGCGGGGCTGTGGTCGCTGATGACGATGGTCACCGCCGCCGCGGGGAGTTTCGGGTTCCTGTACGCGGCCCGGGTCGCCCTCGGGGTCGCCGAATCGCCCTTCTTCACCGCCAGTCTGAAGGTCAACGAGCGGTGGTTCGGCAAGGAGGAGCGGGCGTTGCCCATCTCCGTCGTCAACACCGGGTCGCAGATAGCCAACGCGATCGCGCCGCCGCTGCTCACCTCGCTGCTGATCGCGTTCGGGTGGCGGGGGATGTTCCTCGCGGTGGGGGTGCTCGGGATCTTCGTCATGCTGGTGTGGCTGCGGGTGTACCGGGACCCGGGGCTGCGGGAACAGGCGCTGATCCGGGGCGAGGAGATCGCCGAGGAGGTCAAGGGCGGGGCGCCGAAGGCCGGTTGGGGCGCGCTGTTCGGGCAGCGGAACACCTGGTTCATGATCCTCGGCGCGTTCGGGATCTTCTACACCGTGTGGGTGTACCTGACGTGGCTGCCCAGCTACCTGGAGACCTCGCGCGGGTTCAGCCTCGCGGAGACGGGCTGGCTGGCCTCGCTGCCGTACCTGTGCGGGATCGCCGGGGTGCTGACCGGCGGCGTGCTGTCCGGCCGGCTGATCCGGCGCGGGCTGCCGACGGTGACGGCGCGCAAGGTGCCGATCGTCGGCGGGGCGGTCCTCGCCGCCGTCGCCGTCCTGCCGGTCGCGTACGTCGAGAGCACGCCGCTCGCCGTGGCGCTGCTGTCGCTCGGGTACTTCGCGGCGCAGGTGCCGATGGGGTGCCTGTGGACGCTGGCCTCTGACCTCGCGGCGCCCCACCAGGTCGCCTCGCTCGGGGCGATCCAGAACTTCGGGGGGTTCCTCGGGGCCGCGCTGGCGCCGATCGTCACGGGGGCGATCCTCGACGCGACCGGCAACAGCTACACGCTGGTCTTCCTGGTCGGCGGGGTGCTGCTGCTGGTCGGCGGGGCGTCGTACCTGTTCTTCGTGCGGGACACGCAGGCGGAGGGGCCGCGCGCGTGAGGGCCTACTTCGTCATCGGGCCCGCCGGCTCCGGCAAGTCCACCGTCGCCCGCCTCCTCGCCCGGCTCACCGGCGCCGCCCACCTCGACAAGGACACGGCCTGCACACGGCTGACGGAGGCCCTGCTCGCGGCGGCCGGCACCGACCCCGGTGACCGGGACGGCAACGCGTACTACCTGTCCGCCGTACGGGAGTTGGAGTACCTGACGCTGCTCGACCTGGCGCGGGACAACCTCGCCGTGGGCCGGGACGTGGTCCTGGACGCCCCCTTCGGCAGCTACTTCGCCGACGCCGGTTTCCTCACGGCAGCGCCGCGCCGGCACGGCTGGCCCACCGGCGTCGAACCCGTCGTGGTGCACGTCCGCGTGGACTCGGCGACGGCCCGCGAACGCGTCCGGGCACGCGGCCTGGCGAGGGACGCCTCGAAGCTGGCGGACTGGGCGGCGTTCTGGTCGAGGACCGAGGCGAACCCGTGCCGCTGGGAGGGGGCGCGACGGCTGGCGTTCGACAACACGCCGGAAGGGGTGAGCGAGGAGACGGTGCGGCGGGCCCTCGCCACGCTCGGCTAGGGGTCGGCGCCCCCTCGGTCAGGGGCCTGCGCCGTCCTCAGTGGGTGTCGGGCTCTCGGCCACTTTCGGCCAGGGGCCTGCGCCATGTTCAGGTGAGGGCCTGCGCCGTCCTCAGTGGGTGTCGGGTTCTCGGCCACTTTCGGCCAGGGGCCTGCGCCATGTTCAGGTGAGGGCCTGCGCCGTCCTCAGTGGGTGTCGGGTTCTCGGCCACTTTCGGCCAGGGGCCTGCGCCATGTTCAGGTGAGGGCTTGCGTCATCCTCAGTGGGTGTCGGGTTCTCGGCCACCTTCGGCCAGGGGCCCGCGCCATGTTCAGCTAAGGGCCCGCGCCCCCCTCAGCCGGCGGCGGGCCCTCGCCTCCTCAGCCAGGGGCCCCGCCACGCTCAGCCGGGCAGTCCCGCCACGGACACCGTCCCGTCTCAGCCGGGCAGTCCCGCCACGGACACCGTTCCGCCTCAGCCGGGCAGTCCCGCCACGGACACCGTTCCGTCTCAGCCGGGCAGTCCCGCCACGGACACCGTTCCGTCTCAGCCGGGCAGTCCCGCCACGGACACCGTTCCGTCTCAGCCGGGCAGTCCCGCCACGGACACCGTCACGCCTCAGCCGGGCAGTCCCCCCCGGACACCGTCCCGCCTCAGCCCGGCAGCTCCACCACGAACACCGTCCTGCTCTCCTCCTGCGTCAACCGGATCGTCCCCCCGTGCGCCCGCACCAGCGAGCGCGCCACGGACAGGCCGAGTCCGCTGCCGCCGCGGTCCCGGCTGCGGGCCTTGTCGACGCGGTAGAAGCGGTCGAACACCCGCTCGCGGTCGCTCTCGGGCACCCCGGGGCCTTCGTCGGCGACGCGGACGGACGTCAGCCCGTTCTCGACGCGGACCGAGACGGAGACGGGGGTGCCGGCCGGCGTGTGTACGGCCGCGTTGGTGAGGAGGTTGTCCAGGACCTGCCGGATGCGCTGGGGGTCGAGGCGGAGCTTGAGCGAGGCGGGTCCGGGGAGGACCGTCAGCGGGTGGTTCTTGTGGCCGGCCCGGAACGCGTCGGCGGCCTGCTCCACCAGGTCCGTCAGATCCGTCTCGGCCATCCGCAGCGGCGCCTCGACCTCGGCGGCGT
This sequence comes from Streptomyces roseirectus, assembly GCF_014489635.1. Classification (NCBI taxonomy): domain Bacteria; kingdom Bacillati; phylum Actinomycetota; class Actinomycetes; order Kitasatosporales; family Streptomycetaceae; genus Streptomyces; species Streptomyces roseirectus. Next base: position 2,160,426 of record NZ_CP060828.1, on the reverse strand, counting down.
CGAGGCGGGCGAGCAGGAGGAGGTCGTCGAGGAGGAACCCCATGCGGGCCGCCTCCGCGCGCAGCCGCGCGAGATGGCGTTCACGTTCCTCGGGCGCGTTCGCGGCGGCGTACTGGAAGAGGTCGGCGTACCCGCGGACGGACATCAGGGGCGTGCGCAGCTCGTGCGAGGCGTCCGCGATGAACCGGCGCAGCCGCTGCTCGGCCTCCGCGCGGACCGCGAGGGAGGCGTCGATGTGTTCCAGCATCGTGTTGAACGCGGTCCGCAGCTCCTCCACCTCGGGCCCGCCGCCCCGCTCGTCGGCGCGCAGCGGCAGCCGCGCGGCGGAGTCCGTGAGGTCGTGGGAGGCGATGCCGTGGGCGGTGTGGGCCATGTCGCTGAGCGGGTTGAGCCCGCGCCGCAGGAGCCGGCGGCCTATGACGACGAGGACGAGGAGCGCGAGCCCGAACGCGACGACCTGGATCTTGACCAGCCGCTGCACGGTGTCGTCGATGTCGTCGAGGGGCGCCGCGCTGACCAGGACCACCCCGGGCTCGACCTCGCAGGCGCGCATCCGGTAGTCCCCGGCGTCCGAGATGTGCTCGGTGCGCAGCAGTTCGTCCTGGGAGGTCACCTGCGCCTTGGCGAGAGCCGCGAAGGCGTCGACGTCCTCCGGGAGGTCGGTGGGGTCCTCGGGCTTGCGCAGCCGCGTCGTGCCGTCCCGCACGTCGTACACGGCGTAGAACCAGCTCCAGTACTTCTTGCCCGACAGCTTGCCGTCGTCGGCGATGGACTTGGACTGGGCGATCTGGGCCTGCGCGAGCGTGGTGTCGAGCTGGGCGGAGAGGTAGTCGCGCATGTAGGTCGTCAGGGCGGTGCCGACGACGGCGAAGACGATCAGCGCGAGCGCGCCGAGGCCGAGCGCGAGCCGCGTGCCGAGCCGCATCCGCCGGTAGGCCCCACGCAGGCGCCCGGTCACTCCGCGGCCTGCCGGCGCACGACGTACCCGAAGCCGCGCACGGTGTGGATCAGCGGGTCACCGGTCGCGTCCAGCTTGCGGCGCAGCCGGCTGACGACCAGCTCGACGACGTTGGACCGGCCGCCGAAGCCGTACTCCCAGACGTGGTCGAGGATCTGCGCCTTGGTGAGGACGGTGGGGGAGCGGCGCATCAGGTAGCGCAGCACCTCGTACTCGGTCGGCGTCAGCGTGAGCAACTGGCCCGCGCGGCGGACCTCGCGGGTGTCCTCGTCCATCGTCAGGTCGGCGACCTGGAGGACCGAGCGGGTGAAGTTCGGGCCCGCCGAGCGGCGCAGGACCGTGCGCAGGCGGGCCATCAGCTCCTCGACGGCGAACGGCTTCACCAGGTAGTCGTCACCACCGCGGGTGAGCCCGGCGACACGGTCCGCGACGCCGTCACGCGCCGTGAGGAACACCACGGGCACCATCGTCCCCGACCGCCGCAGCCGGTCGAGCACCCCGAAGCCGTCCAGGTCGGGCAGCATCAGGTCGAGCACCACGATGTCCGGCTGGAACTCGGCGGCCAGCCGCAGCGCGTCCTCACCGGAGTTCGCGGTGACCGCTTCCCAGCCTTCGTAGCGGGCGACCGTCGCCACGAGATCGGCGATCGGCGGGTCGTCGTCCACGACGAGCAGGCGTACTTTCTCCACCCGTTCATAGTGCGCTACGCCACTGACAGGACGAGTCCCGCGGATGACACTCTCCTGGATCGATAATTACTTGAAAGTCTTACGACAGGATATCGACAGCTCCCGACGGCGAAGCTCATGTCCTGAGAAGCCGATCGAGGAGTTTCAGCCCGTGACGACCGTCCAGCAGTCTCCCCCCACACCCGCCGCCACGGGGATACGACCGAAAGTGGTGGCCCGCACCGGCCTGTACGCGCTGCTCGCCGCGAACGTGGCAGCCGTCACGTACTTCGCCGCGGACGCCGGGTTCGGCTCCAACGCGCTCATCGTGCTCGCCCGCTTCGCCGGCCTGTACGGCGCCCTGTTCATGGCCTTCCAGCTCCTGCTGGTCGCCCGCCTGCCCTGGCTCGACCGCCGCATCGGCATGGACCGGCTCACCAACTGGCACCGCTGGACCGGCTTCGGCCTGCTGTGGACGCTCGTCGGGCACGTCGTGTTCATCGCGTTCGGCTACGCCGACCTCGCCGGGACGATGGACCCGGTCAACCAGCTCGTGAACCTCGCCGAGACCGCCGAGGGCGTCCTGCGCGCCGTCGTCGCCCTGGTCCTGATCCTGGTCATCGGCGGTGCCTCGGCCCGCTGGGCGCGCCGCCGCCTCGCGTACGAGACGTGGCACTTCATCCACCTCTACACGTACGTCGCCGTCGTCCTCGCCTTCACCCACCAGGTCGCCATCGGCACGACGTTCACCGCGTCCGGCGCCGCGACCGCCTACTGGTACGGGGTGTGGGGCGTCGCGCTCGGCTCGGTCGTCCTCGGCCGGTTCGTGCTGCCGCTGTGGCGCAACTGGCGCCACCAGCTGCGCGTCTCGGAGGTCGTGCCCGAGTCCGACAACGTCGTCTCCGTGCACATCACCGGGCGCGACCTCGACAAGATGCCCGCGCAGGCCGGCCAGTTCTTCCTGTGGCGCTTCCTGACCCGCGACCGCTGGTGGCAGGCCAACCCCTTCTCGCTGTCCGCCGCCCCCGACGGACTGCGCCTGCGCCTGACCGCGAAGGCGGCCGGTGACGGCTCGGCGGGCCTGCGGCACATCAAGCCCGGCACCCGCGTCTTCGCCGAGGGCCCCTACGGCGCGTTCACCGCGCTGCACCGCACCCGCACCGACGCGCTGCTCATCGCCGGCGGCGTCGGCGTCACACCGATCCGCGCCCTCATGGAAGACCTCACCGGGCACGCGATCGTCGTCTACCGGGTCCGCGACGAGCGCGACGCCGTCCTCTACGACGAGCTGCGCGACCTCGCCCACGCCAAGGGCGCCGAGCTGCACCTCGTCACCGGGCCGCCCGTCCCCGACCGGCTCGCCCCGCGCGAACTCGCCGCGCTGGTCCCGGACATCGCCGAGCGGGACGTCTTCCTGTGCGGGCCGCCGCCGATGATGAACGCGGTCCTCGGCACCCTGCGCGAGCTGGACGTGCCGAAACCGCAGATCCACTTCGAGCGCTTCAGCCTGGCGGGATGAGAGAGACACCGTGAAACGAGCTATTCCTGTCCTTGTCCTGTCCGTCGCCGGGCTGATCCCCGTCTTCCGCTACACCCCAGGCGTCGAGTCGTCGTCCAGTACGGCCTCCAGCGCGGAGGTGAGCGCGCCGGCCGCGTCCGCCTCCGGGACCGTCTTCTCCGGGATCATCGTCCCGACCGAGAAGGGCGACGTCCAGGTCCAGATCACCTACGACGGCGGGAAGATCAGCGCCGTCAAGATGCTGAAGCAGCCGGACCATCCGCAGACCGAGGCGGCCGTGCCGAAGCTGATCGCCTCGACGCTCCAGGCGCAGAGCGCCGCCATCGACACGGTGTCCGGGGCGACGATCACCAGCGACGGCTACAAGAAGTCGCTCCAGGCGGCGATCGACGCGCACACCGCCGCCGCGAAGACCGCCGCGACCCCGTCGGCCCCCGCCGCCTCTTCCTCGAAGACCGTCGCCGGGACGACCGTCCCGACCGAGAAGGGCGACGTCCAGGTCCAGGTCACCTTCGAGGGCGACGAGATCACCGCCGTCGAGATGCTGAAGGCGCCGAACCACCCGCAGACGAAGAACGCCGTGCCGAAGCTGATCGCCGAGACGCTCGCGGCGCAGAGCGCGGACATCGACACCGTCTCCGGCGCGACCATCACCAGCGACGGCTACCGCGAGTCGTTGCAGGCCGCGCTCGACGCGAAGGGCTGAGCCGTGCACCGTGTCGAGCACGTCATGGGGTTCCCGGTCTCGCTGAGGATCGACGACGACACCGTCCCCGAGGGGATCGGCGACGCCGTCTTCGGCTGGCTGCGCGAGGTCGACGAGCGGTTCAGCCCGTTCAAGCCCGGCAGCGAGGTCTCGCGCTACGGGCGCGGCGAACTGCCGGACGGCGAGCTGAGCGCCGACCTCGTCGAGGTGCTGGGGTTGTGCGAGGAGTACCGGGCCGCGACCGGCGGGGCGTTCGACGTCCGGCTGCCCGGCCGGGACTTCGACCCCTGCGCCGTCGTCAAGGGCTGGTCCGTGCAGCGCGCGGCCGACCTGCTGACGGGGGCCGGCGTGCGGCGGTTCTGCCTCAACGCCGGGGGCGACGTCGTCGTCGCCGGCGGGCCCTGGCGGGTGGGGGTGCGCCACCCGGAGTTCGCCGATCAGGTGTGCGCCGTGCTGGAGGTCGCCGACGGGGCCGTCGCGACGTCCGCGCGGTACGAGCGCGGCGACCACATCATCGACGGGCGCACGGGTCTCGCGGCGACCGGCCTCGACAGCCTCACCATCGTCGCGCCCACCCTCACCCTGGCCGACACGGTCGCCACCGCCGCCTTCGCCATGGGACGCGACGGCGTCGAGTGGGCCGCCGGGCGGACGGGGTGCGAGGTGTTCGCGGTGGTGGCGGGCGGGGGAGTGCTGCGGACGGACGGGGTGCCGATCGCACAGGTGTGACACCGGCGCCTGCGGGCAGGCGCTCAGGGGTGGTCGTCGACGTCCGTCTCGAATGGCGAAATTCAGACCGTGCACCCGTTGAAGAGATGCAACACAAGCGGTCTACACTCTCCCCGCAACGGCCGAGAACGCGGCCGATCACGGGCGGAATCGGCCAGACCCGAAGGGTGTTCGGCGTTTTGATACGGATAGATTCAGTCACCAAGCGGTACCCGGACGGCACGGTGGCGGTCGACCGGCTCTCCCTGGAGATACCGGACCGCGCGATCACCGTCCTGGTCGGTCCCTCGGGCTGCGGCAAGACCACCACCCTCCGGATGATCAACCGGATGGTCGAGCCCAGCGAGGGCATGATCACCATCGACGGCGTCGACACCCGCAAGCAGCCGGTCAACACCCTGCGCCGGGGCATGGGTTACGTCATCCAGAACGCCGGGCTCTTCCAGCACCGCACCATCCTCGACAACATCGCCACCGTGCCCCGCCTGCTGGGCACCGGCAAGGCCGAAGCGCGGGACCGCGCACGGGAGTTGATGGGGCGCGTCGGCCTCGACGCGGCGCTCGCGAAGCGCTACCCCTACCAGCTCTCCGGCGGCCAGCAGCAGCGCGTCGGCGTGGCCCGCGCGCTCGCCGCCGACCCGCCCGTCCTGCTGATGGACGAGCCGTTCTCCGCCGTCGACCCCGTCGTCCGCAAGGGACTCCAGGACGAACTCCTGCGCATCCAGGACGAGTTGGGCAAGACCATCGTCTTCGTCACGCACGACATCGACGAAGCCGTGAAGCTCGGCACGATGGTCGCCGTACTGCGCACCGGCGGCAAGCTCGCCCAGTTCGCACCGCCGGCCGAGCTGCTGTCGCGGCCCGCCGACGCGTTCGTCGAGGACTTCCTCGGCGCGGACCGCGGTATCCGCCGGCTCTCCTTCTTCCCGTCCGACGGGCTGGAGTTGACGACCGAGGCGGTCGTCGCGATCGACGCCGGCGCCGAACAGCTCGCGGCGCGCGCGGACCTCCCGTACCTGCTCGTGACCGACCTCGACGGCAGGCCGCTCGGCTGGAGCGAGCCGGACCGGCTGACCGCGGGGGAGATCGAACCGGGTCAACTCCTGTCCTGCGGGCGCCCGTTCGCCGCCGGACGGGACTCGCTGCGGGCCGCGCTCGACTGCGCCGTCCTCTCGCCGAGCGGATGGGCGGTCGGCGTGGACGCGGAGGGGCGGGCCGCCGGAGTCGTCTCGCAGCAGGCCATCGCCCAGGCCATCCGCGGCGCCCACGAGGAGAGCGCGTCCCCACAGCCGAAGGTCCTGCGGTGAGCTACTTCGACGGCTTCTTCGACATCCCCAGCGACCTCCAGCACAGCTGGCTCGGCCTCATCGGGCTGCACCTGCGCGAGGCGCTGCTCCCCGTCCTCGCCGGGCTCGTCATCGCACTGCCGCTCGGCCAGCTCTGCGTACGGCTCAAGTGGCTCTACCCGCCCGTGCTCTGGGTGACGACCGTGCTGTACGCGATCCCCTCGCTCGCCTTCTTCGTCGTCCTCATCGACTACACCGGCATGACCGAGCTGACCGTGATGATCCCGCTGACGGTCTACAGCCTCGTCGTGCTCGTCCCGGCGATCGTCGACGCGGTGCGGTCCGTGCCGCAGGAAACCCTCGCGGCCGCGACCGCGATGGGCTTCGGGCCCGTACGCCGGTACGTCCAGGTGCAGTTGCCGATCGCCGTGCCCGCGATCATCGCCGGCCTCCGGGTCGCCGTCGCCTCCAGCATCTCGCTGGTCAGCGTCGGCACGCTGATCGGCAACCAGGGGGCGCTGGGCAACCTGCTGCACGACGCGAACATCTACAACCGCCCCGAGCTGGCCTGGAACTCGGTGCTGACCTCGGCGGCCCTCGCGGTCGTCGTGGACGCGCTGCTGGTCGGGCTGCGCACGCTGCTCACGCCGTGGATGCCCCGGGCGCGCGCCCGCCGGCCCAGGCCCGAGGCGGTCCCCGCCGCACTGGAGGACGCCGTCCGGTGAACGTCCTGCACTACATCAACGCCTTCTTCGACAACGACGCCAACTGGAGCGGGTACGCGGGGATCCCGGCGCGGCTGTGGGAGCACGTCCAGTACTCCCTGGAGGCGCTGGCCCTCGCCACCGTCATCGGGCTGCCGATCGGACTGGTCACCGGGCACTACGGGCGCGGCGGCAACGCCCTCGCGTTCGTCGCGACGGCCGCGCGTGCGCTGCCCACGTTCGGGCTCCTCGTCCTCGCCACGATGATCCTCGGGTTCGGCATGCTGCCGGTGATGATCCCGCTCGTCGTCCTCGCCGTCCCGCCGATCCTCGTCACCACCTACGAGGCGATGCGCTCGGTCGACCCGGCGCCCGTGGACGCCGCCCGGGGCATGGGCATGCGGGAGACGGACATCCTGTTCCGGGTGGAGCTCCCGGTGGCCCTCGCCCTGATCCTCGGCGGCATCCGCTCCGCCGCCATCCAGATCGTGTCCACCGCCACGATCGCCGCCTACGTCGGCCTCGGCGGGCTCGGCCGCTTCATCATCGACGGCCTCTACCAGCACGACTACGAGAAGGTCGTCGGCGGCGCCACCCTGGTCGCCTTCATGGCCCTCGCCACGCTGGGCCTGTTCTGGGCGGTGGCCCGCCTCGCGGTGTCGCCGGGGGTGCGCAGGAGCGCGTGACGACAGAGGGCGGTACCCCCTCCGAGGGGGTACCGCCCTCTGTGTTTTCTCAGACCGGCCGGACGGCGATGGCGTCCACCTCGAACAGCATCCCCGGCAGCGCGAGCGAGGCGACCCCGCTCAGGGTCTGCGCCGGGAAGCGGTTCCCGAACCGGGCGGGCAGCGCCTTGCCGAGGACGTCCAGCTTCTCGGCGTCGTGGTCGACGACGAACGTGCCCAGTCTCACGACGTGTTCGAAGCCGAGGCCGACCGCCGCCAACGCCTCTCCCAGGTGGTCGAAGGCGAGTTCCACCTGGGCGGCGAAGTCGCCGGGCACCGGGGCGCCGGTCGCGTCGGAGGCGTACTGGCCGGAGACGAAGACGAGGTCGCCGGGCGCCGAGACGACATGGCTGTAGACGAGCGGGGTCGGGTCGTGGAGCGCGGGCGGGTTGGTGATCGTACGGGCGTCGTTGCTCATGACAGGGTCAACTCCGCGTCCCGCCCGGGTATTTCACGCCGTCAGCCCCCTGTGCGGGCCAGCGCCTGTTCCAGGACCACCAGCAACGCGTCCCGGACAGAGCCCCGTTCGCGGGCGTCGAACACCAGCAGCGGGACGCCGTCGGTGACGTCGAGGGCCCAGCGGACCTCGTCCAGGGTGTGTTCCACCTTGCCGTCGAAGGCGTTGATGGCCACCGCGAAGGGGATCCGGCGGTGCTCGAAGTAGTCGACGGCGGCGTAGCAGTCGTCGAGGCGGCGGGTGTCGACGATGACGAGGCCGCCGACGGCGCCTTCGACGATGTCGTCCCACATGAAGCCGAAGCGCTCCTGGCCCGGCGTGCCGAACAGGTAGAGCTTCAGCGTCGGGTCGATGGTGATGCAGCCGAAGTCCATCGCGACCGTGGTCGTGGTCTTGCGCGGCGTGTGCGACAGGTCGTCGACACCCGCCGCGACTTCGGTGATCGCCGCCTCGGTGGTGAGCGGTTCGATCTCGGAGATCGAACCGACGGCGGTGGTCTTGCCCACCCCGAAGCCGCCCGCGATCACCAGCTTGACCGGCAGCGGCGGCCGTTCGGCGGCCACCGCGGCGCCGGCGCCGGTGAACGGTTCAGTCGGAGTCACGGAGTACCCCCCGGGAGTCGGGGATGGCCCGCAGGCCATCGATAACCCTGCGCAGGACGGACGCGTCGTGGATCGCGCCGGAGTCGGGCACGTGCACCGTCAGGTGCCCGGCCGCGCGCAGATCCTCGGCGAGGACCCGCACCACGTTGAGATGCAGCCGCAGCCGCGCGGCGATCTCCGCGATGGACTGCGGACGCCGGCACGCGGCGACGATGTCGTGCTGTTCGAAGGAGAGCCGGTCCAGCACACCGAGCCCGTCCGCCGTCGCCACCACCTGGGTCTCGACCGGCATCGGACGCCCGGAGGCCGCCGAACCGGCCACCCGCCCGGCGGTGACCAGGAAGGGCCGGACGGCGGAGGGCACGCGCGCGGGCGCGTCGTCCTCGCCGGCGCCCTGCGGGGTGCGCCCGTCCGCCATCTTCGCCTGCTCTTCTCGTCAGCTCGTCGGCTCTTCGCCGGCTCTTCGTCAGCTCTTCAGAGGTGACCGCCGGTCAGCGTGTCCTGCTCTGGTGACGGTGGCGGTCCTGCTGGCTCTGCTTGGCGGCGCCCACGGTGTTCTTCAGCTCCAGCACCAGCTGCGGACTGAGCGCGGAGCCCGCCCGGTTGGCGAACACGGTCATCTCGTAGGCGATGTTGCCGAGCTTCGCCTCCTTGTCGGTGACGACGCCGAGGACGGCGCCGCTGCCGATCGAGGAGACCAGCACGTGCCCGCCCTCCAGATCGATGATGACCTTGTTCAGCCCGCCCAGGCCGTAGTTGCCGGAGGCCCCGGCGGCGAGCGAGGTGATGCCGGAGACGATCGCCGCGAGCCGTTCGGAGTCCGCGTGTTCACGCAGCTCCGAGACGGCTATCAGCAGTCCGTCCGAGGACACGGCGATGGCGTCGACGACGCCCGCGGTCTCGGTGGCGAAACGGTTGAGCAGCCAGGTGAAATCGGCTGCGGCGGCCCGCAGATCGGTCGGCGTGGCCTCACCCGCGGGGGTGTCACCTGTCGACGTGCTCACTGCTCGGCTCCTTCCGGAAGGTGGTTCTGGTGGTGCGTGGGGTTCCGGTCGTCGGTGGGGGGTCGACGGCTGTGCACGTCGTCGTGCGCAAGCGTGTTCTGCGTGGTGTCCTGGACATTCTCGCCGCCGGGGCCCGCTCCGGTGAAGGGGGCCGCCTCGGTGAAGGGGCCCGCCGGGTGCTCCGCCGTGTCGGCGTTCGCGCGGGCGACCGCCTCCTCGAACTCGTCCAGCGCGTCCCGGACGGCGTCCGCGTCGGCGGGGCGTGAGGCGGTGCGGGCGGCCTGCTGCGCGGCGGCGTCCACCGTCGTGCGCAGGGTCGCGCCGCGGACCCGGCGCTTGAGGGGGCGCGGGCCGGCCTCGGGACGCTCCTCGGAGCGGGCCCGGGGGATGAAGGGGGCGGGGTCGTCGGCGGGGGGCCGGCGCGGGAGGGTGTCGGCGGGCTCGGGGCGTGAACTCCCGCCGGGCGCGGGGTTATCGGCCGGATCAGGGCGTGAACTCCCGGCGGGCGCCGGGGAGTCGGTGGCATCGGGCGTCCGGGGCATGTCGGCGTCGGCCGTCCGGGGCGTGCCGGTGTCCGCGGCATCGGCCGTCCGGGGTGTGCCGGCGTCGGTGAAGTGCCGTGCGGTGGAAGGCCGTTCCCCGCTCGCTCCGCCGTCCTCGCCCACAGACCTCTCCGTGCTCACCGTCGCCGACGTCCGGGCGTCTGCCCCGAAGCTCCCGGCGGAAACCGCCGACTTGCGCACCACCGTCTCCGCGAGGCCCGGCTCCTGGCCGCTCAGCGTCAGCAGCAGGGCCGACGGCAGGGACACCTCGGCGGTCAGCCCGCCCCCCGGCGTGCGGGAGAGCGTGACCTCGATCTCCCAGCGCCGGGCGAGCGCGCCGACGACGAAGAGGCCGAGCACCTTCGTCGGCACCAGATCGAGCCGTTCGCGCCGCACCAGCCGCGCGTTCTCCTCGGCCAGCCGCTCGGCGCTCATGCCGAGCCCGTGGTCGACGACGGTGATGGAGGCGCCCTCGGCGTGCGAACGCACCCCGACCTCGACGGGGGAGTCGGCCGGCGAGAACGACACGGCGTTCTCCAGGAGTTCGGCCACCATCAGCGTGAGGTCGCCGATGATGTCCGGCTCGACCATCACCTCGGACGCGGCCCGCAGCTCGACCCGCTGGTACCCCTCGATCTGCCCGAGCGCGGCCCGCACGACGTTGGTGAGCGCGGTCGGCCCCGAGTCGAGGACCGTCTCGCGGATCCCGGCGAGCAGCATCAGGCTGTCGGCGTTGCGGCGCAGGCGGACGGCGATGTGGTCGATGGAGTAGAGGCGTTCAAGGAGCGCCGGGTCGGTCTCGCCGCGCTCCACGGCGTCGATCAGCGTGAGCTGACGGGTCGTCAAGTTGCTGACGCGGCGCCCCACGTTGCCGAACATCTCGGCGACGTTGCGCCGGCTCAGCACCTGGCGTTCAAGGAGCGCCGCCGCTGTCGTCTGGACGTTGTTGAACGCCTCGGCCAGCTCCCCGATCTCGTCGTCCGCGGTGACCGGCAGTTCGCGCAGCCTCGGCGAGCCGGTCTCCTCCGCGTCGTCGTCGGCGACCCGCGCGAGTTCGCGCCCGGCGACGTCGGCGACCTCGCGCGCGGCGCCGGTCAGCGCGAGCACCGGGCGCACGACCGAGCGGCGCACCAGCACCGAGAACGCGATCCACAGGACGAACCCGACGATCGCCAGGTTCAGCAGCAGGGTGACGCGCCAGCGGGCGCTGCTCGCCGCGTCGTCCGCGCGGTCGGCGATCTCGCCGATCAGCGAGTCGGTGATCTTCAGCCGGTTCTCGGCCTGCTGCTGGTAGTCGCCGTACGCGGCCAGCGCCTGGCGCAGCGAGGTGCGGATCTGCTCGGTCGTCGTCGACTGCAACGCGCTGGGGTCGACGGAGAGTTCGGCGTAGTGCTGGTCGATCACGGCCTGCGCCGCGTTGTGCTCGACGCCGCCGAGGCGGTCGGCCTGGTCGGCGCTCGCGAACCGGCTGAACCGCTGGGCCTGGTACGTGTAGAGCTCGTAGGCGCCGACCGCGCCGGTGAACTCGATGAGTGCGTTGCTGTCGCCGGTCAGCGCCGAGAACACGCCGGTCTCGAAGGCGCCGTGCGCGGCGTCGGCCCGCAGCAGGGAGTCCAGCAGGTTGCCGGTGAACGTCGTCGCCAGCGCCGAGTTGCGGTCCAGGCCGAGGCCGTCGATGAGGCCGCGGGCCGCGCCGGTGTACGCCGGGTCGATGTTGTCGGCGGGCAGGTAGCCCTGCTCGATCGTCGTCCGCAGCCCCGCCAGGCCCTCGACCTCGCGCAGCGCCTGCGCCTCGCCTGCCGGGAGCCGGCCGCCGAAGGAGTCGCGCACCTTGCGCACCTGCTCGTCGACCTTCACCTGGGCGACCCGGTAGGGGTCGGTGGAGGGGGTGCCGCCGTCGAAGGACGCCTCGTGGCGCACCGACAGCAGGATCGCCTGCTGGTGCTCGGCCTCCACCAGCGAGACCAACTGCGCCACCTCGGAGCTGTCGCGCACCAGTTGGGCGGCGTCCTCGGCCCGGCTCGACTCCTGGAGCAGGTCGGTGATGACGTACGTCAGCAGGACGGCGATGACCGCGAGCGGCACGCCCACCAGGACGTTCAGCTTGCGCTGGAAGGGCCACCGGTCGGTGAGTCCGCGCAGCCCGCGGCGGACGCGGGCGGGTGCCGACCGGGCGGGGGCGTCCGCCTCGTTCGTGGACACCGGGCCTCCTTCAGGGCGGGTGGTGCGCCGCGCGCCTCGCGCACGGGATGGCCTGACGATGGCCGGTTCCGATCGGTCGCCCGTTCCGCTTCTGGTGCTGCCCGGACTTGATGGGTCGGCCGCCGATCCGTACCGGTGAGTGATCGGATCCGACTGCGGCGAGGCTATCGCTTCCCCGAACGGACAGGCACATCGCCCTGGGTCAAGAATCCATTACGAAGCGACGCCGACCACAATCGGCCACGTGCGTAAGCGGAACGGGAAGGGGAGCTGCCGAAATCGACGCCAACCGTTTACACAACTCCTCTTGACTGTCCAAGAAGCCGCTGGATTGGATCGAGGGACCTCCGGAGTCTGTGTCTACGGACTCTCAGGCGCATCAGCCTCCTCCCCCCAAGTCGGAAACGGGAACCGTGACTTCTACCGCACACCCCCGCAGAGCCATCCGTCGCAACACCGGCGCGGCGGCGGTCCTCGCCGCGGCGACGGTCCTGCTGGCGGGCTGCAGCTCCGACGACACCGGCAGCAACCCCCTCGACGGGGGCGGTTCGGACGGCAAGACGGTCGTCGTGGGGTCGAACAACTTCGCCGAGAGCACCCTCCTCGCCGACATCTACGGCGAAGCGCTCAAGGCCAAGGGCATCAAGGTCTCCTACAAGCCCAACATCGGCAGCCGCGAGACGACCTACGGGCTCCTCAAGAACGGTTCCATCACCGTCCTGCCCGAGTACAACGGCTCGCTGCTCGCCTACCTCGACGCCAAGGCGCCGCAGACCTCGCTGGAGACCGTCAACGCGACGGCCAAGGCCAAGCTCGACCCCAAGCTGACGCTGCTCGAATCCTCGCCGGCCGAGGACAAGGACTCCGTCACGATCAACGCGGAGACCGCGAAGAAGTACAACCTGACGGCGTCGTCCACGCTCGCCGACCTCAAGGACATCGCACCCGAGCTGGTCCTCGGCGGCTCGCCCGAGTTCCAGACGCGCCACCAGGGCATGCTCGGCCTGGAGTCCGAGTACGGGCTGACGTTCAAGTCGTTCAAGGCGCTCGACGCCGGTGGTCCGCTCACGCAGGCGGCGCTGAAGAAGAACACCGTGCAGGCGGCGGACATCTTCACGACCGACCCGACCATCCTCAAGGAGAAGTTCGTCGTCCTCCAGGACCCGAAGAACCTCTTCGGCTTCGCGAACGTCACCCCGCTCGTCTACAAGGAAGCCCTCTCCGCCGACGGGGTCGCCGCCCTCAACGCGGTCTCCGCGAAGCTCGACACGAAGACGCTGCTCGACCTCGACGCGCAGGTCCAGCTGGAGAACAAGGACCCGCTGGACGTCGCCAAGGCGTGGCTGAAGTCCGTCGGCCTGGACTGAACCCGTTGAGCACCACCGACGCACCCCGGGTGTCCGCGCGCGGTACGGACACCCGGGTCATCCTCACCGGATCCGCCCTCACCCTCGGTGAGCTGACCGCCCTCGCGGACGGCGAGGCGGTCCCCGCCGCCGACCCCGCGGCCCGCGAACGCGCCGCCCTCTCCCAGCTGACGGCCCGTCAACTCGCCGCCTCCGGACGGCTGTACGGGCGCGGCACCGGCGTCGGCGCGAACCGCTCGGTCACCGTCGACGCCGACGACGAGCACGCCCACAGCCTCCGCCTCCTGCGCAGCCACGCCGGGGGCGCGGGCGCGCTGCTGCCTTCCCGGCAGGTCCGCGCGATGCTCGCCGTACGCGCCAACCAACTCCTCGCCGGGGGCGCGGGGATCCAGCCCGCGATCATCGACGCTTTGATCGACGCCCTGCGCCTCGGGGTCCACCCCGCCGTGAACGAGTACGGGGGGCTCGGCACCGGGGATCTGACGGCACTGGCCCAGACGGGGTTGACGCTGATCGGGGAACGACCGTGGATCGGGGGTGGGTTGGGCGACGGGGGGTCCGGTGCCGGAGCGTTCGGTGGCGAGGTAGCCGGTGGCGGGGCGTGCGGTAACGGGGCGCCCGGTGACATGGCGTCCGGCGGGGTGTCCGGTGGCGGGACGTGCGGTGGCGGGGCGTCCGCTGCTGGGGCGTCTGGTGCCGGGATGTCCGGTGGCGGGGCGTGCGGCGACGAGGTGTCTGCTGCCGAGGCTTCCGGTGCCGGAGTGTCCGGTGGTGGGGCGTGTGATGGCGGCGTGTCCGGTGGTGGGGCGTTCGGGGGCGGCGTGTCCGGTGCCGGGGCGTTCGGTGCGCATCCTGCCCCCGTCATCCTCCAACCCGGCGATGCCCTCGCCCTGTTGAGCAGTAACGCCCTTGCCCTCGCGCAGGCCGCGCTGGCCTGGGACGGGGTGGATGTGTTGCTGCGGGCCACTCATGTCGTCGCCGCGCTGTCCCTCGCGGCGGTCTCCGGGTCCGGGGAGGCGTACGCGCAACCTGTGCACGCGTTGCGGCCCTATGCCGGTGCCGCGCGTGTCGCGGGGGAGGTGCGGCGGTTGTTGGGGTGGGGCCGGATGCCGACCGTGGCCGCGCGGCGGGTGCAGGACCCGTACGGGTTCCGGGCGTTTCCGCAGGTGCACGGGTGTGCGCTGGATGCCGCCGACCGGTTGCGGGAGGTGGTGGAGGTCGAGGTCAACTGCCCTTCCGAGAACCCCCTGGTGGACGTCGACGAGGGCACCGCCTACCACCACGGCGGGTTCTTCGCGGCGCCGCTCGCGCTCGCGCTGGACGGGCTGAACCTCGCCCTGCTGAAGACGGCCCAGCTCTCCACCGCCCGCCTCTCCGCGCTCGGCCACCCCGAACTCACCGGCCTCGCGCCGTTCCTGGCGGACGGGCCGGCGAGCAGTTCGGGGACGATGATCCTGGAGTACACGGCCAACTCCGCGCTCGCGGAGGTGCGTTCACAGGCGGTGCCCGCGTCCTCGGGGCACGCCGTGGTCTCCCTCGGCCTTGAGGAGGCCGCCAGCTTCGCGGGCCAGGCCGCACGCCAGTCCCTGCGGGCCGCCGACGCCTACGCGACACTCCTCGCCTGCGAACTCGTCAGCGCCGTCAGGGCACTTCGCCTCCGGCCCACCCAGCCGCCCACTCCCGCCTTCACCACCGCCTCCGCCGCCCTCCCCACCGGCACGGACGACCGCCCCCTCACCGCCGACATCGCCACCGCCACCGAACTCCTCCCGACCCTGGCCCAGTTGTGAACCCGACGCGCCGACCACCCCTCGACGTGCGGTAAGCTTCAACCACGAACTGGCCGCCCCAACAAGGCGGAACAGAACACGCGTTGGTGGTCCAAGGAAAGACGTCCCGCTTCCTGCGGGGAGATGCAGGTGCAAGGCTTGCCCAGCGCTCAAAAGGAAAACCCGTCCCGATGGGGCGGGTTTTCTGCTGTTCACGGACACCCGCTCACACCCGAAAAACCGGAAGCCCATCCGGAACCCGCCCCCTAACCTCGCCCCGATGAACAGAAGACGCCAGAAGAAGCTCACCGCTCGCCTCATGGCCGCCGCCCTGAGCGACACCGGCACCGAAGTCGCCGCCCTCCTGCGCGCCGGCGCCGACCCCACGATCCCCGACCGCTACGGCACCACCCCCCTCTACGCCGCCTCCGTCCACGGCAACGCCGAAGCCGTCCGCCATCTCCTCGCCGCGGGAGCCCCGCCGAACGCCGAGAGCGCGGGCGAGGGCGCCGAAGGCACACCCCTGTGTGCCGCCGCCTGCTGGGGCCACACCGCCACCGTCCGCGCCCTTCTCGCACACGGCGCCGACCCCGCCCTCCGTGAGGACCACGGCACGGGCCTCACGCCGTTGGAGTGGGCCCGGCAGGGGGCGTACGAGGAGACGGTCGCCGTGCTCGTGGCGGCGAGTCCGTGTCGTCGCTGATGCCGGTGCTCGGGGCGGGAGTGTTCACGTCCGCGTGCTTCGGCCTGGTGCGCCCGTAAACTGGGACGATCCGTGTCAGCAGTACGTCCGCGCTCAGGAGGTCGGCAACCGTGGCGTTCGAGGACCCGTCGAGTGACGTGCTCGCGCAGGCCGCCGAGAACTTCGGGCTGCTGGCGTCGCCGGCGCGGCTGCACATCGTGTGGGCGCTGGCGCAGGGCGAGAGCGACGTGACGGGGCTGGCCGAGCGGGTCGGCGGGGCGTTGCCCGCCGTCAGCCAGCACCTGACCAAGCTGAAGCTCGCGGGGCTCGTGCGGTCGCGGCGCGAGGGGCGCCGGCAGGTGTACTTCGTGGACGACGCCGACGTCGTCGAGGTCGTGCGGCTGGTCCTCGGGCGGCTGAGCGAACGGGCCGCCGGGGCCGAGGTGCCGGTGCCCCGCCTCCGTGGCCTCTGAGCGGGGCCCGCAGGCCGACGACAGCGCCCTGGAGACCCTGCGGCGGCTCGGGAGCCGGCCCAAGGGGCTGACCGAGGACGAGGCCGCCGTCCGGCTCGCGGAGCACGGGGAGAACACGCTTCCCGAGACCACCTCCGTCGCCTGGCCGCGCCTCCTGCTCACCGGCGTCCGTGACCCCTTCACCTGCGTCCTCCTCTGCCTCGGCCTCGTCTCCGCGCTCGTCTCCTCCTGGGGCACCGCGACCGTCATCCTCGCGCTCGTCGCCGTCAGCTGCGTCCTGCGCGCCGCCGGCGAACGCCGCGCCGACCGGTCCGTGGCCGCCCTGCGCGACCTCGTCGCCGGCACGGCCACGGTCGTCCGCCGCCCCGGCCCCGACGCCGAGCCGCGCACCCGCGAGATCCCGGCCACCGAACTCGTCCCCGGCGATGTGATCCGGCTGGGGCCGGGAGACCTCGTCCCGGCCGACGTGCGGCTGCTGCGGGCCCGCGGGCTCACGGTGCGCCAGGCGGCGCTGACGGGGGAGTCGGCGCCGGTGGGGAAATGGGCGGAGGGGGTGGGGGTGCTTGCCGGGGGCGGGCGTTTCGGTGCGGTGGGGGTGTCCGCCGGGGGCGGGCGTGCTGAGGATCCGGGGTTGGTTCCCGAGGGCGTGGGCCCCGGCGGGGCAGGGCCGGTGCGCGAGGGTGAGACTGGCGGTGGTGAGGTCTCCGGGGGCGCGGCTTCCCGTACGCCGGGCTCGCTTTCCGGTGGGCCCGGGGCAGCCCCCTTCGACGTCCCCCACCTCTGTTTTCAGGGCAGTGACGTCGTCTCCGGGACCGCGAGTGCTGTGGTGGTGGGGACGGGGGCGGGGACCAGGTTCGCGGCTGTGCAGGGGCCGCCGGTGCGGCCTGCGGGGAGTGCGTTCGACCGGTCGGTGCACGGGATCTCGTGGGTGCTGATCCGGTTCATGCTGCTGACGCCGCCGCTGGTGCTGATGGCGAACGCGGCGCTGCGGGACCGGGGCCTGGAGACGCTGCCGTTCGCGGTCGCCGTCGCGGTGGGGCTGACGCCCGAGATGCTGCCGGTGATCGTCACGACGTGTCTCGCACGCGGGGCGACCCTGCTGGCGCGCGCCCACAACGTGATCGTCCGACGCCTCCCCGCGCTGCACGACCTCGGCGCGATCGACGTCCTGTGCGTCGACAAGACCGGCACGCTCACCCAGGACCGTCCGGTCCTCGCACGCGGCATCGGGCCCGACGGGGGCGACGACGCGGACGTCGTGCGCTGGGCCGCCGTCCAGGCGTGGTGGACCCTCCACCTCGCCGACCTGCCCGCGCCGGACGCGCTCGACGAGGCGCTGCTCGACGCCGAGGGGGCGGCGGGGGAGGAGTACGACGGGGTCGACGCGATCCCCTTCGACCCGTCCCGCCGGCTCGCGACCGCCGTCGTGCGCGGGCGCCGAGTCGGCACGCACCTGCTGATCACCAAGGGCGCGGTGGACGACGTCCTCGACCGCTGCGCCCTCGCGCCGTCCGAACGGGACCGGCTGCGCAAGCTCGCCGCGGCCGAGGCGGACGACGGGCTGCGGCTCCTCGCGGTCGCCACGGCCGAACGGACCGCCCGGACCCGGCCCTACACCCCGGCCGACGAACGCGGGCTGACCTTCCGCGGTCTCGTCGCCTTCCGCGACGACCTCGCACCCAGCGCGGCGGAGGCCCTGCGGGGGCTCGCGGCGCGGGGAGTGTCGGTGCGGGTCCTCACGGGCGACGCACCCGGCACCGCGGCGAGGGTGTGCCGGGAGCTGGGGCTGGAGCCGGGGGAGCCGGTGGTGCTGGGGGCGGGGGACGGGGCCGACAACTCCGGCGACGGGGCCGGGGGCTCGGGTGACGGGGCTGAGGGCTCCGGCGCCAGGCCCGACCGCTCCGGCGACGAGGCTCAAGGGGCCGGAGGAGTCGCGGGCAACGGGGCTGAAGGGGCCGCAGGTGTCGCGGGGCACGTCCCCGAAGGTGCCGGTCGTGTCGCGGGCGCCGTCCCCGACGCCACCGTCTACGCCCGTTGCACCCCCGAGGACAAGGCTCGCGTCGTCGCGTCCCTGCGGGCCGCCGGGCACACCGTCGGGTTTCTCGGGGACGGGGTCAATGACGCGCCCGCGCTGCGGGCGGCGGATGTGGGGATCGCGCCGAGGTCGGCGTGCGCGGTGGCGCGGGAGAGTGCGGACGTCGTCCTGGGGGAGAAGGAGCTGACGGCGGTCGGGCACGCGGTCACCGCCGGGCGGTACAGCAGCGGCAACATCGCGTCGTACCTGAGGGTCACGCTCTCCTCGAACCTCGGGAACGTCCTCGCGATGCTCTCGGCGGGCCTGCTGCTGCCGTTCCTGCCGATGCTGCCGGCACAGGTCCTCGCGCAGAACCTGTGCTTCGACGCGGCGCAGCTCGCCTTCGCGTACGACCGCCCCTCGGCGGCGGTGCTGCGCCGCCCGACCGTCCTGCGCCCCCGTTCCTTCCTCGCGCTGATCACCGGCTTCGGCGCGCTCAACGCGGTCGCCGACCTCACGACGTTCGGCATCCTGGCGTTCGCGCTGCGCGGTCCTGACGAGGTCGACGACGAAGCGCTGTTCCACTCCGCCTGGTTCACCGAGAACCTTCTCACCCAGGCCCTCGTGATGGTCCTCCTGCGCACCGGCCGGCACGCCGTACGCGGGGCCCGCCGCCCCGGCCCCGTCGGCTGGGCCGCCCTCGCCCTCGTCACCGTCGGCCTCCTGGCCCCGCCGAGCCCCCTCGGCACCACCCTCGGTATGACGGGTCTACCCCTGCCGTACTACCTCCTGCTGGGGGCGGTGCTGGTGCTGTACGGGGTGGCGCTGCGGGTACTGGTGCGGAGGTAGGGGCGGGGTGACCCCGTCCGGTGGGCCTCAGCCGTACGTCAGGTTGGAGCACGGGTTGTCGTCGGCCGAGCGGGCGTCCGCCGATACCTGGGTGGGGACGGTGGACGGGGCGGGGGAGGCGGTGGTCGCGTAGTCGTCGCCGAGGACGACGTTCAGGGCCGCGCCGGAGATGGGCTCCAACCGGGCGCCGGGGAAGGCGGCGGCCAGCGTCCGCGCGCTCTTCTCCAGCCCCGGGCCGTACTGGACCACCGTCGTCGTGTGGGACTGGCTGGCGGCGGTCGCCGTGCCGGTGACGGTGAAGCCGGCGGCGGTGAGTTTGGCGGCGCCCTTGGCGGCCAGGCCGGGGGTCGTGGTGCCGTTGTAGACGGCGACGTCGATGCCCGCGCCGGAGACGGGAGTTGGGGCCGGGGTTGGGCTCTTGTCGCCGCCCGTGTGCTTGCCGCCCGCGTTCTTGCCGTCGATCGTGCGGTCCTCGCGCAGGGCCGACCACAGGGCGGACGCGTCCGGTTCGACGATCGCGACCCGGGCGCCCTCGTAACGCCAGGGCACGGTCACGAACTTGGTGTTGTGGAGGTCGACGTCCTTGAGGGACATGGCGAAGGAGATCAGCTTGTCGGCGGAGCCGAGGCCGGGGTCGACGGTGAGCGACTTGGTGGCGGCCTCGGCGAGCGGCAGGAGGTTGGTGGGGGACAGGCCCTTCTCCTTGATCTGCTTCAACAGGCTGGCCACGAACGCCTGTTGGCGTTTGATCCGGCCTATGTCGGAGCCGTCGCCGATCCCGTGCCGGATGCGCACGTAGTCCAGCGCCTTCTGCCCGGAGACCTTCTGCTCGCCCTGCTTGAAGAGCAGGTCGCCGCGCGTGGCCCGGCCGGGGCTGAGGTCCTTCTGGTAGATGTCGTTGGGCAGACAGACGTCCACCCCGCCGACGACGTCGGTCAGCGCCGCGAACCCCTTGAAGTCGACGACGACCGTGTGGTCGATCCGCATCCCGGTCAGCTTCTCGACGGTGTTCTGGGTGCAGGCGGGGTTGCCTTTGTCCGTCTGCCCCATGGAGAACGCCGCGTTGAACATCGTGTTCCGCTGCTCCGCCGACCACGTCCCGTCGGGCAGCTTGCACGGCGGGATGGTCACCAGCGTGTCGCGGGGGATGGAGACCGCGAGCGCGTGCTGGTGGTCGGCGTAGACGTGGAGAAGGAACGTCGTGTCGGAGCGCCCGATGTCGTTCTTGTCGCCGCCACCGAACGCCGCGTTCCCGTCGGTGCGCGCGTCCGACCCGATGACCAGCACGTTCTCGCCCGCCGTGTCCGCGGGCCGCTGCTCGGAGAGGCCCCCGGCGTCGAAGGTGGTGATGTCGCCGTCGAGCTTGAGGTACAGCCAGCCCGCGCCCGCGCCGAGCAGCACCAGCAGGGACAGCGCGAGGGCGAGGCCCACCCGGAGCCGGCGGGCCCGCGGGGTGCGCTGGGCACCGCGGCGACGCCCCCGGCCCTGCTCCTTCTGACCCCGCTCCCTCTGGCTCCGCTCCCTCCGGCCCCGCCCCTTGCGGTCCCGCTCAGGCGGCGCCGACCGGCCGCCGCCGGTCCGGTGGCGTGGCGGTGTCGCGCTGTGGCTGCTGGTGACGGTCATCGGCGCCCTCGCTGTGTCTCGCCCTAGGTTATATAGTTGCGCAATGTAGCAACCTTCCGGGGTGCGACTCCGACTAGGCTCGACGAAAGAGAGATCAGGTCATGCTCCGCAACGGACTGGAACCCTGGCACCTGTTGATCGTGGCGATCGTCGTCATCGTGCTCTTCGGCTCGAAGAAGCTGCCCGACACCGCCCGTGCCCTCGGCAAGTCGATGCGCATCCTCAAGAGCGAGGCGAAGGCGATGAAGGAGGAGGGTGCGGCCGAGCCGGTGGTGGCCGAGTCCACCGTCCCCCAGACGAAGCCGGTCGAGCCGACGGCCGTGACGACCGCGGCGGAGTCGGTGCGGGCGCAGCCCACGGCCTGAGCGCCCCCGTAGGACGAGTGGGGCCGGTGCGGTCCGCTGTGCGTGGCAGCGGGCCGCACCGGCCGGTGTCGTGCTGTGCGCAGGAGTTGGTCGCGGCGACGGGGTCAGGCGGGTTCCCCGGCCCCCTTGGGGAGCAGCGCCTCCGCCGCCGAACGGGACTCCTCGCGCCGCTGCCGCCGGGTGCGGCGCGGCTCCTGGTCGGGCAGCCAGCCGAAGGCCATGCTGCTGCCGATCAGCCCGCACAGCAGGCCGACCATGAACCCTCCGATGTTGGAGGTCACCCAGGTGCCCAGGGAGAGCAGCACGGCGGTGATCGAGTAGAACAGCCGCTGTGCCGGGTTGAACAGGATCAGCAGACCGCACACGATCATCAGCGACGGCAGGAGATACCCCGCCAGCCCCTGCATGCCGATGTGCAGGATCACACCCAGCGGCGCCTTCATGGTGACAAGGATCTCGACGCCGCCGAAGGTGAGGAGTGCCCCGCCCACGAACGGCCGGCGGCCTCGCCACTGACGGAAACGCTGCCGCGCCGACGCCTTCGGACCCGCCTGGGCGGGTGCCGTCGGCTCGGCGGACGCGGCCGCCCCGGGCTCGGGTACGGCCGGCGGTTCGGGTCGGTTCACTGGATCACGTCCCCGGGCATCCGCTGGTGGAGAACTTCATCCGCAGGTCGGGCAGTTTGAAGACGGCCGCGGTCGCCGCGTAGTTGCGCTGGTACAGGTTGTCGATCGTGACCGTGCGCGCCTGCTGGCCGTAGACGCCCGGCGATCCCTTGTAGCCCGGGACCCGGTCGAAGGTGCTGGAGTCGCGGCCGATCTCGATGTCGTTGAACGAGGCGTTACCCATGATCTCGTCCGAGTCGATCGCCAGGTTCTCCACCTCGACCTTGGTGCCCTTGTTGCCGGCGGTCAGGATGAGCTGGATGCCGCCGAGGTCGACGGACTGGCACATGTTGGTCAGCTTGCCCTTGCCGATGACCGAGGTCACGACGAGGACCTGACCGCCCGTGTCGCCCTCGTTCGGGCTGTTCGGGATCATGTGGTCGAGCGAGCCGTACTGTTCGAAACCGACGCCCTCCAGCTTGTCCGCCTTGACGACGAACGGCATGCCGGAGATCGCGAACTGGACGCCGAGGATGCCCTCGGCGGTCAGGACGGCGAGGGTCGCGGCGGCGAGCGTGGCGGGCACCGCCAGCACGGCGGCCCGACGGCCGCGGACCCTGCCGCGTCTTGGAGTGGTGCCGCTACCCGGACTCCCGGGTGTGTTGTCGGCGGACGGTGTGACGTCCGGGGACGAGGCCATGTCTGCTCCCATGGGCATTAGTACATGCAGGTTGCTTTGTGGCGCGTTGTCCTGGCGCGGACAGCGGCTGCCGTGCACGCTCCCCACAACTCCCGGAAGTCGTACGGACTTTCTCGTTACGCGGCAGTAGCCAAGCCAGGAAGTTACCGATGGTTACAAGGACGGGTCAAGGGAGATGTGGAAAAAGGGTGTTCATTGTGCGCCAGCGATGGATCATGGCGCTACCTGTGGTGCGCGGCTGACAGCACTTCATTTCTGAGGACCCGTCACTTCATCAACTTCGGTCAGAGTCCTTGACGTTGACTGAGCATCAGGTCTACAACTCTGCCTGGCTCAGCCCGGATCCGTGGCGCCGGATCCGCAGCGCGACGTCTGTCGCGCTCCCGGACCTTCCGCACCGGACGTGCCCGCCCTCACCAGGGGCGGGCACCTCCGCCCGTGTCCGCTCACCTGGCCTGGCGTCGACGCCCCCTTGGCACCACACCCCCCTTGAGACCCCGTGCCCACGGGCGTCTCCTGCACCCCCCCCCTGAAAAGAAAGAGGCACCCGCACATGCGCGCTCGCTCCCTCTTCGCCGTCGTCGGCGCCGCCGCCGCCCTCACCCTCCCGGCCATCTCCCCGGCCTCCGCCGCGGGCGACGCGGTCCTGACCGTGAACGGCGAGAACGTCGCCGCCGGCACCGTCCTGACCGCGTCGCTGGCCAGTGGCACCGCCGCCACGTTCTACTCCAGCGCGACCGGCACCAGCGGCATCTCCTGCGCGACCTCGGGCTTCAACGCCACCGTCACCGACAACCCGACCGCGCCGGGCACCGCCACCGAGACGCTGAACTCGCACACCTTCGGCAACTGCACCGCGAACGTCCTCGGTGTCACGGGCGTCACCAGCATCACCGTCAACAACCTGCCCTACACGGTCACCGCGGCCTCCGGCGGCGCCCTCTCGGTGAACCCGCCGAGCGGCGGCACCATCCAGACCACGATCGTCCTGCGCACCCTGCTCGGCAGCATCACCTGCGTCTACCAGGGCCCGAGCCTGACCGGCACCACCAGCAACACCGACAACAGCATCAACTTCACCAGCCAGGCGTTCACCCGCACCTCCGGCTCGTCCCTCTGCTTCTCCGCCGGCTACTTCACCGCGAAGTACGCCCCGGTGTCGGACGGCGCGAACCCGGTGACGGTCAACTGACCTGACCCGACCGGGGCGTTCAGCGACGCCTCAGCCGCGTGAACAGGGCGGCGCCACCGGCCAGCACCAGCACGGCCGCGGCGCCGCCCGCCAGCATGGGGGAGAGGCCGCGCTCTGCCGGGGCCGACACGGACAGAGGTGTTGAACTCGGCGTCGGTTCAGGCGACTTGGGCTCCTGTATCTCGGGCGCCCGGGCCTCCGGTGTTTTGGCCTCTGACGTCTTGGCCTCAGGTGTTCTGGCCGGCTTCGCCTCGCGGGGTGTCTCCGGGAACACCACGTCCGAGCACGAGTAGTACGTGTCCGCCGTGCTCGTGTTCCGCCAGATCGTGTAGAGCACCTGCCGTCCCGTGCGGTCGGCGGGCAGCTTCGCGGTGAACCGGTAGGCGCCGTCGGTGAGTCGGGGGTCGGTGGCGACGGCGAAGGGGCGGGCCGGCAGGTCGGACCAGGTGAGCGGCTTCGCGGGGTCGTACCCAGGTTTCGTCAGGTACAGCTCGAAGGACCCGGTGTGCGGGATCGTCGAGACGTACGTCATCCGCAGCGTCCCGCCCGGTGCGAGCCGGGTCGCCGGCCAGTCCGCGCGCGCCAGGTCGAGCCCCCGGTACGCGGCCAGACCTCCGCTGCACAGCTCGCCGTCCGGGACCGTCTCCCGGTCGCGCCCGTTCACGTCCGCGACGCGCAGGTTGTCCCAGGCAGCGAAGGACGTGCCGTTCGCCCGCACCGCCGCCCGGCAGGCCGCCGTGTCCGCGTTCGCGCCGCCGTCGGGGGAGCAGGCGAAGACCCGGCTCACCGGGTTCGTCGGGGCGCCGTGCGCGGCGGCGGGGCCGGTGGTGGCGACCAGGGTGCCGAGCACGGCCGCCGCGAGGGGGACCAGACGGTGACGGGACATGAGGGGAGCCTCCTCCGATACGGCTGCACCGGGCATGTACGGCCGCGCCCGCCTCCGCGTTCAGAGGTATGCCGCATCGCCCCGGAAAACACTTTCCGTTGATTTGCCATGGGCATGACTCAAGTCGGGCATCTCCTCCCGAACCACCCCCTGACATGGGGTTCTTGTCGTCGGATCGAGGGTTTCCCCTGTATCCGGATGACCTTCTCTTTGCCTATCGTTCCACCACGGCCGACCCATAGGTAACCCCGAAACCGGTCGGTCACCCCGCCTGGCCCGCCACCGCGCGCCCACTCGATACACCCCCCGCCGCTTCGACGCCGAAGCGAAATCGACCGCCGCTCCGCCCTGCCCGGAGCCGGCTCCGAAAGGCACCCCTTTGCGCACTTCGCCCGCTCTGCGACGGAAGCTGATATCCGTCGCCGCCGTCTCCGCCGCCCTGCTCACGGGCACGGCCCTCCCCGCCGTCGCCGCGCCCGCCCAGGACACCGCCGCGCTGCCGGCCGTCCCCGCCGCGCAGACCGAGGCCGCCCCCGGCGTCACCGCCGAACGCCTCATCGTCGGCTACAAGTCCGGTGCGGACGAGGCCACCTCGAACAAGGCCGCCGAGGCCGACGCCGCCGCCAAGGGCGCGGACGTCGACTTCGAGCGCCGCCTCGGCACCGGCGCGGCCCTGGTCGACCTCGGCGGCGCCGACAAGGGCGACGTCGCCGACGTCGTCGCCAAGTACAAGGCCGACCCGTCCGTCGCCTTCGTCGTCCCGGACCGCCTGAACCAGCCGCAGGCCGACCCCAACGACACCGAGTACGCCAAGCAGTGGGACCTGTTCGAGACGACGGCCGGCATGAACGTGCCGGGCGCCTGGAACACCACGACCGGCTCCGGCGTCACCGTCGCCGTCATCGACACCGGCTACGTCGCGCACTCCGACCTGGCCGCGAACATCGTCGCCGGCTACGACTTCATCGCCGACACCGCCGTCTCCGTCGACGGCAACGGCCGTGACAACAACCCGGCCGACCCGGGCGACTGGTACAACGCCAACGAGTGCGGCTCGGGCATCCCGGCCTCCACCTCCTCCTGGCACGGCACCCACGTGGCCGGCACGATCGCCGCCGTCACCAACAACGGCAAGGGCATCGCCGGTATCGCGCACGGCGCGAAGATCTCCCCGCTGCGCGTGCTCGGCAAGTGCGGCGGCTACGACTCCGACATCATCGACGCGATCACCTGGGCCTCCGGCGGCACCGTCTCCGGCGTGCCGGCCAACACGAACGTCGCCAAGGTCATCAACATGAGCCTCGGCGGCGACGGCGCCTGCTCGACGGCGACCCAGAGCGCGATCAACGCGGCCGTGGGCCGGGGCACGACGGTCGTCGTGGCCTCGGGCAACGACAACGAGAACGTCGCGAACCACAACCCGGGCAACTGCAACAACGTCATCTCGGTCGCCGCGACCAACCGCGCCGGCGCCAAGGCGTCGTACTCCAACTTCGGTTCCCAGGTGGACATCGCGGCGCCGGGCGGCGAGACCCGCACCGCGACCGCGAACGGCATCCTCTCCACGCTGAACTCCGGCACCAAGACCCCGGTCGGCGAGAACTACGCCTACTACCAGGGCACCAGCATGGCCACCCCGCACGTCGCGGGCCTCGCCGCGCTGCTGAAGTCGGCCAACCCGGCGCTGACCCCGGCCCAGATCGAGTCGGCCATCAAGACCAACGCCCGTGCCCTGCCGGGCGCCTGCTCGGGCGGCTGCGGCGCGGGCCTCGCGGACGCCGCCAAGACCGTCGCCGCGGTGAGCGGCACGGGCGGCGGCACGACCGGCGCGGTGTTCACCAACACGACGGCCACCGCCGTCCCGGACAACGCCCCGGCCATCGAGTCCTCGATCTCCGTCACCGGCCGCACCGGCAACGCGCCCGCCGCGCTCCAGGTCGGCGTGAACATCACGCACCCCTACGTCGGTGACCTCGTCATCGACCTGGTCGCGCCCGACGGCACGGCGTACCGCCTGAAGTCCAGCTCCTCGGACTCGACGGACAACATCGACACCACCTACACCGTCGACGCCTCCAGCGAGACCGCCAACGGCACCTGGAAGCTGCGCGTCCAGGACACGGCGGCGCAGGACGCGGGCACGCTGAACAGCTGGAAGCTGACCTTCTGACACTCCGTCAACTCAGCTGAGATGTAACGCGGTTCGCAGAAACGGGCGGGCCGGCCGGTGTGGATGGACACCGGCCGGCCCGCCGTTCTCGTGCTCCCGGGAAACGTTTCTACGACGCGACCCGCTCCGGCGACGCCAGCACCCGCACGCCCCGGTCCGCCCGGGTGTCCAGCGCGGGCAGCAGCCCCGGCACGGCGATGCTCGGCAGGATGTGCGCCCACAGGACGGACAGCCGCTCACCGAGATCCGCGCGCCCGGACAGCGCCCGGGACATCAACTGGATCCCGCTGAAACAGCCGACGAGCAGTTCCACCGTTTGACGCGGCTGCACCGTCGGCAGCAACTCGCCCCGCTCCCGCGCGAGTTCGAGCAGTTCCTCCAGGCGCTCCGACCACTGCCGAAACGGCCCCCCGTGGTCGATCCGGCTCGGCGCCTCCTGATCCACCGCCAGCCGGATGCTGCCCCGCAACAACGAGCTGGTGAGCAGCCGTTGGCCCACCACGAACGTCATGTCGACGATCTCCTGGAGCTTGCACGCCTGCGGCGGGACGATCCCGAACGGCACCTGCTCGTTGAGCACCGCCTGCGCCAGCGCCTCCTTGGACGGGAAGTGGAAGTACAGCGCGCCCTTGGTGACGTCGGAGCGTTCCAGGACCATCGCGATGGTGGTGGACGTGTAACCGTGTTCGTCGAAAACCGCGCCGGCTGCTTCCACGATGGCCTGGCGCGTTCTGATGGCGCGCTCCTGTTTAGCCATAAGAGCCCCTCCGCGGAACCGAGTTGGCCGATCCCGCGATCGTGTGTCTGTTCGGCCCGATCATAGGATGCCGTCGACTGATCTCATTGATGCCAAACCGGTCGCCTCGTACTCTAACGTCCACTGTGCGGACGATTCACCGTCTGCCGTGGCCTTACGGGTGGCCGCAGGGAGGATGCGATGACCCGACCACGGCAGTCCGCTGACACCCCGTCCGGCACCCCGTTCCTGACGGCGACCGTCCCCCGCCAGTTCGTCCACCGCGCGGCGCTCTCCGAGACGCTGCTCACCGGCTGGCGGCGCACCGGGACCGACCGCTTCACCGTGTACGCCCAGTGGCCCCGCGCCCACGGGTTACACGTGTCGCCGGACTGGTGCTCCTACGACCCGCTGCTGGTGGTGGAGACGGTCCGGCAGGCCGGCACCCTGGTCATGCACACCGAGTACGGCGTCCCGCTGGAACAGCGGTTCGTGCTCAACGAGTTCGCCGTCGCCACGGATCCGCACCACCTGGAGGTGGGGCCGCTGCCGGCCGAGCCGGTCGTCGAACTCGCCTTCACCGACGTCCGGTTCAGGAGCGGGCGCCCCACCGCCTGCCGGTACACCGCGCGCGTGCTGTGCCGCGGGGGGCAGGCCGCGACCGCGGACGTCTCCTTCACCTGCGTCGGTGAGGCCGTCTACCGCAGGCTGCGGGGCGGCCGGACGCCGGGCACGGTCACCGCGCTGCCCGTGCCGCCCGGGGTGCCGCCGGAGAGTGTGGACCGGGCGCTGCCCGCCGATGTCGTCCTCGCCCCCGCCGGGCCCGATCCGGCGCCGCCCGGCGGGCGTTGGCAGCTACGGGTAAATACCGCACACCCCGTTTTCTTCGACCATCCGCTCGATCACGTCCCCGGGATGCTCCTGCTGGAGGCGGCCCGCCAGGCGGCCCGCTCGGCGCTTCCCGGCAAACGGCCCCCCAGCGCGTACCACGCGGTCTTCCACAGGTACGCTGAACTGGACGAACCCGTCTGGATCGAGGCTCGCGACGACGGTGGCGGACACCTCCAAGTCGTCGGCGTGCAACGGGAGTCGGCAGTCTTCGAGTGTGGGGTCGACGCCGCCGTAGGGTGAGTTATTGTTTACAGGGGGTGAGAAACAAACGGCATGACCCGTTCTTTTACCAGCCCAGGAGTGAGCTAGTCGATGGCGAGGCAGTTACGCGCCGAACAGACCCGCGCGACGATCATCACGGCCGCCGCCGATCTGTTCGACCGGCATGGTTACGAATCGACGAGCCTCAGTGACATCGTCGAGCACGCCCAAGTCACCAAGGGCGCCCTGTACTTCCACTTCGCGGCCAAGGAGGACCTTGCCCACGCGATCATGGAACTTCAGTCCCAGGCTTCGCAACGCGTCGCGGGCGAGATCGACAACCGGGGCTATTCCTCCCTCGAAGCGCTGATGCGCCTCACCTTCGGCCTGACCCGGCTGTCCGTCGAAGGTCCCATCGCCCGCGCGGGGTTGAGACTCGCGACCGGCGGCGTCGCGGTGAAACCCCCGCTGCGCCACCCCTTCTCCGAGTGGCTTGAGCTGGTCACCCGCGGCCTGTCCGGCGCGGTCCGCGAGGCCGACATACACCAGGACGTCGACGTCGACGCCGTCGCGCACTCCTTGGTCTGCTTCTTCGTCGGCACCCGTGTGGTCGGCCGCTCCCGTGAGACCACGACCCGTCTGCCCCGCCGGATGGCGGAGATGTGGTACGTCCTCATCCGGGGGCTGGTGCCGGTTCCGCGAAGACCGCGTTATCTGAGCCTCGCGTCCCGGTTGGAGCGGGAGATCATGGCGGCTTGCGTGTCCTGAGGGGGCGTCCCGGGCGGGCAAGTCGGGGGTGCCGTGCGCGACTTGGCGCGGGGGAGTGGCCGAGTGGTGTGCGGGGCGGTGTTTACACGTGTCCGGAAACCGTCCGGGGAAGCGTTTCCGACACGGGCGCCGGGGGACGGATGAACGTGCGGCGCGCTCGCGGGCTCGCGCGGACGCCGCGCGGTGTGGGGCGTGGCGCGGAGGGCCGGTGACGGGGCCGATCCGCGCGGTACGGTGATCCGCATGCCCCACACCCCCGTCCCGCCCGTGCTCCTCGGAGACGAACCCGGCTCGTTCCGGCGCGGTGTCCTCGCCGAACGGCACCCCGCGATCATCCGCCAGGTCCGCGAGGCGTTCCCCTACGACGCCGAAGTGCGGCGGGCCCTCGACGAGTTGGCCGTCAATTGCACGCGGGGCGCGCTGGAGCCGCTGCCCGACGAGGCGCACGACCTCGACCGCTGGCGCGCCTGGGGGCTCGACGGGCACCTCGGCACCTCCTGGTACGACGTGCCCTGGCTCTGGTCGGAGAGCTACTTCTACCGCCAACTCCTCCAAGCCGTCGGCTACTTCGGGCCCGGCGTCTGGCAAGGGGTCGACCCCTTCCGCCCGATGAAGCTCGCCGAACTCGAATCGGCCGAGACGGAAGCGGAGTTGGCCGCCCTCGACGACCTCGCGGAACGGTCCGCCACGGAGCGGGGGCGGGCGCTGCTGCACGGTTCCCTCTGGGGCAACCGCGCCGACCTCGGCTTCCGGCTCTCCGACGCCGGCGCCGAGGAGCGCGCCGCGGTGAGCGGCCTCGTCGCCGACGACAGCGACGCGTTGTGGGCGGCACTGAAGGACGCGACGGTCCTGTGCCTCGTCGCGGACAACGCGGGACGCGAACTGGTGCCCGATCTGCTGTTCCTGGCCCACCTGTTGACGGAACATCAGATCGAGCGGGCGGTGCTGCACGTCAAGCCCTACCCGTACTACGTCTCCGACGCGACGTTCGACGACGTCCTCGACGCCGTCCGCGCGCTTGTCGCGGCGCCGGGCGCGGCGGGGGAGTTCGGGCGGCGGCTGTGGGCGGCGCTGTCCGACGGCACCCTCGTCGTCCGGGCGCACCCCTTCTCGGCGTCACCCCTGCCGTACGCGGACATGCCGGACGACCTGCGCGCCGACTTCGCCGGAGCGTCCGTCACCGTGTTCAAGGGCGACCTCAACTACCGGCGTCTGGTGGGGGATCGGCTGTGGGCGCCGACGACGCCGTTCGCGGACGTCACCGCGTACTTTCCCGGAGTGGTCGCGGCGTTGCGGACGCTCAAGTCCGATGTGATCACGGGGCTTTCGGCGGAGACGGAGGCGGCGTTGACGGCGAGTGAGGGGCAGGGGTGGCGGATCGGGGGGACGCGGGCGTTGATTCAGGTGCGGGGGGTGTGAGGGGGCGCCGGTCTGCTGAGGCTGCGGCTCATCAGGCGCCGTCTGTTTCGTCGCCCTTGTCGTCCGCCTTCAGGAACTTCTCCCACACCTCGATCAGCTCCAGCGGCGTCTCGTCCATCGCGTAGTGCCCCGCCGACGCCAACTCGTACAGCTCGGCGTTCGGGTACCACTCCAGCCAGGTCCGCCGCATCAGGTCGGCGGACAGGGCGGGGTCGAGGGCGCCGGTGAGGGCGAGGGACGGTACCGGGGAGCCCTGGACGTCCTGGTGGAAGTCCTCGCGGGCCCAGGAGTCGAGCCAGGCGCGGAACGCCTCGGGGGCGCTGACGGCGAGGGAGCGGGCGACCATGCGGTCCAGCCAGGCGGCGGGGCGCCGGCCGCCGGTCGTGACGTCGAGGATCGCGCGCCGGTTCTCGGGACGGTGGGCGGCGTCCGCGAACAGCGTCCACTGCTCCGGCGGCAGGTCGAGGCCCGACGCGGGCACCGGCGAGACGCCCACCAGGCGCCGCAGCCGGTCCGGCGCGCGCGTGAGGAGCCGCTGCCCGATCGCGCCGCCCATGGAGTGCCCGACGACCGAGAACCGGTCCCAGCCGAGCCGGTCGGCGAGCGCCACGAGGTCGGCGGCGGCCTCGGCGGTCGTGAACGCGCCGTCCGCGTCGCGCGCGTGGCCGTACCCGCGCAGGTCGACCAGTGCGTACTGGAACGTGTCCCGGTCGAGATCGGGCAGTACGGGCGCGTACGCGGTGCGGTCGGCGAGCCAGCCGTGCACCGCGAACACCTTGTGGGCGCCGTCGCCGCGCAGCTCGTGGGGGAGCGCGAAGGGGGTCGTCATACGGGTCACGGTGAGGGGTGGTGGCGCCGGGTGGCAAGGGGGCGTCCGGGAAGGCGGGCGCATGCCCGGAACGCGGCTGTCGTACAGCTTTTCGGGGCGGATTCACGCGATGGTGTGATCATGTGCCGCCGAACGGATGCCCCGGACGGGCCATGGGTAGGGCCCCGCCATGACTCAGCCGTTCGAGCTTCCGCACTTCTACATGCCGCACCCCGCGCGGCTGAACCCGCACGTCGAACAGGCGCGCGCGCACTCGACGGAGTGGGCGCGCGAGATGGGCATGCTGGAGGGGTCGGGCATCTGGGACCAGGCCGACCTGGAGGCGCACGACTACGGCCTGCTGTGCGCGTACACGCACCCGGACTGCGACGCGGACGCCCTGTCGCTGATCACCGACTGGTACGTGTGGGTGTTCTTCTTCGACGACCACTTCCTCGACATGTTCAAGCGCACCCCGGACCGCGCGGCCGGCAAGGCGCACCTGGACCGGCTGCCGCTGTTCATGCCGCTCGACCTGGCGACGCCCGTCCCCGAGCCGCGCAACCCCGTGGAGGCGGGGCTCGCGGACCTGTGGGCGCGGACCGTGCCGGCGATGTCCGAGGACTGGCGGCGCCGGTTCGCCGTCGCCACCGAGCACCTGCTGAACGAGTCGATGTGGGAGCTGTCCAACATCGACGAGGGGCGCATCGCCAACCCCGTCGAGTACATCGAGATGCGCCGCAAGGTCGGCGGCGCCCCCTGGTCGGCGGGGCTCGTCGAGTACGCGACCGCCGAGGTCCCGGCCGCCGTCGCGGGGACCAGGCCCCTGCGCGTGCTGATGGAGACGTTCTCGGACGCCGTGCACCTGCGCAACGACCTGTTCTCCTACGAGCGCGAGGTGCGGGACGAGGGCGAGAACAGCAACGGCGTGCTCGTCCTGGAGACGTTCTTCGGCTGCACCACGCAGGAGGCCGCCGACACCGTCAACGACATCCTCACCTCGCGCCTGCACCAGTTCGAGCACACCGCGTTCACGGAGGTGCCCGCGCTCGCCCTGGAGAAGGGGCTGCGGCCCGACGAGGCGGCGGCGATCGCCGCGTACACCAAGGGGCTCCAGGACTGGCAGTCCGGCGGCCAGGAGTGGCACATGCGCTCCAGCCGGTACATGAACAAGGGCGCCCACCAGGCGGGCCCCTGGGAGCGGCTGACCGGGCCCGGCACGTCGGCCGCCGGGATCGGCGCGCTCCTCGCCACGGCCGCCGCCGAGCGTCTTCGCGCGTACACGCACGTGCCGTACCAGAAGGTCGGCCCGTCCCTGCTGCCCGAGCTGCGGATGCCCTACGAGGTGGAGCTGAGCCCGCACCTGGAGGGCGCGCGCGAGCGGATCGTCCCCTGGATGCACCGCATGGGGATGCTGGAGGAGGGCGTCTGGGACGAGGACAAGCTGCGCGTCGCCGACCTCCCGCTGTGCTCGGCGGGCATCGACCCGGACGCGGACGCGCAGCAGCTCGACCTCAGCTCGCAGTGGCTCGCCTGGGGCACCTACGCCGACGACTACTACCCCCTGGTGTTCGGCAAGCGCGGCGACTTCGCGGGCGCGCGCCTGACGACCGCGCGCCTGTCGGACTGCATGCCCGTCGAGAGCGCGACGGCGGCCCTGACGCCGGCGAGCGGCCTGGAGCGGGGGCTGGTCGACCTGTGGGCGCGCACCACGGCCGACATGACGCCCGGCGAGCGCCGCGCCTTCAAGGGGTGCGTCGACAAGATGACCGAGAGCTGGCTGTGGGAGCTGTCCAACCAGCTCCAGAACCGGATCCCGGACCCCGTCGACTACCTGGAGATGCGCCGCGCCACCTTCGGCTCCGACCTCACCCTGAGCATGTGCCGCCTCGGTCTCGGCCCCGGCATCCCGCCCGAGATCTACGCCAGCGGCCCGGTCCGCTCGCTGGAGAACTCCGCCATCGACTACGGGGCCCTCCTGAACGACGTCTTCTCGTACCAGAAGGAGATCGAGTACGAGGGCGAGCTGCACAACGCGATCCTCGTCGTCCAGAACTTCTTCGGCTGCGACTACCCCACGGGCGTGCGGATCGTCGCCGACCTGATCAACCAGCGCATGGAGCAGTTCGAGCACGTCGTCGCCCATGAACTGCCGGTCCTGTACGACGACTTCGCGCTCGACGCCGACGCCCGCGCGGCGATGGACACCTACGTCGCGGACCTGCGCCACTGGATGGCCGGCGTCCTCAACTGGCACCGCGAGGTCGACCGCTACAAGGCGCCGTACCTCGCCTCGCGCGCGCACGGGTTCCTCCCGGACCGGGCGCCGGCTGCCTTCGGCCAGGTGAAACCGGTGTTTTCATAACTTTTTCTTGCGGAATGGGACATTCGCTGAACCATGGAGGGGCGTCCGGAGTCTTCTGTGGTGAGGGGAACACCCGACGCGACCACTACGGGGGTAGTGCGACATGACCGACACCGTCGAGAAGAGCACCGAGAACGAGATCACCGAGATTGCGGAGAGCGGCGCGGAAGCCGCGGCGGCCCAGGAACTCACGCCGTACGCCGCGCCGCTCACCGTCCCGCCGGTCCTGCGCCCCGCGCAGGGGGACGTCACGCAGGAGACCGAGATCGCCCTGCGCCCGACCTGGGTGCGCCTGCACCCGCAACTGCCGCCCACCCTCATGTGGGGCTACGACGGCCGGGTGCCGGGCCCGACCGTCGAGGTGCGCAGGGGCCAGCGCGTCCGCATCGCCTGGACCAACCGCATCCCCGAGGGGAGCGAGTACCCGGTGACGTCCGTCGAGGTCAGGCGCCTCGGCGCGACGACCGAACCGGGCCGCGAGGGCGTCGAGCCCAACAAGGACGTCGCCGCCCTGCCCGCCTGGTCGGTGACCCACCTGCACGGCGCCCAGACGGGCGGCGGCAACGACGGCTGGGCCGACAACGCGGTCGGCTTCGGCGACGCCCAGCTCGCCGAGTACCCGAACGACCACCAGGCCGTCCAGTGGTGGTACCACGACCACGCCATGAACATCACCCGGTGGAACGTGATGACGGGCCTGTACGGCACGTACCTCGTCCGGGACGACGAGGAGGACGCCCTCGGGCTCCCCTCCGGCGCCCGCGAGATCCCCCTGCTGCTCGCCGACCGCAACCTCGACACCGACGAGGACGGCAGGCTGAACGGCCGCCTGCTGCACAAGACGGTGATCGTCGGCGACAGCCCCGAGACCGGCAAGCCCGTCTCCATCCCGTTCACCGGCCCGTACACCACCGTCAACGGCCGCATCTGGCCCTACGCCGACGTCGAGGCGGGCTGGTACCGCTTCCGGCTGGTCAACGCGTCCAACGCGCGCACCTACAACCTCGTCCTGCTCGACGAGGACGACCTGCCCGTCCCCGCCGTCGTCCACCAGATCGGCAGCGACGGCGGCCTCCTGCCGCGCCCGGTGCCGATCGACTTCGACGCGGCCATGCCCACGCTGATCGCGGCACCGGCCGAGCGCTTCGACCTGCTCTTCGACTTCCGGGGGCTCGAAGGCCGCACTCTGCGGCTCGTCAACAAGGGCCCGAACCAGGCGCCCGGCGTCCCTGACCAGGCGGGCGACGTGCGCTACCCGGACGTCATGCAGTTCCGCGTCGGCGAGGTGTGCGAACCGGACGCCTTCGAACTCCCCGAGGTGCTGTCCGGCTCCTTCCGCCGCATCAGCCACGACACACCGCACGAGCATCGGATGGTCGTCCTCACCCCGCCGAACACCAAGGGCGGCGGCGGACACCCGGAGATCTGGGAGATGGCGCACCTGGAGAACGCCGACGGCATCCAGTTCCCGGCCGACGGCATCATCCAGATCGCGGGCGCCGACGGCGTCCCGAAGACCTACCGGCGCATCTCACGCACCTTCAACGACGGCCTGGGCTTCACCGTCGCCGAGGGCTCCCACGAGCAGTGGACCTTCCTCAACCTCTCCGGGATCACCCACCCCATGCACATCCACCTCGCCGACTTCCAGGTCATGGGCCGCGACGTCTACGACGTGACGGGCTTCAGGCCCGACGCCGGCGGCACCGCCACCCCGATCACCCTCAAGCCGGACGTCGTGCCGATCCCGGCCAACGAGCAGGGCTACAAGGACGTCTTCCGCGCCCTCGGCGGCCAGGGCCTGCGGGTCATGGGCGAGTTCGACGGCGCCTACGGGCGCTTCATGTACCACTGCCACCTCCTGGAGCACGAGGACATGGGCATGATGCGGCCCTTCGTCGTCCTGCCCCCGGAGGCGCTGAAGTTCGACCACGGCGGCGGGCACGGCGGCCATGAAGGTCACACCGGCTGAGCCCCACGCGCGCGTACGGCATGCTCCACGGCGGCCCGCGCCAGCGCCCTGACCACCGGGTGCGGGTGCGAGCCGTCGCCGGCCAGCTCCGGCTGGAACAGCGTCGCGAGGAAGAAGGGGTGGCCGGGGAGTTCGGCGATCCGGGGAGCGCCCTCCTCGTCGTGCCCGGAGAAACGCATCCCGTGCGCCTGGAGCGTGTCCAGGTGCCCCGAGGGACCGTACGCGCAGAAGTACCGCTCGACCGTCCGCTCCGAGCCGATGACGGCCTCGGCGAGCGTCCCCGGCACGACGTCGACGACGGCCTCGTGGCCGGCGAGGGAACAGGCCAGCGGCGCGATCAGCGGGTCCGGCGCGCCGGGGTCGTTCTCGGCGTGCGCCGCGTGAGGGAGGCCGCACACGCCGCGCGCGAACTCCAGCAGCGCGTGCTGGAAACCGGCGCACGTGCCGAGGAACGGCACGCCGTGCACGCGTGCGTGCCGGATCGCCGCGACCGCGCCCTCCTCGCTGCGGTACGGGCTCCCCGGCACCACCCACACCGCGTCGAACCCGGCCACGGCACCCTCCCGCGCCGCGTCCTCGGTGGGGATCCAGTAGGCGTCCAGGACCAGACCGTCCCGGACGGCGAGCGCTTCCAGCAGGGGCGGGATGCGCGTGTGCGAGACGACGTGCGGGGAGCGGTCCCCGACCAGGGCGATCCGTGCTGTTGTCATGCCGCCCATCCTCGAAGGCGTCCCGAGTTCACGTCCAACGATGATTCCTGCACTCTCGATCAGCGAAGCTGATGCACCCTGGCGGGCATGGACCCGCACCTCCTGCGCACCTTCGTCGCCGTCGCCCGCCTCGCCTCCTTCTCCGCCGCCGCCCGCGAACTCGGCTACACCCAGTCCGCCGTCTCGCAGCACATCGCCTCCCTCGAACAGGACCTCGGGGCGGCGCTCCTCACCCGCCGCCCCGTCGCCCCCACGGCCGCCGGGGACCGCCTCCTGGAACACGCCGCGCCCCTCCTCCTGCGGCTCGACGCGGCCCGCGCGGACGTCGCCCGCATCGCCGCCGCGCCCCCGCACGGGCTGACCCTCGCCGCCTCTCCGACCGCGCTCCACGCGCGCGTGCCGGCCGCGCTGCCGTCCGTCGGCGTCACCGTGCGCGTCCTCGCGCGCGAGGACGTTCCCGCGGCCGTCGCCACCGGCGGCGCCGACGTCGGCCTCGTGGACGGGCTCGCGGCGCCCAGCGATCCGCTGCGGCTGCCCGATGTGGCGCCGCTGACGACGCGACGGGTCTCCGAGGAGCCGGTGGGCGTGCTGCTGCCCGCCTCCCATCCGCTGGCCGGCCGCGACGGGCTGCGCCTCGCCGACCTCGTGGACGCCCGCTGGATCGACGCTCCCGACACGGCGCTGCCCCTGCCGCAGGTGCGGGCGGCCGAGGGAGGGCAGGGGTTTCGCGCCGCGCTGCGGTACGAAGGGACGGATGTCCGGACGTTGGCGGGGTTGGTGGCGGCGGGGCACGGGCTGGCGTTGCTGCCGTGGTCGGTGGGGGCGCGGATGGGGGTGGGGACGTGTGTCGTCGCGCTGGTGGAGCCGTGGGTGGTGCATCGGGTCGAGTGTGTGTTCGCGGGGGTGTTGTCGGGGGCGGGGGAGGCGCTGGTGGGGGCGCTGGGGTGAGGGGCGAGGGGGCGCGGCCGTCGCTACCTCTGTTGACCGGAGGTCAGTCTCACTCGTTCGTGGCACGTCGCGCGCGGGTGCGCCGGGTAGAGCATCTGCCGGAGGCGATCCCCATGGAACAGCAGACCGCGTTGCGGCCCAAGCCGATGCCAGGACGGGAACCCGGGGGAGGTGAGCGGGGCGCGGCGGCACGGCGACCGCATGCCGCGCGGCGGCGGGGGCGCCGGATCACGACCCTGGTGCTCGGGTGCTTCGTCGCGACGGTGCTCGTCCTGGCCGGCGTCGGACTCGGCACCGTCGGGGCGGCCGTCATCGGCATGAGCAAGCTGGCGGAGATGCAGAAACAGGCGGCACGCGCGGGGACGAAGACCGCGCCCGGGACGGCTTTGCCGGGACCGGTGACGCCGTCCCCGTCCGCCCCCGCCCCCTCGCCGGCGCCCGCGCGGGCGTCCCTCGGGCTGGAGGCCGTGGACGCGGACAAGGCGGGGGCCGCGATCGTCGCCGTCCACGTCCCCGGACCCGGGTACACGGCCGGGCTGGTGCGCGGTGACGTCCTGCTGACGTTCGGCGGCGCCCGCGTCGACTCGGCCGCCGACCTCGTGCGCGCGCTGGCGAAGGCCGAGCCGGGCGAGGAGGTCAGGGTGACGGTGCTGCACCGGGGCGGGGGGTACCAGCAGTTGACGGTCGTTCCGGGGGTCGTGCTGTGAGGTGATGATCATCGGATTAATGGTGGAGGGCTGTGGAAAACTTCCGTGGCCGGTCCGGCCGATGCGCGACGATGGGGGAGAACCGCACGCCGCACCCGGTGTGGCGCGCGGCGACCGGCTCGCGCGGCCCCCGCCGCACGGGCAGGATGCTGCCCGTAGCCCGTGACCCGCCCGGAGGCCCGCATGACCGCCACCGCACCCTTCACCGCCGAGGACTACCGAGCCCGCATGGAACGCGCCGCGCGCACAGCGGCCGAGGCGGGACTCGCGGGCCTCCTCGTCGCACCGGGCCCCGACATGGTGTGGCTCACCGGATACGCCCCGACCGCCGAGACCGAGCGGCTGACCCTGCTGGTCCTGACGCCCGGTGACGACCCCGTCCTCGTCGTCCCCGCGCTGGAGGCGCCCGACGCCGAGAAGGCGGCCGGCGCGCCCGCGCTGACCCTGCGGGACTGGACCGACGGCAAGGACCCGTACGCCGCGACCGCCGCCCTCCTCGACCCGCGCGGGCGCTTCGGCGTCAGCGACAACACCTGGTCGCTGCACCTGCTGGCCCTCCAGAAGGCCCTGCCCGCCACCGCGTACGCCGCGCTCACCGAGGCGCTGCCGATGCTGCGCGCCGTCAAGGACGCGGCCGAACTGGAGCTGATGGCCGCCGCGGGCGCCGCCGCCGACGCGGCGTTCGAGGAGATCCGCGCCGTGCGCTTCGCCGGACGCCGCGAGTCCGAGGTGGGCGCCGACCTCGCCCGCCTGCTGCGCGAACACGGCCACCAGCAAGTCGACTTCACCATCGTCGGCTCGGGCCCCAACGGCGCCAACCCGCACCACGAGATGGGAGAACGGGTCATCGAGGACGGCGACATGGTCGTCCTCGACTTCGGCGGCCTCAAGGACGGCTACGGCTCCGACACCACCCGCACGGTCCACGTCGGCGAACCCACCGAGGAGGAGCGCCGGGTCCACGACATCGTGCGCGAGGCCCAGGAGGCGGGCTTCCGCGCGGTGCGCCCCGGCGCCGCCTGCCAGGACGTCGACCGGGCCGCCCGCGCGGTCATCGCCGACGCCGGGTACGGCGAGCGGTTCATCCACCGCACGGGCCACGGCATCGGCGTCACCACCCACGAACCCCCGTACATGATCGAGGGCGAACAGCAGGCCCTCGTGCCCGGCATGTGCTTCTCCGTGGAACCCGGCATCTACCTGCCCGGCCGGTTCGGGGTGCGCATCGAGGACATCGTCACGGTCACCGAGGACGGCGGGCGCAGGCTCAACCGCACCACCCGCGAGATGGTCATAGTGCGCTGAGTCCCGCGGCCCCCTCACCCCCTCACCGACCTGCGACGGCGCGACGATGACCCAGGCACCCACCCCCACCGCGGACACCGTCCGCCGGCTGGCCCGCACCCTCCTCAAGAACGGCGCCCAGGACCCCGGCGTCCGCCCCGTCACCGAGGGTGAGGGGCACTCCACGTGGTGGGTCGGCGCCCGCCACGTGCTGCGCCTGGCCCCCGACCGGGACGCCGCCGCGCGCCAGCGCCGCGAGCTGCGGCTGCGGGACGCCGTCCGGCCGCACGTGCCGGTCGCCGTGCCGGTCAGCGTCGCGCACGGCGAGTGGGCGCCGGGCCTGACCTACACCCTGGACACGCTGGTGCCCGGTGGCACCGCCGAGGAGCACGACGTGTCGGCCGTCGGCGAGGCCGACCTCGCGGGGCTGCTCGGCGGGCTGCGCGAGGTGACCGCGCGGCAGGCCGAGTCGCTGGGGGTGCCGCGCGCCGCCCCGCGCTCCCTGGAGGCGCTGCGCCGGATGGCCGTCCAGGCGGCGCAACGCCTCGCCGGCGCCGACGAGTTCGACGCCGCGCGGCTCGGCCAGCTCACCCAGGCCGGGGCCGCCCAGCTCGCCTCGCAGCCCGCCTCCGCCGTCCTCGTCCACCACCGGCTGCGCGGCGAGCACCTGATCGTGAGCGCCGACGGGCGCGTGCGCGGTGTCCTCGACTGGACCGACGCCGTCCTCGGCGACCCCGCCGAGGACATCGCCGGGCTCGCCCTCGCCGTGGGCGCCGGCGCGGCCGTCCGCGCCGCCACCCTCGCCGGCTATGGCCCCCGCCCCTGCCTGCGCGGCCTCTGGCTCGCCCGCTGCGACGCGGTCGTCCACCTCGCCGACCGCCTCACCGGCCCACCGGCCCGCTCGGCACTGCCGCGCGTGAGGCTCAAGCGCGCGTGGGAGGCGATCCTGCTGGAGCGGGTGACGGAGCTGCGGGAGGACGAGGAGTAGGGCGGGGCGGGGGTGTCGGCCGGGGTCGGGTGGTGGGGCCGGGTGGGCGTGGGGCGTGCGGCGTCGAAGGCCGGGGGCGGGCGGTGGCGAGCAGGGGGGGGCTGATCGTGTTCGTGTTCGCGCCCGTCCGGCCGTGTCCGCGCGTGTTCGGCGGCCATCGTCCCGCCCGTGCGGCTGGGGAAGTGGGCCGGAGCAGCCGGGGGAGCGGATCGGAGCGGCCAGGCGAGCGGACCGGAGCGGCCGGGATGCCCTGGCCTCGACCCGTACGCGCCCCGGCCCCTGCCGTGCCCCGTCCCCGGCCCCTGCCGTGCCCCGTCCCCGGCCCCTGCCGTGCCCCGTCCCGGCCTCTGTCTCAGTCCCGACCCTCAGTCCTGTTCCAGCACCGCGCAGGACTCTCCCGGGAGT
This sequence comes from Streptomyces roseirectus, assembly GCF_014489635.1. Taxonomy (NCBI): domain Bacteria; kingdom Bacillati; phylum Actinomycetota; class Actinomycetes; order Kitasatosporales; family Streptomycetaceae; genus Streptomyces; species Streptomyces roseirectus. The sequence goes on along the minus strand of NZ_CP060828.1, from coordinate 2,119,427 downwards.
CGGAGCAGGCCGTCGGGGCCCGGCGGTTCGACGGGGTCCCAGGAGGCCAGTACGCGGGCGGGGCGGGGGCCCAGGGGGATGTCGGCCGGGGTGGGGGCGAGGTTGACCGCCAGGCGGAGGTCGCCGCGGCGGAGGGCGAGCCAGCGGGAGGGTTCCTCGAAGGTGGCGTGGACGTCGGTGAGGTCGGGGTCGGTGAGGTCGGGGTGGGAGTGGCGCAGGGTGATCAGGGCGCGGTACCAGGCGAGTACGCGCGCGTGGGGCTCGCGTTCGGGCTCGGACCAGTCCAGGCAGGAGCGGGCGCGCGTGGCCGGGTCCTGGGGGTCGGGGACGTCCTCCTCGGCCCAGCCGTGCGCCGCGAACTCCCGCCGCCTGCCCCGCCGTACGGCGTCCGCGAGCTGGGGGTCGGTGTGGTCGGTGAAGAACTGCCAGGGCGTCGAGGCGGCCCACTCCTCGCCCATGAACAGCATCGGCGTGAACGGCCCCGCGAGCGTCAGCGCCGCCGCGCACGCCAGCAGACCGGGCGGGAGGGACGCGGCGAGCCGGTCGCCCTGCGCGCGGTTGCCGATCTGGTCGTGGGTCTGGCTGTAGCCGAGGAGCCGGTGGGCGGCGACCCGGGAGCGGTCCAGGGGACGGCCGTGCCGGCGCCCGCGGAACGCCGAGTACGTCCCGTCGTGGAAGAAACCGCCCTCCAGGGTCTTGGCCAGCGCCGCCAGGGGAGCGCGCGCGAAGTCGGCGTAGTAGCCCTGGGACTCGCCGGTCAGCGCGGTGTGCAGGGCGTGGTGGAAGTCGTCGTTCCACTGGCCGTGCAGCCCGAGCCCGTGCCGCTCGCGCGGGGCGATCACCCGGGGGTCGTTCAGATCGGACTCGGCGATCAGGAACAGCGGACGCCCCGTCTCGGCGGCGAGCCGGTCCACGGCCCGCGACAGCTCTTCGAGGAACGGGTACGCGCGTGTGTCCCGCAGCGCGTGCACCGCGTCGAGCCGCAGCCCGTCCAGCCGGAAGTCCTCCAGCCACGCGAGCGCGCTGCCCAGCAGGAACGCCCGCACCTCGTCGGAGCCGGCCGCGTCCAGGTTGACGGCGGCCCCCCACGGCGTGTGGTGGGTGTCCGTGAAGTACGGCCCGAACGCGGGCAGATGATTCCCCGACGGCCCCAGGTGGTTGTGCACGACGTCCAGGACGACGCCGAGCCCCAGCGCGTGCGCGCGGTCCACGAACCGCTTCAGCGCCGCCGGACCGCCGTACGGCTCGTGGACGGCCCACAGGGACACGCCCTCGTAGCCCCAGCCGTGCGTGCCGGGGAACGGGCACAGGGGCATCAGCTCGACGTGGGTGACCCCCAGGGCGGCGAGATGGCCCAGCCGGTCCGCGGCGGCGTCCAGGGTGCCCTCCGGCGTGTACGTGCCGACGTGCAGCTCGTACAGGACGGCCCCCTGGAGCGGACGTCCGGACCACTCCACGCGCCACGCGTACGCGCCCTGGTCGACGACCGCGCTGAGCCCGTCGGGCCCGTCCGGCTGGCGGCGCGAGCGCGGGTCGGGCAGCACGGGACCGTCGTCCACCGCGAAGCCGTACCGGGAGCCGTCGGACGCCTCCGTCTCGCCGGTCCACCAGTCCGGGCGCTCCGGATCGCGCGCCAACGCGCGCGTGGCGCCGTCGCAGTGGAGCGTCACCCTGGTGGCCTGCGGTGCCCACACGTCGAACTGCACGGACGGTTCCCCTTCGTCGGCGGCCCGTCCATCGTGCGTCATGAGGGGCCGTCGCGCCGAGGGGGCGTTCCGCCGCGCGGTCCCCGCGCGTGGGGCGCTCGTTCTCCGGTTTTCTGGACACCCGGGGGCCGCTGAAAGACAATCACCTGCGTGACGTCGTCCTTCGAGTTCAACACGTACCCCGCGCGGCTCTCCGACGTGGAGCGCGACAAGGCGCTGAAGGTGCTGCGGGACGGCGTCGCCATGGGCCGCCTGTCGCACGACACGTTCATCCGGCGCATGGAACTGGCGCTCGCCGCGCGGCGCTCCGACGAACTCGCCGCCCTCACCGCCGACCTGCCCCGCGAGAAGCGGCTGTCGCGCCTGGTGTTCGGCACCGTCGAGGCGGTCTCCGGGTTCGGTGTGCGGCTGCGCAACGCCTGGCGCGCGGAGCGGCTGCCCAAGCTCCTGCTGCCCCACCCCGGCGCGGGACACCCGCTGCGGATCGGCCGCGACCCCGCCAACGGGCTGCGCCTCAACCACGAGACCGTCTCCCGGGTGCACGCCGAACTGAGCCTCCAGGGCGGCCTGTGGGTCCTGCGTGACCTCGGCTCCACCAACGGGACCACCGTCAACGGCCGCCGGGTCATCGGCGCGGCGATCGTCCGGGAGGGCGATCAGATCTCCTTCGGGCGGATGGAGTTCAGGCTCGCGGCGGACTGACGGCGGACGGGCGGCGGATCGGCGGCGGACGGGGGTTCGACGCACGTTCGGGTGAGTCGGGGTGCGGACGGCGGGCGCGCGTGCCGATGCACACCCCATGACACGTTTCCTCGTTCTCGCCGCCGCCCTGTTCCTCACGACCCTCACCGCCCCCGCGGGCGCCGCCCAGAGCGCCGCCCTGCCGGGCAACTGGCTCCAGATCAGCGTCACCGAGGGCGACGGCCACTCCAGCGACATGCGCGGCACCCTCCTGCTGTGCAACGACGTCCCGCAGGGCCACAAGCGCGCGGCGGAGGCGTGCGGACAGCTCAGGGCGGCCCACGGCGACATCCGGGCCATCCCGCCCCAGGAGATCTACTGCACGCACGTCTACGCCCCTGTCACGGCCGCCGCGCGCGGGCAGTGGAACGGGCGGCCCGTCCAGTACGAGAAGACGTTCGGCAACGCGTGCCAGATGGGAGCCGAGACGGGCGCCGTCTTCGCCCTGGACAAGTGAGCCCCGCCACCTAGGCCGCCCTCCCGCGCGCGTGCAGCGCCGCCGCCACCACCGTGCGGGACTGGTGCTCCACCTGGTGGGGCAGCGGCACCCAGCGGGCGTGGAAGTGGTCGGCGAACGACGCGCTCCACACCCGCACCAGGTGTTCGAGCCGGCCCGCCGCGCGGTCGTCGTGCTCACGCAGCACCCGCAGCAGCATCGCCGCCGCCCGCAGCGGCAGCCGGCGCGCGAACGCGTCGACACTGCTGACGTAGGCGCGGGTGGTGTCCGCCGGGGGCGTGTGCGCCCAGTCCGAGGCCAGGCCCGGCACCAGGTCCAGGCCCCAGCGCGCGGCGCGCAGAAGGGGCCCCTCGGGCGCGTACAGGCGGGGCAGCGCCTCCCGGTGGACCTCCTCGACCTTGCGCGCGTCGCACAGCAGCCGGTGCGCCAGGTGCCGCAGCGCCGCCGGCGGGTCCGGGTGGGGCGCCCGGTCGTCCACCAGGTCGCTCGCCCACATCGGCACCTCCACGACCGCCGTGAGGCCCCCGTAGCGGTGCGTGCGGTACCAGGTGCTGTGCCGCGCGTCGTCCGGCATGCTCGGGTACGCCGCGCCCGCGCCGGGGCCCGGCATCACGTGGACGCCGGGCCCCGACACCGGCCAGCCCGCCGCGTCCGAGGCGCCCGTCTCCACCGGTATCCGTAGCCGCGCCGCCGATCTCGCGAACGGCGCCGCGAGACCCGGTATGTCGCGCGTCAACTGCACCCAGCTGCCGCCCAGATCGGTGCCGTGCAGCGACACCTGGAGGTAGGGCCGCAGCTCGTCGATGACGCCCGTCAGCGCGCGCGTCTCGGGCGGCAGCCGGTCCGGGGGCAGCGCGGCGGGCGACCACTCCGGCTGCTCGGGACCGGCCGGCCGGAAGAAACCCAGGTGGTAGTCCAGGAGGCTGCGCGGCGCGGGCGTACGGTGCAGGCTCGCGCCGTCCGGGTCCGCGCACACCAGGAAGTGCCACGACCTCCCGGTGCGCAACCGCCTCTCCCGCAGCACCTGTTCGGCGACCGCCAGGAGCGTCGGCCCGCCCGTCGGCTCGTTCGCGTGCGCCCCCGCCACGACCAGGACCGCGCGGCGCGCGTGCCCGACGGACAGCAGGTGCAGCGGACGTCCCGCACGGGACACCCCGACCTGGCGCATCCCGCACAGTCCAGGACGCCGTACGGTCAACGCCCGCGCGGCCTCGGTCAGTTCGGCCAGCGTGGGATAGCGCGGCTCCGGCAAGACTCACCCCCGTCACACCTGTCCTGCTCCGCCCTCCCCACTACCCCACGCCCGTCTGGCGCTGTCAAGGACGCCGGTTGCCGGTGGTACGCACGGGCCGACGGGGAGCACGGTGATCGAAGTGCGGCCCCCACGCGCACGCCGGGCGCGTGATCAGGCGCGTACGCCGACGGATCTCACTCCACCGCCCTCTCCAGCAACGCCACCGGGGTACCCCCGAACAGCTCCTCCACGCGTACGTGCCCCTCGAACACCCGCCCGGGATCCAGGACGTCGGCCCAGTGCCCCGGCGGCAGCGGCAGCACCGTCTCCCGCCAGCCGCCCGCCTCGGCCAGCCGCAGCGACAGCCGCGTCACCGCCGCGAGGACCGCCCCGGAGCGCACGTACGCGAGACAGTGGCCGGCCGCGTCGCCCCGCGCGGGGAGCGGGGTGTACTCCGCCGCCGTGCCGAACACGCCGGGACGGCGGCGGCGCAGGCGCAGCGCGGCGGCCGTCAGGGCGGCCTTCTCGTCCGGGTCGGCCGGAGGGAACCGGGCCGGGCGCCGGTTGTCGGGGTCGACGAGGGCCCGGTACTCGGTCTCGGTGCCCTGGTAGACGTCCGGGACGCCCGGCATCGTCAGGTGGACCAGGGCGGTGCCCAGGACGTTCGCCCGGATGTGCGGGGCGAGTTCCGCGCGCGCGGCGAGCACCCGGTCCGCGCCTGCGGGGCCCGCGTCGGCGAACGCCGCCACCGCCTGTTCGTACGGCTCGTTCCGTTCCGTCCAGCTCGTGCGCAGGCCCGCCTCGCGCACGTGCTTCAGCAGCGCCTCGCGCAGGCGCGCGGGGTCGGCGGGGCCGAGGCCGAACACCGTCTGCCAGGCCGCCCACGTGAAGTGGCCGTCCGCGCACGCCGGGAGCCCGGCGACGAGTGCGGTCCACCGCTCGGGGCACTCGGTGAGCACCGCCAGGGCCGCGCGGACGTCGGCGCTGCGCTTCGTGTCGTGCGTGGACACGGCCGTGCCGCCGGCCGGCCAGTCGCGCTGCACGCGCGCGCAGTACGCGTGGAACGCGTCCGGCGACACCGCCGGGTCGCCCGGGTCGCCGCCCACCTCCGTCGCCGACAGCAGGGGCGTGAACCGGTAGAACGCCGTGTCCTCCACGGACTTGGCGCGCAGGGCGGAGGACGTCTGGGCGAAACGGGTGCGCAGCTCGGTCGCCTCGGCGCCGGTCTCGGCGGGCGCCACGAGCAGGTTCCGGACGACGTCCACCGCGCGGGCCTCCTCCGGCACCGCGAACGCCGCGCGGGCCTCGCGGGCGGCGTCGCGCGTGAGCACGGACGCCGGGTCGGCCGACGGGTAGGGGCGGTAGACCTCCATGCGGACCAGGAGTTCGGTCAGGGCGGTGCGCAGGGCCCACGGGGCGCGGTCGCTCGCGGCGGGATCGGGGGAGGCGGCGCAGGCGCGGACGGCCGTGCGGGTCAGGCGGTCCAGCTCGGCGGCGAGTTCGTGGGCGAGCGTCGTGTACGCGGCCCGCCTGACGGTCGCCGGCCAGTCGCCGCCCCGATCCGCCTCAGCGGCCGTGTGACGCCCGTAGAGGGACCGCAGGGTCTCCCAGCCCGCCGGGTCCGTGAAAAGGCCGTCCACGTGCCGTAGCGCGTCGTAGCCGGTCGTTCCCGCCACCGGCCAGGCCCGGGGCAGGGGTTCACCGGCCGCGAGGATCTTCTCGACGACCGTCCAGCGGCCCTTCGTCGCCCGGTGCAGGCGTTCCAGGTAGGCGTCCGGGTCGGCGAGGCCGTCGGGGTGGTCGACGCGCAGGCCGTCCAGGACGCCGTCGTCCAGGAGGCGCAGCAGGGTGCCGTGGGTGGCCTCGAAGACGTCCGGGTCCTCCACGCGCACGCCGATCAGCTCCGAGATGCTGAAGAAACGCCGGTAGTTGAGCTCCGTGCGGGCCAGCCGCCACCACACCGGGCGGTACCACTGGGCCTCCAGCAGCTCCGGCAGCGGCAGGCCGGCCGTGCCCTCGCGCAGCGGCAGGACGTGGTCGTGGTAGCGCAGCGTCCCGTCCTCGACCCGCAGGTGCTCCCGCTCCTCGCCCACGGGCCCGCCGAGCACCGGCACCAGGATCCGCCCGCCCTGCGCCTCCCAGTCGACGTCGAACCAGCGCGCGTACGCCGACTCCGGGCCCTCCCTGAGCACCGCCCACAGCGCCCGGTTGTGTCTCGGGGCCATCGCCATGTGGTTCGGCACGACGTCCACGACCAGCCCGAGCCCCCGCTCACGCGCCGCGCCCGCCAGCGCCCTCAGCCCCTCCTCGCCGCCCAGTTCCCCCCGCACCCGCGCGTGATCCACCACGTCGTACCCGTGCGCCGAACCCGGCACCGCTTCGAGCACCGGCGACAGATGCAGATGCGACACCCCCAGCCGTGCCAGGTACGGCACCGCCCGTGCGGCGTCCGCGAACGTGAACGAGGGCTGGAGCTGCAGCCGGTAGGTGGCCGTGGGGACGGGGCGCTCAGGGGTCATGCAGGTCTAGGTACCCGGGGGAGGGAGGTTGTGTACCGGCGCGCGCGTATACGGCGGAACCGGCTCGCCGGCAGGACGGCCGGCAAGCGCGAGTGCCTCCCCGGGAACCCCCGTGCTACGCCGGGCGTTGGAGTACCACCACGCTTCGGTCGATCAGGGAGAGCTGGTCGCCGGCGGAGATCTTGGGGGTGGGGGCGGTGAGGGTGGGGTGGTCGGTGTCGAGGACGAGGCGCCATCGGGGGCCGTGGTCGACGGGGACGGTGAAGGTGAGGGAGCGGGGGGAGGGGTTGAACATGAGGAGGAAGGAGTCGTCGGTGATGCGTTCGCCGCGCGGTCCCGGCTCGGAGATGGCGCGCCCGTTGAGGAAGACCGTGAGGGCGGAGGCCGTCGCGGAGGTCCAGTCCTGGTCGGTCATCTCGCGGCCCTCGGGCGTGAACCAGGCGATGTCGGAGAGGTCGTCGTGAGTGCCCTCGACGGGCCGCCCGTGGAAGAAGCGCCGGCGCCGGAAGACGGGGTGCTCGCGCCGCAGCCCGACCAGCGCGCGCGTGAAGGCGAGCAGGTCGCCGTCGTCGTCCTCGGGCCAGTGCACCCAGGACAGCTCACTGTCCTGGCAGTACGCGTTGTTGTTGCCGCGCTGGGTGCGCCCGAACTCGTCGCCGTGGCTGATCATCGGCACCCCCTGGGACAGCATCAGGGTCGCGACGAAGTTGCGTGCCTGGCGGGCGCGCAGGCGCAGCACCCCGGGGTCGTCGGTGTCGCCCTCGACGCCGCAGTTCCAGGACCGGTTGTGGCTCTCGCCGTCCTGGTTGCCCTCCCCGTTGGCCTCGTTGTGCTTCTCGTCGTAGGACACCAGGTCGCGCAGCGTGAAACCGTCGTGGCAGGTCACGAAGTTGACGGAGGCCAGCGGCCGGCGCCCGTCGTCCTGGTAGAGGTCGGAGGAGCCGGTCAGCCGGGACGCGAACTCCGCGAGCGTGCGCTGCTCGCCCCGCCACAGGTCGCGCACGGTGTCGCGGTACTTGCCGTTCCACTCCGTCCACAGGGGCGGGAAGTTGCCCACCTGGTAGCCGCCCTCGCCGACGTCCCAGGGCTCGGCGATCAGCTTCACCTGGGACACCACCGGGTCCTGCTGCACGAGGTCGAAGAACGACGACAGCCGGTCCACCTCGTGGAACTGGCGCGCGAGGGTCGCCGCGAGGTCGAAGCGGAACCCGTCCACGTGCATCTCGGTCACCCAGTACCGCAGCGAGTCCATGATCATCTGGAGGACGTGCGGGGACCGCATCAGCAGCGAGTTCCCGGTGCCCGTGGTGTCCGTGTAGTAGCGCCGGTCGTCCGCCAGCCGGTAGTAGCTCCCGTTGTCGATGCCCCGGAACGACAGCGTGGGCCCCAGGTGGTTGCCCTCGGCGGTGTGGTTGTAGACGACGTCCAGGACGACCTCGATGCCCGCGTCGTGCAGCGCGCGGACCGCCGACTTGAACTCCAGGACCTGCTGCCCCCGGTCGCCCCAGGACGCGTACGCGTTGTGCGGGGCGAAGAACCCGATCGTGTTGTAGCCCCAGTAGTTGTTCAGACCGAGGTCGACGAGCCGGTGGTCGTTGACGAACTGGTGCACCGGCATCAGCTCCAGCGCCGTCACCCCGAGCCGCGTCAGGTGCTCGATCACCGCCGGGTGCGCGAGCCCCGCGTACGTGCCCCGCAGCTCCGGCGGCAGCGCCGGGTGGAGCATCGTCAGGCCCTTCACATGGGCCTCGTAGAGCACCGTGCGGTGGTACTCGGTGCGCGGGGGCCGGTCGTCGCCCCAGTCGAAGTACGGGTTCACCACGACCGACGTCATCATGTGCGGCGCGGAGTCCAGGTCGTTGCGCTTGTCCGGGGCGCCGAAGGGATAGCCGTACACCTCCTCGCCCCAGCGCACCGACCCGCTGACCGCGCGCGCGTACGGGTCGAGGAGCAGCTTCGCCGAGTTGCAGCGCAGCCCGCGCGCGGGCTCGTAGGGGCCGTGCACGCGGAAGCCGTAGCGCTGGCCGGGCATCACCCCGGGCAGGTAGGCGTGGCGCACGAACGCGTCGCTCTCGCGCAGCTCCACCGCCGTCTCCGAGCCGTCGTCGTGCAGCAGACACAGCTCCACTCGGTCCGCGGCCTCCGTGAAGAGGGCGAAGTTCGTACCGGCGCCGTCGTACGTGGCACCGAGGGGGTACGCCTGTCCAGGCCAGACCTGCATGGGACGACTCTTCCAGGTGTGGGACGTGTGGTTGTACGACCGTAGGGCGAACCGGGATCCGTCCAGTTGTCCAACTCGCTGCTCCGCTCACTTCCTCCCCATCCCGAGGGCGATGGATTCAAGGCGGTCCGAAGCGACCCTGTCCATCCGGCTGCACCGCCGACCGCTCCCGGAGTACCCTTCCTTGATCGTTGGGACGGCGGAGCTCAGGTGAGCGGAAGGCGGTGCTTGGGTGGGCTCGGGAGGGCTGGAGCTGCCCCCTGGTGACGAGGGTCACGAGGGCGGCTCGGCGGACGCCCCGCCCGGCACGGTGTCGCTGGCCAGACCCATGGACGCGGGGGCCATCGGACCGGAGCTGGACTGGGACGCCGACGCCTGGCACGAGGTGCGCACCCGCGCGCAGCGCGCCGGCCGGGCCTACATCTGGCTGAACCTCGTCGAACAGCGGCTGCGGGCCGTCGTGTCGGCCGTGCTGCGGCCCGTGTACGAGCCCGTGCACGGCGACGAGTGGGTGGTGGCCGCCGCCGGGCCCGCGGGGCAGGAGTGGGTGCAGCGCGCGGTCGCCGTGCGCGAGGTCAGCCGCCGCAAGGGCTATCTCCTCGACCCGGCCGACGACAACGTCATCTCGTTCCTGACGCTCCCGCAGCTGCGCGAGCTGATGGTCCAGCACTGGCCCTGTTTCGAGCCGTACTTCGACGAGCGGCGCGACGTCGAACTCGCCCTGGACGAGCTGGAGGTGACCCGCAACGTCGTCTCCCGCAACCGGGCGCTGTCCAAGGCGGTGCTGAGCCAGGCGGAACGCGCGTCCGCGCGCCTGCTGGAGATGCTGGGCACGAGCGGTGACGTGCCGTCCGCGCGCCGGCTGCCCGTCGACGCCGTCGAGGACCTGGTCGGCGACCGGTACGCCGACGTCGTCGCCGTCCACTCCGACCGGGTGCGTCTCATGCGGCAGTTCCCCGCCGAGGACCTGTTCGGGGGCGCGCGGCGGATCGACGCCATCGGCATCGGGCTCAACCTCCTCGTGCAGAACTTCTCCGGCCGCCGGCTGGTGCGGCTGGCCGAGTCGGGCAGCCGGGTGCGGCTGCTGTTCATCAACCCCGCCTCCAGCGCCGTCAAACGGCGCGAGCGGGAACTCGGTATGAAACGGGGTGAATTGAGCCGCGCCGTCGAGATGAACATCCTGCACATGCGGCGCGTGCGCTCCCAGTTGCGCGATCCCGGCGCCTTCCAGATCCAGGTGTACGACGAGACGCCGCGCTTCACCGCGTACCTCGTGGACGGGGACGGGGCCGACGGGGTCGCGGTCGTCCAGTCGTACCTGCGGGGGATGCGCGGGATGGAGGCGCCGGTGCTGGTGCTGCGCGGCGGACACCGGGTGGTGAAGGCGGACGGGGCCGACGAGGGCGGGCTGTTCCCGGCATACCGGGAGGAGTTCGAGCTGGCCTGGACTGATTCACGCCCTGTGTCCTGAAATCGGCGGTTCGGTGCGGGGGATGCGGAAGGGGGTCCTCCGATTGTCAGTGGCTCGTGGGAGGGTTGGAGACCACTGGGGGAAGCACCACCGAGAAGGGGGGCCTTTCATGGCCTGGCACCAGGAGCTGATGATCGGGTTCGACCTGGAGACCACGGGGACGGACCCGCGGGAGGCACGCATCGTCACCGCGGCCGTGATCGAGGTCGTGGACGGCGAGGTGCGCGGGAGCCGCGAATGGCTGGCCGACCCGGGGGTCGAGATCCCCGCGGACGCGGTCGCCGTGCACGGCATCAGCAACGAACGCGCGAGCACACAGGGACAGCCCGCCGGAGTCGTCGCCGACGCCGTCGCCCGCGCCCTCGTCGACGCCTGGCGGGCCGGGGTCCCCGTCGTCGCCTACAACGCCTCGTTCGACCTCACACTGCTCTCCGCCGAACTGCGCCGGCACGGACTGCCGTCCCTGCGGGAGCGGCTGGACGGCGAGCCGCCCGCGCCGGTCGTCGACCCGTACACCATCGACCGGCACGTCGACCGCTACCGGCGCGGCAAGCGCAACCTCGAAGCCGTCTGCGCGGAGTACGGCATACGCCTCGACGCCGCGCACGACGCCTCCGCCGACGCCCTGGCCGCCGCCCGCCTCGCCCGTGCCGTCGCAGGACGCCACCCCAAGGTGGGGGAGCTGGGTGTGGCGGAACTGCACCGCAGCCAGGTGGAGTGGTACGCGCAGTGGGCGGCCGACTTCCAGGCGTTCCTGCGGAGAAAGGGCGACGCCGACGCCGTGGTGGACGGGGTGTGGCCGCTGCGGGAGGTCGTGGCGCAGGAGGTCTGAGGACGGCCCGTCAGAACGGGTACCAGCGGACCGACTCGTCGCCCGTGCGCAGGGAGGCGACCCGGCGGCTGAACTCCGTACGGGCCTTGGGGTTGGTGGGGGTGTGCTGGGCCACCCAGGCGCAACTGGCCGTCTCCCGGGCGCCCCGGAGAGTGGCGCAGCCGGACCAGGCGCGGACGTCCCAGCCGTAGGCGGCGGTGAAGGCGTCGTAGGCGGGGGTGGGGAGGGCGTAGCGGTCGTGGGAGAGGGCCATGACGACCAGGTCGTGCTCGCGCAGATCCGTCGAGAACGTCTCCAGGTCGATCAGGACGGGACCCTCGGGGGTGATGTGGACGTTGCGGGGGAGGGCGTCGCCGTGGACGGGACCCGGCGGAAGGTGAGGGGTGAGGGCGGCGGCCGCCGCCGCGAAACCGTCGCGGCGCTCACGCAGGTACGCCGCGTCCGCGGGGTCGATCGCGTCGCCCGCGAGCCGCAGCCAGCGCTCCACACCGGACAGCAGATCGCGCGGGGGCAGGACGAACGGGGGCGCGGGCAGGGCGTGCACGAGGCGCAGCAGCCCGGCCAGGTCGCGGGGTTCGGCGGGCCGCACGGCGTCCGGGAGCCGGTGCCACACGGTCACCGGATGCCCGTCGACCAGCGACGCGTCGGCCGAGGCCGCGCGCACCGCCGGCACCCCCGCCCGCTCCAGCCACCCGGCGACCGCCAGCTCCCGTCGCGCCCGCTCCAGCAGCTCGGCGTCCCGGCCGACCTTCACGACCAGCTCGCCCACCGCGAACACGGCGTTCTCCCCGAGCGCCAGCAGCCGCGCGCCCGCCGCGCCCGCCACCTCGGCCTGAGCCAGCACCTCACGCGCCCGTGCCTCGTCCATCGATCTGCCTCTTTCCACGGGGCGACCGGCCGGCCGCCACTGCCTACTCACCGGGGGCGCGCGGCCGTCGCCGTGCACCCGCCGTTCGTCCTCATCCTCACCGAGGGGCCACCGACGAGAGGGCCCGGCCCGCCCGCGCTGTCCCCCGGCCTGCACCGCCTCCGGCCGGGCCTGTACCGCCTCCGGCCCAGCCCGCGCCGTCCCCCGGCCCGCCCGTACCGCCATGGCGTGCCCTCCGGCGTCCCCCGACCACGACCGCCCCGAGGGCCCCGGAGGACCCCGGAGGGCCCCGTCGGGATTCGGCCACGTGCGCGTCAGTGTCGCATTCCCACTGGTGGGACCGTGCGCGCGGTGTCTTGACGGAGGTGGACGGGTTCACGACCATGGCGGGGCCCGGCGGAAGGGGTGGCGTGTGAGGGTGCGGCAGGGAGTGCTGGACCGGGGCGCGTGGTTTCTGGTGCTGCCCGCGCTGGTGCCGATCCTCGTCCTGAGCGTGGGCCCCCTGCTGTACGGGATCTCCCTCGCGTTCACGGACGCGCAGTCGGGGCGCACGCGGGCCACCCAGTGGATCGGGTCGCTCAACTTCCGGGACCTGCTGCACGACACGCTGTTCTGGGAGTCGTTCAGGATCGGCCTCGTGTGGGCGTTCGGCGTGACGGTCCCCCAGTTCCTGCTGGCGCTCGGACTCGCGTCGCTCCTCAACCAGGGCCTGCGCCTCGGCTGGCTCGCGCGGGCGCTGGCGATCGTGCCGTGGGCGATGCCCGAGGTCGTCGTCGGCATCATGTGGCGGCTCGTCTACCACCCCGACGCCGGGATCCTCAACGAGACGCTGCGAAGCGTGGGGCTCGGCGACGGCCGGGATTGGCTCGGCGGGCTCGGGACGGCGCTGCCCGCCGTGATCGTCGTCGGCGTCTGGGCGGGCCTGCCGACGACGACCGTCGCCCTGCTCGCCGGCCTCCAGAACACCCCGCGTGAACTGCACGAGGCGGCACAGGTGGACGGCGCGGGCGCCTGGCGGAGGTTCCGCGCGGTCACCTGGCCCGCGCTGAGACCGGTCGCCCTCGCGATCACCGCCCTCAACTTCATCTGGAACTTCAACTCCTTCGCCCTGGTCTACGTCCTGACCAGCGGCGGACCCGGCGGACGCACCCGCCTGCCGATGCTGTTCGCCTACGAGGAAGCCTTCCGCTACGGCCAGTTCGGCTACGCGGCGGCGATGGGATGCGTGATGGTCGCGGTCGTCGCGGTGTGCCTGTCGGTGTTCCTCGCCGGACGGCTCACCCGGGGAGCCGAGTCGTGAGGCGGGCGGGGCGCGCCGCGCAGTACGCCGCGCTGCTCGCGTATCTCGCCTTCCTCGCCTTCCCGTTGCTGTGGCTGCTGTCCACCGCGTTCAAACCACCCCGGGAACTGGGCAGTTCACATCCGACCTGGATCCCCAGGGACCCGACGTTCAGCAACTTCCGGCAGGCGTTCGACGAACAGCCCCTGCTGCGCGCCGGGTTGAACTCGCTGCTCGTCGCGCTCGCCGCCGCGCTGATCGCCGTCCTCGTCGCCACCCCGATGGCCTACGTCCTCGCGCGGCGCCGGACGCGGCTCGCGCGGGCCGTGAGCGGGTGGGTGGTCGTCAGTCAGGCGTTCCCGTTCGTGCTGCTGATCATCCCGCTGTTCCTGCTGCTGAAGAACCTGCGGCTGATCGACTCGCCCGCCGGGCTGGTGATCGTGTACGTGGTGTGGGCGCTGCCGTTCGCGCTGTGGATGCTCACCGGGTATGTCCGCGCCGTGCCACGGGAGTTGGAGGAGGCGGCGGCCGTCGACGGGGCCGGGCGGCTGCGGACGCTCGTGTCGGTGACCGCGCCCCTGCTGGCGCCGGGGATCGCGGCGACGGCGATGTTCGCGTTCGTCACCGCCTGGAACGAGTTCTTCTTCGCGCTGGTCCTGCTGAAGACACCGGAGCGGCAGACGCTGCCGGTGATCCTCACGCACTTCATCGGCGCGGAGGGCGTCGCCGACCTCGGGCCGCTGGCCGCCGCGTCGTTCCTCGCGACGCTGCCGTCGCTGGTCGTGTTCGCGTTCGTCCAACGCAGGATCACGGGTGGGCTGTTGGCGGGGGCGGTGAAGAGCTGATGTTCTCCAAGAGGGTGAAACCGCGACGCTTCGGGGCCGGCCCGCTGAACCTCGTTGTCGCGCTCCTCCTCGTCCTCCTCGCGGCCTGCTCCTCCGACTCCTCCGACTCCCGTGACGACGGCCGGGTCACCCTGCGTTTCCAGTCCCTCGCGTGGCAGGACGAGTCCGTCGCGGCCACCAAGGACCTCGTCGACGAGTGGAACGCCACCCATCCCGGCGTCAAGGTCGAGTACGTGCAGGGGAGTTGGGACAGCGTCCACGACCAGCTCCTCACCTCCTTCGAGGGCGGCGAGGCGCCCGACGTCATCCATGACGCCTCCGACGACCTCGCCGACTTCGCGTACGGGGGTTACCTCGCCGACCTGACCGGCCTCCTTCCGCAACGCCTCAAGTCCGACATCCCCGCGCGGAGTTGGGCCACCACGACCTTCGGTGACGGCGTCTACGGCGTTCCCTTCCTCCAGGAACCCCGGGTGCTGATCGCCAACGCGAAGTGGCTGCGTGAGTCCGGCGTCCGCATCCCCACACCCCAACACCCTTGGACCTGGCCGGAGTTCAGGAGCGTCACCCGACAGCTCAGCGGCGACGGCAGGTTCGGCGTCGCCTGGCCCCTGCGCGAACCCGTCTCCGCGACCCTCAACCTCTCCCTCTCGGCAGGCGGCCGGCTCTTCCACCGGGGCGACGACGGCAAGGTCACCGTCCGTATGGACACCGGCGACGAGGTCGTGCCGCGCACGGTCCACGACCAGGTCAACACCGACCACAGCGCCGCGAACTCGACGCTGGGCAGCGGCGGTTCGGACACGCTCCCCGGCTTTTTCGCCGGCAAGTACGCGATGGTCCCGCTCGGCTTCTCCTACCGTCAGCAGATCTCCCAGCAGGCCCCCGAGGGCTTCGAGTGGCAGGTGCTCCCCGCGCCCGCGGGCGCCGCCGGACTCACCCAGGGCGTCAGCCCGCAGACCCTCTCCATCGCCGAGGACAGCCCCCACAAGAAGGAGGCGGCGGCCTTCCTCGACTTCCTCCTGCGCCCCGCGAACATGGTCCGCCTCGCCCTCGGCGACTGGATGCTCCCCACCGGCACGGCCGCCCTGAAGGACCCCGCCCTGCACACCCCGGACCACGGCTGGGCCACCGGCACGGCCCTCGCCGGCCACCTCGTCCCCGCGCCCGCGCAGTCCGTACGCGGCTACCCGGAGTGGAAGGACAAGGTCGCCACCCCCGCGCTCCAGGAGTACTACAGCGGGGCGATCGGCCTCGGTGAGCTGCGCCGGCGCCTGGAGAAGGACGGGAACCTGGTGCTGGCCCGCTACCAGCGCTGAAAAACGCGCCCGCTGCCGGCGCTGAAAATACGTTGCCCGCGCAGGGTCGGTCCGCCTAACGTCGGCCCCGTGGCAGGCATTTGCGCGATCTTCGACACCGGTCTCGGCCGGGGCACCACGCACTCCATTCGGACGCGTCGTGGCCCCGGAACCCCGACCGGTCCGAGGTACGACGCCCGCTGACGGCTGAGCCGCCGGGTCGTCCATCACTCTCACACGCCTGATCGGCGTGCCTTTTTCCTGTCTTCCGGTCGGGGTCACGGCTGCCCGTTTCCCCAAAATCCGGAAGAACAAGGACGTCGGCCATGGCCCGCCCCTCCCGATCCGCGCGTGCGCTCTCGCAGAACTTCCTCGCGGACCGCTCCGCCGCGCGACAACTCGCCCGACTCGCCGTGCCGTTCACGGACCACGCCCCGCTGATGCTCGAAGTCGGCGCGGGCAAAGGCGCGTTGACCGAACACCTCGCCCCGCGCTGCCGCGAGCTGCGCGCCTACGAGATCGACCCCGGGCTCCTGCCGGGGCTGCGCACCCGGTTCGCCGGGATGCCTCAAGTCACGGTGATCGGCGGCGACTTCCTCGCCGCACGGCCACCGCGCACGCCGTTCTCCGTCGCCGGGAACGTGCCGTTCTCCCGCACGGTGGCCATCGTCGACTGGTGCCTGCGGGCGCCCGGCCTCACCGACGCGACGCTCATGACCCAGCTGGAGTACGCCCGCAAACGCACCGGGGACTACGGGAGTTGGACCCTGCTGACCGTCCGAACCTGGCCCCGGTACGAGTGGCGGCTGGTCGGACGGGTCGGACGGACGCGGTTCCGCCCGGCGCCCCGGGTGGACGCCGGGGTGGTGCGGATCGAGCGGCGCCGGACGCCGTTGGTCGCGCCGGGCGCGTACGGGAGGTGGGGCGAGCTGGTCGAGGCGGGCTTCTCCGGCGTCGGCGGCTCCCTGCACGCCTCGCTGCGCAGGGTGTGCCCCAGGCGGAGGGTGGACGCGGCGTTCCGGACGGCGGGGGTGGACCCACGGGCACTGGTGGGCGAGGTGACGCCGGGGGAGTGGCTGCGGCTGTTCGACGTACTGGCGTGAACAACCGAGGGCCCGTCGACTCCTCCTGGAAGTCAACGGGCCCTCGGCCCAGGCCGGTTCACACCCGCGACGGCACCTTCGGCTCTTCTACCGGCTCCGCCGGCGACTCGTCGTGCGTCATGTCCGGCAGCCACCGCAACCACCGCGGCAGATACCAGTTCCGCTCCCCGAGCAGCGCCATCACCGCGGGCAGCAGCACCCCCCGGATGACCGTCGCGTCGATGAGGACGGCCGCCGCGAGACCGACCCCCATCTGCTTCATCGACTGCATGGACAGCGTCCCGAAGATCGCGAAGACGGCGACCATGATGACGGCGGCGCTGGTGACGACCCCGGCGGTGGTGACGACGCCGTGGGTGATGGCGTCCGCGGTGGACCGGCCGCGCACCCGGGCCTCGCGGATCCGGGAGACCACGAAGACGTGGTAGTCCATCGAGAGGCCGAAGAGGATGACGAAGAGGAACAGCGGCAGCCAGGTCACGACCGCCCCGACCCCTTCCGCGCCGACCAGCGAGGCGCCCCAGCCGTGCTGGAACACGGCGACGAGGATCCCGTAAGCGGCGCCCACGGAAAGGAGGTTGAGGGCGATCGAGGTGAGCGCGACGGTGAGCGAGCGGAACGAGAGCAGCATCAGCAGGAACGCGAAGACGACGACGAACACGAACACCGGGGCGACGGAGCCCACGAGTTGCTCGTTGAAGTCGTGCGAGCCGGCCACGTCCCCGGTGACCGGCGCCTGAACTCCCGCCACCGTGCCGAGCGTCGCCGGCCGCACCTCGTCCCGCAGCTTCACCAGGCTCTTGCCCGCCGCGTCCAGATCGGAGCCGCCGACCAGCGGGACATACACGTAGGCGAGATTCTGCCGCTGGTGCACCTTGATCTCGACGGGCCCGCGCGAGGCCCCCGACTCGACCGCCCGCACCTTGAACTCCTCAAGCGCGGACCGGACGTCGGGCGCCGAGATGTCCCGCGCCTTGACGACGACCTCGGCCGGCGCGGTACCCCCGGGGAACGCCTCGTTGACCCGCACGTACGTCTGGACGATGGGCAGCCGGTCCCCGAACTCCTGCTCCAGCGTGAGGTTCTGGGTCTTCATGCCGAGCGCCGGTGCGGTGATCGCGAGGAGCGCGCCGCCCGCGACGGCCACCGACACCCACGGCCGCGCGAGGACCCGCTTCAGGACGGCCGACCACAGCCGGCTCTCCCCGCCCCGGCCGGGCCGCCGGCGCAGGAACGGCAGCCGGCCCTTCTCGACCCGCGTGCCCAGCAGCGACAGCAGCGCGGGCAGCACCGTGACCGAACCGACCATCGCGACGGCGACCACCATCAGCGAGGCCAGCCCCATCGCCTCGAACTCGGCGAGCCCCGTGAACAGCATGCCCGCCATCGCCACGCACACCGTGACCCCGGAGACCACGATCGCCCGCCCGCTGGTCGCCGCCGCGATCCTGAGCGCCGTCTGCGGATCGCGCCCGGCGTCCCGCTCCTCGCGCTCCCGGCGCAGGTAGAACAGGCAGTAGTCGACGCCGACGGCGAGCCCCACCAGCAGCATCACCGAGTCGGCGGTGTCGCTCATCGGCTGGATGTGGCTGACGACGCCCATCAGGCCCACCGTCGCCATGATCGCCGTGAGCGCCAGCGCCACCGGCAGCAGCGCCGCGACCAGTGCGCCGAACGCGATGAGCAGGATGCCCAGCGCGACGGGGACGGCGGAGTACTCGGCCTGCTTGAAGTCGTCGCCGAACGCGTCGTCGAACGTCTTGTTCATGCTGGCGGAGCCGATCTCCTCGATCCGCAGCGTGTCCGCGTGCCGCTCCCGCACGTCGGCCACCGCCTTCAGCACCGGCTCCACCCGCTCGCCGGCGCTCTCGGCCTCGCCGCGCATGTCGAACCGCACGAGCGCGCTGCGCCCGTCCTTGGAGATGGTCCGCGAGTCGTAGGGGGAGGTGACGTCGGTGACGCGGCCGGTCCTGTCGACGGCGGCCATCACCTCCGTCACGGCCCGCCTGAACTCGGCGTCCGTCGCCTTGAGCCGGTCGCCCTTGGCCTGCACGAGGACGGTCTCGCCCGCCGGTTCCTCGATGCCGGCGTCCTTGACGATCGTCGCGGCGGTGCGCGTCTCGCCCTTGAGGCCGTCCGCGTCACCGACGTCCACCCGGCCCATCGCCGAGCCGAGACCCATCGCCAGGACCACGAACAGCACCCAGATCCCCACGGCCGCCCATCGGTGGCGGGCGCTCCACCCCCCGGCGCGGGCCGCGAAGCCCCGCACCCGCACGTCTGCCTTCCCCATGACCGGCCATCCCCCTCGGACCGGGTGACGACCCGCTGTCATCACCTTCGCTTCGAAGGTATGGCCCGGATAAGAACCACTCGTCGTGCTGACCGGTGAAGTGCGGGCCCGCGACGTCATCCCCATGGAGCGCGCCCTCTCACCGCAGCGGAGGACGACGGCCCCCTACACACATCGGGGTCGCACCCGGCCCCTCTCAGGGGCGCGCCGCCCTGACCGGCGGCGATGGCACCCTAGGGTGACCCCATGACGACGGGTGAACCCTTGACGACGACGTACGCCGCCCTCCTGCGCGGCATCAACGTGGGCGGCCACCGCAGGCTCCCCATGGCCGACCTGCGCGCCCTCCTGGAGACCCTGGGCCACGGCGCCGTCCGCACCCATCTCCAGAGCGGCCAGGCCGTGTTCAGCGCGGACCACGGCGACGAGACCTCCCTCGCCGCCGAGTTGGAGGCGGCGATCGAGAAGCACTTCGGCTTCACCGTCGACGTCGTCGTCCGCGACCATGCCTACCTCGCGTCGGTCGTCGAGGAATGCCCGTTCCCGGCAGGCGAGTTGGAGCCGAAGCAGCTCCACGTCACCTACTTCTCCGCCCCCGTCGACGCCGAACGCTTCGCCGGGATCGACCAACCCGCCCTCCTCCCCGAGGAGTTCCGCCTCGGCGACCGCGCCCTCTACCTCTACGCCCCCGACGGCCTCGGCCGCTCCAAGCTCGCCGAACAGCTCGCCCGGCCCCGCGTGACGAAGGGCCTGATCGCCACCACCCGCAACTGGAACACGGTGACGAAACTCGCCGAACTCACCTCACAGGGCTAGCAGTTCCCCCTCCGACAGCCGCAGCTCACCGGCGTCCAGGTTCTCCTCCAGGTGCGCGAGCGTGCCCGTCCCCGGCGTCGGGCAGAGCACCGGGGACCGGTGCAGCAGCCAGGCCAGCGCGACCTGGCCCGCGCTCACCCCGTGCGCGGCGGCCAGGCGCGCGCAGGCCGGGTCGGTGAGGAGGGCGCCGTCGCCCAGCGGGAACCACGGCAGGAAGGCGATCCCGCGTTCCTCACACACCGTCAGCAGCGCCTCGGAGGACCGGTCCCGCAGGTGGTACCGGTTCTGGACGGACGCGATCGACGTCAACTCCAAGGCGTCCAGAAGCTGTTCCGGCGTCACCGTGTCGAGGCCGATCAGCCGGATCTTCCCCTCGGCCCTCAACTCGTCGAGCACGCCGAGCTGTTCGGCGAGCGGGACGCTCGGGTCGAGCCGGTGCAGCTGGTACAGGTCGATGCGGTCGGTCCGCAGCCGGCGCAGGCTCGCCTCGCACATCTCCCGCAGCCGCTCCGGCCGCCCGTCGACGTGCCAGGCGCTGTCGCTCGTCCGCACCACCCCGCCCTTGGTCGCGATCACCAGCCCGGCCGGGTACGGCCACAGCGCCTCGGCGATCAACTCCTCGGCTACGCACGGCCCGTAGTTGTCAGCCGTGTCGATCAGCGTCACCCCGCGCTCCACGGCCCGCCGCAGCACGGCGACGGCGTCCCGGGCGTCCCCGCGCGGCCCCCAGTAGCCGGGCCCGGTGAGCTGGGCGGTGCCGAAACCGAGGCGGCGGACGGGGCAGTTCACCGCCGAGTGCGAACGTCTTCTCAAAGGTCACCCGCGAGACCCTACGCTCGTCCCATGCGCTACATCATCATCGGAGCAGGAGCGGTCGGCGGCACGATCGGCGGGCGGCTCGCGGGCGCCGGCCGGGACGTCGTCCTGGTCGCGCGCGGCGCGCACCACGCGGCGCTGAAGGAGCACGGGCTGCGACTGCACGTCCCCGAGGGCGAGTTGACCTGTCGGCTGCCGGTCGTCGACGGCCCCGGAGCGCTCGGCGAGCTGCGCGCCGACGACGTGCTGGTCCTCGCCGTCAAGACGCAGGACAGCGAGGCCGCCCTCGCCGCGTGGGGCCCGGCGCCGGTCGCCGGGGGCGGGACGGCGGCGGACCGGCTCCCCCTGCTGTGCGCGCAGAACGGCGTGGAGAGCCAACGCCTCGCGCTGCGCCGGTTCGCCCGCGTGTACGGCGTCTGCGTCTGGCTGCCGTCCGCCCACGTCGAACCCGGCGTGGTCTCCGCCGCCGGCTCCCCGCTCACCGGCATCCTCCACCTCGGCCGCTACCCGCACGGCACGGACGCCACCGCCCACCGCATCGCCGAAGACCTGGAGGCGGCGAAGTTCGAGGCGCCCGTCGTCCCCGACGTCACCCGCTGGCAGTACGCGAAACTCCTCACCAACCTCGGCAACGCCCTTGAGGCGGTGGCCGGTTCGGACGGCGCGGCGGCCCTGTGGGAGCAGGTGCGGGCGGAGGGCGAGGCGGTGCTGAAGGCGGCGGGGATCGAGTACACGGGCGCCGACGAGGAGAGGGCCCTGCGCGGCGACAAGATCACCCTCCGCCCGCTGCCCGGCGCCCCGCGCGGCGGCGGCTCCTCCTGGCAGTCCCTCGCGCGCGGCACCGGCAGCATCGAGGCCGACTACCTCAACGGCGAGATCGCCCTCCTCGGCCGCCTCCACGGCGTCCCGACCCCGCTGAACTCCCTCCTCCAGCGCCTCGCCAACGAGTTCGCCCGCGCACGCCGCCCGGCCGGATCGCTGCCGGTCGAGGAGCTGCTGAGGCTCGCGGACGACGCTGTCGCGTTTGTTCAAGAAGGCGGGGCGGACCGCGCCTAGCGTGGCCCGTATGACGAACGACAGCCATGCCCACCTCGTCGAATGCGCCGCCGAGGCCGCCCGGATCGCCCACGGCGTCCCGGCGGCCCGGCTCGGCGACCCCACCCCCTGCACCGGCTGGGACCTGCGCACCCTGGTCAACCACTGGGTCCTCTACACCTCCCACGGCCTGGAGCACCGCGCCCTGCGCACCCAGCTCCCCGGGAAACTCACGGAAACCGATTTCACCGCCGACCCCGACTGGGCCGACGCCTACGCCGCCCAACTGGACCGCGCGCTGGCCGCCTGGTCCGACCCCGCCGCCTGGGAGGGCGAGATCGACCTGGGCTACGCCACCCTGCCCGCGACCGACCTGGCTGGCCTCCTGATCAAGGAGACCGCCGTACACGGCTGGGACGTCGCGACCGCCACTGGCCAGGAGTTCCACGTCTCCGAGGGGACCGCCGCCCTGGTCCTGGACGTGGTGCTCAGGCACGCCGACCTCTACCGCCAGTACGACGGTTTCGCCGCGCCCGTCGAACTCCCCTACGACGCCCCGGTGTTCGCCCGCGCGCTGGCCGCCAGCGGGCGCGACCCGAGGATCGGCTGAGCCCCGCGCGCCTCGTCGTACCGGCGCAGCAGCAGCCGCGCCACCTCGGGCGCCGGGCCGAGGACGTCGGCGAGGACGTCCGCGCCGGCCGCCCCGCGCGCGATGCGGTCGGGGAGGAACCCGGGCGCGAGGACGTACGGTGCGACGGCGACGCGGCGGCAGCCGAGGTCGCGCAGCTCCCGTACCGCGTCCTCGGTGCGGGGCAGGGAGGCGGAGGCGAACGCGGGCCGCACGGCACACCAGCCGGTGTGCCACCACTCCCGCGCGATGTCGGCGATCACCGCGATCGCCTCCGGGTCGGTGGACCCCGCCGAGGCCAGCACGACCCCGGTCGAGGACTTGTCGGCGGGCGTCAACCCCGCCTGGGCCAGGCGGCGTTCGAGCGCCGTGAGCAGCAGCGGCGAGGGCCCGAGGACCGCCGCCTGCCGGATCCGCAGGGCGCCCGGCGCGTCCGCGAGGACGGCCGGGATGTCCGCCTTGGCGTGGAAGGCCCGCGTCAGCAGCAGCGGCAACGCCACCACGTCACGCACCCCTTCCGCCGCCAGTGACTCCAACACCTCAGGGACGGAAGGGGAGTTGAAGTCGAGGAAGCCGGTCTCCACGCGCAGCCCCCGCCGCAGCGACCGCACCCGCCGCACCAGGGCGTGCACGGTCGCCGCGTGCCGGGGGTCACGGCTGCCGTGGGCGACCACCAGAAGGACGGGGCGAACCGGCTTACGGAACACGGCGGCTCAGCTCTTCACCAGCAGGCCGCGACCGCGCAGCACCCGCCGCTCCAGCGGGCTGAAGATCAGCAGGTCGATCGCGATGCCGACGAACAGGATGAGGATGATCGCCTCGAACACCATCGCCATGGAGTTCGCGTTGCGCCCGAACTCCAGCAACGCGCCGAGCCCCAGGCCCAGATCGGGCGAGGACGCGATGATCTCGGCGGCCATCAGCGAGCGCCACGAGAACGCCCAGCCCTGCTTCAGGCCCGCGAGATACCCGGGCAGCGCGGCCGGCATGACGATGTGCCAGGCCCCCTTGACGCCGGTCGCGCCCAGTGTGCGGCCCGCGCGCAGGAACAGCGGCGGCACCTGGTCGATGCCGGACACCAGGCCGTTGGCGATGGACGGCACCGCGCCCAGCAGGATCACCGCGTACATCATCGAGTTGTTCAGCCCGAGCCAGATCACCGCCGGCGGCACCCACGCCACCGACGGCAGCGACTGGAGCCCCGACAGGATCGGCCCGATCGCCGCCCGCACGAACTTCACGCGGGCCACCAGCAGCCCCAGCGGGGTCCCGATGGCGAGCGCCATGAGGAAGCCCAGCAGACCGCGCGAGACGCTGGTCCAGATGTAGCCCAGCAGTTCGCCCTGGAGCCAGGCGTCCTTGAACTCGGCGGCGACGTCGCCCGGGGAGGGCAGTTTCACCGGGTCGTCGACGATCCCGAAGCTGATCAGGGCCTGCCAGACCACCAGCACGACCACGATCGCGGTGACCGGCGGCAGCACCTTGGTGCGCAGGGTCGTCGTCCACGGGACGCGCCCGGTGACCTGGGTCTCCAGCGCGTCGAGGCCGGCCTCGACACCGCCCGGGGCCGGAGCGGGCTTCGTCTCACTGCTGGCCATGGCGGCTGATCTCCCCACGCAGTACTTCGGTGATCTCCAGGGACAGTTCGGCCACCGGGGCGTCCTCGATGCGGCGCGGCTGCGGGATGTCCACGGTCCACTCGCGGGCCACCCGGCCGGGCCGCGACGACAGCAGCACGACGCGCTGCGCGAGCCGCACCGCCTCGCGCACGTTGTGCGTGACGAACAGCACCGACAGGCCCGTCTCGGCCCAGATCCGGGTCAGTTCGTCGTGCAGGACGTCCCGTGTGATGGCGTCGAGCGCGGCGAACGGCTCGTCCATCAGCAGCAGCCGGCTGTCCTGGGCGAGCGCGCGCGCCAGCGCCACCCGCTGGCGCATCCCGCCGGACAGTTCGTGGACGCGCTTGCCGTACGAGCCCTTCAGCCGCACCAGTTCGAGCAGTTCCTCGGCCCTGGGGCGCCGCTCCGGCTTGGGAACTCCCCCCAGTTTCAGGGCGAGTTCGATGTTCTTGCCCGCGGTCAGCCATGGGAACAGGGCGTGTTCCTGGAACATCAGGGACGGCCGCCCGTCCGTGGCGATGGTCCCGGCGGACGGCTCGTCGAGCCCGGCCACGAGGTTGAGCAGGGTCGACTTGCCGCAGCCGGAGGCCCCCAGGAGGGTGACGAACTCGCCCGGCGCGACGTCGAGCGTGATGTCGTCCAGGACGAGCTGCGAGCCCGCGGGTCCGGTGAAGGACTTCGAGACGTGCTGGATCCGTGCGGCGTGCTCCACCGACTCGGCCCCTTCGGCCGCCTTGGCGAGGGCAGTGGCCATGGTCGTCACCTCCTGGGAGTGTCGGGTTACTTGACGCCGAGACCGGCGTCGTCGACCGGGCTCGCGCCCTCGGCCTTGAGGACCTTGTTCAGCAGCGTCAGGTCGTAGATGCCGTCGAGCTTCGGCTTGGTGAGCAGGCCCGCCTTGACCGCGTGCGCCGCCTGGGCGTCGAGGGTGGCGGCCAGCGGGTCGTCGATGAACTGGATGGACTTCCACGCCGGGTCGAGGACCTTCGCCGGGAGCGCCTTGCCGGAGTCCTCGGCGAGCCGGGCGTTGGCGACGGCCTTCGCCTGGTCCGGGTTGGCGTTGATCCACTTGTTCGTCTCGACGGACGCCTTCAGGACCGCCTCGACGGCCGCCGGGTGCTCCTTCAGGAAGTCCTGGCGCACGATGATGTTCGTGATGACGAACTTCTTGTCCGGCCACAGCGACGCCTCGTCGAGCAGCACCTTCGCGCCCTCGGCGACCAGCTTCGACGCGGTCGGCTCCGGCACCCACGCGCCGTCGATGGAACCGGACTTGTAGGCGTCCGGGGTGATCTTGTTGTCGGTGCGGACGACGGAGACGTCACCCTTGCCGCTCTTCGCGTCGACCTTCCAGCCCTGCTCGGCGATCCAGTTGAGGAACGCCACGTCCTGCGTGTTGCCGGCCTGCGGGGTCGCGATCTTCTTGCCCTTGACGTCCGCCAGGGTCTTGATCTTCGCCGGGTTCACCACCAGCTTCACGCCGCCCGACGCCGACCCCCCGACGATCCGCAGGTTGGTGCCGTTCGAGGCGGTGTAGCCGTTGATCGAGGGGGAGGGGCCGATCCAGCCGATGTCGATCGACTTCGCGTTCAGCGCCTCGATCTCCGAGGGGCCCGCGTTGAACGTCGCGTACTCGGCCTTGGTCGCGCCGAGCGCCTTCTGGAAGAAGCCCTGCTGACGGCCCACCAGCGCCGTGCCATGGGTGAGGTTGCCGAAGTAGCCGATCTTGACGGAGTCCAGTCCGTCGGTCTTCTGCGCGCCGGCGGCGACCTTCTGCTCGGCGGAGGTGTCCTTGGACTCGGAGCCGTAGCCGCAGGCGGCCAGGGTGAACAGGGGGAGCGCGGCGGCCACCGCGAGACCGCGGCGCGGAAGCGGGGAGGAGGCAGGCACGGGAGGGTTTCCTCTCGTTGGCCCGGCGGTCACGGTCTCTCAGGCCGTGGCCGGGAGTTCGGCAGTGGGTTTTCGTCGGTGACGGGACGTCCGGTGGGGGGACAGGGCGCGCGAGCGGTGCGCGTACGTCAGCGCGCACATCGGGCCACCCCGCCCTGCCCGCTGCCGAGGGCGCCGCTGCCGACCCGGCCGCCCTCCTTCGCGAACGTCGAGTAGAAGTCGGTCCGAGTCATCGTCAGAAGTCCCAACCGTCGTCGTCCGACGCGTCCTTGACGGGCTCCGGGGCGGCGAAGGACTCGCCGACCATGCCGGCCGTCAGCGTGGTGCCGTCGGCCGGGTCGATCAGGATGAACGAGCCGGTGCGGCGCGAGTCGGCGTACGAGTCGACGGGCAGCGGCTCGGCCGTGCGGATCTTCACCCGGCCGATGTCGTTGGCGACGAGCTGTCCCGGGTGCGGGTGCAGGGACAGGTCGTCGAGTGTGAGCCGGGACGGGATGTCCTTGACGATCGCCTTCACCGTGCGTG
This sequence comes from Streptomyces roseirectus, assembly GCF_014489635.1. Taxonomy (NCBI): domain Bacteria; kingdom Bacillati; phylum Actinomycetota; class Actinomycetes; order Kitasatosporales; family Streptomycetaceae; genus Streptomyces; species Streptomyces roseirectus. The sequence goes on along the minus strand of NZ_CP060828.1, from coordinate 2,093,231 downwards.
TGCCGTGCTTGATCAGGACGCGGTGCCCGACCGTCAGCGGCTGGTCCGCGACGTGGCAGACGGTCGCCTCGACGTCCTGTGTCGTCGCCGGGGCGTCCTTGCTCGGCACGATCAGGTCGCCGCGCGACACGTCGATGTCGTCCTCCAGGAGGACCGTCACCGACTGCGTCGTCCACGCCTCCTCGACCGGCACGCCCAGCAGGTCGATCCCCGCGATCCGCGAGGCGCGCCCCGACGGCAGGACGGTGACGGCCTCGCCGACCCGGAACGAACCGGCGGCGATCTGGCCCGCGTAGCCCCGGTAGTCGGGGTGCTCGGCGGTCTGCGGCCGGATCACGAACTGCACGGGCAGCCGCGCGTGGCAGTGCGCCAGGTCGTGGGCGACGGGGACGGTCTCCAGGTGTTCGAGGACCGTCGGGCCGCCGTACCAGTCCATGTGCGCCGACGGCTCCACGACGTTGTCGCCGGCCAGCGCCGAGATCGGGATCGCGGTGACCTCGGGGACGCCGAGTTCGAGCGCGTACGCCGTGAATTCCTCGGCGATCGCCGCGAACACGCCCTCCTCGTAGTCGACCAGGTCCATCTTGTTGACGGCGAGGACGACGTGCGGGACGCGCAGCAGGGCCGCGATCGCCGCGTGCCGGCGGGTCTGCTCGACGACGCCGTTGCGGGCGTCGACGAGGATCACCGTCAGCTCGGCCGTGGAGGCACCCGTCACCATGTTGCGGGTGTACTGCACGTGCCCTGGCGTGTCGGCGAGGATGAACCGGCGTGCGGCGGTGGCGAAGTAGCGGTAGGCCACGTCGATCGTGATGCCCTGCTCGCGCTCGGCGCGCAGGCCGTCCGTCAACAGGGCGAGATCCGGGGCCTCTTGGCCGCGTGAGGCCGACGCCCGCTCCACGGCCTCCAGTTGGTCCACGAGGACCGACTTGGAGTCGTGCAGCAGCCGGCCGACGAGGGTCGACTTGCCGTCGTCCACGGAGCCGGCGGTCGCGAACCGCAGCAGCGTCGTCTCCGTGAGCGTGGTCCCGGCGGGAGTCGTGCTGGGGAGTGTCGTGCTCATGGTTAGAAGTACCCCTCGCGCTTGCGGTCCTCCATCGCGGCCTCGGACAGCTTGTCGTCGGCGCGGGTGGCACCTCGTTCCGTCAGCCGGGACGCGGCGATCTCGGCGATGACCGCGTCCAGGGTCGTCGCGTCGGAGTCGACGGCGCCCGTGCAGGACATGTCGCCGACCGTGCGGTAGCGCACCAGCCGCTTCTCGACCTGCTCCGACGCCTTCGGCCCGCCCCACTCGCCGGCCGTCAGCCACATCCCGGACCGCTGGAACACCTCGCGCTCGTGCGCGAAGTAGATCTCCGGCAGCTCGATGCCCTCGCGGGCGATGTACTGCCACACGTCCAGCTCGGTCCAGTTGGACAGCGGGAACACGCGCACGTGCTCGCCGGGCGCGTGCCGGCCGTTGTAGAGGTTCCACAGCTCCGGGCGCTGGCGGCGCGGGTCCCACTGCGAGAACTCGTCCCGCAGCGAGAACACCCGCTCCTTCGCGCGGGCCTTCTCCTCGTCGCGGCGCCCGCCGCCGAACACCGCGTCGAACTTCTCCGCCTGGATCTTCTCCGTCAGCGGCAGCGTCTGGAGCGGGTTGCGGGTCCCGTCGGGCCGTTCCTTGAGGACGCCCCGGTCGATGTAGTCCTGCACCGAGGCGACGTGCAGCCGCAGCCCGTGCCTGGCGACGGCGCGGTCCCGGTAGTCCAGGACCTCGGGGAAGTTGTGCCCGGTGTCGACGTGCAGCAGCGAGAACGGCACCGCCGCCGGGCGGAACGCCTTCAGCGCCAGGTGCAGCATGACGATGGAGTCCTTGCCGCCCGAGAACAGGATCACCGGGTTCTCGAACTCGCCCGCGACCTCGCGGAAGATGTGCACGGCCTCCGATTCGAGGGCGTCCAGATGCGAGAGGGCGTAGGTGCCCCCGGTGGCCGTCGCGACGGTGGTGGTCACACCAGTCCCCTTTCGCTGAGCAGCGCGTACACCGACGCGGCGGACTCCCGCACGGTCTGGTCCTGCGACTCGATCCGCAGATCCGGTGACTCGGGCGCCTCGTACGGGTCGTCGACCCCGGTGAGACCGGTGAGTTCGCCCGCCGCCTGCTTGGCGTACAGGCCCTTCACATCGCGGACGGAGCACACCTCGACCGGCGTCGCCACGTGCACCTCCAGGTACGGCGTCCCGCCCACCTGGTGCCGCTTGCGCACGGCCTCACGGCTGTCCGCGTACGGCGCGATCACCGGGACCAGCGTCTTGACGCCGTTGCGGGAAAGGAGTTCGGCGAGGAAGCCGATGCGCTGCACGTTGGTGTGCCGGTCCTCGCGGCTGAAGCCGAGGCCCGCCGAGATGAACTCGCGGATCTCGTCACCGTCGAGGACTTCGACGGCGTGACCCTCGGCGCGCAGCAGCCCGGCCAGCTCGTAGGCGATGGTGGTCTTGCCGGCACTCGGCAGACCCGTGAGCCAGACGGTGGCTCCGCTCGTCACGTCGGTCTCCTGATTCGTCGTCATCCGTGCAGCCCGCACTCGGTCTTGGCGCGTCCCGCCCAGCGCCCGGCGCGCGCGTCCTCGCCCTCCAGGACCCGGCGGGTACAGGGCTCGCAGCCGACGGACGCGTAGCCGTCCATCAGCAACGGGTTGGTGAGCACGCCGTGCTGAAGGACGTACGCGTCCACGTCGTCCTGCGTCCAGCGGGCGATGGGGGAGACCTTCACCTTGCGGCGCTTGGCGTCCCAGCCGACCACGGGGGTGTTCGCGCGGGTCGGCGACTCGTCGCGGCGCAGGCCGGTCGCCCACGCCTGATACGCCGTCAGTCCCCGCTCCAGCGGCTGGACTTTGCGCAGCTTGCAGCACAAGTCGGGGTCGCGGTCATGGAGTTGGGGGCCGTACTCGGCGTCCTGCTCCGCCACCGTCTGACGGGGCGTCAGGGTGATGACGTTGACGTCCATCACCGCCTCGACGGCGTCCCGGGTGCCGATCGTCTCCGGGAAGTGGTAGCCGGTGTCGAGGAAGACCACGTCCACGCCCTCGCGGACGCGGGAGGCGAGGTGGGCCACCACGGCGTCCTCCATGGAGGAGGTGACGCAGAAGCCGTCACCGAAGGTGTCCACCGCCCACTGAAGGATCTCCAGCGCCGAGGCGTCCTCGAGATCCCGGCCGGCCTGCTCGGCCAGCTCTTTCAACTCGTCGTCGGTGCGCGGTATCTGAGCGGTCGTCATATCTCGTCGCCTCCGTGGTCGGCTCGTCGAAGCCCTCGGGACAGGAGCCCGAGGAACTTCAACTGGAATGCGCGGTTGCACGCCCCGCATTCCCAGGCGCCGTGACCGGCCTCGTTCGGGCGCAGGTCCTCGTCGCCGCAGTAGGGGCAGTAGAAGGGCGCCGCGCGCTCGCTCATGACAGCGCCTCTTCGGACGCCCGTGCCGCCCAGGCCGCGAAGCGCTCGCCGTCCTCGCGCTCGGCCTGGAACCGCTTCAGCACGCGCTCCACGTAGTCGGGCAGCTCCGCCGACGTCACCTTCAGACCGCGCACCTTGCGGCCGAACCCGGCCTGGAGGCCGAGCGCGCCGCCGAGGTGGACCTGGTAGCCCTCGACCTGCTCGCCGTTCTCGTCGGTGACGAGCTGGCCCTTGAGACCGATGTCCGCGACCTGGATCCGGGCGCAGGCGTTCGGGCAGCCGTTGAGGTTGATGGTCAGCGGCTCGTCGAAGTCCGGGAGCCTGCGCTCCAGTTCGTCGATCAGCGAGGCGCCGCGCGCCTTCGTCTCGACGATCGCGATCTTGCAGTACTCGATGCCGGTGCAGGCCATCGTGCCCCGGCGGAACGTGGACGGGCGGGCCTTCAGGTCCAGCGCCTCCAGCGCCTCCACCAGCGACTCGACCTGGTCCTCGGCGACGTCCAGGATGATCATCTTCTGCTCGACGGTGGTCCGCACCCGGCCCGAGCCGTGCGCCTCCGCGAGGTCCGCGATCTTCGCGAGCGTGGTGCCGTCCACACGGCCGACGCGCGGCGCGAAACCGACGTAGAAGGCGCCGTCCTTCTGGCGGTGCACGCCGATGTGGTCGCGCCAGCGCCGCAACGGCTCCGTCGGCGCCGGGCCGTCGGTCAGCTTCCGCTTCAGGTACTCGTCCTCGAGGATCTGGCGGAACTTCTCCGGCCCCCAGTCGGCGACCAGGAACTTCAGCCGGGCGCGGGTGCGCAGCCGGCGGTAGCCGTAGTCGCGGAAGATGCCGACGACGCCGGCCCAGACGTCCGGGACGTCCTGAAGGGGCACCCAGGCGCCGAGGCGGACGCCGATCTTGGGGTTCGTGGAGAGGCCGCCGCCGACCCACAGGTCGAAACCGGGGCCGTGCTCGGGGTGTTCGACGCCGACGAACGCGATGTCGTTGATCTCGTGCACCACGTCGAGCAGCGGCGAGCCCGAGATCGCCGACTTGAACTTCCTCGGCAGGTTCGAGAACTCCTTGTTCCCGATGTACCGCTTGTTGATCTCGTCGATGGCCCAGGAGCCGTCGATGATCTCGTCCTCGGCGATCCCGGCGACCGGCGAGCCGATCACGACGCGGGGGCAGTCGCCGCACGCCTCGGTCGTGGACAGGCCCACGGCCTCCAGGCGGTTCCAGATCTCGGGGACGTCCTCGATGCGGATCCAGTGGTACTGGACGTTCTGCCGGTCCGTCAGGTCGGCGGTGCCGCGCGCGAACTCCTGCGAGATCTCGCCGATCACGCGGAGCTGCCGGGTGGTGAGGCGGCCGCCGTCGATGCGGACGCGCATCATGAAGTACCTGTCGTCCAGCTCCTCCGGCTCCAGGATCGCGGTCTTGCCGCCGTCGATCCCGGGCTTGCGCTGGGTGTAGAGGCCCCACCAGCGCATCCGGCCGCGCAGGTCGTTCGGGTCGATCGAGTCGAAGCCGCGCTTGGAGTAGATCGTCTCAATGCGTGTCCGCACATTGAGACCGTCGTCGTCCTTCTTGAACTGCTCGTTGCCGTTCAGCGGGGTGAAGTGCCCCGCGGCCCACTGGCCCTCGCCGCGGTGACGGCTCACCTTGCGACGGGGCGCTGCGGCGGCAGGGTTCTCCGGGGTGGCGGCCATGGTTATGTACGTCCTTCAAGACAGGCGAATGCGGCTCTGACCTGGGTAATCCCAGCACGTCAGGGGTACGGGCGCAGGACAGACGGAAGGGCGGGACGGCGGCGACGCGGCTCGTCAGCTCGCCGGACAGATGGCGCTGGACATGCGGCAGAGATCGACGTGCCGCCGACTCACCAAGGCAATTCCAGTTCCGGACATGGTGGAAAGCGTGGCACGGCGTTCTGGACACAGTCCAGCTTTATCCGTCATGCGGACACCCTTGTCTCGTCAGGCGAGACAAGGGTGTGTTCGGTCACATGAGCCGCACGGGGGCTTGTCGGCGCAGGTCAGGACGGGTAGGCGCCCGGCCACGGGCCCGGTGCGGGGACCTGGGGCTCCTCCTCGACCTTGGTGTCGAACAGGCGGAAGCCCCGGCGCAGGTAGTTCTCCATCGCGTGCTCGCCGTCCAGTGAGCAGGTGTGCAGCCACACCCGCTTCGTCGGCGTCCGCTCAGGCCAGCGCTCGGCGAGGTCCCAGGCGCGCGCGGTGCCGTGCGACAGGAGGTGACCGCCGATCCGCCGGCCCCGGAACGCCGGGAGCAGACCGAAGTACACGATCTCCACGACGCCGTCGTCCTGCGGGTCCAGCTCCACGTACCCCGCGGGCGTGTCCCGCTCGTACGCCACCCACGTCTCGACCCCCGGCCGCTCCAGGTGCTCCCGCCACCGCGCGTACGACCAGCCGAGCCGGTCGGTCCAGCGGATGTCCCCACCCACCGACGCGTACAGAAACCGGCTGAACTCCGGCGACGGCACCGCCGCCCGCGCGATCCGCACATCCCCCTCCGGGGCGGCGGCGGGCAGCAGATCAGTCAGCGCGGACTGCTCCAAGGACCAGGTGGTCACGGGCATCTTGCTCATGCCCGCCAGGGAATCATCCGGACGCGGGGTCTGTCGATCGAGGGTCGGGGAGTCGTGGGGGGATGGCCGACGGTGCGCGGGAACCGGGGTGAGCGGGCGGGGGGCTCTCGCGGGCGGGCGGCGATCAGGGGGGGGCGGTCGGCTTTCGGTCCCGGCGTCCCTCGGGGCGGCGACGCGCCGGGGCCGGCGTCGCGCGGGATCGGCCGACGCGTTGCCCAGGGCGGGCGGTTCCTGCGGGCCGACGCGGCTCAGGACGCGCCTGCGTTCAGGACGCGCCCGCGTTCAGGATCCGTACGCGTATCGGAGCCCGCCCGTGGATGGTGTCCCGTGGAGTGGTGTGGCGGCGTGGAGTCCGTGACCCGGCGGGGCGGTCGGCTGATGTGGTGGTCGTCGCGCCGTGGTGGGGCGCCGGCGTCCGTGGGCGGTTCGCGCTGCGGCCGGGCGGGCCGACGGCCTTCGCGTCCCCACCGGGCGGAGCCGAACCGTCCGCGCGGTGACACCGTCCGCCTGGACGCCATCCACCCGTGCCCGGGTTCCGCCCGCGCTCAGACCCCGTCCGCGTTCAGGACGCGTCCTCGCTCCACTGCTTCTTCGCCGCCCTGTCCACCGACGCCAGGGGGAGGGCGAAGAGGGTGTGGCCCGACTGGGACCAGACCTCGCCGGTGGCGGACCAGTAGGAGAGGGACTGGGGGGACGCGCTCCAGCAGGCGTGGTCGTCGGAGCTGTCGCACTCGGCGGCGGAGGTGCCGTCGGTGTTCTGGCGCCAGAGGGTGCCGTGGGTGTGGTCGGGGGCGGGGGACTGGCTGACGTACCAGGTGTCGTCGCGGGAGAGGACGCCCCGGAGGTTCTTGACGCCGGTGCGGTACGCCTCCGTCGGGGCGACCCGGCCGAAGGTGTCCGCCGCGAGGAGACCGCCCCGGTCGGGCAGGGAGCTGAAGGCGTAGCGCCACAGGCGGGCCCCGCCGCGCTTCCCGGACGCGTCGGGGCGGCCGGAGGCGGCGGCGACCAGGCTGTCGGGGACCGTGCTGCGGTCGAGGGAGATCGTGTCGGGGCGCGGTGACCCGGCGCCGAGCCGGTACGTGCCGATCGCGGGCAGCACGAACCGCGCGCCGTGCGCCGACCAGCCCCCGGCGACGCGGCCGACCGCGTCGCCGTCGACCGTGGCGCGCTGGACGCGGTTCATGTCGAAGACGTACAGCGCGGCACCGTCCCCGGCACCGGCGGTGACCAGCAGCTTGTCCTGGTACCAGACCATCCCCGACAGCTGGGAGCCCAGGGGGCGGATGTCGTTGCCGCCGTCCACCGGGACCGCCAGCAGGACCCAGGAGTACGTCAGCCGCCCGGGGTCGTTCGCGTCGACGAACGCGACCTTCGCGAGGCCGCCGGCGTGGGACCAGCCGGAGAGGATCACCCGGTTCGTGCCCCACACCCCGTCCTCGTCCGCGTCGCCCGAGGTCGTCACCGCGCCCGGACGCCAGCCACTCGTGTCGGCGGCGTCCCAGCAGTACGCGGTCGCGGGTTCCGGCTCGACGGGGAGCCCGGCCAGCTCGGCGGCCGGACACTCGGCGCGGTCGCGCAGCAGCCGGTCACCGGAGGCCAGGACGTCGCTCACCCCGACCGGACGGCCCATCCCGGCGGCGAGCCGGTCCAGCGAGGCGCGCGGCACGAGGTCTTCCGTCATCCGCAGCGCGGACGTGACCTCCACCTGCTTCAGCTCGCCCGGTGTGTCCGAGACGGTGGCCTGTGAGGCGCTGATCATGGTGGCGGCGGCGGTGAGGGCGAGGGCGGTCCCGGCGAGGAACCCGCGCAGCGCTCTGCCCCTCCGGCGCCTGCGGTGGCGGCCACGTTGCGTCATCAGTCCTCCCAAGGCGGGCCAACTGCGCCTGTTGATCCGAGCGTTGACCGAGGAGCAGGTGGGGTGACCCGTCAGCGATGCTACGGCAGACGGGCCGTGCCCGGGAGGCGGACCCGGCAAAGGATGTGCGGAAAGCGTGTGCGAGGGGAACTCGAAGGGATTTCCCTATGCCGGATCACCCCGCACGGCACCCTTCATGACGCGGAGTCACGCGCCAGCCGCACCGCCGTCGCGATCGAGTGCGGCAACAGATCCCCCGGCTCGCCGGGCAGCGCCACGGCCACCTCCACACCGTCCCGGAACCGGTACGGCCGGTGCTCAAGGAACTCGCCGAGGTAGCGGCGTATCCGCGACATCTCCGCCCGCACCGTTACCGTCCGCGCCGGATCGCCGAACACCTCCCCGGCCAGCTCCGCCGCGCTGCGCCCCTCGCGGCGGACGGCCAGCAGGTACAGCAACTCGGCGTGCCGCGGGCTCAGTTCCTGCGACCAGGCGCCCGCGCCGCCCGACACGGTCACCGACCAGCGCCGCCGCCCCGCGAGGTCCAGCGCGATCCGCTCCCCGCCGCTACGGCACCCGCCCGGCTCCACCGCGCGCACCAACCAGCCCTCGTCCAGCGGCTCCAGGGCGCACGCCCCCAGCGACGGCACCCAACACGCGCCCGCCGACGGCGACTTGGGCAGCGTGATCCGCTGGAGGTACGGCATGCCCGTGACCGCCGCCGTCCAGCCGTCCCGGTCCACGACGGCCGCCCGGCCGCCGAGCCGCGCGAGCACCGGCGCGGCCACCGCGCGCAGCCGTTGCAGCGAACCCAGGTGCGTCTCGCGCAGCCGCGCCTCCGCCAGCTTCGCCACCGACTCCACCCACGCCAGCGTCGCCGGGTGCAGGGTCTCCTGCGGGCCGCTGACGTCGACGACGCCGAGCAGGGTGCCGTCGCGCGGGTCGGTGATCGGGGCGCCCGCGCAGGTCAGGCCGGTCAGCGACCGTACGTAGTGCTCGGCGGCGAACACCTGCACCGGGCGCCGCAGCACCGCCGGGGTCCCCACCCCGTTCGTGCCGGCGACCGACTCGCTGAGGTCGGCGCCGAGGCCGAGGCCCACCTCGTCGGCCCTGCGCAGCACCGGCGAGGAGCCCTCCCGCCACAGCACGCGGCCCTCCACATCGGCGACGATCATGATGTGCCGGGCCTCGTCGGCGGCCGGCAGCAACCCCGCGCGCAGCACCGGCACGACCTCGCGCAACGGGGAGTCCGCACGCCGCCTGCGGACCTCCTCCGGCGCGAGCAGGCCGGGACCGAACTCGTGTTCCGGGTCCACGCCGTCGCGCTTCACCCTCGTCCAGGACTGCGCGATCACCTTGCGCGGCGCGGGCCGGGGCCGCCGGCTCACGGGGGCACGCCCCGGTCGGGCGGCCTCCCCGGCCACGTTCTGCGCCGCTTTCATCGGCGGATTCGCCACGGGTGCCTCCGGAGACGACGTGAAGAGAGGTACATCCTGACGCCCCGGCACGGCGTCCGGTCGCGTCCGCCCACTGGCACGGGACCGTTGCAACCCCCTGCAACCCTGGTGAACGTGCCTGTGGTCCTTGAAACTTGAGCCACGCCGACGAGAGCGGCGGCCCCGGTCTCGCAGGACCTGGGCGCGCGGGTGGTGCCGTGTCGGCGCGGCACCACCCCGTCCGGGGAGCGGCCCGGGACGGCTCTCACCCCACCCGTGCCCGCTCCACCACCGCCCCCAGGTCCAGTGTGTGCGGCAGCCCCCCGAACGTCGCCCCCGAGTCCCCGCCCAGCCGCGACGCGCAGAACGCGTCCGCGACCTCCGGCGGTGCGAAACGCACCAGCAGCGACCCCTGGAGGACCAGGGCGAAACGTTCCGCGAGGCGGCGGGCGCGGGCCTCCACGCCGGAGAGGTCCGCGAGTTCGGTCAGCAGGTTCTTGATCGCCGTGTCGAGGCGGTGGTCGGCGCCCCGGGCCCGGCCCACCTCGCGGAGATAGGCGTCCAGGGCGGCCGGTTCACGCTGGAGGGCGCGCAGGACGTCGAGGGCCTGGACGTTGCCCGCGCCCTCCCACACCGAGTTCAGCGGGGACTCCCGGACCAGGCGGGGCATGCCGGACTCCTCGACGTACCCGTTGCCGCCCAGACACTCGGCGGCCTCCACCACCACCGGTGAACAGCGCTTCGTCACCCAGTACTTGGCGGCCGGGACGGCGATCCGCAGCAGCGCGCGCTCCTGTTCGCCGCCGTCGTCGTAGGCGGCGGCGAGCCGCAGGCCGAGGGCGGTGGCCGCCTCCGACTCCAGGGCGAGATCGGCGAGGACGTTGCGCATGAGGGGCTTGTCGAGGAGCCGGCCGCCGAACGCCTCGCGGTGCGCGCAGTGGTGGATCGCCTGCGCGACGGCCTGCCGCATCAGCCCCGCCGAGCCGAGCACGCAGTCCAGGCGGGTCGCCGCGACCATGCCGATGATCGTGCGCAGCCCGTCCCCCTCGTCCCCGACCCGCCGGGCCCACGTCCCGTCGAACTCGACCTCCGCCGACGCGTTGGACCGGTTGCCCAGCTTGTCCTTGAGGCGCTGGAGCAGGAACCGGTTGCGCGACCCGTCGTCGAGGACCCGGGGCACCAGGAAGCACGTCAGCCCCTCGTCGGCCTGCGCGAGCACCAGGAAGCCGTCCGACATCGGCGCCGACAGGAACCACTTGTGCCCGGTGAGCGCGTACGCCCCCGCGTCGGCGAGCGGCCGGGCCTCCGTCGTGTTCGCGCGGACGTCGCTGCCGCCCTGCTTCTCCGTAATCCCCATGCCCAGCAGCACGCCCGCCTTCGCGAGCGGGGGCCGCGACTCCCGCTCGTACAGCGACGACGTCAGCAACGGCTCCCACACGGCCGCGAGTTCCGGGTCCGTGCGCAGCGCGGGCACCGCCGCGTGCGTCATCGACAGCGGACAGCACGTCCCCGCGTCGGCCTGCGTCCACACCAGGAACGCCGCCGCCCGCCGCACCTGGCCGCCCGGCTCCGACCAGCCCCCGGTCAGCCCCGCCCCGACGCCCTTGCCGAGCAGCCGGTGCCACGCCGGATGGAAGACGGCCTCGTCGACCCGGTTGCCGAACCGGTCGTGCGTACGAAGCCCCGGCGGGTTCCCGTCCGCCTGTGCGGCCCACTCGCGCACCTGTACGGAACCGGCCGACCGGCCCAGTTCACCGAGTCCGGTGTGGGCGGAGGCCCGCAGCTCGGGCGCCAGATGCCGGTCCACGGCCTCCGTCAGGGCCCGGTCGGAGCCGTAGACGTCATATCCGACAAGGGGAGGGGGCTGATTGGTCACGCTGTGGGTGGTCCCTGCCATGTCGCGAACCTATCCCCTCCCCGGGCGTCACGTGCGCCGACGCCGGGGGAGCGGGTATGAGTCCGGGCCGTGGTGGCGGATACCTTTAGGGCGTGCAGCCAGCAAGTCAGTCATCCGAGCACCCCGAGGTCCCGGCCGGGCGTTTCCACCGGGCACGCGCCCTCTACCGCGACGTGTCCATGCGCAGGACCGCCTGGCTGCTGCTCAAGGACACCGTCAACTCGTGCATCGAGTACCGGATCCTGGGCCTCGCCGCGGAAGCCGCGTTCTTCACGCTGCTGTCCGTGCCGCCGCTCCTGCTCAGCCTCATCGGGCTGCTCGGCTACGTCGACGACTGGACCGGCACCGACACCATCACCAGCCTGGAGAACAACCTCCTCGACGCCTCCCGCACGGTCCTGTCCGACAAGGGCGTCCAGCAGCTCGCGCAGCCGATCCTCGACGACGTCATGAAGGGCGGGCGGCCCGACATCATCTCCATAGGGTTCCTGTTCGCCCTGTGGTCGGGCTCGCGCGCGGTGAACGTCTTCATCGACACCATCACCGTCATGTACGGCCTCGACGGCGTGCGCGGCATCGTCAAGACCCGGCTCGTCGCGTTCGCCCTGTTCGTCGTCGCCCTCGTCATCGGGGCGGTCGCGCTGCCGCTGATGGTCGCCGGGCCCGACGCCGTCGTGCGGATCGTGCCCTGGTCGGCGACGCTCGTGCAGCTCCTGTACTGGCCGGTCGTCACCCTGCTGTCGATCTCGTTCCTGACGACGCTGTACCACGTGTCCGTGCCCGTGCGCTCGCCCTGGATCGAGGACGTGCCCGGCGCGCTCGTCGCCCTCGCGATGTGGGTGTTCGGCAGCTTCCTGCTGCGGATCTACCTCCAGCACACCATCGAGGGCGCCACCATCTACGGCTCCCTCGCCGCCGCCGTCGCCGTCCTGCTCTGGATCGGCGTCGCCGCCTTCGCCGTCCTCGTCGGCGCCGCCGTCAACGCCGCGATCGACCGTGTCTGGCCCGCCGCCGCCACCGCCGCCGCCCGCGCCGCCAACGAACGCCAGCGCAAGGAGGAGGTCGTCGAGTACGTCGCCCGCATGTCCGCCGCCCAGGGCTACGAGGACCCCGACGACCCCGACATGCCCTCCGAGTTCCCCGAACGCTGGTCCCGCTTCCTGCCCCACGAGAACGTGACCGCCCGGCTGCGGACCCACGCGAAGACGGTGGCGAAGGCGGAGGGGGAGGAGCGGCGGGAGAAGTGAACGCCGGCCGCTCGCCCTACGAGCGGGTGCTCACACCTTCCAGGCTCCCTCCGCCGCCGCGTCCCGCGCGAACTCCGTGAAGTCGCGCGGCGCCCGGCCCAGCACCTCCCGGACGCCGTCGGCCGACGAATACGAGTTGTGGCCGTCGAGGAGCGAGCCGAACTCGCCGACGAGGAACGCGACTTCCCCGGACGGCAGCCCGAACCCCGTCAGAACCTCGGCGTATTGCTCCGAGGTGACCGGCGTGTACGTCAGCTCGCGCCCCGCCGCCCGCCCGATCTCGGCGACGGCCTCCCGGAACGTCATCAGCCGGGGCCCGGACAGGTCCAGCGCGCGCCCCACGTACGTCTGCCCCTCGACGACCGTCCGCACGACGACCTCGGCGACGTCCGCGAGGTCCAGGAACGGCTCGGTCACCTCGTCCGCCGGGAACACCAGGTCCCCGGTGAAACGCAGGCCGTCCGCCATCGGGCCCTCGCTGAAGTTCTGCGTGAACCACGAGGCGCGGACGATCGTCCACTCCGCGCCCGACGCGATCAGCGCCTCCTCCGCCGGACGCGCCGAGCCCTGGCCGCGCCCCGACAGCAGCACGAGCCGCCGCACGCCGAGCGCCACCGCCTCCCGCGCCAGCGCCCCCACGGCACCGGCCGCGCCGGGGACACCGATGTCCGGCGGATACACCAGGTACGCCGCGTCGGCGCCGCGCAGCGTGTCCGCCCAGGTCGTCGGGTCGTCCCAGGCGAAACCCGTGGCACGCGAGGCGGGCCGCACGCGCAGCCCCGCCGCCTCGGCGGCCCGCGCCACCCGGCCACCCGTACGACCGGTCGCGCCGGTCACCACCAAGGTCAGGTCGTCGTTCGTCATGCGCCCCAGTCAACCCGCCCCCACCGCACGGGCCCATCCGCGAACGGCTCACACCCATAAGCGCGCGTCTACGCTGACCGCATGGACCCCCTCGCCGGCCTCCTGGAGGGCCCCCGCGCACGGGGCGCGTTCCTCGTCCGTGCCTGCTTCGACCCGCCGTGGAGCGTCCGGGTCGAGGACCGCGCGCCGCTGACGGTCATGCTCGTCGTCCACGGCGACGCCTGGGTGGCGCCGGACGGCGGCCCGCCGGTGCGGCTGCGGGCCGGGGACCTCGCGATCGCACGCGGCCCCGAGCCGTACACGTGCGCGGACGACCCCGCCACGCCCCCGCAGGCCCTCATCCTCCCCGGCGGGGTCTGCGCCCACCCCGACGGACGGCCCCTCGACGGGGCCATGGACCTCGGACCGCGCAGCTGGGGCAACCGGGCCGACGGATCCACCGTCGTCGTCATCGGCACCTACCTCATGCGCGGCGAGATCAGCGGACGGCTCCTCGACGCCCTGCCGCCGCTGCTCTCCCTCACCGCGCGGGAGTGGCGAAACCCCCTGACGCCGCCGCTCGTCGAGGAGATCGGGCGCGACGAACCCGGCCAGGAGGCCGTCCTCGACCGCATGCTCGACCTCGTCGTCATCGCCGCCCTGCGCGCCTGGTTCTCCCGCCCCGACGCCGAGGCGCCCCGCTGGTACAACGCCCTCGCGGACCCCGTCGTCGGCCGCGTCCTGCGCCTCCTCCAGGACGACCCCGCCCACCCCTGGATCCTCGCCGGCCTCGCCGCCAAGGCGGGCGTCTCCCGCGCGGCGCTGGCCCGCCGGTTCACGGAACTCGTGGGGGAGCCGCCGATGACGTACCTGACGCACTGGCGCCTCGCCCGCGCCGCCGACCTGCTGCGCGACACCGACGACACGATCGCCGCCGTCGCCCGTCGCGTGGGGTACGGCAGCGCGTTCACCCTCTCCAGCGCGTTCAAGCGGGTGTACGGGGTGAGTCCGCAGGAGTATCGGGGGCGGGCGTAGCGTGGGGGGTGTGTACGAGGAGCGGGCGTCGCGGGTGAGGGGCGCGGTGGTGTGGACGAAGACGCCGGGCCGGGAGGGGGTGGTGTTGCCGGACGGATGTATGGATCTGTTGTGGAGTGAGGGGCGGTTGTTGGTCGCGGGGCCTGATACCCGTGCGTATGTTCCCGAGGGGGAGCGGGTTTTCTGGGCGGGGGTTCGTTTTCGTCCCGGGACCGCTCCGGCTCTGTTGGGTGTTCCCGCGTATGAACTTCGGGACCTTCGTGTCGAGTTGGCGGACCTCTGGCCCGCATCCGAGGTGCGTCGGCTGAATGACCGTGTCGAGGCGGCGTCGGATCCGGTGGTGGAGTTGGAGAACGTGGCCCTTGAACGGGCCGTTCCGCCCGATCCGTTGCTGTCCCGCCTGGTCGCGGTTCTCGATGCCGGGCGCCCGATCGCGACGGCCGCCGATGAACTGGGGCTGAGTTCGAGGCAGTTGCATCGGCGTTCCCTGCATGCCTTTGGGTACGGTCCCAAGACCCTGTCCCGCGTCCTGCGTCTGCAACGGGCGTTGCGTCTGTTGCGGTCCGGGGTCTCTCAGGCGGAGACGGCGGTACGGGCGGGGTATGCAGATCAGGCGCATCTGTCGCGTGAAGTACGGGAGTTGACGGGGGTTACGCCGGGACAGCTGGGCGCCTAGGGCTGCTTCAGTGGGGCGAACAGGTCGACCCCGTTGCCGTCCGGGTCGTGGAGCACCGCGTACCGCTGGCCCCATGCCGCGTCCCAGGGGGCGGCCTCGCCGTGATGGCCGGCGGACGTCAACTCCTCGTAGACGGCGTCGACTTCGTCCGGATCGGCGCAGAGCAGGGCCAGGGAGGCGCGTCCGCCGGGGCCCGGGGTCTCGAAGTCCGGCATGAAGGACCGGACGGTGTCCTCGGAGTCGAGCATGAGGCGCAGTCCGCCGGGGAGGGCGGCCTCGGTGTGGCCCTCGTGCTCGGCTCCCTCGGGGAAGTCGAAGCCGAGACGGCGGTAGAAGGCGACGGAGGCGGACATGTCGTGGACGAGGAGGCCGATGGCGTCGAATCGTGGAGTCATGGGGACAACCGTAGGGAGGCGGGGAGTCGCCGGTCTTGAAGGAAACGGACGCGCCGGGAAACCCGTTTGCGTGGGCGCGCCCCCGCCGCGAGGGTGTCCCGATGACCAACCCCTCGAGACTCGAACTCCTCCGCTGGCAGACCGACTTCACCTGGTCCCTCTTCGAGTACCACCTCGACCGGCTGGAACCGGAGGACCACCTCTGGGAGCCCGCCGCCAACTGCTGGACGCTGCGGCCGGACGGGGCCGGCGGCTGGGTGCCCGACTGGGCGGAGACGGAACCCGAGCCGGTGCCGGTGCCGACGGTCGCGTGGGTCGGCTGGCATGTCGGATGGTGGCTGGGGACGGCGACGGACCACGTGCGCGGCGGGGAGGTCAGGGCGAGGGACGACGTGAAGTGGCCGGGGCCGGGGGAGCCGGCCGTCGCGTGGCTGCGGGAGGTGTACGCGCAGTGGGCTGCGGCCGTGGACGCGCTCGACGAGGGCGAGTTGGGGCGGCCGTCCGGCTATCCGTGGAGCGCGGACGCCGGGCTCACCGTCGGGCACCTCCTCGCCTGGGTGAACGCCGAGCTGATGAAGAACGTCGCGGAGATCGGCCAACTCCGGCTGATCAGAGCCGCGTGACGGAGTGTCAGTCGAAGGTGACCGGACCCTTGGGGGTGTCCAGGGTGAAGGAGATGCCGGGCGGCCCCTCGGACAGCTGGAGTTCGGCGTCCAGCGCGGCGAGCAGGGGGTGGAGCGCGGCGGGGTCGGGGGCCGTCGCCGTCAGGGAGAGCAGCGGCGTCAACGGCAGGCCGGAGGCGCTGGGGTGGGCGGAGGTGCCCCAGTCGATGAGGAACGGGACGAGCCCGGCGGACCGTTCGGTGACGCGCCAGGCGAGCAGGGTCCCGTCGGGGCGGCGGCGTGACATGGGGTGGATGTCGCCGGGGTCGTAGCCACGGGCCCGCGCGGTCGCCACCGCGAGATCGAGGTCGGGCGGCTCGATCGCCCAGGTCACCGCGCGTGCCCGGTCGATCCCGCCCAGCCCGGACGGGTCGGCCCCGTCGCGTCCCGTCTGGTCCGGGTCGGGCCCGATGATCTCCAGGTAGACCCGCCCCCCGAGCCCGACCAGGTGGTTGCGCGTACCGAGCCCGACATGCGCCCCGCCCGGCGCGGGCACGACCCCGGTCCGTCGGGTGAACTCCTCGATGGTCGCGTCCAGTTGAGGCGTCGCGAACACAAGATGGTCAAGCCGTGCGGGAATTGTGTTCATCCTGTAGGAGACTACGCGTTCCGCGTGCGCAAGGTACATATATGCAAAGGGCTGTCACGTTCACAACGCGCGGCGGCACACCCCGTGCGACTCCACCGCCCCGCACCCCTCCGGCGTCTCAACCGAGGTCCGCCAGCACGGAGTTCACCGTCCGCAGCCCCAGCTCGGACATCGCCGGATTCGTCGTCCGGTAGTAGTCGATCCCGCTGACGAACGTCAGCGCCCACCCCCGCCCCCGCGCCCAGGTCGCGTCGTCGAACCCGGCGGCCTCGCGGAACGCGGACCGGTGCGCGGCGTCCAGCAGGGCCCACGCGGGGATCGCGTCGCACGCGGGGTCCCCGACCCCGGCCGCGCCGAAGTCGATGACCGCCCCCAACTCCCCCTCCCGGACAAGGACGTTGCCGGGTATGAGGTCGCCGTGCGCCCAGACGGGAGGCCCGTCCCACTCGGGCTGCGCGAGGGCGTGCTCCCAGGCGGCGAGCACGGCGGACACGTCGACGTCGGCGGCGGCCGTGGCGATCCACGCCCGCGTGGAGACGTCCCGGGACCGCAACGGCACACCCCGGTACCCGGTCGGCGCGCCCTCGGTCCCGGCGGTCCGCAGCGCGGCCACGAACGCCCCCAACTCCCGTGCGAACGACTCCCCTTCGGCCCCGGTCGGATGCGTCCCCTCGATCCACCGGGACACCGTCCACGGGAACGGGTACCCCTCCCCGGGCCGCCCCAGCGCCACCGGCTCAGGGACGGGCGCCGGCAGCGAGGGCGCCAGCCTCGGCAGCCACGTCTCCTCGAACTCCGCCTGCTCCACGGCCTCTTCGACGATCGGCAGCCGCACCACCAGCCCGTCCCCGAGCCGGTACACCGCGTTGTTCGTCGCGGCCGTCCGCACCTCGGCGACCGCCGCCCCCGCCCACTCGGGAAACTGCGCGGCCAGCAGCCGCCGCACCAGCGCGACGTCCGTCCGGATCTCGTTCTCGTGCATCATCAGCGCGCGACACTAGCCCGGCCGGGGAGCGGACGGCATCCGAGTTTCCCGGCAACCGGTCGCCACTCTCCCGGAAACCGGTTGCCACGAAATTTTCGGTCGCCCCCACGGCCCCCGCCCGGCCCCGCGCCGCGCCGCCCGGCGGCATAGGCTCGCCCCATGGCACCACGTCTGCTCGTCTACAGCCGCACCACCGGCTACCGCCACGACTCCATCCCGTACGCGGCCGCCGCGCTGCGCGAGATCATGGGGGAGTGGACGGTCGACCACACCGAGGACCCGGCCGCCCTGGAGTCCCCGCTGGAGCGGTACGCGGCGATCGTCTTCCTCTCCACCAGCGGTGAGGTGCTGACCCCGAAGGGCCGTGAACTCCTCGCCGCGCACATGGAGTCGGGCGGTGCCTTCGTCGGCGTGCACGCGGCGTCCACCACCGAGTACGACTGGCCCTACTACGGCGAACTCGTCGGCGCCCGCTTCGACCGCCACCCCGAGTTCCAGCCCGGCAAGGCCGTCGTGGAGGACGCGGACCACCCCGCGACCCGGCACCTGCCCGGCGTCTGGGACTTCACCGACGAGTGGTACGACTTCCGCACCAACCCCCGTGGCTCCGTACGGGTGCTGCTCACCGCCGACGAGTCCTCCTACGAGGGCGGCGGCATGGGCGAGGACCACCCCCTCGCCTGGACCCGCACCCAGGGCGAGGGCCGCGTCTTCTACACGGCCCTGGGCCACGCGGACGAGGCGTACGACGACCCGGCGTTCCAGCAGCACCTGCGGGGCGGCATCATGTGGGCGGCGCAAGGGGATTGACGGGGTATTGAGAGTTGGCGGAGTGTCAGGGGCTGGCGAGGCATTGAGGGTTGACGGAGCGTCAGGAGCCGTGCACCCGCGCGGCGTCAGACCCGCGCCCCCACCCTCGGTGCCGCCGTGCTCGCCCGCACCACCATCCGCGTCGACAACTCCGTCCGCGTCCCCTCGGGATGCTCCCCGTCCATCATCCGTACCAGCAGGCGCAGCGCCGTCGCGGCCATCTCGCCCAGCGGCTGGCGGACGGTCGTGAGGCCGGGGCTGGCCCAGCGGGACTCGGGGAGGTCGTCGAAGCCGACGACGCTGACGTCGTCCGGGACCCTCAACCCCCGTTCCGCCAGGGCCTTGTAGACGCCGAGGGCCATGTGGTCGGAGCAGACGAAGACGGCGGTCGGCGGTTCGGGGAGGTCGAGGAGTTCACGCATCCGCTGCCGTGCGGCGCCCTCCTCGAAGGAGCCGTACCGGATGTACTCGGCGCGCTGTGGCAGCCCGGCGGCCGAGAGCGCCGAACGGTAGCCGGCGACACGGGCGTTGCTGCACTGCTTGCGGCGGCGCCCGGCGATGACGGCGATCCGCTCGTGGCCCAGGGCCAGCAGGTGTTCCGTCGCGCTGACCCCGCCCTGCCAGTTCGCCGCGCCCACCGACACGACGCCGGACGGCGGTTCGTGCACGGGGTCGATCATCACGAACGGGATGCGGTGCTGCTCCAGCCACGCGTACTGGGAGTCCGTCAACTCGGCCAGGTTGAACAGGACTCCGGCCGAGCCGCGTGCGGTCAGCTTGTCCAGCCAGCCGCGCTGCGGACGGTCGCCGCGCGCGGTGCGGCCGAGGCCGGCCGAGACGACGACGTCCAACCCGGCCTCGTGCGCGGCCTGTTCGACGCCGTGCAGCACCGCGCCGGACCAGGAGCTGTCGAGGGTGTGGACGACGAGGTCGACGAGGCGGGGTGGCTTCGAGGCGTCGAAGCGGGGTCTGCGGACGTAGCCGAGCCGGTCCAGCGCCTCGGTGACCCGGCGGCGGGTGTCCGGCGCCACGTCCTCGCGGCCGTTGACCACCTTCGAGGCCGTCGGCACCGACACGCCCGCCTCGCGCGCCACGACCGCCAGCGTCGGTCCGGCCGTCACGTTGGAAGTCGCCGTGCGGACCATCGGGAACCCACCTCTCCGGCCCGCCGTTGGGCCAGCGAAAGCTCGACCAGCGCTGTTTCGGCCGTTTTCGGTGTCCCGGCCGACAGAAAGCGCTTGCTATCCTAGAGGCGCCGCAGCGTGACGGGAAGACACCGGGAGTCACGGGTTCCGGCGGTCTTGACAGCGGGCCCCGACTTTCGAAACTTCGAACGCCGGGTTGCTCTGGAGGTTGTTCCGTCCTGAGGGGGCGGCACCATCTCCGCAATGCGCATGCCGGGACTCGCCGGGAGTATGGGGCCATGTGCGCTGACATCAGTCCTTTCCGGATTCGGATCCCGCAGGCCGATCTCGATGACCTGCACGACCGTCTGGCGCGCACCCGGTCGCCGTATCCGGTCCCCGGCGCCGAGTCGGAATGGGATCACGGCATCCCGTCGGCCTACCTCGACGATCTGGCGGGCTACTGGGCGAACGGCTTCGACTGGCGGGCCCACGAGGCCAGGCTCAACACCTTTCCGCAGTTCCTGACCGAGATCGACGGGCAGACCATCCATTTCCTGCACCTCCGCTCGCCGGAGCCGGACGCCATGCCGCTCCTGCTCAATCACAGCTATCCGACCTCCTTCGTGGAGTTCCTGGAGGCCAGTGGGCCGCTGACCGATCCCCGTGCCCACGGCGGGGACCCGGCCGACGCGTTCCACGTCGTCGTTCCCTCGCTGCCGGGGTTCGTCTTCTCCAGCCCGCTCTCGGCGCGCGGCTGGAATCTGGAGCGCACCGCGACGGCCTTCGGGGAGCTCATGGGGCGTCTGGGCTATGAACGCTTCGGCGTGGAAGGGGGCGACCTCGGGGCCGGTGTGACCGGGCGGGTGGCGTTGCTGATGCCCGAGCGGGTGATCGGCGCGCACGTCCATGGTGACCGGCTTCAGCTCGGTATGGCCGGCGAGGACTTTCCTGTGCCCGAGGGGCTGAGCCCGCAGGAGCGAGCCGAACTCGAAGAGGCGCAGCGTAGTTGGTCGCAGATGAAGGGGTACCGGGTGCTGCACTCGACCGCGCCCAACGCCCTCTCGGCGGGGCTGGCGGACTCGCCGGTCCTGCAACTGGCCTGGATCGCGGAGAAGTTCGCGCAGTGGGCCAACCCCGCCACGCCCATCGGCCGCGAGGACGTCCTGATCACCGCGAGCCTCTACTGGTTCACCCGGACCGGGCCCGCGGCGGGCGACTTCTACTGGGAACTGGCCCACGCCGACGACCCGGGCTGGGGCGGCGCGTCCGCCGTCCCCATGGCCTCCTCGCTGTTCCACAGCGACCCCCTGGTCCGCAAGGTCCTCGGGCCCGGCGACAGCACGACCTTCTTCCGGGAGCACACCGAAGGCGGGCACTTCCCCGCGTTCGAGGTTCCCGGCCTGTTCGTCGACGACATCCGCGCGTTCTTCAGGACACTCCGTACCGGTCACGGGACGACCTCTGCGGCAGTTCCTCGCACTCCAGGCGGAAGTCCCGGAAGTCCGCCGTGAACGCGGCGTCGACGAGGTCCCTGGCGTGGATGCCGACCAGTGTGCCGGTGAACCTCAGCCGGTCGCCGTGGTCGTCGGACAGACGGCTCGCGTCCAGGGCGGGGCCGACGGGGGTGTACGTGTCGCCGCGCAGGTACCAGAACCTCGCCTCCGGTCCCTCGACGGAGACGCCCAGCGTGATCGGCTCCGCCAAGTCGACGTCCACGACGGCGACTTCACGCGCGCCGGTCTCGTCCCGCTCGACCAGACTCAGCACCGTCCGCCCCTCCCCCCGCCACTGCTGACCCCGCTGCCCCTCCCCCTCCGGCTCCGCCCACGTCACATCCAGACTCAGGTACGCCTCCCCGTCGTACCGCAGCATCAGCCCAGCAGCCTGCGTGAACGTCACCGGCCTCGCCTCCACGGTGACTTGAGCGACGGCATGGTGCTCCGTGAGCCGCTGCGCCAACAGACTCTGCGCCCACCGGGACTCGGGCCCCTGCCGCCCCCGCAGCCTGATCCAGCCGGGGCGGGACGTGGTGTCGGCCCAGGTGGGGGAGGGGGGTTCGCGCAGGGTGCTCCAGGGCCAGGTGAGGGGGACGGGGGTGTGGGGGCCGTTGTCCGGGGAGGCGGGGGCGTCGTGCTCCCCGGCCGTCCTTGCCCCCGTGACATCCACCGTCTCCGCCGGATGCCACCCCCCGCCCCTCAACCGGGGCCACCCGTCGGTGTCCCACTCCAGCGCCTGGACGGCGGTTTCCCGGCCGAGGGTGCAGCGGGGGCCTGAGGGGGTCGGGAGGGGGCGGCCTGTCAGGTGGCTGAGGAACCACTCGCCGCTGGTTGTCTCGACCAGCTCCGCGTGGCCCGCCTTTTGTAGGGGGAGGGAGGGGGCGTCTCGGGAGGTCAGGAGGGGGCGGGCGGAGAGTTCGTAGGGGCCGGTCAACGCGCGGCTGCGGGCCGTGAGGACGCCGTGGTCGAAGCCGGTGCCGCCCTCGGCGAGGATGAGGTGGTACCAGCCGTCGCGGTGGACCAACTTGGGGCCCTCGATGAGGCGTTCGTGTTGGAGGAGGAGGTGGGTGGGGGAGAGGGGGGTCAGCGAGGTGCGGTCCAGTTGCGTTGCGGTGATGCCGGAGAAGCGGTTGCCGGAGGGGCGGTGGTCGGTCTGGAGGTTGAGGAGCCAGAGGCGCCCGGCCTCGTGGAAGAGGGCGGGGTCGAAGCCGTGGCTGGGGACGCGGCGGGGTGGGGACCAGGGGCCAGTGGGGTCCGGCGCGGTGGTGACGTAGGTGTCGAGGTCGAAGTAGGGCGTGCCGACCGAGCGGACGATCGCGTACACCATCCAGAACGTCGCGCCGTCGAAGCTGAGCGACGGCGCCCAGATCCCACCCGAATCGGGCACGCCCGCAAGGGAGTTGCCGGGGACGGCGCCGGAGACGTGCCCGGCGTACTCCCAGTGCGCGAGGTCACGGGAGCGGTGGATGGGAATCGTGGGGAACCACTCGAACGAACTCGTGGCGATGTAGTACCAGTCGCCGGCCCGGACCAGCGAGGGATCGGGGGCGAACCCCCGGATGACCGGGTTGCGGGCGATCAACCCCCCTTCATCGCACATCACTTGAGCGCCCCCAGCGTCACACCCGACTTCCAGTACCGGCGCATCGCGACCATCATGACGGCCATCGGCACGATGGACAGCAGCGCCCCGGTCAGCACGAGCCCGGTGAGGTCGACGCCCGACTCCAGGCGTTTGCCGGACCAGTTGTAGAGCCCGATGTTGAGCGTCCAGTTGTTCTCGCCGCGCAGCACGGTCAGCGGCAGGAAGAAGGAGTTCCACGTGTTGACGAAGGCGAGGAGGAACACCGTCGCCCCGCCCGTCGTCATCATGCGCAGCACGATGGAGAAGAAGATCCGCAGCTCACCGGCGCCGTCGAGGCGCGCGGCCTCCAGGAGTTCGTAGGGGATCGTGGACTCGGTGTAGACCTTGGCGAGGTACACGCTGAACGGGTTGATCAGACAGGGGACCAGCATCGCCCAGGGCGTGTCGACCATGCCGATCTCGGAGAACAGCAGGTACAGCGGGAGCGTCAGCAGCGCGATCGGGATCATGAACGAGCCGACGACGGACGCGAAGACGAACCCCCGGCCGGGGAAGTCGAAGCGCGCGAGCCCGTACCCGGTCGCGAGGGCGATCAGGGTGCCGCCGAGGGAGCCGACGCCCGCGTAGAGAAGGGAGTTGGCGGTCCAGCGCAGGAAGATGCCGTCCTCGTAGGTGAACACCTGGCGGAGGTTGTCCCACAGGTGCCAGCCGGAGAACCACAGCCCGTTGGACTGGTACAGCCCCGTACGGTCCTTGGTGGCCGCCACGATCAGCCACCACACCGGGAACAGGCTGTAGACGGACGCGAGGACGAGCCCGACGAGCAGGAACCGCTGCCCGCCGCGTGAACGTGCCCGCGGATCGGGCCGGTTGAGCCTGCGCACCGACGTCTTCGGCGCACGGTCCTGGGTGAGGGTCATCAGTCGGCCTCCCTCGATGTCAGCCGGTAGAAGACGAAGGAGGCGAGGCCCAGGATCAGCGCGAGGAGCACCGAAAGGGCCGCGGCGTAGTGGTAGTTGCCCGCGTTGAACGCCTGGTTGTAGATGATCATGATCGGCGTGAAGCTGTCGTTCACCGTCTGCGGCGTGACGTTGCGGAACAGCGCGGGCTCGTTGAACAGCTGGAGCATCTGAATGATCGACAGCAGCCCCGTCAGCACCAACGCGCCCCGCACGTACGGAACTTTGATGCTGCGGGCGATCCGGATCTCCGAGGCCCCGTCGAGCCGCGCCGCCTCGAACAGCTCGCGCGGCACCGCCTGGAGCGCGGAGTAGATGATGACCATGTTGTAGCCGATGCCGTGCCAGGTCAGCAGGTTGCCGATGGACGGCCACACCATCGACGGCACGAAGAAGTTCCAGTGGAACCCGAACGCGTCGCCGATCGCGGTGAGCGGGCCGACGTCCGGACTGTAGAGGTTGATCCACACGATCGCCGCGACGACCCCCGGGATCATGTACGGCACGAGCAGCAGGATCCGGAACCGGCTCGCCGCGCGCGAGGTCACCGCGTCCAGCAGGAGCGCGAGGACGAGGCTGACCATCAGCATCACCGGGATCTGCACGCAGGCGAACACCACCACGCGCAGCACGGAGCCCATGAACGCCGAATCGGTCAGCCCCTGGCGGTAGTTGGCGAGTCCGGTGAACTCCTCGGTGCCGCCGCCGAGCCCGAGCCCGGACTGCTGGACCTTGTAGAGCGACTGATACACGGCGTAGCCGATGGGCAGCAAGTACAGGAAGACGAAGCCGAGTTGGAAGGGCACCGTGAAGGCGGCACCCTTCCAGCGCTGGGAGCGGATCATCTGAGGCTCCCTCAGCCCTTCACGCTGATGCCGCGCGACCTGAGGTCGTCGACCGTCCACTTCTGCATGTGCGCGAGCAGGTCGGTGACCTTCTGCTCCTTGCTGACGACCTTGGCCCAGCCCGCCTGCAACTCGGTGAACATGGCCGTCCAGTTCGGGCCGAACGTCCAGTCGGTGGTGACCGTGTCCAGGCTGTCGGAGACGACCTTCTTCGCCGGTGCGTAGTGCGTGCCGAGCAGCTTCCGCGAGATCGACGCGTCGACGTAGGAGCTGGTGTCGGCGAGGGCGGGCATCACGCCGTTGCCGGTCTCGGGGCTCGCCATCGTCCGCACGGCACCCGGGTCGGTCGACATCCACAACGCGGCCTCGGCGGCCTGCTGTTGGTGCTTGCAGTCCTTGGTGACGAGGTTGACGCCGCCCGTCAGGTTGGTGCCGGCCGGCGTCTTGGCGGCCTCGCCCGCGAACGCCGGCCACGGCGCCAGCGCCCACTGGCCGAACGACTTGGTGAAGTTCTGCACCATGCCCGCCATCTGCCAGGTGGAGATCTGCCGGGTGACGGTGCCGCCGTTGTCGTAGTTGCGCTGCACGGCCGCGTAATCGGCGAACGACAGCGTCGAGTTGAGGTCGTTGTCGATGACGTCCTGGATGACCTTCGCGGCCTTCAGGGTGCCCGCGTCCTGGAAGTCGATCTTCCAGGCGTCGCCGTCGATCGCGTACCAGTGCGCGCCCGCCTGCATCGCCAGCACCTCCAGCGTGGAGGGGTCCTCACCGGCGTAGTTGGTGATCTTCACGCCGTGCTTCTTGAGCTCCTTGCCGGCCGCGACGAACTCCTCCCACGTCGTGGGCGCCTTGACGCCGTACTTCTGGAAGACATCGGCCCGGTAGATCGTGAAGTTCGGGGACGAACTCGTCGGCACGCCATAGAACGTGCCCCGCACCTGCGCGCTCGCCCAGGAACCGGCGTTGAACTTCGCCCTGCTCGGCTCGACGTACTTCGAGATGTCGGCGAGCGCGCCCTGGGACACCCACGTCGTCACGTACTCGGCCGTGTTCTGCACGAGACAGGGCGCGTTGCCCGCCTTCACCGCGTTGGTCAGCTGCTTCTGCATCGTCAACTGGTCGGTGACCTTCGTGTACTTGAGCCGGACGTCCTGGTGCGCCGCGTTGAACGCCTTGACGACCGCCGGCTGGCCGTTGGCCCAGCCCCAGTAGTCGAGCGTCACCGGACCCGACGCCGAGGAGCCGTCGTCGTCACCCGAACCGCCGCAGGCGGCGAGCAGACCTGTCAGCGCGACTCCCGCGACGGCGGCGCGGGCGATCCTTCTGCGGGGGCTGAGGGCATTCATCTGACCGTGTTCCTTCGGGAATCAGGCGTCTCGGCGGGGCGAGATCGGCGGCTCGGTACTGGCCGTGCGCGGCGGCCGGACGGCGGGAGGATCGCGGCGTCGGGCCGGGCTCAAGAAGAAGCGGTAGTAACCGGTTGCTGCGACCGTAGGCCGACGAGAACGGCATTATCAAGAGGCGTGCGAGAAAAATCTTGGACGAATCGACCCGAAATTCGGTAACCGCTTACGGCACCTGGGACAAGCCTCGGAGGCCCCTCGACTCGGGCCCCCGGCAGCGGAGTTACCGCCCCGGTCGAGGCGGGCGCACCGAGTCGCGGACGACGACATGGGTGCCCAGGACCAGATGCTCGGCCTCGGCCGGCCGGCCCGCGCCGGGCCCGGCGAGCACGTCCCCCGCCCGCCGGTCGGCGACCGCCCGCAGCGCGACCCGCCCCATCTCCTCGTACGGCACATGGACCGTCGTGAGCTGCGGCGTCACATGCGAGGCGAGCGGAATGTCGTCGTACCCGGCGACCGACACGTCGTCCGGCACCCGCAGGCCCGTCACCTTGAGCGCCTGCGTCGCGCCCGCCGCCACCACGTCCGTCCCCGCGAGGACCGCCGTGAAGTCCGCGCCCCGCGCCAGGACTTCGCGCACCGCCGAGAAACCGTGCTCGTAGTCGTAGCTGCCGTGCCGCACGAGCCCGGGGTCGAACGGCACCCCGTACGCGTCGAAAGCGCGCCGCGCGCCCTTCAACCGGCCCTGGGCGGTGGTCAGTCCGGCCGGGCCCGGCAGTACCAGGACCCGGCGGTGGCCCGCCGACAGGACGTGGCTGGCCATGGCGTAGGCCCCCGCCTCGTTGTCGTAGTTCACCGTCGTCGCCGGCACGTCCCCCTCCAATGGCGGCCTGCCGACCAGCACCAGATGCGAGCCCGCCGCGTCCAGCGACCGCGCGAACCGGCCCATCCGCGTCTGGTACTCCGTGCGGTCGTAGGCCCCGCCGAGCAGCACCACCGCGGCCACCCCCTGCTGGCGCATCGCGTTGACCAGCGCCAGCTCCCGCTCCGGGTCGTCGCCCGTGGTGCCGACCAGCGAGAGCCAGCCGCGCAGCGTCGCCGCGCCCTCGACTCCCTTGGCGACGTGGGCGAACGCGGCACCCGTGATGTTGTTCATCAGGATCGCCACCGTCGGCGTGCCCCCGCCCGCCAGCGACCTGGCGTGCGCGTTGGTGACGTAGTCCAGCTCGCGGACCACCTTCATCACCCGGTCCCGAGTGGCCGCGGCCACCGGGTAGTTGCTGACCCCCAGCACCCGGGAGACCGTCGCCACCGAGACGCCGGCCCGGCGCGCCACGTCCTTGATGGTCACCCTGCGCCCGGCCTGGCGTTCACTCACCGGCACGGCTCCCTCTCGTCTCAGGCGACCCTGGCGAGGTCCGCATGCCGCACCTCGTGTTCCAACGGCCGCTCCCCGGCGAGCCGTTCGGCCTCCGCGACGACGATCTCGCCGAGCCGCGCCAGCTCGTTGCCGAGCGAGCCCGCGATGTGCGGCGTGAGCACCACGTTCGGCAGCGTGTAGAGCGGCGAGCCGGCCGGCAGCGGCTCCGGGTCGGTGACGTCCAGGACCGCCTGGAGACGGCCCGACACCAACTCGTCGGTGAGCGCGGCGTGATCGACCAGCGCGCCCCGCGAGGTGTTGATCAGGAACCCGCCGTCGGGGATCAGCGAGAGCCGGGCGCGGTCCAGCATGTGGTGCGTCTCGGGGATGTCGGGCGCGTGCAGGCTGACGATGTCACTGCGCGTCAGCAGCTCCTCCAGGGACAGCAGCCGGGCCCCCAGCGCCGCCGCCTCGGCGGTGTCGACGTACGGATCGTGCAGCAGCACCTCGAAGTCGAACGGCCGCAGCAGCTCCAGCAGCCTGCGCCCCACCCGGGAGGCGCCGATCACCCCGACCCGGCGGCCCAGGTTCCCGATCGGCGCGGTCTCGGCGGACGTCGGCTGCGTGTGCGTGCGGCGGTAACTCTCGCGCAGGGCGAAGAAGTTCTTCCCGGCGAGCAGGATCATCGCGAGCGTGTACTCGGCGACCGGCACGGCGTTCGCGGTGACCGCGCTGGACACGCGCACCCCCCGCTCCCACAGGGCGTCCCCGACGAGGGAGCGCACCGACCCCGCCGCGTGCAGGACGGCGCGGAGCTTCGGGGCGGCGGCGAGCGCCCGCTCGTCGAGGCGGGGGCAGCCCCAGCCGGTGACCAGGATCTCCGCCCCGGCCAGCGCGGACGCCGCCGCCGGGTCGGCGAGGTCCCGCACGACGAGCGCGGGGTCGATGTCGGCCGTCCGGCGCAGCCGCGCGAGCAGCGGCTCGGGGAACAGCAGGGGGAGGTGCACCGGATCCATGGCGAACACGGCCCTCGGCAACTGGGCGCTGGGCATGACTCTCCTGAGGATGCGTACGGGAAACGGTTACTGAAAGCGTCTTCTACCGTAGATCTGCCGTTGAGTCAGGGTCAATCGGTAACCGGTTGTTGCCTGTGTGGGTGGGTGGGTCGTGTGAATCCGGCGGGCGGGGCAGGGGGTGGCGAGGCGTTCGGGCGGCTGATCCGTACGGTGTCGGCGCAGGTCAGCTTGGCATCTCAGGGGCGGTTTCGGCTAGTTGGGCGACGGGTTCCGGTGCGTCCGGAGTTTTCGAAAACGTGCGCAGACTCTTGACGCGCCCCGTGTCGCGGCAGAAGCTCAGCCCACTCGGTCGTAGCAACCGGTTGCTATGCATGATCCGGGTGAGCCGCTGTCATGCCCGTCTGTCTCTCCGTCTGTCTCTCCGTCTGTCTCTCCGTACGTCTCAGGAAGGCGATACCCCATGCGCTCCCATGCCGCCGCCCCTCCCAGCCGCCGCAGGTTCCTCGCGCTGTCGGCCGGCGGGGCGGGCGCGGCGGCGCTCAGCGGCTGCGCCCTCCAGGTGTCCGGCTCGGTCGGCGGCGGGGGCGAGACCGTCACCATGATGGTCTCGCCCGGCGACATCACCCCCGACCAGGTCAGGCAGGCCAAGCGGAAACTCGGCATCGGCGTCGAGCTGGTCAAGTGGGACATCACGAAGCTGATCGCCATGCTGACCAGCGGAAACCCGCCCGATCTGGTGCGCGGGGTGGGCGCGGTGGACGCCGCGTACTTCGCCGCCCGCGATGTCGCCGAAGTCCTCGACCCCTACTTCGCCCGCTCGACGGTCCTGCGGGCCGACGACCTCGACCCGGTGAACGACCTGTGGCGCTTCGACGGCCGCACCCAGGGCAAGGGCCCGCGCTACGGCATGGCGAAGGACTTCTCCCAGGACTCCATGTACTGGTACAACACCGCCGTCTTCGACGAGGCCGGCCTCTCCTACCCGCCCGAGACCGAGCCCGTCACCTACGAGGAGTGGGCCGAGAACGCCCGCCGGCTGGTCCGGCGCAGACAGGGCCAGACCATCGTCTTCGGCGGCAGCTACGCGGGCCTCACCCGCTCCACCCTCCTCGCGACGATGACGGCGTCGGCGGGCGGCAGCCTCTTCAGCGACGACTTCAGCCGCGCCGACTTCACCACCCCCGAGGCCCGCAAGGCGCTCGCCTGGTACATCGACTACTGCCGCACCAAGGTCGGCCCGAGCCTGATCCAGCCCGACCCCAACGGCTGGGACGGCCCCACCTACCAGGCCGGACGCATGGCGATGACCAACAGCGGCTACTGGCTCGGCGGCATGATCGCCACCGACCCGAAGCTCGCCGAGGTCTCCCGCCTCGCGCCCGCCCCCGTCTTCGCCGGCGGCCCCCGCATCAGCGCCTGCCAGGGCGGCACCGGACTGTGGATGCCGAAGAAGGCGAGGAACAAGGACGCCGCCTGGCGGGTCTTCGAGTGGTTCTTCGGCGAGGAACCAGCCAGGGAACGCGCCGCCGGCGGCTGGGGCATCCCGACCCTCAAGTCCCTGCGCTCCCTGATGCCTCGTCAAGAGACGTACCAGCAGCGGACGCTGCGGGTGCAGGAGGACGAACTCAAGCGGTTCTCCGTCGTCTCCTTCACGCCCTACACCCGCGCCGACGCCCTCGACGCGCTCTTCAATCAGGTCGCCCCCGCGGCGATGAACGGCCGGATCTCCGTCGACGCGCTCGCCGGACGGCTGAACGACGTCGTCAACGAACAGCTCAAGCGCGGTAAGGAGCAGGTGGGATGACGGTCGATCAGATCACCGGGCCGGCGCCGGCCGAGGCACCGCCGACCCGGCACGGGCGAGGGCGTGGGCGTGGCACCAGCATGGTCGCCCGCCGGCAGCGCGCCTTCTACCTCTTCACCTCGCCCTGGATCGCCGGCTTCCTGCTGCTGACCGTGATTCCGATGGGGTACGCGCTCTGGCTCAGCTTCACCACCTTCGACGGCCTCTCGCCGCACTGGAGGTACATCGGCCTCGGCAACTACCGCGAGCTGATCCACGACCCGGTCACCTGGGACGCGCTCGGCCGCACCGGGCTCTTCGCGGTCACCTCCGTCCCCCTGTCGATCGCCGCCGGACTCGGCCTCGCCGTCCTCCTCAACCGCCCGGTGAAGGCACGGGGGTTGTTCCGGACGCTGATCTATCTGCCCGCCGTCGTCCCGCCGGTCGGCGCCGGGCTCGCCTTCAAGGCGCTGTTCGACCAGAACTCCGGTGCCACCAACGGGGTGTTGACGTTCCTCGGCTTCGACGCCGTCGGCTGGCTCGCCGACCCCTACGCCCGGTACGTGCTGCTGATGACGGTGCTGTGGGCGGCCGGCAACATCATGATCATCTCGCTGGCGGGGCTCCAGGACGTCCCCCGCGAACTCCACGAGGCCGCCCGCCTCGACGGGGCGAGCGCCTGGCGGACCTTCCGCAGCGTCACCGTCCCGCTGCTGTCGCCCGTCCTGCTCTTCCAGACCGTCACCGGGATGATCGCGTCCGTCCAGACCATCATGCCGCTGCTGCTCGCGCCGCTCGGCGACACCACCGGGATCACCACGGTCCCGCAGTCCAACTACCTCTACATGATGCACGTGTTCGCGCAGTACTTCGCGCTCGGCCGCTACGGCTACGCCTCCGCGCTGCTGTGGGTGCTCTTCGTCATCATCCTCGCCGTGACGGGCCTGCTCTTCCGGTTCACGTCCGGCGCGGTCTTCTACCACGTCGACCCGGAGGCGAAGAAGTGACCACGACCGTCCGAGTCCGCACCGGCCGCCTCGCCCTCTACACCGGACTCGTCGCCCTGACCGGCCTGTTCCTCGGCCCGTTCGGCTGGCTGATCCTCACCGGCCTCAAAACGCAAGGGGAGTTGGCGGCCTCGCCCGTCCACTGGCTCCCCGACCACTTCCAGTGGCACAACTTCGCCGACGCCTTCACACAGATCGACTTCCTCGGCTACGCCCGCAACTCCCTGATCATCGCCCTCCTTTACGCCACCCTCGTCACCCTCAGCTCCGCCTGGGTCGGCTTCGGCTTCGCCCGGCTGTCCGCGCCCGGCAAGAAGACCCTGTTCGGCATCCTCATCGGCTCGATGATGCTGCCCCAGATGATCACCCTGCTGCCGACCTACCTCATCTTCGCCAAGCTCGGCATGGTCGACACCTACTGGCCCTGGGTGCTGTGGGGGCTGTCCGCCGCGCCCTACCTCGTCTTCCTCTTCCGGCAGTTCTTCGCCGGGCTGCCCCGCGAACTGGAGGAGGCCGCCATCATCGACGGCGCCGGCTATACGGGCATCTTCTGGCGGATCTTCCTCCCGCAGTCCTGGCCCGTCCTCTCCGCGAGCTTCATCATCGCCTTCACCTGGACCTGGGGCGACTACATCGCACCCCAGCTCCTGCTCTCCACCGACCGCACCACCCTCGCGGTCGCCGTGATGACGACGTACGTCAACGAGTCCGGCGCGCCCGTGCCCGAACTCCAGGCCGCCGCCTCGGTGATGTACGTCGTGCCGATCCTGCTGGTCTTCCTCGTCGCCCAACGCGGCTTCGTGGCCGGCATGTCGACCTCCGGCCTCAAGTAACTCCCCGTCGAGCCAAGCGCCTTCGCCGTTTCGAGCCTTTCCGCCAAGGAGCCCCCGCATGAACACGCCCCTCTCCCGCCGCACGGCCCTCCAGGCGGCCGGCGCCGCCACGCTCGCCGCCGGCCTGTCCGGGGTGACGGCCGGTACCGCCCGCGCGGACGACACCGACTCCACGCCCAGGCTGGTGACTTACCCCCGCCCGGCGGCCATGCCGACCAACACGAGCTACAAGGTCCGCGTCCGCACCGCACAGGGCGACTGGCAGACCCTGGACATCTGGCGCCCCCAGCTCAGCGAGATCAACGCGGCCACCGGCTCCAGCAAGGTCTACAACTCCTCCCTGGTCTCCTTCGACTTCCACGGCCCCGTCGAGATCGAGGTGACCTACCTCAAGGGCGGCACCACCAAGGCCCGCGTACGGCCCGACTCGTACGGCATCACACCCGAACTCCTCGGCGACACCCTCCGGTTCACCCTCGACGAACCCCGCAACGTCGTCGTCCAGATCAACGACGACGTCTTCGACACCCTGCACGTCCTCACCGGCCGCGTCGACCCGCACCCGCCCAAGGCCGACGACCCGGACGTCGTCTACTTCGGCCCCGGCGTGCACACCACCGCCGACGGCACCCTCAAGGTCGCCGAGGGCCAGACCGTGTACCTCGACGGCGGCGCCGTCCTCAGGGCCACCGTCCTCTTCCAGAACGTGCGCAACGCGCGCCTGACCGGGCGCGGGTTCATCAACTCCGTGTCCGGCGGCGGGGCGTTGGTCGAGCACAGCGAGAACATCCGGATCGAGGGCGTCACCATGCTCAACCCGAACGGGTACGCCACCCAGCTCGGCAACAGCAGGAACGTCCACATCGAGGGCCTGCGCTCGTTCAGCTCCAAGGGCTGGGGCGACGGCATCGACGTCTTCTGCAGCGAGAACGTCGTCGTCGACGGCGTCTTCATGCGCAACTCGGACGACTGCGTCGCCATCTACACGCACCGCTGGAACTACTACGGCGACACCCGCAACGTCACCGTCCGCAACGCCACCCTCTGGGCCGACGTCGCCCACCCCATCAACGTCGGCACGCACGGCAACACCGAGAGCCCCGAGGTCATCGAGAACCTGCGTTTCGAGAACATCGACATCTGCGACCACCGGGAACCGCAGATGAACTACCAGGGCTGCATCGCGCTGAACCCCGGCGACTCGAACCTGATCCGCAACGTCCACGCCGAGGACATACGGATCGAGAACTTCCGCTGGGGCCAGGTCATTTACATGAAGGTCATGTACAACACGAAGTACAACACATCGGTCGGCCGGGGCATCGAGAACGTCTACGTCAAGAACCTCACCTACACCGGCACCAACGCCAAGCCCTCGCTCTTCCTCGGCTACGACGCCGAACACGCCATCAGGAACGTGACGTTCGAGAACCTGGTCATCAACGGGCAGGCCATCGCGGACTCCATGAAGAAGCCGGGCTGGTACTACACGACCGACGTCATGCAGTGGTTCGCCAACGAGCACGTCATCAACCTGCGGTTCATCACCACGGCGGAAGCGCAGGCCGCCCAGTGAGCCCGCTCAGCCGCCGCGGGCTGCTCACCTCGTCCGCGGCCCTGTTCCTCGCCGCCGGCACGAGCACCCTGACCGTGCCGGCGGCGAGCGCCAACGCCCTTACAGGTCAAGGGAGTTCGCGCTTCGCCCACCCCGGTCTCCTGCACACCGCCGCCGACCTGGCCCGGATGAAGGCCGCCGTCGAGGCGAAGCAATCGCCGGTGTATGACGGCTACTTGGCGCTCGCCGCGCACGCCCGCTCGCAGAGCACCTACCCGGTCCAGAACACCGGCCAGATCGTTTCCTGGGGCCGGGGCCCCACCAACTTCCAGAACCAGGCCGTCGCCGATTCGGCCGCCGCCTACCAGAACGCCCTCCTGTGGGCGGTCACCGGCGACCGCGCCCACGCCGACAAGGCCCGCGACATTCTCAACGCCTGGTCCGCCTCACTGACCGCCGTGACGGGAGCGGACGGCCCCCTCGGCGCCGGCCTCCAGGGCTTCAAGTTCGCCAACGCCGCCGAACTCCTGCGCCACACCGGCTACGACGGCTGGGCCGAGGCCGATATCGCGCGCTGCGAACGGTCGTTCCTCGACGTCTGGTACCCGGCGGTCTCCGGCTACATGCTGTACGCCAACGGCAACTGGGACCTGACGGCCATGCAGACCATCCTGGCCATCGGCGTGTTCTGCGAGGAGCCCACCCTCGTCGAGGACGCCCTGCGCTACGCGGCGGCCGGAGCGGGCAACGGCAGCGTCGCCCACCGCGTCGTCACGGCGGCCGGCCAGGGCCAGGAGTCCGGCCGCGACCAGGGCCACGAACAGCTCGCCGTCGGCCTCATGGGCGACATCGCGCAGGTCGCCTGGAACCAGGGCGTCGACCTGTGGGGCTTCGACGGCAACCGCGTCCTCGCGAACGCCGAGTACGCCGCCCGCTACAACCTCGGCGGCGACGTCCCCTTCACCCCCGACCTCGACCGCACCGGCAAGTACCTCAAGCGGTCCGTCTCGGCCATCGGCCGCGGCAACCTCCCCCCGGCCTACGAGATGTACCTCGCCCACTACACGGGCGTGCGCGGCCTCGACGCCCCCCACACGCGGGCCGCCGTCTTCCGGGGTGCGGGCGGCGCACGTGTCGTCGAGGGCGGCAACGACGACCTGCCGAGCTGGGGCACCTTCACCTACGCCGGCACGACCGCCCCGGCGCCGGCGATCCCCGCGCCCCCGGCCGGGCTGATGGCGGCGGGGGAGGAGCGCGAAGTCCGGCTGGCGTGGCTGCCGTCGGCGTACGCGGACGGGTACGCGATCCGGCGGGCCACCCATCCCGCCGGGCCGTTCACGCTGCTGGCGAGCGGGGTGCGCGAACCGGCGTACACCGACACCGCCGTCCGGCCCGGACGGGCCTACCACTACACCGTCACCGCCGCCAACGCCCTCGGCGGCAGCGGGAGTTCGACGGTGGTCGGCGCCCACGCCGGGCTGCCGGGGCCCTGGTCGAGCGGGGACGTCGGGGCGGTGCAGATCCCCGGCTCCACGGTGTACGACGGGGAGCGGTTCGTGCTGGAGGCGTCCGGGACCGCCGACACCCACCGGTTCGCCCAACTCCCGCTGCACGGCGACGGATCGGTCACCGCGCGGATCGTGTGGCCGCTCAGCTCGCAGTACTCCAAGATCGGCGTCACCCTCCGCGACTCCGCCGACCCCGGCGCGGCGCACGCCTCGATGCTGATCCAGGGACTGCCGCTGCACACCTGGAGCGGCGTGTGGACGGTCCGCACGACCACCAACGGCCCGGTGAGAGCGACCGGTTCCACCCCCGTCCCGCCCTCGCAGCAGGAGTCGATCACCACCCGCGCCGCCTTCCCCCTCTCCGACCTCGGCACCCTCCCCGAGTCGGCGACCCCGCTCGAAGCGCCGTACGTCGAGGGCGCGGGCGACGGCTACCGGCTGCGCGCCCCCTACTGGGTCCGCGTGACCCGCACGGGCCGCCGCCTGACCGGCGCGATCTCCCCGGACGGCGTCCACTGGACCCAAGTCGGCGCCACCGACGTCGAGTTGGGCCGCACGGTCCGCGCGGGACTCGTCCTCACCTCAAGCCTCGGCGTCGACGAGGCGTACGCCGAGACCGGCACCGGCGCCTTCGACAACGTCACGGTCACCGACAGCGCCGGAACCGTCTGGAGCGTCCCGCGCCCGACCCGCACCGCCACCGACCTCAAGTCGGGCCCCGACGGCCTCACGTGGACCGATCCCGATCTCTCCGCCCGCTACACCGTCCTGCGCGCCCCGCGCCCGGACGGGCCGTACCGGACGGTCGCGGCCGACGTCGGCCCGGTCGGCTTCGGCACCCGCATCCGCTGGACCGACCCGACCGCCGAGGCCGGCCTCACCTACCACTACGCCGTCGCGAAGACCAACTCGTCGGGCCGTGGCCCGCGTTCACGCGCGGTGGCCGCCTCGGTCCCCGGCGTCCGTGAGCCCCGGGCCCGCGTCGAGAGCGACGTCCCCGCTCCCTGGACCGCCGCCGACCTCGGCGACATCGTCACCGACCCGGCCGCCTTCGCCACCCTCGGCGTCGTCGCCGTCCTCACCCCCGGCAGCACCACGTACACGGACGACACCTTCACGGTGAAGGGCGCGGGCGACCTCGGCGTCAACAACCAAGGGATGACAGGGCAGTTCGTGCGGCAGCCGGTCAGCGGCGACTGCACGGTCACCGCCCGGCTGCTCTCCCGGGAGGGCGCGAGCGCCGACCGGGTCGGGCTGCTGATGACGAAGTCCCTGAACCCCTTCGACCAGGCCGCCGGAGTGATCGTCACCGGCGGCACCACCGCGCAGCTCATGCTGCGCCCGACGGTCGCCGGAGCCTCCGCGTTCACCGGCACCACCGCCGTCCAACTCCCCGCTCTGCTGCGGCTGAAGCGCACGGGAACCGCTTTCGCCGCGGCCGTCTCCACCGACGACGGCGTCACCTGGACCACCCTCGCCGAGGGCACGGTCCCGCTCTTCGGTGACGCCCCCTACCACGTGGGCCCGGTGGTCTGCTCGCGCAGCCAACTCGCCCTCGCCACCGCACGGTTCACCGAGGTGATCATCACCTCCGACTAGACGGGAGCCCCACCCCCATGAGCCGCACTCCCCAACTCCCCACCCGCCGCACCCTGTTGAAAACGGCGGGCGGCCTCGGCGCCGCCCTCGCCCTCGGCGGAGCGGCCTCCGCGCTGACCCCCACCACCGCGGACGCCGCCCCGGCGACCTTCACCCACCCCGGCATGCTCCACAACGCCGGTGACATCAACCGCGCCAAGGTCCGCGTCGC
Source organism: Streptomyces roseirectus (assembly GCF_014489635.1). Classification (NCBI taxonomy): domain Bacteria; kingdom Bacillati; phylum Actinomycetota; class Actinomycetes; order Kitasatosporales; family Streptomycetaceae; genus Streptomyces; species Streptomyces roseirectus. Next base: position 2,056,546 of record NZ_CP060828.1, on the reverse strand, counting down.
CGCGGGCACCAACCCCTGGCTGGCCGGCTGGAACAAGCTGACCGCCAACTCCCACTCCGCGTCCACCTGGACGAACCGGGCCACCGCGACGATCGTGCGCGGCGGCACCGGCGAGAACTACCCCCAGCTCTACAACGACATCGCCGCCGCCTACCAGAACGCCCTGCGCTGGCGCGTCGCCGGCACCGAGGCCAACGCGGCCTGCGCCGCGAACATCCTCAACGCCTGGTCGAGGACGCTGACGTCGGTCACCGGCAACGCGGACCGCTTCCTCGCCGCCGGGATCTACGGCTGGGAGTTCGCCAACGCCTGCGAACTCATGCGCGGCTACCCGGGGTTCGACCTCGCCGCCGCGCAGGAGATGCTGGCACGCGTCTTCTACCCGCTCAACAACCAGTTCCTGACCGGCCACAACGACGCCTGCATCACCAACTACTGGGCCAACTGGGACCTGTGCACCATGGGTTCCGTCATGGCGATCGGCATCCTCAACGACGACGCCGCCAAGTACGACCAGGCCGTCACCTACTTCAAGTCCGGCGCGGGCAACGGCTCCATCAAGAACGCCGTGCCCTTCCTCCACACCGACTCCGACGGCTACGCGCTCGGCCAGTGGCAGGAGTCGGGCCGCGACCAGGGCCACAGCCTGATGGGCATGGGCCAGATGGGCGCGATCTGCGAAATGGCCTGGAACCAGGGCGACGACCTGTACTCCTACGACGACCGCCGGTTCTTCAAGGCCGCCCAGTACGTCGCCAAGTACAACCTCGGCCTCGACGTCCCCTTCACCACCTACACCTGGGGCACCGGCCAGAACTGCGCCCAGCAGTCCCAGACCGCCGTCTCCGCCACCGCCCGCGGCCAGGCCCGCCCCGTCTGGGCCCAGCTGCACTTCCACTACAAGGGCAGGCTGAACCTCGACGACAAGTACATCGCCCAGATCTACGCCACCGTCGCCCCCGAGGGCGGCGGCGGAGACTACGGCACCACCAGCGGCGGCTTCGACCAGCTCGGCTTCGGCACCCTGATGTACGCCAAATAGCCCCCTGAACGCCTCGTGCACCGGAATACCGGGCGCCTTCGTGGTGCTCTGGTACTACCGGTGCACGAGCGCGGCGAAGGGCTGGTGGGCGTATGACAGCAGGCCGGACGGCAAACCAGACGGACCCGGTGGCGAAGACCCCCCACGGGACCGTACGCGGCAGGTACGAGCAGGGCATCGCGGTATTCAGGGGCATCCCCTACGGGGCACCCCCCTTCGGCCCCCGCCGGTTCCTGCCCCCCGTACCCCCTGAGTCCTGGTCCGGAGTCCGCGACGCCGGGTCCTTCGGGCCGACGGCTCCGAAACCGCCGTACTCGGAGGCGTTCGCGCAGTACCTGTCCGACCCGGACATCCCCGGGGACGACTGTCTCAACCTGAACGTGTGGACGCCCGAGCCGGGACCCGGCGCGCGCCTGCCGGTCGTCGTCTGGTTCCACGGCGGCGCCCTGACCAGGGGTTCCTCCGCCGTCCCGGTGTACGACGGCAGCTCCTTCGCCCGCGACGGCATCGTGTTCGTGTCCCTGAACCACCGGCTCGGCGTCGAGGGCTACGGCCTGTTCCCCGACGCCCCCGCCAACGCGGGCCTGCGCGATCAGCTCGCCGCCCTGGAATGGGTGCGCGAGGCGATCGCCGGGTTCGGCGGCGACCCCGACAGGGTCACCCTGATGGGGCAGTCGGCCGGCGCGATCAGCATCGGCGCCCTCGTCGCCGCCCCGCGGGCGCGGGGCCTGTTCCGGCGGGCGGTGCTGCAGAGCGGCGCGCCCGAGGCCGTGGACCGGGACAAGGTGCGGCGGATGGTGCGCCGGATGGCGGCGAGGCTGAAGGTTCCCGCGACCGCCGAGGCGTTCGCCGCCGTCGACCGCGAGCTGCTGCTGCGCACCCAGGCCGAGGTGGGCCGGCTCTCCAGCCCCGTCCTCGGCGGGCCCGCGTTCGGGATCGTCGTCGACGGCGACCTCGTGCCCCGCGACCCGCTCCAGGCCCTGCTCGACGGCGACGCCGCCCGGGACGCCGGCCTCCTCCTCGGCTGGACCAGCGACGAGTACCGGCTGTGGCTCGTCCCCGGCGGCCTCGTCGAGCGCGTCGACCGGCTCGGACCCGTCGCCCTCGCCGGGGCCATGGCCCGCTGCCACTGCGGCTCCGAGATCCCGCGCGGCTACCGCGCCCTGCACCCGGACGCCGGGCCCGCCGAGATCGTCGGCCAGATGGTCACCGACCACATGCTGCGCCGCCCCCTGCACCGGCTGGCCGACGCCCGCCCCGGCACGACGTACGCCTACGAGTTCGCCTGGCCGTCCGGGCGGCCCGGACTCGGCGCCTGCCACTCCCTCGAACTCGGCTTCGTCTTCGACTCCGGGGACGCGCCCGACTCCGTCCGCCTCGCCGGCGACGATCCGCCGCGCGCGCTCGCCGCCGAGATGCACGGCGCCTGGGTCCGGTTCGCGCGGACCGGCGACCCCGGCTGGCGCGCCTGGGACGCCGGGCACCCCGTGCGGATCTTCGGGGACGGACCGGCGCGCACGGCGGCCGGGCCGCGCGACGCCGAGCTGGCCCTGTGGGATGCCGAGCCCGCCGTCCCGCACCAGACGCCCGCCCCGCAGCCCTTGCCCGCCCGCTCCCTGCGCGGCACCGAGCTGCGGTCCGTCGTCCGCCGCCTGCGCCGCGCGGCCACCGACCGGGCCCGCTGACCTACCGCATGTCCTTCGGCGGCTTCACCGAGTCACGGACCACGACGTGCGTCCCCAGCAGCAGATGCTCGTCCGAGGCCCCCGGCGCCCGCCCCAGCGCGGTGCGGACGGCGACCCGGCCCAGCTCCTCGTAGGGGACGTGGACGGTCGTCAGCGCCGGGTACAGGTCGCGGGCGTAGGGGATGTCGTCGTACCCGGCGAGCGACACGTCGTCCGGGACCTTCAGGCCCGCCTCGTGCAGGGCGGTCAGGGCGCCCGCCGCGACCATGTCCGTCGCGGCGACGACCGCCGTGAAGTCCAGACCGTCCGCGAGGGCCCGGCGCATCAGCCGGTGCCCGGAGTCGCGGGTGAAGTCGCCGTGCAGGACGAGGTCCGGGTCGACGTCGACACCGCGCGCCCGGTGCGCGCTCACGTAACCGCGCTCGCGGCCCTGCGCCGTCGTGTGGTCGGGGCGGCCCCCGAGGAACAGCACCCGGCTGTGGCCCTGCGCGAGGACGTGCGCCACCAGCGCGTGCGCGCCGGACTCGTTGTCGTACTCGATGACCGTGACCGGCGCCCCCGCGTCCAGCGGCGGACGGCCGCACAGCACCAGCCGCGACCCCACCGACGCCAGCAGGTCCGCCATCCGCCGGGTCCGCTCCCGGTACTCCGGCGTGTCCGCCGTCCCGCCGACCAGGATGACGGCGGCGGCGCGCTGGGCCCGCATCATCTCCACGAACTCGGTCTCCTGGCGGACGTCGCCCTCGGTGCCGCACACCAGGCACAGGTGCCCGTTGCGGGCGGCCTCGCGCTCCACCCCGTACGCCATCAGCGCGAACGACGGACCGGTGATGTCCTCCAGGACGAACGCCAGCGTCGGAGTACCCACGCCCGCGATGGCCTTCGCGCGGGCGTCGGCGACGTAGTTCAGCTCGCGCACCGCGCGCACCACCCGCGCGCGGGTCTGCTGGCTCACCGGGTAGACCCCGCCGAGCACACGCGACACGGTCGCCGCCGAGACACCCGCGCGGGCCGCGACGTCGCGGATGTTGCTGCGCGCCGGGTCGCTCTTCCTGGTCATGTTCCGCCCCTCCTCGCCCCGTGCCCGGAAGACCGCCGCGCCGTGCGCCACGGGAACTGCGGAAACACTTCCGGGAAACGGTTTCCCAGCGGGAGGCTAGCAGCGCCAAGGCGGCCCTGTTCGCGGCTCCGCCGACTCCAGGTCTATTCCAACGGGAGCAGGGTGTCGGCGATCTCGACGATCGCCTTCCCGTCGACCCGGCAGCAGCCCCCGACCAGCCGCGCCCCGGCCGCCTCCCAGCCCTTCACCAGCTCCGGCGCGAACGACGAACTCCCGGTCCACGCCCGCGCGTTCGCGTCCCAGGTCTCCCCGCTGTTCGGGTACACCACGACCGGTTTGCCCGTCACCCGCACCGCCGTCTCCACCGCGCCCAGCACGTCCTCGGGGGCACAGCAGTTGACGCCGACCGCGATCACCTCGTCCACGTCCGCCGCGAGCGCGAACGCCTCCTCCAGCGGCTGCCCGGCGCGGGTGCGGTCGCCGTCGATGCTGTACGACAGCCAGGCGGGCGTGCCGAGTTCACGCACCACGCCCAGCAGAGCCGCGGCCTCGTCGGTGTCCGGGACCGTCTCCAGGGCGAGGACGTCGGGACCGGCCGCGGCCAGCACCTCAAGGCGCGGCCGGTGCCAGTCCGCGAGCTGCGCGACGCTCAGCCCGTAGCGGCCCCGGTACTCCGAGCCGTCCGCGAGCATCGCCCCGTACGGGCCGACCGACGCCGCCACCCACAGCGGGCGGTCCGCGCCCCGCTCCCGCGCCTTGCGGATCGCGCGGCGGCCCAACTCGACGCTCAGCGCCATGAGTTCGGCGGCCTGCTCGCGGTCGAAGCCGCGCTTCGCGAACCCCTCGAACGTCGCCTGGTAGCTCGCGGTGATCGCGACGTCGGCGCTCGCCATGAAGTACCAGAAGTGCGCCTCGGCGATCGCCTCCGGCTCCTCGGCCAGCAGCCGCGCCGACCACAGCTCGTCACTCAAGTCGTGGCCCAGGGACTCCAGTTGGTTGGACATGCCGCCGTCGAGGATCACGACACCGGCGGCCAGGGCCTCGGCGAGGGGCGGGGTCGGCGGCACGGGAGGCAGGTAGAGGCTCATACGACGACGCTAATCGACACGGGCGGGCGGCCGCGCCCGGTGAGCCGAGGTCGGCCGAATATGTCCACTGTGTGAACAGTTGGCCCACGATGTGGGATGCGGGGATACGATCACGCCCTCCCCGCCCCGAGAAACACGGACACACATGACCACCGCCGACACCCCCGAGACCGAGGCCGCCGCCAAGGCTCCCGCGCGCCCCGCGTCCCCCCGCCGCACCTTCGGCCTCGCCACCGCGACCGCCCTCGTCATGGGCAACATCATCGGCGGCGGCATCTTCGCGCTCCCCGCCGCCGTCGCCCCCTACGGCACGCTCAGCCTCCTCGCGTTCGGTGTCCTCTCCGTCGCCGCCGTCCTGCTCGCGCTCCTCTTCGGCAGGCTCGCGCGGCGCAGCCCCGTCACCGGGGGCCTCTACGTCTACCCCCGCGACGCCTTCGGGCCCTTCGCCGGGTTCCTGTCGGCCTGGTCGTACTGGACGATGTGCTGGGTCAGCATCGCCGCGCTCGCCGTCGCCGTCGTCGGCTACGTCGACGTCCTGATCCCGCTGCACGGCAACCACGCGCTCGAAGGGCTCGTCGCGCTGCTCGCGCTGTGGCTGCCGGCCGTCGCGAACTTCGCGGGGACGCGGTGGGTGGGGACCGTGCAGATCGTGTCCACCGTCCTCAAGTTCGTGCCGCTGCTGCTCGTCGCCACCGTCGGGCTCTTCTTCGTCGACACCGACAACTTCGGGCCCTTCAACGCCACCGGCGACAGCGTGCCGGGCGCGCTCGCCGCGTCCGCCGCGCTGCTCCTCTACAGCTTCCTCGGGGTGGAGTCGGCGGCCGTCAGCGCGGGGGAGGTCGACGATCCCGAGCGGACGGTGGGGCGCGCGAGCGTGCTGGGCACGCTGGCCTCCGCGCTCGTCTACGTCCTCGGCACCGTCGCCGTCTTCGGGCTCGTCCCGCACGATCGACTCGTCGAGTCCGGGGCGCCGTTCGCCGACGCCGTCAACTCCATCACCGGCGGGACCTGGGGCGGCACCGCCATCGCCCTCGTCGCCGTCGCCTCCATCGTCGGCTGCCTCAACGGGTGGATCCTCCTCGCCGCCCAGATGCCCTACGCCGCCGCCCTCGACGGCCTCTTCCCCAAGCCGTTCGCGAAGGTCGGCAAGGGCGGCGTGCCCGGCTTCGGAGTCTGGGCCGTCGCTCTCCTGGGCACCGCCCTGATCGCCCTCAACTACACAGCCGGGCCCGACACCACCTTCCGCGTCCTCGTCCTCATCACCACCTTCACCGGCTGCGTCCCCTACCTCCTCTCCGCCGCCGCCCAGCTCTACTGGCTGGCACGGGGCACCCGCACCCACCTCCGCCCCGCCACCCTCACCCGTGACCTCCTCATCGCCGCCCTCTCCTTCGCCTTCTCCTTCTGGCTGATCGCCGGCGCGGGCTACGCGGCCGTCTACCAGGGCGCCCTCTTCCTCTTCGCCGGCATCCCGCTCTACGTCTGGCTGAAGGGCCGCCAGGAGGGGCCGGAGGAAGGGGAGTTGGCGGCCGGGGGCGAGGTCACGTCGGCTGCAGGGGACGCGACGGCCTGACGCGGGGCTGGGCTGAGGGCCGGGCTGGAGGGGTGGTCGGCAAGCCCTGGCTCAGTCAGCGGTTGTCGCGCAACCACACCGCCGGGGCCGTTGTGGGCGCAGAACTCCCGGGGTGGCGATGCGGCCGGGCGCCAGCCCCGGCGCGGTGGCGAGCGCCGGGGCAGTGGTGAGCGACGGGGCCGGGGCGAGACGGCTCGGCGCCGGAGTCGAGGTGTGACGCGCAGCCGCCGGAGTCGTCCCCGGCGGCTGCGCCGACGCCGAGAGGCGGCGCCCGCGTCCTCTCCCGCCTCGTCCGGGGTGCCCAGCGGCAGGACGGATGGCCGCCCGCCGTCCCCCTTCGCCCCTTCCGAAAGTCGTCGGAAACGTTGCGAAAAAAGTTTTGGAAAACGGTTTCTCTCTGGGCGCGTCAGACCCGTTGACCCCGTCGTAACACGCCCTTACCTTTTCGGCGTTCGGAATGTCATATTCGGTTCGGAATATCGAACGTTGTTCGGTGATGGAGAGTGCGTGAGATGAGACGTGTGTACGCGGTCCTGATCGCCCTCTGTACGGCCCTGGCCGGCGCCTTGGCCGTCGCGGGGCCGGCGCAGGCGGCACCGCAGACGCTGCCCAACGGCGTCCAGTTCACCGACACGTCGGGGAACGCGGTGCACGCCCACGGCGGCGGGGTCATCAAGGTCGGCTCCTATTACTACTGGTTCGGCGAGGACCGCAACGCCGACAACACCTTCCGCTCGGTCGACGCCTACCGCTCGACCGACCTGAAGACCTGGGAGTTCCGTAACCGCGTCCTGACCCAGTCCAGCGCTACGGAGCTGGGCACCGCGTACATCGAACGCCCGAAGGTCATCTACAACGCCTCCACCGGCAAGTTCGTGATGTGGATGCACAAGGAGAACGGCGTCGACTACGGCGAGGCCCGCGCCGCCGTCGCCGTCTCCGACACCGTCGACGGCGACTACGCCTACCAGGGCAGCTTCCGCCCCCTCGGCCAGCACATGTCCCGCGACATCACCGCGTTCGTCGACACGGACGGCACCGGCTACATGGTCTCGGCCGCCAACGAGAACTACGACCTGCACATCTACCGGCTGACGGCCGACTACACCGGTATCGCGAGCCTCGTCGCCAACCCCTGGCCCGGCGGCCACCGCGAGGCCCCGGCCCTGTTCAAGCGGGGCGGCGTCTACTTCATGCTGACCTCGGGCGCCACCGGCTGGAACCCCAACCAGCAGCAGTACGCCACCGCGACCAGCCTCGCCGGCCCCTGGTCCGCGATGACGAACGTCGGCGACTCCACCGCGTACGGCTCGCAGACCGCCTACGTCCTGCCCGTCCAGGGGACGTCGGGCACCTCGTACCTCTACATGGGCGACCGCTGGGGCAACTCCTTCGGCGGCAAGGTCAACGACTCCCGCTACGTGTGGCTCCCGCTGACCTTCCCCAGCAGCACCTCGATGTCGATGTCGTGGTCCCCGGAGATCACCGTGGACACGGCCGCCGGTACCGTCAGCGGCGTCAGCGCCACCTACAACACCCTGGTGGCCCGCCACAGTTCGAAGTGCGCGGACGTCGCGAACCAGTCCCTCCAGGCGGGCGTCGCGATCAGCCAGTACACCTGCAACAGCGGCGGCAACCAGAAGTGGTGGTTCAAGGACCTCGGCACCGGCTACTACCAACTCGTCGGCCGCCAGAGCTCGTTGTGCCTCCAGGAGAACGCGACCGACGTCACCCAGCAGAACTGCGGCACCGCGACGACCCAGCAGTGGAGCCTCACCGCCTCCGGCAACTACTGGCTCGTCAAGTCCCGCGCCAGCGGCGAATGCCTCGACGTCAACGGCGGCTCCACCGCCAACTCGGCCGCGATCATCACGCACGCCTGCAACGGGACGACCAACCAGCAGTGGACGCGCGGTAGTTGACGTCCCTGAGGGGCGGGAGCCTTCGCACGGAAGGCCCCCGCCCCTTTTCTCACGCCAGCAGATCGATCGCGTCGATCGCCGTCCCCGCGCTCAGGAACCCGGTCGACCCCGACCCGCTCACGACATTGATCTTCAGCGTGTTGTACTGGCCCGTGTCGGTCAGCCACGCACTCGCCGGAACGCTGTACGTGAACGTGTGGTTGTTGCCCCGGTAGGACCCGTTCGTCAGCGACCGCGTGCTCGGCTGGGCCGGCGGCGTCGGGATCGCCGACGTCCAGTTGTCGTTGACGACCACCTGCGGACGCCCGTTCGCGTACGCCGTCGTCACCCCGATCCGCAGCGTGTGCGCGGCGGCGGCCTGCGCGGCCGTCAGCTTGAAGTACACGATCAGCCCGGAGTTGACGTCCTTCCACAGGTAGCAGGGGAACGCGGACGTCTCGGTCCCGCTGCCGATCACGACGTTCCCCGTCCACGCCGAGGCCCGGACGTCGGAGGGGTGCGCGTACGTCATCAGGTCGGCGTTCTTGAACCCGCTCGGCGTCCCGTTCCAGTCGCCGATCCGCCAGATCGCGCCCGCGTTGGACGGGTCGTTGGAGGAGGCCAGCGCGATCGAGTTCAGCGACGTCGTCCCGCCCGCCGACACCGACACCGACTGGGTGTGGACGGCGAGTTCACCCTTGTAGACCGTCAACGTGTAGGTCCCCGGCAGGACCCCGCCGATCGAGAAGAACCCGTCCGAGGAACGCGCCGAACCCCAGTACTGGGCCGTCGAGTTGGCGAGTCCCACGGTGTACGGGTGCGCCGTGTCGCGCCCGGTGATGCCGACGCCCGCGACTCTGCCACGCCCGCTCGCCGGCACGTACCCGGCGATGCCGAGGGAGTCCGCCCAGGACGTCGTCAGCGTGCCCGGGTACAGCGAGGAGGAGGGCGCGCCGCCGTCGGTGAGGGCGATGACGTACGGGCCCTGGAGACCGAAGCGCTCGTTCTCCGTCTGGTTCTGGGCGTAGTGCAGGATCTCGTACAGGCCGCCGCCGTCCGCGCTCTGGTGGCGCAGCAGGGAGCGGTAGAAGGGGCCGCCGGACGCCTTCTCGTGGTTGGAGCGGACGATCCACAGGCCGACGCCGTTCGCGCTCCAGCCGACGTAGTCGTAGTCGATGACCCGCAGCTTCGAGTAGTGCTTCGAGCGGGTCTGGCCGTCGGACTTGCGGAACACGTCCGACGCCTCGATGGCCGTCGGCGCGTACGTGTAGGAATCCGGCTGGTCGTTGAGGAACAGGCCCGCCTTGACGCGCAGGATGAAGCGGGTCGAGGCGACCGACGTGTCCGCGCGGTTGGTCCACAGGTAGACGTTGTTCTCGCCGCTGCGGGCCGCGTAGTAGTGCCTGAGCGTGCCGTACGCGACCGAGACGAGGATCGTCGAGCCGGACTGCGTGATCCTCACCGTCGAGGAGCCGAGCCCCGACTCGATGTGCGAGTTCTTGCCGTCGTAGCCCTGGTACTCGACGCCCTTGTAGACCAGCGAGGACAGGTCGCCGTTGGACTTGCTGACCTTGAAGACCAGGCTGGCGCCGGTGTCGACGACGTAGTTGGAGCCGTCGTCGCTCCAACCGAAGCCCGCCGCCGAGGCGCCTGCGGCGAGCGGACCGGCGAGCGCGGCCGTGCCGGCCGCCGCGGCGGTGCCGAGGACGAAGGCGCGGCGGCCGACGCCGGTGGCGGGCTGGGGAGTTTCGGACATGGGTGTTCCGGCCATGGGGAGCCTCCTGCGGGTGGGGTTCGAGGTGTGGGGGGAGCGGGTGCGGAGTCGGTGCGGGATGGGTGCGGGTGCCCGGTCCGGCGTCGGCGGGTCCGGCACCCGGGCTTCAGCAGAGTGACAGTTGAATCGATTTCGCGAAAGGGCTTTCGCTTGCGGGAGGTTGGCAATCATGTGAAATGGCGCCAGAGTCTAGAAAGCGCTTGCGGATGGGGGTACGGTCCTGCGGCCAGGCCCTGTCGCACTATCGAGGAGCAGCGAGTGAGACGTTTCAACATCGCCGTGCTGGCCGCGCTGACACTGAGCACCGCCCTGTCCGCCGTCCCCGCCCAGGCTTATTCTGGACCGGCATCCGGCGCTTCCGGTGCCCCGCGCCTCGGCCTGGAGAACTGCACCGCAACCGCCTGCCACTTCGACGTCCCGCCGGGCACCTACGACGTGAAGGTCCTCCTCGGCGGCGACGCGGCGTCCGCCACGAGCGTCACCGGTGAGACGCGCCGCTCGCTCCTCCCGGAGACGGCCGTCCCCGAGGGCGAGCGCATCGCCCGCAGCTTCACCGTCGACGTCCGTACGCCGGAGGGCGAGCCGACCGGCCCCGCCGGCACTCCCGGTCTCGACCTCGCCCTCGGCGGCGGAGCACCCGCGCTCGCCGGCATCCAGGTCACCCCCGCCCGGCACGCCCGCCAGATCTTCCTCGTCGGCGACTCCACGGTCTGCGACCAGCCCGGCGACCCCTACTCCGGCTGGGGCCAACAGCTCCCGCAGTTCCTGCGCAAGGGCCTCTCCGTCGCCAACTACGCGGATTCCGGAGAGAGTACGGTCACCTATCTGTCGAACCCTCAACTCTGGGCCACCGTCCAGCCGTTGATCCGGCCCGGTGACCTCGTCCTCATCCAGCTCGCGCACAACGACAAGACGACCGACGAGGCGACGTACCGCGCGAACCTGGAGGCCCTGGTCGCCGGCGTCCGCGCGCAGCAGGGGCGGCCCGTGCTGGTGACCCCCATCGTGCGGCGCTGGTTCAACTCCGACGGCACGCTGAACAACGGCACCGCACTCCTCGTCAACGGCCTCGGCGTCGACCATCCGGCGGTGATCCGCTCGGTGGCGGCGGCGCGGGGCGTTCCGCTGATCGACCTCACGGCGAAGACGAAGGCGCTGGTGGAGTCGCTGGGGCCGGAGGGGTCCAAGTCGGTCTACCTCTACAACGAGAAGCGCGACAACACGCACACGTCCGTGCATGGGGCGACCCTGTACGCGGAACTCGTCCGGGACGAGCTGGCCGCGCGGGAGTTGATACCGCGGGGTCTGGTGAGGGTGGGGTGACCCCGCAGGGGGAATGAGCCCGTACAAGCCCCTGGGGCGTCCCGACCGGAACCGGGGCGCCCCAGGCCCATGACGTACTCGGCGATCCGGCAGTACTCGGCAAATCCGGCAGTATTCGGCAATCCGGCAGAGAGAACCCGCACATGCACCTCCCCCCGCCCGACCCCGCCCGCAGCCCGGTCACCGGTTACACCCGCGCCCACTGGGAGACGGCCGCCGACACCCTCCTCGCCGCGACCGAGCCGTACGCCACCCCCGACCGCGCCCTCTACCACTTCCCCGGCGACCGCCAGAGTTGGACGGGCCGCCTCTCCGACGGCCTCGAAGGCTACGCCCGGACCCTCCTGCTGGCCGCGTTCCGCCGCGACGAGACGGCGTTGGAGCGCTACGCGGACGGCCTGGCGGCGGGCACGGCGGGCGTGTGGCCGAAGATCGAGGACCGTCACCAGTCCCTCGTCGAGGCCGCCTCCATCGCCCTCGCCCTCCACCTCACCCGCCCCCTCCTGTGGGACCGCCTGACCCCCTCGGTCCAACAGCGCGCCGCCGCCTGGCTGTCGGACGCCCTCACCGCCGAACCCTGGCCCTGCAACTGGGAGTTGTTCCCGGTCACCGTCGGCGGTTTCCTGGAGTCGATCGGCCACGAACCCGAAGCCTCCCGCCGCGCGATCACCCAGGGCCTGGAGCGCATCGAGCGGTGGTACGTCGCCGACGGCTGGTACACCGACGGCGACGGCCGCAAGTTCGACTACTACAACGGCTGGGCCCTGCACCTCTACCCGGTCCTGCACGCCTGGCTCACCCAGGACACCGCCCTCCTCGACCTCTACGGCGGCCGCCTGGAACGCCATCTCGCCGACTACGCCCGCCTGTTCGGCGGCGACGGCGCCCCGCTGCACCAGGGCCGCTCCCTCACGTACCGCTTCGCGACGACGGCCCCCCTGTGGCTCGGCGCCCTCACCGGCCGCACCCCGCTGCCCCCCGGCGAGACCCGCCGCCTCGCCTCGGGCGCCCTGAAGTACTTCCTGGACCGGAACGCGGTGGACGACACGACCGGCCTCCTCACCCTCGGCTGGCACGGTCCCGACCCCGAGGTCCTGCAAGGCTATTCGGGCCCGGCGTCCCCGTACTGGGCCAGCAAGGGCTTCCTCGGCCTCCTCCTCCCCGCGGAGCACGAGGTCTGGACCGCGACGGAAACCCCGTCCCCGGCGGAGCGCGAGGACGCCCTGACGCCGCTGAAGGCCCCCAACTGGCTCCTCCAGTCGACCAGTTCGGACGGCATCGTCCGCCTCCACAACCACGGCAGCGAGGACGTCCGCTACGACCCCTACTACACCCGCCTCGCCTACTCGACGGTGACAACCCCGACCTCGTCCCCCACCCCCGACAACAGCGTCATCGTCGGCGGCGACCCCACCCGCACGGACATCACCCCCCTCGGCGCCGGCGACGACTGGATCGCCTCCCGCCACACCACCGCCACCGGCGCCCGCGTCACCAGCGTCACCCTGGCCCAAGGCCCCCTGGAAGTACGCGCGTTCCTCATCTCGGACGCCCCCGAGAACACTCTCGTCCACCTCACCGGCTGGTCCGCCCCCGAAGGCGCCCACGCCGATCTCACTCTCCTCAAGGGCACCCGCACAGGCCCCGGACCCACCCTCTTCGTCGCCCTCGCCCGCCTCACGGGGGAGGCGGAGCCGGAGGAGTTGGGGGAGGGGGCGACTGTCGAGACGTACGGGGAGGGGGAGTTGGCGGTGCGGTGGGCCGACGGCAGTGAGGTCAAGGTCCGGCTGGCCGACGGGAAGGTGGAGGTCGAACGCCATCTGTAGTTACCCGACTCCGCTGCGGCACCGGCGAATTGATTCTAAGGTCGGTGTCATGAGCGACGTGGCACACCCCGGCTGGGAGGGGCGCACCCTGCGGCACATCGTGGGGGAGGGGGTCTGGGCGGCACTGCTGGAGGGCGCGCACGAACGCCTCCACCCCGCCCGCGACGTCCTGCTGCGGCAAGGGGAGGACGGTTCGCATGTACTGGTGCTGCTCAGCGGGCTGACCAAGGTCGTCAGGGCCGAACGCGACGGCGCGAAGGACCTGTTGGCGTTCCGGGGGCCGGGGGAACTGCTCGGCGAGATGGCCGTGCGGGGCGGGGGTGGACGGCTCGCGAGTGTGGAGACGCTCGACCCCTGCCGGGTCGCGGTCATGCCGGCGGCCCGGTTCGGCCGGTTCGTCGACGACCACCGGCTCGCCCCGCACCTCGAACGGCACGCCATCATCCGGGTTCGTGAGACCACCGAGGGGCGTCACACCGGTGAGGCGCCGCAACGGGTTGCCGGGGCGCTCGTGCGCATCGCCGACATCTCGTACTGGCCCGGTCCGTGCGTCCGGGAGGGTGTCGAACTCCCCTTGAGCGTCATGGACTTGGCCCAACATCTGAAGATGTCCCGCAACACCGTCGGCCGCCTGATCGCCCAGGAGCCGGTCTTCGGGGCCGTACGCGTCAGAGGCCGGGGCGGGATCGAGATCGGGGACCTGCCCGCCCTGCGCCGGTTCGCCGCGCGAGAGACGCCGTCACACCACTCGAATGTGACCCGCGTCACCTGATTGCTGCACTCGGGCAGCAGGTGACCCGAGCGCTTTCCCGGATTCTCGAAGTGCCCGGCCGACAGACCCACTTCAGGAATCCGAGAGGAAGACCATGTCCGACCTGCCCGTGCCCACCGCGTCCCCGTACAGCCGCAGCCGTGCACTCCCGCCCTACCGGGGCATCGTCGCCGTCGACGCCAAGGACTTCACCGGCCACCCCGCCATCGAGCACGGCACCATCAGCCGCAACATCCCCCAGCTCCTCAGGATGTCACTGGAGCGGTCCGGCCTCGACGAGCTGTGGAACGACCGCCGCTTCCCCAACTCCACCGGCGACGGCTACGTGTTCGGGTTCGACCCGGCGGCCATGCCCTTCGTCATCCACCCCTGGCTGCACCAACTCCAGGACATCCTCACCGAGTTCAACGTCCACTCCAACGGAGTCGCGGGTCTGCGCCTGCGCGTCAGCCTCCACATCGGCCCGCTGCCCGACTCCGGCGAGGAGTTCGACGGCAACGGCACACCCCGCAACGACACCCACCGGCTGCTCGACTCCCGCCCGGTGAAGGCGATGCTCGCGGCCTCCAGCGAGAACATCACCCAGGTGGCGGCGATCGTCTCCGACCGCTGCTTCGAGGACGCGGTGGCCAGCGGCTACACCGGCCGCCACCCCGACCACTTCATCGAAGTCCCCGCCACGGTCGAGGGCAAGCGCTTCGCGCAACGCGCCTGGCTCTACATCCCCGCCCCCTCCGGGAACCTCTACGACCGCCGCATCCTCGGGGACCACGTGGTGGACGACCAGCAGAAGGCCGTGCCGCAGGAGCGGGCGAAGGGGCGGCGGGGCGGGAAGGTGATCCAGCGCGCGGACCACGGAAACGTCAACAGCGGTACGGTGCACGGCGGTCAGCACGTCAGCAACGTCGGCGGGGACCAGAACGTCAGCCATGTCGGCGGGGACCAGGTCGGCGGACACAAGGTGGGCACCGTGCACGGCAATCTCGGCGACACCGTGCAGGGCGACAAGAACACGGGGTCGCGGTGAACGCGCTCGGGGAGAACGACGGGTACGACGACACGGACGACCTGCCCGCCGACGCCCGCTCCGTCATCTACGCGTCCTACGCGAACATCAACACCGGTACGGTGAACGGCGGTCAGCGGGTACAGAGCGGGATCACGGCGACGCAGACCCAGCGCATCGAGGCCCTGGAAGGGCCCATCTCCTCCCTGGAGATCCTGGAGGCCGAACGCGGATTCGCCGAACCCCCTTGGTTTCCCGCCGCGTTGGCGCAACTCGGCACCGGAGTCCTGTTTCTGACCGGCGCACCCCGCACGGGCCGCCGCACGGCGGCGCTCAACCTGCTGCGCCGGCACACCGGAGGCGGACTGAACTTCAGGGCCGTCGACGGAAGCACGGACCTCGACCTCTGGCAGCCCAAGAACAAAGGAACCCTCGGCTACCTGGTCGACGGGCTCGTCCCCACTCAGCCGCTCAAGCCCGCCGTCCTGGGCAACCTGCGCGACCGCCTGCGCACCGAGCGGGCCAGCATGGTGATCATCCTCCCCGACGACCCCGAACTCCTGCGCCGCGTCGAACGCGACCTGCACCTGACCCCCGTCCGCTGCGAACCGCCGCCGCCTCGGGCCGTGTTCGACGCCCGCCTGGAAGCGGAGATCCCGGACGCCGGACAACGGGCCGCCTTCCTGGAACGCCTCGAACCGGGCCTCGTCGACGAGCTGCTCGCACCGGAGCTGGTCCCCGCCGAAGTCGCCGAACTCGTCGCCCTGTTGACCGGCCCGGACCAGGAAGGCGAGGACATCCGCAGCCGCCTCAGCTTCCTCGCCGAGGACGAAGCACCGGAACTGATCGACACGTTGCGCGACGACCCCGACGGCCTCGCCTTCCTCATGGCCGCGTGCGTCTTCGAGGGCCTTGACCACCGCGTCGTACGGGAGGAGGCGGACCGGCTCCTGGAGGTCGCCGACGGACAGCTCGCCGCGCTCCTCCCGGCGACCGAAGGCTCCTCCGAAGTCCCGCGCGACAACCCGCGGTTCGTCTTCCGACGCTCGCTGGACGACCTGCTGCGCACCGTCCGGGCCCAGTGCGCGCCGAAGGAGATCCGCACGGCGAGCGGCTTCACCTACGCCGTGGAGCCGGTGCGCTTCACCCGGCACCGGAAGGCCGAGACAGTCCTGCGGCACGTGTGGCGGGAGTACGGCAGACTGTCCGTCGTCCTCACCGCCTGGCTCGAAGGGGTGAAGGACGACTCCGAACTGGCCACGCCGGCCGGGCACGTGATGGGCCTCGCGGCGGGATGGGGCGGCGGACGGCGGGCCCTGGGACACATCTCGACCCTCGCGGGCTCCGACACCGGCACCGGCAGGCGTATCGCCGCGCACGCGCTGGGCATGGCCGCCGACGACCCGGTGCTCGCGACCGAGGTCAAGTACCGTCTCACCGACTGGAGTCGGCGTGCCGGCTGGCAGCGGCGCACCACCGTCGCCCACGCCTGCGGCACCCGCTTCGGGCTGGCGAGGCCCGACCTCGCGCTGTCCCTGCTGCGCGGGCTGCCCAGATCACCGCAGTCCGACGAGGAGGAACGGCACGTCAACCGGGCGATCCGCGCCGCCCTGGCCGAACTCTTCACGGAGGACACCCGGCCGATGGTCTTCCGGTGCGTCCTCGGCTGGGCCGACGCCGACCCGGAATGGGAGGCGGACCTCGCGTTCGCCGTCCTGCCCTCGCTGCTGCACGGCGGCGAGTGGTTCGGGGAAGAGCTGCTGGGCGAGGGGGAGTTCAGTGCGCCGATCGTGGACCTCGTACGCCGGGCCCTGGACCGGGACGCCTCGTTCGGGCCCACCGGGGGCGCCCTGCTGAGCTGGTGCCGCGAGGGCACCTGGAACGAGCGCAGGGCCCAGGCCGTGACCACGCTCTTCGACCACCTCGCCCGCGACATGCGCCACGGCACCCTGCGGCTCTTCGTCGAGATCGACCGCCATTCGGCCCCCGACCTCGCGGGCCGGGACACCGCCCGCCGCGCACTCAACGCCTGGCGTGCGGGCGCCAGTTCACCGGCACCGGAAGGGACCCCGAGATGACCGACACCCCCGTCTACACCGTCGCCCCCCGTTCCCCCTGGCGCGAACTCCTCGGCCAGCGCTGGTCCGGACGGCGGGACCGGGCGCTCGTCCTGAGGACACCCGACCACAGATACCGCGTACTGGGCGCCCCGCACCGGAAGTCGACCCCCGTCGACGAACTCAGCCGCATCACCGAAGAACCGGCGCCGTCCCTGCTGGGCCGGTACGACGCGGCGTTCCACGTCCGTCTCGACGAACAACTCGGCACCAGGCGCGTCACGTTGCCCACGATGTACGGCGCGGAGTCGGTGGACGCCAGGGTGCTGTGGTGGGTCCACGACCCCGCGCGGACCGTGCGCTCGGGCACGAAGGAGGGCTGGAGCGCCGTACGCGCCGACCTCGACCGGCGACTGCGCGCGCTGGCCGGTTCCGGCGAGTCCGACGTGAGCGCGGCGAGCGTGATGCACCAACTGGCCGCCGACTCCTTCATGTTGGACGACGTCGGTCTGACCTACCGTCTCGTGGACGTGTACGGCGCCGAGGGCTCCGGTGAACTGAGCCTGGGGCAGCCCGGCCAGATTCCGGCGCACTCCTGGTCCGTACTCCCGCGCGAAGAATACGACTTCTGCCTGCGCGTCCTGCGTGACGGCCCGGCATCATTGGCCGCGCTCTGGCTGGCGCGCCGACCGGAAGAGGTCGGGCGGGTGCTGGAGTGGTCGGTCAGCCACCAGAAACTCCTACGCCCGGAAGGGAACTGGCAGGAGGACATGGCGGGCCTGCTCGGCACGCTCACCCAGCAGGAACGGCAGGAACTCTCGGAGATGCTGCGGGACCGGTTGCTGGCGGTGGGGCGCCCTGTACCGGGCGGGGTGAACGGCGAGGCCCGTCGGCCCACTTGGTGATCCCGACCCGGCGGTGGCTGTCGCCGGTGTGAGAATCGACTGCCATGACGCCTACGCCCTCGCCAGCTTCTGGTCCCAGGTCCTCGGCCAACCCGTCCACGAGGAGTGCCGTCCCGGTGACCCCGAAGCCCTCATCGAAGGCGCCGGGGTCCTCTTCATCGCCGTTCCCGAGGGCAACGAGTTCCGTGTGGAGCGCAGCGCGGCCGAACGGGTGGTGTGAGGAACGCTAACGGTCCTCTCTGCGGGGCCAGTTGACCAGGGCCGAGTGGAGTGCGGCGACCGCTCGGTCCCAGGATTCCTGGACGTCGCGGGAGGCGCCGAAGCCGCCGGACGCCTCCAGGACGCAGTAGCCGTGGAAGGTGCTGCGCAGGAGGCGGACGGCGTCGGTGAGGTCGGGCTCTTCGAGGCCGTACGCGCGGAGCATGCCGTAGGTGATGTCGGCGGTGCGGCGCAGGGCGGGGGCCTGGGCGACGAGGTCCTGGTCGACGCGGATCTGGGTGGCGGCGTAGCGGCCGGGGTGGCGCCGGGCGTACGCGCGGTAGGCGTCCGCGAACGCGACCAGTGCGTCCTTGCCGGCGCGCCCCGCGACCGCCGTCGCGATGAGGTCGATCATCTCGGCGCCGGCCAGGAACGCGAGGCGGGTGCGCAGTTCCTGGAGGTTCTTGACGTGCGAGTAGAGGCTCGCGTCCTTGACGCCGAACCGCCGGGCCAGCGCGGACAGGGTGACGTTCTCGAACCCCACCTCGTCGGCCAGCTCGGCGGCGGCCTCCACGAGCCGGTCGACCGTGATCCCCGCACGCGCCACGCGGCACCTCCGTCCATGTCCTAGGCGGGATCCTAGGACACCTAGGCTCCCGGGGACGCCGGGGACGCCGGGGACGCCGGGAGCGCCGGGGACACCCTCAGGACGCCGGGGGTGCCGGGGACTCCCTCAGGGCGCCGAGGACGAAGACACCGCGCCGGCTCGCCGCAGCTCACGGCGGTTCACCAGGGGGCGCGGCGGTTCACGGCGACTCCCGGCCGTCCGCGACAGCTCGCGTCGGGCTCACCGAGGCTGAGGCACCCCTCGGCCGCCCGCGCCGACCCACGACGGCTCACGCCGCCCAGGCTCCCGGCCGCTCGCGCCGCCGAGGTCCTCGGCCGCTCGCGCCGCCCAGGTCCCCGGCTGCTCGCGCCGCCGAGGTCCTCGGCCGCTCGCGCCCTCCAGGTCCCCGGCTGCTCGCGCCGCCGAGGTCCTCGGCCGCTCGCGCCCTCCAGGTCCCCGGCTGCTCGCGCCGCCGAGGTCCTCGGCCGCTCGCGCCCTCCAGGTCCCCGGCTGCTCGCGCCGCCCAGGTCCCCGGCCGCTCACGGCGATCCCGTCCGCCGCCCGCGCCCCCTCAGGCCGACGACTCCGCGCCTCACTTGATCGGCGCGTACAGCACCCCCAGCTTGTCCACCTCGGCCCCGGCCCGCCCGGTGAAGCCGACGATCTGCCACCCGGCCGGCGCGGTGAAGGTCCGGGTGTCCGAGGTCGCTGTCCCGGCGGAGAGGGAACGCCCCTTGTCCGTACCGAAGTCGGCGGAGAAGATCCGCGTGTGGCCGTCCTTCTGACCCTGTGTCAGCTTGACGGAGGTGAGGTGTTCGCCCGCCGTGAGCGTGAGGGACGTCGCCGTGCCGCCGGTGCCGCCGTGCGTGAGGGCGGTGCCGTCCGCGTGGGTCAGGGAGAGGGCGTCGAGGCGGGCGTCGCCGCGCAGGGTGAGCGTGCGGGGCGCGGGCGCGGCCGGCAGATCGTCCGCGTCGTTGAAGGCCGTGCCGTGCGGACCGCCGAAGAAGTCGCTTGCCCGGACTGCCGAGTTGAGGGTGTACGTGAAGTCGACGGCGTGCGGGAAGTGGTCGGAGAGGTTGCCGCCGGCGGAGTCGAGGAATTTCGCCCAGTCGTTGTTGTAGCGGGTCGCCGAGAGGTCGATCAGCTTGCTGCCGCGGTACAGGACCTTGTCGACGACCTCGCAGGTGTTCGGCGGCGCGCTCGTCGGGCAGACCAGCGCGTCCGCGCCCTGCGTCGGCGCCGTCCCGCCCCTGACGAGCTGGACCCACGCGTCGGTGAGGCCGTTCACCGAGGTCAGCGTGCGGATGTTGTCCCCGCTGCGGGTGTAGCGCGTGTTCGTGTCGCCCATCACGATCACCGCGTTGCCCGCCGAGTTGGCCCGGATGAAGTCGGAGAGCTGCGTGATGTTGGCGCGCCGCGCGGCGAGCGCGTCCTCGGTGGAGTCCGCGTTGGTGTGGACGTTGTAGAGGTCCACGAAGGCGCCCTCCGCGAGCCGCACCCGGGCCAGCGAAAAGCCCTTCGGGGTCAGGCAGTTGGTGCCGGTGCAGCTGTTCCAGCGGACCCGCTCGAAGTCCTCGAACGGCAGGTCGGAGAGCGTGTTGAGCCCGTCCCCGAACGGCACGCCGCCGCTCGTCGGCGTGCGGTACGGGTGGTCGTCGCGCTCGTACAGCGCAGCGTGGTAGTTGAAGTCCTCCTGCACGTTGACGATGTCGTAGGCCCCCAACCGGGGCGAGATCAACGGGGTGTTGGTCGCCGGCTTGCTCGAACTCAGGGGCTCCGGCAGGCCCGCGACGTTGTACGTCAGGACGTTGAACGTCCCCGACGTCGCCGCCTGCGCGGGCGCCGCCGTGGCCACGGTCAGCCCGGCGAGGCCGAGGGCGGCCGCCGTGAGGGTGCCGATGATGCGTCTCATGGTGGGGGAGTCTCCGGTCGACGAAAAGAAAGGGAAAAGGGATGGGCGTCGAGGCGTAAAGAGAATTGAGCAATGCTCAGGTTGGAGGCGACCGGTGCCGCGCACAAGGGGCAAGAGCGAACCGCAGGGAAACTGTGAGCAACCGGTGGCCACGCCGCGCGCCGTTTCCGCTCTTTTCACCGCTCCCGCCGCTTTCTGTGACGGGGTATCGACTCACCTATCGCACACCGGCCACACCTCCCACAGCCGCTCGGGAGGTCGTTGCCGTGCCAGGTGCCGTCCGGCATCACCACGTACACCCGCTCGCGGTTGAGGAGGGCGAGGGCGGCGTCCCACACGGGGTGCTCGCCGAGTTGGACCGTACGGCCGGAGGAGGTGTTCACGCAGGTCATGGTGCACGCGCCCCGGCAGGCCCGCGCAACCGGACATTCCTGAGAGTTGACTCTCACAGTTTCTGAGAGAACACTCTCAGACCATGGACTCAGGAAATCGCCTCGGCGACCTCCAGATCACCGACCCCAAGGCGATGCGCGCCCTGGCCCACCCCGTCCGCCTCGCCGTCCTGGAACGGCTCCAGCGCCACGGCCCCGCCACCGCCTCGCAACTGTCGCCGCACGTCGGGGCGACGCCGTCCGTCACGAGCTGGCATCTGCGCCACCTCGCCGGGTTCGGGCTGGTGCGGGACGCGGAGGGCGGCACCGACGGCAGGGAGCGGCGGTGGGAGTCGGCCGCGCGCGGT
Source organism: Streptomyces roseirectus (assembly GCF_014489635.1). NCBI lineage: Bacteria > Bacillati > Actinomycetota > Actinomycetes > Kitasatosporales > Streptomycetaceae > Streptomyces > Streptomyces roseirectus. Next base: position 2,035,078 of record NZ_CP060828.1, on the reverse strand, counting down.
TTCCGGCTCACGGTCCCGCCGGACGGCGAGGGCCGCTCGGCCGCACACCTGCTCGCCGGCGAGATCTACGCACGCGTCGCCGAACTCCCCCTGCGCTGGCTGGAGGAGACCGCGCCGGAACTGGAGCCGGAGTGGGTCGCACTGGCGGGCGGCCTGAACACACGGATCGCCGTCACGTCGGACGAACTGGCCGCCCTGCGCGACGCGTTCGAGGAACTGATCGCCCCGTACGTGCACCGCACGCCGGACGAGCGACCACAGGACGCCAGGCAGGTAAGGCTGTTGACCAACTTCCTGCCTGAACTTCCCGAATCCCCCGGACAGTGACCGGCCTCCTGGGGCGCAACCCCGACTTCCGTCGCCTCTGGACCGCCCAGACGACCTCCCGACTCGGCGAGCGAATATCCGAGTCGGCCATCCCCCTGACCGCCGCGACCACCCTCCACACCACCACCGCCCAGGTCGCCCTCGTCACCGGCGCGTCGTCCACCGTGTTCGCGCGCCTCGTCCCGCCGACGAAGGGGGGCCGGCACATCCGGGAGGTCATCCGGTGTGCGCTCGGGGAACCGGTGCTGTTCGCCGACCGGGAACGGGGCCTCGCGCCGGATGTCATCGGGACGGCGTTCGGGGTCGGCGCGCTCGTGGGCGCGTTCCTCGCACCGGCGCTGACGCGGCGGATCGGCGCGGGCCGGAGCGTCGTGATCGGCTCGGTTCTCTTCCCGCTGCCGTTGGCTCTGTGCGCGGCGGCCGGGGGCCCGCCGATGGTCGCGGCGGGCTGTCTCGCCGGCGCCCTTTTCCTCTCGTTCCTCGGTGTCATGCTGTTCGACGTGAACCTCAACTCCCTTCAGGTGGGGGCCGTTTCGGAGGGGATGCGGGCGAGGGTCACCGGGGCGTACATGACCGTCAACCACGGGGTCCGGCCCCTGGGCGCGCTGGCGGTGCTGTGGCTGCTGGTCTCACCGATACCGGGGATGCGCGAGCCGCAGGCGATCCCCACACCGCGAACGATGCAGGGAGCCGGCTGAATGAACCAGAAGCTCGGTCCGGACGCCGGCCAACCCCTGTGGAGACAGCGGGACTTCGCCACCTTCTGGATCGCCCAGACCCTCTCCGTCCTCGGCGACTCCTTCGCGCTCGTCGCCCTCCCGCTGCTCGTCCTCGAAGCCACCGGTTCGATCGCCGGCATGGGCCTGCTGACGGCGGCGGGCGGCGCGGCCCTGGTGCTCTCGGCGGTCTTCGCGGGCGCGATCGTCGACCGTGTCGACCGCCGCAAGCTCCTCATCGGCTGCGACCTCGCCCGCGCGGCGCTGTACGGCCTGATCCCCCTGGTGTGGCTCGCGGGACCCCAAGTCTGGCTGCTGTACGTCGTGTTGCCGCTGTGCGAGGCGATCGGCATGCTCTTCGCGGTCGGTTACGTCACCGCCGTCCGCGGCCTCGTCGGCACCACCCGCCTCACCGAGGCCAACGGCCGGCTCAACGCGACGGCGGCGGCAGCGGGCGTCCTCGGCCCGCTCGGCGCGGGCGCGCTCGCCGCGTGGACGGGGCCGGCCGCCGCCGTGGGCGTGGACGCGGCCAGCTTCGGCGTCTCCGCCGCGTGCCTCTTCGCCGTACGGCTGAAGGGAGTTGCCGGCCGTGGCGCCGAACGGCCCGGTATCTGGCGGGACTTGACGGCCGGGGTGGGGTTCCTCTGCCGCCATCCGGTGCTGCGGTCGCTCACCGTGCTGCTGTGCCTGTTCAGTTTCATGACCCTCGGCCTGACCGACTTGGTGATCTACCACCTCAAGCACGACCTCGGCCGTGACAACGGCACCGTCGGGGCGGTGATGGCGGTCGGCGCGCTGGGCACGGTGACCGGCTCCCTGCTGGTCGCCCGGCTGCGCCGCCGGCTCGGGTTCGGGCCGGTGTGGACGGCGTCCGTCGCGGTGGCCGGCCTCGCGGTGGCCGGTCTCGGGTTCGCCGGTGTCGCCCAAGTCGCCGTCCTCACCGCCCTGTTCCTCGCCTCCATCGCCATCGGCGGGACCTGCTCGGTGTCCCTGCGTCAGGAGGTGACGCCCGAACCCCTGCTGGGGCGGGTGACGTCCGCGTTCTGGACGCTCCAGTACTCGGCGGCGCCGATCGGGGCGGCCGTCCTCACCTGGCTCGCGGAACGGCACGGCACGGCGCCGGTCGCGGCGGTGGCCGGGGTCTGCTGCGTGCTGATCGCGGGGACGGCCCTGTTCACGCCGATCCGGCGCGCGGGCCGCGACCGTCGCGCCGTCCCGGCAGCCGCAGCGCCGGAACCACGGCCGGCGCGGACAGCGGCGCCGCCACCAGAAACACCGTCCGAAACCCCGAAGGGCTGACCCCCACGGACGCCGCCACCTGCTGATCGATCGTCAGAGCCGTACTGGCCGCGCCCATCCGGTCCTTGGGCAGTTCCCGGCTCGCGACGGTCATCGTCGGCATCATCACCATCCTGACCCCGACCCCCATCACCGCCAACGCCGCGGTCACCCGCCAGGCGGCCACCCCCTCGACGCCCATCTGCGTCCCGGTGGCCGCCATTCCGGCCGACGCCGGCACCGCGCCCGACACGATCATCGCGCGGGGCGACACTTTGTCCACGCTCCGCGCCCCAACTCCGCACCCCCTGCCAGTACATGGGCCCGAGCGGCGCCGAGCCGAAGTACCCGCAGGCGAACAGCGCGAGCGTCCCGATCCCGAGGGCGAACGTCCGGTCCCCCAACAGCCGCAGATCCAACAGGCGAGCCCGAACAGCAGCAGGGCCAACCCCGGCGGCGGCAACACCAGCCCCCGCACGTCCCGTTGGGGCACGGCGTCGGCGCGGGGCGCGTCGGGGACCAGCAGCCGCGCGGCGAGCCCCGACGCCAGGGCGCCCACGGGCAGGTTGACGAGGAAGATCCAGTGCCAGGACGGGCAGCCCGACCAGTGCCATCGTCCGCCCGAACCGCCCCCGGTCGGCCGGCGCGAGCACCATCGCCATGCCGACCGGCATCAACAGCCCGCCCCCGAGGACGGCCCGCACGACCAGCCGGCCCGCCTACGCGACGCCCGCCCGGAACCAACCCCTTACGCGTTCACCCCGCTGTAGTGCCGCAGACTCCACCTCCACAACACCCGGGTCCCGAGATACGCGAGCAACCCCAGCACGGGAGACACCGCCGCCACCCAGTACGGCACGACGGTCCCATGCCCGTGCCCCGTCAGCACGGCGGCCGGGAAGTACGCGACGAACGCCAGCGGAAGCCCGTACGTGAGGAACCCGCCCACCGCCTTGGGGAGGACGTTGAGGGGGTAGCTCCCGAACGTGCCGAGGAGTTCCTCCAGCCAGCGCCCCCAGTAGTCGGCGGCGGGAAAGCGCAGAGACGCGCAGGCGACGAGGGTGAACAGGGCCGCCTCAAGGAGCATCCCGCCGAGCACGGCGGCGATGAGGTAGCCGACCCGGGCGAGGTCCCAGTCGAGGTGGCTGCGGCTGAGCGCCCCGACCATCAGCCCGACGGCGACGGTGAGATCACCGATCGCGTTGGTAGGGAAGTACTCCAGCTGCACCTGCCGGTACACCGGCAACGGCCGCAGCAGGTACGCATCGATCTTCCCCTCCTGGATGAACCGCCCGATGCCGTGGACGCGTCCGAGGAAGAGGACGAAGAGCCCGTGGGCCAGCATGCGGATCGCGGGGATCATGAGGACGTCACGGCTGTCCCAGCCGCCCATGCCGGTGAACCGGGTGAGCAGGACGGTCGCGAAGACGATCACCGAGACCTGCCAGACCGCGCCGATGACGATCATGAGAAGGAACTCGGCGCGGTATTCGAGCTGCGCGCGGAAGTTGAGACGCGTGACGCGCCAGACGATCCGCGCCGCCTTGACCGCTGAGGACATGCGGATCAGCCTCCTTGCGCGATGACCCGGCGGGCGGCCCGCGCCCACAGGAACCGGGTGAACAGGGCCAGCAGGGCCACCCAGCCCGCCTGGACGGCGAGTTGGAAGCCGGCGTCGGACAGGGGGATGCGGCCGATGTAGAGGGAGAGCGGCACGCTCAGCGTCGCCTGGAACGGCAGAAAGGAGCTGAGGGTCACGAACCAGTCGGGGAAGAACCACAGCGGCGCGTACACCCCGGAGAGCAGGTTCTGCGCGAAGACCAGGATCAGCAGGGCCGCCCCGTTGCGCAGCGCCCAGAAGCACCACTGGTCGATGACCAGCATGATGTAGTAGAGGATCCACTGCCCGAGGACGAGGCTCAGCACGAACACCCCCGCCACGGCAGCCGACTTGGGCGGATCCACCACACCGGCCGCGAGACAGACCGCGTAGCCCGCCAACGCCCAGGCGAACCCGTACAGTTGCTCGCCCAGCGCCCGCAACGCGTAGTAGCGCCGGGGCGGCGTCGGCCGCATCCACCAGTACACGATCGTCCCGAAGTGCATGTGCTGCTGGACGGTGTCGCGCCCCGAGTACTGGTCCAGCTCCCGGATCCGCGAGCTGAGTACGGCGAGCACCGCGTACGTGATCGCCTGCCCCCGGTCGAGCCCGGCGGTCGTGCCGTTGTTCGAGTAGAGGCCGTGCCACAGCGAGGCGACGAGCACGATCTGCACGGTCAGCCGCAGCAGCGCCCCCGTCATCCGGGGCGGCGAGTACAGCTCGCCCAGCGGGGTGACCCGCGCGGCCCGCCACGCGAAGGAGCTCATCGCCCGTCCTCCGTGTGCACGTACGCGGCCCGCATGACGTCTTCGAGGTCGGCCTCGTCGAGCGCGATGTCCGTCACCTCGTACCGCTCGATGACCGCCTTCAGCGCCTGGTGCACGGTCGGCGCGTCCGGCCCGTCGGGCCCGAACACGACCTGCGGACCCTCACGCCCCACGACGGCTATCCCGCGCAACGCCGTCACCTCGGTGTGCGGATCCGCGAGGGTCGCCCGCACCTGCCAGGTCGAGCCGAACTTGCGCCGGATGTCCTCCAGCGGCCCGTCGAGGACCAGCCGCCCGTGGTTGATCAACACCACGCGCTCCGCGAGCCGTTCGACCTCCGTCATGTCGTGCGTCGTCAACAGGACGGTACGGCCCCGCTGTTCGACCTGGTGCCGCAGGAACTCCCGGACCTGTTCCTTGACGACGACGTCCATGCCGATCGTCGGCTCGTCGAGGAAGACGACCGCCGGATCGTGCAGCAGCGCCGCCGCGAGGTCGCAGCGCACCCGCTGGCCCAGCGAGAGGTGGCGCACCCGGGTGTCCCAGAACGACGACAGGTCGAGCAGGTCGTCGAACTCCGCGAGCCGCGCCGCGTGTTCGGCCTTGGGGACCTCGTAGATGTCCCGCAGGATCTGGAACGACTCGCGCACCGGCAGGTCCCACCACAGCTGGGTGCGCTGCCCGAACACCGCCCCGATGTTGCGGGCGTTGCGCTCCCGCTCCCGGTACGGCACGACGCCCGCGACCCGCGCCTCGCCCGCGGTGGGCGTGAGGATGCCGGTGAGCATCTTGATGGTGGTGGACTTGCCCGCGCCGTTCGGGCCCAGCAGGGCGAGGAGTTCACCCTCGGCGACGTCGAAGGTGATGTCCGAGACGGCGTGCTTGACGACCCGCTCGGGGTCGACCAGCGAACGCAGGGCGCCCGCGAAACCGGGCCGGCGGACGGTGGTGTGGAAGGTGCGGGACAGCCCGCGCACCTCGATGCTGCCGCTCACTCGATGAGCCTCCATACAACACGGGGACGGTTACACAGGGGGAGACGAGAAGGGCGGGGGAGGGGGGCTGGGCGCACGGCCGAGGCCGGCCCGGAGCGTGCCGGACCGGCCTCGAACGGGGATCAGCGAACCACGGGGATCACATCAGACGGCTTCCGAGAACACGAACGAGAACTCGGCGGGCGCTGCCTCCAGTACGTACTGCGGCAGCGGCCGGGGCCCGCACGCCTGCGTCCCCACGCCGTGCACCGCGTGGTCCAGATGGACCCACACCGTCTCACCGGCGACCAGGTCGGTGCGGTGACGGGCGGCGTCCAGCTCCTCGGTGGTCCAACGGCGTGCCGTGAACCAGAACTCCGGGTCGCCCTCGACCTGGAGCCCGCCCAGAGTAGCCCTGCGGACGTCGGCCCGCGAGCCGTTTTCCTGCGGGAACACGTACGGCGTCTGGAGTGCGTCGACGGTCGACCGCCACGCCCCGATCCGCGACGCCTCCCGCGTGTCCGGGTACGCCTCCAGCGGCCCGCCGCCGAACCAGCTGACGGCGTCCGTCGACCCCGGCAGCCCGAACCGCACGCCGAGCCTCGGCAGCGGCACCGTCCACCGGCCCTCCGGCGTCACCGACACCGTCAGCTTCAGCCGCGCCCCGTCCGACGTCCACCGGTACACGGTCGCGAGCCCCACCTCGGCGGCGGCCGGCGCGACCCGGGTCCGCACGGTCAACGCGTCCCCGTCCAGCTCGACGGCGTCGATGCGGTGCCGCATCCGGTGCAGGCCCAACTTGCGCCACAACTCGCTGTAGTTGATCCCGGAGAACCACTCGGTCCCGTTGTCGTTGTCGGTCGTCGCCCGCCACACGTCGAGCCGCAGCCCGCCCGTCACCGGCACGGAACCGATCGAAGTCAGCTCACCCGTACGGGAGTTGAACACACCCGGACCGAGCGTGATCGCGTCCGAGCCGACGACCGGCGCGACAGGCGCGCCCAGCGACGGCAACACCCGCGCCGCGACCGGGACTTGGCCCCACGCGACCTCATGGCCCTGAGCGCCCCACAGCGTGTCGGCGGCCAGCACCGCACGCACCGTCCACCCCGTCTCCGCCCCCGCCGGCGCGTCCGCGGGCACCGGCGGCAGCTTCACGTCCGCCGACTCGCCCGCCGCGAGCGCGGGCACCTCCAGCGGACCCGACGCGACCTCCTCGCCGTCCACCTGGAACGCCCAGGAGAACGCGAACGCCGAAAGGTCCGCGAAATCCTGCTTGTTGGTCACGGTCAGGGTGCCCGAAGCCCCCGTCAGACCCACCGGCTCGATGACCTTCTTGAACTCCAGGAGCCCGGGGGAGGGGGTGCGGTCGGGGAAGATCAGGCCGTCGCAGACGAAGTTGCCGTCGTGCAGTTCCTCGCCGAAGTCGCCGCCGTACGCGTACCCGAACTCCTCGTGGACGATGCCGTGGTCGATCCACTCCCAGATGAACCCGCCCTGGAGGCGGTCGTACTTCTCGAACAGCCGCTGGTAGTCGACGAGTCCACCCGGACCGTTGCCCATGGCGTGCGCGTACTCGCACTGGATGAACGGGAGTTCACGCCGCTTCCCGGCGCCCCCGTCGAGGTGCTTGCCGATCTCCTCGGTCTCCTCGTGGAAGGCGTACATCCGCGAGTACACGTCGGTGTCCCGGCAGGACCAGTCGCCCTCGTAGTGCACGAGCCGCGAGGAGTCACGGCCGTGGATCCACTCGGCCATCGCGGTCAGCCCGCGCCCGGTGCCCGCCTCGTTGCCCAGCGACCAGAACACGATCGACGGGTGGTTCTTGTCGCGCTCGACCATCCGCTCGGCCCGGTCGAGGAGCGCGGGGGTCCAGCGGTCGTCGTCGACGGGGTTGTCCCGCCACTTCTGCTCGACGAAGCCGTGCGTCTCCAGGTCGCACTCGTCGATCACCCACAGCCCGTACTCGTCGCACAGGTCCAGGAACGCCGGGTGCGGCGGGTAGTGGGAGGTGCGCACCGCGTTGATGTTGTGCCGCTTCATCAGCAGCACGTCCTCGCGCATCGTCTCCAGGTCCAGCGCGCGGCCCGTCTCGGGGTGCCACTCGTGCCGGTTGACGCCCTTGAACAGGATCGGCGTCCCGTTGACCTTGATCAGGCCGTCTTCGAGTACGACGGTCCGGAACCCGATCCGCAGCGGGACGCGCTCGCCGGCGGTGGCGAGGACGGCGTCGTACAGGCGCGGCGTCTCGGCGGTCCACGGCTCGACGGCGACGGACACCGGGGAACCGGTCTCGATGTCCAGGCCCAGCTCGGGGACCGTCACTCGGCCGGGGACGTCCGAGTCGACGCGCAGGGTGCCGGTGCCGGTGACATGGTCGTATGAAGCGATGACCTCAAAATCCTGGACGGCGCCCTCGGGCCGGTGCAGCAGCGTGACGTCACGGAAGATGCCCGGCAGCCACCACTGGTCCTGGTCCTCCAGGTAGGAGCCCGCCGACCACTGGTGGACGCGGACCGCGACAACGTTGCCGGACGCCTTGAGCAGGGGCCCGACCGCGAACTCGTGCGCGAGGCGCGAGCCCTTGAACTCGCCGAGTTCCGTGCCGTTGAGCCACACGCGGGCGCAGGACTCGACACCGTCGAAGCGCAGGACGACGTCCCCGCCGGTCGGCCAGTCGGCGGGCAGGTCGAAGACGCGCAGGTGGTCACCGGTCGGGTTCTCCGTCGGGACGTGCGGCGGGTCGACGGGGAACGGGTACTGGACGTTCGTGTAGATCGGGGCGCCGTGGCCCTGGAGCACCCAGTGCCCGGGGACCGAGACCTCCGCCCACCCCCCGGCGTCGTACCCGGGCGCCGCGAACGAGTCGTCCTCGGCGCCGGCCGTCGCCGACAGTCTGAACCGCCAGGGGCCGTTCAGCGACAGCGTGGCCGCGTCCGACGACGGGTACCAGGCGCGCGGCGCAAGCGCCCCGCGGCCCGGCGCGACGTCCTCGACATAGTCGACGTCCGTGGAGGTGGTGCGGAAAGACATCGGTCTCCTAGCTCAGCCCTTGATGCCCGTCTGTGCGATCCCCTGCACCAGCCAGCGCTGGAGGAAGAGGAAGACGAACACGAGAGGGAGGATCGACACGGCCGTGGCCATGAAGATCAGGTGGTAGTTCACGGTCTGGTTGGTCATGTACGAGGACAGCGCGACCTGCACCGTCCACGAACTGGGATCCTGCCCGATGACCAGGGGCCAGAGGAAGGAGTTCCAGCCGTTGATGAACGTGATGGTCGCCATGGCCGCGAAGAAGTTCAGCGAGTTCGGCACCACGACGCGCCAGTAGGCGCCCCAGTAACCGAGCCCGTCCACGCGCGCCGCCTCCTCCAGCTCCTTGGGGAATCCCAGGAAGTACTGCCGGAACAGGAAACAGGTGAAACCACTGAAGAGCCCCGGAACGATGAGACCTCGGTAAGAGTCCACCCAGCCGAGGGACGAGACGAGGACGAAACTGGGCACGAAGGTGACGGCCGTGGGAACCATCAGGGTCGCCAGGACGACGTAGAACACCTTGTTGGCGTGCTTGTACGGGATCCGCGCGAGGCCGTACCCGGCGAGCGAGCACACCAGCAGGATGCCGGTCGTCGACAGGACGGCGACGACCGTCGAGTTCCACAGCGAGCGCGCGAAGTCGACCGTCGGGTCGTCGAACAGCTCGCTGACGTTGCCCCACTGGATGCTGGTCGGGAACCACTTCCAGTTCTCGCCCGTTATCTCCTTGTCCGTCATGAGCGCGTTGCGCACGATCAGGTAGAAGGGGATGAGGAAGAGCAGGGCGGCCACGGAGGTCGCCAGGTAGAGGCCGGTGTTGCCGAGGACAGAGCCGCGTTTACGATCCTTCACTTCGACTCCTCCCCCCTTCCGAAGCCCATGATCTTGCCCTGGATCAGCGTGACGACGCAGATCAGCAGGGTCAGCACGACCGCGCCCGCGCTGCCGACGCCGTAGTTCTGGTTCTCACCCAGCGCCATCTTGTAGAGCTCCACCAGCGGCGGCTGGCCCCACGTCGCCTTGGACAGCAGGTTGAAGAACTCGTCGAACGCCTGGTAGGCGGCGATCAGCAGGAGCAGGATGACGGCGGTCGAGGTGGCCCGCAGCTGGGGCAGCGTGATGTGGCGGAACGTCTGCCAGCCCGGCTTGGCGCCGTCGATGGCCGCGGCCTCGTACAGCTCCTTCGGGATGTTCTGCAGCGCCGCGATGAACAGGATCATGTAGAACCCGGACTGCAGCCACAGCCGGACGGTGACGATGACCAGCCAGTACCACGGCGGGTCGGGGCTCGCGAGCCACGCGATGTTGTCGACGCCGAACCAGCCGATGACCGTGTTGGCGAGGCCGAAGCGGACGCCGTTGAACAGGGACATCTTCCAGATCAGCGAGGCGGCGACGTAGCTCACCGCGGTCGGCAGGAAGAACGCCGAGCGGAAGAACGCCCGCATGATCGTGATCCGGTTCACCAGCAGCGCGAGCCCCAGCGAGACCGCCCAGGTGAGCGGCACGATGAACGCGGCGAAGACGGTGAAGGTGACCAGCGAGTTGCGGAAGTCGACGTCGGTGAGGATCGACTTGTAGTTCTCGAAGCCGACGAATTCGCTCGGGGTGACCGTGAAGCGTGCCTCGAAGAAGCTGAGCCAGATGCTCCAGCCGATCGGCACGAAGACGAAGATCACCAGGCCGATGAGGAAGGGCCCGGTGAAGAGCCAGAAGTTCGCGGTGGGGCTCGCCGAGAACCTCCGCCTCGGCCGGCCCTTGGGGGCCGGTGCCGGGGCGGAGGAGGCGGCCTTCCGCGTCGTGGTGGTCGACATGTCGGGTTCTCCGCCGGACTATCCGAAGAGCTTCTTCAGCTCGGCGTCGACCTTTTTCTCGGCGGCGGCGAGCTGCGCCTTCGGGTCGTCGTCCTTACGGATGGAGTTGGCGATCACGTCGTTGATCGAGGAGATCATGGCCTGCGTCCAGCCGATGTTGTCGAAGTGCCCGAACTGGTTGAAGAGCTTGACGCCCTCGGCCGGCAGGCCCGTCTTGAGTTTCGTGGCGCTCTCGGCGAGCGAGGTGCGCGGTGGGATGTGGAAGCCGTAGGAGGTCGCGAAGTCCTCCTGGTACTGCTTCTGGTCGATCCACAGCCACTTCACGTACTCCTTGGCCGCCTCGACGTTCTTGCCCTTGGCGTTCACGAACATCGACCAGCCGCCGTTGATCACCGACTGCTTGCCGGCCGCGCCGATCTTCGGGAACGGGAAGATGCCGATGTCGTCGCCGAGCGCCTGCTGCATCGCGGGCATCGCCCACATGCCGCACCACTGGATCGCGGTCAGGCCCTGCGTGAACGCCGACGGGTCCCACCAGTCGGTCGGGGCGCCCAGCAGCAGGTTGCCGCTGGTGAACAGCCCGCGCATCTGCTTCAGGCCGGCCGCGACGGCGTCCGTGTTGAACGCGGGCTTGTTGTCCGGGGTCAGGGTGTCGGCGCCGGCCGACCAGATCAGCGGGGACTGCACCGGGGTGATGTCGTTGCCCAGGTAGGCGCCCTTGACCTTGCTGGTGGTGAGGGCCTTCGTGGCCTCTATCAGCTCCTCCAGCGTCGTCGGGACCTGGACCTTCGCCTTCTCGAACATGGAGGGGCGGTAGAAGAAGAACTGCGGGTCGTCGATCATGCGGACGCCGTAGATCTTGCCGTCGACCGTGTGCGAGGTGATGTCGGCCTGGTTGAAGTCGCTCTTTACCGGCGAGATGATGTCGGTCAGGTCGGCCACCTGACCGCTCTTGACGAGCTGGATCTGCGGGTGGAACTCGAAGACGTCGGGCGCGTTGTCGGTGAGCAGCGCCGCGAACAGCTTCTGCTCGAAGTTGGAGCCGGTGATCCACTGCGTGGAGACGTTCGCCCCCTTGTACGCCTTCGCGTACTTCTTCACGGCCGCCTCGACGCCGTTCTCGCCGTAGGCGTGGAAGTACTGGACGAGGTTCGCGCCCGAACCGGAACCGCCGCCGCGGCCGTTGTTGCCGCCGCACGCGGCCAGCCCGCCGGCGGCGGCCAGACCCATCGCGGCCCGCAGGACGGATCGACGATTCCAGTTGCTCATGCTCGATGCCGACATGCTTGACGTCCTTGTCTTGAGTGCGGCTGCGACACAACGGCTTTTGGCTCGGTGGCTCGAAAGGCGCTGCGGAGCGGGACGTTAACCTTCGGCTAAGGCTTCGGCAAGGGGTTGAACAAAGTCTGTTCGAAGCGTTGTGACTGTTCGGTATCACGAACAGCCTGGCGAGATGGGGGAGTTGAGGACGGCTCTCCACTCGTTACGTAGGCGGTGCGGTGCGGCTCCTCGCCCTGGTGGCGCGCTTGCCCGTGGTCTGCCCGACCGACTGCAACGCGCCCTCCAGGGCCAGCGTCGCCGTGCCCATGCAGACCGAGTCGGTGAGGATCGGCGACAGGACGATCCGGGTCGCGGCCATCGGCCGCTTCAGCGCGTGCCGGGCCACGGCCGCGCGGACCTCGCGCAGCAACGGCGTCCCGAGCCGGATCGCCACCCAGCTCCCCAGCACGACGACCTCGGGGTTCAGCACGTTCACCAAGTCCGCGATCGCCGCACCGAGATACCGCGCCAGATCCCGGACGACCTTGACGGCGTCGGGGTCCCCCGCCGCGAGCCCCGCCGCGAGCGCGTCGATCGTCGCCGACTGGTCACCGGGGTGCAGCAGCGGGCTGCGCGGGCTCAACTCCCTGATGTTCTGCATGATTCCGGGCGCCCCGACGTACGTCTCGACGCACCCGTGGTTGCCGCAGTGACACAGCCGCCCGTCGAGCACCAGCGTGGAGTGCCCCCACTCCCCGGCGCTCGAACTGACCCCCCGGTGCACCGCCCCGCCCAGGATCAGACCCGCGCCCACCCCGGTCCCGAGAATCAGCACGACCGCGTCCCCGTACCCGCGCGCCGCCCCGAACCACAGCTCGGCGACCGCGCAGGCGCGCAGCGGGTTGTCCAAGTACAGGGGGTACGGGATGTGTTCGGCGAGCAGGTCGAGCAACGGCACGTCCTGCCAGTCCCAGTTGGGCGCGTACTCGGAGACCCCGGTGGCCCGGTCCACCTGCCCCGGCATGCTCACCCCGACGCCCAGCACCCGCGCCGACTCCACCCCGGCCTGCGCGACGACCGAGCGGGTGGTCGTCGCGACATGGGCGACGACCTCCTCGGGGGTGCTCTGCCCCGGCCGCATCCGCTCCTCCGCCCGCGCCAGGACGTTCAGCCCCAGGTCGTACAGCTCGGCGTAGACGTACGTCTCCGCGATGTCGACGCCGATCAGCGCGCCGCCCGAGGCGTTCACCGCGACGAGGCCGCGCGGCCGGCCGCCCGCCGAGTCCTCGAAACCGACCTCGGTGATCATGCGCAGGTCCAGCAGCTCCCCGACGAGGGTCGCGACGGTGGCGAGGCTGAGGCCGGTCGCGGCGGCCAGCTCCTGCCGCGAGGTGGGTGAGCTGGCGATGATCTGGCGCAGCACCTCGTAACGGTTCGCGGTGCGGATGTCGCGTGATGTGCGCTTCACCGGAGTTGCCCCCATCCCTTCCACCCGCGCCGAAGCAGCGTCGCTCCGGCGCCGCGCCAGGCTATGGGGGCGTCCCGCCATTCGACAAGGGTTCGGAAAGGGGCTTTATAAAGTCGCCCGATCCGGCGCCGGACTCACTCTCCGAGCACGTCACGGACGAAAGCGTTCGTGAACTTCCCGGCCGGGTCCAGCTCCTGAGCGAGCGCCCGGAACTCCGCCAGCCTCGGGTAGCGCTCGCGCAGCGTCGCGGGGGCCGTGGTGAAGACCTTCCCCCAGTGCGGGCGCGCCCCGAAACCGTCGAGAACGCTCTCGACCGCGCGGACGGCGGGCAACACCGCGTCCGTGTCGTCGATCCAGGTGAAGTGGACGGCCACCGAGTCCCTGCCGTACGCCGGGCTCAGCCACTGCCGGTCGGCGGCGACCGTGCGGACCTCGCAGATCTGGAGCACCGGGGAGACGGCCTCGCGGATGTCCCCGAGCGCGGTCAGCGCGGCTAGGGCGTGTTCGCGGGGGAGCAGGTACTCCGACTGGAGTTCGTCGCCGCTGCTCGGGGTGAACTCCGCCTTGAAGTGCGGCAGTCGCTCGTGCCAGGGGCCGGGGACGCCGAACTGTTCCGTGCAGTTCTCCGCCGGCATCCCCGGCACCGGGTGCAACTTGGCCGTGGCCGGCGCCGCCCACGGGAAACCCGCGTACGGCTGGTCCGTGCGGCGCTTCACCCACACCTGCCTGAAGCCCGGCGCACGCCAGTCCGTGAACAGGCTCACGCTGTACGCGGCGCCCGCCACGGCCTCGAAGTCCAGCCCCTCCAACGGCAGTTCGGTGAACGTGTACTGCTCGACGCCGTATCCCGGCGCCAGGTCCAGTGTCAGCGCGACGACGATCCCGAGCGCGCCGAGCGAGGTGACCGCGCCGGGGAAACGGGCGTCCTCACGCCCGATCCGCACCAACGAGCCGTCAGCGGTCAGGAGTTCCACCTCCCGCACAGCCTCGGCGAGCGGCCCGTTCCCCACCCCCGAACCGTGCGTGCCCGTCGCGACCGAGCCGGCCACCGAAATATGCGGCAGCGACGCCATGTTGGGCAGCGCCAGCCCCGACTCGTGCACCCTGCGCGCGAGTTCGGCATACCGCACACCACCCCCGACCCGAACGGTCCGGCGCTCCCCATCGACCTCGATCACCTGAGGCAGCGCCTCCAGCGAGAGGAGAACCCCCTCCTCACCGGGCTCCGCGATCCGGTTGAACGAGTGTCCGCTCCCCAGCACCCGGACACGGTCGTTCCGCGCGACCGCCTTCCGCAGCGCCTCCTCCCCGTCCGGCCGCAGCACCTCTCTCGCCACGAACCTGATGTTCCCCGCCCAGTTGGTCACACTCGCGGTCATACGGCCGTCCTTCCGGCTTCCGAGGGGATGCGGGTGAAACCTACCTCGTGGGGGCGGACGCCGGTGCCGGCGGATGAGCTTTCGCCGGCGGCGCGCGCCTGCTGAGCAGGGAGGGACGACTTGCCTGCGCTTCACAGCGCCGTCACGCCCCTTCGCGATCCGGCGTCTCCGAGAGCTTGGTGTGTGCCGTGACGCCGGCCGTCCAAGCGGGGGCGACCGCCGGGTTCCTCCTGGCGGACACCTTCACCGCGTTCGTCGTCGCCGTCTCCCTCGCGGGCGGCGCGGCGCGGGCGCCGTTGATCCGGGCGTTCGGTGGGGTGCGGCCGCGGGAGTTTCGGGCGTATCAACTGCTCGTCGTGGCCAATGTGTTGGCGCTTGTCGGGCCAGCCGCCGTCGTGCTTGTGCGGCTGCCGGCGCCGGCACGTGTGCCGGTTCCGGTGGGCGGGCCTCGGCGGGGCGCTCTGCGGGATCGGCGGTACCTGTTCGTCACCGTGCTCGACGGGGTGATGGCCGTCCAGTTCAAGGTGCTCACCGTCGCGCTGCCGCTGTGGCTGGTCGGGGCGTCCATGGTGACCGGGACGGTCATCGTCGTCCTTTTCCAGGTGCGCGCGAGCCGGGGAATCGCCTACCGGCGCGCCGGGCCGTGTTTCTCGTGTCCTGCGTGATCATTTCGGCGGCCCAGGGAGTTCCCGGGTGGGCCGCGGGACTCTTGATCATCACCGGCGTCGTCGTCCACACCGTCGGCGAACTCCTCCATTTCGCCGCCGGTTTCGAACTCTCCTTCGCCCTCGCGGAAGCGGTGGGGCCGGGGCTGGTGATCGCCCTGTGCGTTTCCTGGGGGCGTGCGGGCTGGATCGTCCTCGGCGGAATCCTCGCCGCCACCGGAATGCTGGCGCCGTGGGTTGTGGGGGAGAGGGAAAAGGGGGCGGGGAAATTCGCGTGGCGGGGTGCGGAACGCCGTGGGGAAAACAGCGGGGCGGTACAGGGAACGCGGAATTCAGGCGCGGGATGAACGGATACGTGGCCCATGAATTAGCTCACACACGCGCCTGTGCGGCGAAGCTCGCCCCGGCTGCTTTCGCCCGAGGTAAAGGCCCCGCCCGCCCCCTCACCCCCTCGCCGCAAAGGCTCCGCCGGCCATTTCTCCCGCCCCGGCCCCGGACCCGTCCTCACCCCGACACCACCCCAACCCCACCCCGCCCCCACACCCCCCGCCTCGGGGGCATACCGTGAGGAGTCGTACGTGTGTGAGTGGGAGGAGTGACGGGATGGGCAGCCGTACCGCGCTGGTCGAGGATCTGATGGAGCGGTTTCCTGGGGTGCCTCGGGAGGCCGTTTTCAAGGAGGACCTGTTGCGCGGGGGAGTGGCCTTCGACCCCTCCGCACT
Organism: Streptomyces roseirectus; assembly: GCF_014489635.1. Taxonomy (NCBI): domain Bacteria; kingdom Bacillati; phylum Actinomycetota; class Actinomycetes; order Kitasatosporales; family Streptomycetaceae; genus Streptomyces; species Streptomyces roseirectus. The sequence continues at coordinate 2,019,072 of NZ_CP060828.1, read as the reverse complement.
GAGTGACAACGAGGGCGGGGAGGTGAAGCCGAAGTCGTACTTCATCTTCTCGTTCGACCACGGCACCCTGCCCGAACTGGGCGAGGCCGCGCTGAGGAGGCCCCCGGAGGAGATCATCCTGACCGGCGGCCCGTACGACCTGCGGCGGACGGTCGTCTCCGTACGGGTCAACCCGGCGTCCCCGTACCGGGTCGCGGCGGACGAGGAGGGCATGCTCGGGCTCTACCTGGACGGGAAGCGGATCGCGGACGTCGGTGTCCCGCCGATGCCGGAGTACTACCGGCACAAGCTGTCCAACGGGAAGTCCGTGATGGAGGTGGCGCCCACCATCCAGTGGGGTTACCTGATCTACCTGACCGTCTTCCGGGTGTGCCAGTACTTCGGCGCCAAGGAGGAGTGCCAGTACTGCGACATCAACCACAACTGGCGCCAGCACAAGGCGGCCGGCCGCCCCTACACGGGCGTCAAGGACGTCGAGGAGGTCCTGGAGGCGCTGGAGATCATCGACCGGTACGACACGGCGAAGGCGTCCACCGCCTACACGCTGACCGGCGGCGCGATCACCAAGACGGTCTCCGGCCGGGACGAGGCCGACTTCTACGGCCACTACGCGAAGGCCATCGAGGAACGCTTCCCCGGCCGCTGGATCGGCAAGGTCGTGGCCCAGGCGCTGCCGAAGGACGACGTCCAGCGCTTCAAGGACTACGGCGTGCAGATCTACCACCCCAACTACGAGGTGTGGGACGAGTACCTGTTCAAGATGTACTGCCCCGGCAAGGAGAGGTACGTCGGCCGCGACGAGTGGCACCGCCGCATCCTGGACTCCGCGGAGGTCTTCGGCGCCCGCAACGTGATCCCGAACTTCGTCGCCGGCGTGGAGATGGCGGAGCCGTTCGGCTTCAAGACGGTCGACGAGGCGATCGACTCCACCACCGAGGGCCTGCGCTTCTTCATGTCGAACGGCATCACCCCGAGGTTCACGACCTGGTGCCCGGAGCCGACGACCCCGCTCGGCAAGGCCAACCCCGCGGGCGCTCCGCTGGAGTACCACATCCGCCTGCTCCAGGCGTACCGGCAGACGATGGAGGACTTCGGCCTCTCCTCGCCCCCCGGCTACGGCCCGCCCGGCCCCGGCCGCGCCGTCTTCTCGGTCAGCTCCTTCATGGACAGCCTGCCCGCGAAAGATGAAGCTGCTGTGTAACGGACAGGACACGGGTTGAGCGCGAGCGCGGCCGGCCCCGTATGAAGGACCGACGTCGGGCCTCTCGTACGGGCCGGCCGCGTTTCACGTCAGGGCGCTTTGCCGGTCTTCGGCGCATAGCGGCAACGCACGGTGACGCTTTTGAATACCGCGCTTGTCAGTTGTGTCGATGACGTGAAAAGCTTCGGCCCTGCCGCGAGGTTCCCCCCAACTCCATTGCCGCTATGGTGAGTTGACCTCGCATTCGAATGCAGGAGACCCATGCCCGACCTGCCGACCCCGAAGGACGCCGCGGAAGCCGCGCTGTTCTCCGAGTGCTGGGACGCCGTCCTTTCGTACGCCGACCTGTGCACGGCCGGCTCGACCGCCGCCCACCAGCTGGCCCGCCAGGCGTTCGCCCTCGGCATCCGCGAGGCCCGCGCCGCCGAGGACGGCACCCGCAGCATGGGCCGCCGCTCCGCGCGGCTGCCCCGCATACCCCTGCTGCTGACGGCCGTCCGCACCACCGCCGCCGGCTGGGAGGCCGGCGGCCACGGGCACCGCCTCGACCCCGATCTGCGCCTGTGGCTCAACTCGGAGAAGGCCGCCCGCTACACCGGCCCGCCCCTGCGCCGCCCGATCGCCCTGCGCGGCCTGCGCGACATGCAGGAGCCGGACGCCGCGCTGCTGTGGCTCGCCGAGGTGGAGGCGCTGCCGCTGCGCGCCGTCGCCCGCCGCCTCGGCCTCGACCCGCAGGACGCCGCCGAGCAGCTGAACGAGGTGCGCGGACTCTTCCGGGACCGCTGCCACCGCAACCACCTCGACACGCCGCTCGACGCGGAGTGCCGCTCCTACGTCCGCCTCCTGGACGCCGTCACCCGCTCGACCACCGCCGACGCGCCCGAAGACCTCTCCCGCCACCTCGCGACCTGCGTCGAGTGCGCCGAGGCCGCCGCGTGTCTGCGGCTGCATGGCGGCGGGCTGCCGGCCGCGCTCGCCGGGGGCGTCATCGGCTGGGGCGGGCTCGCCTACCTGGAGCGCCGCCGGCGCGCCGCCGAGGTGCGGCTCGGCGCCGGACGGCCCGACCTGGCCGACCCGGAGAGCGAGGCGGCCAAGGCCGCGGCGGCGAAGGCGAAGGCACTGCGCGGCGGGCTGCTCGTGGCCGCCGTGCTGGTGTCGGTCCTCGCGCTCGGCGTGTCGCTGATGCCGTTCGGCGGCGAGACGCGCGACGAGACCGCCTCGCGGGGGACGCCGACCGACTCCATGCCGGTCGTCGGCGGCGGGCCCTCCTTCGAGTCGCCGACGCCGAAGTCGGACAGCCCCACCCCGACGGACGGCGCCACCCGCACCGACCCGGAGCCGCAGGGCACCTCGTCGTCGGCGGCGAGCGAGTCCCCGAGCGCGCCCGGGGGCGCCACGGGCGGTTCCTCCGGTGGCACCGGCACCGGCAAGCCGCTGTGCGCGGTCACCTACGACCTCGTCAACCAGTGGCCGGACGGCTTCCAGGCCACCGTCACCGTCACGACCGTCGAACAGCTCACCGACTGGCACGTCTCCTGGTCGTTCAAGGACGGCCAGCACGTCGACCAGATGTGGGACGCGTCCGTCGCGCAGATGGGCTCCCGGGTCATCGCCACCGCCGCCGACTACAACAAGTCGGTCGCGGCGGACGGCACCCTCTCCTTCGGCTTCCTCGCCTCCTGGGAGGGCAAGAACACGGCGCCCTACGGCTTCACGCTGAACGGACACCCGTGCGACTAGGGTGAGTTGACATGCGCCCCGGGCCTTCCGAGGTCCGGGGCGTTTCGCGCGTGGCGGGGGCGCCAGAGGCGGTGGGGGATGCCAGGGGCAAGTTCAGTTACCCATCGGTATGTGTGACGATACGTTCCGTAGAACTTGATGACTCAAGTACCCCTGCGGATGAAGGAACAGGACATGACCACCCCTGTCCCCGCACGCCTCCTCGTCGTCGACGCCGAGGACAGCGTCCGGGGCCTGCTCACCATGGCGCTGGAGTTCGCCGGCTTCCGGGTGAGCGCCGCCGCGACCGGCCGCCAGGCCCTCGAACTCATCGCCCGCGTCCCACCCGACCTCGTCCTGCTCGACGTCCGCCTCCCCGACGTCGACGGCTTCCAGGTCTGCCGCATCCTGCGCGCCAGGGGCGTCACCGTCCCCGTCCTCTTCCTCGCCGGCCGCGGCGGCGTCGACGACCTCGTGCGTGGACTCGACCTCGGCGGCGACGACTTCGTCACCAAACCCTTCGAGCTGCGCGAAGTCGCCGCACGCGTACGGGCGTTGCTGCGCCGCAGCGGGATCCGCGACGCCGCCGCCGGGCCGGGCCGGCTCAGTGCCGGGGAGGTCGAGATGGACGTCGACGCGCACCAGGTCCGCGTCTCCGGACGGCCGTTGGAGCTGACCAGCACCGAATTCGCCCTCCTGCGCTGCCTGTTGGAGAACCCCGGCCGCGTCCTGACCCGCGAACAGCTGCAGGAGCGCGTGTGGCACCGGCGGTTCGAGGGATCCGGGAGCGTGGAGACGTACGTCTACTACCTGCGGCGCAAGCTCGGCGACCCGGGACACACCCTGATCAGGACGGTACGGGGGGTGGGCTACCGGCTCTGCGTGGACTGAACGCCCGCCGCCCGCCCGGCACTTCACCGGTACAGCCCCTCCACCTCCCCCGCGAAGTCCCCCAGGATCCGCTCCCGCCGCAACGTCCCCACCGGCGTCAGATGCCCCGCCGCGAGGTCCCCCGGCAGCACCGCGAACCTGCGGATGCCGGCGCCGGTCGCCGCGTTCGCCTCGTCCACCGCCGCCTGTAGCACCTCCCGCAACTCGGCGTCGCCCAGCAGCAGTTCGTACGGTGTGGCGGTGCGCTTCTCGGTCCGGCGCCAGTGCGTGAGGCCCGCCGGGGAGAGGGTCAGCAGGGCGGCGACGTAGGGGCGGGCGTCGCCGACCAGGACCGCGCGGGAGACCAACGGGTGGGCCCGCAGCCGGTTCTCGGCCGCCACCGGCGCCACCCGGGTGCCGTCCAGCAGCGTCAGCGTGTCCGCGCGCCGCCCGGCGACCACCAGATACCCCTCCTCGTCGAGATGCCCGAGGTCACCGGTCGGCAGCCAGCCGCCCGGCGCCGCCGGCAGCAGCTTGCTCGCCCCCGGATCCCACCGGCCGTGCAGGACATGGCCGCCCGACACCAGGATCTCGCCGTCCCCGGCGATCCTCACCGCCGTCCCCGGCAGCGGCTGGCCCGCCGTCCCGAGCCGGGGCCGCAGCGGCGGGGCCAGCGTCGCGATGCCCGTCGCCTCGGTCAGCCCGTACGTCTCGAACACCGGGACGCCCGCGCCCGTGTAGAACGCCGCCAACTGCCGCCGCAGCGCCGCCCCGCCGCACACCACGTGCCCGACCCGCCCGCCCAGCGAGGTACGCAGCCGGCGGTACACGCCCTGGTCGTAGACGGCGCGTGCCGCCCGCAGCGTCCGCCCCGGACCCTCGCCCCGGCCCAGCCGCTGACGCTGCTCCGCCTCCCCGAACCGGGCCGCGATACGCGCCGACCGGTCGAACGCCGTCAGCTTCCCCGACTCCTGGGCCCTGGCCCGCAGATGACCGAACAGGCTCTCCAGCGCGGTCGGCGCCGCGAACAGCGCCGTCGGCCTGAACTCCTCAAGCAGCGGCAGCAGTTCCTCCGCCGCCGTGGACGGCGCGTGCCCCGCCCGCACCCGCGCCCGCACACAGGCCAGCGCCGCGACCCGCCCGAAGACGTGCGCGAGCGGCGCGCACAGCAGCACCGAAGTGTCCTTGCCCGCCGCCGACTTGAGCGCCGGGAACAGCAACTCCACGACGTTGTCGACCTGCGCGAAGAAATTGCCGTGGGTCAGCGCGCACGCCGTGGGCCGGCCCGTCGTCCCCGACGTGTAGACCAGCGACGCCGGCGTCCCCGGGCCGAGCATCCCGCGCCGCACCCCGACCTCCCCGTCCGGCACGTCCGCGCCCAGCGCCGCGAGATGCGCCAGATTCCCCCGCTCGATCACCCACACGCGCCGCAGCCCCGCCTCCTGGCCGACCGCCGCCTGCGCCACGCTGTCCGCCACCAGCGCCGCCGCCCCCGAGTGCCGCAGCACCCACTGGATACGGCGCGGCGAGAACCCCGGGTGCACCGGCACCGTCACCAGCCCCGCCGCCCACGCCGCGAAGTCCGTCAAGGTCCACTCGTACGAGGTACGCGCCAGCACCGCGATCCGGTCACCCGGCGAAAGTCCTTCCGCGATCAGCCCCTTGGCGAGCGCCGTGACCTCCCCGGCGAACCGCTCCGCCGTCACGTCCGTCCACCTCCCGTCCCCCGCACGCCGGCTGAACACCACATCGCCGGGCGCGCGCGTCGCGTTGTCGAACGGCAGGTCCGCCAGCGACCCGTACCCCACCGCGGGCACCAGCGCGGGCACCGACACCTCCCGGACCGCGCCCTCCCCGTCCCGGACGATCTCCGGCCGCACGACCGGCGTTTCGATCCCGTCGATCAGGGTGGACGCGAGCGGATAGAGCGAGGACACGGGCGGCTCCGGACTGCGAAAAGAGCGGTGGGGGGTGAACGGGCGGCGACGACACGCCCGGGGCGGGGAGTGGATCGTACGGGCGCCGTGTGGTGAACTCGTGCGGTTACCAGGGGTATTGGAAGGTGACGGGCCGGTACGACAGGGCGCAGACCGCAAACTCCGAGCACATTCCGATGCGGCTCTGATGCGGCTCTGAGAAAAGGGTGCCGGACGCGGAAATTCGGTGGTGAACGCTTTCGCCGCTTCTCTACGCTGTGCGGGCCCCGTACAGGACGTCGAGGAAAGATCCGGAGGTGTGCGTCATGACTGCTTTCCAGGCGGGTGTGTCCCGCGGCAACCAGGTGTTCTGCTCCACTTCCGCGGTCGTCGGCTGACAGTCAAGACGCGCTGAGCGCGCTGCCGGGGCCGCCCTTGTGAAGGGTTTCCCTTGAGTTTCTCCGCTTTTCCCGACGTTTCGCCCGCCGGAACGTCTCCTTCCGATGCCCTCCCGCATCCGCTCGCCGCCTACGGGTGGGACACGGGCTGGGAGGACGCGTTCGCGTCCCACCGGGCGACGGGCGCCGTCCTCGGGCGCGTGGTGCGCGTCGACCGGGGGCTGTGCGACGTCGTCACCGCCGAGGGCGTCGTGCGCGCCGACACCGAGTTCGTCGTGCCGCGCGATCCGATGAAGGTCGTGTGCACCGGGGACTGGGCCGTCGTCGACCCCGCCGGGCAAGACCCGCGCTATGTACGGGAGTTGCTGCCCCGGCGGACCGCGTTCGTGCGGTCCACCTCGTCCAAGCGGTCCGAGGGACAGGTCCTCGCCGCCAACGTCGACCACGCCGTGATCGCCGTCTCGCTCGCCGTCGAACTCGATCTCGGGCGCGTGGAACGGTACCTGGCGCTCGCCTGGGAGTCCGGCGCGCGGCCCGTCGTCGTCCTCAGCAAGGCCGACCTCGTCGGGGACCCCGTCGTCCTCGCGCACCTCGTGCGGGACGTCGAGACCACCGCGCCCGGGGTGCCGGTGCTGACCGTCAGCGCGCACACCGGCGAAGGCGTCGACCACCTCAACTCCCTTGTCCGGCGCGGCACTTCCGTCCTGCTCGGCGCCTCCGGGGCGGGCAAGTCGACGCTCGCCAACACGCTCGTCGGCGTCGATGCCATGGACGTCCGGGCCGCGCGCGACGTCGACGGCAAGGGGCGGCACACCACGACCACCCGCAACCTCCTCACCCTCCCCACCGGGGGCGTCCTCATCGACACCCCCGGACTGCGCGGCGTCGGCCTCTGGGACGCGGGCGGCGGGGTCGGGCAGGTCTTCTCCGAGATCGAGGAACTGGCCCGTGACTGCCGCTTCCACGACTGCGCCCACGATGCCGAGCCCGGCTGCGCGGTCCTGGCCGCCGTCGAGGACGGCGCGCTCGCCGTGCGGCGGCTGGACAGCTACCGCAAGCTCGTCCGCGAGAACGAGTGGATCGTCGCCAAGTCCGACGCCCGGCTACGGGCCGAGATCCGACGTGAGTGGAAGGCGAAGGGGGCGGAGGGGCGGGCCAGGCGGGCGGCCAAGCGGGGGTGGGAGGTGTAAGCCCCGCCCCCCGAACCCCATGTCGGATTTCCGCCAGCCCCGGGCCCCCGTACCGCTCACACTGGACGGTACGAGGGCCCGGCGCGGGCCGACCGACCTGAGGAAGCGCGATGAGCACGTACACCCGGATCCCCAGCCCCCTCGGCGAGCTGATCCTCACCGCCGACCCCGACGGCGCCCTCACCTCCCTCTCCGTGCCGGGCCAGAAGGGCGGACGCGTCCCCGAACCGGGCTGGCGAGAGGACACCGGCCCCTTCCGGGACGTCCGGATCCAACTCGACGCCTACTTCGCCGGCGACCTCAAGGAGTTCGACCTCACCCTGCGTGCCTCGGGCACCGCGTTCCGCGAGCGCGTCTGGGCCGCCCTGGACGACGTCCCCTACGGCACGACCGTCACATACGGCGAGATCGCCGCCCGCATCGACGCCTCACGCGCCGCCGTACGCGCCGTCGGCGGCGCGATCGGGGCCAACCCCCTGCTCATCCTGCGCCCCTGCCACCGCGTGATCGGCGCGGACGGGACACTGACGGGGTACGCGGGCGGACTGGAACGAAAGGTGAGCCTGCTGACGCTGGAGGGCAGCCTGTGACGTCACGCCCAGCAGGCTGACACGCTCCAGCCCCAGGCGTTGTTGTTGTAGACGTAGAACCAACCGTTGCCGTTCGTTGTCCCGCAAGCGGTGTACCGGTCGCCCAGGGTGACGCTGTTTGAGCCACAGGCCCACGTCTCCCCCTTCAGGGCAGTGGTCACCAGACGGGAACCGGTATCGCGCTCGGCGCGGATGGACACGTTTTCCCTTGCTGTCGCCTTGAAGTCGGTACAGGCCGTGTTGGTCCTGAGCTGGGGTGAGCCGTCCGCCGCACCGGCAACTCCCGGAAGGGCAAGGCCGACGGTGGCGGCGACCGCCAGCGTGACAGTCAGCCTCGATCGCGTGATCTTTCCCATTTGAGCCCCCTTTGATCGGCTTGTGTGTAGTGAGCACCGATAAGTAGCGCCCGAGTTCCGCACCCCGTCAAGCGCCCCTGCACGAGGTTGACCTGAGTTCAACGCGCTCACCCCCACACCACCGCCCCCACCCACGCCCCCGCGATCAGCAGACACGTGAACAGTTCCGTCAGGACGCTCCAGCCGCCCGCCCGCAGCACCGTCCGGACGGACGACCGCGCCGCCCTGTCGTCGCCCAGCCGCAGCCGCTCGCTGAGCCAGGCGCCGCCGACGAAGCCGGGGAGCGCGCCGAGGACGGGGAGCAGGACGAAACCGAGGACGGCGCCGAGCCCGGCGTACACCGCCATCCGGGGACTCGCGCCGCTGCCCCGCAGCCGGCGCGGCGGCAGGGCCCAGCGGACGACCTGCGCGAGCAGCAACGCGGACGTCGCCCCGACCAGCACCGCCCACGCGACCGGCTGGGGGTCCTTCAGCGCCCACCACAGGACCCCGGCCCACACGAGCCACGACCCCGGCACGCCGGGCACCAGTACTCCGCACAGGCCGAGCAGGATGACCAGGCCGACCGGCAGGAGTTCCCACGCTCCCATCTGCCCAGGGTGCCCGAGCCCCGGACGCCGCGCAGGTCAGACGGGCGTTCACAGCCGGCTGCCAGGTGACTCCCGCACACTCGCGACGCCGGGCGGCCCTCCCGTGGGGGGTGGGGTCGTCCGGCGTCCCGCTTCCCGGGCGCGTGTTCGAGTGAACCCGTGACACGCCGTGCGATCCGTTCCCCATGGCTCGCATTTTCCCGTTGCCCCGTTTTCTTCCGGCCCGCGCGGTGGACAATTAGGGGCATGAGCCAGCAGGGGGGAAGTCCCATCGGTCACCAGGACGACTGGTGGGGGCAGTTGTACGACGACACCGCCGACGACACCGGCCCCACCACCACCCCGGACTCCCTGGACGACCGCTTCGCCTCGGCCTCCGGCACGGTCAACCCGGGCACGGCGACGGTACCGGGGCCACGCGACCCGTCCGGCCCCTTGACGCCGGCCGACCATGGGGACGAGGTCACAGGGGACGCCGGGTACAAGGCCGCCGGGGACGCGGACATCGAGCCCATCGCCGGGAAACCGGCCAGCCCCGCCCGGAAGGCGTACCCGCGCACGCCGAGCCCCACCGAGGACGACCACCCGGCAGAGGACGCGCGAGCCGAGGACGCCCGAATCACCCCGCCGCAAGCGGACGCCGGCCCCGGAGCAGACGTCCGCGACACCCCGCCGCGAGCGGACGCCGGGCCCGAGGAGCCGGACGACACGGTCCACCTCACCCCGGTCCGCCGCACCCCGCCCGCGACGCCTCAGCCGACCTCGCCGCCTCCCGCGCCGTCCGGCCCCGCCGCCTCGGCACGCCCCACCCCGCCGGCCTCCGCCCCACCCGAGCCGACCCCGTCCGCCCCGCCCCACCCCAGCGCCTCGCCGCGACCGGCTCCACCGGAGCAGGCCCCGCCCAGGCCGGGCACCTCACCCCGCCCCGTCCCGCCTCACCCCGCCGGACCGCCGCAGCCGGTCCCGTCACAGCCGTCGCCGCCCGAGCCCGCAGCCTCGCCGCGACCGGCCCCGCCGGAGTCGGCCCCACCGCGTCCCGTCACCCCGCCACGTCCCGCTGCTTCTCCCGGCCCTGCCGCACCTCGCCCCGTCGCTGCGCCCGAGCCTGCCGCACCTCGCCCCGTCGCTGCGCCCAAGCCCGCCGCACCTCGCCCCGCCACCGAGCCCAAGCTCGCCGCACCTCGTCCTGTCACCCCACCCGAGCCAGCCTCACCTCGCCCCGCCACCGAGCCCGCGCCCGCCTCACCCCCGCCCCCTTCCCCCCGCGCCCCCTGGGAACCCCCGCCCGAGACCCCCACCGGACCCACGACCTTCCCGCCCGGCCCCCTCCCCCCGGGCTTCGCCGAGCGCCCCGAGCCGCCCGCCCCGGAGACCGAGGCGCCGGCCGCAGCCCCTCCGCCGCGCCCCGCCCTCAAGGAGTACGTCGGTTCGGGCCCGCCCACCTACGACGCCAACCCCACCGCCCTGCCCCTGGCCGACCCGGACGCGCTGGACGACCTCGTCGCGGACACCGTGCTGGACGGCGCCCGGTACGGGAGCGGGACGGTCCGGGCGGTGTCGCTGCGCGGCGACTCCGCGAGGTACCGGGGCGAGCCGAGGCGCGACGCGCTGTTGACGGCACGGTTCGGGTACGGGGACCAGGCGCTGGTGCTGATCGCGATGGCGACCGGCGCGCGGGCGACCGTCGGGGCGCACCGGGCGGCGGCCGAGGTGTGCCGGTGGATCGGCCGCGCGGTGGGCCGCAGCCACGTGCGGCTCGCGGAGGACATCCGCGCGGGCCGGCGCGGCGACCTGAAGTCCGGTCTGCACCGCCTCACCGACCGCAGCCTCGGCCGACTGCGCGCCGGCGCCGCCGAACAGGGCCTCGCTCCCCAGGAGTACACGGCGACCCTGCGCTGTCTCCTCCTCCCCGCCGACCCCGAGTGCCGCACCCGCGTCTTCTTCGGCGTCGGCGACGGCGGCCTGTTCCGCCTGCGCGGCGGCGAGTGGCAGGACATCGAACCGGCGGCGGGCGAGCCCGCGAGCGACCCCGAACGTCCCCTGCCGGGCGCGGCGGCGGGCCCGTACGCGCAGGACCCGGCGTCCGGCCCCTACCCACCGGAGTCCACCACCCCCTACGACCAGCTCCCGCCCCCCGACCCCTTCCGCTTCCGCACCTCCCTCGCCCGCCCCGGGGACACCCTGCTGATGTGCACCTCGGGCCTGGCCGACCCCCTGCGGGGCGAGCTGGAGTTCGCCGGTCACCTCACCGCCCGCTGGTCCGGCGCCCCCGCCCCCGGCCTCGCGGAATTCCTCGCGGACGTCCAGATCAGGGTGAAGGGCTACGCGGACGACCGGACAGCGGCGGCCGTCTGGGAGACGTGAGCGTGCGCCCGCGACGTCAGTACTCGCGCGGGCGCCAGCCCCGGTCCAGGGTGTCGTACTCGTACCTCGGCAGGTGCGCGATGGCCGTCGTGCGGAACGGGGTGCCCGCGTCGTCGATCCGGACCGTGCCCGTCCTGCCCTGCGATGACCAGTCCAGCTCCAGGTACCAGGAGCAGTCGCAGCCCGCCGTCCGCGCCGACACCAGCAGCACCTCCGGGTCCTTCGCCGAGACCCGGTAGGGGAAGCTGACGGCCGGGAGGACGGTGCCGGCGTCGTTGCCCGGCATCGAGCGGGCGATCGGGCGGTCCTTGTCCAGGTCGACGGCGAACTCGCGGGGCGTGAGGGAGCCGCCGCAGCCCTGGTCCGTGGCGTACGCGTTGCCGGGGGCGGGCGCCGTGCGGGTCACCACCCGCACGCGCAGCGCCTCCAGGACGACCGCCGTCTCCGAACGGCCCTGGACGGTGATCCGGACCATCGTCTCCTTCCCGTGCAGGGCACCCTCCGCCGCCGCCCAGGCCCGCGCGTCCTGGGACATCGGGGGCGGGGGCACCTGCGCGGGCGGCCGGTCGACCACGTAGTAGTGCGCGCAGCCGTTCGCCCACACATGCGAGTCGGCGGTCCAGGTGAGCGGCGTCCCGGCGAAGGAGGGCTTACCGGCGGACGGAGAAGCGGAGCCACCCCCACCGCTCCCACCGTTCCCGCCGGGTGAGGGCGAGGCCCCCTTCGCGGACGGCGACGGCGACGGCGACCCGGACGCCCCGGGGCTCCCACTCGGCGCCGCACTCGCACTCGGCGACCCACCCCCCGGCGTGACGACCACCCCCGGCACCTCCTCCCCACCCTGCGCCGTCACCCCCGGAGGCACATCCCGCCGCCCATCCGGCAACGCGGCCAACGTCCCGACCGTCGCGGCGACGACACAGGCGACGGCCCCGAAGACGGCGGCCCGCCGCCGATACCAGGGACGGGCGCGAGCCGGCACGGCGTCATGCACGACGGGGTCATCGGCGGACGGGGAGTGCGCACCGGAGCCGGAGGAGGCAAAGGCATCGGTCTCACCGACACCGGGTCCCCCTGGACTCGCCTCGCTCACACTGCCCTCGGCGTCGACCTCCGCCCGACCCTCACCCCGGCCACCCGCCCCGGCGCCTGCGCCCCCCTCGCCCTCCGATCCGCTCACGCCCGCCTCGGCGTCAGCCACCGCACCGGCCCCGTCGCCCACCCCGCCTCCGGCGTTGAGGTCCGCCCCGCTCTTTACCCCCTCTGCCCCCTCCGCTCCCTCCTCCCTGCGTCCCCGCCCCTGCCTCTCCTCCACCGCCAGCAGCCACAGGCGGTGGAGTTCCAGGCGTTCCGCCGGGCTCGCGCCGCAGAAGCCCGCGAGGCGTTCGACGGGGGCGAAGTCCTGGGGGACGGCCTCGCCGGCGCAGTAGCGGTGGAGGGTGGAGGTGTTCATGCCGAGGCGGCGCGCGAGGGAGCCGTAGCTGCGGTCGGTGCGGGACTTCAGGTCGCGCAGATGGGCCGCGAAGGTTGCCGCGTGCTGGCCGCTGGTCACCGTTCCCCCGGTTCGCCGGGCCCGGGACGGTATCCCAGGCACTCATGTAACTGCACGTCAGCCGGGGTGGGATGGTTCCATCCCCGGCGGACGGGCGGTGCCGCTTGCCCCGGTCCGCCGTGACCCGTGATGCTCGTGGTGTCGCACCGAACGGCCCCGCCGGGACCCGACCCGTCCCGACCGAAGGTACGCCGAGGTGCGCCGAGTTCACATCCACGTACGACACCCACGGGGGACCACTCATGCGCACTCGCGTCCACGCGGCCGTGCTCACCGCACTCTCCGCCGCCTGCCTCACCGTCGTCACGGCGACGGCCGTCCCGGCGGCGGCGAACCCCGCGCCGCCCGGATTCCTCGCGCCGGGCGACCTCCCGCCGCACGCCTCGTCCGCCTGGACGGCCGGCCCGGTCACCGCGGGCGTGCCCGAGGAGATCGAGGTGGACACCTGCCTCGGCATGGCGCTGGGCGGCGGCGACGCCACCTGGCACCGCACCTTCCGCACCGAACTCGACACCGGCGCCGTCCAGGTGAGCGTCGTCCTGCCCGACGAGCGTGCCGCCAAGGGCCGTTACGCGCGCATCGAGAAGGACATCCGCACCTGTGCGGCCCGCATCGAGGACAAGTACCCGGACGTCCAGGCCGAGTTCAAGGACTACGGCGCCGTCAAGGTCGAGGAGGGCGCGCACGTCTTCGGCCTGCACACCGTCGGCGACTGGGGCGCCACGGACGTCCGCCTCCTCGGCGTCGGCCGCGACGGCACCCGGGTGACGGTCGTCGACTGGGGCGAGCTGGGCTCGTTCGCGAACGCCCCGGTGAAGGCGTTCAAGAAGACCACCGTCACGGCGGTGAACAAGCTGCGCTGACCATCCGAAAACCGGGGCCGCCCTCACGCATGGGGGACGAGAGGGCGGCCCCGTACCTCCCCCCACGCCACCCCGTTCACCTCGCCGGTTCCGAGCCGCCTCCGGGACCGTCGCCTCGGAGCGGAGCCGTCCGAATCTCCGCCCACCGGAACCGGGTCCCGGCACGCCGGCCGCGCCCCCTTCGCCGTCGCCCGCGGCCCCCGTCCCCCTTCCCGCCTCACCGTTCACGTTCCCTTCACCCCCGTGTGAGCAGCACCGGGACCCCGGCCGCACCAGATCGCCTCGGGTGGGCGCGGTGGTTTTTGGCCAAGTTGGGCGGAGTGCGGGGCAGTCGGGGCCGACGGGTGGCTCCGGGTGGGATACGCCGGGTTCGGGAGGGGGCGGTCGACGGTGGGGACCGGGTCGCGCGCGGGGGTGCGTAGACCGCGGGGGCGGGGGCGGCGGAGAACGGGTGCGGTACCCCGTTCGCGCTCGGCTATACGTCGCGGGGGGACCCGGTGTCGCCGAAGACGCGGCGGAGAAGGCCCTTGGCATATGCCGGGGGCCCTTGTGGGCTGGTCAGAGGCGCGACGGCGGGCGCGGCACGCGGTGCCGGGAACATGGCCGAACATCCGGCGGCCCCGCGGCCGCGCAGGACTGCGGGCGGCCGCACGGGGCATGGATCCCCGTGAACGTGTTCGAGCAGGAGGGAAACCGACATCGGCGCGCGGGCGGGGGTCATGAAAAGGCAGGCACGAGGGGGCGGTCCCATGGCGATCGGGGCCTCCTCGGCGACACCGCAGGCGCCGCGCTCCCCACAGGGACACGCGGCGCGGACAGGCGAGAACCCGGACGACACGGGGCAGTTGAGGTGCCACCTGGGACGCGCGGACCTGGCCGCGATCCCCGAGGCCCGGCACGCGCTCAGGGAACTCCTGCGCAACTGGGGCAAGCCAGGACGCTCGGCCATCGCGGAGCTGCTGACCAGCGAACTGGTCACCAACGCGCTGCTCCACACCGACGACGACGCGGTCCTGACGGCGACGGTCGGCCCGGACGGACTCCGGGTGGAGGTACGGGACTTCGTCCCCCAGCTCCCCACCCCGAGGGCCCCCCACCCCGACGACGGCACCCACGGCCGGGGCCTCCTCCTCGTCCAGTCCCTCGCGGACGCCTGGGGGGTACGCCGGCACGGCATCGGCAAGGCGGTCTGGTTCGAACTGGACGCGGACGCCGCCTAGTTCACCGGCGGGCAGGACAACGGGGCGGGGGCGCGGCCCTGTTGGAAGGTCGCGCCCCCGCCCCGAGGTGCTTCACGGCTCACGCCGTGACGTGCTCATGGTGCGGCGTGAGCCGCTGCTCCAGATCCTCGCTCAGCCGAACTGCTGCTCCAGATCCTTGAGCTTGCGCTCCAGCGAGTCCAGCCGGGGCAGCGCCATGGTGTCGTCCTCGGCCGTGAGGTCGACGGTCGACGTGGACGCGGCGGAGGCGCTGGGCGCCTCCGCCCCGGGACGGACGGGCGAGAGCGAGGGACGCTGACGGACGGGAAGCTGCTCCGGCGCGGCGGAGGCCGCTATGGCAGGCTCCGAAGTGCCGCCGCCGACCCGCTCAAGAGCGACCTCCGGCGGCGCCTCCATCGGCCGGCCACCCCGCCCCGGAAACCCCCGGTGCCCCCGGCTGATCGCCTTGAGCTGGGCCTTCTCCACGCGCTGCTGCTCACGCCGCAGCCGCTTGGCCTCCTCCTTGCGCGCCTTGTCGTCGCGCACCTCGTCGACCGCCTCGTCGAGGCTGCGGACGTTCTCCAGGAGCATCAGCGACCACGCCTTGTACGTCTCGCGCGGCGCCCTTATCCAGCGCACGACCCGGATCTGCGGCAGCGGACGCGGCACCAGACCCTGCTCGCGCAGCGCGGAACGGCGGGTCTGCTTCAGCGCGCGGTCGAAGAGGACGGCGGCGGACAGGGACATCCCGGCGAAGAACTGCGGGGCGCCGTCGTGACCGAGGCCCCGGGGTGCGTGCACCCAGTTGAACCAGGCGGCGGCACCGGCGAACGTCCACACCAGTATCCGGGAGCCGAGCGCCGCGTCACCGTGGCTCGCCTCGCGGACCGCGAGGACCGAGCAGAACATGGCCGCGCCGTCGAGGCCGAGCGGGACGAGGTACTCCCACCCGTTGGAGAGGCCGAGGTTCTCTTGGCCGAAGCCGACCAGCCCTCGGTAGGAGAGCGCCGCGGCGACGGCGGCGCAGCAGAAGAGCAGGGCGTAGGAGGCCATGCCGTAGAACGCTTCCTTGCGCCTACGCCGCTCCTCGCTGCGCTCCCAGG
The DNA here is from genome assembly GCF_014489635.1 of Streptomyces roseirectus. Taxonomy (NCBI): domain Bacteria; kingdom Bacillati; phylum Actinomycetota; class Actinomycetes; order Kitasatosporales; family Streptomycetaceae; genus Streptomyces; species Streptomyces roseirectus. The sequence goes on along the minus strand of NZ_CP060828.1, from coordinate 2,003,161 downwards.
AGTCGTCCTTCGCATGCTCCCCGCCGGACCGCTTGCTCCGCGCGAGCACCGCAATCGCCGCCAGCAGGCCCAGGAGCAGTACGGCGCCCGGAAGCAGCCAGTTCAGCGATATGTCGGTCAGTCTCATCTGGAGTCCCTTGCATTGGGATAGGGCGTATCGCCCGCCATAGTGGCCCAATCCCACCGGCCCTCAAGGGGGTTTCGGGACAAGAGGCCGCCAAGGAGGTGCAAGGGGATGCCCACGGCGACGTTCTGCTCGAACTGCTGCTTGAGCGGCGGGAGTTGAGTTCGAACAAGACTACCCGTACGGATGGTTCCACGGAAAGTTCCCGCGGCTCGTGAGGAAATTGTGAATCCCCTGTGACCGTACGGCTGTCCCGTTCGGCGATGATCTTACGACAGCACCGGACGCGCCCCGAACCAAGGGGGCGTCAACTCGCCGTGGCGGCCGTGAGCTTGGCGATCCGCTCGGCGTCACAGGTGCGCGGACAGGTCACGCAGGGGTCGTCCGCGTCGATCGTGTAGTACATGCAGCAGCTCGCCCGGTCCCGCGTCGGCAGCGCCTGACCGTCCGGGCCGGTGAGTTCACGGAACGCCGCCGTCCCGACGTACGGGCGCGTCGCCCCCGGCAGCAGCAACTCCAGTTCGCGCCGGGCCCGTTCCTTCTCCTCGTCACCGAGGAGCGCGGCGACGTACCAGACGCCCTCGACGATCTCGTCCGTCACCGTCGCCCACAGCGCCCGCCCCCGCCGCCGCATCCGGGGGCCGAACCCGGCGAGCAGCGGCTCGTGGTGCTCGGCGACGGCCGACCGCAGCTCCGCCCGCAGTGCCTCCTCGTCCGGCACGACCCGTGCGCCCGGGTGCGCCGCCGCGGGGTCGCCCGGCAGACACGCGAACGAGTCCGGCGTACGCACCGCGAGGCGCATGCCGTCGGTGCGGTCGTAGGAGACATGCGTCACGGGGAGGCGGGGGACCCTGCGGTGCAGGAACCAGGGGATCGTGAACAGCAGACAGGCCGGCCAGGAGTAGCGGTGCAGGCCGAAGCTCGCGACCACGTCCGGGCGGCCCTTCTTCCCGTGGTCCCGCAGCACCTGGGCGTCGTCCCAGGCGAGGAATCGTGCCAGCTCGGCGCCGCCCTCGGCGAGTCCCGCGGCCGACACCCAGCCGCCGCCCGACGGCGCCGGCTCACCCTCCCCGACGTGCCGCACCGTGACGCTCGGGCAGACCTCCGTGAGGCGGGCGTAGGCGTCGTGCGTGACGGGCGGGGGAGTGGGCATGCCGGGGCCACCGATCCACGAGGTTTGTAGGTAAGCCTAACCTTATCCATGGTCGTTGGGATTTGAACTGACCGCCAGTGGGCCTAAGGTGCTTGACGGACGAGTAACAACCGGTCGTAATGGCCCCAAGTACCGACAAGCCCGGAGGAGACCCTCGTGAACCAGGCCCCACAGGGCTCCGCCGAGTCGTACGGCAGCGCCGCCGCGCGCTTACAGGGGGGTGCGCCGTACGGGTGTGCCGCCGAACGCCGGACGACGGTGCCGCAGCAAGGTGCTCCGCAGGACGCCGTGTCTCAGGGTTCCGCCCGTGGTGAGCACACCCACAGTGAGGTGCCCATTCCCTCGCCCCGGCCCGTCGTCCAGCGGGCCTCCGTCCGGGGGCAGATCCTCGACGCGTTGCGCACCGCGCTGGTCTCCGGTGAGCTGCTGCCCGGTGAGGTGTACTCCGCGCCCGTCCTCGGCGAGCGGTTCGGGGTCTCCGCGACGCCCGTGCGGGAGGCCATGCAGCAGCTCGCGCTCGAAGGGGCCGTCGAAGTCGTCCCCAACCGGGGGTTCCGGGTCGTCGAGCGGGGGGCCCGTGAGCTCGCCGAGCTGGCCGAGATACGCGGGCTCATCGAAGTGCCGGTGATACTCCGGCTCGCGCGGACCGTTTCCCCCGAACGCTGGGCCGATCTGCGGCCGTTGGCCGACGCGGGCGTCCACGCGGCGGCCTCCGGCTGCCGGGCCACCTATGCCGAGGCCGACCGCGCCTTCCACGGCGCGCTCCTCGGCTACGCCGGCAACGGTCAACTCGTCCGCATCGCCGAGGACTTGCACTGGCGTGCGCTGCCGGGGCGGGGGGATCTCATGGCCGACGCGGTGGGACATGTGCGGTTGGTGGACGCGTTGGTGGGGCGGGACTTGGAGATGGTGAGGGTTCTGGTGGGTGAGCATTTCGCGGGGTAGGGGGGAGGGGGTTCGGTGGTGTGCCGGGTGCGGGTTGGATGTGGCTGGTCGCGCAGTTCCCCGCGCCCCTGAAAACGCCGGGGCACCCCGCCGTCTTTTGCTTTTAGGGGCGCGGGGAACTGCGCGATCGGCCCCCACCCGCCCGCACCCGACCTACGACGCGTCCTTCACCGCCCCCAACTGCCGGGCCAGCCACGTCGGTACGCCCCCCAGGAGCTGGAACAACCGCCGCGCCTCCTCCCGCAGCCGTGACGCCTCCGGCTCGGTCTCCGCGTCGGCCAGCGAGGCCAGCGCGGGGGCGGTCCCCACCAGGTACCCCAACTCCTCCCGCAGCCGCAGGGATTCGGCGAAGCCGTGCCGCGCCTCGGCCAACTCGCCCTCGCGGAGGGCGAGTCCGGCGAGATGGCGCCACGTGGACGACAGGAGAAGGGTGTCGGACGCGTCCGAGGCCGCCGCATGGGCCCGGCGGTACGCGGCCCGCGCGGACTGCGGCGAGCGGGACAGGTTCTCGGCGAGCAGCCCGCGCCGGTAGTCGAGCAGCCCCCGCAGCGCACTCCCCGGAGGGACGAGCGCGGCGGTGCGCCCGAGCGCGGCCCGCGCCTCGTCCGTGCGGTCACGCACCCCGTGGATCGTGGACGCGTAGGCCAAGTACCCGCGTTCACAAGCGGCGGCGCCCCGCTCGGCGTCCGTGTGGGCGAGCGCTTCGGCGGCCCGCAGCGCGTCCTCCGCGTCGGCCCACCCCTGCTCCGTGTAGAGGCACCGCTCGACCAGGAGCGAGGCCCGCTGGAGCGAGCCGGACGGCGTATCGGGAGGCAGCAGTGCCACCGCGTCGGCCCAGCAGGCGCGCGACCGCAGCCGCCACACCGCGGTCTGGAGGGGATCGTCACCAGGAGTCGTTCCGTAACCAGACATGGCGGTGTGCGCCACGTTGCCCTCCCCGAGCACGCCATCGAGCTGTTGAGTGAGTGGTGGCCGCATCTCAGCACGGATCCTGGCACGGGGCCAAGGGGGCGGGTGAAGGATTTCACAAAGTCGGGGGAAGTCGGTGCGCCGGGGTTTGGACGGCCGTGCGTCAGTTCATGCGCAGCGCCAGGAAGAAGTCGAGCTTGTCCTCCAGCTTCGCGAGGTCACGACCCGTCAACTGCTCGATCCTGCCCACCCGGTAGCGCAGTGTGTTGACGTGCAGGTGGAGCCGGGACGCGCACCGCGTCCAGGAGCCGTCGCAGTCGAGGAACGCCTCCAGCGTCGGGATCAGCTCGGCGCGGTGGCGCCGGTCGTACTCGCGCAGCGGGTCCAGCAGCCGGGCGGTGAACGCGCGGCGCACGTCGTCCGGGACGAACGGCAGCAGCAGGACGTGCGAGGCCAGCTCCTGGTGTCCGGCCGCCGACACCGGACCCGGACGCGCCGCCGCGACCCGGCGGGCGTGCCGCGCCTCCTCCAGCGCCCCGCGCAGCCCCTCCGCCGAGTGGACGGCCGCGCTGACGCCCAGCGTGAGCCGCCCCTCCCCGTCGAGCCCGGTGGCCAGCGGCTCGCGCACGGCGTCCAGGAGGGCGTCCGCGAGGACACCGGCCTCCGAGCCGTCGTGCTCGCTCGACACCGACGGCAGCGGCACCAGCGCGACCGCCTCCTCGCCGGTGTGCGCGACGGCGATCCGCTCGGCGGGCTCGACTCCGGCCGTGAACCGGCCGACCAGGATCTCCTCCAGCAGGGCCTGCGCGACGGCGCCGGTCCCGCCGTCCCCGTCACCCCACTCGCCGCGCCCGGCACCGGCCTCGGAGCCCGGCGCGCGTCCCGCACCCGGGTCCGCCCACTCCACGCGGGCCACCACCACCTGCCAGTGCGGCGCGGCCCCCACCCCCGGCAGCAGCACGGGGGCCGCCACCCGCAGGCGGGCGGCGATCTCCGGCGGGGCCGCGCCCGTCTGGACGAGTTCGAGGAGTTCCTGGGCGAGCCGGCGCCGTACCGTGCGGGCCGCGTCGCGGCGGTCGCGTTCGACGGCGATCAGCTGGGTGACGCCGTGCAGGAGGTCCATGCGCTCGTCGGGCCAGTCCCCGGCGTCCGCCTCGACGGCCAGCAGCCAGTCCGCGAGGGCCGTCTCCCGGATCGCGCGCGGCGACTGCGCGGGCCGCCCGCCGCCCCGGACGGGGAACAGGGAGTACGTCACCGCGCCGACCTGCACGCGCTGCGGCCCGCGCCGGCCGGTGCGCGCCGCCGCGAGGTGTTCGGCCGCGAGCCGGGTGCGCGCCTCCTGCGGCAGCGGGGCCCCCTTGGCGCCCGAGACGAGCCGCCCGGTCGGCGACAGCACCCACGCCCGCAGGTCCAGGTCGGAGCCGAGCAGGTCGAGGACGACCTCGGGGCCCCCGCCCGCGGGACCGGCCGTCATCATCCGCCGGTGCCGGTCGACGACCGCCGCGAGGTCCCCGGCGCGCTCGCCCGACACCTGCCGCACGACGTGCTCGGTGACCGCCGCGAACGACACCGACTCGTCGACCCGGAGCAGCGGCAGCCGGTGCTTCGCGCACGCCACGACCAGGTCCTCCGGCACCTCCCCGAACTCGGCGGTGCCCGCCGCGAGCGCGACGACCCCGGCCTGCACGAGATGCCGGACGAACGGCTCCGAGTCGGCGGCGTCCCGGCGCCAGGCGAGCCCCGAGAGGACCAGTTCGCCGCCGGAGAGGTAGCGGCTCGGGTCGCGCAGGTCGGTCGTCATGACCCCGCGCACGGTTCGTTCCAGTTCGTCCCCGCCGCCGAGCAGCCTGAGGCCCAGCGCGTCGGTGTCCAGCAGTGCGCGCAGCCGCATGGTTCGTCGCCGCCGTTTCCGTGTCTCGAAATCTACGATGGAGGTCGGGAATCGCTTCCCGTGTTTCCCCGTGTTTCAGCGGGAAGTCAGGGAGGTTTCTGTGGTCTTCTGTTCATACGAATCTACAAGATGACCGCTGCGACCAGCCAACTCCTTCGGAGATTCGGTGACTGACCCGGCCGGAGCGGCGGCTTGTGTACTGGCCGTGAACCCCGTGAACAACACCTGAACACGGCAAGATCCGGACGGGAGACCCGGTCATGGACTTCCTTCGCCCCGCCGGCTGGGATGAGGCGCTTGCCGCGAAGGCCGAGCACCCCACCGCCGTACCCATCGCGGGCGGCACCGACGTGATGGTCGAGATCAACTTCGACCACCGCCGCCCCACACACCTGCTCGATCTGACCCGCATCGGCGACCTGTACGAGTGGGAGACCGGCGAGGACTCCGTACGGCTCGGCGCCTCCGTCCCCTACACGCGGATCATGGAGCACCTGCGCACCGAACTGCCCGGCCTCGCCCTGGCCGCGCACACCGTCGCCTCCCCGCAGATCCGCAACCGGGGTGGCGTCGGCGGCAACCTCGGCACCGCCTCCCCGGCCGGGGACGCCCACCCCGCGCTCCTCGCCGCCGGAGCCGAGGTCGAGGTCGAGTCGGTGCGCGGCAGCCGCCGCATCCCCATCGACGACTTCTACACCGGCGTCAAACGCAACGCCCTCGCCCCCGACGAACTGATCCGCGCCGTGCACGTCAAGAAGGCGGACGGCCCCCAGCAGTACGCCAAGGTCGGCACCCGCAACGCGATGGTCATCGCCGTCTGCGCCTTCGGCCTCGCCCTGCACCCCGAGACCCGGACCGTGCGCACCGGCATCGGCTCCGCCGCCCCGACCCCCGTCCGGGCCAAGGCCGCCGAGGAATTCCTCGCCGCCGCACTGGACGAGCACGGCCTCTGGGACGACGGCCGGATCGTCACCCCCTCGCTGGCCAAGGAGTTCGCGAACCTCTGCGCCGCCGCCTGCAACCCCATCGACGACGTACGCGGCACCGCGAGCTACCGCCGCCACGCGGTCGGCATCCTCGCCCGCCGCACACTGACCTGGACCTGGGAGTCGTACCGGGCCTCTCTTCGGAAAGGGGGCGTCGCGTGATGCGCGTCAACCTCACCGTCAACGGACGGCCGCAGCAGGCCGACGACGTCTGGGAGGGCGAGTCCCTGCTCTACGTCCTGCGTGAACGGCTCGGACTGCCGGGCTCCAAGAACGCCTGCGAACAGGGCGAGTGCGGATCCTGCACGGTCCGCCTCGACGGCGTCCCCGTCTGCGCCTGTCTGGTCGCGGCGGGACAGGCCGAGGGCCGGGACGTCGTCACCGTCGAAGGACTCGCCTCCCGCGAGGGTGAACTCGCCCCGATCCAGCAGGCGTTCATCGACGCCGGCGCCGTCCAGTGCGGCTTCTGCACGCCGGGGCTCCTGGTCGCCGCCGACGAGATGCTCCAGCACAACCCCAGCCCCTCCGACGCCGACATCCGCGAGGCGCTGTCCGGCAACCTGTGCCGCTGCACCGGCTACGAGAAGATCATGGACGCCGTACGCCTCGCGGCGGCCCGGCAGGGAGAGTGACCATGCCCCGCACGACCCCCGCCGGACTCACCCAGGGCACCCCCACCAAGGGCGGCGTCGGCGAATCGACCCTCCGCCCGGACGGCACCCTCAAGGTCACCGGCGAGTTCGCCTACTCCTCGGACATGTGGCACGAGGACATGCTCTGGGGCCAGCTCCTGCGCTCCCCGGTGGCCCACGCGGACATCGTCTCCCTCGACGTCTCCGAAGCGCTGGCCCTGCCCGGCGTGCACGCCGTCCTGACCTACGACGACCTGCCCACCGACGTCCGCCACTACGGCCTGGAGGTCCAGGACACCCCCGTCCTCGCCCACGGCAAGGTCCGCCACCACGGCGAACCCGTCGCCCTCGTCGCCGCCGACCACCCCGAGACCGCGCGCCGCGCCGCCGCGAAGATCCGCGTCGAGTACCGCGAACTCCCCGTCGTCACCGACGAGTCGTCCGCGACCGCGCCGGACGCGGTGCTGGTGCACGAGAACCGTACGGACCACCACGCCGGACACGTACCTCATCCGAACGTGCTGCACCGGCAGCCGATCGTCCGGGGCGACGCCGCCGAGGCCGCCCGGCGGGCCGACGTCGTCGTCACCGGCGAGTACGTCTTCGGCATGCAGGACCAGGCGTTCCTCGGCCCCGAGTCCGGGCTCGCCGTGCCCGAGGAGGACGGCGGCGTCCACCTCTACATCGCCACCCAGTGGCTCCACTCCGACCTCCGCCAGATGGCGCCCGTCCTCGGGCTGCCGCCGGAGAAGGTCCGGATGACCCTCGCGGGCGTCGGCGGCGCCTTCGGCGGGCGCGAGGACCTGTCGATGCAGATCCACGCCTGCCTGCTCGCCCTGCGCACCGGCAAGCCGGTCAAGATGGTCTACAACCGCTTCGAGTCCTTCTTCGGGCACGTCCACCGCCACCCCGCGCGGCTGACGTACGAACACGGCGCGACCCGCGACGGCAAGCTCACCCACGTCAGGGCCCGGATCGTCCTCGACGGCGGCGCGTACGCCTCCGCGAGCCCCGCCGTCGTCGGCAACGCGGCCTCCCTCGGGGTCGGGCCCTACGTCGTCGACGACGTCGAGATCGAAGCGCTCGCCCTCTACACCAACAACCCGCCCTGCGGCGCGATGCGCGGCTTCGGGGCGGTGCAGGCGTGCTTCGCGTACGAGGCCCAGATGGACAAGGTCGCCGCCGAACTCGGCATGGACCCCGTCGAGTTCCGGCGCCTCAACGCGATGGAACAGGGCTCGCGGCTGCCCACCGGGCAGGTCGTCGACTCCCCGGCGCCGGTCGCCGAACTCCTGCGCCGTGTCAAGGCGTTGCCGATGCCGCCGGAGCGGCAGTGGGAGAGCAGCGAGGGCGTCGACGTACGGCAGCTGCCCGGCGGACTGTCCAACACGACGCACGGCGAAGGGGTCGTGCGCGGGGTCGGGTACGCGGTCGGCATCAAGAACGTCGGGTTCTCGGAGGGTTTTGACGACTACTCAACCGCTCGTGTCCGCCTCGAAGTCGTAGGGGGAGAGGCGGTCGCCCTCGTCCACACCGCCATGGCCGAGGTCGGGCAGGGCGGGGTGACTGTACATGCGCAGATCGCCCGGACCGAGCTGGGCGTCTCGCAGGTGACCATCCATCCCGCCGACACGAGGGTCGGCAGCGCCGGTTCGACGTCCGCGTCCCGGCAGACGTACGTCACCGGCGGGGCGATCAAGCACGCCTGCGAGTTGGTCAGGGAACGGGTGCTGGAGCTCGGGCGGCGCAGGTTCGGGTCGTACCACCCCGCCTGGGCCCACGCCGAGCTGCTGCTCGAAGGGGGCAAGGTCGTCACCGACGGCGGCGAGGTGCTGGCCGACCTCGTCGACGTCCTCGGGGACGAGGCCGTCGAACTGGAACGGGAGTGGCGCCACCGGCCCACCGTCCCGTTCGACCTGCGCACCGGGCAGGGCGACGGGCACGTCCAGTACAGCTTCGCCGCGCACCGGGCCGTCGTCGAGGTCGACACCGAGCTGGGGCTCGTCAAGGTGATCGAGCTGGCCTGCGCGCAGGACGTGGGCAAGGCGCTCAACCCGCTGTCCGTCGTCGGGCAGATCCAGGGCGGTACCGCGCAGGGGCTCGGGATCGCCGTCATGGAGGAGATCGTCGTCGACCCCGTGACGGCGAAGGTGCGCAACCCCTCCTTCACGGACTACCTGATCCCGACGATCCTCGACACCCCGACCATCCCCGTCGACGTGCTCGAACTCGCCGACGAGCACGCGCCGTACGGGCTGCGGGGGGTGGGGGAGGCGCCGACCCTGTCCTCGACGCCCGCCGTCCTCGCGGCCGTGCGCGCGGCCACGGGGCTTGAGCTGAACCGGACGCCGGTCCGGCCGGAACACCTCACCGGGACGGCGTGATGCTCGACATCGCCGGGGAGCTGAGCCGCTGGGCGGAGGAGGGGCGGGACTTCGCCGTCGCGACCGTCGTCGCCGTCAGCGGGAGCGCGCCCCGGATGCCGGGCGCCGCGCTCGCCGTCGACGCCGACGGGGTCGCTGTCGGGTCCGTGTCCGGGGGGTGCGTCGAGGGGGCCGTGTACGAGCTGTGCCGGGAGGCGCTGCGCAGTGGTTCGGCGGTTGTCGAGCGGTTCGGGTACAGCGACGACGACGCGTTCGCCGTGGGGCTGACCTGCGGGGGTGTCATCGATGTGCTGGTGACGCCGGTGCGGGGGGTCGAGGTGGGGGCGGTGCGGGCGGTGGCTGCGGGGGAGTGTTTGGCGCTGGCGCGGGTGGTGCGGGGGCCGTCCGAGGTGGTGGGGCGGGCGCTGGTGGTGCGCGGGGACGGGGGCTGGGAGGGGTCTCTCGGTGCCGCTGGGGGCGCGCTTGACCGGGCGGTCGTCGCCGAGGTGCGGGCGTTTCTCGATGCCGGGCGGACCGGGACGCTGGAGGTGTTGCGGTGCGCTGTGCCGTTGACGTTGCTGGTCGAGTCGTCCGTGCCGGCGCCCCGGATGATCGTGTTCGGGGCGATCGACTTCGCGTCGGCGCTCGTGCGGGTCGGGAAGTTCCTCGGGTACCACGTCACGGTGTGCGACGCGCGGCCCGTCTTCACGACGCGGGAACGCTTCCCGGAAGCCGACGAGGTCGTTGTCTCCTGGCCCCACGAGTACCTGGCCCGCACCGAGGTGGACGGCCGGACTGTCCTGTGCGTTCTCACGCACGACGCGAAGTTCGACGTGCCGTTGCTTCGGCTCGCCCTGCGGTTGCCTGTCGGGTACGTCGGGGCGATGGGCTCCCGCCGGACCCACCTCGACCGGTTGACCCGCCTCCGTGAAGTCGGCGTGACCGAACCGGAGTTGTCCCGCCTCCACTCCCCGATCGGGCTCGACCTCGGCGCGCGTACCCCCGAGGAGACGGCCCTCTCCATCGCCGCGGAGATCATCGCGGAACGCAGGGGCGGGAGCGGGGTGTCACTTACCGGGGCTCACACGCCCATCCACCATGAGCCTCCGTCGGGGGTGCCGGTTCGCCCAAGAGCTCGGGTCATGCGCTGAGTTCGGCGGCTGCGGGTCTGTTGTGGCTGGTCGCGCCCACGCGGCGGAGCCGCATATCGAATACAGCCCCGCGCCCCTGAAGTCGGTGAGCCGTATGTCGGCAGGGCCCCGCGCTTCCTTCCGCAGACAAAAGACCACAGCAGCCCGCCTTTTTAGGGGCGCGGGGAACTGCGCGATCAGCCACGACGCTCCCGCACCTGAACGCGGCGCAGCCTCACAGGCCCGCCTTCTCCAGCAGCGTTTCCACCAGGGGGTGGAGGAGGCCCGTCAGATCGTCCGCGCCGATTCCCGCCCTCGCGCTCGCGCCGTCGAAGATCAGGATGAGCTGGCGGGAGAGGAGGTCGGGGTCCGGGGCTCCGCCTTTTTGCGCCTCGGCCCTGAAGTACTTCCGGAGGTTTTCCTTGACGGTGTGGGCGACCTTGCTCGCGGGGTGGTCGGCGGATTTGAGTTCGACCTGGACGGCGAGGAAGGGGCAGCCCTTGTAGTCGGGGGCGGAGGCGTGGGTCTGTACCTGGGTGAAGATGTGGAGGATGCGGTCGCGCGGGGTGTCCTCGGTGTCCGCCGGGGGCAGGAGGTGGGCTGTGTAGGCCGCTGCCCTCGACTGAAGGCTCGCCGCCAGCAACTCGTCCTTGCTGGCGAAGAGTTGGTACATGGAGCGCTTGGACACACCCGCGGCCTTGCAGAGGGCTTCCACGCCGATCCCGACGCCCTGTCGGTAGGAGAGGTCGGCGGCGGCGGCCAGGAGGCGGTCCCGGGTGTCGGGCTTGTCCGTGGTGGTCATGGGGAGAGGTTAATGCGGGGTGGGTCACGGTCCGAACCGGACGCACATCGCTGTAGACCGACCGGTTTCCGAAGTCGAAATCATTGACGGGATCATGCCGGACCTTTATGTTCTGGCCGAAGTTACGAACTACGTTCGAAATTACGGACAAGGGACGGTCCTGTATGCCTCGGATGTATCGCGGCCGGAACCTTCTGGTCCGCGTACTGACGCTGCTCGGCCTGCCGGCCGCCACCGCGCACGTCCTGGAGAGCGCCGGCGCCGACCCGCTCAGCGCCTCCTCCTCGTCCGGCGGCTGTGGCAACGGACGGACCACGCGGGCCCAGAAGTTCACCTGGAACGCCGACGGCACCCCGGACTTCGGCACCCCCGTCGCCACCGGCCCGACCCTCCCCGGCCCCTCCGGCGAGAGCGCCAACACCCCCACCGCCTGCACGCTGGTCGACCGCGACAGCGGCAAGTGCCTCGACGTCAGCGGCGGTTCGAACGCCGACGGGGCGAACGTCCGGCAGTGGACGTGGCTGAACAACACCTGCCGGCAGTGGCGCCTCGTGCCCGCCGCCTGACCCCTTCCTGGAGAACTCCCTTGAGACGTAACGCCGTACGGCTGCTGACGGCCGTACTCCTCGCCCTGGCCGGGGTGTTCACCGGCCCCGCCCCCGCCCAGGCCGCCGCGCCGGAGTCGCCCGCCGTGACCTACACCAACCCGATCGCCGAACAGCGGGCCGACCCGCACATCTTCAAACACACGGACGGCTACTACTACTTCACCGCGACCGTCCCCGCCTACGACCGCATCGTGCTGCGCCGCGCGACGACCATCCAGGGCCTCGCGGCGGCCCCCGAGGTCACCATCTGGACCAAGCACGCGAGCGGGGTCATGGGCGCGCACATCTGGGCGCCGGAGATCCACTTCATCGACGGCAAGTGGTACGTGTACTTCGCGGCCGGAGCCACCGACGACATCTGGGCGATCCGGATGTACGTCCTGGAGGGCACCGGCGCGAACCCGCTGACCGCGACCTGGACCGAGAAGGGCCAGATCAAGACCACGTGGGAGACGTTCTCCCTGGACGCGACGACGTTCGTCGTGAACGGTGTGCGCTACCTCTCCTGGGCGCAGCGCAACCCCGCCGAGGACAACAACACCAGCCTGTTCATCGCGAAGATGGCCAACCCCTGGACGATCCAGGGCACCCCGGCCGAACTCTCGCAGCCCACGCTGCCCTGGGAGACCATCGGGTTCAAGGTGAACGAGGGTCCCGCGCTGATCCAGCACGGCGGCAAGGTCTTCATGACGTACTCGGCGAGCGCCACCGACGCCAACTACTGCATGGGGATGCTCACCGCGTCCGCGACCGCCGACCTCACCAACCCGGCCTCCTGGACGAAGAGTTCGACCCCCGTCTTCCAGAGCAGCGCCGCGACCTCGCAGTACGGGCCCGGCCACAACTCGTTCACCGTCTCCGAGGACGGCCGGTCGGACATCCTCGTCTACCACGACCGCAGCTACAAGGACATCACCGGCGACCCGCTGAACGACCCCAACCGCCGCACCCGCGTGCAGAAGGTCTACTGGAAGGCCGACGGCACCCCCGACTTCGGGATCCCGGTGGCCGACGGGGTCACCCCGCACCGCCTGTCCTCGTACAACTACCCCGACCGGTTCGTCCGCCACTACGACTACCGGGCCCGCATCGACGCGAACGTCTCCCCGCTCGCCGACTCGCAGTTCCGCACGGTGACCGGGCTCGCGGGCAGCGGGACGGTGTCCCTGGAGTCCGCCAACTTCCCCGGCTACTACCTGCGTTCGACCAGCGCGGGCGAGGTGCGGGTGGAGAAGAACGACGGGACGGCCGCGTTCGCGGCCGGCGCGAGCTTCTTCGGCCGGGCCGGGCTCGCGGACGCGGCCGGGGTGTCGTACGAGTCGTACGGAACGCCCGGCCGGTACCTCCGGCACTACGACTACCTGCTGTATACGCAGGCGCCCGGCACGGCGACGGACCGCGCCGACGCGACGTTCTACCGCCAGTGAATGCTTAGAACGTGATCGTCCAGCCCTCCTGGCCCGCCTGCGCCGCGGTGTACGAAACCCCGTGCACCTTCAGGCCCTTGGCGTCCAGGAGGGTGATCTCGCCGCCGTTGTTGGGGAGTTGGGCGCCGCCCGCCAGCGGTACCGGCAGGATGGCGCCCGCCGCCAACTCGCCCGGCGGCACAGGGGTGTTGTTGCCCGCCCGGTCCACCAGGGACCAGCCCGTCAGGTCGCGGGTGTCCGGGGAGGCGTTCAGGAGCGTGACCCGCTCCGCCTCGGGGGCCGGGCCGCGCGGGTTGACCAGGGCCGTCAGGACGCGGACCGGCTCGGTGCCGGGCTTCGGGCGGCTGCCGTCCGTGTCGGTCAGGGCGTGCCCCGTCACGTCGTCCGTGTGCCACGCCTGGCTCTGGAACGCCAGGAAGATCGCGACCCAGCGGTTCTCGCCGGGGAAGTGGATCAGCAGGCCGCCGTCCTGCCAGACGCCGTCGTCCTTGCGGAAACGGGCGCTGTTGCCCTGGTTCATGTGGACGTCGTGGACGCCGTTGCCGGGGAGGAAGCCGAACACCTTGTCCCGGACGCCGGTCTCGGGGCCCCAGCGCTCGCCGAAGACGTGCAGCCGGGCCTCGGGGGCGGCCACCGCCCGGCGCACGTAGTGGTCCAGCAGGTCGGCCAGGTCGTTGTCCGGGCCGCTCACCTCCGGCGGGAGCGTCCGCAGTTTCGCCGGGTCGAACAGGTTGCCCCTGATGAAGTCCAGGTTCGGGCCGCCGGGGCCCGCCGGGAGCTTGGTCCAGCCCGGGGTCAGGCCCGTCAGACGGGCGGTGACCGGGTGCGTGAAGTCGTCGTCGACCAGGTACAGCAGCTCCGACGGGCGCTCCTGGGAGAGGACGTTCACGGAGGCGCGGTAGTTCGTGCCGGTCTCGTCCCTCAGGTGGATCTGGTAGTGCGGGGTGTCCGTGGCGCCCTCGCGGCGGGTGTCCACCGCACGGGCGATCAGGACGCCATAGGTCTTCAATGGCATGGGTGATCAACTCCCCCGTGACGCGGGCGGATTGCCCGGCTCTGCGGTGATGGTAGAGGGATGTCGGCCTTGATCGCCGCGTTACTCCGACACCGGTGCGTCCTACGATCGGGCCGTGGTCACCTTCGAGCTCCACCGCACGGTTCCGCTGCCGCCCGAGGAAGCCTGGAACCGGCTCACCGCCTGGCACCGGCACGGGGACGTCGTCCCCCTCACCCGGGTCACCGTCCTCACCCCCGCCCCCACCACCGAGGGCACGGTCTTCGTCGCCCGCACCGGCCTCGGCCCCCTCTCCTTCGACGACCGCATGGAGGTGACCCTCTGGCACCCCCCGTCCCCCACCACCCCCGGCCTCTGCCGCCTGGAAAAACGCGGTCGCGTCGTCCTCGGCCGGGCCGAGATCGAGGTGGGAACAGGCCCCGGCGGTCGCGCCCACGTCGTGTGGCGGGAGGAACTGGCGGTGCGCTTCCTGCCGAACGCCTTCGATCCAGCATTGCGGACGGCGGCCCGCTCCATCTTCGGCCGAGCGATCAACCGACTGTTGCGGGGGGTGTGAGGGGTGCCGGGAGGAACCCTCGCCGCCTGGGAGACCCGCTTCGCCGCCGGCGACGGATTCCTGCTCCCCGACCCCTCCGAACTACGCCGCCTGCCTCGCCGCTCTCGGATGGGACACCCTGGCCGTCGACTGGGCCGAATCCGCCGTCGCCGCCACCCGCGACCGGTACACGGACCTCCAACCCCGCTTGCGGGTACGGCGGTTGGACTTCGCCGACGCGGACGCGGTCGCCCGCGAGCTGCCGCCCGGCGCGTTCCACCTGGTGACCATGCGCCTCGTACTCGCCTTCCTGCCGGACAAGCGAGCCGTCGGGGAACGGGTGAGGCGGCTCCTCGCGCCCGGCGGGGCGTGGGTGGTGACGACCTCCCTGGCCGAGCGGCTGGTGCCGGAGCGGCGGGGGATCGGGGTCAGTGCGGAGGAGGTGGCCGAGTTCACGGAAGGGTGGGGCGAGGGCGCCTGGTACGACCTGGGGGTCGGCGGGGTTCGGTGCTTCGTGTTGCGGGCGGGGTGATGGGGGCGGTTCTCGTGTGGGGGGCGCTTATAAGTTGGACGGTATGACTACTGGGCTTGGATCCGTTGTTTGGCCGCCTGCTCCTGTCAGGACTGAGCGGTTGGTGTTGCGGGAGTCGGAGGGGCGGGATCGGGGGGTGTTCGTTGAGTTGTTGGCGTCGGGTGAGGTGCAGGCGTATCTCGGGGGGCCTCGGGATCGGGGGGAGCTCGAGAGGGGCGGGCCGGCTGTGCCCGGTCAGCGGGCTGGGTGCTTCGTCGTCGAACTCGACGGGGTGATGGTCGGGACGGTGTCCCTGGATCGGCGTGGGGCCGAGCGGTCGGGGCATGTGCGTCCGCTCCCTGCGGCTTGCGCGGCGGCTGGGGTTCAGCGAGGTGTCGCGGTTCGAGGAGTTCGGGGCCGAGCAGTGGTTCGGGGTGTGGACGGAGCCCGTGAGCGGACCGGCCCCGGGCGCGTGAACACCCCTGCTACGGTCGCCGCATGGGACGCAGCAGAACGTACGAATGGGGAGACCCGGCGATCACGGCGGCCGCCGTCGGCAAGGGCAGCGGGCTCGACTTCCTCCGGAGCATCCAGGCCGGCACCGTTCCCGCCGCCCCGATATCCGCCACCCTCGACTTCCGGCTGGACGAGGTCGAGGAGGGCCGGGTCGTCTTCTCACTGGTCCCGGGGGAGGAGCACTACAACCCGATCGGCAGCGTGCACGGGGGCGTGTACGCGACGCTCCTCGACTCGGCGGCCGGCTGCGCGGTGCAGTCGGTACTCCCGCCGGCGACGGGCTACACCTCGCTGGACCTGAACGTGAAGTTCCTGCGGCGGATCACGACGGAGACGGGCCGGGTACGGGCGATCGGCACCGTGCTGCACGCGGGCCGGACGACGGCACTCGCCGAGGCCGTCCTGCTGGACGAGGCCGACCGCAAACTCGCCCACGCGACGAGCAGTTGCCTGGTGTTCCCGCTCACCACCTGACCGGCACAGCCACCGCCACCGTCACGCGACCGGCGCTGCCACGCGGGCGGCACTGCCATGGCGGCCCACACCTCACACGCCCCACACCTCACACGCCCCGCTCCCCCTCACGAGCCGCCCCGCCCCCTCACGCGCCCTACCCCCCCCACACGCCGCCCCCCCCTCACGCCGGCCGCACCAACCCCACGTCATACGCAAAAATCACCGCCTGCACCCGATCCCTCGCCCCGATCTTCGCCATCACCCGACTGACATGCGACTTCACGGTCGATTCCGCGAGGTGCAGCCGCTCGGCGATCTCCCCGTTGGTCCAGCCGGAGGCGACGGCGGTCAGCACCTCCCGCTCCCGCTCGGTGAGTTCACCGAGCCGGCGGTCCTCCCCGGCCCCGACCCGCGGCATCCGCGTGGTGAACGCGTCGATCAGCTTGCGGGTCAGGCCGGGGGAGATGACGGAGTCCCCGGCGGCGACGGCCCGGATCCCGACGACCAGTTCCTCGGGCCGCACGTCCTTGAGGAAGAACCCGCTGGCCCCGGCGCGCAACGCGTCGTACGCGTACTCGTCGAGGTCGAAGGTGGTCAGCACCAGCACCCGGGACCGCCCCCCGGACCCGACGATGCGGCGGGTCGCCTCGATGCCGTCCATGCCGGGCATCCGGACGTCCATGAGGACGACGTCGGGCCGCAGTTCGGCCGTGAGGCGGACGGCCTCGCTGCCGCCGGACGCCTCGCCGGCGACGCTGAGATCGGGCTGCGCCTCCAACAGCATGCGGAAACCGAGGCGTTGGAGGGCCTGGTCGTCGACGATGAGCACGGTGGTCATGGGTGGTGGTTCTCCGGGTGAGTGGTGGTGGGCAGCAGCCGGGCCCGAACGGCCCAGCCACCACGGGAGTTGGGCCCCGCGGTGACCTCGCCCTGGTAGAGGGCGGCACGCTCCCGCATCCCGACGAGCCCCTGTCCGGCCCGCCCGCGCGACGCCCCGGCCAGCGACGGCCCGGTGTCCTCGACGGCGACGAGAACGGCGTCCGCACCGGCCGTGACGGTGACGGAGACGTCCGTGTCCGGCGCCGCGTGCTTGAGCGTGTTGGTGAGCGCTTCCTGCACGATGCGGTAGACGGCGAGCTGCAACCCCGGTGACAGCGCGTCCAGTTGACCCTCGGTGCGCAGCCGGGCACTGGGCCCGGCGGCCCGGACCCGGTCCAGCAGGGCGTCCAGATCGCGTGCCCCCGGCTGCGGCGCGAGCGGCGCCTCGCCGCGCGGTGCGCCGTCCACGTCGACGACGGCGAGCAGCCGCCGCAGCTCGCCGAGCGCGTCGCGCCCGCTCTCGCCGATGATCCGTAATGTCTCGGCACCCCGCTCGGGCCTGGTCGCGGCGAGCGCGGCGGCGCCGTCCGCGAGGCCGACGATGACGGCGAGGGTGTGGCCGAGGATGTCGTGCATCTCCCGCGCCACCCGGGCCCGTTCGGCGGCGGCGGCGAGCTGCGCCTGCTGGTCGCGCTCCTTCTGCAGGGCGGCGATCACGGTGTTGACGAGCCGCCCGGCGAGCCCGAGACCGGCGAACGCGGCCATCGCCGCCATCGCCAGGAGCGCCGCCACCTCGGGCCGTGACACGTACTCCAGCTGCCCGGACGTCCAGAACACAGCGGCCCACGCGAGGAGTTGGAGCATCGTCACGCTCACCGCGACGACCAGTTGCCGGGGTGTGCCGTGCCGGCCGACGCTGTAGAGGGCGACGGCCCGCGCGGCGTCCGCGCCGTTGAACACCACGAGCGCCTGCGAGAGCGCCGACACCCCGGTGGTGAACGCGAACACCGTCGCGGGCCGGCTCTCCCGCCACAGCAGCGGGACGCAGAACGCCGTCATCAGGAGCACGTGGATCCACCAGGGCGCGTCGTTCGCCGGGTTCACGATCGACGGCACCCCCAGCAGCGCGCACAACGCGGGCACCGCGCACCGCCGCACCCACGGGTGCGCCAGGTCCGCCGTCCGCCACGCCCCGAGCCGGTTGATGATCGGGATGATCACCTTCTGGTCCGGGTCGTCGGCCAGCGACTCGGGCAGCCGGGGCCGCTCACGGATGCCGGGCCCTGTGGTCACGGAGCCGCCCTTCGTCCTTCGCCGGGAGGAATGCCGTACGACTCTACGGCGCGGGAGGTGACATCCCTGGTCAGCCCTGCCGTGCGGGCACCGGCTCGGGCCGCTCGTCGAGGACGTGCCGCAGCTTCTCGCCCTCGACGTCCACGTTCGGCAGCACCCGGTCGAGCCACCCCGGCAGCGCCCACGCCCTGCGGCCGATCAGCGCCATCACCGCCGGGACGATCGTCATCCGCACGACGAACGCGTCGAACAGGACAGCGGAGGCGAGGCCGAGACCGATGGACTTCACCAGCGCGGTGTCGTCGAGGAGGAACCCGGCGAACACGGAGATCATGATGACCGCGGCGGCCGTGACCACCCGCGCCCCGTGCCGGAACCCCGCGACGACCGCCTCCACCGGCTCCGCCCCGTGCACGTACTCCTCCCGCATCCGCGTCACGAGGAACACCTCGTAGTCCATCGCGAGCCCGAACACCACGCCGATCAGCAGGATCGGCAGGATGCTCACGATCGGCGCGGTCTGCTCGACGCCGAACAGGTCCTTCAGCCACCCCCACTGGAACACGGCGACCAGCACGCCCAGCGTCGCGACGACGCTCAGCAGGAACCCGGCCGCCGCCTTCAGCGGGACCAGCACCGAGCGGAACACCAGCAGCAGGAGGATCAGCGCGAGCCCGACGACGATCGCGAGGTACGGCACCATCGCGTCGCCCAGCTTCTGCGACACGTCGATGTTCACGGCCGTCGTACCGGTCACCATCAGCACCGCACCGGTCTCCCGCTTCAGCTCGGCGCTGTGCTCGCGGATGTCGCCCACCAGCTCCTTCGTCGCCGCACTGCTCGGCGAGGACTTCGGGACCGCGCCGAGCAGGGCGACGTCACCGGCCTGGTTGAAGGCGGCCGGGCGCACGCTGACGACGTCGTCGAGCCCCTGGAGCAGGGTGAACGCGTCCGCCGCCGCCCGCTTCGGGTCGTCACTGCCGCGCGCGTCGACGACGACGGTCAGCGGCCCGTTGAAACCGGGACCGAACCCCTTGCTGAGCGTGTCGTACGAGGTCCGCTGCGTCGTGCCCGGCGAGGCCATGCTGTCGTCGGGCAGCGTCAGCCGCAGGTCCTTCATCGGGAGCGCCAGCACCAGCAGGCCCAGCACCGAGACGACCAGCATCTTCACCGGGTTACGGGTCACGAACCGTCCCCAGCGCACGCCCATCGCCTCCCGCTCACCGCGCTCCTCCGCCCGGTGCCGCGCGCTGGTCAGCTTCCCCTTCATGATCCGCGTCCCGGCGAACCCCAGCACCGCCGGCAGCAGCGTCAGCGCGATCAGGACGGCGACGGCGACGGCGAACGCGGCGGCCAGCCCCATGCTGGTCAGCATCTTGATGCCGATCACGCTCAGCCCGGCCAGCGCGATGATCACCGTCAGCCCGGCGAAGACGACCGCCGACCCGGCCGTCCCCAGCGCCCGCCCGGCCGCCTCCTCCGGCTCGCGCCCGTCCCGCAGCTCGCTGCGGTACCGGGAGACGATGAACAGCGCGTAGTCGATCGCCACGGCCAGGCCCAGCATCAGCGCGAGTGTCGACGACGCGGACGCCATGTCGACGAACGCGGTCGCCAGCGTGATGCACAGGATGGCCACGCCGACCCCGAACACGGCCGTCAGCAGCGGGAGTCCGGCGGCGATCAGCGAGCCGAACGTGACGACCAGGGCCAGCGCGGCGACGACCAGCCCGATCAGCTCCGCCGCCTTGCTCGCCGCCTTCTCCTGCACGGCGTTGCCGCCCAGGCTGACCTTCAGGCCCGCTTTCTCGCCCGCGGCGGCCACGTCGTCCAGCGCCCGCGAGGCCGCCTTCGACAGGTCGGCCTTGGGCGCGGTGTACGTCACCTGCGCGTACGCGATCGTGCCGTCGCGGCTGACCTGGTCCGCCGCGAACGGCTCCGACACGTTCGAGACCTGCGGGGCCTTCTTCAACTCGGCGACCAGGGAGGCGATCTCGGCCCGGTGCGCCGCCGAGGTGAGCCGCTGCCCGGCCGGCGCCTCGAACACGACGCGCGCGGTCGCGCCCGATGCCGACGCCTGCGGGAACTCCTTCCCCAGCAGGTCGATCGCCGCCTGCGACTGTGTGCCCGGCAGCGTGAAGTCGTCCGTCGTCTTCCCGGACGCGCCCAGCGCGCCCGCCCCGACCGCCAGGAGGACGACGATCCACGCCGTCAGGAACAGCCGTCCGCGCCGGAACGCCAGCCGGCCCAGGCGGTAGAGGAACGTGGCCACGGAAGTACTCCCACCAGGAGAAGACGGAGGTCGGGGCCGGATTCGGCCACGCGGTCCACGCTAGGAGCGGGGGGTGCGGCGGGGACGGCACCCAGGGACTCAATCGGGTGGGGGAGCAGTACCCGGGTACTACTCCTCGGGCGCGACGGCGCCGGGGACACGTACCCGAAGGTGACCGGTTTCCGGATGATCGCGGCGGTATCGTCCGAAATTCCCATGACTGAGATGACCGAACACCACCTGCCCTCAGCCCCCGCCCGCCGCACCCTCCTGACCGCCACCGCGGCGGGCCTGGCCGGCGTCACGGCGACCGCCTGCACGAGGTTCCCGCCCCCGGCACCGCGCACGGCACCCCCCACCCCGCCCCGCAGACAGCGCATCCCCACCCCCCACCAGCCCGCGACCCTGGTCCTCGCCCTGGACCTGGCCCCCCACCTGACGGGACCGGCGGCGCTGAAGGCCCTCACCCAGACCCTGACCCGCTGGACCCCCCTCCTCCTGCACCCCCAGGAGCCCGCCCTCACCGCGGCCCTCGGCTTCGGCCCCACCCTCCCCCCGCGCCTGGCCCGCACACCCCCCGCCCTCCTGCGCGACCTCCCCCCGTTCCCCGGCGACCGGCTCACCCGCACCAGCACGGACCTCCTCCTCCACCTGGCCGCCCCCACCCGGCAGACCCTCACCGCGAAGACGACCGCACTCCTCACCGCGGCGGCCGGCACCCTCCGCCCCCGCTGGCGCCAGCACGGCTTCCTCCCCCCGACCGAACCGGGCCAGACCCCCCGCAACCTCCTGGGCTTCAAGGACGGCACCGAGAACCCGACCCCCGAGGAGTGCGAACGCTGGATCTGGACGGACGACGCGACCTACCTCGTCGTCCGCCGCGTCCACCTCAAGGTGAAGGAATTCACCAGCCTCCCCCTGACCACCCAGGAACAGACGATCGGCCGCCACAAGACGACCGGCGCCCCCCTCGGCCGCCGCCACGAACACGACGACGTCGACGTCTTCGCCAAGACCCCCGAGGGCCGCTACACCACCCCCCTCCACTCCCACGTCCGCGCCGCCAGCCCCCGCCTCGACGGCGGCGCCCGCATGCTCCGCCGGGGCTGCGCCTACGACAACGGCCCCGCCGACCGGGGCCTCCTCTTCCTCGCCTACATGCGCGACCCCGCCCTCTTCACCCGCGTCCAGGAACGCCTCGCCACCACCGACGACCTCCACCCCTACGCCGAACACCGCGCCTCGGCCCTCGCCTACCTCCCCCCGGCCCCGGCGCCGGGCGAATTCCTCGGCGAACGGTTCCTGCGCGGCTGACCGTGTATGTGGCACAGACGCTCAGAGCCAGTCCCGGCGTTTGAAGACGACGTACAGGCTCACGCAGACGACGCCCATGAGGGCGAGGGCGAAGGGGTAGCCGAGCGGCCAGTCGAGTTCGGGCATGTGGGTGAAGTTCATGCCGTAGATGGTGCCGACGAGGGTCGGGGCGAAGAGGATCGCGGCCCACGAGGAGATCTTCTTGACCTCCTCGTTCTGTTCGAAGCCCGCCTCGGCGAGCGCCCGCATCTCGGCGTTCTGCTGCTGGGTCACCAGGGTCGCGTTGACGGTCAGGATCTCCGTGAGGGCCTGGCGGAAACCGTCGACGCGTTCGCTGGTGTGCGTGACGTGGTCGGCGACGTCGCGCAGGTAGCGCTGGAGTTCGTCGTCCGTGCCGTACTTGGAGAAGCCGGCCATCAGGCCGTGCAGCATCCCGACCAGCGGACGGGTGGCGCGCTGGAACTCGACCATCTCGCGGGAGAGTTCGTAGATGCGCCGGGACACCTCGGGGTCGCCGCGGAAGACCTCCGTCTCGATCTCGTCGATGTCGTTCTGGACACCGGAGACGACGGGCGCGTACCCGTCGACGACGGCGTCCAGGATCGCGTACAGGACGGCCTCGGTGCCAAGCCGCAGCAGCTCCGGGGTCTCCTCCATGCGCCGGCGCACGGCGGACAGGTCGGGGGCGTCGGCGTGCCGGACCGTGAGGACGAAGTCGGGGCCGAGGAAGACGTGCAGCTCGCCGAAGTCGATCTCCTCGGGGGCGTCCAGATAGCGCGCCGCGCGCAGCACGACGAAGAGGGTGTCGCCGTAGCGCTCCAGCTTGGGCCGCTGGTGGGCCTCCTTCGCGTCCTCGACGGCGAGCGGGTGCAGCCCGAACTCCGTGGCCAGGGAGTGCAGTTCGGCCTCGGTCGGCCGCGCGAGGCCGATCCACGCCAGGCTGCCCGCCTGCTCGCGGAGTTCACGGTAGGTGTCGGCGAGGCTCGCGGGCGAGGAGATGCGGACGCCGTCGCGGTACAGGGCCGCCTCGACGACGCTGCCGGTCTCCGCCGGGGCGGGCGGCTCGGGCGCGGCGCGGTGCGCGGGGCGGGGCGGGTCCGGCCGAGGGGGCGGCGGCGGGGTGCGGCGCCAGACCGGTCTGCGGGGGAACTTCGCGGCGCGGCGTCGCTCGGGCATCGCGGCTGCCTCCCGGTGGTGTCGGGTCTGTCCGTTTCCTGACGATCACGGGCAGGATATACGCGGCCCGGGAAACACGAGCGGGCGCGAGAGAGGCCGCAACGAGGCCAGGATCTGACCTAGAGGACAGCTACCGTGCACTGCATGACGGTCCTCTCCCCCCGCGCCCTCAACCGCGCCACCCTCGCCCGGCAACTCCTCCTGCGCCGGTCGGACACCGGGGTGCGGGACGCCGTGGCCCACCTCGTCGGGCTCCAGGCGCAGAACGTCAGGCCGCCCTACCACTCCCTCGCCGCCCGCCTCGACGGGTTCACGCCGGACGCCCTCGCCCGGCTCATGACCGGCCGGGACGCCGTCCGCATGGTCACCCTGCGCTCCACGATCCACCTGCACACCGCCGAGGACTGCCTCGGACTCGGGCCGTTCGCCCAGCTCGCGCGCGAGCGTGAGCTGAAGGTGTTCCGCAAAGGGCTCACCGGCGTCGACCTCGACCGGGTCGCCGCGCGCGCCCGCGCCCTGGTCGAGGAGGAGCCCCGCACCCCGAAGGAGGTGCGGGAAGCCCTCGCCGCCGAGTGGCCCGACGCCGACCCCCAGGCCCTCGGCATCGCCGCCCGCTGCCTGCTCCCGCTGGTGCAGGTGACACCGCGCGGCGTGTGGGGCCGGAGCGGACAGGTCGCGCTGACGACGGCCGGCCACTGGCTGGGGCGGACCGCGCCCGCGTACGACGTCGACGACATCGTCCTGCGCTACCTCGCCGCCTTCGGCCCCGCCTCCGTCAAGGACGCGCAGACCTGGGCCGGCGTGACCCGGCTGCGTCCGGTGTTCGAGCGGCTGCGCCCGAGGCTGCTGACGTTCCGCGACGAGCGGGGCACCGAACTCTTCGACGTCCCCGACGCGCCCCGCCCCGACCCCGCGACCCCGGCCCCGCCCCGCCTCCTGCCCGAGTACGACAACCTGCTCCTGTCCCACGCGGACCGCACCCGGGTGATCCCGGCGGAGTACTGGGGCCGGACGTGGGTCGGGAACATGGCCTTCCCGACGTTCCTGGTGGACGGGTTCCTCGCGGGCGTGTGGAAACTCGCGGACGGCGTCCTCACCGTCCAGCCCTTCGGCCGGCTCACGGGGGTTGAGCGGGAGGCGCTGGAGGAGGAGGCGGCCCGGACGATGGGGACGCTGTATCCCGGGGAGGGGTACGAGCTGAGGTTCGGGACGCTGGTGCCGTGAAGGAGATATGGACAGGGGGCGTTGCGGGCCGCTCGTGGAGGCCCGCAACGCCCCCTGGTCGTGCTCCCGGGTGGACCTCTACGAGTTGACCTCGGAGGTCACGAGGGACGAGAAGGTGGTCAGCCGGGTGTAGACACCCGGGTAACCGGCCTTCGCGCACCCCTCTCCCCAGGAAGTGATCCCTGCCAGGACGCCCCCGATGAGCAGGGGACCGCCGCTGTCGCCCTGGCAGGAGTCGGTGCCGCCGGACGTGTATCCGGCGCAGACCATGTCGGACCGGACGAAGTCCGAACCGTAGGCGCTGCCGCAACCGGAGTCGGACACGACCGGGACGGTCGCGGTCCGCAGCTGGTTGGAGGAGCTGCCGTTCTCGGACGTGGTGCCCCAGCCGAGAATCCGGGCGGTGGTGCCGGCCGCGTACACGTTCGTCTGGGCGGAGGAGACGTACGGGGCCGTGGTGTACGGCATCGAGGTGGACAGGGTGAGGACCGCCACGTCATCGCCGTTGGTGACGTCGGTGTAGTCGGGGTGGATCCAGATGTCGCCGACCCGGCTCACGGTGCCGTTCGTGCCGTTCAGATACGTCCGGCCGCCGACCACCCGGACGCTGCTCGCGGTCTCGTCGACCACGCAGTGCGCGGCGGTCACGACCTTCGTCGGGGCGACGAGGGTGCCACCGCAGAATTGATTCTGCGAGGCGTCCGTGATCTGCATCATGAACGGATACGACGTCGTGGTGGTCGTCGTGCCGCCGACGATCGGCTGGGGTGCTGCCGATGCCGACGGGGTGCCGAGCGACAGGGTGGCTGCCGCTGCGGCGGTCGCCGTCAGGGCTACGGCGGCCTTTCTCGCACGGTGGAGCGCGGACACTGTGTCTCCTCGTGGGGGAGGGGGCTCGTGGGGAGTACGCGCGGGTGCTGTGTGCTGTTGTGTTGTGGGGGGTTGTGGTGCACGGGGGTCGCGGGACCGACCCCCGTGTGCCCGGCTGAGCGGCACGTCCCAAAACCTATGGCCCGTCACACCCTCACCCCAATGAGGGAACCCCCTAGGGGACCCGGACAGGGAAAACCCTCGGTGCTACGCGGGTAAACCCCGGATTGCCGGTCAACGGCAGTAAACCGGCCGCCCCCTCAGGTCGCCCGCCGCCCCGCCGCGAGCCGCACGATGTCCACCCGGGAGCGGATCCCCAGCTTGCGGTAGACCCGGGTCAGGGTCGCTTCCACGGTCTTGACGCTGATGAACAGGCGCGCGGCGATCTCCCGGTTGGTGGCGCCCTCCATGACCAGCGCCGCGACCTGACGCTCCATCGAGGCCAGCCCCTCCAGCGCGTCGGCGGCGGGCTGCCGCTCCACCTCGGCCGGCGGCTCCTGCGGCTCCGGCGCCGCGAGCGCCGCGTCGACCAGCCGCAGCCACGGCACGGCCCGGCACCGGCGCAGCAGCCGGGCGGCCTCGTCGTAGGACGTCGGCCCGGGGCGCCGGGTCCGCAGCCGGGCCAGCGCGAACGCCGCGCGGGCCTCCTCCAGGGCGTACCCGAGCTTGGCCAGCCGGTCCTGGACGGACGTCAGCTGGGCGATCGCGGCCTCGTGCTCACCGCGGGCGGCCCGCACGAGGGCTTCCGCGCGGTCGAGGACGGCGATGATGCTCTCCCGGCCGAGCCGCACGGCGTGCGCGCGGGTGACGTCGATGACGTCCTGCGCCTCGGCGGGCTCCCCGATCCGCACGAGGGCTTCGGCGAGGTCGCCCTGCCAGCGCCCGCGCGCGGGGTCGGTGATGCCGAGGCCCTGCTCCAGCTCCCGCACCCGGCGCAGCGAGTGCACGGCGCCCGCCGGGTCGTCGGCGACGAGCTGGGCGTACCCGAGGGAGGCGAGCGCCTTGGACAGGTACATCTGATCGCCGTCGGCCTCGGCGCGCCCGGCGGCCTCGCGGGCGAGGTCCAGGGCGCGTTCGACGTCGCCGCCGGACGCCTCCGCCATGGACGTCAGCATCGCGGAGGCGCCGAGCCCGATCCCGGAGTCGCGGGCGAGGCGCAGGGACTCGCGGGCGAGGTCGAGGGCGCGTCCGCAGTGCCCGGAGCGCAGTTCGGTCTCGGCGAGGAAGCGCTGGAAGTGCACCTCGCTCTCGACGACGCCGCGCCGCTGCACCTCGCGCAGGAGCGCGGTGATGGTGGTGCGCGCCTCGGGGAGCTGGTCGCTCATCATGAGCCAGCGGAAGCGGGCCATCGCGGGCCCGTTGTGGTGGCAGGCGACGTCCGCGAACTGGGGTTCGCGCAGGGCCTTCTTGATGGTGGCGGGCGCGTCCGCGTGGCCCATGAGGGTTTCGGTGGACGCGCGCAGGGACAGCGCCATCAGCTCGGTGCGCCGGTCGCCCCCGCGCTCGGCGAGTTCGGCGGCGTGCGCGGCCTGCCGGCGGGCCTCGGCGAAGTCGCCGTCCACCACCAGGCCCCGCCAGGAGAGCTGGTAGTGCACGAGGGCGAGCAGGCGCGGGTCGTCGCCCGCGTCGGCGAGGACCTTCGGGAAGACCGCGTCGACCTCGCCGAGCGCCTGCCCGGCCGACTCGATGACGACCATCCAGGCGCGCACCCGGTCGGCGGGCGCGGTGGCCCGGGTCAGCACGTCGTGGGCGATGTCGCGGGCGAAGTCGGCCTCGCCCGCGGTGATCGCGTCCTCGCCGGCCTCCAGCCGGCGTTCGTCGGGGGAGGGCGTCGCGCCCTGCGGGGTGTGCCGGGCGGCGAGCAGGCCGAGGGAGGCGGCGACCGAGGGGGCGCCCCGGTCGCGGGCGAGGGCGGCGGCCTCGGAGAGCCGGTCGGCGACCTCCGGGTCGGTGCCGGTGGTGGCCAGCGCCAGGTGCCGGGCGCGTTCGATCGGGTCGGAGGCCGCCGTCGACAGCGCCGCGTGCGCGGCCCGCCGGTCCTGCGCGGGCGCCTCCGCGTAGAGCGCGGCCGAGATCAGCGGGTGCGCGAAGCGGACGGCGGGGCCCTCGGGCTCCGTCGCGAGCAGGCCCAGCGCGGCGGCCTGCGCGGTCTCCGCCTCGGCGTTCTCGCGGCCGGCCGCGTGCAGCAGGGCGAGGGTGGGGCGGGCGCCGGCGCTGGCGACGAGCAGGGTGCGGCGGGCCTCCGCCGAGAGCATGTCGAGGCGGGACAGGACCAGGGCGCGCAGCGAGGTCGGCACCGGCAGCGGCTCGCCGGGGCGCGGCGCGGTCGGCATCTCGCTCAGGGCGCGGCCCAGCTCCAGCGCGTACAGGGGGTTGCCGCCGCTGGTGCGGTGGATGTCCCGGACGGTCGAGCGGGGCAGCTCGGTGTAGCCGCGGTGGTCGAGCAGCGCGGAGACGTGCGCACGCGAGAGGGCGTTCAGCCGGATCGCGAGGGTGTCCGGCGGGGACGAGCGCAGCTGACGGTCGTACTCCTGGCCCTCGGTCCGCACCGCGCACAGGAGCTGGACGGGGGTGTCGCCGAGCCGGCGCGCGGCGAAGCCGAGGAGTTCGGCGCTGGCCGGATCCAGCCACTGCATGTCGTCGGCGACGACCAGGACGGGACCGCGCGCGGCCAGGGCGCGCAGGGCCGACAGGACGGCCAGGCGCAGGGCGAGGCCGTCGCGCTGGAGGGTGGACTCGCCGCGCCCGGTGAGCGCCGATTCGAGCGCGGTGCGCTGGGCGGCGGGCAGGGCGGGGGCGACCTCGTCGAGGACCAGCCCGAAGAGGTCGGCGAGGGCCAGGAAGGGGAGATGGGATTCGGATTCGGTGGCCGAGCAGCGCAGCACCGTGTGCGCGCTCTCGCCGTAATCCGTCGCCAAAGCGCGCAGGACCGTCGACTTTCCGATTCCGGCCGGTCCGTGGAGCAGCACGCTGCCGCCGCCCGCGAGCTGGTCGCGGGCCGACGCCCACAGCTCGTCCCTGCCGATGACCAGGTCGGGGCGGCATCGGGCAGACTCCTTGAAGTCCCGTCGCACGGTCACCGCTCCCCTCCGAATGTCGTGTGCGGGCCAAATTCTAGGCAACGTCGCTTTGAAATTCGGACGGACACCGTGGTGAGGGAGACAACAGCCGACGGCATGGAGAAATTCAGTAACCGCACGACTGAATCGCTCGTCATCATCGGCCACCCCTTCCCTGTCCGGAAACCGACCCCCGGGCGCGTGCGGCACCTACGGCAGCAGCCCCGCCCGCCGCGCCGCCACGACCGCCTCGCCCCGGGTCCTCGAACCCAGTTTGCGCATCGCCGAGCGCAGATAACCCTTGATCGTCTCGGGCCTGAGCCCCAGCCGCTCGGCGATCACCGCGTTGGTCGCCCCGGCCGCCACGCAGGCGAGGACGTCCAGCTCGCGCGGGGCGAGCGCGGTACCGCTTTCTACGGATCGCGCCTGCTCCGCGCTCAATGTCAGCAGACCGCAGGCGTCGAGAAGTTCCGCCCGCAACTGCGGGTCGGTGATCCGGGGGGCCAGCGCCCGCAGCGCCGCGTGCGCCTCCCGGACCTGCTCCCAGCCCGCCGCGTCCGCCGGGCGCCCCGGCTCCGGGGCCGGGTGCGCCGCCTCCAGCAGCGCCCGCGCCTCGTCCTGCACCACCAGCGCCTGCTCGACGTCGCGCGCCACGTCCACCGCCGCGACCAGCATCCGGTCGCCCAGCGGCAGCGCGGTGCGCAGCGCCCCGTACAGCACGCCGCGCACCCGGCGGTGCACCACGATCGGCACCGCCAGCACCGACCGGATGCCCTCCTCGGCGACCGCGACGTCGTACTCGTGGCTGATCTGCCGCGAGACCGAGTAGTCGCTCACCGCGATCGGCCGGGCCAGGGCGAGCGTCTTGCCGCCCAGCCCGTATCCGGCCGTCACCGCGAGACCGCGCAGCGACGACGTGCGCGCGCCGCTCATCTCCGTGATCCGCATCCGCCGCTGGCCCTGCTCGGCCGGCCCGCCGAACGTCACCGGCAACCCGGTGGTCCTGCGCAACCGAACGAGCGCGCCATGAATCTCCATCGTTCCCGACGCGTCCGCTGCCACCCTGCACCCGCCTCTTTCTACGGCCTTGCCGCCGCGCACACCCCCGTTCGGGGGTAGTGAGACCTGCATCACGGATTACACGATGGCAGAGTGCCGCCGGGCAATGGACCGGTACGGAGCGGGAGCGGACCGGAGGATCGCTCTCCGTGGACAGGAGGACTACACATGGTGACGCGGGATTCGTTCTCTGTACGGGTTTCCATCGATTCCAACCCCTCTGCCGTTTCCGCCGGTTCGGCGGACGGGTTCCGCAGAGCCCGCGACTTCCTGCTGGCGCACCGTGAGGACTACGCCGCCGCGTACGCCGGGTTCGAATGGCCCCGCCCCGAACGCTTCAACTGGGCGCTCGACTGGTTCGACACGATCGCGGCCGGCAACGACCGCACCGCGCTGCACATCGTGGAGGAGGACGGCACCGAACTGAAGCTGTCCTTCGCCGAGTTGTCCGCCCGCTCCAACCAGGTCGCGAACTGGCTCACCGCACGCGGCGTGCGCGCCGAGGACCGCGTCCTCGTGATGCTGGGCAACCAGGCCGAGTTGTGGGAGATCGCCCTCGCCGCGATGAAGCTGCGCGCCGTCGTCATCCCGGCAACTCCCCTGCTGGGCCCGGCGGATCTGCGCGACCGCGTCGACCGGGGCCGGGTGCGCCACGTCATCACCCGCTCCGCCGACGCCCCCAAGTTCGCCGAGGTGCCCGGCCGTTACACCCGCATCGCGGTCGGCGAACCCGTCCAGGGCTGGCACGACTACGCGGGCGTCCACTCCGCGTCCGACGGGTTCACCCCCGACGGTGAGACCCTGGCCGACGACCCGTTGATGCTCTACTTCACCTCCGGGACGACCGCCCGCCCCAAGCTCGTCGAGCACACCCACGCGTCCTACCCCATCGGCCACCTGTCGACCATGTACTGGATCGGCCTGAAGCCCGGCGACGTCCACCTCAACATCTCCTCGCCCGGCTGGGCCAAGCACGCCTGGTCCAACCTCTTCGCGCCCTGGAACGCCGAGGCGACCGTCTTCATCTTCAACTACGCCCGGTTCGACGCGAGTCGGCTGATGGCCGAGATGGACCGGGCCGGGGTGACCACGTTCTGCGCGCCGCCGACCGTCTGGCGCATGCTCATCCAGGCCGACCTCGGCCAACTCGCCACCCCGCCCCGCGAGGCCGTCGCCGCCGGGGAACCCCTCAACCCCGAAGTGATAGAGCGGGTACGGCGTGCCTGGGGCCTCACCATCCGGGACGGCTTCGGGCAGACGGAGACGGCCGTCCAGGTCGCCAACAGCCCCGGCCAGCCCCTCAAGACGGGCTCCATGGGCCGCCCCAGCCCCGGCTACCGCGTCGAACTCCTCGACCCCGTCTCCGGCGCGCCCGGCGTCACCGAGGGCGAGATCGCGCTCGACCTCTCGGCCCGCCCCGTCGGCCTCATGACCGGCTACCACGGCGACGCCGACCGCACCGCCGAGGCGATGGCCGGCGGCTACTACCGCACCGGCGACGTCGCCTCCCGCGACGCGGACGGCTACCTCACGTACATCGGGCGCAGCGACGACGTCTTCAAGGCCAGCGACTACAAGATCTCGCCCTTCGAGCTGGAGAGCGCGCTCCTCGAACACGAGGCGGTCGCGGAGGCGGCGGTCGTCCCCGCGCCGGACGAGGTGCGGCTCGCGGTGCCCAAGGCGTACGTGGTCCTCGCGGCCGGGTGGACGCCGGGGCCCGAGACGGCGGCCCTGCTCTTCGAGCACTCCCGCAAGGTGCTCGCGCCCTACAAGCGGGTCAAGCGGCTGGAGTTCGCGCCGCTGCCGAAGACGGTGTCCGGGAAGATCCGGCGGATAGAGCTTCGCGAGGCGACGGCGGAGGGGTCGCGGAACGAGTACCGCGAGGAGGACTTCCGGTGAGGGCGGGAGCCGGGGACAGGGGCGGGGACGGGGGTACGGGCGGCGGGGGTCGGCGAGGCGGTCGGCCGGAGGACTTCCCGCCCGCAGGGGGCGCGCCGGTAGCGGGCGCCTCGGCAGTGGGCGCGCCGGCGACTCCCCCACGGGGGAGGGGAGTCCGGGCGGCCCGTCGGCTGCGCGCAGTCGGCCGTGTGACTCGGCTGCCGGGAGCGGCCGTCCGCGCGGCCACGGCCTCGACGACGGCTGGCGCCGCGACTCCCGCCCCCGGCAACGGCGTTCGCGTGCCGGGTCGTTCGCGGGTGGGTGTCCGGTGAACGGGCCTCTCGGGGACGGGAGTTCGCGGGACGCGTTCGGAGGCGCGGGCTCCTCGGGCGACGGCTCTCCCGGTGGCGCCCTCTCCTACGCGCACGGCACCGGGGCCGTTCCCCTCATCGGGCACACCATAGGGGCCGACCTCGACCGGGCCGTGGCGCGCTGGGGCGGGCGTGAGGTGCTGGTCGACGTGCCGTCGGGGCGGCGCTGGACGTACGCCGAATTCGCCGCCGACGTCGAGGAGTTGGCGTGCGCGCTGCTGGCGAGCGGGGTCGCCAGGGGGGACCGGGTCGGGATCTGGGCGGTGAACACGCCCGAGTGGGTGCTCGTGCAGTACGCGACCGCGCGGATCGGCGCGGTGATGGTGAACATCAACCCCGCCTACCGCACGCACGAGGTCGCCTACGTGCTCGACCAGGCCGGGGTGTCGCTGCTGTTCGCCTCCACCGGCCACAAGAGCAGCGACTACCGGGCGATGGTCGGCCAAGTGCGGGGCCGCTGCCCCGAGTTGCGAGAGGCCGTGTACTTCGGGGACCCGGGGTGGGACGCGTTCCTCGCCCGTGGCGGTGGAGTACCGCGCGGTGAACTCCTCGCCCGCGAGGCCGAGTTGTCCTGCGACGACCCGATCAACATCCAGTACACGTCCGGCACGACGGGGTTCCCCAAGGGGGCCACGCTCTCGCACCACAACATCCTCAACAACGGTTACTTCGTGGGGGAGTCGATCGCCTACGACGAGCGCGACCGGATCTGCGTGCCGGTGCCCTTCTACCACTGTTTCGGCATGGTGATGGGCAACCTCGCGGCCACCTCGCACGGCGCCTGCGTCGTCATCCCCGCCCCCTCCTTCGACCCCGGGGCCACGCTCAGGGCGGTCGAACAGGAGCGGTGCACATCCCTGTACGGCGTGCCGACCATGTTCATCGCGGAGCTGAACCTCCCCGACTTCGCCGCCTACGACCTGACCAGCCTGCGCACCGGCATCATGGCGGGCTCGCCCTGCCCGGTCGAGGTGATGAAACGCGTCGTCGCCGAGATGCACATGGCCGAGGTCTCCATCTGCTACGGCATGACCGAGACGTCCCCGGTGTCGCTCCAGACCCGGCGCGACGACGACCTCGAACACCGCACCCGGACCGTCGGCCGCGTCCTGCCGCACATCGAGGTGAAGATCGTCGACCCGGCCACCGGGGTGACCCAACTCCGGGGCCGCGCGGGCGAGTTGTGCACCCGGGGCTACAGCGTCATGCTCGGCTACTGGAACGAGCCCGAGAAGACCGCCGAGTCCGTCGACGCCGGACGCTGGATGCACACCGGCGACCTCGCGGTCATGCGGGACGACGGGTACGTCGAGATCGTCGGCCGCATCAAGGACATGATCATCCGGGGCGGCGAGAACATCTACCCCCGCGAGATCGAGGAGTTCCTGTACGGGCACCCCAGGATCCGTGACGTCCAGGTCGTCGGCGCGGCCCACGAGACGTACGGCGAGGAAGTCCTCGCCTGCGTCATCCCCCACGACCCCGGCGACCCGCCCACCCTGGAGGAGATCCGCGCCTTCTGTGCGGGCCGCCTCGCCCACTACAAGATCCCGACCCGGGTGCAGGTGCTGGAGTCGTTCCCCATGACGGTGTCGGGGAAGGTACGGAAGATCGAGCTGCGGGAGATGTACGGGGGCTAGGGCGGTGCCTCGCGGCCGGGTTCCCCCGTTCCCCCGTCCGGCCGCGAAGGCGCCCCCGCGCGGGACCCGCCGCCCCCGTTCCGACGGGCCCCGCATGCACTCAATGTGCCCTGGTTCCGGGCCGGTTGAAGCCCCCGGGCGCGTCTTCAGAGGTTCATTTGAGGTTTCCGTACGGCTGCTACGACCGGTGCCGTAACGCATTTATGCGCAGATACGACGCTGGTGAGGCGCCCTGCCTCAACGCCGGTTCACAGCCACTCGAACGCCCCGCCGCTCCCCGCGTCGCCGGGCATGTACTCCAGCCCCACGAGCCCGTCGTACCCGGCGTCCGTCAGCCGTTCCAGCCATGCCCGCAACGGCAGCGTGCCCGTTCCCGGCACGCCGCGTCCCGGCGCGTCCGCGATCTGGACATGGCCGGTGACGCCGGCGTGGCGGTCGATCGCGGCGGGGACGTCCTCGCCGTTGACGCCGAGGTGGTACAGGTCCATCAGATACCGCGCATTGCCCAGTCCCGTAAGGGAGTTGACGCGGTTCACGACGTCGACGGCCGCTGAAGCGCTGTGCAGCGGATACCTCGGCGACTCCACCCGGTTCAGCGCCTCGACCAGCAGCACGGCCCCGATCCCGTGCGCCGCGCGCGCCGCGTACGCGAGGTTGTCCAGGGCGAGTTCGTCCTGCTCGGCGGGGTCCACCCCGTCGATCCGGTTGCCGTACGGCGCGTTGAGCGCCCGGCACCCCAGCGAGCCCGCGAACTCGGTGACGACGTCGACGTTCTCCCGGAACCGCTCCGCCGCCACGCCCGGCACGGACAGCGCGCCCCGGTCGGGGCCGGGGAGCTGCCCGGAGTAGAAGTTCAGCCCGGTGAGCCGCACCCCCGCCTCCTCGATCGCCCGCCGCAACGCGTCCAGCCGACCCCGGTCCGGCACGGCCGCGTCCGGCCACGGCCACCACATCTCGACGTTCCCGAAACCGCTCGCCGCGACCGCCGCCGGCCGTTCCAGCAGGGGGAGTTCGGTGAACAGGATCGACACGTTGACGGTGTACCGCAGGTCCGTGAAGCCCATCGCCGCTCCCCGATCGAGTTCCGCATGCCGGAAGCCCGATTCTGGCACAGCCGGCCAGGGTCCCTTCGGGGCTGCCCTCCGCCCCCCGCCGCACGTTAGGTTGTGCGCGTGCGATTGCGAGTGGAGTTCACGACCGAGCCGTTCGACCTGGACGAGGTGCCGGGACACGCGCTGGCCGCGCGGCGGGCGCTGGAGGCGGCGGAGCTGGACGCCGTCGACGTCGGGCCGTTCGGGAACACGGCCGAGGGGGGTGCGGAGGCGGTCCTCGGGGCCGTCGACGCGGTGCTGAGGCAGGCGCTGGAGGCGGGGGCGACGCGGGTGTCGCTCCAGGTCAACGTGGTGGGGGAGGGGGCGTGAACGAGCCCGACGCCTTCATCGCGGCCGTCAAGCCCCTGGTCGACGCGATCGGCGGCGAGCTGGTCCCGGCCGACGAGGCGGGCCCCGACGACGTCGTCCTGACCTGGGCCGGCGCCGACGCCGTCGCCGTCCGGCTGCCCCAGCTCGCCGACTCGCTCGATCACATCCTGGCCGCGATGGAGCGCAAGCTCGGCAAACCCCTCGCGGACCTGGACCGCAGGGCCAAGCAGGAGATCGTGCGGACGCTGGAGGCGCGGGGCGCGTTCACCGTGCGGCACGGTGTGGAGACGGTGGCGAGCGCGCTCGGTGTGAGCCGGTTCACGGTCTACAACTACCTGAACCGGGAGAAGGGCGCGTAGTCCTACCGGTAACCCCGCCGGGCACCTCGCGTAGTCCCACCGGGCATCCCGTGTAACCCAGAATTTTCAACAAACTGTTGACGAACGTTCGTGCGACGGCGTTAGCTGACGCCGTGACGCCCCCCTCCCCGGGCCTGACCCGGTTCAACACGCTCCCCGAGCCGGCCGCCCACGCCGCCCTCACCGAGGTGTGCGCCGCCCCGGCCTGGGTCCGGCGCCTGCTGGCGTCCCGCCCGTACCCCACCGCCGAGGCCCTGTACGCCGCCGGCGAGACGGCCGTCCACGAGTTGGACGACGCCGGACTGGACGCCGCCCTCGCGGGGCACCCGCCGATCGGGCGACCCCGGCCGGGCGACCCCGTCTCATCCCGCGAACAGTGCGGGATGAGCGGCGCGGACACGGAACTGAAGGCACAGATGCTCGAACTGAACCTCGCCTACCAGGAGAAGTTCGGCCACGTCTTCCTGATCTGCGCGACCGGCCTGACCGGCGGGCAACTGCGCGACGCCGCCCGGGAACGGATCGGGAACACGCCGGAGCGCGAACGCGAGATCGTCCGGGGGGAACTCGGGAAGATCAACCGCATCCGGCTCGCACGACTCGTCGAAGGTGACCCCGCATGACCAGCACCGTGTCCACGCACATCCTGGACACCACCGCCGGCCGCCCCGCCGCCGGCGTCCCCGTCCGCCTCGCCGCCCGCACCGGCGGCGACTGGCAGGACGTCGGCACCGCGCGGACCGACGCGGACGGCCGCTGCACCGACTTCCCGCCCCTGCCGGACGGCACCGCGCACGCCCGCCTCGTCTTCGACGTCGACACCGCGTTCTTCCCGGAGGTCGCCGTCGCGTTCGCCGTCGAACCCGGCGAGCACTACCACGTACCGCTGCTGCTGAACCCGTTCGGGTACTCCGTCTACCGAGGGAGCTAGGACCATGACCCGCGCAACGCTGGGCCAGAACCAGTACGGCAAGGCCGAGACCAGAGTGGTCCGCGTCGTCCGCGACGGCGCCACGCATCACATCAAGGACCTGAACGTCTCCGTCTCCCTCAGCGGCGACATGGGCGAGGTCCACTACTCGGGATCCAACGCCAGCGTCCTGCCGACCGACACCACCAAGAACACGGTGTACGCGTTCGCCAAGGAGTACGGCGTCGACTCAGCCGAGCAGTTCGGCATCCACCTCGCCCGGCACTTCGTCACCTCGCAGGAGACGATCCACCAAGCCCGCGTCCGCATCGAGGAGTTCGCCTGGGAGCGGATCGAGCACGGCGGCGAGGGCGAGCACTCCTTCGTCCGCAAGGGACAGGAAACCCGCCTCGCCCAGGTCACTTTTGACGGTGTGTCATGGGAGGTGGTGTCCGGGCTGAAGGACCTCACCGTCCTCAACTCGACCAACTCCGAGTTCTGGGGCTACGTCAAGGACGAGTACACGACCCTCCCCGAGGCGTACGACCGCATCCTCGCCACCGACGTCGCCGCCCGCTGGCGCTTCAACTGGTCCGGCGAGGAAGGCGAGTTGCCCGACTGGCAGGAGTCCTACGCGCAGACGAAGCGGCACATCCTGGAGGCGTTCGCCGAGACCTACTCGCTCTCCCTCCAACAGACCCTGTACGCGATGGGCGCCCGCGTCGTCGAACACCGCCCGGAGATCGACGAGATCCGCTTCTCGCTCCCCAACAAGCACCACTTCCTCGTCGACCTGAAGCCGTTCGGCCTCAAGAACGACAACGAGGTCTACTTCGCCGCCGACCGCCCCTACGGCCTCATCGAGGCGACGATCCTGCGCGACGGCGCCGAGGCGCGCATCCCCGTCGACCTCACCAACCTCTGAACACGCCCTTCCCCGAGAGGACTTGAGCGATGGCCCAGCGCATCGTCATCGAGAACGCGGCGATCGCGACCGTGGACGCCGCCGACACCGAGCACGCGACCGGTCACGTCGTCCTGCACGGCAACCGCATCGAATCGCTCGGCGCGGGCCCGGCCCCCGAGGGCCTTGCGGACGTCGCCCGCCGCATCGACGCGACGGGCCATCTGGTCACCCCCGGCCTCGTCAACACCCACCACCACTACTACCAGTGGATCACCCGGGGCCTCGCGACCGACCACAACCTCTTCGACTGGCTCGTCGCCCTCTACCCGACCTGGGCGCGCATCGACGAGCCGATGGTCCGCGCCGCCGCCGAGGGCTCCCTCGCGATGATGGCGCGCGGCGGCGTCACCACCGCGATGGACCACCACTACGTCTTCCCGCGCGGCACCGGCGACCTCTCCGCCGCGATCATCGGCGCCGCCCGCGACCTGGGCGTCCGCTTCACCCTCGCGCGCGGCTCCATGGACCGCGGCGAGTCGGACGGCGGCCTGCCCCCGGACTTCGCGGTGGAGAGTCTGGACGGCGCGCTCACGGCGACCGAGGAGACGGTGCGCCGCCACCACGACCCCTCCTTCGACGCGATGACCCAGGTCGCCGTCGCCCCCTGCTCCCCGTTCTCCGTCTCCACCGAACTCATGCGCCAGGGCGCCGAGTTGGCCCGCCGCCTCGGTGTGCGCCTGCACACGCACGGCTCGGAGACGGTCGAGGAGGAGAAGTTCTGCCACGAACTCTTCGGCATGGGCCCGACCGACTACTTCGAGTCCACGGGCTGGCTCGGCGAGGACGTCTGGATGGCCCACTGCGTCCACATGAACGACTCCGACATCGCGGCGTTCGCCCGCACCGGCACGGGCGTCGCCCACTGCCCCTCCTCCAACGCCCGGTTGGCCGCCGGGATCGCCCGCGTCCCCGACCTGCTCGCCGCCGGCGTCCCCGTCGGCCTCGGCGTCGACGGCACCGCCTCCAACGAATCCGGCGAGCTTCACACGGAGTTGCGCAACGCGCTGCTCATCAACCGGCTGGGGGCGCACCGGGAGGCCGCGCTGAACGCCCGGCAGGCGTTGCGGCTCGGCACCTACGGCGGCGCCCAAGTCCTGGGCCGCGCACGGGAGATCGGCTCGCTGGAACCCGGCAAGCTGGCCGACCTCGTGCTGTGGCGGATGGACACGCTGGCCCACGCGTCGATCGCCGATCCGGTGACGGCGCTGGTCTTCGGGGCGGCGGCCCCGGTGACGGCGTCGTTCGTCAATGGGCGTCAGATCGTCGAGAACGGGCGCCTGTTGACCGCCGACGAGGACGAGATCGCCCGCTCGACCCGGGCGGAGGCGCGGAGGCTGGCGGAGATCGCGGCGGGGTGAGGGCGGGGCCGACTGGGCTCGCGGTGGGGGCTGGGCGGGGTGAGGAGGGGAGGGGAGGGGCCGGGCTCGCTGCTGGCGGGGGGCGGAGTGAGGTGATGAGGTCGGCGGGCGTGCGGGCGTGCGGGCGGCGCGGGACAGAGGTCGGCGGTGGCGCGGTGGATGCGGCGCTGTCGGCCGGCGTGCGGGGCGGCTCGGCCAGGCCGGGCCACCGCAGGGCCGTGCCCTCGCCGACGGCGCGCGGGAGGGGTGTTCCGTGGCCGGGTCGCCGGTGGTTCACCTCCGCCTGGGTGAGGCCAGCAGGTACCGTTCCCGGGACCGCGTGTCGGTGTGCTCGCTGACCTGCCAGCCGGCGGCCTCCAACACCCCGGCGTACTCGGGGAGTTCGGGGCCGTACACGGCGACCGCCTCCGGCTGGGGCGTGGCCCGCACCCGGTACCCCTCGTCACCGGCCCCCGCGGGCCGCAGCCCCGCCGCCTCCAGGGCCAGCGCGGCGCCCCGGACGAGATGCGTGCGTTCCCACGCGCACGGGCGACTGGTGTCGCCGTCCGGATTGGTCATCCGGCGCAGTTCGAGCAGCCCCTGCCAGGCGCTGTGCACCTCGCGCGCCCGCGAAGGCCCGACGGCCTCCTCCTCGCCCCCGATCCGCGCGACGAACACCCCGCTGTCGGCCTCGGACGGCGCGGCGACCGGCTCCCGCCCGATCTCCTCCCGCCCCCGATGCCCCGCCGGCGTCAGAAAGTGATCGTGCGGCGGCCGGGGATGCCGGAACGCCAGCCCCCGCTTCACCAGCCCCTCCAGCTGAGCGGCCGTCCCCCGCAACCGCCCGCTCACCGGCTCGGCCCCCTCGATCACCCTGCGCTGCGCGGCCGTCGGCACCCGTGTCACGTCGCACCTCCTCTCCTGCTCCGAAGGCTACGACGCACCACTGACAACGGCCCCTGGGCCGACTACTGCCGGTACCCGCTGAGGAACCGGCCGATGCGGCCGATGGCCGCCTCCAGGTCGTCCGCGTGGGGCAGGGTGAGGATGCGGAAGTGGTCGGGGGTGGGCCAGTTGAAGCCCGTGCCCTGGACGACCTGGATCTTCTCGCGCAGGAGGAGGTCGAGGACGAACTTCTCGTCGTCGTGGATGGGGTAGACCTTGGGGTCGAGGCGGGGGAAGGCGTAGAGGGAGCCCTTGGGGCGGACGCAGGAGACGCCGGGGATCTCGTTGAGGCGCCGCCAGGCGACGTCGCGCTGTTCGTGGAGGCGGCCGCCGGGCGCGGTGAGGTCGTTGATCGACTGGCGTCCGCCGAGGGCGGCCTGGATGGCGTACTGCGCGGGCGCGTTGGCGCACAGGCGCATGGACGCCAGCATGGTCAGGCCCTCCAGGTAGTTCCTGGCGTGCTGGGTGGGCCCGGAGACGGCGAGCCAGCCCGAGCGGAACCCGGCCACGCGGTACGTCTTGGAGAGCCCGCAGAACGTGAGGACGACGAGGTCGGGGGCGAGCGCGGCGGCGGAGTGGTGGACGGCGTCGTCGTAGAGGATCTGGTCGTAGATCTCGTCCGCGAGGACCATCAGCCCGTGCCGGCGGGCGAGATCGAGGATGCCCTCGACGACCTCCTTCGGATACACCGCGCCCGTCGGGTTGTTGGGGTTGATGATCACGACCGCCTTGGTCCGGTCGGTGATCTTCGACGCCATGTCCGCGAGGTCGGGGTTCCAGTCGGACTGCTCGTCGCACAGGTAGTGCACGGCCTTGCCGCCCGCGAGGGTCGTGACGGCCGTCCAGAGGGGGAAGTCCGGTGCGGGGATGAGGATTTCGTCGCCGTCCTCGATCAGCGCCTGGACGGCCATCGAGATCAGCTCGGAGATGCCGTTGCCGAGGTAGACGTGGTCGACGTCGACCTCGACCCCCAGTTTCTGGTAGCGCTGGGAGACCGCGCGCCGGGCGGAGAGGATGCCGCGCGAGTCGGTGTAGCCGTGGGCCTGCGGGAGCATCCGGATCATGTCCTGGACGATCTCCTCGGGCGCCTCGAACCCGAAGAGCGCGGGGTTGCCGGTGTTGAGGCGCAGCACGCTGTGCCCCGCCTCCTCCAGCGCGTTGGCGTGCTCGATCACCGGCCCGCGGATCTCGTAGCAGACCTCGCTGAGCTTGTTCGACTGCCGGAACTCCATGCGTCCCTCCGGAAACTCGTGATGCTTGGTTTTACCAAGTGGGAGCTTGGAAAGTCCAACAACATGTCTAGACTGCGTCGCATGTCACCTCGCCGAAGCTACGACCAGTACTGTTCCGCCGCCCGCGCGCTCGACGTCGTCGGCGACCGCTGGACCCTGCTGATCGTCCGGGAGCTGCTGGCCGGCCCGCGCCGCTACACCGACCTGCACGCCGACCTCCCCGGCGTCAGCACGGACGTACTCGCCTCCCGGCTCAAGGACATGGAACGCGACGGCCTCACCACCCGCCGCCGGCTCCCCCCGCCCGGCGCGGCCTACGTCTACGAACTCACCGTGCGCGGACGGCAGTTGCTGCACGTCCTCCAGGCCCTCGGCGCGTGGGGCCAGGCCGAGCTGGGCGAACGCCGCCCCACCGACGCCGTCCGCGCCCACTGGTTCGCCCTGCCCCTGCTGCGCGCGCTCGACGGCGAGGGAGTCGTTCAAGTCCATCTGGACGAAGGCGAGTTCCATCTGTACGTCGGCGGCACGGACGGCGCCGTGTACGGCGACGGGGTCGCCCCGGTCGAGGCGGACGCGCGGCTCGCGCTCGACACGGACACCTGCACGGCCATAGCGCGCGGGGAGTTGGGCCTGGCCGACGCCGTCCGCGCCGGCCGCGTCGAGGTCAGCGGTGACGGCGCCCTCGCGAAGGCGCTGCGCGAGGCGTGAGACGACCGATGCCCACCGCCGGTGAGCGGTGGGCATCGTGACGGTCCCTCAGGCGCCGGGCGGCACCCGCGAGGGCCGCCCCGACCCCCGCGTCAGCGCGTACCCCCCGATCCCGGCGAGCGCGGCGAGGATCGCCCCGACCCCGGTCCACACCCAACGGCTCGACCACCAGCCGGAGTCCCAGCCGTCCTCGGGCTCCAGGCTGAACAGGGACGCCTTCGAATCCTCGGCCTTGGTGACCGAGACGCCCGGCACCAGCGGCTCCGAGAGCGACCCGTCGACGGCCGCCGCGCCGCCCATGTTCTTGGAGTCCACGCGGAGTTCAGCGGAGACCGGCAGCCCGAGGTCGGCGGTCTTCACACCGACGGCCGTCAGCCGGACGTAATACGTGCCCGGCAGCGGGTCGTTGGCCCACGGCTCCGCCCAGGACCGCACCGTCCGCAGCACACAGGCGAGTTCGAGCGAGTTGGTGCCCGGCGCGGCGGTGTGCGTCTGCGCGCCGTACTGGCACGCCTGGCGGCGCCGCAAGCCGTCGTACACGTCGAGCTGCCAGGTCTGGCCGGTGTGGGCCTGAGGGAGCTTCAACGTGGCCTTGACCGTGGGGCGTTGCTTCGCGTCGGCCGGGAACGACCAGTACATGTAGTCACCGGTCGAACCGCTCGCCGTCGCCGTTTGCCCCTGCTCGATCTCCGCCGCCGTCCGGAACGAGGTCCCCGCGGAGACCGGCACCTTCACGTCGGCGGACGCGCTCGGCGAGGGCGTGGAGTCGGCGGCGGCCGGCGCCGCGGCCAGGCCAAGCGCCAGCAGGGCCGTGCTCAACACTCGGGTGATACGCATCAGTTGGTCCTCCACACCGCGACACGCCAGCGCGACAGCCAGCCCCACAGCAGACCCGCCAGGAACCCGACGAGCACCAGCACCCCGAGCAGCCACCAGCCGCGCCCGAGGCCGAACGACGCGACGTCGCTCGCCTGCGACGGGCCGTCCACCACGTCCACGGTCAGTTCGAGCGGCAGACCCGGCGTCGTCTTCACCCCGGCCGCCGGCGTGAAGGAG
Organism: Streptomyces roseirectus; assembly: GCF_014489635.1. NCBI lineage: Bacteria > Bacillati > Actinomycetota > Actinomycetes > Kitasatosporales > Streptomycetaceae > Streptomyces > Streptomyces roseirectus. The sequence continues at coordinate 1,961,251 of NZ_CP060828.1, read as the reverse complement.
TTCGTGACCTGGAGGCACACCGTCTCCGCCGGAGCGTCGTCCTCGTCGCTCTCCTCCTTCGGATAGCGAAGTCCCGTCGACAGCACGTCGGTTCGCCCGGTGCCCGACGCCTCGCCGCGCACGATCTCACGGCCGCTCAGCGTCACCGCCCGCAGCAGCAGGCCGTAGTTGGGGCTCACCGCCCGGTCGGCCGACACGCTCACCGAACTCCGCAGCTCCTGGCCCGGCTTGACGTCGACCTTGTACCAGCGCTGGCGCGCGAACTCCGTACGGTCCGTGTAGAGACCGGACTTCAGGGCCGGCGCGCCCGCGCAGGACGCGGCGCCCTCGGTGGCCACCGGCGTCACCACGGGCGCCGCCGCCCGGTCCACCAACTGGTTGACCTTGTCGGTGAGTTCGGTGGTGTGCTCCACCGACGTGTACGTCCCGCCGGTCGCCTCCGCGATACAGCTGAGCTGCTGGCGCATCTTCGTGTTGGGCACCAGGCCCAGCGTGTCGATGGTCAGCCCGATGCCCTTGGCCGCGATCTCGCGGGCCACCTCGCAGGGGTCCAGCGGCGCGCAGGTGTCCTCGCCGTCGCTGATCAGCACGATCCGCTTCGAACCGGTGCCGCCCTCCAGGTCACCGGCCGCCGCGAGCAGCGCCGGGCCGATCGGCGTCCAGCCGGTCGGGGAGAGGGTCGCCACCGCCGCCTTCGCCTCGGTGCGGTCCAGCGGGCCGACCTGGTAGAGCTGCGCGGTGTCCTTGCAGCCCGTCTTCTGGTCGTCGCCCGGGTAGTTGGCCCCGAGGGTGCGGATGCCGAGCAGGACGGTCTCCGGGGTCGCGTCGAGCACCTCGTTGAACGCCTGCTTGGCCGCGGCCATCCGCGTCCCGCCGTCGATGTCCTTCGTCCGCATCGAGCCGCTGACGTCGAGCACCAGGTCGACCTTGGGCGAGAGCGCGGTGGTTTCGTCGGCCGCCGCCGCGGTCGGGAACGCGAGCCCGGCCGCGAGCGAGGCGAGCAGAGCGCAGACCCCTGCCGCCAGCCGTTGTGTTCTGATCATCGACGGATCTTAGTGAGCGGGAGCGCTCCGCTTCAAAACGGTCACCGGGGGGCAACGGCCCCGTACGCACGGTCAGTTCCGCGACGGGTTGGGCAGCAGTGCCCATTGGTCCCCGCTCACCCCCGGGGACAGCCGCATCAGCGTCAACGCCTTGGTGGGGAGCGGGAGTTCACGCAGTGCCGTGAGGTCGGGGGTGGGCGGGAGGTCCGGGAGGGCCGTCTCCAGGGCCTGGGCCAGGGCCGTCCGGCTGCCCGCCGTCGAGCCCAGGGCGCCGGCCACCAGGGAGCCGAACAGCTTGCTGCGCAGGGCCGTCACGTCGTCCGTGAGGATCCGCTCGGGCAGGTCGGGGAGGGGGATTCCGTGGTGGGCGAGGCGGGCCGGGCTCACCCGGATGTCCGCCAGGTCCCGGTAGACCAGCCGGAGGGGGGTGCCGTCGGCGGAGAGGACGGCCAGGAGGTTCTGGCCGTGCGCCTCCAACGCCACGCCCAGGTCGAGCAGTCGCAGGCCGACGGTCAGACACAGGCGAGCGAAGGCGGCCAACCAGCCCGCGCGGGAGGGGAGTTCGGTGGTGGCCAGCGCCGCCACCGGGACGATGTGCTCGCCCGGCGCCGCGTACCGCAGCGGCGACTCCCGCCAGACCGCCGCGAGATCGGGGGAGCCGGCCGTCGCCGCGCCCGGGGTGCGGGTGACGTGGAGCAGGCCGTCCGTCCGCGCGGCGACCGTCTCCGCGAACGCCGACAGGGCTGCCGAGGCGAGCACCGAACCGGTCGAGATGTCCCGCACGGAGGAGGTCAGGCGCGCGCTGAGCGCCGTCTTCACGTGCGGTCCGCCGTCGGGCAGGGCGAGGGTGCGCAGGGACATCAGCGGGTGCGCCGTCAGCCCCGCGTCCGCCGTGCGCTTCAGGACGTGCCGGGCCTGCCAGGGGTGCGCCGGGACCAACAGCCGCCCGCCGTCCCGGAATTCCGCCGGCCACGTCCCCGAGGTCAGACACTCCCCGACCGGGACGGGGACGAGGCTCAGCCGGACCGGCGCGCGGTGCTCCGGACCGTACGCGAGCTGTTCGACCACCGAGAAGCCGGGCCGGGAACGGCAGTTGGGGTGGTACGGGTGACCGTCGATCACGCGCTGCTCCCACTCCCAGTCAGAGGCGGGCCAATCCTCCCCGGGCTCCTCCCGGTCGGCCCGGGACAGCGCCAACGACGCCGCGCTGTGCGCGAGTTCGGCCGCGAATCCCGTCGCGTGCGGAACGCCCAGGTCCGTCATCAGGCGCGCGGGATCGTCGTACACGGCACCGTCCAGACGCACGGCGGTGACGTACCCGTCGGTCGCGAACGGGTCCGGGGACGGGCCGTGCAGGCGGCGGCCGTCCGCCAGGCGCAGCGTCCCGGCGGCCAGGTCGCGGGCGGCGATCCAGGGCAGCGGCTCGTGGGTGAGGGCGCGCCACAGCCGGGTCAGGACGGCGGCGCGCGCGCCGGGCAGCTCGGCCGCGTACCGGGGGCCGAGGCCGGGCCGGTGGACGGCCAGTTCGGCCGCGATCTCGGCCTCGGCGGTGGGGGGACGGTGCACGGACGGGCTCCTCGGTGCGGTGCGGGGCTGCGGGCGATACGGACGGAAGCGTACGGAGAGTGTCATGGCAGGCTGTGGCGACGGCGATACTGATCGCCCCTGCCCGCACGGACCGTAGAGAACGAAGTGGAACGCGTGCCTTACGACCCCCCGCCCGCCGACGCGTACGCCGCCGCGCCGCTGCTCAACTGCCTGCTGCGGGAGGTCGCCCAGCCGACGGCCGAACCGGGCGTCCACCGGCTGCCCAGCGGGCGGCTGCTGAGGGTGCGCGGGGGGCGCCGGCCGACGGAACCCGAGCTGATCACCGGGCCCGGCCTCGATCTCACGGAACCGGAGCGAGACGGCGCGCACCGCCCCGACCGCACCACCCACCCCCTCGACCACCCCGCCCTGGTGAAACTCGTCGCCGAAGAACTCCGCCTCCACACCGGCCTCGACAACCACGAACTCCCCGCCGAGATGCTGGACAGCCGCGAGGCGGTCGCCGCGATCCTCGACGCACGCGCGCGTGTGACCCCGCCCGCCGACCTCTACCGCCGCTCCGAGCAGTCCCTGGTCACGGGCCACCCTTACCACCCGGCCCCCAAGGCGCGCGGCGGTGGCCCGGCGGCGGCGTGGCTGCCGTACGCGCCCGAGGCGTATGCGAGCTTCCCGCTCACCCTGCTCGGCGTGCGCGAGGACCTGGTCGTCGAGGAGGGCGACGTCCGTGCCCTGGACGCGTTCGGCGAGGCCCCGCCCGGCTACCGGCTGCTGCCCGCGCACCCCTGGCAGCTCGCGCTCATCGGCGAGACGCTGCGGCAGGCGTTCGAGGACGGGGACCTCGTCCGGCTCGGCACGACCGGCGACACCTGGCCGACCGCCGCGATCCGCACCGTCCACGACCCGGCCCGCGACCTCTTCCTCAAGTTCAGCCTGGATGTCCGCATCACCAACGACATCCGCCGCCTGTGGGCCCACGACCTGCGCAAACTCCGCAGGACCGACGAGGCCGCCGCCCGCGCGCTGCCCGGCGCCTGGCTGAGCGACCGCGGCTACCGCACCGCCGCCTTCGCCTTCGAGGAGCTGGCCGTCCTGGTCCGCGACGGCTTCGGCGACCTCGGCGCGACCCCGCTGCTCGCGGCGGGCCTCACCGAGGGCTTCGACGGCAGCCCGCTCGCCGCCACACCCGACCCCGGGGGCTGGTGGACGGCGTACCTCGGGGCCGTCGTCCGGCCCGCGCTGACCGCGTTCGCCGCCGGCGTCGTCCTCGAAGCGCACGCCCAGAACACGCTGGTGGCCGTGGACGGCTCGGGGACGCCCGTGCGGGCCCTGTACCGGGACGCGGAGGGCGTCAAGCTCCTCGCGGACGTCGGGCGCGCGGCGGGCTGGGAGAGGCTGGTCTACACGCTCGTCGTCAACCACCTCACCGAGGCCGCGGGTGCCCTCGTCGAGCACCACCCGGGTTTCGACCCCTGGCCCGCCGTACGGCACGAGTTCGCCCGCTGCGACCTCCCCGAGGCGGCGGCGCTCCTGACCGCGCCCACCCTCCCCGGCAAGACCAACCTCCTGCTGCGCTGGACCGGCGCCGACGGCGCGGACGCCCGCTACCTCCCCCTGCCCAACCCGCTGGCGGGTTCCTGACCTGGCTTAGGCTGGCCGGTGTGCTGCGCGAAGTGACTGCCGTCCGATACGTGAACCCCCTGAGGTCGGGCGGTTCGGTGCCCGGGGTCGTCGAGGCCGACGATCTGGGGACGTACGTCGTGAAGTTCACCGGGTCCGCGCAGGGGCGCAAGGCGCTGGTGGCCGAGGTGATCGTGGGGGAGCTGGCGCGGGCGCTGGGGCTGCGGTTCCCGGAGCTGGTGCTGGTCCGCTTCGACCCCGCGATCGCGGACGCCGAGCCGCACCAGGAGGTGCGCGAGCTGCACGCGGCGAGCGCCGGGCTGAACCTCGGCATGGACTTCCTGCCGGGCGCGCGCGACTTCACGCCGGACGTCGCGAAGGCGTTCGCGGTCGGCCCGCTGGAGGCCGGCCGGGTCGTGTGGCTGGACGCCCTGACCGTCAACGTCGACCGTACGGTGCACAGTTCGAACCTGATGGTGTGGCCCACTCTCGGTGTCGCCGAGCCGCGCCTGTGGCTCATCGACCACGGCGCCGCCCTCGTCTTCCACCACCGCTGGGACGCCTCCGAGCCGCACAAGGCGTACGACTTCCGCCACCACGCCCTCGGCGGGTACGGGCCCGACGTGCGCGCCGCCGACGCCGAACTCGCCCCGAAGGTCACCGAGGAACTGCTGCGCGCGGTCGTCGCCGAGGTCCCCGACGCGTGGCTCACCGAGGACTTCCCCACGCCCGCCGAGGCCCGCGAGGCGTACGTGGCCTACCTCTACGCGCGCGTACGCGCCTCCCGGCAGTGGCTGCCCACCGACTTCCCCAGCGGGGAAGCGCTCGCCGCCGAGAACGCCCTGCGCGCGGCGCGCAGTCGGCAAGGACGCCCCGCGTGGCTCAAGCAGGTCCCCGACCTGCACGGCAAGCCCGCGGCCCAACAGGATTGGTCGGTGCACCTCGGATGAGTGGCCGTGTCGAGATCGAGTACTGCACCCAGTGCCGCTGGCTGCCCCGCGCCGCCTGGCTCGCGCAGGAACTGCTGACCACGTTCGAGACGGAGCTGAGCGAACTCGCCCTCAGACCCGGCACGGGCGGGGTGTTCGTGGTGCGGGTCGACGACGAGGTCGTCTGGGACCGGCGCGAACAGGGCTTCCCCGAGCCGACGGCCGTGAAGAGGGCCGTACGCGACCGAGTGGCCCCGGGAAAGTCCCTGGGCCACTCGGAGAAGTGAACCGCCGTCCGGGGATCAGCCCTTGAGCTGTTCGTACGCGGGCAGCGTGAGGAAGTCCGCGTAGTCGTCGTCCAGGGCGACCGTCAGCAGCAGGTCGTGCGCCTGCTGCCAGCGGCCCGCGGCGAACGCGTCCTCGCCCAACTCGGCCTTGATCGCGGCGAGTTCACCGGCGGCGACCTCGCGGACCAGCTCGGGGGTCGCCTTCTGGCCGTTCTCGAACTCGACGCCCGCGTTGATCCACTGCCAGATCTGCGAGCGGGAGATCTCGGCGGTGGCCGCGTCCTCCATGAGGTTGAAGATGGCGACCGCGCCGAGCCCGCGCAGCCACGCCTCGATGTAACGCACGCCCACCTGGACGGCGTTGACGAGTCCGTCGTAGGTCGGCTTCGCCGTCAGGGAGTCGACGGCGATCAGGTCGGCGGCCTCGACGCGGACGTCCTCGCGCAGGCGGTCCTTCTGGTTCGGCCTGTCGCCGAGGACCTTGTCGAAGGACTCCATGGCGATCGGGACCAGGTCGGGGTGGGCGACCCAGGAGCCGTCGAAACCGTCGCCGGCCTCGCGGTCCTTGTCGGCGCGGACCTTCTCGAACGCGACCTTGTTGACCTCCGCGTCCCGGCGGGAGGGGATGAACGCCGCCATGCCGCCGATCGCGTGCGCGCCGCGCTTGTGGCAGGTGCGGACGAGGAGTTCGGTGTACGCGCGCATGAACGGGGCCGTCATCGTGACCGCGTTGCGGTCCGGCAGGACGAACTTGGCGCCGCCGTCACGGAAGTTCTTCACGATGGAGAACAGGTAGTCCCAGCGGCCCGCGTTCAACCCCGAGGCGTGGTCGCGGAGTTCGTACAGGATCTCGTCCATCTCGTAGGCCGCGGTGATGGTCTCGATCAGGACGGTCGCGCGGATCGTGCCCTGCGGGATGCCCACGTAGTCCTGCGCGAAGACGAACACCTCGTTCCACAGGCGGGCTTCGAGGTGCGACTCGGTCTTCGGGAGGTAGAAGTACGGGCCCTTGCCGAGGTCGATGAGGCGGCGCGCGTTGTGGAAGAGGTACAGACCGAAGTCGACGAAGGCGCCGGGGACCTGGGTGCCGTCCTCGTCGACGAGGTGGCGCTCGTTCAGGTGCCAGCCGCGCGGGCGCATGACGACCGTGGCGAGTTCGGCGTCGGGGCGCAGGGCGTAGGACTTGCCGGTGCGCTCGTCCGTGAAGTCGATGGTCCGGGTGTAGGCGTCGGACAGGTTCAGCTGGCCGAGGACCACGTTCTCCCACGTCGGCGCGGAGGCGTCCTCGAAGTCCGCGAGCCAGATCTTCGCCCCCGAGTTGAGGGCGTTGATCGTCATCTTGCGGTCGGTGGGGCCGGTGATCTCGACGCGGCGGTCGTTCAGCGCGGCCGGGGCGGGGGCCACGCGCCAGGAGTCGTCGGCGCGGATCGCGGCGGTCTCCGGGAGGAAGTCCAGCGTGGAGGTGCGGGCGATCTCGGCGCGGCGCTCGGCGCGCAGGGCGAGGAGTTCGTCGCGGCGCGGGGTGAAGCGCCGGTGCAGCTCCGCCACGAACGCCAGGGCCTCGTCCGTCAGCACCTCCTCCTGCCGGGGCAGCGGCTCGGCGTCGACGAGGGTCAGTGCGGACATGAGCGGTCACTTCCTTCGCGGAGAGGCGGCTCTCCGGTGGTGGAGGGCGGGGCGTAAAAATGGATACTAGTTTCCTCATCGTGGAAGTTCAATGGTTTGTTGAGTGGGGATCGCGGGCCTCGGCTCACTCCAGGCGGCCCAGGTCCGCCTCGACGTCGATGTCGTACGCCTCGGCGACGTCCCCGCACTCCACGAGCCGGACCGTGTGCGCCTTGAGGTACGCCCGCGCGCCCCGGTCGCCGGTCGCCGACGCCGTGACGCCCGCCCAGTGCGCGGCGCCGAAGAGGACGGGATGGCCGCGTACCCCGTCGTAGGCGGCCGACACCAGCGACTCCTCGCCCTCGTACGCCTCCAGGACCCGGCGCACCGCCTCCGTCCCGACGCCTGGCTGGTCCACCAGCGCCACCAGGACCGCTCCCGCGCCCATCGCCCCGGCCGACTCGATTCCGGCCCGCAGAGAGCCGCCCATGCCCTCGGCCCAGGCGGCGTTCTCCACGACCACGCAGTCCTCCAGCCGGGCCGCCTCGCGCACATCGCCGGCGGCGGCCCCCAGGACGACGTGCACGCGCGCGACACCGGCCGCGCGGAGCACCGCCACGGCGTGCTCCACCAGCGGACGGCCCCGGTGGACGAGCAACGCCTTGGGGCGTCCCCCGAGCCGGCGCCCGCCGCCCGCGGCGAGCACCACACCGACGACCTGGCCCTCGTTGTGCGTCATGCCTCCTGCATACCCTCACGCGCGCCCGCGTGGGTGGCCGGACGGCGCCGATTTTCCGTCCCTTGTGTGGCGCCGCGCCCCGCGAGTGGCGTTTACTGGCCCGCGTCCTCGGGGGGAGGAACGGTGTTGCGGAGCTTGGGGCAGAGGACAGTGACCGGCAGCGACGAGGATCCCAGAGTCACCGCGCTACGCGCCGCGGTCTCCCGTCTGCGCCGCGAACTCGCCGCCCACCCCGCGGACTTCCCCGACCGCGCCATCGCCGAGGACGAACTCGCCACCCTCGCCGCCATGGCCTCCCACGGCACCCCCGAGATCCCCCGCCTGCGCACCTCCCTCCTGACGATCACCGCGGCCGTCGGCTCGGTCAGCGCCCTGTCCGGAGGGCTGGCGGAGGTCCGGGCGGCGGTGGAGGTGTTCGGCGGGCCGGCGCCGGGGCGGGGGTGGAGGTGTTCGGAGGGTCCGAGAGGGGGTGAGTGAACGCCCACTCCCACCGGGTGCGCGCCCGCTCTCACCGGGTGTACGGAAACGCCCCCCGGTACCCCGGACTCCCCGTCCGCTCCTCGAACTCCCCGCACAGCCACGTCTCCTGCACGAACTCCGTGAGCCGGTCCCAGCACGCGAAGATGCCGTCCGGCCCGTGCTTCCCGCGCACCCGCCGGTACGCCTCCTTCGCGTCCCGGAAACACGCCAGGTCGCCCATCAGCCCGCTCCCGGCCGGGCTGTAGTCGGACCACGCGCACGCGACGCACGCCTTCACGCGCGTCCCGGCGGGCAGTCGGAGCTGGATCTCGTGCAGGGCGTCCTCGATGCCGTGATGCACCCCCTCCGCCGGATAGTCGCGCCCGTCCAGCCGCAGGAAGACGCTCAGCGCCTGCGCGTCGATCCCGCCCCCGGCCGGACGGGGGTCGCCCATCCGCAGCGCGCAGTGCAGCGCCCCCGTGCGCGTGCCGTCGCCCTCGACCGTGACGGGCAGGGGCTCCTGCCACTCCAGGAGGCAGGAGCAGAGCGCCCCGTCGTCCATGAACGTGAACGCCCGCGCGGGCGGCTCACCGGACAGCGCGCCGAGGTCGTCCATGCTGTCGCCCTCGAAGAGCACGCCCCGGATCGTCACGCGGATGCGCGCGCGGCCGTCGGAGGTGAAGACGACGGGTTCGCGGCCGTGGCGGTCGGTGTAGTGCCCCGGCCAGTACCGCACGTCAGACGTGGTTCTGGCTGGCCAGCGCCGCCGACAGCTCCCGGGCGACCTGCTGGAGCACGGGCACGATCCGCTCGGTCGCCTGTTCCGTCACGCGCCCGGCGGGTCCGGAGATGGAGATCGCGGCGGCGGTGGGGGAGTCGGGCACGGAGACGGCGAGGCAACGGACGCCGATCTCCTGCTCGTTGTCGTCGACGGCGTAGCCGAGGTCGCGTACGGCCTCCAGGGCGGCCAGGAAGGCGTCGGGGGTGGTGATGGTCTTCTCGGTGGCCGCGGGCATCCCTGTGCGGCTCAGGAGGGCGCGTACGTCCCCGTCGGGGAAGCCGGCGAGGAGCGCCTTGCCGACGCCGGTGGAGTGCGGCAGGACGCGCCGCCCGACCTCCGTGAACATCCGCATGGAGTGCTTGGACGGCACCTGCGCGACGTAGACGATCTCGTCGCCGTCCAGGAGCGCCATGTTCGCCGTCTCCCCGGTCTCCTCGACGAGCCGCGCGAGATGGGGCCGCGCCCAGGTGCCGAGCAGTCGTGACGCCGACTCGCCGAGCCGGATCAGCCGGGGCCCGAGCGCGTAGCGCCGGTTCGGCTGCTGGCGGACGTAGCCGCAGGCCACCAGCGTGCGCATCAGCCGGTGGATCGTCGGCAGGGGCAGTCCGCTGCTCGCCGACAGCTCGCTCAGTCCGACCTCGCCGCCCGAGTCGGCCATCCGCTCCAGCAGGTCGAAGGCGCGCTCTAGGGACTGGACCCCTCCTCCTGCGGACTTGGCGGACTCGGAGGTGCTGGCGCTGGACGGCGGCACGGCGCGTTCCTTTCGGCAGTCAGGAGGCAGCAGCCTACCCGCCGGTCTGTTGACTCATCAGGGGGTCCGTCGTTACGTTCTGACTGGTGAAAGCGTAATTCCGTGATGCGGAAAGGTCTAGGCGGGAGGGGTGGACCCTTGACGCTCCGGAGGGGTCGAGTGAAGACTCCTTCAACAGAACGTTGAATTCTGTTTCGGGGATGTAAACCCAGGTCAGAGAGGGGTCCACGTGACCGAGGCCGAACTGGTGCTGCGCTCCACGCGCGTGGTCACGCCCGAGGGCGAACGAGCCGCCGCGATCGCGGTCTCGGGCGGCACGATCACCGCCGTCCTGCCCCACGACGCCCCGGTCCCCTCCGGCGCGCGCGTGGAGGACGCCGGCGACGACGTCGTCCTGCCCGGCCTCGTCGACACGCACGTGCACGTGAACGACCCCGGCCGCACCCACTGGGAAGGCTTCTGGACCGCCACGCGCGCGGCGGCGGCCGGCGGCATCACGACCCTGATCGACATGCCCCTCAACTCCCTCCCGCCGACCACGACCGTCGGCCACCTCGACGTGAAGCGGACGGTCGCCGCCGACAAGGCGCACATCGACGTCGGCTTCTGGGGTGGCGCCCTGCCCGACAACACCGCCGACCTGCGCCCCCTGCACGACGCCGGCGTCTTCGGCTTCAAGGCGTTCCTGTCGCCCTCGGGCGTGGACGAGTTCCCGCACCTCGACCAGGAGCGCCTGGGCCGCGCCCTGGAGGAGATCGCCGCCTTCGACGGCCTCCTGATCGTCCACGCCGAGGACCCGCACCACCTGGAGACGGCCCCTCAGCGCGGCGGCGCCAAGTACGCCGACTTCCTCGCCTCGCGCCCGCGCCACGCCGAGGACACGGCCATCGCCGGCCTCATCGCGCAGGCGAAACGCCTCCACGCGCGCGTGCACGTCCTGCACCTGTCCTCCAGCGACGCCCTCCCGCTGATCGCCGAGGCCAAGGCGGACGGCGTCCGGATCACCGTCGAGACCTGCCCGCACTACCTCACCCTGACCGCCGAGGAAGTCCCCGACGGCGCCAGCGAGTTCAAGTGCTGCCCGCCCATCCGCGAGGCCGCCAACCAGGACCTCCTGTGGCAGGCCCTGGCCGACGGGACCATCGACTGCGTCGTCACCGACCACTCGCCCTCCACGGCCGACCTGAAGACCCCCGACTTCGCCACCGCCTGGGGCGGCATCTCCGGCCTCCAGCTCAGCCTCGCGGCCGTCTGGACGGCCGCACGCGCGCGGGGCCACACCCTGGAGGACGTCACGCGCTGGATGTCCGCGCGGACGGCGGCCCTGGTCGGTCTCGACGGCCGCAAGGGCGCCATCGCCCCCGGCCACGACGCCGACTTCGCCGTCCTCGCCCCCGACGAGACCTTCACCGTCGACCCGGCGGCCCTCCAGCACCGCAACCGCGTCACCGCGTACGCGGGCAAGACCCTGTACGGCGTCGTGAAGTCGACCTGGCTGCGCGGCGAACGCGTCGTCGCCGGCGGCGAGTTCACCGAGCCGAAGGGCCGCCTGCTGACCCGCGACCACTGAGACCCCGCACCGGCCACTCCCGAAAGGCACCCCCTGTGACGGCGATCCCCCGTTTCACCGGCGACGCGCGGCCCTACCAGGGCGGCGATCCGTACGCGGACCACCGCGGCGCCGACTTCCCCTTCACCCACCTCGCCGACCTCGCCGACCGGCAGCTCGGCGCCGGGGTGATCGCCGCCAACGACGAGTTCTTCGCCCACCGCGAGAACCTGCTGCTGCCCGGCCGCGCGGTCTTCGACCCCGAGCACTTCGGGCACAAGGGCAAGGTCATGGACGGCTGGGAGACCCGCCGCAGGCGCGGCGCGAGCGCCGAGCACCCCTGGCCCACCGCCGAGGACCACGACTGGGCGCTGATCCGCCTCGGCGCCCCCGGCGTCGTCCGCGGCATCGTCGTCGACACCGCGCACTTCCGCGGCAACTACCCCAAGGCCGTCTCCGTGGAGGCCACTTCGGTGCCGGGCTCGCCCTCCCCGGAGGAGCTGCTGCGCGACGACGTCAAGTGGACGACCCTCGTCCCGCGCACCGAGGTCGGCGGCCACGCGGCCAACGGGTTCGCCGTCGACGTCGAACAGCGCTTCACGCACCTGCGCCTCAACCAGCATCCGGACGGCGGCATCGCGCGCCTGCGCGTGTACGGCGAGGTCGTGCCCGACCCCGCCTGGCTCGCCGCGCTCGGCGCCTACGACGTCGTCGCCCTGGAGAACGGCGGACAGGCCGAGGACGCCTCGAACCTGTTCTACTCCCCGGCCTCCAACACCATCCGCCCCGGCCGCTCCCGGCAGATGGACGACGGTTGGGAGACCCGGCGCCGCCGCGACCAGGGCAACGACTGGATCCGCTACCGCCTCGCCGCCCAGGCCGAGATACGCGCGATCGAGATCGACACGGCCTACCTCAAGGGCAACAGCGCCGGCTGGGCGTCCGTCGCGGTCAGGGACGGCGACGACGGCGACTGGCGCGAGATCCTTCCGCGCACGCGCCTGCAGCCCGACACCAACCACCGCTTCGTCCTGCCGGAGCCGGCCGTCGGCACCCACGCGCGCGTGGACATCTATCCGGACGGCGGCATCTCGCGCCTGCGCCTGCACGGCGCCCTCACGGAGCGCGGCGCCGCCGACCTCGCGGCCCGCCACCGCGAACTGGGCGGCTGAGCAGCTTTTTTGACGACGACGGACCCCGCCTCGCGCGCCGCGAGGCGGGGTCCGTCGTCGTCGGTCGTACGAAATCCCGGCCGTCTCCTAGCCGCAGGTTAACTTCCCGAAAACTCATCGGACGGGCCGGGAAAATCTTGGAAGTTGTCGTTGACATGCCAGCTTCTACGCGCGTCATATGGACCCATGAGATTCCCCCCACGCATCACCCGAGTCGGCGTCGCAGCCGCCGCCCTGTCCGCCCTCCTCGTCGGCGGAGCGGTCACCGCGACCCCCGCCGCCGCGGCGGTCGGCAGCATCTGCTACAGCGACCTGCCGTCCCAGGCGTACACCACCCTGCGTCTGATCGACCAGGGCGGCCCGTTCCCCTACTCGCAGGACGGCGTCGTCTTCCAGAACCGCGAAGGCGTCCTGCCGAGCCAGAGCCGTGGCTACTACCACGAATACACCGTGATCACCCCGGGCTCCTCGACCCGCGGCGCGCGGCGCATCGTCACCGGCCAGCAGAGCCAGGAGGACTACTACACCTCCGACCACTACGCCACGTTCGACCTGATCGACCGCGGCTGCTGAGCACCCCCACGCTCAGCCCCTGAAGGACAGGCGCGACCCGGAAGCCCGACTGAGCTCAGTCGGGCTTCCGGCGTTCCGCGACGGCGAACAGGGCGCACGCGAGCACGACGAGGGTGATGCTCGCGTAGATCTCCACCCCGTCGAGGAACCCGATCCGCCGCACGAGCCCGATGTCCCAGTCGGCGAACAACTCGTCCAGCAGTCCCATCACGCCCTGCGCCAGGGCGAGGAACCCGATCACTTCCAGCAGCGCTTTCATGCAGGTGACTCTCGCCCCGCGGACCCCCCTCGCACACCGGCCGAGAGGCGACGCCGTCCCTACGGAAGGCTCGGACTCCCGCGCGCGGGAGGGCCGAAAGTCGACGACGCCGCGACTTAGGTAGCCGATCACCCCTCCGGGGCGGCGGGCGGGCGTCGGGGCCGCATAGATTTGTCGACCGTGAAGACCGTGAAGCAGGACCGGGGGACACGGGCGTTCGAGGGGCCGCGGTGGCTGCTGCCGTCCGCCGTCGTCGCCGAACTCGACCAGGACGGCGGCCCCGCGCGGGCGGGCCGGCGGCCCCGGCGCACCGTGCGCGACTGGCTCGTCGACTTCACCGCGTTCTTCGTGGCCGTCCTGATGGGCCTCCTCATCGTCGACGACCTCCCCAAGGAACACCTCCCGCACTCCGTCGCCGTCATCGACCAGGTCGTGGGCGCCCTCTGCTGCGCCGCCGTGTGGCTGCGCCGCCGCTGGCCGCTGGCGATCGCCGTCGCGATGATCCCCGTCGGCCTGGTCTCCGCGAGCGCGGGCGGCGCCGGACTGATCGTCCTGTTCACCCTGGTCGTCCACCGGCCCCCCAGGCAGTCCGTCGCGGTCTGCGTCGCCTCCCTCGCGGTGATGCCGGTGTTCTACTGGCTGCGCCCCGACCCGACCCTGCCCTATCTGGGCTCGCTGCTGCTCGTTCTCGTGCTCAGCGCCTGCGTCGTCGGCTGGGGCCTGTTCGTCCGCTCCAAACGACAGCTCATGCTCAGCCTGCGCGACCGCGCGCACCGCGCGGAGACCGAGGCGCGCCTGCGTGCCGAACAGGCGCAGCGCCTCGCGCGCGAGGCCATCGCGCGCGAGATGCACGACGTCCTCGCGCACCGGCTGACCCTCCTGAGCGTCCACGCGGGCGCGCTGGAGTTCCGCCCGGACGCGCCCCAGGAGGAGATCGCCCGCGCGGCCGGCGTGATCCGGGAGAGCGCCCACGAGGCCCTTCAGGACCTGCGCGAGATCATCGGCGTCCTGCGCGCGAGCGACGCCGACGACAAGGAGGGCCGCCCGCAGCCCACGCTCGGCGGCCTGGAGTCCCTGGCCGCCGAGTCCCGCGAGGCCGGCGCCAAGGTCGTCCTCGACCAGCGCGTCAGCGACCCCGCCGCCGTCCCCGCCTCCGTCGGCCGCACCGCCTACCGCATCGCCCAGGAGGCCCTGACCAACGCCCGCAAGCACGCCCCCGGCGCCGAGGTGTCCGTGACGGTCACCGGCGCCCCCGGGGACGGCCTCACCGTCACCGTCGTGAACCCGGCCCCCGAGGGCGACGTCCCGCACGTACCCGGCTCCGGGCAGGGGCTCATCGGCCTCACCGAACGCGCCGCCCTCGCCGGCGGCACCCTCGCGCACGGGCCCCTGGCCGACGGCGGGTTCGAGGTCCGCGCCTGGCTGCCCTGGCCGGCGGAGAGCGCGCGGTGAGGGGTCCCGCCGGGCCGTCCGGACGTGATTTCGTAAGCCCATGACCACGACGATCAGACTGCTCCTCGTCGACGACGACCCGCTGGTGCGGGCCGGGCTCTCCCTGATGCTGGGCGGCGCCGACGACGTCCGGATCGTCGGGGAGGCCGCCGACGGCGCCGAGGTCGAGGCCCTGGCCGACCGGACACGGCCCGACGTCGTCCTGATGGACATCCGGATGCCCGTCGTGGACGGCCTGACCGCCACCGAACGGCTGCGCGCCCGCGCCGACGCGCCCCAGGTCGTCGTCCTCACCACCTTCCACGCCGACGAACAGGTCCTGCGCGCCCTGCGCGCGGGGGCCGCCGGGTTCGTCCTCAAGGACACCCCGCCCGCCGAGATCCTGGACGCGGTCCGCCGGGTCGCGGCGGGCGACCCGGTCCTCTCGCCCGTCGTCACCCGCCAGCTGATGGCCCACGCCGCGGGCGTCGCCGCCGACACCCGGCACGCGCGCGCCCGCGAACGGCTCGCCGAACTCGGCGACCGGGAACGGGAGGTCGTCGTGCGCGTCGGGCGGGGCATGAGCAACGCCGAGATCGCCGGGGAGCTGTTCATGAGCGTGGCGACCGTCAAGTCCCACGTCTCCCGGATCCTCGCGCGGCTCGGGCTCAACAACCGGGTCCAGATCGCGCTGCTCGCCTATGACGGGGGGCTGTTGGACGGGGACGGGGATAGGGCCGGGGACGGGTGAGGGGCTGAGGGCGGGGGAGGTGCTTCGCGGGTGTCGGCCCAACTCCCTTACACCGCGCGGTCGTTCGGGTTTCTCGTCGTGCCGGGCACTTCCCGGTGACGCCGTCCGTTGTCGGGGTGACGGGAGGGGGCAGCGATGGGTGATGTGGTCGATCTGACAGGGCTGGGCGAGGAGTTCCGGCGCGATCCGTACCCGGTGTACGCGCGCCTGCGCGAACGGGGCCCGGTCCACCGGGTGCGGCTCATGGGGACCTACGGGCTCTGGGAACCCTGGCTGATCGTCGGGTACGAGGAGGCGCGCGCGGCCCTCGCGGACAGCAGACTCGTCAAGGACCAGCGCGGCATCGGCGACGACACCGAGGAAGTACTGCTCGGCCGTCACCTCCTCGGCACCGACCCGCCGGAGCACACCCGGCTGCGCGCGCTCGTCACGCGCGCGTTCACCGCGCGCCGCGTCCAGAGCCTCGCCCCGAGGATCCAGCAGATCACCGACGCGCTGCTCGACGAGATGATCCCGCGCGGGCGCGCCGACCTCGTGGACGCGCTGTCCTACCCGCTGCCCATCACCGTCATCTGCGAACTCCTCGGCGTCCCCGAGCCGGACCGCGCGGCGTTCCGGGCGATGTCCACCGAGGCCGTCGCGCCCAGCGGGCCGGACGCGGGCCCCGAGGCGTTCGCCCGCCTCGGCGCGTACCTGACCGAGCTGATCGAGGACAAGCGCAGCGCCCGGCCCACCGACGACCTGCTGAGCGACCTGATCCGCGTCACCGCGGAGGACGGCGACCGGCTCTCCGCGGGCGAACTGCGCGGCATGGCGTTCCTGCTGCTCATCGCGGGCCACGAGACGACCGCCAACCTGATCACCAACGCCGTGCACACGCTCCTGACCCAGCCCGCCCACCTCACCGCCCTGCGCGCCGACCCCGGCCTCCTGGACGGCGTGATCGAGGAGACGCTGCGCTGGGAGGGGCCGGTGGAGAACGCGACGTTCCGGTACGCGGCCCAGCCGCTGGAGATCGGCGGCGTCGCCCTCGAACAGGGCGACCACGTGCTGATCGGCCTCGCCGCGCCCGACCGCGACCCCGCGCGCTACCCCGACCCCGACCGCTTCGACCCCCGCCGCGACACCCGGGGCCACCTCGCCTTCGGGCACGGCATCCACTACTGCCTCGGCGCCCCGCTGGCCCGCCTGGAGGCCCGCACGGCGCTCACCTCCCTCCTGGAGCGCGCCCCCGGTCTCGCGCCGGACGGGCCGCCGGGGGAGTGGCTGCCGGGGCTGCTGATACGGGGCGTGCGGAGTCTGCCGGTGCGGTGGTGAAGGGGGCGTGGGCGGCGTGGGGGTGAGCTTTGGCGGTGGAACCGGCCGGAAAACCGGTCGGTCGGCCTTGAAGGCGGACGCCGGTACGCATATATGCGCGGCTCCCGGTCTACGCGTACGCCCCCGCGATCTCCGCCAGGTGCACCGGTCTGCGCTCCCGCAGGGACGTCGCGCACGCCTCCGCGATCCGCAGCGCCTGAAGCGCCTCGCGGCCGTCACAGGGGTTCGCGCGCTCGCCCCGGACCACCTCGACGAAGGCGTTCAGCTCGGCCTCGTAGGACGGCGCGAAACGCTCCAGGAAGCTGCTCCAGGGCTTGTCGGCGGCGGGCGGCCCGGTCGGCTCGGTGGAGGCGATCGGGGTCCGCTCGTCCAGGCCGACGACGATCTGGTCCAGCTCGCCCGCCAGCTCCATGCGGACGTCGTACCCGGCGCCGTTCATCCGCGTCGCCGTGGCCGTCGCCAGCGTGCCGCCCTCCAGGGTCAGCACGGCCGCCGCCGTGTCGACGTCGCGCGCCGCGCGGAACATCGGCGGACCGGCGTCGGAGCCCGTGGCGTACACCTCGGTGACCTCGCGCCCGGTCACCCAGCGCAGCGCGTCGTAGTCGTGCATCAGGTCGTCCCGGTAGATCCCGCCGGACACGGGCAGCCAGTCGGCGGGCGGCGGGGTCTGGTCCGAGGTCACCGTGCGCACCGTGTGCAGCCGCCCCAGACGGCCCGCGAGGACGGCCTCGCGGGCGCCCAGGTAGCCGGTGTCGAAACGCCGCTGGAAGCCCATCTGGAGCACCGTGCCGGCCGCCTCGACCTCGGCGAGCGCGTGCAGGGTGCCCGGCAGGTCGAGGGCGATCGGCTTCTCGCAGAACACCGGCAGCCCCGCGCGCGAGGCGCGGCCGATCAGCTCGGCGTGCGCGGCCGTGGACGCGGTGATCACCACGGCGTCCACGCCCCAGCGGAAGATCTCGTCCATGCCCGGCGCCGCCGTCTCGCCGAGGCGCAGCGCCAGCTTCTGCGCCCGCGCGGGATCGGCGTCCGTCAGGATCAGGGAACCGACCTCGCGGTTCCGCCTCAGTGTGTTCGCATGAATGGTGCCGATGCGGCCCGTCCCGATGACCCCGATACGCATGAGGACAAAGTGAGGTCGTGGGCCGCGCGCTGTCAATCAGCATGTCCGGACAATCTGACTGCGCGGCTTCCCGTCGACGGACCCCACGGCTACGCTCGGGCCGTGCCGAAACCAGAAGTGGACCCGACCGTGCAGCTCGAACTCCGCGTGGACAGAAGCTCTCCGGTGCCGTTGTACTTCCAGCTGTCCCAGCAGCTGGAGGCGGCCATCGAGCACGGCTCGCTCACCCCCGGCAGCCTCCTCGGCAACGAGATCGAGCTGGCCGCGCGCCTCGGCCTCTCCCGCCCGACCGTCCGCCAGGCCATCCAGTCCCTGGTCGACAAGGGGCTCCTCGTGCGCCGCCGGGGCGTCGGGACCCAGGTGGTGCACAGCCAGGTCAAGCGGCCCCTCGAACTGAGCAGCCTCTTCGACGACCTGGAGGCGGCCGGCCAGCGCCCCGCGACGACCGTCCTGGTCAACACCACCGTCCAGGCGAGCGCCGAGGTCGCCGCCGCGCTCGCCGTCGCCGAGGGGAGCGACGTCCAGCGCGTCGAACGGCTGCGCCTGGCGCACGGCGAACCGATGGCGTACCTGTGCAACCACCTGCCGCCGGGCCTCCTGGACCTCGACACCGGCCAGCTGGAGGCCACCGGCCTCTACCGCCTCATGCGCGCCGCCGGGATCACCCTCCACAGCGCCCGCCAGTCCATCGGCGCCCGCGCGGCCACCGCGGGCGAGGCCGAGCGCCTGGCCGAACCCGAGGGCGCCCCCCTGCTCACCATGCAGCGCACCACCTTCGACGACACCGGCCGGGCCGTCGAGTTCGGCGACCACATCTACCGCCCGACCCGCTACTCGTTCGAGTTCCAGCTCCTCGTGCGCCCCTGAGGACGCCGTACGGCCGTGAGGCCCGCGCGAGGCGACTCGCGCGGGCCTTTTCGCGTCTCCACGCGCGCGTGTCGGGAGGCCGATAAGTCCCAATGTCCGGACAATGCGACCGAGTCGCGGTCCCCGGTCGCGTGCCGCGCGCGCCCCGTGTTCGATACTGGGGCGTTTGCGTCCGGTGAGCGGTCACCGCGTGCGGGCGTACGGCAGAACACGGCAAGACGGCAAGAAGGGCACGGCCTCGTGGCACGGTTTCGGACCTGGGCAGGGATCGCGGTTGCGGGGGCGCTCTGCGTGTCCCTCGCGGGGTGCAGCAGCACCGGTGGCAAGCGCGCCGAGGACGCCCGCAAAGCCGCGTCGGCGGGCGGACGGGCAGCGGTGGACACACCCCGCTGGACCTTCGCGATGATCACCCACTCCGGCGACGGGGACACCTTCTGGGACATCGTCCAGAGCGGCGCCAAGCAGGCCGCCGTCAAGGACAACATCAACTTCCTGTACTCCCACGACGACGAGGCCCAGCAGCAGGCCCAGCTCGTCGACGCGGCCGTCGACAAGAAGGTCGACGGCATCATCGTCACCCTCGCCAAACCGGACGCCCTGAAGGCCGCCGTCGCGCGCGCGAAGAAGGCCGGCATCCCGGTGATCACCGTCAACTCCGGCTCCGCCGAGTCCAAGGCGTTCGGCGCGCTCACCCACATCGGCCAGGACGAGACCGTCGCCGGCGAGGCCGTCGGCGAGGAACTGAACAAGCGGGGCCGCAAGCGGGCCGTCTGCGTCCTGCACGAACAGGGCAACGTCGGCCACGAACAGCGCTGCGCGGGCGTCGCCAAGACGTTCACCGGCACCGTCCAGAACCTGTACGTCACCGGCACCAACATGCCCGACGTGCAGTCCGCGATCGAGGCCAAGCTCCAGGCCGACACCGCCGTCGACGCCGTCGTCACCCTCGGCGCCCCCTACGCCGACACCGCCGTCAAGGCCAAGCAGAGCGCCGGCAGCAAGGCCGAGATCGACACCTTCGACCTCAACGCCAAGGTCGCCGCGGGCCTCGCGGACGGCTCCCTGGGCTTCGCCGTCGACCAGCAGCCCTACCTCCAGGGCTACGAGGCCGTCGACCTGCTGTGGCTCTACAAGTACAACGACGACGTCCTGGGCGGCGGCAAGCCCGTCCTGACCGGCCCCCAGATCATCACCAAGGACCAGGCCGCCCGGCTCGCCCAGTACACCGAGCGGGGCACCCGATGAGCGCCACCACCGACGAACGCCTCTTGGAGACCTCGCCGCTGCGCCGCCTCCTCGGCCGCCCCGAACTGGGCTCGGTCGTCGGCGCGGTCGCCGTGTTCCTGTTCTTCGCGGTCACCGCGGACAGCTTCCTGCGCGCCGCGAGCCTGTCGACCGTCCTGTACGCGTCCTCGACGATCGGCATCATGGCCGTCCCCGTCGCCCTGCTGATGATCGGCGGCGAGTTCGACCTGTCGGCCGGCGTCCTGGTCACCTCGTCCGCGCTGACCTCGTCGATGTTCAGCTACCAGATGACCGCGAACGTCTGGGTCGGCGTCGGCGTGTCCCTGCTCGTCACCCTGGCGATCGGCGCCTTCAACGGCTTCGTGCTCACCCGCACGAAACTGCCCAGCTTCATCGTCACGCTCGGCACGTTCCTCATGTTGACCGGGTTGAACCTCGGGTTGACCAAGTTGATCGACGACACGGTGTCCACCAAGTCCATCGCCGACATGGAGGGCTTCCCCTCCGCCCGTGACGTCTTCGCCTCCACCCTCACGGTCGGCGGCGTCGACTTCAAGGTCACCATCCTGTGGTGGCTCGGACTGGTCGCCCTCGCCTCCTGGATCCTGCTGCGCACCCGCGCCGGCAACTGGATCTTCGCCGTCGGCGGAAACGAGGACGCCGCCCGCGCGGTGGGCGTCCCCGTCACCAAGACCAAGATCGGCCTCTACATGGGCGTCGCCCTCGGCGCCTGGATCTCCGGCCAGCACCTGCTGCTGTCCTACGACGTCGTCCAGTCCGGCGAGGGCGTCGGCAACGAGCTGATCTACATCATCGCGGCCGTCATCGGCGGCTGCCTCATCACCGGCGGCTACGGCAGCGCCGTCGGCTCGGCGGTCGGCGCGCTCATCTTCGGCATGACCAGCAAGGGCATCGTCTTCGCCGAGTGGAACCCCGACTGGTTCAAGTTCTTCCTCGGAGCGATGCTGCTCCTCGCGACCCTCCTCAACACGTGGGTCCGCAAGCGCGCGGAGGCAAGCAAGTGACCCTCGTCGAACTGACCGACGTCAGCAAGCACTACGGCAACATCCGTGCCCTGGAAGGCGTGTCCCTCGCCGTCAACGCCGGCGAGATCACCTGCGTCCTCGGTGACAACGGCGCCGGCAAGTCAACATTGATCAAGATCATTGCCGGACTGCACCAACACGACGGCGGCACGCTCAACATTGACGGTGAATCAACCCACCTGACCTCCCCGCGCGACGCCCTGGACCGCGGCATCGCCACCGTCTACCAGGACCTCGCCGTCGTCGGCCTCATGCCGGTCTGGCGCAACTTCTTCCTAGGCTCCGAACCCCGCATCGGCAAAGGCCCCTTCAAACGCCTCGACGTCGACTTCATGCGCCGCACGACCCACACGGAACTGCTCCGCATGGGCATTGATCTGCGCGACGTCGATCAACCCATCGGCACTCTGTCCGGAGGCGAGCGCCAGTGCGTGGCGATCGCGAGGGCGGTCTACTTCGGCGCGAAGGTCCTGGTCCTGGACGAACCGACGGCAGCACTGGGCGTGAAGCAGTCGGGCGTGGTCCTGAAGTACGTGGCGGCAGCGCGGGACGAGGGCCTGGGCGTGGTCTTCATCACCCACAACCCGCACCACGCGTACATGGTGGGCGACAGGTTCGTGCTGCTGAAGCGGGGGGTGATGGCAGGCAACTACGCACGGGACGAGGTCACCCTGGACGAGTTGACCAGCCAAATGGCAGGTGGATCGGAGCTGGACGCACTACGCCACGAGCTGCAACGGGGTTAGGGGCGCGGGGCTGTGCCGATATGCGGCTCCGCCGCGTGGGCGCGATCAACCACAACGGCGCCGCAGACGGCAACGCACAGAACACCCCACCCCCTGCCCCGCTCGGCGCCCAACGCAACCGTGCGGCAGAATCGAGCCCGATGAGCACCTACGGCAACTTCACCGCCCCCATCGGCTCCCGCCGCGCCCCGGTCCTGCGCACCGTCGGCACCCGCGAGCGCCGCTCCCACCTGACGGCCCCGCGCGTGCCGACGGTCGGCATCGACATCGGCGGCACCAAGGTGATGGCGGGCGTGGTCGACGCCGACGGGAACATCCTGGAGAAGGTCCGCACGGAGACCCCGGACAAGTCGAAGAGCCCGAAGGTCGTCGAGGACACGATCGTCGAACTGGTCCTGGACCTCTCGGACCGCCACGACGTGCACGCGGTCGGCATCGGCGCGGCCGGCTGGGTGGACGCGGACCGCAACCGCGTCCTGTTCGCCCCGCACCTGTCGTGGCGCAACGAACCCCTGCGCGACCGCCTCTCGGGCCGCCTGTCGGTGCCGGTCCTGGTGGACAACGACGCCAACACAGCCGCCTGGGCGGAGTGGCGCTTCGGCGCCGGCCGCGGCGAGGACCACCTGGTCATGATCACCCTGGGCACCGGCATCGGCGGCGCGATCCTGGAGGACGGCCAGGTCAAGCGCGGCAAGTACGGCGTGGCCGGCGAGTTCGGGCACATGCAGGTCGTCCCCGGCGGACACCGCTGCCCGTGCGGCAACCGGGGCTGCTGGGAGCAGTACAGCTCGGGCAACGCGCTCGTGCGCGAGGCCAAGGAACTCGCGGCGGCGGACTCGCCGGTCGCCTACGGGATCATCGAGCACGTCAAGGGCCAGATCGGCGACATCACCGGCCCGATGATCACCGAGCTGGCGCGCGAGGGCGACGCGATGTGCGTCGAACTGCTCCAGGACATCGGCCAGTGGCTCGGCGTCGGCATCGCCAACCTGGCCGCCGCCCTCGACCCGTCCTGCTTCGTGATCGGCGGCGGTGTCTCGGCCGCCGACGACCTGCTCATCGCGCCCGCGCGCGACGCGTTCAAACGCCAGCTCACCGGCCGCGGCTACCGCCCCGAGGCCCGCATCGTGCGCGCGCAGCTCGGCCCCGAGGCGGGCATGGTGGGCGCCGCCGACCTGGCCCGCCTGGTGGCCCGCCGGTTCCGCCGCGCCAAGCGGCGCCGCGTCGAGCGGTACGAGCGCTACGAGCGGTTCGCCGAGACCCGCCGCACGCAGGACACCGCGTGACCGCGGCGCTGCCCCGGCAGGCGGCGCCCCCGGACGAACCGGCGCGCCCCGCGGAGACGCGCGCGCACGTGATCCGCCGCCGGGCGCTCACCCTCCTGATCATCGTGCTGCTGATCGGCGTCCCGGCCGGCTACCTGGTGATCTCCGCCGCGCAGAGCCGCGACAGTGGCAAGGACAAGGAGGCGAAGTACTCGGCGACCGGCCTCACCACGGGCTGGCCGTCCAAGGTGCAGCGCCGCCTCTACGGGGTGCCCGTGCCGCACCCCTCGGTCAACGTCGCCTACTACGAGACCAACAACTGGCGCACCAGCCGCCTCTACGTCCAGTTCCAGACGACGACCGCCGGACTGGACGAATTCCTCGCCGACCTCGGGCTCTCCCGCACCGACCTGGTCAAGGACGAGATCGCCGTCAACACCCGCGACCAGGGCATCACCGGCTGGGACTTCACCGGCCCCGGCGCCCGGCCCGGCGACTACTACGGCCTGGTCAAGGAGCAGAAGAACCCGAAGCCGACCCTCGACGTCGTCGTGAACACCTGGAACACCGCCAACCCGATCGTGTACGTGGTCTCCCGCACCAGCCCCTGAAGCCCGCCCGAGCCGGTCCGGGCCGGTCGCCGGGACCGATTGTCAGACCCCGCCCGTAGAGTCGGAGACGACCGGATCCAGGACACGGGCGGAGGTGGACGAAACACATGGACGAGCAGGCCGCGGAGGTGACCGCACGGCTGGCGGCGGTGTTCCTGCCCGCCCCCCTGCCCCGCGCGGGCCGCGTCGCCTTCTGGGACCCGGCGGCCGGCCCTTTGCCCACCGGGGACGTCACGGAGCTGACGGTCGTCAGGCCGCACGGCGCGGCCTCGGCCCGCCGCAGGCAGACCCCGGCGCTCACACTGCCCGTGGAGCGCGCCCTGCCCGTCCTGGTCCGCGCCCGCCGCGACCCCGCCGCTCACCCCGCCACCGCCTGCTGGGGCGCCGCCGCCCTGCACGCGCTCAGGCTCGTCGCCCGCGGACGCCTGCTGCCCGGCCTGACCCCGGCCGGGGACGACGCGTGGCGCGCGGGCCCCCTCGACCCCGAAGACCTCGCCCACCTCCGCGAGATCGCCGCCGCCCTGCCCTACGAGGGCCACGCCGTGCCCCTGCCAGGACCGGGCCCCCTGTGCCTGCCCGACCCCGAGCCACTGGTCCGCGCCTTCCTCGACGCCGTCGCCGACACCCTGCCCCGCACCCCGGCCGCACCCCACACCGTCGGCCGCCCCTTCGCCGACCACCGCCCCCAGCGCCTGTCCGGCGCCCGCGACTGGGCCGCCGAGGTCGCCGCCGGACGCGACGCGGGCGTACGGATCTCCCTGCGCCTCGACCTCGCCGCGTCCCAGGTGTTCGACGACGGCGAGGGCGCCGCCCGCGCGGGAGCCGCGATCGTCCAGGTGCACAGCCTCGCCGACCCGACGCTCGTGACCGACGCGTCGGCCCTGTGGTCCGGCGCCGCCGAAGCCGCGTTCGGCCCCCGCGCACGCGTGGACGCCGCCCTCGCCGTACGGCGCGCCGCACGCGTGTGGCCCCCGCTGGCCCGCCTCACCGAGCGCGACGCGCCCGACGCGCTGGCCCTCTCCGAGGACGAGCTGACCGACCTCCTCGGCCGCGCGGCGACCCGGCTCGCCCAGATCGGCGTCGCCGTCCACTGGCCCCGCGACCTCGCCCAGGACCTCACCGCCACCGCCGTCGTCCGCTCCGCCCCCGGCTCGGCCACCGACGGCACCGGCTTCTTCGAGGGCGACGAACTCCTCACGTTCCACTGGCAGTTGGCGCTCGGCGGCGACCCCCTCACCGAGGGCGAGATGGACGCCCTCGCCGAGGCCCACCGCCCCGTCGTACGGCTGCGCGACCAGTGGGTCGTCGTCGACCCGGAACTCGTCCGCAAGGCCCGCAAACGCGAACTCGGCCTGCTCGACCCCGTCGACGCCCTGTCCGTCGCCCTCACCGGCAGCGCGGAGATCGACGGGGAGACCGTCGAGGCCGTCCCCGTCGGCGCGCTCGCCGCGCTGCGCGACCGCCTCACCGCCGGCCTCGCACCCGCCGAACCGCCCGCCGGGCTGCACGCCACCCTGCGCGACTACCAGCTCCGCGGCCTCGCCTGGCTGGAGCTGATGACCTCCCTCGGCCTCGGCGGCTGCCTCGCCGACGACATGGGCCTCGGCAAGACCGTCACCCTCATCGCCCTGCACCTCAAGCGCGCCCGCACCGAACCCACCCTCGTCGTCTGCCCCGCCTCCCTCCTCGGCAACTGGCAGCGCGAGATCGGCAAGTTCGCCCCCGGCGTCCCCGTCCGCCGCTTCCACGGACCCGAACGCACCCTGGACGGCCTGGACGGCGGCTTCGTCCTCACGACCTACGGCACCCTGCGCTCCGCCGCCACCACCCTCGCCGCACAGCCCTGGGGCATGGTCGTCGCCGACGAGGCACAGCACGTCAAGAACCCCCACTCCGCGACCGCCAAGGCCCTGCGGACCATCCCGGCGCCCGCGCGCGTGGCGCTCACCGGCACCCCCGTCGAGAACAACCTCTCCGAACTGTGGGCCCTCCTCGACTGGACCACCCCCGGACTCCTCGGCCCCCTCAAGGCGTTCCGCTCCCGGCACGCGCGCGCGGTGGAGAACGGCGAGGACGCCGAGGCCGTCGAACGACTCGCCCGGCTCGTGCGGCCCTTCCTGCTGCGCCGCCGCAAGTCCGACCCCGGGATCGTCCCCGAACTCCCGCCCAAGACCGAGACCGACCACCCCGTGCCCCTCACCCGCGAACAGGCCGCGCTGTACGAGGCCGTCGTGCGCGAGTCGATGCTCGCCATCGAGATGTCGGACGGCATGGCCCGCCGGGGCCTCGTCCTCAAACTCCTCGGCGCGCTCAAGCAGATCTGCGACCACCCCGCGCTCTACCTCAAGCAGGACGCCGGCGCCCCCGGCCGCTCCGGCAAACTCGCCCTCCTGGACGAGCTGTTGGACACGGTCCTCGCCGAGGACGGCTCCGCCCTCGTCTTCACCCAGTACGTCGGCATGGCCCGCCTGGTCACCGCGCACCTCGCCGCCCGCGCGGTGCCCGTCGAACTCCTCCACGGCGGCACGCCCGTCCCCGAGCGCGAGCGCATGGTCGACCGGTTCCAGGACGGCGCCACGCCTGTGCTCGTGCTGTCGTTGAAGGCCGCCGGCACCGGACTCAACCTCACGCGCGCGGGGCACGTCATCCACGTCGACCGCTGGTGGAACCCCGCCGTCGAGGAACAGGCCACCGACCGCGCCTACCGCATCGGACAGACCCAGCCCGTCCAGGTCCACCGCCTCATCACCGAAGGCACCGTCGAGGACCGCATCGCCGAGATGCTGGCCGGCAAGCGGGCCCTCGCGGACTCGATCCTCGGCGGCGGGGAGTCGGCCCTGACGGAACTCACCGACCGCGAGCTGTCCGACCTGGTGTCGCTGCGGAGGGAGGGGTGATGGGCGAGCCGGTGAACCTCGCGGAGGCCGTCCGGCGGGCGATGCGGGAGGCCCGGAAAGCGCGGGGCGAGGACGTGGCCACCGGGGCGCGGAGCCTTGCGGGGGGCGTGGACGGCGGGGCACTGGAGGGTGACGGTGCCGTGCCGCGCGCGGGTGCGGGCGGAGAGGGGCCGCAGGAGAGCGCTGGACGGGGTGCCGGGGAAGGGGCGGTGGCGGGGGTGCGCGTGGACGAGGGTGGGCAGGCGGTTGGGGAGGGTTCGGGGCGAGAGGCTGTGGAAGGCGTGGTGCGGGGCGACGGGGAGGGGGCGGTGGCTGGAGGCGGTGCGGGCGCGGGGTGTGCCGGGCCGAAGAGCGAGGCCGGTCGCGAGGGTGTGCCGGTGGCCCGGCCCGGTGACGCCGCGCGGGCGGCCTTGCGGGAGGCGCTGGCGGCGCGGCGAGGGGCGGCCGGGCGGGCGGACGCGGGGGGAGCCGGCGCCGGTGAGGGGGCTTCCGTGCGCGGGGGTGACTCCGGCGGTGGTCGTGGGGGTGTGTCGGCGGGTGTTTCTGGGGGTGGTCGTGGGGGTGTGTCGGCGGGTGTTTCTGGGGGTGGCCGTGAGGGCGTCTCGGTGGGTGCTCTTGGGGGTGACTCCGGGGGCGGTCGTGGGGACGGCTCGGCGGGTGCTTCTGGGGGTGGCGTCGGGGGCGCCGGCCGGGGTGGCTCCGGTGGGGGGAGCGGCGCTGCCGCTGTGCGGAGCGCTGTGGCGGGGGCGGCTGCCGGGGGCGCGGGGCGCGCGCGGGGTGCGGGCGGCTCGGCGGGAGCGGCGTCCTGCGCGGCAGGGGAAGCGGCGTCCTCCGGGGCACGCGAGAGTTCGGCGACCTCTGACGCGGGTCCCTCCGGAAAGTCCGACGTGGGTTCCTTCGGGAGGTCCGACGCGGGTCCCTCCGGAAAGTCCGACACGGGTTCCTTCGGGAGGTCCGACGTGGGTCTCTTCGGCAAGTCCGACGCGGGTCCCTCCGGAAAGTCCGACACGGGTCTCTTCGGCAAGTCCGACGCGGGCCCCTTCGGGAAGCTCGACGCGGGCTCCCCGGGCGTGCCCTCCGCCGGATCTTCCGGGAAGCCGGCCGGCTCCGTCACCGGCCCCCGGCCGGCCGACGGTGCCCGGGAGGCGCTTCGGGCGGCGCGGGCCAAGATGCGGGAGGAGAGCGAGGCCGCTGCTCAGGGTGGGCGGAAGCCCGCGCGGCGCGCGGCGGCGCCGGGGGACCCGGTCGCGGGGGCGCGGGCGCGTGAGCTGAAGTCCTGGCTGGCAGGGGCGTTCCAGATGCCTCCGGCGGACGAGGAGGGGGAGCCGGGGGAGAGCGGGGAGCCCGAGCGGGCACCGGGGGCGTCGGGCGACGGATACGACGCGTCGGACGCCGGCGAGCCCGCGTCCGACGAGGGGGCCGCGCGCGTTGCGGACGGTCCCTTCGCCGACAAGACCGACAAGGCCGGCAACGCCGACGAGACTCGGACGGCCGACGAGACCGAGGCGGCCGGCGCCACGGCCCGGCCCCGGACCACCTCCGCGACGCCGCTCGCCGCCCCCGTCCAGGACGCCGCGAGCCCGGCCCCCACCCCGATCTCGGACCTGCTCGCGGACTGGACCCAGCCCTCGGGGAGCCCTCAGCCCTCGGGGAGCCCCCAGGTCCCCGGGAGCCCCCAGACCCCGGGGAGCCTCCAGCTCTCGGGGAGCCTCCAGCTCTCGGGGAGCCTCCAGCTCTCGGGGAGCCCTCAGCCCTCGGGGAGCCCCCAGCCCTCCGGAACCCCTCAGCCCCCAGGAACCCCCCAGCCCCCACGAACCACTCAACCCTCCGCCCCCTCCCACCCCCCATACATCCCCCGAACCATGGCCGCCCCCTCCCGGGACGGTGACCTCCGGCGTACCTTCCCCGCGCTCCCCTCCCAGTCGGCCCCCTTCACGAGGACCTGGTGGGGTGAGGCGTGGGTGTCGGCGTTGGAGGGGGGCGCGCTGGACGCGGGGCGGCTGCTGAGGGGGAAGGGGTATGCGGAGAGCGGCAGGGTGGACGCGATCACGGTGACGCCGGGATCGGTGCTGGCGTACGTGCAGGGGAGCCGCCCGAGGCCTTACCGGGTGCAGATCAGGCTGCGGACATGGGAGGAGGCCGACTGGGAGCGGCTGCTGGCCGCCGCGGTGGAACGGCCGGAGCGGATCGCCGCGCTGCTGGACAAGGAGGTCCCGCCGGCGCTGGCGGCGGAGTCCGGTGCGCCACTGCTGCCGGTGGCCGGCGAGCTGGAGCCGCAGTGCAGCTGCCCGGACCGGGGCCACCCCTGCAAGCACGCGGCGGCACTCTGCTACCAGACCGCGCGCCTGCTGGACGCCGACCCGTTCGTCCTGCTCCTGCTGCGCGGCCGGGGCGAACGCGACCTGCTGGACACGCTGGCCCGCCGCAGCGCCGCGCACGCGGCCCGCACCGCGCGGGACCACGAGAGCGCGGACCTGCCGGGCGTCCGGGCCACCGAGGCGATGGCGCGCCGGGACCGGCTCCCGGCCCCGCCCGCCCCCCTGCCCGCCCCGAAGCACCCCGAGCAGCCCCCGGCGTACCCGTCCGTCCCCGACGGCCCGGACGCCTTCGCGCTGGACCAGCTCGCCACCGACGCCGCCGCCCGCGCGCACGCCCTCCTCACCACCGGCGAGGACGCGGTCGGCGGGCTGACACTCTGGCAGGACGCCGTCCGGCTGGCCGCCGCCCGCCCCGGCTCCGGCCTCACCGCGGCGACCCGCGCCCTGTACTCGTCCCTCGCCGCCGCCACCGGCCGCACCCCGGGCGACCTGGCCCGCGCGGTCGCGGCCTGGCGGCAGGGCGGCCTCGACGGGCTCGCCGTACTGGAGGAGCCCTGGAACCCGCCCGCAGGCCGTTTCGACCGCGCCCGCCCCCTCCTCCTCGCCACCGGCCACCCCGCCTTCCGCCCCTGGCGCAACCACCTCACCCACCCGGCCGGCCACCTCCAACTCCGGTACGGCCAGGACGGCTTGTGGTACCCGTACGAGTCGGAACCGGGCGACGAGAACTGGTGGCCCCGGGGCGAGCCCGCCTACGACCCGATCGACGCCCTCACCAGCGCGGCGCCGGCGGACCCTACCGCTCCGGTGCCTCCCCCACCGTGACGTACACCCACCCCCCGTACCGGGTCAGCGTCCGATGCCGGGCGGCACCCTCCTGGACCGGCTCCCACGGATGCCGCTGGACCATGCTGACGTCACCGCCGAACGGGGCGATCATCGGACCCAGCGCGGGGATCAGCCGCTGCGGCCACCAGCGCGGCAGCCGGTAGTCCAGCACCACCCACCGCCCGCCGGGATCCAGCGCCTCATAGCCGCGCTCGACGACCTTCGCGTACTCACCGATGAGGGTCAGCGAGAAGCAGGCGATGATCCCGCGCACATGCTCCGGGTACTGGTACGTCGTCAGATCGGCCTGCACCAGGGAGACCTGGGAGAGCCCGGCCCGCCGCACCCGGTCCTCCGCCTGTTCGAGCATGGCGTCGGTGAGGTCGACACCGATCACCCGGCCGGTCGGCCCCACCGCCTCGGCGAGCAGCGGAAGGTTGTGGCCGGTGCCGCAGCCGGCGTCGACGACCGTGTCACCGGGCCGCAGGGCGAGCTGTTCCAGGGCCAGGTGCTTGTAGGCCATCGTGCGCTGGCCGATGAGGTAGAGACGGTTGGAGGTGACGTCGTACCGCTTGGCCCGCTTGCGGTAGACGTCCACCATGCGCTGGGACTCGGTGGTCATGGGCGCTCCCTGAAAGTGGAGGGCGGGGTGGTCGGGTTCCTCGGGCCGCGCAGCACCGAGGCCAGCACCCGGGGCCGGAGCACGACCTGGGGCGGGGCCAGCAGATGGGTCATGTCGAACAGGGCCGTCGCCACGGCCCGGTCCGTGGTCGCCACCTTCAGCAGCCGGTCGGTGTAGCGCTTGCCGAGCCGCGCGGCGAGCGGCAGCGGGCCGTCCGAGGCCCCCGGGTACGCGAGGTCGGCGTTGCCCGACAGCATCCACGCGGCGTCCACGCAGCGGGCGATCCGCTTGCGCAGCGGGCCGGTGAAGCCCGCCGGGATCCGGCCGCCGGCGCGGGTCCCGGCCCGTTCCAGGGCCCGGCGCAGGACGAGCGCGCTCATGCCCGCGACGGAGATGCCCTGCCCGTAGGCCGGGTTGAAGGCGCCGACGGCGTCACCGAGGACGAGGAAGCGGTCCGGCCAGCGCGTCAGCCGCTCGTAGTGGCGCCTGCGGTTCTCCGTCCGGCCCGACCCGTACACCTCGCCCAGGGGCTTCGCGTCGCGGATCGCGTCGTACAAGGCGGTGCTGCGCAGGTGTTTGGCGAAGTCGACGAAGCCCGCGTGGTCGAGGGGCGGCCGTTCGCCGCCGAGGCCGGCCACGGAGACCATCCAGCGGCCGTTCTCGATGGGGTTGAGGATGCCGGAGCGGGGCTCCTCGGGCGTCGACTGGAGCAGGACGCACTTCCAGTCGGCGCTGTGCCCCGGCGGGGGTTCGAAGACGCAGGTGGCGTAGGCGCAGCCGGCGTCCACCACGGTCTCCTCGGGCGCCTGGTGGCCGAGGCTCTGGAGCCAGGCCGGGGCGCGGGAGCCGCGTCCGGTCGCGTCCACGACGAGGTCGGCCTCCCACTCGTACGGCTCGCCCCACCCGGTGCGCGCGCCGGAGTCACGGCCGCGCAGCAGCACACCGCGGACCGAGTCGCCCGGCCCCGCGACGAGCCCGACCGCCTCCGTCTCCTCGCGGATCTCCACGCCGGGCAGCCGCCGCAGCCGGCCGCGGACCGCCCAGTCGAGCAGGTCGCGCGAGCCGGACAGGACGACGTGCCGGCTGTCGAAGCGGTCCACCCAGCCGCCCGCCACGAGGAGCAGCATGTCCCGCGGCATCCGGACCTCGACCATGCCGAGGTCGCGCAGGTCGCCGAGCAGGCCCGGCAGGAGCGTTTCGAGGGAGCGCTGGCCCGCGCCCAGCAGGTTGTGGGTGTGGCGGGCCTGCGGCACACCACGCCGCCAGCGCGGCTCGTCGGGGTAGCGGTCGCGCTCCACGAGCGTGACCCGGTCCACGTGCGGGGCCAGCGCCGCCGCCGCGCACAGCCCGGCGAGGCTGCCGCCCAGCACCACGGCGTGACTGCCGGCGCGCGAACCCGTCGTCTCACTCATGGGCCGGCCCCCGCCGGGCAAGCCACTCATGGGCGGCGGCGTACCAACTCGGGGCGCTGCGGTGGACGTTGAGGGAGTGGGCGGCGTCGGGGACGACGAACGCCTCCAGGTCGGCGGTGCCGGTGTAGAACTTCCGTTCGTGGGCGACGACGGACGCGGCGTCCCCGGTGGAGACCTCGCCGCCGCCGAAGAGCCGGTCCTCCCGGCCGGCCACGAGCAGCACGGGCACCCGCACCGCGGCGGCCACCTCCGGCTGGTAGATGGCGTCCAGGGTGAAGCCCTCGCCCGCGGTCACCGTCGACTTGGTGTCCTCGTGGTAGGCGGACAGCGCCGGGTCCATGCCGGCCGCGTGCTCGTACAGGGCGGCGCGCCGGCCGGGACGGGTGGTCAGGTAGTTCTCCGGCGGGCCGGCCGGCCCGAGCAGCGCGTCCTCGGCGGCCGGGTACAGCGCCGGCGCCGCCTCCGGGTAGAGCGGGCCGACGGCGTGCAGCAGCCCGGTGACGACGAGGGCGTCCAGATCGCCGTGCCGGGCCGCCTCGATCAGGGCGATGCCGGAGCCGAGGGAGTGGCCGACGGCGACCACGTGCCGGAAGGCGGGCACGCCGGGCGCGCCCCGGCGCAGGGCGGTCACCACCTGGTGCACGGCCTCGACGTTGCTGTCCACCGTCACCTGTTCGGCGGGCGGACGCTCGCTCGTGCCGGTGCCGGGGCGGTCGAGCGCGAGGACGGCACAGCCCTCGCCGACCGCGTACCGGGTGTAGTCGAGGGCCCCGGGGGCGG
This sequence comes from Streptomyces roseirectus, assembly GCF_014489635.1. Lineage (NCBI taxonomy): Bacteria > Bacillati > Actinomycetota > Actinomycetes > Kitasatosporales > Streptomycetaceae > Streptomyces > Streptomyces roseirectus. The sequence goes on along the minus strand of NZ_CP060828.1, from coordinate 1,928,683 downwards.
TCCAGTAGCGGCGGTCGTAGGTGAGCCCCGGCAGCAGGAGCTGCACCGTGTCGGGCGGGTCACCGGCCGGGAGGAACAGTTCCGCACCGAGCCGCCAGGTGGTGCCGGGGGCCTGCGGAGGGGTCACGTCGAAGCTGACCGTGCTCATACGAATTGCGCCCTTCTGCTGTGCTGGATTTGGGGTCACAGGACCGTGACGTCCGGTTCCCCGGACGGGGTGCCGTCGGCCCGCATCCGCTCGGCGATCTTCATGGCCTCCTCGATCAGCGTCTCGACGATCTTCGACTCGGGGACGGTCTTGACGACCTCGCCCTTGACGAAGATCTGGCCCTTGCCGTTGCCGGAAGCGACCCCGAGATCGGCCTCACGCGCCTCCCCGGGCCCGTTGACGACGCACCCCATGACGGCCACCCGCAACGGCACCTCCATGCCGTCGAGCCCGGCGAGGACCTGGTCGGCGAGCTTGTAGACGTCGACCTGCGCGCGCCCGCAGGACGGGCACGACACGATCTCCAGGCGTCGTTGCCGCAGGTTCAGCGACTCCAGGATCTGGATGCCGACCTTCACCTCCTCGACCGGCGGCGCCGACAGCGAGACCCGGATCGTGTCGCCGATGCCCTCGGCGAGCAGCGCCCCGAAGGCGACCGCCGACTTCACCGTGCCCTGGAAGGCGGGCCCGGCCTCGGTGACCCCGAGGTGGAGCGGGTAGTCGCACCGCGCGGCGAGCTGCCGGTACGCGTCGACCATGACGACGGGGTCGTTGTGCTTCACCGAGAGCTTGAGGTCCGTGAAGCCGTGCTCCTCGAACAGCGAGCACTCCCACAGCGCCGACTCCACCAGCGCCTCCGGCGTCGCCCTGCCGTACTTCTTGAGGAGCCGCTGGTCGAGGGAGCCCGCGTTGACGCCGATCCGGATGGGCACACCCGCGTCGGCGGCGGCCCGGGCGATCTCCTTGACCTTGTCGTCGAAACGTTTGATGTTCCCGGGGTTGACCCGCACGGCCGCGCACCCGGCGTCGATCGCGGCGAACACGTACTTGGGCTGGAAGTGGATGTCGGCGATCACCGGTATCTGCGACTTCCGCGCGATCCGGGGCAGCGCGTCGGCGTCGTCCTGGGAGGGGCAGGCGACGCGGACGATCTGGCAGCCGGACGCGGTGAGCTGCGCGATCTGCTGGAGCGTGGCGTCCACGTCGGCGGTGAGGGTCGTGGTCATGGACTGCACGGACACCGGGGCGTCCCCGCCGACCGCCACGGAGCCCACCCTGATCTGCCGCGACGGGCGGCGCGGGGCGAGCCGGGCGGGCACGGCGGGCATGCCGAGGGCGACGGACGCGGTCATCACACCGCTCCCTTCAGTGGGGGCCGGCCGGCGGCGTCGGCCACCGCCCGGCCGGCCTCTTCGGCGATCCGGCCGCTCGACAGACCGCACTCGTCGAGGAGTTCGGCACGGGAGGCGTGCTCCAGGAACCCGGTGGGCACCCCCAGCACGCGCAGTTCACGCGGGACGGTGCGGGCGTCCCGCAGCGCCGCCGCCAGGGCCTCGCCGACGCCGCCGGCGCGCAGGCCGTCCTCGGCCGTGACCACGACGTCGAACCGGCCCGCCAGCTCCACCAGCGCCCGGGGGACGGGCTTCACCCAGCCGGGGTCGACCACCGTGCAGCCGATGCCCCGGTCGTCGAGTTCCCGGGCCGCCGCCACGCAGGCGCCGCCGAGCGCGCCGACCGCGACGAGCAGGACGTCCTCGCCGGTGCGGGCCAGCACGTCGACGGACGTGGTGTCGTCCGGCCCGGCGATCCGCTCCAGCGCGGGCAGGTCGGCCGGCAGGGAGCCCTTGGGGTAGCGCAGCAGGGTCGGGGCGTCCTCGGTGCCCAGCGCCTCGTCGAGCCGGCGGCGCAGCGTGGCCCGGTCGCGGGGGGCGGCGATCCGCAGGCCCGGCACGGCCCGGAGGGCGGCCAGGTCCCAGATCCCGTTGTGCGACGCCCCGTCGTCGCCGGTGATCCCGGCCCGGTCGAGGACGAACGTCACCGGCAGCCGGTGCAGCGCCACGTCCATGAGGACCTGGTCGAACGCCCGGTTCAGGAAGGTCGCGTAGACGCACACCACCGGGTGCAGACCCCCCATCGCCATGCCCGCCGCGCAGGTCACCGCGTGCTGCTCGGCGATGCCGACGTCCACCACCCGCGCGGGCAGGGCCCGTTGCAGGGGCAGCAGGCCGGCGGGCTCCAGCATCGCGGCGGTCAGCGCCACGACGTCGGGGCGGCATTCGGCCTGGGCGAGCAGTTCCTCGCCGAAGGCCGCCGTCCAGGTCTGCCCGGCGGCCGGCGGCTGCCCGGGGACCGGGGCGGCGCGTACCGCGTGGAAGCGGTCGCGGGCGTCCTCCTCGGCGGGCGCGTAGCCGCGGCCCTTCTCGGTGATGCAGTGGACCACCACCGAGCCGCCGAAGGCGCGGGCGCGGCGCAGCGCCGCCTCGACGGCCGTCCGGTCGTGGCCGTCGACGGGCCCGAGGTACTTCAGGCCCAGGTCCTCGTAGAGCGCCTGCGGGGTGAGGAAGTCCTTGAGGCCCTTCTTCGCCCCGTGCAGCGCCCGGTACACCGTGTCGCCCACGGCGGGCACCCCCTGGAGGGTGTGCTTGGCGCGCTCCAGGAACTCCTCGTACCCGCGCGCCGTCCGCAGCGCCGCCAGGTGCCGGGCGAGGCCGCCGACGGTCGGGGCGTAGGAGCGGGCGTTGTCGTTGATGACGACGACCAGCGGCCGGCCGGGCGCCGCCGCGATGTTGTTGACGGCCTCCCAGGACATGCCGCCGGTGAGCGCGCCGTCCCCGATCACGGCGACCACATGGCCCGGGTCGCCGCGCGACTGGCGGGCGTGGGCCAGGCCGTCGGCGTAGGAGAGGGCGGTGGAGGCGTGAGAGTTCTCCACCAGGTCGTGCTCGGACTCGGCCCGGCAGGGGTAGCCGGACATGCCGCCGCGGGTGCGCAGCGTGGCGAAGTCGGCGACCCGGCCGGTGAGGAGCTTGTGCACGTACGCCTGGTGGCCGGTGTCCCAGACGACGCTGTCGCGCGGGGAGTCGAAGACGCGGTGCAGGGCGATGGTCAGCTCGACCACCCCCAGGTTGGGGCCGAGGTGACCGCCGTTGCGGGTCACCCGTTCGATGAGCAGCGCCCTGATCTCGCCGGCGAGCCGGTCGAGGTCGAGGGGGCCGAGGCCGCGCAGGTCGGCCGGGCTCTTGATGCGTTCCAGCAGTTCCAAGGTCAGCTCCTCGTTCCCACGGGCCGGTCCGCGCGGGCGTCCACCGCGACCTGCCGGAAGGACACCGGGGTCTCCGGACGCAGGTCCAGGTCGGGGCCCGTCAGCAGGGTGTCGGCGGCGATCAGCACGTTGTAGTGGTTGGGGAAGTGGCAGGCGTCGAAGCCGAGCACGGTGCCCGCGAGGCGCCCGTCGACCCACACCTCGTCGCCCCGGTCGATCACCCCGGCGCCCCGGATCTCGACGAAGCCGAGGAAACCGACCCGGTCGACACGGGCGCCGGGCGCGCTGCCGGCCTGGTCGGTGGTGACCAGCTCGTGCACCTCGCCGGCGCGCACGCAGCGGCTGGTGAACTCCTCCAGCCGCATGCCCCGGTCGTCGCGGCGGTGGGTCAGCACCTTGACGACCGTGGAGCGCACGACGTGCTTGGCGCCGTCCTCGTGCGGGTTCACCGGAGGGCTCCTTCCGCGCGGTAGACGGCGTCGACGAGTTCGAGGGCGGCGAGCCCGTCGGCGCAGGCGTCCTGCCCGGCGCGCAGCCGGGCGTCGAAGTCGGTGAGGACCCCGACGTACTCGTGCCAGAGCGAGCCCTTGAACTCCGGGTGGCCGGCCAGCATGTCGGCGGACAGCCGGGTGCCGTCGGCGAGTTCGACGGTGACGTCCTTGACCTCGCCGTCGTAGGACCAGTCGAGTTCGACGCGGGCGCTGACGCCCGCCGTGGAACGCAGGTCGATGCCGGCCCGGCGGTCGGTGTCCCGCCCGTCGCGGACGACGTCGGCCGAGACGAGGCCGACGTCGCCGAGGAACAGCCGCACCAGGTCGAAGGCGTTGGGGCCGTTGTCGGCCACGCAGCCGCCGCCGCAGCGCTCGGCGTCGAGGTACCAGCGGTCGCTGCCCGCGTGGTCCTCGATGCGTTCGAGATAGCGGACGGTGAGGGAGCGCACGGGGACGCCGGCCGCCGCGACCTCCGCCAGCAGGCGCAGCACGGCGGAGTTGTAGCGGCGGTGGAAGGACGTGAAGAGGGTGACGCCCGTCTCCCGGGCCCGGTCGGCGAGGGCGCGGCCGTCCTCGACCCGGGTGGCGAGCGGCTTCTCGACACAGACCGCGACCCCCGCCGCGAGGGCGTCGGCGCACACCGTGGCGTGCGCGTCGTTGGGGACGTTCACGACGACCGCGTCCACGCCCGCATCGGCCAGCAGCCCGGCGTGCCCGGTGTAGCGGGCGGTGTCGCGGAACGGCTCCAGGGCGGCGGGCCGCAGATCGCACACGGCGGCCAGCTCCAGGCCCGGCAGCCGCTCGAAGGCGGCGACGTAGAACTTCGAGATGACGCCGAGACCGATGAGGCCGATCCGGGTCGGCCGGCCCGTCAGCGGGGTCACCGGGCACCCGCCCCGGGGAACGTGAGGCCGCGTTCGGCGGCCAGGGCGGTCAGTTCGGCGTGGCGTTCGGCGGACAGCGGGACGCCGTGCCGCCGGCGGTGCGCGGCGGTCAGCTCCTCGGGACGGCCGGGGTAGCTGACCGGGCGGGCGGGGTCGAGGGGCGGGCAGTCGAGGAGCGCGCCGAAGAGCCCGTCGGCCTCGGCACGGAAGTCCCGCTCGCGGCGCAGGGCGCCCGGGGCCAGGACGAGGGCGGTGAGGCCGATGTCGTCGTCCCGGCCGGTGGGCCGGCCGTCGCCGGTCAGGGCCTCCGGGGCGGGGCCGAGGCCGGCGCCGGGCACCAGCGCGGCCAGCACCTCCACCATCAGACCGAGCCCGTAGCCCTTGAAGGCGCCGGTGGCGGGGTCGCCGCCGAGCCAGCGCAGGAAGCCCTCACCGGCGTCCAGGGCCAGCGGGTCGGTCACCGGGCGGCCCTCGGCGTCCTCCAGCCAGCCCTCCGGGATCGGCTCCCCGGCGCGGGCGGCGGCCCGCACCCGGCCGGTCGGCACCACGGTGGTGCTCATGTCCAGCACGTACGGCGGCCGGTCGCCGGCCGGCGCGGCGACACTGAACGGGTTCGTGCCGAGCATCGCCGCCCGGCCGCCCGGCGGACGGGCGATGCGCTGACGGCCGCAGTTGGCGGCCAGGAACGCGACCATGCCGCGCCGGGCGATCCGGGCCGTGTGGTACCCGGCGCACCCGAAGTGGGTCGCGTCGCGCATCGTCACCAGGGCGACGCCGGTCTCCCGCGCGCGGTCGGCGGCCAGCTCCAGCGCCTCCGTCGCCGCCCACAGGCCCAGCGAGCGGCGCCCGTCGAGCAGGACGGCGGCGCCGGTGTCGGTGACCTTCTCCGGCTCGGCGGCGGCGTCGATGCGGCCCGCGTCGAGGGCCGGCAGGTACAGCCGCGTCAGGTTGGCGAGCCCGTGCGAGGCGATCCCGGTCAGGTCGCCGTGGACCAGGGCCTCGGCGGCGGTGCGGGCCCGCGCCTCCGGCACCCCGCGGTCGGCGAAGACCTCGGCGGTGAAGGCCACGAGGGCGTCGTGGGAGACGGTCACCCCGTCGTGCGGCGGGGCGTCGGTCGACTGGGTCACTGTCGTGTTCCTCCCGTGGCGGCGTGGTGCCGGGCGGCGAAGCGGACGAGGATCCCGCTCACCGCCCCGGCGAAGGCTTCGAGATCGGACAGGTCGGCGAACTCCCCCGCCGCGTGCGCGTGATTGCGGCCGAGGTCGCCGGGCCCGAGGACGGCGGTGTAGGCGCCCGGCAGACCGGCCGCCCACAGCGCGTCGCAGGTGAAGGCGGGCTCGTCGGCGGGCCACCGGGCGAGCCCGCCGCGCTCCAGCAGATCGACGGCCCAGGGGTCGTCGGCGGGCGCGAGCGCGGGCAGGCCGCGCTTGTGCCACTCGACGCGGGTGATCGCGGCGGCGTCCCTGGCGGTGCGGGCCAGGTCCCGGTGGGCGCGGTAGGTCTCGGTGAACTCCCGCAGCCCCTCGGCGACCTCGCGCTCCAGGTGGCCGGCCAGGGCGCGGCCCGCGGCGGAGTCCGGGTAGGAGCAGTTGAGCAGCAGCCGACCGGTGCCGTACACCCGGTTGTGGAGGTGGCCGGTGTGCAGCCCGGCGACACAGACCTGGCCGCCGCCCGCCCGCTCCGGGAGCCGGGCCGCGAGCCGCTGCGCGAGGTGACCGAGCAGGACGGTCGCGTTGTGCCCGGCGGCGGGACGGTCGTCGATGGCGTCGTCGCCGTCGACCCGCACGCACGCGGTCATCGCGGCGGTCGCGCGCGGCAGCAGCCGCATCCCGGTGGGCTCGCAGAACAGGTTGAGCCGGCCGTACCAGCCGCGCCGGATCAGCGGACGGGTGCCGAACACGCCCAGGGCACCGCCCTCCTCACCGGACACGGCCTGCACCAGTACCCGGGTGCCGTCGGCCAGCCCGGGGACGGCGTCGAGCGCCGCGCGCACCCCCGCCAGCAGCGCCACGGCCGGACCCTTGGCGTCGATCGCCCCGCGCCCGGTGAACCGCTCCCCGTCGAACCCGGCCGGCTCCAGGCCCGCGACGGTGTCGAGGTGCACGTTGAACATCACCGTGTCCGCCTGCGGCAGCGCCGGACCGAGCGCCAGCACCAGCGAGGGCTGGACGGCGAGGAAACCGGGGTCCTCCGCGACGGCCCGGCGCACGGCGAGCGGCACCTGGTCGTCCGTCAGCTCCGCCGGATCGGCGGCGGCGTGGTGCGCGACCTCGAAGCCCAGCCCGCGCGCGGCGTCGGCGTAGGCGCGCTGGGCCTCCCACAGCCGGGGCTCCCCCTCACCCTCCAGCGGGCCCGCGGTGGGCAGTTCCAGCAGGCGCAGCAGCAGTTCCCGGTCACCGGGACTCAAGCGGGCGTCCTTCATCGCGCGCCCTCCCCGCTCAGCCCGGCGGCCAGCGCCTCCAGGGCGCGGCCGTACCGGACGAACTCGGCGACACCGTCCTGTCCGGCGTCCGCCAGGCCCTCGTGGGGGCGGACCGTCCGGTGCGGTTCGATGGACCAGGTGCCGGTGTAGCCGTGGTCGAGCAGCAGCCGCAGACAGTCGGCGACCCGGCAACTCCCCTCGCCGGGCAGGGTGTAGACCGCCTCGCCGGCCTCGGCGCGGGCGTCCTTGACCTGGACGTGGTCCACCCACGCGACGAGTTCCGTGAGCAGGTCGTACGCCTCGTAGCCGTACGCCACCCCGTTGCCGGTGTCGAACACCAGCCGCAGCGCCGGGCTGTCGACCTCGGCCAGCAGGCGCAGCGCGCGGGCCGCGTCGGCGCCGGCCCAGCCCGCGCAGTTCTCGTGCAGCAGGACGAGCCCGGCGTCCTCCGCCTGCCGGGCGAGACGCCGCATCCGGGCGATGACCTCGCGGGCCCACTCCGGCTCGTCGAGCGGGGCGTCGGGGTCGTTCGGGTAGGACATCACGCGGATGTGGCGGGTGCCGAGCGCGGCGCACCTCGGGGCCAGGCGCTCCAGCTCGCCCCGGTCCAGCTCGAAGTCACCGGTGACGGGGCGGGCCCAGTTGGCGATGCGGGAGTCCACGCACACGACGTCCAACCCCGCCCCGGCCAGCGTCCCGGCCACCCGCTCGAAGGCGGCGTCGTCGAGGTCGGCGAGGGCTGTGCCGTCGACGTCGCGCAGCTCTATGGCGGACCAGCCCAGCAACTGGTGGGCCCGAACCTGCCCGGCGAGGCCGGGGGCGGCCTCGTCGCCGATACCGGCGAAGCGGATGCCGGGCGGGGGGTGGAGGCGGGACGCGGCGGGGGTGTGCCGGGGCGCGGTGTCGGCGCGCATGGTCTCGGCGTCGGCCCGCTTGGCTGTGGTGTCGGTCTGCACGGCTTCGGTGTCGGCCTGCACGGCCTCGGTGTCGGCCCGCATGGCTCGGGCGTCGGCCCGCATGGCTGTGGTGTCGGTCTGCACGGCTTCGGTGTCGGCCCGCACGGCTCCGGCGTCGGTCCGCACGGCTCCGATGTCGGCCCGCATGGCTCGGGCGTCGGTCCGCTTGGCTGTGGTGTCGGTCTGCACGGCTTCGGTGTCGGCCCGCACGGCTTCGGTGTCGGTCCGCTTGGCTGTGGTGTCGGTCTGCACGGCTTCGGTGTCGGCCCGCTTGGTTCCGGTGTCGGCCTGCACGGCTTCGGTGTCGGCCCGCACGGCTCCGGCGTCGGTCCGCACGGCTCGGGCGTCGGCCCGCACGGCCTCGGTATCGGCCCGCACGGCTTCGGTGTCACCCCGCATGGCTCACCCGCCGTCCCGGGTGCCCGGTGGGCACCCGCCCGTCTGCCGGGCCGGGCCGGCGGCTCGTCTCCTTGGCGTCGGCGAGGAGTTCCACCACGCGGGAGGCGAGGCGCAGGTCCGGTTCCAGGTCGGTGCCGTCGCGCAGGGCGCGGTAGGTGTCGACGAAGTACGCGGACAGCGCGTCGTCGGGGAAGACCTCCCAGGTCTCCGGCCGGCCGGTGCGGCTGAACCGCAGTTGCGCGTAGTGGTCGTCCTCGGAGCCCGGGTAGTGCGCGACCGCCGTGCCGTCGGTGAACCCCAGCCGGATGCGGCGCTCGCGGACGGGGGAGGTGAGGTCGGAGACGATCCGGCTGGTGGCCTCCCGGTGCCGCAGGACCAGCTCGGCGCGGCCCATGCCGGGCACGACCGTGTCACCGACGCGCATGTCGGCGAGTTCGGCACCGGCGAGGACCGCGTCCCCGGCGAGCCGCAGACAGACACCGAGGGAGTGCGGCGGCTCGACGTCGAACGCGGTGGGATGCCCGCCGTCGGCCAGGGTGCGGCTCATGCGCGGCTTGCTCTGCAGCACGTCGACGCTGCGCAGCTCACCGAGTGTGCCCTCCTCGACCAGCCGGGCGAGCCGCGCCGTCAGCGAACTCGCCAGCCACGGCGCGACGACCGCCATGCGCAGCCGCTCGGCACGGCCGAGGTCGAGGATGTCGTGGACGGCCAGGCGCTCGACCGCGAGAGGCTTCTCGACGACGACCCGGCGGAACCCGGCCGCCGCCAGCTCCCGCAGCGGGCCAAGACGCGCCACGGGCGGGGTGCACAGGTGCACGACGGTCCGCTCGGGATCCAGCAGCGCACGGGCCTCGGCGACCGAGGAGACCGGGCGCAGCTCCTCGGCCGCCGACACCGGCAGGGGCGCCCCGGGGGCGAGGGGGTCGAGGGCCAGGACGGGGGCGGGGTCGAAGAGGTCCGGGTGGCGCCCTTCGGCGCGCAGCCTGCGCAGGACCGCCCAGTGCAGGCCCAGGCCCGCCCGTCCGAGCCCGATGATCAGTGTCCGTTCCATGCCGGTACGGCTCCTCTCAGCGGTCCCGGTACGCCACGCGTGCGGTGAGGTCCATCAGCTCGGTGCGCCACCGGGGCACCAGGGGAGCGTCGGCCACGGCCCGGCGGGCCTGCTGGACGAGAGCGGCGATGCGCTGCTCGACCTCGTCCGCGACGCCGGTCTCCACGAGCAGCCCGCGCATCCTGGCCGCGCCGCCCGGCCCCGTAGGCGCGGCGGCGAGTTCCCGGATCCGCCCGTCGCGGCGGACGGAGAGACTGAGCAGGTAGCTCATCTTGAACCGGTCGAAGTCGAGACCGGCCGGCTTGCCGGTGTCCTCGGAGTCCCCGAAGGCGTCGATGAGGTCGTCCCGCAGCTGGAACGCCTCGCCCAGCGGCAGCCCGTACCCCTCGAACACCCCGGCGAGGTCGGGCCTGCCCGCGAGCACGGCACCGAGCTGGAGGGGACGGTGGATGGTGTAGCGGCCCGACTTGCAGACCGCGATCCAGCGGGACAGCTCCGGGTCGGCCACCCCCTCGGCGGCCACGGCGATGTCCAGGTACTGGCCGACGGTGACCTCGACCCTGGTCTCGTCCCACACCGCCCGCGCCTCCTCGGGCAGGGCCCGGGTGAGCCGGTCGGCGTAGACGTGCGCGAGGTCGGCGGCGAGGTTGGCGACGCCCTCCCCGTACCGGCGGGGCTCCCCGCGCAGCAGCCGCGCCCGGTGGTCCTCGGCGTGCCGCTCGTGGGCCGTGACCGCGCCGCGCCGCAGCGGGGAGTCGTCGAGGACGTCGTCGCGCAACAGGGCGAAGCTGTGCAGGAGTTCGAGGGCGGCGGCCGCGTCCACGGCCCGCTCGTCGGCGGGGTCGCCCCCGGCGGCGAGGTGCCCGAGGAGACAGAACCGGGGGCGCAGCAGCTTGCCCTTGGCGGTGGTGATGGCGGTGACGGTGTCGACGAACGCGGCACAGCGCGGGTCGACGGCGTTCCACCGCGCGCTCTCCTCGCCGAGGACCGAGTGGAGGCGCCGCCGCACGGCCTCCAGCGACCGGGTGAGGACGTCGTCGTCGCTCATGCGGTGCCTTTCAGCTGGGACGGCAGTCCGAACACGATGTCCTCGGTGGCGGTTTGCTCGACCTCGACCGTGGCGTAGCCGAGCGCGGCGAGCCGGCGCAGCAGGGCGTCGACGAGGGCGCCGGGGGCGCTGGCGCCGGCGCTGACGCCGACCGCGTCCACCCCGGCGAGCCAGCGTTCGTCGAGGTCGTCCGGACCGGGGACGAGGTGGGCGGGGGTGCCGGCGTCGCGGGCGACCTCCACCATGCGCACCGAGTTGCTGGAGTTCGTGGAGCCGACGACGAGCACCAGACCGGTACGGGCGGCGACGGCCTTGACCGCGTTCTGGCGGTTCTGGCTGGCGTAGCAGATGTCGTCACTGCCCGGCCCGCGCAGATCGTCGAACCGTTCCTCCATCGCCTCGATGATCTCCCTGGTCTCGTCCAGGGCGAGGGTGGTCTGCGTGAGGTAGGCGACGGGCGCGTCACGGGGCAGGTCCAGCGCGCGCACCTCCTCGACCGTGCCGACGACGAGGGTGCGCTCGGGTGCCTCGCCGTAGGTGCCCTCGACCTCCTCGTGCTCGGCGTGGCCGATGAGGAGGATCGTGCGCCGCTCCTCGGCGAACCGCCGGGACTCCTGGTGCACCTTGGACACGAGCGGGCAGGTGGCGTCGATCACCCGGAGGTCCCGGCCGGCGGCGCCCCGGCGCACGGCGGGGGAGACGCCGTGGGCGGAGAAGACACAGACCGCGCCGACCGGCACCTCCTCCTCGGAGTCCACGAACCGCGCGCCCCGGGTCTCCAGGTCACGCACCACGTGTTCGTTGTGCACGATCTGTTTGCGTACGTAGACGGGAGGGCCGAAGCGTTCCAGCGCCGCCTCGACGATGTCGATGGCCCGCTGCACGCCGGCGCAGAAACTGCGGGGCTCGGCGAGGATCACGGTTTTTCCGCGCGGTTCCGTCGAATCTTCCCGGATTTCCGGCTTTTCGAAATGGTCCAGCGATTTCAAGGAGAGCACATCCTCTGTCACCCGCTTCGGACACAGAAAACCTGCGGTGAACGGGTCGATGTGTCAAGCGCCGAACCCCCGCAGGGCGCGGGCGAGGCCGGCTCAAGCCGCTCATGAACCCCTTTGACCTGCGCGTTCTCCGCTCCCCAGCCCCGGTATGACTGATGTTTGCCAGCCCCCCGCGCCCGGTGCTGACAAGGGTTTGCCATTGCCGTCGCGAAAACGAGCGGCTTAGCTGCGCACATCCCTGTCTCCGCCCGGTCCACGGAGGATTACGCGTGATCTCCCCCACCCGGAGCACCGATCGAAACAGCGAACCGGAAACCGAACACCCGGTTCCGTTCTTCACTCAGGCCGACACCTTCACCGACTGCTGGCCGGACATCGAGCGGCATCTCAACGAGATGTTCGACCGCGGAAAGTATTCCCACGGCCGGCAGGTCGCCGAACTGGAGAAGGCGCTCGCCGAATACACCGGGGCCCGGCACGCGGTGGCGGTGAACAGCGGGACGGACGCGCTCGTCCTGCTGCTGCGCGCCTGCGGCGTCGGCCCCGGTGACGAGGTCGTCGTGCCCGCCTTCAGCTTCGTCGCCTCGGCCTCCTCGGTGGCGCTGGCCCGTGCCACGCCGGTGTTCGCCGACATCGACCCCGTGACCTACTCGCTGGACCCGGCGTCCGTCGAGGCGGTCCTCACACCGCGCACCCGGGCGATCATGCCGGTGCACCTGTTCTGCCAGCTCGCGGACATGGGGGCGCTCGGCGCCCTGGCCGGCCGGCACGGGCTGAAGGTCGTGGAGGACAGCGCGGAGGCGATCGGCATGCGCCGCGCCGGCGTCCACGCCGGGCTCCTGGGCGACGGCGGCGTGCTGTCGTTCTTCCCCACCAAGACCCTCGGCGCCCTCGGCGACGCCGGAGCCGTCCTGACGGACGACCCGGAGATCGCGGAACGGGTGGCGATCCTGCGCCACCACGGCCGGATGGGCCGCACGGTGGACCACATCGCCGGTATTTCCAACCTCTCGGGCGTCTCCGGCACCAACAGCAAGATGGACGACATCCAGGCGTCCGTCCTGCTCGGCAAGCTGCCCCGGCTGGACGCGGCGATCGCCCGGCGCGCGGAGCTGGCGGCGGCCTACACCGAGCTGCTGAGCGACGTGCCGGGCGTCCTGCGGCTGCCCACGGTGGCCGTGCGGGACGTGCCGCAGGAGCCGGTGTTCTACGTGTACGTCATCGAGGCCGAGCGGCGCGACGACCTGGTCGCGCACCTCACCCGCGAGGGCATCGGCACCGAGGTCTACTACCCGACGCCGCTGCACCTCCAGCCCTGCTTCGCCGGACTCGGCCACCGCCGGGGCGACTTCCCGCACGCGGAGGCCGCCTGCGAGCGCACCGTCGCGCTCCCCTTCCACCCCGACCTCGGCCTCGACGACGTGCACCGGGTGTGCGAGGCCGTCCGCCGCTTCTACACGGGGAGCGCGTCATGAGGACCCTGCCCTTCTTCCCGCCCGACCTCTTCGAGGAGGACCGCGAGGCGCTGCTGTCGGCCGTCCGCGACCTGGGCACCGGCACCGGCCAGCGGTTCATCCTCGGGGAGCGCACCGCCGAGCTGGAGGAGGCGCTGCGCGAGATGACCGGCGCCGGCCATGTCGTCGCCTGCGCCAGCGGGACCGGGGCGCTGGAGCTGTCCGTGCGCGCGCTGGACATCGGTCCGGGCGACGAGGTGATCGTGCCGGCCTTCTGCTGCCAGCCGGTGGCGAGTTCGGTGGCCAACGCGGGGGCCACCCCGGTCTTCGCCGACGTCGACCCCTGGACCATGGTCCTGGACCCCGACGCGACGAAGTCGCTGATCACCGAACGCACCAAGGCGCTGATGCCGGCCCACGTCTTCTCGATCATGGCGGACATGGAGCGGCTGGGCGAGATCGCCCGCGAGCACGGGCTCGCGCTGATCGAGGACGCCGCCGTCGCCCAGGGCTCCGTCCTGGACGGCCGGCCCGCCGGCCGCTGGGGCGACGTCGGCGTGTTCTCCTTCTTCCAGGTCAAGGCGTTCGGCACGGCGGGCGAGGGCGGGGTGGTCCTCACCGACGACCCCGAACTGGCCCGCGCCGCCCGCATGCTGCGCAACCACGGACAGGACGGCGTGCACCGCTTCCTGCACCACCGCATCGGCCAGAACAACCGGTTCGACGAGGTGCTGGCCGCCTTCCAGCTGCACCGGCTGGCCGGCTTCCCGGACCGGCTGGAGCGCCGCGCGCGGATCGCCGACTACTACACCGAGCGCTTCGAGCCGCTGCGCGAACGCGGGGTGCTCGCCCCGCCGGCCGGCCGCAACGGCCGCTGCTACTACGTCTACTCGCTGCTCGTCGACCGCCGCGAGGACCTGCGCGCCTATCTCACGGAACGGCAGATCGGCAGCCACATCTACTACCCCGTGCCGCTGCCCCGGCAGCCCGCCTTCGCGCCGTGGGCCGCCCCGGACGGCAGCTGGCCGAACGCCGAGCGGGCCTCCGAGCGCAACCTCGCCATCCCGATCTGGCCCCATCTGACCGATGCCGAGGTGGAGTTCATCGCCGACACGGTCTGCGAGTTCTACGCATGAGCACGCGCGCACAGACCAGGGAGACCCCCATGACGAGTCCACCGACGCAGCGGGAGTACGTCTTCGACCCGGTCTGGGAGAAGGAGACCGAGCGGCTGCGGACCAACGAGGCGATCTGGGACCCGGGCACCCTGGAGCGGCTGGCCGCGCTGGGCGTCGGGCCCGGCTGGAACTGCCTGGAGATCGGGGCCGGTTCGGGCTCCGTGGCCCGCTGGCTCGCCGACCGGGTCGGCCCCACGGGCCGGGTCCTGGCCACCGACCTCCAGACCGAGCGGCTGGCCGCACTGGCCGCGCTGCCGCAGGTGGACGTCGTCCGGCACGACCTGCGGGAGGAGGAGCTGCCGGAGGCCGCCTTCGACCTCGTCCACTCCCGCATGGTGCTCCAGCACCTGCCCGACCGGGATGCCGCCGTGGCCCGCATGGTGCGCGCGCTGCGGCCCGGCGGGCTGCTGTTCCTGGAGGACACCGACTCCTCCACGCTCTTCCGCTCCTTCCTGTCCGAGGACTTCCTCCAGGACGTCCGGGCCGCCGGATACGGGCTGATGCGCGAGTCGGGCCACGACCCGCGCGGCGGACACACCGACCTCCGCCTCGTCCTGGCCGCCGGGCTCGATGCCACGGCGGAGGGCCGGGCGGTGATGGTGCGCGGCGGCTCCGACCAGGCCCGGCACTACATGCTGTGGCTGGAGTACATGCGCCCGCGCATCGTGGCCGCCGGCCTCCTTGACGACACCCGTATCGACGCGGCCCTCGCCGAGATGGCCGACCCGGCCCACCACTGGCTGAGCCAGGTCCTGATCAGCACGGTCGGCCGCAAACCGGGCGAGGCGGAGCCACGGCGATGACGGCGACGACCTCGGCGCCACCGCGCACCGGCATACGGGAACGCGCGGGCGCCTACGCGAAACTCGCGAAACTCTCCTTCTTCGACTACTACCTGTGCGTCTTCGTGGTCCTCGCCCTGCTGCCCACCGCCGCCTGGCAGGAACCGCGCACCTGGTGGGTCCTGCTGCTGTTCGACGCGGGCTGGGTCGGCGTCGTCGCGGCCACCGTCGCCCTGGACGACGTCACCGGACTGCGCGACGGCAGCGACGCCCGCAACTACGACCCGGGCCAGGTACTGCGGGCCCGCGACCGCAAACCGCTGCTCGACGGCCGGCTCACCCTGCGCCAGGCGCTGCGCTTCGGCTGGGGCTGCGCCGCCGGGGGCAGCGCGCTGTGGGCGCTCACCGCGCTGGCCGCCCCGCACCGGCCCTGGTGGGCGCTGGCGGCAGCGGGCTTCTCGGTGGTCATCAGCGTCCAGTACTCCTACGGCCTCAAGCTCAGCTACCGGGGCGGCCAGGAGGCGGTCATCTGGCTGAGCACCGGCCTGTGCGTGCTGATCCCCTTCGCCCTGCTGACCGGCGAGCTGACCGGCGCGGCCTGGCTGGAGTGCTTCCTGTTCGGGCTGTGGAGCCTGCTGGTCTCGGTCTACTCCAACATCAACGACGTGGACGGCGACCGGGCGGCCGGCCGCCGCAACCTGGCCACGAGCGTCCCCCCGGGCGTCTACCGGGGCTTCATCGCCGGGCTCTCGCTCGCCGAGACCGGCGCGATCGTCCTCGCGGCGGCGGTCGGCGCGGTGCCCTGGTGGTTTTGCGCGTTTCTGCTGCCCGTGGTGGCGATGCGCGCCCGCCAGGCGCACGCCGGGCTCGTCGCGGGCGAGGTGCTGGCGGCCCGCAGGCAAGGCGTCACCACCCACCGCTGGGGCGTCGTCCTCCTGGTCGCGGCGAACCTGGTCCTCGTGCACAACGGCTGAAAGGGCACACCATGTCCCAATCGATGAACGGCGGCGCCCCCCGGCGCACGGGCCGTCGCGTGGCGGTGGTCGGCCAGGGGTACGTGGGCCTGCCGCTGGCCGTCCGGGCGGTGGAGGCGGGCCACACCGTCGTGGGCTACGACGTGGACGCCGCCCGGATCGCCCGCCTCCGCACGGGCGACTCCTACGTGGAGGACGTGGACGAACGCCGGCTGGCCAAGGCCCTGGAGTCGGGCGCCTACCACCCCACGACCGACGCCGGAGACCTCGCCGGCTTCGACGTGGCCGTCGTCACCGTGCCCACGCCGCTCCTGGACGACGTCCCCGACCTGACCTGCATCGAGGACGCCGCGCTCACGCTGGCCGCGCACCTGCGGCCCGGCGCGCTGGTCGTCCTGGAGTCCACCACCTACCCGGGCACCACCGAGGACGTGTTCGGGGCGCTCCTGGAGAAGGAGAGCGGACTGCGCCCCGGCACCGACTTCCACCTCGGCTACAGCCCCGAACGCATCGACCCCGGCAACCAGCGCTGGACCCTGGAGACCACCCCCAAGATCGTCTCCGGGGTGGACGCCGCCTCCCTGGACCGGGTCGGCGAGTTCTACGGCACGGTGGTCGAGCGGACCGTGCCGGTCCGGGACCCGAAGACCGCCGAACTCGCCAAGCTCCTGGAGAACACCTACCGGCACGTCAACATCGCGCTGGTCAACGAGATGGCCGTGATCGCGCGCGAACTCGGCGTGGACGCCTGGGAGGCGATCGACGCGGCCTCCTCCAAACCGTTCGGCTTCATGCCCTTCACCCCGGGACCCGGCGTGGGCGGCCACTGCCTGCCGGTCGACCCGCGCTACCTCTCCTGGCGGGTGGAACGCCAACTGGGCCGCCGCTTCCGGTTCGTCGACCTCGCCAACGACGTCAACAGCCAGATGCCGCACTACGTCGTCCAACGCCTCGTCGAAGCCCTCAACCAGCTCCAGCGCCCGGCCAACGGCTCACGGGTGCTGCTGCTGGGCCTCGCGTACAAGCGCAACAGCGGTGACGCCCGCGAGTCCCCGGCGCTGCGCGTCGCCGAACTGCTGCTGCGCACCGGCGCGCAGGTGCACGCCGTCGACCCGCACGTCCGGGAGACCGCGCCGCTCGACGCCCGGGTCCGCCGGGTGGAACTGACCGAGGCCGAGGTCGCCGCCGCCGACGCGGTGGTGCTGCTCACCGACCACGACGACTTCGACTACGACGTCGTGCTGCGCGGGGCACGGCACGTCCTGGACTGCCGGCGACGGCTGCGGCCGGCCGCCAACGTCGAGATCCTCTGATGGCGCGGGCCGCCGGCGGCCTGTGGCGCGACGTGTCGCTGTCCGCGGTCGTCGCCGGGGCCGTCGCCGTCGTCGTCTCCTTCGCGGGCCCGCTGACCCTCGTGGTGCAGGCCGCGCACGCCGGGGGACTGGATGACGACCGGCTCTCCTCGTGGATCTGGGCCATCGCCGTGGGCAGCGGCGTGACCGGACTCGTGCTCAGCCTGCGCCACCGCGTGCCCGTCGTGGCGGCCTGGTCCACACCCGGCGCGGCGCTGCTGGTCGCGCAGCTCGACGACATCCCGTACGCGACGGCGATCGGGGCGTACCTGGCCGCCGCCGCGCTCACCGTCCTCGTCGGGGTGACCGGCTGGTTCGACGCGCTGATGCGGCGCGTTCCGGCCGCCGTCGTCTCCGCCGTGCTGGCCGGGATCCTCCTGCGGTTCGGCCTGGACGCCTTCCGGGCGCTCGAAGACGCCCCCGCCGTGGCCGGGGTGATGGTAGGGGGGTACGTCGTCCTCCAGCGACTGGCCCCCCGGTACGCCATCGCGGCACCCCTCGCCGCCGCCGTGGCGGTCGCGGCGCTCACCGGCACGCTGACCCTGGACGGCGTGCACCTGTCCCCGGCCACCCCCGTGTTCACCGCGCCCGCCTGGCCGGGGCAGGCGCTGGTGAGCCTCACACTGCCGCTGTTCCTGGTCACCATGTCCGCGCAGAACGCGCCCGGCGTCGGGGCGCTCCGGGAGGCCGGGTACACGGTGCCCCCGGGCCCACTGGTACGGGACACAGGCATCGCGTCCGCCCTCTTCGCGCCGTTCGGCGCGCACGCCCTCAACCTCGGCGCGATCACCGCCGCGATCTGCGCCGGGCCCGACGCGCACGAGGACCGCGACCGCCGGTACGTGGCCGGAATCAGCTGTGGAGCGCTCTACATCGCGGTCGGCCTGTTCGGGACGACGGTCGCGGGGCTGTTCGCCGCGCTGCCGCCCGCCCTGATCTCGGCGGCGGCCGGCGTCGCCCTGCTCGGCGCCCTCGGCGGGAGCCTGTCGGGGGCGTTCACCGAGGCACGCGACCGGACCGCCGTCCTCGTCGCGTTCCTCACCACCGCCTCCGGAATCACCCTGCTGGGACTCGGGGCCGCCTTCTGGGGCCTGGTCCTCGGAACGGGCTGCCTGGTGGTCCGGAGAAGAACAAAGCGGGACGTGAATTCGGCCCCGGAACCCGTGCGGCGTGAATAGGCCAAATATTTCCGCCGGGAAGTGGCCGGAGGACGGTTGGCCGTAAACTTTTCCTCGGAGTTCGGGCAAGGCAACGGACGGGGGTTATCGTGCCGAGCAGTGGAACGCGATCAATTCGACGCGAAAATTGCACGACGGGAAAATCCCGGTGACGGCCGGGGCGCTCGGCTCCGGCGAACTGGGCGCGCAACTGATCATCGACACGCCCTCCCGGGCACCCAGCCACCGCACCACACTCGTGGGACGCGACCTCGAAGTCCTCACCCTCTCCGCCCTGCTCGGCCGCGAGACGCACCGGCTGATCACCCTGACCGGCCCCGGCGGCGTCGGCAAGAGCCGACTGGCCTGCGCGGCCGTGGCCGACGCCCCGATCGACCGGATCGCCTACCTCGACCTGCACGAGACCGTCGGCGGCGACGGCCTCGCGGAGACCCTGGCCGCACGGCTGCCCGACGAACCGAGCCTGCTGGTCCTCGACGGCTTCGAACAGGCCGCCGACGCCACCGCCGCCGCCGTCGACACCCTGCTGAGCCGCTTCCCCCTGCTGCGCGTCCTCACCACCAGCCGCCGGCCGCTGAGCCTGTACGGGGAACGGCTCTTCCCCGTGCTCCCGCTGCCGACGCCGAGCCCGCCCTACCGGCAGGACGTCCCCGGGCTCCAGGACCACGCCGCGGTGGAACTGTTCGTCGACCGGGCCAGGGCCGTCGACCCCTCCTTCGCCCTGACCGCGCAGAACGCCCAGGCCGTCGCGGAGATCTGCACCCGGATGGACGGGCTGCCGCTGGCCATCGAACTGGTCGCCGAGAAACTGCGGCTCTTCCCGGTGGACAGCCTGCTGACCCGGCTGCGCGAGGGCCGGCCCGTGCTCGGCGGCGACCATGCCGCGCGCTCGCCCCTGCACCGCAGCGTCCGCACGATCACCGAGCACAGCTTCCGGCTGCTCGACGAGGAGCAGCGCGCGCTGATCTCCCGGCTCTCCGTCTTCACCGGCAGCGTGAACCTCACCACCGTCGAGGAGTTCTCGGACCTCCCCGCGCACCGCACGGAACAGGTGGTGGAGGCGCTGGTCGGCCATCACCTGCTGCGGGTGACGCCGGGCGGCGGGGAACTGCGGCTGACGATGTTCAACACCGTCCGCGAGTTCTGCCTGGAACGGCTCGCGGCGACGGGCGGACTGCCGGAGGCCCGGCGCCGGCACGCGGAACACTTCCTGGCCCTCGCCCTGGAGGCCGAGGAGCAACTGACCGGCCCCCAACAGGCCCAGTGGCTGCGGCGGTTGGCCCCGCTGCACGAGGACCTGCTGGCCGCGCTGACCCACCTGGAGGCGAGCGGACGCCGGACGGACGCCGCGCGCGCCGCCCTCGCCCTGCACCGCTTCTGGCTGGTGCGCGGCCATCTCGCCCTCGGCGAGCAGTGGCTCGCCAAGGCGTCGATCGCGTTCCTGTCCGACCCCGGACAGGGGGGCCTCGCCGCGCGGGCCGAGGCGGCGCGCGGCCAGCTGGCGCTGGCCGGCGGCAACGCACGGCTGGCGGCGGACTGCTTCCGGCACGCGGCCCGCGCCTTCCACGAGGCCGGCGACACCGTCCACGAGCAGGCCGCGCTCGCCCGGCTCGCGGTCAGCCGCCGGCCCGCGGTGCCCTCGGCGGTACGCAGGGCCGCGGTCCAACTGCTCGACGCGGCAGCCGGTGAGGGCGCGACCGTCGAGGCGGCGACTGCCGCTCTGGCGCTCGCCACCGGCAGCCGCCTCATCGACGCCAAGCTCTCCGCCGACCTCCTGGAGACCGCGAACGCCCTCTTCGTACGGGCCCGGGACGTCCGGGGCGAAGGGCTGGTGCTGGGCCTGCGCGGCGTCCTAGCCGACTCGCGCGGCGACCAGGCCCTCGCGGAACGGCTGCTGTGGGAGAGCCTGCACCGGCTGCGCGCCATCGGGGAACACACCATGCTCCCCACCGTCCTCGAAGGACACGCCCTCCACGTCTGGCGCAGGCTGCCGCAGCAAGGACACCGGGTGGCCCGGCTGCTCGCCGCCGCCTCCGCCCTCCGCGAGGCGACCGGAGCCCGCCCCCTCCTCGTCGCCGTCGACGAGACAGCACTGCGCGACGCCCGCCGCCTGCTGTCCGGCCCCGAGCACGAAGCGGCCCGACGCGAAGGACGCGTCCTCTCCGCCGACGCCGCCGCGGACGAAGCCCTAGCCGTAGGCCCCCCCACCCCCGAACCCGCCTCCGCGATCTCCCGCCCAGTCCAACTAACAGCCCGCCAATACGAGGTGGCCATGCTGGTCAGCCAGGGCCTGACCAACCGCCAGATCTCCCAACAACTCCGCCTCTCCGAATGGACCGTCGTCAACCACGTCCGCCAAGTCATGCGCCGCCTCGACGTCCCCTCCCGCATCCACATCGCCCAATGGGTCATGACCCGCCAACGCCGCAACGGCCTGGGACCAGCCCCGGAGTAACCGACGCCGGCCCGGTCAGCTCTCCGCCCGCACCCGCCCCAGCTTCTCCGGGTTGCGTATCGCGCGTACGGCCGTGATGTGGGGGTGGCCGTCGGGGGTGAGGGCGATGTCCGCGATGACCACGGCGAAGACGCCGGTCGGGGTGGTGAGGACGGCGGCGGGGGTGCCGTCGTGCTGGGTGTGGAGGTGGACCGTCAGGCCGGGTGGGTAGCGGCCCGCGGTGGAGGCGAAGTAGGCGGTGAGGGCGGGGGCGCCGTGGAGGGGGACGCGGGGGGTTTCGGCGTGGCCGTTGCCGTCGGCCCACATCGTGACGTCGGGGGCGAGGACCGCCATGAGCGCTTCCACGTCGCCGTCGAGGCAGGCGGCGAGGAAGCGCTCGGTGATCTCGCGGGCCTGGCGGCGGTCCGGTTCGAAGCGGCGGCGGCGCAGCCGCACATGGCGCCGGGCCCGGCTGCCGAGCTGCCGCACCGCCGGCTCGGTGCGGTCGACGGCCTCGGCGACCTCCGGGAAGCTGAAGCCGAACACCTCGTGCAGCACGAACACCGCGCGCTCCAGCGGCGACAACGTCTCCATCATCACCAGGACCGCCATGCTCAGCGACTCCCCGAGCAGCGAGGACTCCAGCGCGACATCGGACGAGACCAGCAGCGGCTCCGGCAGCCAGGGCCCCACGTACTCCTCGCGCCGCGCCCGGCTGCGCCGCATCTGGTCGATGGCGGTACGGGTGACGGCCCGCACCAGATACCCGCGCGGATCGGCGACGGCGTCCCGGTCGACGCGCTGCCAGCGCAGCCAGGTCTCCTGGACGACGTCCTCCGCGTCGGCGACGGTACCGAGCATGCGGTACGAGATGCCGAACATCAGCCGCCGGTACCGCTCGAACGGATCCGAGGTCCCGGACCGCTCGGAGACGGCTGTCGCCTCGGCCATGACTCCCCGTTCCCTCAGGATCGGCGCTGGTCGCGATCGCTCGCAGACTGCCCCGCCGAGTCTACAATCATGGCTTTCAACAGCTCGTACCGGATTTTGCCGTTCTCGTTGCGCGGCAGCTCGGGGGAGACCGCCAGCAGCCGGGTCGGCAGGTACCACCGCGTCATGCCGCGCTCGACGAGGATGCCGACCAGCTCGGGCAGCGTCGGACAGCGGTCCCCGTCGGCCACCACCACGGCGCACGAACTCTCGTGCCCCGACTCGTCCTCGTAGCCGACCAGCACCACCTCCCGCACCCCGGGATGGCGCAGGATCTCCTGCTCGACCTCGGCCACCGGGATCATGAACGTCGCACCGACCCGCCGGCTCGCCCGCCCGGCGAACCGGATGCCGCCCCGGCCGTCCTCACGGACCAGGTCCCCGGTGTCCAGCCAGCCGCCGTCGCTGCGCCACGTCTCGTGGAACGGCTCCCCGGAGCCCGGCTGCCAGAACCCGACGGCCAGCGAGGCGCCCCGGACCAGCAGCCGGTGGACACCGTCGTCGCCGGGGCCCGGCAGCAGCCGCATCTCCAGGCCCGGCATGGGGGAGCCGTCGCTCTTGGCGGCCCAGTCGCAGGGGGCGTCCTCGCGGGTCCTGAACCCCATGCCCGCCTCGGTCATCCCCCAGCACGAGCGCACCGGCACCCGCAGCTCGTCGTGGATCGCCCGCGCGAGGTCCGCCCGCACCGGGGCGGCGCCGGTCATGACGAACCGCAGCGAGGGCAGCGAACGGGGCCGCCGGCGCTGTTCCGCCAGGAGCTGCTGGGCGAAGGAGGGCGCCAGGAAGGTCTGGGTGACCGAGGCCGCCGACAGGAGCTCCAGGTACCGCTCCGGCGCCCACACGTCCTGGTAGGCGCCGGTGCCACCGGCGAGGATCGGCCCCCACACGCAGTACAGCAGGCCCGCGGGACCGGTGACGGGGTGCGGGGTGCTGAACACCTCGCGGGCGGCCCAGCCCCGCTCGACCGCCCCGGCCCCCGCCCCGGTGCCCGCGTACAGGGTGTTCTCCGTGTGCAGCACCGCCTTGCGCTCCCCGGTGGTCCCGGAGGTGAACAGCAGCATGCACACCCGGTCGAGGGCGTCCCCGGCCGGCAGGCGCGGCGCGGCGAACCGCTCCTCGTGCGGGGTGCGCAGGAAGTACTCACGGAAGTCGACCGCCCACGGCGGCACCCGCTCCCCGTGCACGACGACATGGCGCAGCCAGGGCAGCCGGGCGGAGATCTCCTCCAGCGCGGCCACGCAGTCGTAACCCTCCCAGGTGTCCACGACGACGCACACCTGGGCGCGCGCCGCCGCCAGCATGCGCTCCAGCTCCAGGGCGTGCAGCGAGGGCAGCAGGGGGACGGCGATCGCGCCGGTCCAGCAGCAGGCGAGGGTGAGGGCCGCCACCTCCCACCAGTTGGGCAGCTGGAACGCGACGCGATCACCCCGGCGCACCCCGAGGGAGTGCAGCGCGGCGGCGAACCGCCGCACGTGGAACGCGAGTTCGGCGTAGCACACGGTGGTGGTGCGGCCGTCCTGCGCGCTGCACACGACGATCGCCGGGTCGTCGGGGCGCGCGGCGGCGACCCGGAACAGGTCGTGCAGGACGGAGGTGTCCCGCCACCAGCCGCGCGCCCGGAACCGCTCGGCGACGTCCCCCGGCACCCGCAGTCCGGCGGCGGCCTCCATGGACCAGGGTCCCTCGACGAGCGGCTGGGTCACGGACGGCCCGCCTCCGCAGCCCGCGGCGCGGAGACGATCTCGGGCGCCGGGTCGGCCGCGTCCGCCACGTACGCCACCCCCCACGCCTCCTTCTGCAGGAAGTGCAGCCCCAGGGTGCTCACCCCGACGACCTGCTCGACGATCCGCCCGCCCTCGATGCGCACGGTGTGCTGCTCGATGCTGGACCCGCGCTCGCCGGTGGCCGCGTGCCCGAAGTACGGGCCGGTGTTGTGCCAGTGCAGCGCGAACCGGAAGGCCGCCCGGGTGCCGTCGGCGCTGTAGAACTCGTCGTGCAGCACGACGCGGATTCCGGGGTGGGCGCGGTGGATCTCCTGGCAGAATTTCAGCAGGAATTCCACGCCTTTCACCCCCCAGGCGGTCGGCGCGTACATGGTGACGTCCGGGGCGTACACCTTTTCCAGCGCGGCCCAGTCCTGATCACCGAGCGCGGTGAGATAACGCTGGATGACAGTCTTTTCCGACATGGGAATTCCTCCTCGGGAACAGTGCGGAAAGAAGAAATGCCGAGATCGGTCAGTCCACAGCCTGGGCCACGTCCGCCCCGGCGCGCGGCCCGGCGGCCGCGTCCGGCTCCGGCTGCGGCGCCGGGGGCGGCAGGAGCAGCGCGAGGGCGGCGGCGACGACGGCCACGGCGACCGTGAGGAACAGGCCGTAGCGCACCGCGTCGGTCAGCCCTTCGGCGTACACCGCGTCCGAGAGCCGGCCGGCCTGCTGCCGCACCTCCTCCGGCACGCCCTCGGCGGCGAGCCGGTTCTGCAGCAGCGCGCCGACCGCCGCCGCGCCGACGACGGCGCCGATCTGCCGGAACGTGGTGAACATGCCGGAGGCGACGCCGGTCAGCCGTGGCGGGATGTCCTGCATCGCGAGGGTGCTGGTGGGTGCGAAGACCAGGCCCATGCCGAGTCCGAACACGATCTGCCCGGGGACGATCGCCCACACGCTGGAGTCCGCCCGCGCCATGGCCGCCGTCAGGGCGATGCCGGCGCCGAAGACCAGCAGCCCGGGGACGAGGATCTTGCGGCCGCCCAGCCTGCCGACCGCGTTGCCCGCGACCGGCGCCACGAACAGCGACACCAGCGGCCCCGGCACGAGGGCGAGCCCGGCCTCACCGGCGGAGAGCCCGAGGGCGGACTGGAGGTAGAGGGTGAGCGGCAGCAGCACGCCGATGGAACCGAACAGCAGCATCGCCCCGAGCGCCGCCGAGACGGTGAACCCCCGGCTGCGGAACAGCTCGAACGGGACCAGCGGACGGCGGTCCTGGCGGGCCCGCTGGTGCAGCGCGAACAGCCCGAGCAGCGCCACGCCGAGCGCCAGGACCAGCGGGATGCTGAGGAAGGACTCGATGGTGCCCCAGTCGTAGCGCTCGCCCTCGATCAGCCCGTACACGATCAGGCCGAGCCCCGCCGTGGACAGCACGGCGCCCGGCAGGTCCAGCGACGTCTGCTGCCCGGTCCGCACGTCGGGCACCACGACGAACGCGCCCACGAGCGCCGCCACGCCGATCGGGACGTTGATGAAGAAGATCCAGCGCCAGTCGAGGCCCGAGACCAGCGCGCCACCGACGGTCGGACCCGCGACGGTCGCCAGGCCCGCGACCGCCGACCACACGCCGAAGGCCGCCCCGCGCCGCTCCGCCGGGAAGACGGCGCTGATCAGGGCCAGGGTCTGCGGCATCATCACCGCCGCGCCGAGCCCCTGGACCGCGCGCGCCGCGATCATCTGCCCCGGGGTGTCCACGATCCCGCACACCGCCGAGGCCACGGTGAACAGGGCGAGCCCGGCGGTGAAGGTGCGCTGCGCGCCGAACCGGTCGCCGAGCCGCCCCGAGAGCAGCAGCAGCGCCGCGAACACCAGCATGTACGCGTTGGCGAACCAGAGGATGTCGTCCAGCGACGCGCCGAGCCCTTCGGCCATCTCCGGGATGGCGATCGTGACGATCGTCGTGTCCAGCAGCGTCATGAAGAAGCTCGCGCAGAGTACCGCCAGCACCAGCCAGGGGTTTCGCCGCCGTGCCTCGGGTGCTTCCGTGCCCATCCCGTCGCCTCTCCTTCGTAGTCGTGTGAGGTGCTTCAACAGGACCGACGCAGCCGGACGCGCGACTGTGACACGGTCTGGACACCGGCCTCAGTCGAAGACCGGCGCCCCCGACCGAGCCCGCTTCAGTTCCGCGAACGCCGGGACCGAGGCGGCGAGCAGGAGCGCGTCGAGGAGGCGGGCGGCCTCCTCGCCCCTGGGGATGGGGGTGAGGACGGGGCCGCAGAAGGCGCGCTGCCCTCCCGTCCCGTCGGGGAGCGCGGTCACCGGGCTGCCGGACTCCTCGCCCACCGCGGCCTGGGACCGCTCGTGGGAGGCGCGGACCTCGGCGTCGTAGGTGTCCGTGTCGGCGTACCGGACCAGGTCCGCCGGGAGGCCCGCCGCGGTCAGCGCGGCCTCGATGGCCTCCAGGGTGGGGCTGGGGACCTCGCCGCCCTTGTGGAAGAGGGTGCCGAGTTCCGTGTAGAGGCGGGCGATCGCCGCGTCGTCGTGGCTCTGCTGGGCCGCGACGATCACCCGGACCGGGCGCAGGCCCTTGGGCCCCACCAGGTCGTGGAACTGCTCCGGGATCTGGTCGAGCTTGTCCTCGTTGAGGATCGCCAGGCTCATGACGTGCCAGTGGATGTCGAGGTCGCGCGAGCGCGCCGCCTCCAGCAGCCAGCGGGAGGTCATCCAGGTCCACCCGCACAGCGGGTCGAACCAGAAGTCGACCCGGGTCGGGGACTTCACCGTGCCGGACATGTGCTCTCCCCTCGTCAGACCGACGCGATGCCGAACAGCAGCGGAGCCGCCGCGACCACCATCAGCACGGCCGGCACCGGCAGGCCCTTGGCGTCCTTGGCGCGCAGGTGGGTGATGATCGCGCCGATGAAGTAGGCGACGATCCCGACGCTGGCGGCGATGCCCAGCGGCCGGTAGAAGATCCCGGCGACCAGACCGAGCGCGCCGGCGATCTCCAGGGCCGACAGCCGCGGGAACCAGCTGTCCGGCACGCCGATCTTGTGCATCCCCTCGGTGACCTTCTCGTCCCGGACGAGCTTGGCTCTGCCGGAACTGACGAGGACGAGGGCGAGCAGGCTCGCGACGACGACGTAGGCGATGAACACGGGGAACTCCTGGAGTGGTGTGAAGCGGGGACGCGTGAAGCGGGTCGGACGTCAGGCGAGCGGGGCGGGGACGGCCTCGACGACGCTGCTCGGGGAACGGGTGGGCAGGACGCGGGTCAGCGTGAAGCCCGCCGCCGCGAAGAGCTGCCGGAACTCCTCGGCCGTGCGCTCCCGGCCGCCGCTGAGCACCATCATGTTGAGGTCGATGATCTTGCTGGGGGAGAAGCCGTCCCCGTCCGGGACGACCGTGTCGACGACGAGCAGCCGCGCGTCGTCGCCCATGACCCGGCGGCAGGACGTGAGGATCCGGACGGCGGAGGCGTCGTCCCAGTCGTGCAGGACCCACTTCATCGTGTAGAGGTCGCCGCCCTCGGGGACCTTCTCGAAGAAGTCGCCGCCCACGAGGTCGCACCGGTCCGCGAGCCCCGCGGCCTCGATCCGCTCCCGCCCGTGCGCCACGACGTGCGGCAGGTCGAGGACGACGCCGTGCGCCTGGGGGTTCGCGGCGAGGATCGCGGCGAGGAAGCCGCCCTCGCCGCCGCCGATGTCCACGATCCGCTGGTGGGGGCCGAAGTCGTAGACGTCGAGGACGGCGTCCGCGACCATCGCGGTGAGCCCGGTCATCGCCTTCCCGAGGTGGGCGTTCATGACGGGGGAGTCCTCGAAGAACTGCCAGATCTGTTTCCCCACCGCCCGCTCGAAGACCGGCTCGCCCGACCGCACGGACTCCGGAAGCAGTCCCCACGTGGCGTGGTGGGCCTCACCCAGTTCCATCTGGACGAAGGACGCGAGGGAACCGGGGACGTCCGAGCGCAGCGTGTCCCCGAGAGGCGTCGTCGCATACCGGCCGTCACCGTCCGAACGCAGCACCCCCAGCCCGGCCAACGCCCGCAACAGCCGGGCCAGGGACCCGGGATCGGTACCGGTCACCCCGGCCAGCTCAGCGGCCGTCCGAGGCTCCTGCGCGAGGTGATCGGGCAGCTCCAACGCGGCGGCGGCATGCACCGCCCGCGCCACCCAGAAGCTGGTGACGATCTGGAACATCCCGTCGAAGTCGGGACGCGTACCGGCGTCCTCGGGTCGTGCGGTGTCATCCATGGCGATCTCCATGCGGCTCGTGGTGAGGGCGGCGAGGGGGTGGCGGTGTGTGGTGAGGGCGGCGGGTGGGCGGCGAGAGAGTGGGTGGACGGCGAGGAAGCGGGCGGCGCGAGAGCGGGGGCGAGGCGACCCCGCCGGCCGCGAAGCGACTCCGTCGGCGGCGAGGCGACCCCGCTGGGTGGCGAGGCAATCCCGCTGGCGGCGAGGCGACTCCGTCGGCGGCGAGGGGACCCCGCCGGGTGGGTGAGGCAACCCCGCTGGCTGCGAGGCGACCCCGCTGGGTGGCGAGGCAACCCTCGCCGGGCGCGAGGCGACCCCGCTGGGTGGCGAGGCAACCCTCGCCGGGCGCGAAGCGACTCCGTCGGCGGCGAGGCGACCCCGCTGGGTGCGAGGCGACCCCGCTGGGTGGCGAGGCAACCCTCGCCGGGCGCGAAGCGACTCCGTCGGCGGCGAGGCGACCCCGCTGGTGGCGAGGGGACCCCGCTGGTGGCGAGGCGACCCCGCTGGGTGCGAGGCGACTCCGTCGGCGGCGAGGGGACCCCGCCGGGTGGGTGAGGCAACCCCGCTGGCTGCGAGGCGACCCCGCTGGGTGGCGAGGCAACCCTCGCCGGGCGCGAAGCGACTCCGTCGGCCGCGAGGCGGCTCGCCGGGCGCGATGCCACCCCGCCGGGTCGAGGCT
Organism: Streptomyces roseirectus; assembly: GCF_014489635.1. NCBI lineage: Bacteria > Bacillati > Actinomycetota > Actinomycetes > Kitasatosporales > Streptomycetaceae > Streptomyces > Streptomyces roseirectus. The sequence continues at coordinate 1,900,200 of NZ_CP060828.1, read as the reverse complement.
GCCTCCGCTGGGCGAGATGCCGCCCCCGGCCGGGCGAGATGCCGCCCCGCCGGGTGGCGAGACTGCCCCGCCGGGCGCGAGGCGACTCCGCCGGGTGGCGAGGCCGTCCCTGTCGGCCGCGAAGCAACCCCGCCGGGCGCGAGGCAACTCCTGCCGGGTGCGGAGCCGCGCCCGGCCTTTCGCGGCGGGTCAGGCGACGGAGATGGCGATCTTCCCGACGGTGCCCGCGCCGAACGCGCCCATCGCCTCCGCCACCGAGTCGAGGGGGAAGGTCTGGCCGATGGGCACCTGGAGGGCGCCGGCGGCGACCGCGTCGGCGAGCCGGTCCAGCGTGGCCGTGTCGGGGTTGGCCATCACGGAGGTGATCGTGATGCCGTCGCGCCCGGCCTGCTCGGGGCCGAAGCCCAGGGTGGAGGCGAGCCGTCCGCCGTCCGCCAGCAGCTCCACGAGCGCGGTCGGGTCACCGGCCAGGTGCACGGCGGCCGTCACGCCGCCCGGCGCGATCGCGCGGACCTGCGCGGCGAGGTCACCGGTGTGGTCCACGACGTGCTGCGCGCCGAGCCCGGTGACGAACTCCGCCTCGGCGCCCGGCTTCGCGGTGGCGACAACCGTCGCGCCGCTCGCCACGGCCAGCTGGACGGCGTACGCGCCCACCCCGCCCGTCGCGCCCACGACGAGGACCGTGTCGCCCGCCTTGGGCGCGATCGCGTCGACGGCGCCCGCGGCGGCCGTGCCCGCCAGGCCCAGCGCCCCGGCCTGCTCCAGGCTCAGCCCCTCCGGGACGGCGGTGACCCCGTACCCCTCGGCGACCACGACGTACTCGGCGAAGGCGCCGTCACAGACGACCGGCTTCATCACCACCCCGAACACCCGGTCCCCGGCGGCACGCGCCACGCCCTCGCCGACCGCCTCGACCGTGCCCGCGAAGTCCTTGCCGAGCGTCACCGGGAACTTGTGCTCCAGCATGTCCTTGAACACGCCGTAGATCACCGCGCCGTCGAAGCCGTTCAGCGACGAGGCGTGCACCTTCACCAGGATCTCGCCCGGCCCCGGCGCCGGCTTGGCCAGCTCGGTGACCGCGGGGGTGGTGCCGAAGTCGGTGATGGTCACTGCTCGCATAGGTACTCTCACTTCCTGATGGTCTGTCAGAAGACGTTGGAGGGCGGGGAGTCGACGCCGGGGATCACCGCACGGCCAGTTCGTACGAGGCCCGCATCACCGTCGCGGCGACCTCCAGCTCGTCGGCGTCGCGCGGGGCGTACAGCATGACGATGCCGCTCGGGAACTCCGGCCGCCGGGAGATCGGGTGCGGTTCGACCCAGCCCAGCTCGGTCAGCGCGCCGAGGGATTCCAGCGGCACCGTGAGGTGCATGAACCCGGTGCGGTGGATGTGCCCGAACTCGTCGACCGACGGGTGCAGGAACGCGTCGAAGGCCCGGTTCTCCTTGTTCAGGCGCAGCGCCAGGGACGACGGCTCCGAGACCTGGCTCTGGGTCATGAACACGCCCGGCAGGGCCTGCGCGCGGGCGATCAGCGCGGCCCGGATCTCCGGCGGGGAGAAGTCCTCCAGCTGGTCGTGCGGGATCTCCCGGCCGGTCGTGGCAGGCCGGGGCCCCTTGCGGGGCGGCAGCGCGCTCAGCACGCTCGGTTCGACGGCCATGTCTCTCCTCAGGGGGATGCCGGAGTCACGCACGAACAGTGCGTTGGTCACTTCTTGTTCTCTTCGGAATTCTGGGCGATCCTGCTGGGGTGGCAGAAGACGGCACCTCAAAGAGCGCTACGCACATCGATGTTCCCGACCAGGTCGGCGAGGGGTTGACCACCTGCTTGCTGCGGGACGTCCTGGACCGGGTCGGCGACAAGTGGAGCGTGCTGATCATGGCGCTCCTCGGCGGCGGCCCACGCCGCTACTCGGACCTGCGGCGCTCCATCGACGGCATCTCGCAGCGCATGCTCACGCTGACGCTGCGCAGCCTGGAGCGCGACGGACTGGTCATCCGCACGGTCACCCCGACCACCCCGCCCCGGGTCGACTACGAGCTGACCCCGGTCGGACACACGCTGTCCACGGAGGTCAGCTCCCTCATCCACTGGTCCGAGCGGCACCGGGAGTACATCAGCATGTCGCGCCGCAGCTACGACGCCCGGTAGCCCTCGGCCCCCCGCTGAGCCTGTAGGCGCGCCCCCTCCAGGGCCTGCTTGAGGGAGGCGGCGGCCATGTCCTGGAACCCGGCCAGCCGCGGCACATGCCCGGACTTGGTCATCTCGGCGTGCAGGAAGGTCAGGTCGTCCGCGAGGGCGACCATGCCGAACGCGGCCTTCAGATAGGGCTCCTGGAAGTCGTACGCGTACCGGGGCGTGCCCGGCCCGTAGGCGCCGCCGCGGGCCGTGACCACCACGACCTGCTTCCCGGACAGCGGTCCGGTCCCCGTCGCCGGGTCCACCACCAGCGGGGGGATCACCAGCCGGTCGAACCACGCCTTGAAGGTGGCGGGCAGCGAGAAGTTGTGCATGGGCACCCCGAGGACGAGCGTGTCGGCCGCCCGCACCTCCTCGACGAGGTCCCAGGTGATCGCCCAGCTCGCCTTCTCCTCGGGGGTGACGGCGGCGTCGCGGGCCGCGTCGAGGTCGCGCACCTCACCGCTCTCCAGCCGGTGCATGACGGCGACCTGCTCGGCGTCGACGTGCGCCACGGGCAGCGCCGCCAGATCCCGGTAGACGTGGGTCCCGTCCGGGTGGGCCGCCCGCCAGGACGCGGCGAACTCGGCGGTGACCCGCCGCGTGGCCGACTCGATGCGCGGGCTGGTGTCGAGGTGCAACAGGGTGGGCACGGGTCACGCTCCTGGATGGGGTGAACGGGTGGGGGGAAGGGAGACGGGGGCGCCGGCCGGTCCTGTGTGGACCAGCTCCTCCGGCCGCCGTCCCCAGCGCGGATAGCTGCCCAGGAAACGGGCCCCCGCGCCGAGCCCGGCGATCGCCGACACCGCCTCCCGGACGGGCGGGTTCTCGATGTGGCCGTCGATGTCGATGAAGTAGCGGTAGCTGCCGAGGCGGTCGCCGGTGGGCCAGGAGTGGAGCCGGCTGACCTCGATGTCCCGGGAGCAGAACTCGGTGAGGATGTCCACCAGCCGGCCGGGGCCGTCCCCGGGGTTCACCAGCAGGGACGTGCGGTCCAGCCAGGTCCGCGCCGGCGGGAACCAGGCCGGGGCGACCGACACGAACCGGGTCACCGCGCCGGCCCGCAGACCGATGCCGGTGGCGAGGGACGCGAGGCCGTACAGGTCCGCCGCGAGCGGGGCCGCGACCGCGGCGACCCCCGCCGCCGACGCCGCCTCGGCCACCTCGCGCGCGGCCGCCGCCGTGGAGTCCACGGGCCGCAGCCGCGCCTCGGGCAGCTGCTCCGCCAGCCAGCGCGCGCACTGGTCGAGCGCGTGCGGATGGCTCAGCACCTCGGTGACCGAGTCGAGTCCGGTACCGGGCCGGGCCATCAGCGTGAACGTCACCGGCACCTCCACCTCGGCCGTGATGTGCAGCTCCGCCGAGACCAGCTGGTCCATCGTGACGGGCACCACGCCCTTCACGGAGTTCTCCAGGGGCACCACGGCCGCCTCGCAGTCCCCCCGGCGCACCGCGTCCAGCGCGGCGGGGACCGTGGGGAAGGGACGGCCCTGCCCGCCGGGCGCGACCCGGCGCAGCGCCGCCTGGGTGAACGTGCCCTCCGGGCCCAGATAGGCGTACGTCATACCGACCGTCAGCTCTCTATCAGCCGGTGGAAGAGGACGGTGTCGAAGATGTCCTCCATCCGGACGGCCCGGCCGCCCCGCAGGGTCCAGGAGTGCACGAAGTCCAGGGACTCGGTGTGCCCGGAGTGCGAGGTGACGTCCCGCACGCCGAAGACCACGACCCGGTCGCCGGACTGCACGAACTCCAGCGGGTGCAGGCGCATACCGCCCAGCACGGTCGGCACGTGGGCCAGGAACTCCTTGACCCCGGCGTGGCCCACCTTGGTGCCGCCGAGACCGTACGGGCGCATCCCCTCGGGGTGGATCCACTCCACGTCCTCGGCGAGGACGGCCAGCAGCGCGTCCACGTCCCGGTCGTGGAACGCGCGGTACGCCGCGTGGATCAGATGGAGGTTGCTCTCCTGCGTCATCACCGGACCGTTCCTCCTCGTCACTTCACGTACTCGGGATACATGGACTCGACGGTGCGGCGGATGCCCTCGCGCCAGCCGACCCGGCACGGGCCCGTCAGCCGCCGGCGCGTCGCCGGATCGAACTGGTAGGTCTCCCGGGTGACTTCGCTCGGCACCAGTTTCGCCTCGACCCCGGTCAGCTCCTCCAGGTAGCGGACGCAGTCGGTCATCCCGACCGCCTCGTCACCGCCCCAGTTGGTGAGCACGGCCGGCACCGACGCGGCCTCCCACAGCCGGGGCACCTGGTCGATCAGGTCGTCGGTGTACAGCAGCGAGCACCAGTTCTGGCCCTCGACGGGCACCGGGATCGGCTCGCCGGCCAGCATCCGCTTGAAGTACAGCATCGGCACACCGCCGTAACCGTCGGGCCCGTAGGCGATGTTGAGCCGGGCGATGACGGTCGGCAGCCGCAGGGTACGGGCATACGCGCGGACGACACCCTCCGTGGCGATCTTGGCGACGGGGTAGACGGGCAGCCAGTCGGCGACCCCGTCGACCGGGTCGTCCTCGGTGTACGCGTGGTCCAGGGTCTGGCGCGCGTACAGGGCGCCGGTGGAGACGTACAGGAACGCCTCGGCGGTCCGGCAGTGGGTCATCAGCCGTCCGGTGGCCACCGTGTTGACCTCGACGGCCGTGTTGAAGTCACCGTCCTCGCCGCGCCGCACGGCGGAGTGGACGACGTGGGTGAAGTCCTCCGGCACGCCCTTGAGGGTGTCGTCGCCGGTGTCGTCCATGTCCCAGCGGAACGTGGTGATGCCGTGCTCGGCCAGCGCCTCCTCGGAGCCGGGGGTGCCGAACCGGCCGAGCGCCCACACCTCGTTGTCCCGCGCGAGGGCCTTGGCCACCGGTCCGGCCACCTGGCCGGTGCCCCCGGTGACCAGGATCTTCTTGCCGTTCATCGTGTTCCTCTCCATGGTCGGACGGGGGGTCAGTCGGCGTCGCCGAGCGCGCGGTCGAGCTCCGCGCGCAGGATCGACTGGAAGACGGCCACATGGTTCGGGCCCATCAGGGTGTAGTGCTCGCCGGGCACGTCGAGGTAGCGGACGTCCGGGCAGTGCTCGTCCCAGCGGCGCAGCTCGTTGTTCAGCCAGTCCTCCTTGGTGCCGCGCAGCGGTATCGCGTAGAAGACGGACATCGAACGGACCGAGCCGCTGGGCGCGTAGGTGCGGCCCAGGTCGGTGAGCCCGTCGGCGAGCGCGGCCCACGCGGTGAACTTCTCCAGGGTGAGGTCGAGTTCGGCGAGCCGGGCCTTCGGCGCGAGGTCGATGAAGCGCGCGAGCTGTTCCTCGCGGGACAGGTGGCGCAACTGCCCCGGCAGGTCGAGGGACTGCTTCTTGTCGATGAGCGCGAGGAAGAACGCCAGGTTGGCAGCCGTCTCGACGAAGTCCAGTTCGTTCATGCGGTACTTGATGTGCGGCGGCAGGTTGAAACTGCCGACGAAGTCGACCCGCTCGCCCTGGCCCTCCAGCACCTTGGCGATCTCGAAGGCCACCGCCCCGCCGTACGAGTACCCGGCGACGGCGTACGGACCGTGCGGCTGCTTCGCGCGGATCGCCTCGACGTAGGTGGCGACCATCTCCTCGAAGCTCTCGAAGGGCTTCTCGCCCGGGTTGAAGCCGCGCGCCCGCAGCGCGTAGAACGGCCGGTCGCCGACGAAGTACTTGGCGAGGTTGACGAAGACCAGGACCTCGCCGACGCCCGGGTGCACACAGAACAGCGGCGTCTTCGTGCCGGTGCTCTGCATCGGGACGATCGGGTCGTACGGCCGCACCGCCGCCCCGTCCTCGCCCAGCCGGGCGGCCAGTTCACGGACGGTGGGGGCCATCAGGACGGTGATGATCTGGAGGTCGTGCGCGCCGAGCCGCTGGGCGACCATGCTGCGCAGCCGCAGGATGTCCAGCGACGTGCCGCCCAGGTCGAAGAAGTTGGCGGTGGCGCTGAGCCGGTCCGGGTCGGTGTCGAACAGTTCGGCGTAGATCCCGGCGAGGATCCGCTCGGTCCCGCCCTCGGGCGGGGTGTATCCGCCGAGTCGGCGCAGCACGAGGTCGGCGACGGACCGGGTGACCTCGTCGTAGGCGCCCGCCTCCAGCCTCTTGCGCATCAGGGCGCGCTGGATCTTGCCCAGACTGGTCTTCGGGAAGGCGTCCTTGGGCAGCGGCAGGATCAGCGCGGGCCTGAAGCCCCAGTGCATGACGACGCCGGAGCGGACGGCGGACAGCACCCGGTACAGGGCGAGTTCGTCGCCGTCCGCGGTCTCCGGGTGGAAGGCGACGACCAGTTGCTCGGTGTCGCTGCCCGGGGCGCGGGTCGGGAACGCCGCGACGTAGGAACGGGCGACGCCGTCCAACTGCTCCAGCAGGGTCTCGATCTCGTGGCTGAAGTAGTTGACGCCGTTGACGATGACGCTGTCCTTGCTGCGGCCCACGAGGGTGAGCCGGCCTTCGTCGAGCCGGCCGAGGTCACCGCTGCGGAACCAGCCGTCGGCGGTGAAGGCGTCCCGGGTGGCCTGCTCGTTGTTGTGGTAGCCCGGGGTGATCATGGGTCCGGCGAGCTGGAGTTCACCGGTCTCGCCCTCGCCCAGCTCCCGGTCGTGCTCGTCGGCGACGCGCAGCCGCAGGCCCTCGACGGGGGTGCCCAGGTTGGCGAACTCCTGGCCCTGGTCGAAGGCCGGGAAGGTCTGCGAGTAGACGGAACCCGCGCAGGTCTCCGTCATGCCGAAGGCGGGCCACAGGGAGTCGGGGCGCAGTCCGTGGGGCGCGAAGAGCCGCAGGAAGGTCTCGCCGGTGGTGCGGACCACGGCCTCGCCGCCGCTGATGATGTGCCGCAGCCGGGACAGGTCGACGGGCCCGGTCTCCTCAAGGCGGCCGGCGGACGCGTTCAGCAGCCCCAGCAGGAAGTTGGGCGTGAAGGTCATGGTGACGCCGTGCCGGGACACCAGCCGCAGGAACTCCAGCGGCTCCCCGAGGACCACGGCCGCCTCGACGTGCAACTGGGTGGCGCCCGCGTACAGGGGCAGCAGATGGCACTCCAGGAGGGCGGCCACGTGGTCGAAGGACACCCAGTTGAGACAGACGTCGTCCGGGCCGAGCCGGTGGTGGCCGTTCTTGCCCGCCATGGACGCGAGCAGGTTGGCGTGGGTGAGCCGGACGGCCTTGGAGTTGCCGGTGGAGCCCGAGGTCAGCACCAGGAGCGCGGTGTCCTCCGGCGCGGCCTGGTGGAGGAGATCGGCGGGTTCGGCGCCGTACAGACCCGACAGCGGGGTCACGCCCAGGCCCGCCACCTGCGGCAGTTCGACCGCGAGGGCTTCGGTGGTGACGATCAGCGGCCGGTCGAGGAGGGTGTTCACATGACCGAGCTGGGCGGCCCAGCGCTCGGGGTCACCGCCGAGCGGCGCCATCGGGACGGGGACGAAGCCGCCGAGCAGACAGGCCCAGAAGGCGGGCAGGAACTCCTGCGGGCGCTCCAGGATCAGGACGACCTTGTCCTGCGGGGCGAGACCCCGGCCGCGCAGGCCGGTCAGCACCCTGCGGGCCTCGTCGAGGAGTTCGGGATAGCGCTGGAGCCGTGCGCCGTCGGGGCCGGTGGCGTCCTGGTGGAGGAGGCCGGAACCGGGGTGGTCCTGGGCGGCCCGCAGGAGGAGGTCCGCGATGGTACGGGTCGATGAAACGGCGATGGTCATGCCGGTGCCCTCTCTTCTCGTTCGCGGGGAAACGCGCGCCGGGGCGCGGTGGAAGAAATGAGGCGCATAGGGCCTTGACAACAAGCCTCTGCGGTGCGGGGGTCCGGGGGCAACGGACCGGGTTGCAGGGCTTGGTCAGGTTTCACAAATCGCGTGCGCGTGTGTGGGCGCCGGCTCAGATCCGTGTCAGAGGAATGTCAGATGTCCAGGTCGGGGCGGGGCGGGTCGGAGTTCTGGGTGATCGATTCGGAATTCACCCGCTGCCGAGCCGGAATCCGACTCCCCGAATGGTGATGATCCAGTCACTGCCGCCCAGTTTGCTGCGCAGACTGCTGACATGTGTGTCGACGGTCCGCCGCGACCAGGAATCGCCCCACACCTGCTGCATGAGCCGATTTCGCGGAATCACACTGTCCGGATGGGAGGCCAGCAGATGCAGGAGGTCGAATTCCTTGCGGGTGACGCGGACGGGTTTTCCGTAGAGGCTCACCTCGCGCGAGCCGGCGTCGATGGTGAGCGGTCCGCGCGAAATGACGTCGACGGGCCGCGGCACGGGCCGGGCCCGCCGCATCACCGCCTGCATCCGCGCCATCAACTCCCGGAACCCGTACGGCTTGACCATGTAGTCGTCCGCCCCGGCCTGGAGGCCGAGCACCCGGTCGACCTCGGTGCCCCGGGCGGTCAGCGCGATGATGGGGGTGTCGGACACGGCCCTGATGGCCCGGCAGACCTCCAGCCCGTCCAGGTCCGGCAGTTCGAGATCGATGAGGACGAGATCGGCCTGCCCGTACACCTGGAGCGCCGCCCCGCCCCGCTCGGCCACGTCCACTTCGTGCCCATGGCGGCGCAGACCATGGATCAGCGATTCCGCGTATTGGATATCGCTTTCCACCACGAGGACCCGCCACGCCTCGGTATTCGCCAGAACCGGTAGTTCCGGTGCACGCTGACTCATCGTCTCCCCCAAGACTCGTCTGGCTCCCAAGACCCCCGACCGGGCGGGGCAACAGAACGCGGCGAGTCTAAAAACGCCCTCTTCCGGCTGTCAAAGTTCGATGGCGCGAACTAGCTATGTCGAATGCGTCAAGGGAATTACATATTCCGATTGCGCCCCATGAGGGGATACGGGGCGGGCGGGAACGCCGGACTTGCGTGGATCAGGTCATTCTTGATGCCCGCAACCAGCGGTTCGTCCCCTGGTGGCCGGTCGTCCGGCCCCCTGCGGCGGTCACCCGGTGATCACCGTTCCCCTCCTGTACGTACACGATCCCGCGGAACCGTGCCGTGCCCGTGCCGCTGGCCGGAACCGTATGGTCAGCGGCGTGCGCGGCGCTCCTGTTCACCTGCGCGCGATGGCCTTCCCGCCGTCCGTCCGGCGTCCGGGAAGAGCCGCCCGCCGGGCCCAGGAAGGCCGAAAAGGGGCGCGAACACGAGTGTTCCCAGCCACCCGCCGGAACCGGGCCGGAGCGGGGCAGAGCCCGGCAGGTCCACCCCGGCGACGTGACCGCACGTGACGGATGAGAGGGTCGGCCGGGTGAGTGAGACACCGATGAACACCCTGCAATACCGCCTCGACGGGCCAGAGGACGCCCCGGTCCTGATCCTCGGTCCCTCACTGGGCACGACCTGGCACATGTGGGATCGGCAGATTCCCGAACTCGCCAAACAGTGGCGGGTGTTCAGGTTCGACCTGCCCGGCCACGGCGGCGCCCCCGCCCACCCGGCCGGCTCGGTCGCCGAACTGACCGGCCGCCTGCTGGCCACCCTCGACGCGCTCGGCGTGCAGCGCTTCGGCTTCGCGGGCTGCGCGCTCGCCGGCGCCGTCGGCGTCGAACTCGCCCTGCGCCACCCCGAACGGCTCACCTCGCTCGTGCTGATCGCGGCCTCCCCGCGGTTCGGCACGGCCGACGAGTTCCGCCAGCGCGGGGTCATCGTCCGCACCAACGGCCTCGACCCGATCGCCCGTACCTCCCCCGACCGGTGGTTCACGGCCGGGTTCGCCGCCGCGCAGCCCGCGATCACCGAGTGGGCCGTCCAGATGGTCCGCACCACCGACCCCGGCTGCTACATCGCCGCCTGCGAGGCCCTGGCCTCCTTCGACGTCCGGCACGAACTGGGCCGGGTCGGCGTCCCGACGCTGGTCCTCGTCGGCTCCGACGACCAGGTCACCGGCCCCGCCGAGGCGCGCACGCTGGTCGCCGGGATCCCGGACGCGCGCCTCGCCGTCGTCCCCGGCGCCTCGCACCTCGTGCCGGTCGAGCAGCCGGCCGCCGTCACCGATCTGCTGGTGCGGCACTTCTCGACGGCCTGGCAGCCGGGCTACGACACCGGCCAGACCGCCGTCCCCGGGATACCCGTAGTACTTCCGCAGCAGCCCGCCGCCCCGATCGCCGAGATCGCCCCGGCCCCGCCCGTGGCGACCGACCAGGTCATGGGCCGCCCCGACCCGTACGACGCGGGCCTGAAGGTGCGCCGCGAGGTGCTGGGCGACGCGCACGTGGACCGCGCGCTCACCCAGGCCGACGACTTCTCCGGCGACTTCCAGGAGTTCATCACCCGCTACGCCTGGGGCGAGATCTGGGACCGCCCCGGCCTCGACCGGCGCGCCCGCAGCTGCGTCACCCTCACCGCCCTCGTCGCGGGCGGCCACCTCGACGAACTCGCCTTCCACACGCGCGCGGCCCTGCGCAACGGCCTCACCCCGGACGAGATCAAGGAGGTCCTGCTGCACGCGGCCGTCTACTGCGGCGTGCCGGCCGCCAACAGCGCGTTCCGGGTGGCCCAGCAGGTCATCCGGGAGGAGACCACACCTCAGGAGTGAGCGATGCAGGATGGACCCATGACGAAGTCCATCCAGCTCACCAAGAAGTCGCACGCCTGTGTCCGTCTGGAGAAGGACGGCCGCACCCTCGTCCTGGACCCCGGCGTGTTCAGCGAGGCCGACGCGGCCGTCGGCGCGGACGCGGTCCTGGTCACCCACGAGCACCCGGACCACTTCAGCGAGGCCCACCTGAGGGCCGCCCTGGAGGCGAACCCGCAGGCCGAGATCTGGACGCTGAAGTCGGTCGCCGACCAGCTCACGGCGGCCTTCCCCGGACGCGTGCACACTGTCGGGCACGGGGACGCGTTCACCGCCGCCGGGTTCGACGTCCAGGTCCACGGCGAACTGCACGCCGTCATCCACCCGGACCTCCCGCGCATCACGAACGTCGGCTACCTCATCGACGACGGCCGGGTCTTCCACCCCGGCGACGCGCTCACCGTCCCGGACCACGCGGTTCAGACGCTGATGCTGCCGGTGATGGCGCCCTGGAGCAAGATCTCCGAGGTGATCGACTACGTCCGCGAGGTGAAGCCCACGCGCGCGTACGACATCCACGACGCCCTCCTGACCGACCTCGCCCGGCCGATCTACGACAACCAGATCGGCGCGCTGGGCGGCGCGGAGCACGGTCGGCTGGCGCCGGGGGAGAGCACCGCGCTGTGACTGTCAGTGGCGCCCGGTAGGTTGTCGGACATGCGCATCGCGACCTGGAACGTGAACTCGATCACCGCCCGCCTGCCGAGGCTCCTGGCCTGGCTGGAGAGCAGCGGCACCGACGTGCTCTGCCTCCAGGAGGCCAAGCTCGCCGAGGAGCAGTTCCCGTTCGACGCCCTGCGCGAGGCCGGGTACGAGGCGGCGGTGAACGCGACGGGCCGGTGGAACGGCGTGGCGGTGCTCTCCCGCGTCGGCCTCGAGGACGTCGTCAAGGGCCTGCCCGGCGGCCCGCGGTACGACGGCGCCGACGAGCCGCGCGCCGTGTCGGCGACCTGCGGCCCGGTGCGCGTGTGGTCGGTGTACGTGCCCAACGGGCGCGAGGTCGACCACGCGCACTACGCGTACAAGCTCCAGTGGTTCGAGGCCCTGAAGACGGCCGTCACGGGCGACGCGGCGGGCGGGCGCCCCTTCGCCGTCCTCGGCGACTACAACGTGGCCCCCACGGACGACGACGTCTACGACACGGCGGTCTTCGAGGGCCTGACCCACGTCACCCCCGCCGAGCGCGCCGCCCTCGCGGCCCTGCGCGAGACGGGCCTCACGGACGTCGTCCCCCGGCCCCTCAAGTACGACCGCCCGTACACCTACTGGGACTACCGCCAGCTCGCCTTCCCCAAGAACCGGGGCATGCGCATCGACCTGGTCTACGGCAACGAGCCCTTCGCCAAGGCCGTCAAGGACGCGTACGTGGACCGTGAGGAGCGCAAGGGCAAGGGCGCCTCGGACCACGCACCGGTGGTCGTCGACCTGGAGGTGTGACCGAGGGGGTCCGGTCCGGCGCCGGGGCCCCCTTACAGCGCCGTCAGGTCCACCGCCGCCGCCAGCGCCGCGTACCCCGCGTCCGACGGGTGCAGCCGGTCCCCGCTGTCGTACGCGGGCAGCAGGCGGGACGGGTCGGTGGGGTCCCGCAGGGCGGCGTCGAAGTCGAGGACGGCGTCGAAGGCGTCGCCGTCCCGGATCCACGCGTTGACCTTCTCCCGGTCCTCCTGGACCTCCGGGGTACATCTCAGGTCCCCCGCGCACGGCAGCAGTGTCGCGCCCAGGACGCTTATCCCGCGCTCCCGGGCGCGCTCGGCGATCTCCCGCAGCCCGTCGGTCACGTCGTCCGCCGAGCCGCCCCGGCGCAGGTCGTTGATCCCCTCGAAGACGACCAGCGTCCGCACGGACGGCTGCGCCAGCGCGTCCCGCTCCAGGCGCGCGAGCGCCGAGACCCCCGACGCGACGGGCGAGACCCCGTCGCCCGCGTACCCGTCGGCGGCGACCCGGTTCCCCGCGATCCCGGCGTTCAGCACGCCGTACGCGGGCACCGCCCGCTGCCCCCGTAGCCGCGCCGCGAGCGCGTCGGGCCACCGCCGGTTCGCGTCCGTCGTCGACAGGTACCCGTCGGTGATCGAGTCCCCCAGCAGGACGACGGTCCCCGGGCCGCCCTCGACGTCCACGCCGGTCAGCAGGGGCCAGCCGGTGATCCCGGAGGTGTACGCCGTGCCCGCGCGGTCCGCCGTGTGGTCGCCCGGCGCGCTGACGTACGAGCGTTGCGAGGCGTATCGGTGCGTGGGGAGCGCGGTCACCGTGCCGGGCAGGTGGAAGCTCACCAGCAGGTCGGCGCCCGCCGGTACGGCGAGGTCCAGCGGGTCGCTGACGGCCTGCGCTCCGGCGGGGATCTCGACGCCGGCCGAGCCGCCGAAGAGCACCGGCACGGGTGCGCCCTCCGTGGCGGCTCCCGCCCCGCTGAGCGCCGCTCCCGGCGCCGGGGGCCCGGCAGGGGGGTCCGGGACGGTTCGGGGGGCTGTGGGGGCGGTGCGGGGCGCTGTGGGGCTCGCCGTCTTCTCCGCCCGCAGGGCCACCGTCGCCGCCCCGATGCGCACCGGCGTGTCCGCGAAGGTGTTGGCGAAGCGCAGGCGCACGCGGGTGCCGCCCGCCGAGGTGTGGACGACGAGGCGCAGGGTGCGGTCGGTCCAGGGGCCCTCGGCGGGGAGGCCGGAGTGGGCGGTGGCCCAAGTGCCGGTCCACGGCGAGGGGTTGGCGCGGATGGCGGCGGCGAAGACGTGGAGGCCGGAGGCGACGGGGAGACGGACGGAGGCCACGGCGCGGGCCGGGTCGAGGGGGACCGTCACGGCGTACACGCGTGCGCGTGCGGGGCGGCGGCCGGAGGGGGTGTTGACGTGCGGGAGGGCGAGCGCCTTGGCGGCGGGGGAGCCGCGCCGCCAGTCGGGGGCCGCGAGGGTGTAGGGGGCACGGGTGCCGTCCCCGTAGGTGATCTCGCCGTCGCCCCGCGCGGTGCGGCCCGCCGTGCTCGTGACCAGGAAGGTGAGCGCGTCGCCCCGGCCGGACAGGAGGACCCGCTGGCCGTCGGCGAGGACGTTGTCCGGCGCGCCGGGGACGGTCGCGGGCCAGGTCAGGCGGGTGCCGTCGACGGTCAGGGAGCGGCCCGGGGTCCAGCCCGCCGAGGCGAGCGCGGCGGCCGGCAGGGAGGCGCCCCTGCCGTCGAGGTCCGCGCCGGACGGGCGGTCGTCCGCGCTGATGCCCCGGTTGTCGAAGTGGCTCTCCAGGGGTACGGGAGGGGCGCTCGGGGCGCGTGCACCGGCGCGCACGGCGGACTGGGGAACCAGCAACAGGGTCACGATCAGCGGGAACGCCCAGGATCTCCGGCGCACGTCTCTCCTTCTCCTGTCGTCCGATGATCGTACCGGGGTGGCGCGCACAGGTGCCCGCGCGCCTGTGGTGCGTACGCCGGTGCGAATGCCACGCTGGGCGTATGAACATCCCTTTTCTGGGCAACAGGCGCAAGAGGAGTGCGGGCGCGGTGCTGGACGCCGACCCCGAGGGCGTGGCCGAGCTGCTGTCCGAGTGCGAACTCCTGCGCTCCCAGGCGGGGGAGGCGGGCGTCAGACTCGACGACACGGTCCGTTCCCTGGAAGCGCTCGACCAGTTGCTGCCGCGCTGGCGCGACGACGAGGAGACGCTGCCCTGGCTCGGCAACGACGCGGGGCTCTACCTCGGGACGGTCATCGTGCGGACCGTCGAGGGCGCCGAGTGGGCGTTCTGGCCGGGCGGCGAACCCGTCGTACGGCTGGGCTCCGGGCGGGAGTTCGACGTCGTGACGGCCGGCCGGGAGTGGGCGGCCAGCGGGGTGCCGGAGCTGTCGCAGTGGTACGCGGAGATCGCCGAGGTCTGACGGGCGGGCGGGGGGCGGCGCGGTGCCGGTGTGACACGAACCCGTGAAGAGAGGTTAAATACGGCTTATGCCCGAAAAGTGCGTGTCGCCTCTCAAGTCCCGTCCGCTCTCGATAGCTTGCGGCAACCACGACACACAGCTGAGAGCGAGTAGGGCTGAGCATGGCCGTCGATCCGGTGATCGGACCGCGTGACGTCGACAACCGCGAGGAGGAGCCCGACCGGAGCCCCCGCGGCCGGTGCCGGGCCGCCTGCGACAGGTGTTAGGGCCTGTCGTCACATTCCCGCCTGCCGGGCGGGGTCTGGCACGCGCATCTGCGGCGTTGTCGTCGGTCGCCGACGCTCCGCGTCGACTCCCTCCTCCGCCTTGCGGCTGCACGCACCAGACCCCGCCCGGCCCGCCCTTCGGGCGGACGACGGAAATGTGACGACAGGCCCTACCGGGGGGCGTCAACACCGTGACCGGGCTCGACTACGATGGATCGTTCATCCCCGGAGCGACGGTGACCGGGCCGGGGACTTTGCCGCAGGGCCCATAGGGGGCAGCAGTTCACCAGAGCCATACCCGGCCGGACGCGCGGCCGGAGATCACTGCTCGCGCAGCGCGCACGGCCCGTACGACGGGCCGGACGCTGCGCGGGGAGAAGGTCAGCCGCGCGCCGGACGGGTTGTGCTCGACGCGGAGCGGGTCGGGTAGGTGTGCGGCGCATCGCCGGACCGGCTTGCCGGGAGCGGGCGGGCCCCAGCCGTGGAGGCGCGGCGGGGGCCCGCCCGTCTCGGTCTCGGGGGTACTACGGGTATTACGGGTATTACGGCGCCCGGTGTGACGTCGGGGCCACCGGGTCCGCCAGTGGCGTACGTACCGCGCGGGTCACGTCCGCCACCAGTTCCACCACATCCGGGCCGTACGCCTGGGAGTTGACGACCTTCAGGAGCAGCGCGAAGGAGTCGGCGCCGTGCTTGCGGGCGAGGCGTTCGTGGTGGCGGGCCAGATAGCGCGTCGCCGCCTGGTTGTTGATCGCGCGCTGGCCGCAGAACAGGAACACCGGGCGGCTGCCGTGCCGTTCGCCCGTGGTGAGCCGGGCCAGCAGGACGTACTCCGTGATCCCCGGGTCCATCCGGTAGCGCTCGGTGCCGATCTGGAACGCGCCCCGGTCCGGGCCGGGTTCGGGATCGATGTTCACACGGAAGCCGGGCAGCATCGCCGACATGTGGGCCAGCATGCGCCGGTTCGACCCCGGCCCGCCGACACAGAACTCCGTCCGCTCGCCGAAGCCCTGCCGCACCCCGTCCTGCGTGACCATCTCGACGTTCGCCCCGCAGTCCTTGATCAGCGCGGCCAGTTCGAGGAGCGCGAACACGTCGAAGCGGTGCACGGCGGGCTCGGCGGTCGCCGGGTCGCGGTTGACGACGAGCAGGCACTCGGAGTTCTCCGGCAGCCCGAAGAACGCCTGCTTGCGGCGGAGCCTGCGCCTCCACAGGTACGTCCGCGCCAGCCAGCCGAGACCGGCGCTGATGCCGGCGGCCACCACGCCCAGGACGATGTTGCGCACGTCGTCGTTCATGGGCGCGCATGGTAGCGGCCGGCCGCGCCGGAGGCGTACCCGTGTTCGAGATGTGCCAGTCGTATGACAGTGCTCCGAATGCGGCTGCCCGGCGCGGGGCAGTGTGGCTACAGTGCGCGGACGGTCCTTGACTGGAGGTACATACCGATGGCCCTGCGGCGCCCTGCGGCACGGAAACTGACGGTCCTGGCGGTCTCGGCCGCCGTGGTCTCGGTCGGGGCGGCGGCGCCACCGACCGCTCAGCGGACGGGAGTTGAGAAGGTCCCGGTCGCCGTCGGGTACGGCGGCGCGGTCTCCAGCGTCGACCCGGACGCCTCCGCCGCCGGCATCGAGGTGCTGCGCAGGGGCGGCAACGCGGTCGACGCGGCCGTCGCCACCGCCGCCGCGCTCGGCGTCACCGAGCCCTACTCGGCGGGCGTCGGCGGGGGCGGCTACTTCGTCTACTACGACGCCAAGTCCCGCACGGTGCACACGATCGACGGCCGGGAGACCGCGCCCCTGAGCGCCGACGCGAACCTGTTCGTCGAGAACGGCAAGCCCCTCGCCTTCGCGGACGCCGTCAGCAGCGGCCTCAGCGTCGGCACCCCCGGCACGCCGGCCACCTGGGCCGGCGCGCTGTCCAAGTGGGGGACCAGGAGCCTGGGTTCGGTGCTGAAGCCCGCCGAGCGGCTGGCCCGGGACGGCTTCACCGTCGACGACACGTTCCGCTCGCAGACCGCCGCCAACGAGACCCGCTTCCGCTACTTCCCGGACACGGCGAAGCTGTTCCTGCCCGGCGGGCGGCTCCCGGAGGTCGGCTCGACGTTCAAGAACCCCGATCTCGCCCGCACCTACGCCGAGTTGGGCAGGAAGGGCGTCGCCGCGCTCTACCGGGGCGACATCGGCGAGGACGTCCTCACGACCGTCAACAAGCCGCCCGTGGACCCGGATTCGGGGTGGAACGCCCGCCCCGGCAAGCTCACCGCCACCGACCTCGCCGCCTACCGCGTCAAGTTCCAGGCGCCCACGCGGACTTCGTACCGGGGGCTCGGCGTCTACTCCATCGCCCCGTCCTCCTCGGGCGGCACGACGGTCGGCGAAGCCCTCAACATCCTTGAGAAGACGGACCTTTCGAAGGCGAGCGAGGTCCAGTACCTGCACCGCTACATCGAGGCCAGCCGGATCGCGTTCGCCGACCGGGGCCGCTGGGTCGGCGACCCGGCCTTCGAGGACGTCCCCGCGAAGGAACTCCTCTCGCAGCGCTACGCCGACGCGCGGGCCTGCCTCATCAAGGACGACGCCGTCCTCACCAGCCCCGTCGCGCCCGGCGATCCGCGTAACCCGGCCGCCTGCGACGCGAGCGGCACGCCGGCGCCGACGACCTACGAGGGCGACAGCACGACCCATCTGACCGTCGCCGACAAGTGGGGCAACGTCGTCGCCTACACGCTCACCATCGAGCAGACCGGCGGCAGCGGCATCACCGTCCCCGGACGCGGGTTCATCCTCAACAACGAGCTGACGGACTTCTCGTTCGCCCCGGCGAGCCCCACTGTCCACGACCCGAACCTGCCCGGTCCGGGCAAGCGGCCCCGTTCGTCGATCTCGCCGACGATCGTGCTGGACAGGGCCGGCAAGCCGGTCGTGGCGCTCGGTTCGCCCGGCGGGGCGACCATCATCACCACCGTCCTCCAGGTGCTCACCGAGTTCGTGGACCGGGGGCTGCCGCTCGTCGACGCGATCGCCGCGCCGCGCGCCAGCCAGCGCAACCAGACGACCACGGAACTCGAACCGGGGCTCTACGGCAGCGAGTTGAGGACCGAGCTGGAGGCCATCGGGCACGGGTTCCGGCAGAACCCCGAGATCGGTGCCGCAACCGCCGTGCAGCGGCTGCCCGGTGGGAAGTGGCTCGCCGCCGCCGAGACCGTGCGGCGGGGTGGCGGGTCGGCGCAGGTGGTGTATCCGGCGCGTTAGGCAAGGCAGTTGGGCGGTAGACGGTTGGGCGGCTCACCCTCGCGAGGGTGGGCCGCCCGGCTCGTCTCTGCCGTCAGCCAGGTGCCGTCAGTCCCGTGCCGTCAGGATCCTCGGGCCGTCGTCCGTGATCGCGATCGTGTGCTCGACGTGGGCCGCGCGGGAGCCGTCGTTCGTGCGCAGGGTCCAGCCGTCCGGGGCCTCGTGGTAGCCGTCGCGGCCGCTCGCGATCAGCATCGGCTCGATCGCGAGGGCCATGCCGCGCCGCAGGCGCATGCCCCGGTGCGGGCGGCCCTCGTTGGGGACCGGTGGGTCCTCGTGCATGCGGCGGCCGATGCCGTGGCCGCCGAAGCCCTGCGGGACGCCGTAACCGGCGGCCCGGCAGACCGTCCCGATCGCGTGCGCGATGTCACCGACGCGGTTGCCGACCGTCGCGGCGGCGATCCCGGCGGCCAGCGCGCGCTCCGCCGTCTCGATCAGCGTCACGTCGGCGGGGCGCGGGGTGCCGACGGTGAAGCTGATCGCCGAGTCGCCCGCCCAGCCGTCGAGTTGGGCACCGCAGTCGATCGAGACGAGGTCGCCGTCGCGCAGCCGGTAGCCGGTCGGGATGCCGTGCACGATCGCGTCGTTGACCGAGGCGCAGACGACGGCCGGGAACGGGGTCGTCGCGAAGGACGGGCGGTAGCCGAGGAACGGCGAGCCCGCGCCCGCCTCCCGCAGCACGCCGCGCGCCACCTCGTCCAGCTCCAGCAGGGAAACGCCCACGTCAGCGGCTTCCCGCACGGCCGTCAGGGCATGGGCGACCACCTGGCCGGCCCGGTACATCTCGTCGATCGACGTGTCCGTCTTCAGCTCCACCATGCCAATTACTATACCGGTATTAGAATGGGGGCATGGTGCGCACCCCTTTGACCCCCGAAGAACGTGAACGCGGCGAGCGGCTGGGCCGGTTGCTCCGTGAGGCCCGCGGCGGACGGAGCATGGCCGAGGTCGCGGCGGACGCCGGGATCTCGGCGGAGACGCTGCGCAAGATCGAGACCGGGCGGGCGCCGACCCCCGCGTTCTTCACGATCGCCGCGCTGGCGGGCGCACTCGGCCTGTCCATGGACGAGTTGGCCGCGCGGTGCGTCCTCGCCGGGGTGGTGTGAACGGAATCGGGAGAGTGGGTCGGGATCTCGCCATGTTGCCTTCGCGGCCCCTTCGCAAACTGCTCGTAGCCGCGCTGTAACACGGCTGGTGTTTTCTGGCCAGTCCAAGTGCGGGCCGCCGGCAGGAGTTTGGGGATGAGTGTGGATCAACTCCCGGCGCAGGTGCGGGAGTTCGTGAGCTGCCTGGACGGCCTCCTGGGCCGCCTCGACCAGGGCTCCGGCTGGTGCGCCGTCTTCTGGCAGCGCGACCCCGACGGCATGCGGGCCTGCCTCGACGGCACCGAACTGCCGCCCTGGGACGTCATGGAGGCGCTGCTCCAGGACCTCGCCGCCGCATACGGCACCGCCGTCGCCGAGAAGGAGGCGCGGCGGGTCCGCGTCCTGCACGGCGCGGCGCTGCACGCCCACGACTCCCGGCCCGGCGCCGGTGACGCCCTCCGTGACCGGCTCGACGTCATGCTCCGCGAGCAGCGCTACGCGGTCGAGCGGCAGGCCGAGCTGGGCCGCCGGCTCGCCGCCGCCGCGACGCGGGAACAGGCCGACGCGATACGGCTCGACCTCGCGTGGGCCCACGACGACCACGAGCGGGCCACCGCCCGGTGCGTGGAACTGCGGGGCCGGGTCGCGGAGTTGGAGCGGCGGGAGCGGGAGCGGGACGGGTGGGGTGGATGGGACGGGGGCGGAGGTTGGGGTGGTGGGGTCGGCGGGAGCGGGGCTGCCGGTGCCGGTGAAGTGGGCGTGTTAGGGCGGGACGTGAACGGTCGGCTCAGGGGATTCGGGGGGAGCGGAGGGGAGGTCGGCGGGAGTGCGGCGGGCGCTCCCGAGGGCGGTTCGGCCGGCGCCGGCCAAGGTGAGGGGGGTGCGGAGGGTGGTGCCGGGCGCGTCGTCCCCGTCGAGGCCGGGAGGCATGAGGCCGGGCGGGGTGAGGCCGTGGCCCGGGGTGTCGTGCGTGGTGATGCCGGCGGGGCGGACGGTGGTGGGGAGAGTCCGGCCGCCGTGCCCAAGCAGCGCAAGCGGCGGCGGGGGAGCGCGCGGTTCGCGGGGGTTGTGGAGGAGGGGGCCGCCGTCGCCGTGCCGGAGGAGGCCGTGACGGTCGTGCCGGAGGCGGGCGGTGGACGGGGGCCGCGCGGGGCGCGGTTCGCGCGGGCCGGCGGGCGTGAGGCCGGCGCGGAGGTGACGGCGGAGCCGGTCGTCGAGACGCCGGACGCGGACGCGCGGCGCGAGACCGCCGAGGTGGTGCGGCGGCTGGTCGCGCTGCGGGGCGAGGGGCGCAGCGGGGAGGCGCACGCGCTGCTGGTGGAGCTGGCGTACTGGCCCGCCGCGCGGATCCCGCTGGTCGCGGGGGAGCTCCAGCGGGCCGGGCTCGGGGCCGACTGGACGACGCTGCTGTGGGAGGCGGCCTCGCTGCCCGCCGAACGGCTGGTCGAGGCGGCCGACGCGCTCGCCGGTGCCGGGCGCGGCGCCGACGGGGAGCAGATCCTGCGGCAGGGGGTGGCACGGCCCGCCGAGGAGATCGGGCAGGCCGTCCTCGCGCTGGCGGCGGACGGGCGGCGGCGCGAGGTGGACGCCCTGCTCGACGCGTACGTCCGGGTACGCGCCCCCGAGGAGGCCGCCCGCAGCGTCGCCCCGGACCCGAAGACCCTGGTGCCGCTGCTCGTGCGGGCCGCGCGGGGCGTGTCGGACGAGCGGCACTGGGACGTGGTGCACGCGCTGCGGGTGGCGGGGTTCACGGCGTGAGGGCGGCGGGCGGGGCTCTGTCATACCCGTAGTACCCGGTGTACTCCGAACAGCCCCGCCCCACCCCCTCCCGCGTGTGAAACGCGATCGACTCCCCGGGTTAACGGCGGTGGTCTTGGCAAGGGCGTCGCTGAGGCTTACGTTCGTGCCTCTGTACCCCGCTCTCTACGGGCGTAGAGGCTGTGACGTCCCGTCGAAGGAGCAGCTCATGGCCAATGTCGTACGTGCCGCACTGGTCCAGGCCACCTGGACCGGCGACACCGAGTCCATGGTGGCGAAACACGAGGAGCACGCCAGGGAGGCGGCCCGGCAGGGCGCGCGGGTGATCGGCTTCCAGGAGGTGTTCAACGCGCCGTACTTCTGCCAGGTCCAGGAGCCGGAGCACTACCGCTGGGCGGAACCGGTGCCGGACGGGCCGACGGTGAGCCGGATGCGGGAGCTGGCGCGCGAGACGGGCATGGTGATCGTCGTCCCGGTGTTCGAGGTCGAGGGCAGCGGCTTCTACTACAACACCGCCGCCGTGATCGACGCGGACGGCTCCTACCTCGGCAAGTACCGCAAGCACCACATCCCGCAGGTCAAGGGGTTCTGGGAGAAGTACTACTTCCGGCCGGGCAACGCGGGCTGGCCCGTCTTCGACACGGCCGTCGGGAAGATCGGCGTCTACATCTGCTACGACCGGCACTTCCCGGAGGGCTGGCGGCAACTCGGGCTCAACGGAGCCCAGTTGGTCTACAACCCGTCGGCGACCTCGCGCGGACTCTCCGCGTACCTGTGGCAGTTGGAGCAGCCCGCCGCGGCCGTCGCCAACGAGTACTTCGTCGCCGCGATCAACCGCGTGGGCCGCGAGGAGTACGGCGAGAACGACTTCTACGGGACGTCTTACTTCGTCGATCCGCGGGGACAGTTCGTGGGAGAGGTCGCGAGCGGTGAGGACGAGGAACTCGTCGTCCGTGACCTCGACTTCGACCTGATCGAGGACGTGCGGCAGCAGTGGGCCTTCTACCGCGACCGCCGCCCCGACGCCTACGAAGGACTGGTGAAGCCGTGAGCGACCTGTACGCCCGCCACCGAGCCGTCATGCCGGACTGGCTCGCGCTGTACTACGAGGAGCCGCTGGAGATCACCCACGGCGAGGGCCGGTACGTGTGGGGTGCCGACGGCACCAGATACCTGGACTTCTTCGGCGGCATCCTCACCACGATGACCGCGCACGCCCTGCCCGAGGTGACGAAGGCGGTGAGCGAGCAGGCCGGACGGATCATCCACTCCTCCACCCTGTACCTGAACCGTCCGATGGTCGAACTCGCCGAGCGCATCGCCCAGTTGTCCGGCATCCCGGACGCCCGCGTCTTCTTCACCACCTCCGGCACCGAGGCCAACGACACCGCCCTGCTGCTCGCGACGACCTACCGGCGCACCAACACCGTGCTGGCCATGCGCAACAGCTACCACGGCCGCTCCTTCTCCACGGTCGGCATCACCGGCAACAAGGGCTGGTCCCCGACCTCCCTGTCCCCGCTCCAGACCCTGTACGTCCACGGCGGCGTCCGCACCCGGGGCCCCTACGCCCACCTCGACGACGACGCGTTCGTCGCGGCCTGCGTCGACGACCTGAAGGACCTCCTCGGCCACACCCGCCCGCCCGCCGCGCTGATCGCCGAACCCGTCCAGGGTGTCGGCGGGTTCACCTCCCCGCCCGACGGCCTGTACGCGGCGTTCCGCGAAGTGCTGCGCGAGCGCGGCATCCTGTGGATCGCCGACGAGGTGCAGACCGGGTGGGGCCGCACCGGCGACCACTTCTGGGGCTGGCAGGCGCACGCCCGCAGCGGCCCGCCCGACATCGTCACCTTCGCCAAGGGCATCGGCAACGGCATGTCCGTCGGCGGTGTCATCGCCCGCGCCGAGATCATGAACTGCCTGGACTCCAACAGCATTTCGACGTTCGGCGGCACCCAGGTCACCATGGCCGCCGCGCTCGCCAACCTCACCTACCTGCTGGAGCACGACCTCCAGGGCAACGCCCGCCGCGTCGGCGGCCTCCTCATCGAACGCGTCAGGGCCGCCGCCGCGCAGGACCCCGGCGTCCGTGAAGTGCGCGGACGCGGGCTGATGATCGGCGTCGAACTGGTCAGGCCCGGCACCGACGAGGCCGACCCCGACCGGGCCGCCGCCGTCCTGGAGGCGGCCCGCGACGGCGGACTGCTCATCGGCAAGGGCGGCGGGCACGCCACCAGCGCCCTGCGCGTCGCACCGCCGCTCACCCTGACCGTCGCGGAGGCCGAAGAGGGCGCCGCGATCCTCGACAGCGCGCTCAGGAACACGCGGTAACAGCGGGAGTACGCGGTAACGAAGGAACCACGCGATGACCACCACCTTGGAACCAGCTCTGTCGGTCCGTCAGGTCCTGTCCCTGGAACGGGTGCTGGCCGGGGAACCCGAGGTGGTGGCCGGCGCCGGCCAGCTCGACCGGCCGGTGCGCTGGGTCCACGTCGCCGAGGCGCCCGACGTCGGCGTCATGCTCAGCGGCGGTGAAATGGTCCTCACCACAGGCGTGTTGCTCGCCGGGGACGACAGCGCGCAGGCCGAGTACATCCAGTCCCTGTACCGCGCGGAGGCCGCCGCCGTCGTCCTCGGGCTCGGCCGCGCCTTCCCCACCCCGCCCGACGCGATGCGCCGGGCCGCCGAACGGTGCGGGCTGCCCCTCGTCGTCCTCCACCGCCCGTTCCCCTTCGCCGAGTTGACGGAAGAGGTCCAATCCCGGCTGGTGCGGCGGAAGTTCGCCGCCGTCAGCCTCTCCGAGGCGGTCCGCACCGCCCTCACCGGACTCATCACCGCCGGGGCCCCGCTGCAACGCCTCCTCGACGAGGTCGCGCAGCACAGCGGCTGTCCCGTCGTCGTCACCAACCTCGCCCACCGCGTCCTCGCCACCGCCGGGGAACGCTCGGCCGTCGACGACGTGCTGCGCGACTGGGAGCGCATCGCCCGGCAGGCCGGCGGGCGGGAGGGTGACGGCTGGATCCGCGCGGAACTCGGCGGCCGGGGCGAACGCTGGGGGCAGCTCGTGCTGTGCGGCTACCGGGGCGACATCGCGGGCGGCCGGCTCCTCGCCGACCGGGCGGCCGAGGCGCTGGTCCTGCACCGGATGCTCGGCGCCGCCCCCACCTGGGAGGAGCAGTCCGCGCAGAGCCTGCTCACCGACCTCGCGCTGGGCGTCGTGCCGGCCCGCCAACTCCTGCCCAGGGCACGGGCCGCCGGGCTGCCGGTCAACCGGCGCACCTTCGTCCCGCTCGTCGTGCGCGACCGCGACGCCGGTGAACTGGAGCGCACGCTACGGCTGTTGGGGCTGCCCGGACTCGTCGCCGAACTCGCCGACGGCATCACCGCCGTTCTGCTCAGCCTCCCCCGCGACCAGGACGCCGACGCGCTCACCGCCCACTTCGCGGCCCGCCTCGGACCGGCCGTCGTCGCCTCCGCCGGGCCCCGCGGCGGCTGGGAGGACGTCCCGGCGGGGCTGCGCGAGGCGCGGCACGTCGCCGACGCCGTCGACGGCGCGGGCGACGCCCTCGACCTCCCCGGCGTCGTCCGCCTGCGGGACGTCCATCTGCGGGGCCTGGTCCGGCTGTTGCGCGACGACCCGCACGTCCAGGCGTTCGCGGAACGGGAGTTGGACGGGCTGCTGTGCGACGGCGACGACGACCTGCTCGCCGTCCTGCGCACCTACCTCGCGACCGGCCGCAACAAGTCGCGCACCGCGCAGCTCCACCACGTCTCCCGGCCCGCCCTGTACCGCCGGCTGGAGGCGATACAGGCGCGCCTCGGTGTCGACCTCGACGACTTCGAACAGGCCGCGTCCATGCACATCGCGCTCCTCGCGCACGACGCGCAACAGCGCTGAAACACTGAACGACCTGCGAAAACGGCGGTGAAACATGGGCCGAGGAGAGCGTGACACCGTGCCACGCGAGACGCCCGCAGACGTGACACGCTGCAACTCAAAGCGCCCCCGCGGACTTCCTAGGCTCCTGGGGCGGGCGCCGGAAGTTCCGTCTGCTCTGCGACACCCGGCACGCACTCTCGCCGCACCGCGCACAAGCCCACGTACGCCCAGTACGAGGGCTTGTGCGCGGCACGCCGAGAGCACGCACCGGACGCCGCAGAGCCCGCCCTTCGGGCGGACGACGGCACTTCCGGCGCCCGCCCCAGCACACCCAGCGACCGGAGGTCCCGATGAGCAGAGTGATCCGTGCCGCGATCTTCCAGACCGCCTGGACGGGCGACAAAGAGTCGATGATCCAGGTGCACGAGCAGGCGGTGCGCGACGCCGCCGCCCAGGGAGCCGACGTCCTGTGCTTCCAGGAGCTGTTCTACGGGCCGTACTTCTGCCAGGTCCAGGACCCGGCGTTCTACGAGTACGCCGAGCAGATCCCGGACGGGCCGATCGTCAAGCGGTTCCAGGCACTCGCCAAGGAGCACGGCATCGTCCTCGTGCTGCCGATGTACGAGGAGGAACAGCCCGGCGTCCTCTACAACACCGCCGCCGTCATCGACGCGGACGGCTCCTACCTCGGCAAGTACCGCAAGCACCACATCCCCCAAGTCAAGGGATTCTGGGAGAAGTTCTACTTCCGTCCCGGCAACGCGGGCTGGCCCGTCTTCGACACGAAGGCCGGGAGGATCGGCGTCTACATCTGCTACGACCGCCACTTCCCGGAAGGCTGGCGGGCGCTCGGGCTCGCGGGCGCCGAGATCGTCTTCAACCCGTCGGCGACCTCGCGCGGACTCTCCGCGTACCTGTGGCAGTTGGAGCAGCCGGCGGCGGCCGTCGCCAACGAGTACTTCGTCGGCGCGATCAACCGCGTCGGCGTGGAGGAACTGGGCGACAACGACTTCTACGGGACGAGCTACTTCGTGGACCCGGAGGCCCAGTTCGTCGGCGAGGTCGCCAGCGACAAGGAGTCCGAACTCGTCGTCCGCGACCTCGACCTGGCGAAACTCCGCGAGGTCCGCGACCGCTGGCAGTTCTACCGCGACCGCCGCACCGACGCCTACGGCCCGCTGACCGCTCCCTGACCGGCACCGCGCGCGGGCCCGGCAGGCGTGAACTCCGGGCCCGCGCGCGGGCGTTGCCGTAACCGTTCGTGAGGAAGGAGCAGGGAGCAATGAGCAGTCGTACCGTCATCCGCGGCGGTCTCGTCGTCACCGCGTCCGACGAGATCCACGCCGACGTCCTGATCGAGGACGGCCGGATCGCCGCCCTCGCCGCCACCGGCACCCCGTCGGCCGAGGCGTGGACGGCCGAGCGGACCATCGACGCGACCGGAAAGTACGTCATCCCGGGCGGAGTCGACGCCCACACGCACATGGAGCTGTCGTTCGGCGGCACCTTCGCCTCGGACACCTTCGAGACCGGCACCCGCGCCGCCGCCTGGGGCGGTACGACGACCATCGTCGACTTCGCGGTGCAGAGCGTCGGCCACACCCTGCGCGAGGGCCTGGACGCCTGGCACGCCAAGGCCGAGGGCAACTGCGCGGTCGACTACGCCTTCCACATGATCGTCTCCGACGTCCACGACGAGACGCTGAAGGAGATGGACCTCCTCGTCGAGGAAGGCGTCACCTCCTTCAAGCAGTTCATGGCCTACCCCGGCGTCTTCTACAGCGACGACGGTCAGATCCTGCGCGCCATGCAGCGCTCCGCCGACAACGGCGGCCTGATCATGATGCACGCCGAGAACGGCATCGCCATCGACGTCCTCGTCCAACAGGCCCTGGAACGCGGGGAGACGGACCCCCGCTACCACGGCGAGGTCCGCAAGGCGCTCCTGGAGGCCGAGGCCACGCACCGCGCGATCCGGCTCGCGCAGGTCGCGGGCGCCCCCCTGTATGTCGTGCACGTCTCGGCGATGGAGGCAGTCGCCGAGCTGGCGCGGGCGCGCGACGAAGGGCTCAACGTCTTCGGCGAGACCTGCCCGCAGTACCTGTTCCTGTCCACCGACAACCTCGCCGAACCGGACTTCGAGGGCGCCAAGTACGTGTGCAGCACGCCCCTTCGGCCCCGCGAGCA
The DNA here is from genome assembly GCF_014489635.1 of Streptomyces roseirectus. Taxonomy (NCBI): domain Bacteria; kingdom Bacillati; phylum Actinomycetota; class Actinomycetes; order Kitasatosporales; family Streptomycetaceae; genus Streptomyces; species Streptomyces roseirectus. Next base: position 1,873,147 of record NZ_CP060828.1, on the reverse strand, counting down.
CCAGGCGAAGCTGTGGCAGGGGCTGCGCACCAACGACCTCCAGGTCGTCTCCACCGACCACTGCCCCTTCTGCTTCGTGGGACAGAAGGAGCTGGGCCGGGGCGACTTCTCGAAGATCCCCAACGGCCTGCCCGGCGTCGAGAACCGAATGGACCTGCTGCACCAGGCAGTTGTGGACGGCCACATCTCGCGCCGCCGCTGGATCGAGATCGCCTGCGCCACCCCGGCCCGCATGTTCGGCCTCTACCCGAAGAAGGGCACCATCGCGCCGGGCGCCGACGCCGACGTCGTCATCTACGACCCGCACGCCGAGCAGACCGTCTCCGCCGAGACCCACCACATGAACGTCGACTACTCGGCGTACGAGGGCAAGCGGCTCACCGGCCGGGTCGAGACGGTGCTCTCGCGCGGCGAACTCGTCATCACCGAGCGGGAGTTCACCGGACGCGCCGGACACGGCGCCTACACCCCGCGCTCCACCTGTCAGTACCTCATCTAGGGAATGGCGCCCATGGACTTCGGACTTGTCCTCCAGACCGACCCGCCCGCCTCGCGTGTCATCGAGCTGATGAAACGCGCCGAGGACAACGGCTTCACCTACGGCTGGACCTTCGACTCCGCCGTGCTGTGGCAGGAGCCGTTCGTGATCTACAGTCAGATCCTGTCGCAGACAAGCAAGTTGACGGTCGGGCCGATGGTCACCAACCCCGGCACCCGCACCTGGGAGGTCACCGCCTCCACCTTCGCCACCCTCAACGACATGTTCGGCAACCGCACGGTGTGCGGCATCGGCCGCGGCGACTCCGCGATGCGCGTCGCGGGGCGAACTCCCAACACCCTGGCCCGGATCAGCGACGCGATGAAGGTCATCCGCGCCCTCGGCTCAGGACAGGAGGCCGACCTCGGCGGCGGCACCGTCGTCAGGTTCCCCTGGATCAAGGATGACGCCCAACTCCCCGTGTGGATGGCCGCGTACGGGCCCAAAGCGCTGAAGATGACCGGCGAGGAGGCCGACGGGTTCATCCTTCAGCTCGCCGACCTCTACCTCACCGAGTACATGGTGAAGGCCGTCAAGGACGCCGCCGCGGCCGCCGGACGTAACCCCGACGACGTGAAGATCTGCGTCGCCGCCCCCGCCTACGTCACCGCCGACGACTCGCCCGAGGCCCTGGCCCACGCCCGCGAACAGTGCCGCTGGTTCGGCGGGATGGTCGGCAACCACGTCGCCGACCTCGTCTCCAAGTACGGCGAACACTCCTCCCAAGTCCCCGAAGAACTCACCGAGTACATCAAGGCCCGCCAGGGCTACGACTACTCCCACCACGGACGCAGCGGCAACCCCGACACCCAGTTCGTGCCGGACGAGATCGTCGACCGGTTCTGCGTCATCGGCACCCCCGAACAGCACGTCGAGAAACTGAACGCCCTACGGGCCCTCGGCGTCGACCAGTTCGCGATCTACGACATGCACGACGCGCAGGAAGCGGTCATCGACGCGTACGGCACGACGGTGATCCCGGCCGTCAACGGCTGAGCGTTTCCTGGTCAGTTGGTCTCCCCCGCCCCGGAAAGCCGCACGGCGAACGGCCGTTCGCGCGCTCCGGGACGGGGGCCGGGCGCACCCCCACGCGCACCGCTCACGGCACCCGCACGGCTTCGCCCCGTTCCCTCTCCCCGATAGGCCGGCCCATGACCGACACCGCGCCCACCGCGCCGCCCCCGACCTCCCAAGTCACCCTCGCCGACGGCCGGGTGGAGATCGCCCCCGGCGCTCCGCAGCCCAGCGGCCCCTACGCCAACGAGGACCTGCTGCCCGTCCCGGTCGAGAAACGCACCTGGACGACGTACAACTTCTCCGCGCTGTGGGTCGGCATGGCCCACAACACCGCGTCCTGGACGCTCGCCTCGGGTCTCATCGCCGTCGGCATGGACTGGAAGCAGGCGGTGTTCACCATCGCGCTGGCCAACGTCATCGTGCTGGTGCCGATGCTGCTGACCGGGCACGCCGGGCCCAAGTACGGCATCCCGTTCCCCGTCTTCGCGCGCGCCTCGTTCGGGGTGCGCGGCGCCAACCTCCCCGCCGTCGTACGGGCGTTGGTGGCGTGCGGCTGGTTCGGGATCCAGACCTGGATCGGCGGTGAGGCGATCTACTTCCTCGCCGGGAAGCTGATCGGCTCCGGGTGGAGCGACGCCGCGAAGTTCGGCGGGTACGCGTGGACGATGTGGCTGTCGTTCGCGATCTTCTGGGCGATCCAAGTGGCCATCATCTACCGGGGGATGGAGACGATCCGCCGGTTCGAGAACTGGGCGGCGCCCTTCGTCCTCGTCGGCGCGGTGGTGATGCTGATCTGGATGAGCAACAAGGCAGGCGGCTTCGGGCCGTTGCTCGACCAGCCGTCCAAGCTGGGCTGGGGCGGCGACTTCTGGAAACTGTTCTGGCCGTCCCTGATGGGCATGATCGGCTTCTGGTCGACGCTGTCGCTGAACATCCCCGACTTCACCCGCTACGGCAAGTCCCAGAAGGCGCAGACCTGGGGGCAGGCGCTCGGCCTGCCGACCACGATGACGCTGTTCGCGCTGCTGTCCGTGATGGTCACCTCCGGCTCGCAGGCCGTCTACGGCGAGACGATCTGGGACCCGGTCCAGCTCGCCGCCAAGACCGACAACGTCTTCGGGCTGCTGTTCGCGCTGGTGACGGTCCTGGTGGCGACGCTGTCCGTCAACATCGCGGCGAACCTGGTCTCCCCGGCGTTCGACTTCTCCAACATCGCGCCCCGCAGGATCAGTTTCCGCACCGGCGCCCTCGCGACCTGTGTCCTCGGCGTGCTGATCTTCCCCTGGAAGCTGTACTCCGACCCGCAGGGCTACATCTTCACCTGGCTCGGCCTGGTCGGCGGCCTGCTCGGCACCGTCGCCGGCATCCTCATCGCCGACTACTGGATCCTGCGCCGCGGCAAGCTCGACCTCGTCGACCTGTACCGCGCGGGCGGGCGCTACTGGTACGAGAACGGCTGGAACTGGCGGGCCGTCGTCGCCTTCCTCGCCGGCGGCGTCCTCGCGGTCGGCGGCGCGGACTTCGACCCGATCATCGACGGGCGGCCCATCCCGGCGCTCAAGTCCCTCGCGGACTACGGGTGGGCCGTGGGGCTCGGGACGTCCATGGCGGTGTACCTGGCGCTGATGGCGCTGCGGGGGAGGGGGAAGGGGGCGACGGCGGACGCCTGAGGCGCGGTGGCGGGGTGAGCCGGACGCGTGAGGTCCGGGAAGCGGGGCGGGCCGGACGCTCGTCCCGCCTCACCCCGTGCCGCTGCCCCGCAGCGCCGCCATCGCGTCCTTCGCCGCCTTGATCGCGCCCGTGTTGATCGTGCTCGTGTCCGGCGCCTTCTTCGACTCGAAGTCGCTGCCGTTGTACGTGACGATGACGATCGCGTTGGACGCGCGCGCGAACACCACGCCCTCGCGGGTCTGCTGCTTGTCCTCGGTCGTGAGGTTGACCACCGAGTACGCCTCGTCGCCGAGCCCCGGCACCACCCCGCCGCCGCTCTTCTCGCCGACGCGCGCCTTGTACGACTTCGCCGCCGCGTCCTCGGTGTCCATGATCTCGAACGACACGTCGAGCCAGCGGTAGTCGAACCCCTTGAGCGCGTTCCACGAGCACGTCCGCCGGATCTTCGTGTCCGTGGACGGGATCTCCTTGCCGGCCGTCTTCGCGCCCGGCACCAGCGAGGTGACCGTCGCCACGGGGACGCTCCCGCACGGCGCGGGAGCCGCCGCGTACGCCTTCGTCGCCGTCGGCGTGGCGGGGGCGTCCCCCGGCTCGGACTGGGTCCGCTGCCCGGTGTCCCCCTGCGCCGCCGTGTCTTCGGGAGCGGCGGGGGAGGACGACAGCGCCCAGCCCGCGCAGGCGAGCACGACCACCGGGGACAGACGCGCCGCGAGGGCGAGCGGCAGAGGAAGAGAACGCACAGGCGCACTTCTTTTGTGGGGGAGGGCACGGAGACCAGTCCGCACCGCGGACGACGGGACGCCAGTGTCACACGACTGTGTGTGGTGCGAAAGCGCGAACTCGCTGCGTGGCTGAGTGGTGACAGCGGCACCGGGTTGACGGGGCGCTGAGAGGCGCTGACGAGGCGAACCTCCCTAAATGTGCCGCGCGGGCGCCGGTGAAAAGTTCAAGGTCGCCTCGGCCCGCTCCACCGCGAGGAACGCGCCGTACGCGACCAGACGGACGAGGTCACGGTCCGTACGGCCGTCGCCCTCGCCGTCGCCGCTCTTGTCCGTGCCGTCGCCCTCGACCGCGTGCTCGCGCCAGGCCGCCACGTCGTCCGCCGTGATCCGGTACGGCGCGAGCGCGGACAGCAGCGCGAGGCGCGCGGCCGGGAGTTCACGCCGGTGGGGGTAGCCGCGCAGGATGACGGGCGGGTGCGCGCCGTCCCAGGCGGCGACGGCCGCCTCGACGAGGCTCCGCTCGTCCGGCGTGAGGAGGTCGGCGCCCGTGAGGGCGGCTGTGCGCAGCGCGGCGTAGGCGGGGGCCACCGGGGTGCCGGACGCCCATGACGGGCCCTCACAGGGGCTGTTGGCGGCGTTCTCGCGGGTGTTTCCGTCGGGCCCCTCGGCGGGCGTGCGGAGCAGCGGCAGGGACGCACCCGGGACGGCCTCGCGGCGGACCGTGCGGGACAGCGCGCGGCCCGTCAGGGACCGCATCGGGCGCAGCCGCTGCGCGCCGGCCGGGAGCAGGTCCCCGGTCAGCAGGGCCGACACGAAACGGTTGACGAAGTGGAAGGTGAGCACCGTCCCGAAGTACCCGGCGCGCTCCTCGCGCGCGAAGGGCAGCGGCCCGAGGTCCGCGCCGGGGACGCGGGTCCGGATCGCCCAGTCGAGTACGCGCGCGTGGACGTCGCTCTCCGGGCGCTCGCCCCGCGCGAGGCGTTCCGCGAGCGCGTGGTCGCCCGTCGCGTGCAGCAGGACGGTGTGCGCGGACACACAGAACGGGCACCTGTTGGCCAGCGAGACGCCGTACGCGGCGACCTCCTTGCCGGTGCGGTCCCCCGGACCGGCGATCAGCGACTCGCGCAGGAGCGCCCACGCGGGGAGCATCAGTTCCGGCGCGGACGACAGGACCACGAAGGTGGGCGGGGCGGTGATCCCGAAGTCGCGCGCGATCTGGGCGTACGCCTCGGCGACGCGGCCCTCGGCGGCCTTGGGCGACGGGGGCGTGGTGTGGCGGAAGGGCGTGGTCATGCACAGCAGCCTCCCGCCGGACGCGCGCGAAAACGTCCTACAGGCGTAGCGGTTGTGACGCACACCCACCGGAGTCGTCCCGCCGCCGGCTACTGCGGCGGGAGTAGTCCCGGAGCCGTCCACAGGGCGGACGCCGTTGTCGGTGCCGGGGTCTAGGGTGCGGACATGGACGGGCGAGTGATCACGCGGACACGGCTCGCCGACGCGGCGCTCGCGGCCGTGGCCGGCGCCCTCGTGGTGACGTGCGCGGCCCTCGACACGTCCACACGGGCCGTCGACCTCCCCCTGATCCTCGCCGGCGCCCTCGCCCTCGCCGCCCACCGCGGCGCCCCGCGCGCGGTGCTGGCCCTCGCCACGATCGGGGGCACGGCGTACGTCCTGCGCGCCGACCCCGGGCCCTGGGCGGCGCTGCCGGTCGTGGGCGCCGTGCACACCGCCGCGCGCGTGGGACACCGCGCGCTCGCGCTCGGGGCGGGCGCGGTGTTCCTCGCCGGGTACGCCGTCCACCGGCCCGGCACGGCCGCGCTGCTCGCCGGGTGGGTGCTGTGCGCGGCCGTGAGCGGGCTCGCCGACCGCAACTGGCAGGCGTACCTGCGCCAGACCGAACAACGCGCCATCGACGCCGAACGCACCCGCGAGGAGGCCGCGTTGCGCCGGGCGGGGGAGGAACGGCTGCGCATCGCGCGCGAGTTGCACGACTCGCTGACCCACAGCATCTCCGTCGTCAAGCTCCAGGCGGGCGTCGCCGTACACCTCGCCCGCAAACGCGGCGAGGAGGTCCCGCCCGTCCTCGCCGCCATCCAGGAGGCCAGTGGAGAGGCCATGCGCGAACTGCGCGCCACGCTGCACGTCCTGCGCACCGACGAGCCCCACGGCACGCCCGCGCTCCTCGTCGAACGCGCCCGCGCCGCCGGTCTCGCCGCCCGCCTCACCGTCACCGGCGTCGAACGCGCCCTCGCCGTCCCCGTCGAACGCGCCGCCTACCGCATCGTCCAGGAAGCCCTCACCAACGCCGCCCGCCACGCCGGCCGGGCCACCGTCCAGGTCCGCCTCGACTACGGCGAACGCGCGCTGGTGATCCGCGTCGACGACGACGGCCTCGCCCACCCGTCCCGCCCCCCTCGTCCCGGCACCGGCCTGACCGGCATGCGCGAACGCGTCACGGCCCTGTGCGGCACCCTGCACGCGGCCCCCCGCGCGGAGGGCGGCTTCTCGGTCCGGGCGGAACTGCCGCTGGGGGAGGGGGCCTGAGATGGAGAGGGCGTTCTCGCGGGAGCCGGGGGAGTGGCACCCGGGGCGTTGTGGTGGTCCGGGGGCGGCGCCGTGATCCGCGTCGCCCTCGTCGACGACCAGGCCCTCATGCGGGCCGGTTTCCGGGCCCTGCTGGACGCCGAGGACGGCGTCGAGGTCGTCGGGGAGGCGGGCGACGGGGAACGGGCGCTGGAACTGATCCGGGCCGAGCGGCCGGACGTCGCACTGGTCGAAAGTACGTCTTCGAGGCGCTGCGCGCCGGGGCGAGCGGGTTCCCGCTGAAGGACGCCGAACCGGCCGACCTCCTCCAGGCGATCGACGTCATCGCGCGCGGGGCGCCCTCCCGGCCCCCGCCGTGCCCCGCACCCTCATCGGCGAGTTCGTCTCCCGGCCCCCCGACCACGCCACCGCCCCCGGCCTCGACCACCTCACCGCGAAGACCCGCATCAGCCGCGCGATGACCAGACTCGGCGCCCGCGACGGGACGTGACGCCGGGCGCGGGTGGGGCGAGGAGCGAGGCGGTTTTGAGTACGCGTACTCAGGGCGGCGGGCACCGGGTCCGGGATGGTGGAGGAAGGACACGGCAGATCTCGGAGGATCGTCATGAACGGCTCACAGCTTGTCGTCAAGGCCCGGCAGAACCTGGTCAACCCGGCCGCGCTGGCGTACCTCGCGCTGGTGCTCGCCGTCGCCGGCTGGGTCGCCGTGGACGCGCTGTTCGTCGACCACCCGGACGCGAGTCTCGTGGGCGTGTGGCTGTTCCTGGTCACCGCGCCCACCTCCTGGCTGTTCCTGATGCTGCCGGGCCCGCTGCCGCTGGTCGGGATCGTCGTCGGGGCGCTCGTGCAGGCCGCGGTGATCGGCGCCGGGTACCGGGCGGCGACGCGCGGGCGGGGCACCGGCATGCCGGTGACCAACCGCTAGCGCGCGCCCGCGGGGAGGTTCGCGGCCGGTCCGATGGTCGTAGCAACGATCTACCATGACCGCGAGAACTCCCGTGAGACCCGGACTGCGAGGTACGAGATGTTCACGACACGGCCGACGCTCCAGGGGACCTTCGGCATGGTGTCGTCGACACACTGGCTGGCCTCGCAGTCGGCGATGGCCGTCCTGGAGGACGGCGGGAACGCGTACGACGCGGCCGTCGCGGGCGCGTTCGTGCTGCACGTCGTCGAACCCCATCTGAACGGGCCCGCGGGCGAGGTGCCGATCCTCCTCGCGCCCGCGGGCGCGGACGTGCGGCTCCTGTGCGGGCAGGGCGTCGCCCCGGCCGCGGCGAGCGCCGCGCACTACCGGGACCTCGGCCTGGACCTCGTGCCCGGCACCGGACCGCTGGCCGCCGCCGTACCGGGCGCCTTCGACGCTTGGATGCTGCTCCTGCGCGACCACGGGACCAAGCGCCTGGCCGACGTCCTGAAGTACGCCGTCGGATACGCCGAGCACGGGCACGCGCCCGTGGAGAACGTCGGCACGACCGTCGAGACGGTACGCCGCCTCTTCGAGACCGAGTGGACGTCCTCGGCGGAGATCTACCTCCCGGACGGGCGCCCGCCCCGCCCCGGCACGCTCCTGCGCAACCCCGCCCTCGCCGCCACCTGGCGCCGCCTCCTGGACGAGGTGTCCGGCACGGCCGACCGGCAGGCGCAGATCGACGCCGCGCGCGACGTGTGGCGCCGGGGCTTCATCGCCGAGGCCCTGGCGCGCCAGGCCGCCCGCCCCACCCTCGACACCACCGGCGAGCGCCGCACCGGCACCCTCACGGCCGCCGACCTCGCGGGCTGGTCCGCGAGCTACGAGACGCCCGCGTCGTACGACTGGAACGGCTGGACCGTCTGCAAACCGGGCCCCTGGAGCCAGGGCCCCGCCTTCCTCCAGCAACTCGCCCTGCTCCCGCCGGAACTGCCGCCCCACGGCGGCGCCGACTACGTCCACCTCCTGATCGAGGGCTGCAAGCTCGCCATGGCCGACCGGGAAGCCTGGTACGGCGACACCGGGGACGTGCCGCTCGCCGAACTCCTGTCGGACGCCTACAACGCCGGGCGGCGCGCACTGATCGGCGACAAGGCGTCGTACGAGCTGCGGCCCGGCGCGCCGGGCGGGCGGGAGCCGCGTATCGGCGGGCACGCACGCGGGGACGCCGACGCGGCCGGTGCCGCCGGGGACGTCAGCGGCATGGGCGTCGGCGAACCCACCGTCGCCACCGACGGGACCACCCGGGGCGACACCTGCCACCTGGACATCGTCGACCGCTGGGGCAACATGGTCGCGGCCACCCCCAGCGGCGGCTGGCTCCAGTCCAACCCGGTCGTCCCCGAACTCGGCTTCCCCCTCGGCACACGGCTCCAGATGACGCGCCTGGAGGAAGGGCTCGCCGACACCCTGACGCCCGGCCGGCGCCCCCGCACGACCCTGTCGCCGTCGATCGCCCTGCGCGACGGCGTCCCCGTGCTGGCGTTCGGCACGCCCGGCGGCGACCAGCAGGACCAGTGGCAGGTGCACTTCTTCCTCGCCGTCGCCCTGCGCGCGCACACGCGTGGCGGACTCGACCTCCAGGGCGCCATCGACGCGCCGAACTGGCACAACGACTCCTTCCCCAGCTCGTTCTACCCGCGCGCGACGAAGCCCGGCAGCGTCACCGTGGAGTCCCGGATGCCGGGTGACGTCGTCGAAGGGCTGCGGCGGCGCGGACACGACGTGACCGTGGGCGGGCCCTGGTCGGAGGGGCGGCTGTGCGCCGTCGCGCGCGATCCCGGGACCGGGGTGCTGTCGGCGGCGGCGAACCCGCGCGGGATGCAGGGGTACGCGGTCGGACGCTGAGCACCGCCCGGAACCCGGGTTTCATCCCGATTCCACCCGGGGTGCACCGGGCGGGAGCCGGTTGTCAGTGGGGCGTGCTCTCATGGAGACATGATCGAAGACATGGAAACCATCGAGGAGTTTCTCGCCCGGCGTGCGGCCGATGTGGAGGAGGCGGTCCGGGAGGCCGCCGCGACCGAGATCATGCCCCGCTTCCGGCAGCTGGAGGCGCACGACGTCGACGAGAAGGCGGGACCGCACGACCTGGTGACCGACGCGGACCGGCTCGCCGAGAAGTTCCTCACCGAACGGCTCGGCAAGCTTCTGCCGGGCTCCGTGGTCGTCGGCGAGGAGGCGGTCCACGCGGACCCGTCGGTGTACGACGCGATACGCGGTGACGCCCCCGTCTGGATCGTCGACCCGGTCGACGGCACGCGCCCGTTCGTGCGCGGCGAGGACGGCTTCTGCACGCTGGTCGCGCTCGCGCGTCGCGGTGTCCTCCTCGCGTCCTGGACGTACGCGCCGGCGCTCGGCCGGCTCGCCACGGCCGTGCGCGGCGGCGGCGCCTTCCTGGACGGCGAACGCCTCCACGCGGGCAGCCCCGAGCCCGGCGCCGACCTCCGCGTCGCCTGCTCGCACCCCGACTACACCACCGACGACCAGAAGGACGTCCTGCGGCGCCTGTGGACCGACGGAGTCGCCCCGCGTGCGTGCGGCGCCGCCGGCCTCGAATACCTCGCCGTCGCCCGCGGCCACTCCGACGCCACGGCCTTCTCCTGGGAGGCCGCCTGGGACCACGCCGCCGGCCTCCTCCTCGTCCAGGAAGCCGGCGGCACCCACCTCACCGTCACCGGCGAGCCCTTCCGCATCACCGGCGAGAACGCCCTGCCGTTCACGACCGCACGGGACACGGAGACGGCACGCAGGGTCTCGGGGTTGCTGGCGGGCGGGGGCGGGGCGGCGTAGGGGGAGCGGCCGACGGGGCCGGCGGAGCGCGGTGGTTGCCGGGCGCCGAGCCGGCCGGCCGGGGTTGGTGTGGTGCGTGGCAGGAGCGCGGGGTGCAGGGGCGTCCGACGGGACTGACGTGGCGCGGTATTTGACGGGCGGGGGCCAGTCGGCCGGGGCTGGTGTGGTGCAGAGCCGGGGCGCGGGCGGGGAGGCGGCCGACGGAGCTGGCGAGGTGCGGTGGCGCGCGGCAGGGGCGCGGGCGGGAGCCGGTCGGCCGGGGCTGGTGTGGTGCAGAGCCGGGCGCGGGTGGAGGGGCGTCCGACGGGGCTGGCGAGTGTGGTGGTCGACCGGCGGGAGTCGACTGAGGCTGGTGCGGTGCGGTGCGGTGCGGTGCGGTGCGGTGCGGTGCGGTGCGGTGCGGTGCGGTGCGGTGCGCGAGGGGCGCGGGCGGGCGCGGTGGCGTGGGCCGCCGACCGAACTCGCGTGACCAGCGCTGTGCGGCTGCTCCGGGGCGTGCACCGCCGCCGGCAGCCGCTCCGGCACCTGCCTCCGCGCCCCGGCACACCCCCGCTGCTCCGAGCGGTCACCCCGGCGCCTCGCCATCCCGTCCGGTTCGCCGGAGGCGTGGGCTGGGGAGGGCGTCAGCCCCTGTCCTTGTCGCTCCGGCGCGTGACGCCGTGCTGAACTCGCCCGCTTTGCCCCCGCCTCGCTGCTCCTCGGCACCCACCTCCGCTCCTGGCCCTCACGGCCCCGAGCAGTCACCCTGGGCGCCTCGTCACCCCGTCCGGTTTGCCGGAGGCGTGGGACAGAGAGGCCGCCCCTTCCTCGTCGCCTCGGCGCGTGGTGCCGCGCCGAACTCGCCCACTTTGCCCCCGCCTCGCTGCCCCGGCACTCACCTCCGCCCTCAGCCCTCACCGCCCCGAGCGTCCCCCTCGCCGCCTCGCTGCCCCGTCTGGTTCGCCGGAGGCGTGGGTTAGGGTGGCCGTCGGCCCTGTCCTCGTCGTCCCGGTGCGTGACGCCACGCTGAACTCGCTCACCTTGCCCCTGTCTCACGGTTCCCCGGCACCCGTCCCCGCTCCCTGGTCCCCACCGCCCCGGGCGGTCCCCGGCGCCCCGTCCGCCTCCCCCTGCCCCTGCCCCGCCCCCTGACACCCGCCCCCACCCCCCTGTCAGACCCCCGGCATATCCTGGGCTCGAATGGCCGGTCGGCTGATGGAGGGGTTCGGAGTGGCGGCGGTGTTCGATGCGGTGGTGGTGGGGGCGGGGCCGAACGGACTGACTGCCGCTGTGGAGTTGGCGCGGAGGGGTTTCTCGGTCGCGTTGTTCGAGGCGAAGGGGACGGTCGGCGGGGGAGCGCGGACCGAGGAGTTGACGCTGCCGGGGTTTTTGCACGATCCGTGCTCGGCGGCGCATCCTCTGGGGATCAACTCACCGGCGTTCCGCGCGATGCCTCTTGAACGGTACGGACTGGAATGGCTGCACTCGGAGCTGCCCATGGCGCACCCGTTCCCGGACGGCACGGCAGCGGTCCTGGCCCGCTCGGTCGCGGAGACGGCCGCGTCGTTCGGCCCGCGTGACGCGGGCGCGTACCGGCGGCTGGTCGAGCCGTACCTGCCCCACTGGGACACCTTGGTGCGCGACTTCATGTCGCTGCCGCTGACCGCGCTGCCCCGCGACCCGCTCACACTGGCCCGCTTCGGACTCACCGGCCTGCCCCCGTCGACGTGGCTGACCCGCCGTTTCCGGGACGAGCGCGCGAAGACGGTCTTCGCGGGCCTGGTCGCCCACGTGATGGCCCCGCTCTCCGGCCTCGCCACCGGCGCCGTCGGCCTGATCTTCGCGCTCGCCGCGCACGCGCGCGGGTGGCCGGTCGTCCGGGGCGGCTCCCAGGGCATCTCCGACGCGCTGGCCGCGTACCTGAAGGACCTCGGCGGCGAGATCCACACCGACTACGAGGTCAAGCGCCTCGACGACCTCCCGCCGGCCCGCGCGTACGTCTTCGACACCTCGCCGACCGCCCTCGCGCGCATCGCCGGCTTCGGCGGCTACTACGACAACTACCGGTACGGCGCGGGCGTGTTCAAGGTCGACTACGCGCTCGACGGCCCGGTGCCGTGGCGGGCGAGCGAGCCCCGGTCCGCGACGACCGTGCAGATCGGCGCGGACAGCGCGGAGATCGGCGCCGCGCTGAGGGCCGCGTCGCGGGAGAACCGCGCCCCCGACCGCCCGTTCATGATCACCGTCCAGCCGAGCATCGTCGACCCCACCCGGGCCCCCGAGGGCAAGCAGGTCTTCTGGGCGTACGGGCACGTACCGAGCGGCTGGACCGGCGACCTCACGGACGCGATCGAACGCCAACTGGAGCGGTTCGCCCCGGGGTTCAGGGACAGGGTCCTCGCTCGCGCCACCTTCGGACCGCCCCAACTCGCCGTCCGCAACGCCAACTACGTCGGCGGCGACATCGGCACCGGCGCGTTCTCCGGGCTCCAGGTGATGCTGCGGCCCAAGCTCTCGCTGTCGCCGTACACCACCCCGCACCCGGCGATCTTCATCTGTTCCTCCGCGACTCCCCCTGGTCCGGGGGTACATGGCATGTCCGGACACAACGCCGCGAAGGCCGTATGGCGAAGATTGCGGGAACAAGGGTGAGATGGGGTTTCGCCGGAGACCTTTGAAAGTGAAAATTGTGTGAGTAAGGTGCGGGTATGGATGATCGGAAATCCTTATTCCGCTCCGAACAAGCCTCTGACCGGCGCGTTTCCGATTTCGTACGCCTCGTCAGGGCGCCTGCGGCCCTGAGCGTGCCGGGCGATGTGCTCGCCGGAGCGGCGGCGGCCCGAACTCCCTGGCGGCCACGGGTGCTCGGCGCGACGGCGTCGTCCGTGTGCATGTACTGGGCGGGCATGGCGCTCAACGACTACGCCGACGCCGCGGTCGACGCCGTGGAGCGCCCCGACCGGCCCATCCCCTCGGGGCGCGTGCCCCGGCGCACGGCGCTCGCCGTCGCGACCGGGCTGACCGCCGCGAGCCTCGGCATCGCGGCGGCCACGGGCGGGCGCCGGGGGCTGCTGGGAGCGCTTCCGCTGGCCGGCCTCGTCTGGGCCTATGACCTCGGCCTCAAGTCCACCCCGGCGGGCCCCGCCGTGATGGCGGGCGCCCGCGCGGCGGACGTCCTCACCGGCGCCCTCGCCGTCGCCCCGCGCGGCGCGGCGGCGAGCGCCCTGCGCCGGGGCGCCGTCCCGGCCGCGCTCATCGGCGCCCACACCTACACGCTCACCGCCCTCAGCCGCCACGAGATCTCCGGCGCCCCCGCGAGCGTCCCGGCCCGCACCTTCGCGGCCTCGGCCGCCGCCGCGGTGGCGACGGCGGCGGGACCGGTGGCACGGGGCCTGAACGGGGGGACGGGGACGACGCCCCGGACGAGCGGGACGGGGGCGAGCGGGACGGCCGAGGCCGCCGGCGCGGCAGCCGGTGAAGCGGCACGGCCCGCCCTCGCCGCCCTGCTCCACTCCGCCGCGACGGCAACTCGCCTCGCCGGAAAGGCGATCCGCCCCGGCACCCACCCAACCACGGCCCCCCGCACGGCAGTCGGCCCCCGCCTCACCGCCCTCCTCGACCGCCGGACCCGGGACCGGCGCACCGCCGCCACGGCCCTCGTCGTCGGCGGATCCGCGCTCGCCTACCTCGGGTCCTACGGGGCCGCGCAGTTGAGGGCCGTCCGCGCGCCCTCGGGCGCGAACGTGCGCGGAGCGGTCGGGGCCGGGATCACCGCCCTGGTGCCGCTCCAGGCGGCGCTCACCGCCCGCGCGGGCGCCCCGGCAGCGGCAGCGGCCCTCGCCGCCCTGCACCCCTTCGCGCGCCGACTGGCCCGGCGCGTGTCCCCCACCTGACGTGAGGAACCCCCGCATGGCCTCCCCCCTCAAGTTCGGCTACGGCACCAACGGTTTCACGCACCACCGGCTCGACCAGGTGTTAGGTGTCCTGGCCGACCTCGGCTACGACGGAGTGGCCCTCACCCTCGACCACGTCCACCTCGACCCCTACGCCGACGACCTGCCCCGCCGAGTCGAGGGCGTACGGCGCCAGTTGGAGCGGCGCGGGCTGAGCGTCACCGTCGAGACCGGCGCGCCCTACCTCCTCGACGCCTACGGCAAGCATCAGCCGACCCTCATGGGCGACGGCGTCGACCAGCGCGTCGACCTGCTGCGGCGGGCCGTCCGCATCGCCGGTGAACTCGGCTCACCCAGCGTGCAGTTGTGCAGCGGGCCCGCGCCGGACGGCGTCCCGGAGGTGGACGCGTTCAAGCGGCTCGCGGACGGCGTCGGACGGGTGCTGGAGACCGCCGAGTTCTACGGCGTCTCGCTCGCCTTCGAACCCGAGCCGTACATGTTCGTCAACACCGTCGAACGCTGTCTGCGCCTCGCCGAACTCACCGGCGGACACGAGCGGTTCGGCATCACCCTCGACGTCGGGCACGCGCACTGCGTCGAGGAGGCGAGCGTCCTGGACTGTATCCGGCTGGCGGCGCCCCGGCTGCTGAACGTCCAGGTCGAGGACGCGCGGCGCGGGATCCACGAACACCTCGAACTCGGCACCGGCGAGATCGACTTCCCCCCGGTGCTGGCCGCGCTGCGCGACCTCGGACACACCGGGCTCGTCTCCGTCGAGATCCAGGGCGGCGCCCTGAACGCGCCCGAACTCGCCCGCCGTTCCCTCGACTTCCTGCGCGCGGCGGCGTAACAGCCCCTCGTTTTCCCCCGGTTCTCCTCCCATCCCCCAGGAGAGTTCGCAGGCATGGCTACCGCTCATCCGATCCCGCAGGCGCCACCGGACCCCCGGCCCGCGCTCGCCGGCGCACCGCTCCCCGACCGGGCGCGCGCCTGGCTCGACGACGCCACCACCCGGATCGCGGCCGACCCCGCCGCCATCCGCGCCCTGTTCCCCGCCGCGCGCCGCCAGTGCGGCCACGACCGGCTCACCGACCACTGGCACACCGACGACGCCGCCCGCGCCGCCCTCCTCACCGCCCTCCCCCTGCGCGGAGCGGCCCTCGCGGACGCGGTCGCCGACCTCTACCGCCACGGCGACCCCGCCGAACAACGCGCCGTACTACGGGCGTTGCCCCTGCTGGAGGAGGTCAACACGGAGTGCGCGCAGTGGCCCCCGGACGCCGAACAGCCCTACGCAGCAGGTGACTTGGACACCACCGGCATCCCGGCAGGCTCCCTCGCCCCGGCCATCCCCACCCCCCGCCGCACCCCACCCCCCGGTGTCCCCGGCGTCCGCCGCACCCTCTTCGCGTCCGCCTCCGCCGACCGGCTCGGTGACCTCGCGCTGGACCTCGTCCGCGAGGCCCTGCGCGGCAACGACAACAGCGTGATCGAGGCGGCGCTGGGCGCGTACGCGGCGGCGCGGCTGCCGGACGCCGAGTACCGGCAGGCCGTCCTCAAGTGCGTGTTCAACGACATCCCGCTGGAGCGCCTGTACGGCCTCGACGCCCGTGCGGACCGTGAACTCGCCCGGATGCTGGCCGACTTCGCGCACGAACGCATCGCGGCGGGCCGCACGGTACCGGCCGACGTCTGGCCCCTGGTCCGCGCGCACACGGCCCTGGCCAAGTCCCTCGCCGCCCGCGCCCGCGACCTCGCCGGCACCCGCCCGGAAGCGGCGTCCCGCGCCCTCGCGGCCCTGGCGGAGACGGACGCGGACGGCCCGGCCCCCGCGCTCCCCCTCGGCACCACCGCCCCCCGAAGGAGGTCCTGACCATGCGCATCTTCGACCCGCACATCCACATGACGTCCCGCACGACCGACGACTACGAGGCGATGTACGCGGCAGGGGTCCGCGCGCTGGTGGAACCGGCGTTCTGGCTCGGCCAGCCGCGCACCTCGCCGCAGAGCTTCCACGACTACTTCGACGCGCTGCTGGGCTGGGAGCCCTACCGGGCGGCGCAGTTCGGGATCCGGCACTTCTGCACGATCGCGCTCAACCCCAAGGAGGCCAACGACCCGCGCTGCTTACCGGTGTTGGACGAACTGGACCGGTACCTCGCCAAGGACGGCGTCGTGGCGGTCGGCGAGATCGGGTACGACTCGATGACACCGGCGGAGGACGAGGCACTGGCCCGTCAGCTCCAACTCGCCGTGGACCACGGCCTGCCCGCGCTCGTGCACACCCCGCACCGCGACAAGGCGGCCGGCACCCGCCGCACCCTGGACGTCGTCCGCGAGTCCGGCATCGCCCCCGAACTCGTCGTCCTGGACCACCTGAACGAGCTGACCGTCGGCATGGTGCTGGACAGCGGCTGCTGGGCCGGGTTCTCGATCTACCCGAGGACCAAGATGAGCGAAGACCGCATGGTCGAGATCCTGAAAGGCCACGGCACCGACCGCGTCCTGGTGAACTCGGCGGCGGACTGGGGCAGTTCGGACCCCTTGAAGACACGCAAGACCGCCGACGCGATGCTCGCCGACGGCTTCGACGAGGACACCGTCGACAAGGTGATGTGGCGCAACCCGGTCGCCTTCTACGGCCAGAGCGGACGCCTGGACCTGGCGGACCTCAAGCCGGACGACACGGCCCTGTTCGCCGGCAACTCCATCAAACGCGGCGGGGAGTGAACCCCCGTGCGGTTCACGCACCCTGACGGTTCGACAGTCCACGTCGGCTACTGCAGCAACGTCCACCAGGCGGAGGACCTGGACGGCGTCGTCGCCCAACTCGCCACGTACGCCGAGCCGGTGCGCGAACGCCTCGGCGTGGACCGGCTCGGCATCGGACTGTGGCTCGCGCGGGACGTCGTCGTGGAACTCGTCCGGGAACCAGCGCAGTTGAAGCGCCTCAAGGGGGAACTCGCCGCCAGGGGGCTGGAGACGGTCACCCTGAACGCCTTCCCGTACGCCGGTTTCCACCGCGAGGTCGTCAAGCGGGACGTCTACCTGCCCGACTGGGCCGACGAGGCACGCCTGACCCACACCCTCGAATGCGCCCGTGTGCTCGCCGAGTTGCTGCCGGACGACGCCCGGCGGGGCAGCGTCTCCACGGTCCCGCTGGCCTGGCGCGAACCCTGGCCCGCCGACCGCGCCGACGCCGCGCGCCGGGCCCTGGACCGGCTGGCCGGCGGGCTCGCCGGGATCGAGGCGGACACCGGGCGACGGATCCGTGTCGGCTTCGAACCCGAGCCCGGCTGTGTCGTCGAGACGACCGCGCAGGCCGTCGAACGGCTCGGCGGACTCGACCCCGACCGGCTCGGCGTCTGCCTCGACGCCTGCCACCTCGCCGTGCAGTTCGAGGATCCGGCCGCCGCGCTCGCCCGCCTCCGCGCCGCCGGGCTGCCGGTCGTCAAACTCCAGGCGTCCAGCGCGATCGAGGCCACCGACCCCGCCGACCCGGCCGCCCGCGCCGCCCTGCGCCGGCTCGCCGAACCCCGGTTCCTGCACCAGACCCGGACCGTCCGCGCGGGCCGGGTCCTCGACGCCGACGACCTGCCCGACGCCCTCGACGGCGCCCTCCCGACGGACACCGGCCCCTGGCGCGTCCACTTCCACGCCCCGCTGCACGCCGACCCCGAACCGCCGCTGCGCACCACCTCCGGCCAACTCGCCGCCGTGCTCGCCGAGTTGTACGCGGGTCAGGAGGCGCTGTGCGACCACGTCGAGGTCGAGACGTACACGTGGTCCGTCCTGCCGACCCCGCCCACCGACCTCCCCGGCGGCATCGCGGCCGAACTCGCGTGGGCCCACGGCCGGTTGACCGGGCTCGGCCTCGACGGCCCCGCCCTGAAAGACACCGGCCCCGCCCCGAAGGACACCCGCCCCGCCCTGAAAGACGCCAAGAACACCCACCCCGACCCCTCAGAGGAACGCCCATGAACAAGCGTCTCGTCGTCCTCGACATCGTCGGGCTCACCCCCAACCTCCTGCGCCACATGCCCTCGCTCACCGCCCTCGGCGAACGCGGCTCGCGGGCCCGCCTCGACACCGTCCTGCCCGCCGTCACCTGCACCGTCCAGTCCACCTTCCTCACCGGTGAACTCCCCTCCGGACACGGCGCGGTGGCCAACGGCTGGTACTTCCGCGACCTCGGCGACGTCCTGCTGTGGCGCCAGCACAACGCGCTCGTCGGCGGCGAGAAGATCTGGGAGACGGCGCGCAGGGAGCACCCCGGCTTCACGGTCGCCAACGTCTGCTGGTGGTACGCGATGGGCGCCGACGTCGACTGGACGGTCACCCCGCGCCCCATCTACTACTCCGACGGCGCCAAGGAACCCGACTGCTACACCTGGCCGCCCGAGCTGCACGACGAACTCACCGAACGCCTGGGCCCGTTCCCCCTGTTCACCTACTGGGGCCCGAACGCGGGGCTGCCCTCCACGCAGTGGATCCTGGGCGCCGCCCGGCAGATCTTCGACGAGAAGCAGCCCGACCTCACCCTCGTCTACGTCCCCCACCTCGACTACGAGCCCCAGCGCACCGGCCCCGACTCCCCGCGGACGGCCGCCGAGGCGCGCCGGCTCGACGCCGCGCTCGGCCCGTTGATCGACCACTTCGAGCGGGCGGGCGCGACGGTCGTCGCCCTCAGCGAGTACGGCATCGCGCCCGCGCACCGCCCCGTCGACATCAACCGCGCGCTGCGCTCCGCCGGGCTCCTCGACGTCCACACCCAGGACGGCATGGAGTACCTGGACCCCTGGACCTCCCGCGCCTTCGCCGTCGCCGACCACCAGATCGCCCACGTCTACGTCCGCGACCCCGCCGACACCGACCGGGTCGCCGAGGTCGTCGCCGAACTCGACGGCGTGGACGAGGTGTTGGACGCGGCGGGCAAGAAGGAGCGCGGCCTCGACCACGAACGCTCCGGCGAACTCGTCGCCGTCGCCGACCCCGACGCCTGGTTCACCTACTACTACTGGCTCGACGACGAACGCGCCCCCGACTTCGCCCGCCAGGTCGAGATCCACCGCAAACCCGGTTACGACCCGGCCGAGTTGCTGTACGACCCGACGGTCCCGGCCGTCCGGCTCCGCGCCGTCGGCTCGGTGCTCCGCAAGAAACTCGGCTTCCGCTACCGCATCCGCACGGTCCCCCTCGACCCCTCCGGCATCCGAGGCAGCCACGGCCGCCTCCCCGACAACCCCGCCCACACCCCCGTGCTCCTGTGCTCAGAGCCGACGTTGACCCGCGAGGCGTACGCGGCGACAGAGATCAAGGACGTCCTGCTGGAGTTGGCCCGCCAGCAGAGCCAGCCGAAATGACTCCCCGGAGAACCGCGCCGGTTGCTAGAAACGCCCCATGACCACCCTTACCTTCGTCCAGGGCGACATCACCGACCAGTCCGTCGACGCCATCGTCAACGCGGCGAACTCCTCGCTGCTCGGCGGCGGTGGCGTCGACGGCGCCATCCACCGCCGGGGCGGCCCCGCGATCCTGGAGGACTGCCGGAAGCTGCGCGCCTCGCACTACGGCAAGGGCCTCCCGACCGGCCAGGCGGTGGCCACAACAGCCGGGAACCTCAACGCCCGTTGGGTCATCCACACCGTCGGCCCGGTCCACAGCGCCACCGACGACCGCTCCGACCAACTCGCCTCCTGCTACCGCGCGTCGCTCGAACTCGCCGACGAACTCGGCGCCCGCACCGTCGCGTTCCCCGCCGTCTCCGCCGGCATCTACGGCTGGCCCCTCGACGACGCGGCGCGGATCGCGATCCGGACCGTGCGCCGGACGCCGACCCGGGTCGAGGAGGTGCGGTTCGTGCTGTTCGACGAGGCGGCGTACGCGGCGTTCACGGGGTACGCGGCGCTCTAGGAGGCCGCGCGGGTTCACCCCATGGTGTGACTCCGGGCGGCCGGAACGTTTCTTCCCGGAAGGGCAGAAACGTTCTGCTGCTACCTTTCGGCGGGTTGCTGTCCTTTCGTCCGAGAAAGCGTGCCGGTGCAATCACCTATCTGGACCGATGAGTTGAGCGCCGAGCAGCGGGAGGAGGACAGCCCCCGCTTCGTGGCGAGACCCCTTGAGGAGGTCACCGCCCGCATCCGCCGCTTCACCCACCCCGCCACCCGCCTCCTGCTGAGCGGCGACGGCCTGACGACCACCCTCCTGCGGGCCTGGACCGGCGCCGACGTCACGGTCCTGCGGGCGGCGCAGCACCGCGTGCCCGCCGCCGAAACCCCCTGGGGCGCAGGCAAGTTGCTGGGCACGGACGGCGCCGAGGCCATCGTCCGGCACTCCGTCCTCGGCGGGGCCGACGGCGCCGACCTCTCGCGGAACGCGGTCGTCGCCCGCCCGGACCTGTGCCCGGCGGCCCGGCACTGCCTCGAAGACACCTCCGCCCCGCTGGGCCCCATGCTCCAGGCGGCGGGCACCGCCTACCGGCGTTCGCTGCTCGACGCGGGCCGGCGCCCCTGGGGGCCGTGCGGACAACCGGCCGCGTACAAGGCGTACCTCCTGTGGCACGGCGAACGCCCCTTCGCGGCGGTCTTCGAACTGTTCAACCCGGCGGTCGTCCCGGCGGACGCGCGATGAGCGGCGAACGCGTCGCGGTCGTCGGCGCGGGCCCCGCCGGACTCGTCCTCGCGGCGCTCCTGCACCGCGCCGGCATCGACGTCGAGGTGTGGGAGCGGCGCAGCCGCGCGGACGTCGAACAGCGGCCCCGCGCGGGCCTGTTGGAGCACCGCGTCGTCGAGTTCCTGGCCGCGCACGGCCTCGCCGACCGGCTGCTGAAGGAGGGCGAACGGCACGGCTGGTGCGTGTTCGCCTGCCTCGGCGAACGCGTCCGCGTCGACTACGGCACCCTCTCCGGCGGGTTCCGGCACTGGGTGTACCCGCAGCACCTGCTGCTGCGCGACCTCGTCGAGAAGCTGGACGAGATCGGCTGCCCGGTCCATTTCGACGCCCCCGTACAGGAGTTGGACGGCACGACACTGCGCCTCCGACAGGGCGCCGTCCGGGCCGACTTCGTGGCCGGCTGCGACGGCGCGCAGGGCGTCGTCGCGGCGAGCGTCCCCGACTCCCTGGTGACGGGCCGCCGTTACCCCTACGACTGGCTGACCGTCCTCGCCGACATGACCGGCCCCGTCGCGGGCGTGCTGTACGCCGTCCACGAGGCCGGGTTCGCCGGGATGATGCCGCGCACGGGGAACGTCGCCCGCCTCTACCTCCAGGTCCCGGCCGGCGCCGACCCCGCCGACTGGCCCGAGGACCGCGTGCTCGCCGCCCTCGACCTGCGGCTCGCCCCCGGCGCCGGCGACCCGAGGCCCGTCCGGCTGCGGGAGCGGGGCATGCTGCGGATGCGGGGCCGGGTCCGCCGGGGACTGCGCGCGGGCGGCGTGTTCCTCGCGGGCGACGCCGCGCACGTCCTGACGCCGTCCGGCGCCAAGGGCCTCAACCTCGCCGTCGCCGACGCCGCCGACCTCGCGGCGGGCCTGATCCACCGCGTCCGCACCGGCGACGACAGCCTCCTCGCCGGGTACGAGGCGCGGCGCGGCGCCGGGGCCTGGTGGGCGCAGGACTTCTCGGACCGGCTCCTCGACCTGCTCCACCTGCCGCCCGGCGGCCCCGAGGAACGCCGGTTCGCCCTCAGACTGCGCCGCGAACGCATCCGCGCGCTGGCGAGGACGGGACCGTACGCGACCGCTTTCGCCCGTGACTACGCCGGTGCGGAGTCCGTTTTCACACCGTGAGTGAGGTACTTCAGAAACAGACAGAACAAAAACGGTCAGAGCCGAGCACCGGCGGAGGTGCGCCCGAACGCCCGTCCAGGCCCAATCGCCTGCTCCGGTACGTCAAAGCGCTCTGCGGCCTCTCCCGCGCCGCCCAGGCGACCCTCAGCACCGCCCAGCCCCTCGTCGCCGCCCTGGTGGTGGACGACGACCCGGACCCGGCCCGCTTCCTGCTGCTGGCCTGCGCGATGCTCGCCGTGTTCCTGGCGACGTTCGCCGCCAACGACGTCCTCGACCACCGCCTCGACCGCGCCCGGTTCGCGCACGAGGAACGCGACTTCAGCGGGTTCGACATCGACACCGTCGGCGTGCGTCACCCGCTGGCGCGCGGTGAACTCCCGTACCGCGTCGCCGTGATGTGGGTCGTCGGGCTCGGGGCGCTGGGCACGGCGGTCACCGCGTGGCTGTCGCCGGTGTCCTTCGTGGTCCTCGTCGTCGCCGTCGCGCTGGAGGTGGCGTACTGCAAGCTGGCCACGGTCAGCGCGCTGAAGTGCCTGCTGTCCGGCGTCGTCGTCGCCGTCGGCGCGTGCGCGGGCGCCCTCGCGGTGCCGGGCCCGGTGCCCTGGCCCGCCCTCGGGCTGCTGTGCCTGTGGCTCGCGGCCTGGGAGATCGGCGGCCGGAACATCCCGAACGACTTCGTGGACGCCGGCGAGGACACCCGCCTCGGCATCCGCACGGTCCCGGTCGTCCTCGGCCCCGCCGCGGCCGTCCGCTGCGCCGCCGTCGCCCTGCTCGTCGCCGGCGTCTCGGCCGTCGCCCTCGCCCTGTACCTGACGGACTCATACGGTGTGTCCGGAGTCACAATCACGGCCCTGGCGACGGTGTTCCTGCTCCTCGGGCCCGGCGTGCGGCTGCTGCGGGAGCCGTCCGCCGCTGCGGCGATGGCCGTCTTCAACCGGGCCACCTGGCATCCGCCGGCCGTGCTCGCGGCCTTCGCGGCGGCCCTGGCCCTGCCGAGGTGAGCCGGGGAAACCGGTGGAAACCGGTGATACTCGATTTTCGTGCCGTGCGACGTCCGTACCGTGCCATGAGGAGACTCCCATGATCCCCGCGCTCCGCCACGCCTGGCGGGCCACCGGCGCCGATCTCCCCTTCGGCGATCCGCGCCCCGCGCACGGCGTCGCCACCGAGGGTTTCTTCTGGCGCTTCACCACACCCGGGAACCGGGTGGTGATCGCCGGCTGCGCCCTCGTCCGGCATGCCGGAAACCGCTGGGGCCTTGCCTTCCTCGCATCCGAACCCGGCGGCTTCCTGCGCGCCACCACCACCGACGCCACCTGGTCCGACCCCGACCGCCTCGCCCTGACCGTCGGCGACGCCCTCACCGTCGACGGCGACCGCCTGGACGTCGACCTCGGTGACGACGCCCGTCTGTCCGTCCGGCTGGAGCGCCCCGCCCTGTGGACGGGCCGCCCGCTGCACGGCCTCGGCGCCGGCTCCCTCCTGCCCGGACTGTCGCAGTACTGGCACCCGTACCTCTTCGACGCCGACGTCACCGGCAAGGCCACCCTCGGCGGCCCGCCGACGGCGCTCGACGGCGCCCGCTGTTACGCGGAGAAGAACTGGGGCCCGGCCTTCCCGGACACCTGGTGGTGGGCGCAGGCGCACGGCTTCGACCGGCCCGACGTCTGCGTCGCCCTGGCCGGCGGCCCCCTGTCCGCCGGGCCCCTCGACACCCGTCTGACCAGCGTCGTCGTCCGCGTCGGCGCCCGCGTCCTGCGTCTCGTCCCGCCGCTCGCCCGGGTCCGGACGGAGATCGCAGGCGGGCGGTGGCGGGTGACGGCGGCGGGGCCCCGGACGACCGTGCGGATCACCGCCGAGGCGCCCGGCGGCGGGGCGAGCCCGGTGCCCGTGCCGCTGGCCGAACCGCACGCCCTGACCGCCTCCGCGCACCACCTGACCGCGCCGCTGACCCTGACCGTCGTCCGCGACGGACGCACCCTCTACCAGGGCCGGAGCGATCTCGCCGGGCTGGAGACCGGCGGCGCTCACACCCCGCCCGCCGCATCTGTGCGGCGGGGTTAACCCCCGGTGACCTGCGAGGGAGACACCGGCGTAATCAGCACTTCGTACCGTCACTGAGGCTCTAACCAGGCCGACCGTCAGACAGAAGGGGGCGCCCGTGGCCGCCGTGCCGGACCCGCGGACCGACAGCGCGACGAAGGTGCGCACGGTCTGCTCGTACTGCGGTGTCGGCTGCGGCATGGTCCTCGACATCGGCCTCGGACCCGACGGACGGCGGACGGTCCTGAAGGCGTCCGGCGACAAGGAGCACCCCGCGAACCTCGGCCGGCTCTGCACCAAGGGCGCCACCACGGCCGACATGCTCACCGCGCCGGGCCGCCTCACCACCGCCCTCGTCCGCACGGACCGGGGCGAGGAACCCCACCCGACGCCCGTCCGGGACGCCGTCGCCGAGACGGCCCGCCGGCTGCGCGCGATCGTCGACGAGCACGGGCCCGACGCGGTCGCCCTCTACGTCTCAGGACAGATGAGCCTGGAGGCCCAGTACCTCGCGAACAAGCTGGTCAAGGGCTACCTGCGGTCCAACCAGATCGAGTCGAACTCCCGGCTGTGCATGGCCAGCGCGGGCACCGGCTACAAGCTGTCCCTCGGCGCCGACGGCCCGCCCGGCTCCTACGACGACTTCGACAAGGCGGACGTCTTCCTCGTCATCGGCTCCAACATGGCCGACTGCCACCCCATCCTGTTCCTGCGGATGATGGACCGGATCAAGTCGTCCGGCGCGAAACTCATCGTCGTCGACCCGCGCCGCACCGCCACCGCCGCCAAGGCCGACCTGTTCCTCCAGGTCAAGCCGGGCACCGACCTCGCGCTGCTGAACGGACTGCTGCACCTGCTGGTCGAGAACGGCCACACCGACCCCGAGTTCATCGCCAAGAACACCGAGGGCTGGGAGGCGATGCCCGCCTTCCTCGCCGACTACCCGCCGCACACCGTCGCCGAACTCACCGGCATACCCGAGGCCGACCTGCGCGAGGCCGCGCGCCTCATCGGCGAGGCGGGGGAGTGGACCAGCTGCTGGACGATGGGCCTCAACCAGTCCACGCACGGCACCTGGAACACCAACGCCCTCGTCAACCTCCACCTCGCGACCGGCGCCATCTGCCGCCCCGGCAGCGGCCCGTTCTCCCTCACCGGCCAGCCCAACGCGATGGGCGGCCGCGAAATGGGCTACATGGGACCGGGGTTGCCCGGCCAGCGGTCCGTACTCGCCGACGCCGACCGGCGGTTCACCGAGGAACTGTGGGGACTGGAGCCCGGCACCATCCGCGCCGACGGCGTCGGCAAGGGCACCGTCGAGATGTTCCGCAAGATGGCCGACGGCGAGATCAAGGCGGCCTGGATCATCTGCACCAACCCCGTAGCCTCCGTCGGCAACCGCAGGACCGTCATCGAGGGCCTGGAGGCCGCCGAACTCGTCGTCGTCCAGGACGTGTTCGCGGAGACCGAGACGGCCGCGTACGCGGATGTCATCCTGCCCGGCGCGCTGTGGACGGAGACCGAGGGCGTCCTCATCAACAGCGAGCGCACCCTCACGCTGGCCCGGCCCGCCGTCGACGCGCCCGGCGAGGCCGTCGCCGACTGGCGGCTCATCGCCGACATCGCCTGCGCGATGGGCTACGCGAGCGGATTCAGTTACGCGGGCGCGGAGGAGATCTTCGAGGAGATCAAGGGCGCCTACAACCCCGCCACCGGCTACGACCTGCGCGGGGTGACCTACGAGCGGCTGCGCGAGACGCCCGTGCAGTGGCCGGCCGCGCCCGCCGGACCCGACCGCAACCCGATCCGCTACGTCCGCCCCGACGGCACCCTGAACTTCGCGACCCCCTCCGGGCGGGCCGTCTTCCACGCCCGCCCGCACCTGCCGCCCGCCGAGCTGCCCGACGACGACTACCCGTTCGTCCTCAACACCGGGCGCCTCCAGCACCAGTGGCACACGCTCACCAAGACGGGGCGCGTCGCCAAGCTCAACAAGCTGAACCCCGGCCCGTTCGTGGAGATCCACCCCGAGGACGCGGCCGAACTCGGCCTGGTGGACGGCGACTCGGTGGAGGTCGCCTCCCGGCGAGGCCGCGCCGTCCTGCCCGCCGTCGTCACCGACCGTGTGCAGCAAGGGAGTTGCTTCGCGCCGTTCCACTGGAACGACCTCTTCGGGGAGTACCTGAGCGTCAACGCGGTCAGCAGCGACGCCGTCGACCCGCTGTCGTTCCAGCCCGAACTCAAGGTGTGCGCGGTGTCGTTGACGAAGACGGCGACGGCGGTGAGCGTACGCATGCCGGACGGCGCCGAACAGGGCACGAAGGCTGCCCTCGTCCCGTCCGCAGTCTTCACCTCCCCCACCGCCCCGCCCACCTCCTCCGCCGCCCTCTTCGGCCTGGAGAACACCCCGCCCCCCGTCCTCAGCGAACGCGAACGGCAGTACCTGCTCGGCTTCCTCGCCGCGATCCCCGCGGGCGGCCCCGGCGTCCCCGTCCTCCCCCCGGACGCGCCCTTCAGCCCCGAGCACGCCTTGTGGGTCAACGGCACGCTGGCGGGCCTGTATTCGCGGACGACGGCCCCGACTCCCGCCGCCACACGTCAGGTTGTCATCCTGTGGGCCTCGCAGACCGGCAACGCGGAGGAGTTCGCCAGCGCCACCGCCGCCCGCCTCACCCAGGGCGGCCACACCGCGTCCCTCGTCGAGATGGACCAGGCCGACCCCGCCGCCCTCCCCACCGACGCCGACCTCCTCCTCATCACCAGCACCTTCGGCGACGGCGACGCCCCCGACAACGGCGCCGGCTTCTGGGCGGGCCTCACCGCACCCGACGCGGGCCGCCTCGAAGGCCGCCGGTACGCGGTGCTCGCCTTCGGCGACTCGTCCTACGACGACTTCTGCGGCCACGGACGCCGGCTCGACGACCGCATGGACGAGCTGGGCGCCGTCCGCCTCGCGCCGCGCATCGACTGCGAACCGGACTACGAGACGCGGGCCGAGGAGTGGCTGGACCAGGTCCTCGGCGCCCTCACCACCACCGCCGCTCCAGCAACACCCATACCGCCCAAGGCGGTTGCCCCGCGCCGGGCGCCCCGCCCCGCCGGCGCGACCGGCCGCCTCGTCGGCAACGTCCTGCTCAGCGGCGCCGGTTCGGGCAAGGAGGTGCGCCGCTTCACGTTCGACACCCGCGACAGCGAGGTCCCGCTCGTCTACGAGGCCGGCGACGCGCTCGGCGTACGCCCCCTCAACTCCCCGACCCTGGTCAAGGAGTGGCTGACCGTCACCGGACTGGACGCGGACACCCCGGTCAGCGTCGAGGGCGACCAGGTCCCCTTCGACGAGGCCCTGTCCCGCTACCTCGACATCACCCGCGTCACCTCCTCCCTGCTCCGCTTCGCCGCCGAACGCACCCGCGACCCGCGCGAGTTGCGCAAGCTGCTGCGCCCCGACAACAAGGACGAACTCGCCAAGTGGTCCTGGGGCCGCCAAGCCGTCGACGTGGCCGCCGAGTTCGGCATCGAGGCGGACGCGCAGGAATGGGCCGACGTCATGGGCCGGCTGCGTCCGCGCCTGTACTCCATATCGTCCAGCCCGCTCACCGACCCCCACCTCGTCTCCCTCACCGTCTCCGTCGTCCGCTACGAGAACCGCGAGGGACGGCCCCGGCAGGGCGTCTGCTCCCCGTTCCTCGCCGACGCCGAACCCGGGACCGTCGTCCCGCTGCACGTCCAGCGCTCCCCGCACTTCCGCCCGCCCGCCGAGACCGGCGTCCCCGCCGTGATGATCGGCCCCGGCACCGGCGTCGCCCCCTTCCTCGGCTTCCTCCACGAACGCCGCGCCCTCGGCCACCGCGCCCCCAACTGGCTCTTCTTCGGCGAGCAGCGCCGGGCCACCGACTTCTACTACGAGGACGAACTCTCCGCGCTCCTCGCCGACGGCACCCTCACCCGCCTCGACACCGCGTTCTCCCGCGACCAGCGCGCCAAGGTCTACGTCCAGGACCGCATGCGCGAACACGGCCCCCAACTCTGGTCCTGGCTGCGCGAGGGCGCCCGCTTCTACGTCTGCGGTGACGCCTCCCGCATGGCCAAGGACGTCGACCGCGCACTGCGCGACATCGCCATGGTCCACGGCGGCATGACCGAGGCGGAGGCGGCGGCGTACGTGAAGCAACTCGCCGCCGAGAAGCGGTACATGAGGGACGTCTACTGAGTCACGGCGGCGGCGGGAGCGCGTTCGCGGCGGCCCGGACGGCGGCCGCCGCCTGTTTCACGTCGTCCGCGTCGCTGCGGCCCAGCGCGAGGATCTTCACCAGGGACAGCAGGGTCGGGCCGAAGAACGCGACGGCCAGCCACGGCTGTTGATGCGTCCCGAAGTACGCGGACGTGCCCAGGGTGGTGAGCGCCACCAGCACCGCGCAGTACGTCCCCGTCAGCCGGCGCCGGTGCGCCCGCTTCAACTCGGCCTCCCGTGAACGCAGTTGCTCCAACTCGGCGTACGCCTGCGCCTGTTCGGAGCGCATCCGCGCCTCGTGCTCCCGGGCGAGCTGCGGTTCCAGCGCGCTGAGCGCCACCGCCAGGTGTTCGGCGGGGAGTTGGGCCCACTGCGCGGCGATGTCGAGGGCGCTCGGCTGCCGGGCGGGCTGCGTCCCGATCTCGTCAGCCATCGTCGGCTCCTCCGTCTCCCTTGGGCGCCGGGCCCGTTCCGGCGAGGCGCTGCGCCTCTGGGGGCGGCCCCAGGGCGGTGAACAGGGTGTCGAGTCCGGCGGCGAGCGCCTGGGCCGCCGCCGGGGTGTCGGGGGAGGAGGCGAGGGCCAGAAGGTCCGCCGGGGCGTCCTCCTCGGACTCGGGCGGGGGTGGTCCGGGAGCGCGGGGTGGCGGTTTGCGGAGGCTGTGTTCGAAGTGGGCGTTGAGGACGGGGGTGTCGCCCCGGAGGTAGTGGGTGAGGGCGGTGAGCGCGGCGGGGGTGCGGGTCAGGGCGCTGAGGAGGGTGTTCGCGATGGACGCGGGCGACGCCGTCCTCAGCCAGGACTGGTCCGTGCGCGTCTGAGCACGCAGCCAGACCACGGCGGCGTCATCCGGGAGGACGAACGCCAGCACGACGAAAGCGGTCCACCCCACTCCGACGGTGACGGACTCGCCCACGAAGAAGGACGCCGCGACCGTCAGCGCCGCGACCGTCGGTCCGGCCAGGTCCCGCACCAGCGGCAGGAGCAGCGCCAGCCGGGCCGACCAGCGGCGGAACCTGCCCTGGATCCGGTGCCACTCGCGGGTCCGGTAGATCTGGAGCAGCCCCGTGTTCCGGCGCAGGCGACGGCGGTACAGCATGCGTGTCTGGAGGGACAGGGTCGCCTCGACGGGGATCGTGACCCGGGTCTCCTCTCCGTACAGCACCGCGCCGGTCGCCCCGTACGTGAACAGGCGCAGCATCAGCTCCAGTTCCTCGGCGCTGCAGCCGTCGTCCCAGCCGCCGACCAGCCGCAGCAGGTCGGTGCGGACGAAATAGCCGGCGCTGTGGCCCCGCCAGAAGTGCGGGGTCGTCCGGACGGGTGACCGCCCCCGGACGCACACCACGTCGTCGGTCCGGTGGACGATCTCCCCGGCCTCCAGCACACCGGGCACGTCCACGGCGAGCCGGACCACGTCCGCCCCGGACGCCCGGAACGCCCCGTCGACACGGTCGATGAGACCGGGCGCCAACGGGTCGTCGACCTCCAGGAATCCGACGACCTCCCCGGCGCAGTGGGCGAGCCCTTCGTTGAGGGCGGCGGCCAGCCTGGACCCCTGTGTGGTGCGCAGGACCGTCCGGAACAGCTGTGGGTCCACGGCCTCCAGCCTCCGCGCCTGCGCTAGCGTGTCGTGGTCGTCCGGCGACACGAGCAGCAGCACTTCGAAGTCCCGGCGGCCCGGATCCATCAGGTGCGTGAACATCGCGTCGAGGTACGGCTCGCGCAACGCCGGCACCAGCACCGAGTACCGCACATGCGCCGCCGGTTCCCGCGCCTCCGGCAACTCGAACACCTGCCGTGCCCGCACCCACTTCGGACGCGGCAGGAACAAGAGGACGGCCGGCACGGCGACCAGGAAGAACAGCAAGGCCGGAATCTTCATGAGCCCCCCAAGTCCGTTCATTGTGGCCCGGCACGACGCGCCGAGGGAGCACTTCGCCCGAACCGCCCGCGACCGCGCGTACAGAAACCGCTCACGCAAGATCAAGACCGCGTCAGGACACCCCACAACCCCCAGACCCCACCCATAACGTCGTTCTCACCAGGCCCTTTTCGAGAAAGACCCCTCATGCCTCTCCCCACGGCGGACGACACCCTCCGCAAGGACATCATGCGGTTCCGCACCCCGTCCGGCGCCGACCTCACCACCCGCAACGACCCCTACCTCGCCTGGCAGCGCGCCCGCGAACAGGCCGGACTGTGGCCCTACTTCCGCAGCTACGCCACCCCGCTCACCCCGCACGCCACGGCGGTCTCGGACACCGGTGTCACCACGGCGGGCCCCAACTTCGGCGGCCAGGACTACCTTTCGCTGACCGGACACCCCGAGATCCTGGAGGCCGCCCACAAGGCGCTGTACACCTACGGCCCGTTGACGGCCGGTTCGCCGGCGCTGGGCGGCGGGAACCCGCTGAGCAAGGCCCTGGAAGCGGGCCTCGCCGAAGCGCTCCGCACCGACCACGTCATGCTGTTCCCCACCGGCTGGGCCTCGGGTTTCGGCACGATCCGCGCCCTGATGCACAAGGGCGACCACATCCTCCTCGACAAGCTCTCCCACGACTCGCTGAGGCAGGGCGCGGCGGCGAGCGGCGCGACGGTCGAGTTCTTCCGGCACCTGGACAACGAGGCGGTCCGGCGTCATCTCGCCAAGATCCGTGCCACCGACACGGCCAGGGCGGTCCTGGTGGTCACCGAGGGCGTCTTCTCCATGGACTCCGACACCCCGGACCTCGCCGAACTCCTCGCGCTGTGCCGGGAGTTCGGCGCCCAGCTCCTCGTGGACGTGGCGCACGACTTCGGCGCCATGGGCGAACGGGGCGGCGGGCAGCTCGAAGCGCACGGCATCCTGGGTGAAGTCGACTTCGTGGTGGGCGCGTTCTCCAAGACGTTCGCGTCGACCGGTGGCTTCCTCGCGACGCGCTCGTCCTCGGCGCGCGAGTACGTCCGCATGTTCGGCGGCCCGCAGACCTTCTCCAGCGCCATCACCCCCGTCCAGACGGCGGTGGCCCTCGCCGCGCTGTCCGTCGTCACCTCCGAGGAGGGAGCCCGGCGCCGAACCGCCGTGCGGGCGAACGCCGTTCGGCTCAGGGACGGGCTCACCGGGCGCGGCCTGGAGGTGATGGGGGACGTCGTCTGTCCCGTCGTCCCCGTCCTGATCGGTGACACCGCGACGGGGCGTACCGCGTCCGGGCTGATCGCGCGTGCCGGGCTGATCGCGCACCTCGTCGAGCAGCCCGCCGTGGCCTCGGACGCGGCGCGGTTCCGGCTCCAGGTGATGGCGGAGCACACGGCGGGGGACATCGACGCGGCGGTCGGGATCCTCGACGCGTGCATCGGGGAGGCCCGTCGAAGGTGACGCTCCGGTCGATCAGAATTGCACAAAGTCTTACAGGGTGATTGCCTCGACTGTACTCGGGACCTAGGGTGTGGCTGGCTCGGTAGCCATCGTTTCACCAGCAGTACTCCCACGTCCGCGCGGTAATGCGGGGGGTGGGGGGATGAGTTGACGGATCGTCAGTGAAACGTGCCGCTGTTCGGTTCGGCAACAGCATCCGACAGGACCGTTCATCCTGAGGAACCGAGGAAGGTCACGGCCAATGCCGCACCCGCACCCGCAACAGCCGCTCCCGACGGACTCCTGGCGCCCGGCCGTCAGCCGCCGCAGGCTCCTGGAGGGCTCCGCCGCCGTCCTCGGAGCGTTCGCCCTGTCCGCCTCGGCGGGCACCGCGCACCCGGCGCGGGCGGTCGGCGAGGCGGCGGCCCAGCCGGAGTGGAACGGCCGCATCGACACCTTCCGCGTCGGCACCCAGCCCCCGCACACCACCCTGATGCCCTACGACGGCGTCCCCCAGGCCCTGGCCGCCGACCGCACCCGCTCCCCGTACCGGCTGAGCCTCGACGGCGCGTGGAAGTTCGCCTACGCGGACCGCCCCGAGGACCGCGACGTGGACTTCCACCGCACCGACCTCGACGACCGGGGCTGGGACACGATCCCGGTCCCGTCGGTGTGGCAGCGGCACGGCTACGACTTCCCGATCTACGTCAACATCACCTACCCCTGGTGGGGTCCCAACGGTCTCGGCGAGAACCCGCAGCCGCCCGCCGCCCCCACCCGCTACAACCCCGTCGGCCAGTACCGCCGCACCTTCACGGTCCCCCGGGGCTGGTCGGGCCGGCGCACCTTCCTGCACTTCGAGGGCGTCAAGTCCGCGCACTACGTGTGGATCAACGGCGAACTCGTCGGCTACAGCGAGGACTCGTACACCCCCGCCGAGTACGACATCACACCGCACCTGAGAGCGGGCACCAACCAGATCGCCGTCGAGGTCTACCGCTACTCCGACGGCGACTGGCTGGAGGACCAGGACATGATCCGTCTGAGCGGCATCTTCCGCTCGGTGTACCTGTACTCCACCCCGCCCGTCCACCTGCGCGACTTCAAGCTCGACACCCCGCTCACCGGCGACTACAAGGGCGCCGCCCTCGCGGTCACCGCGAGCGTGCGCGCGTACGACGGCACCAAGGGCGCCTACACCGTCGACACGATGCTGTACGACGCCAAGGGCCACCCCGTCTGGCCGCGCCCCCTCAGCGGGCGGGCCGACGTCACCGTCGCCGGGGAGGACGTCACCGTCACCGCCTCCCGCGACGTCCCCGCGCCGCGCCTGTGGTCCGCCGAGCACCCCTACCTCTACACGGCCGTCCTCCAACTGCGCGACCCGGCCGGGAAGGTCGTCGAGACGGTGTCCCACCGCGTCGGCCTGCGCGAGTTCGCCCTGAAGGACGGGCTGATGCGCGTCAACGGCAGGCCGGTCTCCTTCCGGGGCACCAACCGCCACGAGATGCACCCGGACCGGGGCATGGCGCTCACCCGCGCGGACCTGGTCGAGGACATGAAGCTGATCAAACAGCTCAACATGAACTCCGTCCGCACCTCCCACTACCCGAACAACCCGCTGTGGTACGAACTCGCCGACGAGTACGGCCTGTACCTCGTCGACGAGACCAACCTGGAGACCCACGGCATCCGCGACCGCTTCCCCGGCGACCACCCCGACTGGAGCGCCGCCTGCGTCGCCCGCGCCCAGAACATGGTCCACCGCGACAAGAACCACGCCTCGGTCGTCATCTGGTCCCTCGGCAACGAGGCGGGTGGCGGGCGGACGTTCGTGAACATGCACGACTGGATCAAGTCGTACGACACGACCCGCGTCGTCCAGTACGAGGGCGACGACCGCCCCGGCATCAGCGACATCCGCTCCGAGATGTACGACTCGCCCGCGCGCGTCGAGGCCCGTGCCAAGGACACCGCCGACACCCGGCCGTACGTGATGATCGAGTACTCCCACGCGATGGGCAACTCGAACGGCAACTTCAAGAAGTACTGGGACCTGATCCGCCGCTACGACGTCCTCCAGGGCGGCTGGATCTGGGACTTCGTCGACCAGTCCCTCACCGAGCGCACCCCGGTCCGTCAACTCCTCACCGAGACGGGCCCGTTGAAGCTGCGTGCCGAACTCATGTCGTCGGCGGGCGAGTTCGACCGCGACAAGGGTGTCTCCGGCGCCACCGTCTTCCCCCGCGACCCCGGCCTCGACCTCACCGGCTCGCTCACCCTGGAAGCCTGGATCACCCCGCGCGTCACCGGCTACCAGCAGCCGATCATCGCCAAGGGCGACACCCAGTACGCCCTCAAGCAGTCCGACCAGAACCTGGAGTTCTTCATCCACGGCGGCGGCCAGTGGGTCAGCGCGACCTGGCCCCTGCCCGCCGACTGGGCGGGCCGCGAGCACCACGTCGCCGGTGTCTTCGACGCCGACGCGGGCACCGTCACCCTGTACGTCGACGGCGTCTCCCGCGCCACCCGCACGACGACCCGCCGCCCGAGCAGCAACACCGCGCCGCTCGCCCTCGCGAACGACACCGACAACCACACCCGCGAGTTCAGCGGCACCATCCGCCGCGCCCACGTCTACGCCCGCGCCCTGACGGCCGCCGAACTCGCCTCCACCACCCGGCAGCCGACCGACGACGGCGTCCGCCTCTGGTTCGACGCGGCCACCGTCGCCGTCACCGGCGTCAAGCCGAAGGAGAAGACGTACTTCGCGTACGGCGGCGACTGGGGCGACTTCCCGAACGACGGCAGCTTCGTCGCCGACGGCGTCGTCACCGCCGACCGGGGCCACACCGGCAAGGCCGCCGAGATCAAGCGCGTCTACCAGGAGATCCAGTTCACGGCGGGTGCCAGGCCCGGCGAGGTCACCCTCGTCAACGAGTACCTGTTCACCAACCTCCGCGAGTTCGACGCGAGTTGGGCCCTCGTCCTGGACGGCGAGACCGTCCAGAAGGGCAAGCTGACGCGGAGTCACCTCGACGTCGCGCCGCTCACCAGCAAGGCGATCACCGTCCCGGTGAAGCTGCCCGCGAAGCCCGCGCCCGGCGCCGAGTACTTCCTCCAACTCGCCTTCACCCTCAAGGAGTCCACGCCCTGGGCGAAGTCCGGCCACGAGGTCGCCCGCGCCCAGCTCCCCCTGGACGCGGGCAGCCCGGCGGTGACTCCCGTACCGCTCACGGCGGTCGCGGCCCTGAGCCACACCGAGGACACCGAGAAGGTCACCGTGACGGGCCGGAACTTCACGGTCGCCGTCGACCGGGCGAGCGGCCTCATCACCTCGTACGTCGTCGACGGCGCGCCCCTGCTCGTCTCCGGCGCCGCCCCCAACTTCTGGCGGGCGCCCACCGACAACGACAAGGGCAACGGGCAGCACACCCGCAACCAGACCTGGCGGGACGCGGGCGCCCGGCGCGCGGTGAAGAGCGTCACCGTGCGCGAACTCGCCGACAGGGCCGTCGAGATCAGGGTCGAGGGCACCCTGCCGACGACCACGGTCTCCACGTACACCACCACCTACACGGTCTTCGGGAACGCCGAGATCAAGGTGGACCACACCCTCCACCCGGGCGCGGCGAACCTGCCGTACATCCCGGAGGTCGGCAGCCTGCTGTTCCTGCCCGCCCGCCTCGAACACCTGCACTGGTACGGGCGCGGCCCCGAGGAGAACCACTGGGACCGCAACAACGGTACGGACGTGGGCCGTTGGTCCGGCACCGTGACCGGCCAGTGGACCCCGTACATCCGCCCCCAGGAGAACGGCAACAAGACCGACGTCCGCTGGGCGGCGCTCACCGACGCCCGGGGGAGGGGCCTGCTGGTCTCCGGCGAACCCCTCGTCGAGGTGAACGCCTCGCACTTCACCCCCGAGGACCTGTCCGCCGGCGTCCGGCACGACTACCAGCTCACCCCGCGTGCCGAGGTCGTCCTGCGCGTCAGCCACCGGCAGATGGGCGTCGGCGGCGACAACAGCTGGGGCGCGCACACCCACGACGAGTACAAGCTGTTCGCCGGCCGCGACTACGCCTACACCTACCGGCTGCGGCCGATCAAGGACGTGACGGACGCGACAGCCGCCTCCCGCCGTCCGACCTCGGCCGAGTAGGAGAATTCCTCACGGAGACGGCCGCCGGACACTGTTTCCGGCGGCCACCGCGTGCGCCCGGGGCACCTCGGGCGCTCCCGAGGGAAGAGGAATTCCGTCATGGACGAGCGATTCGACGTCGTCGTGCTCGGAGCGGGGCCCGGCGGCTACGTCGCCGCCGTCCGCGCGGCCCAACTGGGCAAGAGCGTCGCGGTCGTTGAAGAGAAGTACTGGGGCGGCGTCTGTCTGAACGTCGGCTGCATCCCCACCAAGGCCCTGCTGCGCAACGCCGAACTCGCCCACATCTTCACCCGCGAGGCGAAGACCTTCGGCATCAAGGTCGAGGGCCAGGTCACCTTCGACTACGGCGAGGCGTACGCGCGCAGCCGCCGCGTCGCCGACGGCCGCGTCAAGGGCGTCCACTACCTGATGAAGAAGAACAAGATCACCGAGTTCGACGGCCGGGGCACCTTCCTCGACGCGAACACCCTCCAGGTCAGCGGCGCGGACGGCAGCACGAAGACCATCGGCTTCACGGACTGCATCATCGCGACCGGCGCCACGCCCCGCCTCCTGCCCGGCACCAGCAAGAGCGCGCGTGTCGTCACCTACGAGGAGCAGATCCTCGCCGACGACCTCCCGCGCTCGATCGTGATCGCGGGCGCCGGAGCCATCGGCATCGAGTTCGCGTACGTCCTGCACAACTACGGCGTGAAGGTCACGATCGTCGAGTTCCTGGACCGCGTCGCCCCGCTGGAGGACGCCGAGGTCTCCGCCGAACTCGCCCGCCAGTACCGCAAGTTGGGCATCGACGTGCTGACCTCGACCCGCGTCGAGTCCATCGACGACTCCGGCGACCAGGTCCGCGTCACCGTCACCGGCAGGGACGGCGCGCGGCAGGTCCTGGAGACCGACAAGGTCCTCCAGGCCATCGGCTTCGCCCCCAACGTCACCGGCTACGGCCTGGAGGCGACCGGCGTCCGGCTCACCGAGCGCGGCGCGATCGACGTCGACGGCCGCTGCCGCACCTCCGTGCCGCACATCTACGCGATCGGCGACGTCACCGCGAAGCTGATGCTCGCGCACACCGCCGAGGCCATGGGCGTCATCGCCGCCGAGACCCTGGCGGGCGCCGAGACCATGGAGCTGGACTACGCGATGATCCCCCGGGCCACCTACTGTCAGCCCCAGATCGCGAGCTTCGGCTACACGGAGGCGCAGGCCCGCGAGAAGGGCTACGACGTGAAGGTCGCCAAGTTCCCCTTCACGGCCAACGGCAAGTCCCACGGCCTCGGTGACACCACCGGGTTCGTGAAGCTCATCAGCGACGCGAAGTACGGCGAGCTGATCGGCGGGCACCTCATCGGCCCCGATGTCACCGAACTGCTCCCGGAGCTCACCCTGGCGCAGCAGTGGGACCTCACGGTCCACGAGGTCGCCCGCAACGTGCACGCCCACCCGACGCTGGGCGAGGCGGTGAAGGAGGCGGTGCACGGGCTGGCCGGACACATGATCAATATGTGAGGTGTGAGGCCCTACTCGGCGGTGTCGCTGAGCCCCAGCCGCAGGTGCTCCACGTGGTACACCGCCTGGTCCAGCAGCTCGGCGACATGGTGGTCGTGCAGCGCGTAGACGACGGACCGTCCGCGCCGCTCGCCGACCACCAGGCCGAGGTTGCGCAGCAGCCGTAGCTGGTGCGAGCAGGCCGACTGCTCCATGCCGACCTCCGCCGCCAACTCCGTCGCGGGCAGCGGTCCTTCGCGCAGGCGCGCGAGGATCAGCAGACGGGACGGCGTCGAGAGGGCCTGGAGCGTGGTGGCCACCTTCGCCACGTTGTCCGCGTCGAGGCGGACCCGATCTGCGGTTTCGGTGGTGACGACTCCATGGCCCATGGGAACAGTCTACTCATCGCACATGAACGAATGAATGAGTCTTCATGTGTTCCTGTATGGTGGGGAGGGTGTCAGCGACCCTTGCCCCCACCCCTGTCCGCCCGGCGGCCGTCCCGCGCCGCCGCACCCGGCTGCTCGCCCTGCCCGAGGTGCGGTGGGCCCTCGCGGCCACCCTCCTCTTCGTCCTCGCCCTCGTGGCGGACCTCGGCGGCGGCCCCGCCTGGCTGTACGGCCCCCTCTACGCCGCCGCCTACGTCTCCGGCGGCTGGGAACCCGCCCTGGAGGGCCTGCGCGCGCTGCGCGAGAAGACCCTCGACGTCGACCTCCTGATGATCGTCGCGGCGATCGGCGCGGCCTCCATCGGGCAGGTCCTCGACGGCGCCCTGCTGATCGTCATCTTCGCCACCTCCGGCGCCCTCGAAGCGCTCGCCACCGCCCGGACGGCCGACTCCGTGCGCGGCCTCCTCGACCTCGCGCCCGATACCGCGACCCGCCTCACCGACACCGGCGAGGAGACCGTCCCCGCTGCCGAACTCGCCGTCGGCGACGTCCTGTTGATCCGCCCCGGCGAGCGCATCGGCGCCGACGGGCGTGTCCTCGACGGCCTCAGCGAGGCCGACCAGGCGACCGTCACCGGCGAGTCCATGCCCGTCGTCAAGCGGCCCGGCGACGAGGTGTTCGCGGGGACGCTCAACGGCACCGGCGCGCTGCGCGTCCGCGTCGAACGCGACCCCTCCGACTCGGTGATCGCCCGCATCGTGGGGCTCGTCGAGGAGGCGTCCCGCACCAAGGCGCCCACCCAGGTGCTCATCGAGAAGGTCGAGCAGCGGTACGCCGTCGGGGTGGTCGTCGCGACCCTCGCGGTGTTCGCCGTGCCGCTGATGTTCGGTGCCGACCTCACGAGTGCGCTGCTGCGCGCGATGACGTTCATGATCGTGGCCTCGCCCTGCGCGGTCGTCCTCGCGACCATGCCGCCGCTCCTGTCGGCCGTCGCCAACGCCGGACGGCACGGGGTCCTCGTCAAGTCCGCCGTCGCCATGGAGCAGTTGGGGGCCGTGGACGTCGTCGCGCTGGACAAGACGGGCACCCTGACCGAGGGGACGCCCGAGGTCGTCTCGGTACTCCCCGCCCCCGGCTCCGGGCTCGACGAGACGGGGCTGCTGGCGCTGGCCGCCGTCGCCGAGTACGCGTCCGAACATCCGCTGGCCCGCGCGATCGTCGCAGCGGCGGGGGAGCGGGGGGTCCGCTTGGTGCCCGCCGAGAAGTTCGCGGCACGCCCGGGGGTGGGGGTCGAGGCCGTGGTCGAGGGCGCCGTGGTGACGGTCGGACGTCCGCCGGCTCCCGGGACGGCGCCGGAGGGCGGCGTGGACGGCGACGGCGGCGTGGACGGCGTGGACGGCGAGGGCGGTGCCACCACCGTCCTCGTCACCCGCGACGGCGTCCCCGTCGGCACCCTCGTCCTCACCGACCGGCTGCGCCCCGAGGCACCGGCCGCCGTCGCCGCGCTCACCGCGCTCACCACGGCCCCGCCGGTCCTGCTCACCGGCGATCAGCCCGGCGCGGCCGCGCGCGTCGCCGAGGCGACCGGCGTCACCGACGTCCGGGCCGGTCTGCTCCCCGAGGAGAAGGTGACGGCCGTCAAGGGCCTCGGCACCCGCGTCCTCTTCGTCGGCGACGGCGTCAACGACGCGCCCGCCCTCGCCGTCGCCCACGCGGGCATCGCCATGGGCCGCGCCGGTGCGGACCTCGCCCTGGAGACCGCCGACGCCGTCCTCGTCCGCGACGACCTCACCGCCGTCCCCGCCGCCATCCGCCTCTCCCGCACCGCCCGCCGCCTCGTCCGCCAGAACCTCATCATCGCCGGCACTTTCATCACGGCCCTCGTCCTGTGGGACCTCCTCGGCCACTTGCCGCTGCCGCTCGGCGTGGCAGGCCACGAGGGCTCGACGGTCCTGGTCGGCCTGAACGGCTTGCGACTGCTGAGGGAGTCGGCTTGGCGGGTTTGAGGGGGTGAGGCTGGCCGGGGGCCGGGGGCCGGGGGCGAGGCTGACCGGAGCCGGAGCCGGAGCCGGAGCCGGAGCCGGAGCCGGAGCCGGATCGAGGGCTAGGGCCGGAACCGGAGCCGGGAGCGAGGGCCGGAGCCGGAGCCAGGGCCGGGGGTGAGGGCAGCGGGGTATGGGGCCTGGCGGACCCGGGGTGAGGTTGGCGGGGTATAGGTCCTGCCGGACCCAGAGGTGAGGCTGGCCGGGTGCGGGTGCGGGTGCGGGTGCGGGTGCGGGTGCGAGGGCGGCGGGGGCTGGGCATGAGGTCCGCTGGGTTCGAGCCCGCCGCCCGAGCGCAGCCCTCCCGAAGGCCCTCAGCGCCCGGCCCGGAACCGCCGGGCGGCGTCTGAGCCTGTCGGCACAGGCCCACGCCTGCCGCATCCGCCGCCCTGCCGGGAAACCAGCAGAACCAGCCCCTGAGCAACCCCACTCCCGGGCCCCGGCCGCAGCTCCGGCCCTCGGACTTGGCCCTGGCCCCCGGCCTCGGCTCCAGCCCTTGGCCCCGGCCCTCGGCCATCCCTACTCTGGCCGTCCCGCCCCCGGTCCCGTCCGCCTTGGTCTCCCACCGCCCGGCGATCCAGCTCTCCCTCGGCAGCGCGTTCGCTCTCGTCGCGGGCGGCGGCGCCTTGGTCCTCGTCGCCGGCGCGGTCCTGGTCTCCATGCTCCTCGCCGTCGCAAGCACCGCCGCGTCCGTCGCTGTCCGCGCGGTCGTCGTCCACTCGATCCTCAAGGAGCACAAGGCGTGACCACCCCGCCACCCCGGCGGCCCTGGAGCCGGCTGTCCTCGCCGACGTGCTGAGGCTGGCCGGTTCCCTTGGCCTCCGGCCCCCGCCCCCGACCTTGCCTCCGGCCTCCGGCCCCCGGCCTCCGGCCCCCGGCCCCCGGCCTCCGACCTTCGGCTCCCGGCCCCGGCTCCCGGCCTTCGGCTCCTGGCCTCCGACCCCCGGCCTTCGGCTCCTGGCCTCCGACCCCCGGCCTTCGGCTCCCGGCCTCCGACCCCCGGCTCCCGACCTTGCCTCCGGCCTCCGGCCTCCGGCCTCCAGCTCCCGGCCCCCAGCTCCCGGCCCCCAGCTCCCGGCCCTCAGCTCCCGACCCTCGGCCCTCAGCTCCAGCCCCCGTTCCCCCGGCCCCGGCTGCGGTCTCTCCTCCGGGACGTGCCCCGGGACCTGCGCGATCGTGTCGTGCAGCTCGCTGCGTTTGGTCTGGGCCCCTGCGTCACCCACCCCCACGTCCATGTCGGATTTCCGCCAGCCGAAGCCTCGGGGTGGCCCCATGCTGGGGGTATGCAGAACGCGATGCACACTGACCGGGAGCGCTGTGTGCGGGCCGTGCGGTCGAAGGACGCGCGGTTCGACGGGTGGTTCTTCACGGCGGTGTATACGACGGGGATCTACTGCCGGCCGAGTTGTCCGGCGGTGCCGCCGAAGGCGGAGAACATGACGTTCTACGCGAGCGCGGCGGCGTGTCAGCAGGCGGGGTTCAGGGCGTGCAAGAGGTGCAGGCCGGACACGAGCCCGGGCTCGCCGGAGTGGAACCAGCGGGCGGACGCCGTGGCGAGGGCGATGCGGCTGATCGCGGACGGCGTGGTGGACCGGGACGGCGTGCCGGGACTGGCCGCCCGACTCGGGTACAGCACCCGGCAGGTGGAGCGCCAACTCCTCGCCGAACTCGG
This sequence comes from Streptomyces roseirectus, assembly GCF_014489635.1. NCBI lineage: Bacteria > Bacillati > Actinomycetota > Actinomycetes > Kitasatosporales > Streptomycetaceae > Streptomyces > Streptomyces roseirectus. The sequence goes on along the minus strand of NZ_CP060828.1, from coordinate 1,831,883 downwards.
CGCGGGCCCCCTGGCGTTGGCGAGGGCACAACGTGCCCAGACCGCACGGATCCTGATCGAGACCAGCGAACTCCCCATGGCGGACGTGGCGTTCGCGGCGGGCTTCTCGTCCGTCCGGACGTTCAACGACACCGTCCGCGAGGTCTTCGCCCTCTCACCCACCGAACTCCGCTGCCGCGCACCGAAGTCGGCGAACAAGACCCCCGGCGCGCTCCAGCTGAGGCTCCCGTTCCGCGCCCCCCTGAACCCCGACAACCTGTTCGGCCACCTCGCGGCGACAGCCGTCCCCGGCGTGGAGGAGTGGCGCGGCGGCGCCCTGCGCAGAACCTTGCGCCTCCCGTACGGCCACGGCATCGTCGCCCTCACCCCGCACCCCGACCACATCGCCTGCCGCCTCACCCTCAGCGACCTGCGCGACCTGACCGTCGCGACCAGCCGCTGCCGCCGCATGCTCGACCTGGACGCTGATCCGGTCGCCGTGGACGACCAGTTGCGCACCGACCCCGCCCTCGCCCCCCTCGTCGACAAGGCCCCCGGCCGCAGAGTCCCCCGCACCGTCGACGAACCCGAGTTCGCGATCCGCGCGGTCCTCGGCCAGCAGGTCTCGACGGCCGCGGCCCGCACCCACGCCGCCCGCCTGGTCACCGCGCACGGCGACCCCGTGGACGACCCCGAGGGCGGCCTCACCCACCTCTTCCCGACCCCCGAAGCACTCACCGCCCTCGACCCCGACACCCTCGCGATGCCCCGCACCCGCCGCACGACGTTCACCACCCTCGTCACCCAACTGGCGGACGGCACCCTCCACTTGGGCCCCGAGAGCGACTGGCCGGAAACCCGCGCCCGCCTCCTCCGACTCCCCGGCCTCGGCCCCTGGACCGCCGACGTCATCGCCATGCGCGCCCTCGGCGACCCCGACGCCTTCCTCCCCACCGACCTCGGAGTCCGCCGCGCCGCACAGGAGTTGGGCCTGCCCGCGACCCCGGCCGCCCTCACGGCCCGCGCCGCCGCCTGGCGCCCCTGGCGCGCCTACGCCGTCCAGTACCTGTGGGCGACCGACGACCACCCCATCAACTTCCTCCCCGCCTAAGGTTGTTCACATGAAGCACCACAAGGTCGTCGACAGCCCCTACGGCCCGCTCACCCTCGTCGCCGACGACGGTGTCCTGTGCGGCCTCTACATGACCGACCAGCGCCACCGCCCGCCGGAGGAGACCTTCGGCCCCCGCGACGACACCGGCTTCGCGGAGGCCGAGGCCCAGCTGGAGGCGTACTTCGCGGGCGAGTTGACCGAGTTCACCCTCGAACTCGCCCTGAACGGCACCGACTTCCAGAAGTCCGTCTGGTCCCAGCTGCGGGCCATCCCCTACGGCGAGACCCGCACCTACGGCCAGCTCGCCGACGCCCTCGGCAACCCCCGCGCCTCCCGCGCCGTCGGCCTCGCCAACGGCAAGAACCCCGTCGGCATCATCGTCCCCTGCCACCGCGTCATCGGCGCCTCGGGCGACCTCACCGGCTACGGCGGCGGCCTGCCCCGCAAACGCCGCCTGCTGGACTTCGAACGCGGAACGGCCCTGTTCTGAACGGGAGTTCTACCCGGCCAGCTCCCGCAGCAGCCGGGGCAGCGCCGTCCCGATCGGCTCCCTGACCACCTCGTCCGCGACCCCGTCGTACGGCGTCTCCTCCGCGTTGACGACGATCAGCCGGGCCCCGTGCTCGGCGGCGACGCCGGCGAGGGCGGCGGCGGGGTGGACCTTGAGGGACGTGCCGACGGCGTAGAAGACCTGGCACGCCTTGGCGATGGCGAGGGCGTCGCCGAGGACGGCCGGGTCGAGGTGTTCGCCGAACATGACCGTCGCCGACTTGAGGATGCCGCCGCACTCCAGGCAGGGCGGATCGTCCTCACCGGCGTCGATCCGCGCGAGGGCGTCCTCCATCGGCCCCCGCGCACCGCACCCCGTGCACACGAACCGGCGTGCGCTGCCGTGGAGTTCGAGCACCTTGCGGTCGGGCAGCCCGGCGAGCTGGTGCAGTCCGTCCACGTTCTGCGTCAGCACCCGCACCGGCACCCCCGACCACTCCAGCTCCACGATCGCCCGGTGCGCGGCGTTCGGCTCGGCCCTCAGTGCCCCGCTCTCGCGCCGCATCCGCCACGAGCGGCGCCGGATCTCCGGGTCCCCCATGTAGTACTCGTACGTCACCAGCTTCTCGACCCCGGGGTCGCGCCGCCACAGTCCGTTCGGCCCGCGGTAGTCGGGGATGCCGGAGTCCGTGCTGACACCGGCACCGGTGAGGATCGCGACGAGAGGCTTGGCCATGGGCCGAGCGTAGGTCTCCGACCCCGGCCCGGCGAACGGATATCCCGGCCCCGCGCCCCGGTGATAGCGTCACGCCATGGCAAAGGTCTCCGTCTCCCTCGACGCCGAACTCGTCGTCGAGGCCATGGTGCTGGCCGGGGTCGGCACCCCGCAGGACGCCGTCGAACTGGTCCTGCGGGACTACATCCAGCGCGGCCACCGCACAGAGGCCCGCGTCGCCGAACGCGACGAGGCCCTGCGCGAGGTCGAGATCAGGCCCAACACCGAGCAGGGCTAGGCACGTTGCCAGCCCGTTGGCCCGGACGAGAGCCAACACCCGCCAACGACAGCCCCGTTCAGAAGGCCGGCAGCCCGTTCTCCAGCTCCGCCGTCCCCGCCCCGTCCGCGAGCGCGTCCAGCGCGGCGAGGACGCGTAGCCCCAACTGGCCGGGCAGATGCGCCGCGAGGTCGTCGCGGGGCACGAGCTTCCAGGACAGCAGCTCCTCCTCCTGGAGCCGGATCGACTTGAGCTCCGCCTCGCCGAGCACACCCCCGTCGTACACGTAGGCCACCAGCGGCGGACGGCCGGTGCCGGGCACCCAGTCGACGGCGAGGAGCCGCCCGAGCGGACGGTCGAGGCCGATCTCCTCCAGGGTCTCGCGCCGCGCCCCCTGCCGGGGCGTCTCACCGGTGTCCGACTCGATCGTGCCGCCCGGAAGCGCCCACCCCTCACGGTAGTTGGGCTCGACGAGCAGCACCCGCCCCTCACCGTCCCGGAAGAGCGCGGCGGCGCCCGCGAGGATACGGGGCAGAGAGGCGATGTACGCGGCGTAGTCAAGAGTGCTCATCTCGGCAGCGTATCGAGCCACCTCCCCGAGGACCCCCAAAACCTCCCGAACCACCCTCCCGCCCACAGCCCCCACCCAGCCGGAAACCAGCCGGAAACCAGCCGGAACCCAGTCTTCGGACGGGGCATGACGGCGAAGGTGTCCTCCGGTTATGGTCACAGCGGCGTGAACCGGCGCGGGGATGGGAGACAGGTGGCGGAGGCTTCGGACCACGGCGGGCGGCACGTGCTCGTCGCGGCGGACAAGTTCAAGGGCTCACTGACGGCCGTCGAGGTCGCGCAGCGGGTGACGGCGGGCCTGCGCAGGGCGCTCCCCGGCGTCGAGGTGGAGACGCTGCCCGTCGCGGACGGCGGCGACGGCACGGTGGCCGCCGCGCTCGCGGCCGGCTTCGAACGCCGCGAGGCGGCAGTCGCGGGCCCCCTCGGACACGAGGTCACCGCCGCGTTCGCGCTGCGCGGTGACACCGCCGTCGTCGAGATGGCCGAGGCCAGCGGCCTCCAGCGGCTCCCGCGCGGCGTCTTCGCCCCGCTCACCGCGTCGACGTACGGCTCCGGCGAACTCCTGCGCGCCGCCCTCGACGCGGGCGCCCGCACGATCGTCTTCGGCGTCGGCGGCAGCGCCACCACCGACGGCGGCGCCGGCATGCTCACCGCGCTCGGCGCCCGCTTCCTCGACGCGGACGGCGAACCGGTCGCCCCCGGCGGAGGCGGCCTCGCCGCCCTCGCCCGCGCCGACCTGACCGGCCTCGACGCCCGCCTGAAGGACGTCGACCTCATCCTCGCCAGCGACGTCGACAACCCGCTGACCGGCCCCACGGGCGCCCCCGCCGTCTACGGCCCCCAGAAGGGCGCCTCCCCGGACGACGTCGAAGACCTCGACGCCGCCCTCACCCACTTCGCGAAGGTCCTGGAGACCGCGTTCGGCCCCGACGCCGCCACGCACGCCGCCGCCCCCGGCGCCGGTGCGGCCGGCGGCATCGGCTACGGCGCGCTGCTGCTCGGCGCCCGCTTCCGCCCCGGCATCGAGGTCATGCTCGACGTCCTCGGCTTCGCGCCCGCCCTCGCCCGTGCCGACCTCGTCATCACCGGCGAGGGCTCCCTCGACGCCCAGACCCTGCACGGCAAGGCCCCGGCCGGCGTCGCCGCCGCCGCGCGCGCCGCCGGCAAGGACGTCGTCGCCGTCTGCGGCCGGCTCGCCCTGACCCCGCAGGACCTGGCCGGCGCGGGCATCCGCCGCGCCTACCCGCTCACGGAGGTCGAGCCGGACGTCGCCCTGTGCATCGCGCAGGCGGGCCCGATCCTGGAGCAGGTGGCCGAACGGATCGGCCGGGAACTGGCGGCCTGAACCCGCGGAACGCCGAAGCGCCCCGGACCTTGGAAGAGGTCCGGGGCGCTTCGTACGCGTGGCGGGCGGTTACGGCAGCTGGGCCGTGCGCGCCTCGCGGCGGTTGTCGCGGAAGTTGTTCACCCGGCGGGCCGTGGCGAACAGGGGGATGACCGCGCCCATGACGAGCTGGAGCGCGCAGCCCGTCTGGAGGAGGAGCTGCCCGCCGGGGGCGCCGAACGCCCACGCCGCGAGCATGCCCATCGACAGGACGATCCACGAGAGCATCGCCCCCGCGAGCGGCCCGCGCGGCTTCGGGTACTCGACGCGGCTCACCATCAGCCAGGCCGTCCCGACGATCGCCAGGAGCGTCGCCACGAAAGGCAGCTCCAGCAGGACGATCGCGACGACCGTCAGCGCGCCGAACGGCGACGGCATGCCCTGGAACATGCCGTTCGCGGGCGTCACGCACGAGAAGCGCGCGAGTCTGAGCACCACCGCGAGCAGCACCACGACCGCGCCGACCGCCGCCACCCGCTGGTGCGCGTCGTTGGCGACCATGCCGTAGACGAGGACGAAGTACGCCGGGGCCAGACCGAAGCTGACCAGGTCGGAGAGGTTGTCCAGCTCCGCGCCCATCGGGGACGAGCGCAGCTTGCGGGCGACCAGGCCGTCGAACAGGTCGAAGACCGCCGCGCACAGCATCAGGATGACCGCGGTGGCCGCGCTGCTGCGCGCCATGCCGGTCTCCTGGCTGCCGGTGAGGTGCGGGATGAGGATGCCGGTGGTGGTGAAGTACACCGCCATGAAGCCGCAGGTGGCGTTGCCGAGCGTCAGGGCGTCCGCTATCGACAGCCGCAGCGAGAGGGGCATCTCCTCCTCGTCGTCCGCGTCGTCGGCCTCCGGCACCCAGCCGGTCTGCGTCTCAGGGTCAATCACGGTCAAGACGAGTCACCCCCGCAACGGTCTTCTGCCCGACCTCGACGGCGGCCTCGATACCCTCGGGCAGGTAGACGTCCACGCGCGAACCGAACCGGATCAGACCGATGCGCTCGCCCTGCTCGACCTTCGTGCCCTCGGGGATGTAGGGGACGATGCGGCGGGCGACCGTGCCGGCGATCTGGATCATCTCGATGTCACCGAGCTCGGTGTCGAAGTGCCAGACGACCCGCTCGTTGTGCTCGCTCTCCTTGTTGAACGCCGGGACGAAACCGCCCGGCACGTGCTCCACGGACGTCACCGTGCCCGCGAGGGGCGCGCGGTTGACGTGGACGTTGAGCGGGCTCATGAAGATCGCGACCCGGGTGCGCCCGTCCTTCCACGGCATGATGCTCTGCACCACGCCGTCGGCGGGGGAGATGACCCGGCCCGAGGCGATCTCTCGCTCGGGGTCGCGGAAGAACCACAGCATGCCCGCCGCGAGCGCGGTGGCGGGCACGGCGACTGCCTTCGCGGCGCCCGAGCGGCGGGCGCGGACCAGGCTGACGGCTGCGGTGGCGACGGTCGGGAGAAGCCACGGCGATGCTCCGCGCGCAAGGCGTACGCCGGCGAGGCTGTCGCGAGGTGCAGAGGTTTGGCTGTGGGGCATGGATGACCTTCGTAGCGGATGATGCCGCGCTCTGAACGGGGGACGGCGGCTTTCCGGCGATCGTAGCGGTTCACGACCACAACTGGGTAAGCCAGGAAGACGAGTCGGCGGCTGAGACGGGTTGACGGGGTGTGACCTTCTTCTCGAAGAAAACACCCCCAACCGGTATATCTAGCCCTGGAATCGATACTCTTCGAGCAACCTTCGGCCGATGATCATTTTCTGGATCTCGGCGGTGCCTTCACCGATCAGGAGCATCGGCGCCTCGCGGTACAGGCGCTCGATCTCGTACTCCTTGGAGAAGCCGTAGCCGCCGTGGATCCGGAAAGCGTCCTCGACCACCTCCTTGCAGTACTCGGAGGCGAGGTACTTCGCCATCCCGGCCTCCAGGTCGTTTCGCTCACCCGAGTCCTTTTTGCGTGCCGCATTGACCATCATCGCATGGGCGGCCTCGACCTTGGTAGCCATCTCCGCGAGCTTGAACTGGATCGCCTGGTGCTGGGCGATCGGCTTGCCGAAGGTGTGACGTTGCTGGGCGTACCGGACACCCAACTCGAAGGCACGCTGAGCGACGCCGCAGCCACGCGCCGCGACATTCACGCGGCCAACCTCGACGCCGTCCATCATTTGGTAAAAACCTCGGCCGGTGGCGCCGCCGAGCACGCGGTCGGCCGGAAGGCGCAGGTCAGTCATGACCAGTTCGGTCGTGTCGACCCCCTTGTACCCCATCTTGTCGATCTTGCCGGGGATCGTCAGGCCCGGCCGGACCTCGCCGAAGCCCGGCTCCTTCTCGATCAGGAACGTCGTCATCGACTTGTGGGGCGCCGTACCCTCCGGGTGTCCTTCGTCACTTCGCACGAGAACGGCGACCAGTGACGACGTCCCGCCGTTCGTCAGCCACATCTTCTGGCCGTTCAGGACGTACTCGTCGCCGTCCCTGACCGCCTTCGACGTGATCGCCGACACGTCGGAACCCAGGCCCGGCTCCGACATCGAGAACGCGCCCCTGACGTCCCCTGCGGCCATCCGCGGCAGGAAGTGCTCCTTCTGCTCCTTCGTGCCGTGCTGCTTGAGCATGTACGCCACGATGAAGTGCGTGTTGATGATCCCGGACACCGACATCCAGCCCCGGGCGATCTCCTCCACGCACAGCGCGTACGTCAGCAGCGACTCGCCCAGACCGCCGTACTCCTCCGGGATCATCAGCCCGAACAGGCCCAACTCCTTGAGCCCGTCCACGATCTGCTGCGGATACTCGTCCCGGTGCTCCAGCTCCGTCGCGACCGGGATGATCTCCTTGTCGACGAAGTCCCGTACGGTGGACAGGATTTCGGCCTGCACGTCGGTGAGGCCGGCGGTCTGCGCGAGGCGTGCCATGGTGACTCAGCCCTCCTGAAGTTCCGGGCGGCCGGGCTGCTCGCCGCCGCGCTCCTTGATGTAGGTCTCCGTCGGCACCATGACCTTGCGTCGGAACACGCACACCAGCGTGCCGTCCTGCTTGTAGCCCTTGGTCTCGACGTGGACGATCCCGCGGTCGTCCTTCGACTTCGACGGCCACTTGTCCAGCACCGTCGTCTGGCCGTAGATCGTGTCGCCGTGGAACGTCGGCGCGACGTGCTTCAGCGACTCGATCTCCAGGTTGGCGATCGCCTTGCCCGAGACGTCCGGCACGGACATGCCGAGCAGCAGCGAGTAGACGTAGTTCCCGACCACCACGTTCTTGCCGAAGTCCGTCGTGTTCTCGGCGTAGTTGGCGTCCATGTGGAGCGGGTGGTGGTTCATCGTGAGGAGGCAGAAGAGATGGTCGTCGTACTCGGTGACCGTCTTGCCGGGCCAGTGCTTGTAGACGGCCCCGACCTCGAACTCCTCGTAGGTGCGCCCGAACTGCATCGCGCTCACGCCTCCGGGATCTCGAACTTCGACGTCCGGGTCATGCCCGCCGCCCTGCCCTTGCCGGAGATCACCAGCGCCATCTTGCGGCTCGCCTCGTCGATCATCTCGTCGCCGAGCATCGCCGAGCCCTTCTTCCCGCCCGCCTCGGACGTGTAGTAGTCGTACGCGTCGAGGATCAGCTCGGCGTGGTCGTAGTCCTCCTGCGACGGCGAGAAGATCTCGTTGGACGCCTCGACCTGGCCCGGGTGCAGCACCCACTTGCCGTCGAAGCCGAGCGCTGCGGCCCGCCGGGCGACCTCGCGGTAGCCGTCCACGTTGCGGATCTGGAGGTAGGGGCCGTCGATCGCCTGGAGGTCGTTCGCGCGGGCCGCCATCAGGATCTTCATGAGGATGTAGTGGTAGGCGTCCGCCGGGTAGCCCGGCGGCTGCTCGCCGACCACGAGGGTCTTCATGTTGATCGACGCCATGAAGTCGGCCGGACCGAAGATGATCGTCTCGACACGTTGACTGGCCTGGGCGATCTCATTGACGTTGTTGAGTCCCTGGGCGTTCTCGATCTGCGCCTCAATGCCGATGCGGCCGACCTCGAAGCCCATGGTCTTCTCGATCTGCGTCAACAGCAGGTCCAGGGCGACGATCTGCTGCGCGTTCTGCACCTTCGGCAGCATGACGCAGTCAAGGTTCTGCCCGGCGCCCTCGACGACCGTGACGACGTCCCGGTACGTCCACTCGGTCGTCCAGTCGTTGACGCGCACGACCCGCGTCTTGCCCGTCCAGTCGCCCTCGTTGAGGAACTTGACGATGGTGTGCCGCGCCTCCGGCTTCGCGAGCGGCGCGCACGCGTCCTCCAGGTCCAGGAACACCTGGTCCGCCGGGAGGCCCTGCGCCTTCTCCAGGAAGCGCGGGTTGCTCCCCGGAACGGCCAGACAGGAGCGGCGGGGGCGCAGGCGGTTGACGGGCGTCATGCGGGGACCTCCAGGGGGTCGAGCCGGTTCGCTGTGCGGATCTCGTCGACGATGCGGCCGATGATCCCGGTGATGTCGAAGTCCTTCGGGGTGAAGACGGCGGCCACACCTGCGGCCCGCAGCTCTTCGGCGTCACCGCTGGGGATGATGCCACCGGCGATCACCGGAATGTCTGTGGCACCGGCCACACGCAGCCGCTCCAGGACATCCGGCACCAACCGGGCGTGCGAGCCGGACAGAATGGACAGGCCGACCGCGTGCACGTCCTCCGCGAGCGCCGCGTCCACGATCTGCTCGGGCGTCAGCCGGATGCCCTGGTAGACGACCTCGAAACCCGCGTCCCGCGCGCGCACGGCGATCTGCTCGGCGCCGTTGGAGTGCCCGTCCAGCCCCGGCTTGCCCACCAGGAACCGCAGCTTGCCCGAGCCCAGCTCCCGCGCGGTGACGTCCACCTTGCGACGCACCTCGGCCAGCGCCGAACCCTCCTCCACCGGGACCGCGACCGGCGCCGACGAGACGCCCGTCGGCGCCCGGAACTCGCCGAACACCTCGCGCAGTGCGCCCGCCCACTCGCCGGTCGTGATCCCCGCGCGGGCGCACTCCAAGGTGGCCTCCATCAGGTTCTCCGTCCCCTGCGCGGCCTCCTTCAGACGGTCGAGCGCCTGGCGGACGGTCGGATAGTGGAACGGATCGCCCATGCCCTGCCGGTCGGACGACTCCTGCCGGGTGAAACGCCACTGCCCGACGGCCTCCACGACACGTTCCTCGACAGCCGGATCAACTGTATGGATCGCTTGACCGAGGTCGGCGGTGAGTGGATTGGGCTCGGTCGTGTTGAACGCGTTGACGCCGACGATCAACTCTTGACCGGACTCGATACGAGCCCGGCGCTCCGCGTGCGACGCCACCAGCTGCGACTTCAGGTACCCCGACTCCACGGCGGCCATCGCACCGCCCATCTCCTCGATCCGCGCCATCTCCGCGAGGGAGTCCGCGACCAGCGCGTCCACCTTCTTCTCGACGACGTGCGACCCCGCGAAGATGTCCTCGTACTCCAGCAGGTCACTCTCGTGCGCCAGCACCTGCTGGATCCGCAGCGACCACTGCTGGTCCCACGGCCTCGGCAGCCCCAGCGCCTCGTTCCACGCCGGCAGCTGCACGGCCCGCGCGCGGGCGTCCTTCGACAGCGTCACCGCCAGCATCTCCAGCACGATCCGCTGGACGTTGTTCTCCGGCTGCGCCTCCGTCAGCCCCAGCGAGTTGACCTGCACGCCGTAGCGGAACCGGCGCTGCCGGGGGTCCTCGATGCCGTACCGCTCGCGCGTCACCTGGTCCCAGATGCGGCCGAACGCCCGCATCTTGCACATCTCCTCGATGAACCGGACGCCCGCGTTGACGAAGAAGGAGATCCGGCCGACGACGTCACCGAAACGTTCCTCGGGGATCTGCCCGGAGTCACGGACGGCGTCCAGCACCGCGACCGCCGTCGACATCGCGTACGCGATCTCCTGGACGGGCGTCGCCCCCGCCTCCTGGAGGTGATAGCTGCATATGTTGATCGGGTTCCACTTCGGCATGTGGTTGACCGTGTAACAGATCATGTCCGTCGTCAGCCGCAGCGAGGGCCCCGGCGGGAAGACGTGCGTCCCGCGCGACAGGTACTCCTTGACGATGTCGTTCTGTGTCGTCCCCTGGAGCTGTTCGACGTCCGCGCCCTGCTCCTCGGCGACGACCTGATAGAGCGCCAGCAGCCACATCGCGGTCGCGTTGATCGTCATCGAGGTGTTCATCCGCTCCAGGGGGATGTCCTGGAACAGCCGCCGCATGTCCCCGAGGTGGGCCACCGGCACGCCCACCCGGCCGACCTCACCGCGCGCGAGGACGTGGTCGGGGTCGTAGCCGGTCTGGGTCGGCAGGTCGAAGGCGACCGACAGACCCGTCTGACCCTTGGCGAGGTTGCGGCGGTACAGCTCGTTGGACGCCTCGGCGGTGGAGTGCCCGGCGTACGTCCGCATGAGCCACGGGCGGTCTTTCTGGCGCTCTGTCATCGGGTGCCCTCAGACGTTCCGGAAGCGGTTGATGGCGTCGATGTGCTCGGCCCGCTTGGCGTGGTCGCGCACGCCCAGACCTTCCTCGGGCGCGAGACACAGCACGCCGACCTTGCCCTGGTGCAGGTTGCGGTGGACGTCGTACGCGGCCTGCCCGGTCTCCTCCAGGGCGTACACCTTGGACAGCGTCGGGTGGATCTTCCCCTTGGCGACCAGGCGGTTGGCCTCCCACGCCTCGCGGTAGTTGGCGAAGTGCGAGCCGACGATCCGCTTGAGCGACATCCACAGGTAGCGGTTGTCGTACTCGTGGGTGTAGCCGGAGGTGGAGGCGCAGGTGACGATCGTGCCGCCCTTGCGGGTGACGTACACCGAGGCGCCGAAGGTCTCGCGGCCCGGGTGCTCGAAGACGATGTCGACGTCCTCGCCGCCGGTCAGCTCACGGATGCGCTTGCCGAACCGCTTCCACTCCTTCGGGTCCTGGGTGTGCTCGTCCTTCCAGAACCGGTAGCCCTCGGCGGTCCGGTCGATGATCGCCTCCGCGCCCATCCGGCGGCAGATCTCGGCTTTCTGCGGGCTGGAGACGACACAGATCGGGGTGGCGCCGCCCGCGAGCGCGAACTGCGTCGCGTAGCTGCCGAGTCCGCCGCTCGCGCCCCAGATCAGCACGTTGTCGCCCTGCTTCATCCCGGCGCCGTTGCCTGAGACGAGCTGCCGGTACGCCGTCGAGTTGACCAGCCCCGGCGAGGCCGCCTCCTCCCAGCTGAGGTGGGCCGGCTTCGGCATCAGCTGGTTCGACTTGACGAGCGCGATCTCCGCGAGCCCGCCGAAGTTCGTCTCGAACCCCCAGATCCGCTGCTCGGGGTCGAGCATCGTGTCGTTGTGGCCGTCCGAGGACTCCAGCTCGACGGACAGGCAGTGCGCGACGACCTCGTCCCCGGGCCGCCACGCGTTGACGCCGGGCCCGGTGCGCAGGACGACGCCGGCGAGGTCGGAGCCGATGACGTGGTACGGCAGGTCGTGACGCTTCGTCAGCTCGCTGAGCTTGCCGTAGCGCTCCAGGAACCCGAACGTCGACAGCGGCTCGAAGATCGACGTCCACACGGAGTTGTAGTTGACCGAGGACGCCATGACCGCCACCAGGGCCTCGCCGGGCCCGAGTTCGGGCACCGGCACCTCGTCCAGGTGCAGCGACTTGCGCGGGTCCTTCTCGCGGGTCGTCATCCCCGCGAACATCTCCGTCTCGTCCTTGTGGACGGTGATCGCGCGGTACGACTCGGGCAGCGGGAGGGCGGCGAAGTCGGCCGGTGTCGTCTGTGGCGACTGGATCGCCTCCAGGATGTCCTTCACGGTCACGGTGTTGCCTCCGGCGGTGTGCGCCCCTGAGGGGAGGGCGCGGTGAGGGTGCTGGCTTCTGTGGTGCGGCGGCGCTTTGTGGCGCGGGAGGTTGCCTGTGACGCAGGCGTCCGGGTGCGCGGCGACGTGGTGCGCGGGGACAACCGGCGTACGGCTTGTCGCCGTCCGCCGGCCACCCGGACGACTTCACGGTATGGCACCCCGTGTCACTCGGCAAGGCACTGGGTGCCAGGAATTGCGCTCAGATGAAATCTTTACTTGACAAGTGAGCGATGATCGATCAAGTGGGGGTTCGGAGGCGGGTGAAAACGCCCTCTGACATGCCAAAACGGCCACCCGGTGGGGTGGCCGTCGTCACAGAGATGTCCGTGCGGGGGTCAGCGCTCCTTGAGCGCCTGCTCGATGGCCCGCATGACCTCGTCCAGCGGGGCGTCCGTGCGGGCGACCGTCACCAGGACCTCGCCCTGCGTGGACAGCGACGCCGGGGCCGGGGCGGCGGGGGAGGGGGCCGTCGTCGCGCGCCCGAGCCCGATGCCGGTGCCGAAGGTGCGGCGCACGATCCCGAAGGCGTGGTCCAGCTGCGCCTCGACATCGCCCTGGCCGCCCGCGCGCAGCCAGCGCCGCAGCACGTGGTTGTGGGCGGTGACCACCGCCGAGGCGGCGACCTCGGCCAGCAGCGGGTCGTCGTTCGCGTCGTCGTCGTGCGCGTGCTCGTCGAAGTGACCCAGGAGGTAACGGGTGAACAGGCGCTCGTAGCGGGCCACCGACGCGATCTCCGCCTCGCGCAGGGTGGGCACCTCGCGCGTCAGCTTGTACCGGGCGACCGAGATCTCCGGCCGCGCCGCGTACATCCGCATGACCTCCTTGATGCCGCGGCACACGGTGTCGAGGGGGTGTTCGTGCGCCGGGGCGGCGTTCAGCACCGCCTCCGCGCGCACCAGGGTGTCGTCGTGGTCCGGGAAGATCGCCTCCTCCTTGGACCGGAAGTGGCGGAAGAACGTACGGCGCGCGACCCCGGCCGCTGCCGCGATCTCGTCGACGGTGGTCCCCTCGTAGCCCTTCGTCGCGAACAACTCCATCGCGGCGGCCGCCAGTTCTCGGCGCATCTTGAGCCGCTGGGCGGCGGCACGGCTGCCTGCGGCACTCTCCGGCGCGTCGGACGGGGCGGGGGTACGGGAGGACTTGGCGGGCTGGGACATGACCCGAACGTACTGCATGCGTGCGGCTCGATGCGCAGGTCCGGGGTCCGCCCGGCCTGCGGAATCGAGCAGTCCGCCCCAGTCCGCCGCCTCCCGGAAGGCGTCAGCGCCTGGCATGTTCGCGGAAGCCGCGGCCCGTCTTGCGGCCGAGGCAGCCCGCGGCGACCAGGTGCTCCAGAAGCGGGGCCGGCGCGAGGCCCGGGTCGCGGAACTCGCGGTGCAGGACCTTCTCGATGGCGAGCGAGACATCCAGGCCGACGACGTCCAGGAGCTCGAAGGGGCCCATCGGGTAGCCGCCGCCCAGCTTCATCGCCGCGTCAATGTCGTCAAGAGACGCGTAGTGTTCCTGGACCATCTTGATCGCGTTGTTGAGATACGGGAACAGCAGGGCATTCACGATGAACCCGGCGCGGTCTCCACAGTTGACGGGATGCTTCTTGATCACCGCACAGACCTCGTCAACCGTTGATCGGACATCGTCCGCCGTCAACACTGTACGGACGACCTCGACCAGCTTCATCGCCGGTGCGGGATTGAAGAAGTGCATCCCGACGACGTCCTGCGGCCGCGACGTCGCCCGCGCGCACGCGATCACCGGCAGGGACGACGTCGTCGTCGCCAGCACCGCCCCCGGCTTGCACACCTTGTCCAGCGTCGCGAACAACTGCTGCTTGACCGCCAGATCCTCCGCGACGGCCTCGACGGCGAGGTCGACGTCCGCGAACGCCTCGTAGGACCCGGCGGGCGTGATCCGCTCCAGCGCGCCGGCCGCCGCCTCGGGGGTGAGCCGCCCCTTGGCGGCGGAGCGCGCGAGGGACGACCCGATCCGGGCCTTCGCGGCGGTGGCCTTCTCCTCGCTGCGGGCGGCCAGGACGACGTCGTACCCGGCCTTCGCGAAGACCTCGGCGATCCCGGACGCCATGGTCCCCGACCCGGCGACACCGACCGACCGGACCGGGCGGCCGGGGACGCCAGAGCCGCCGGGCAGCGGCGTGAGGGCGTCCGGGACGACGACCGCGCTGCCGGGCGCCTCGTACGTGTAGAAGCCGCGGCCCGCCTTGCGGCCCGTCAGCCCCGCCTCGCTGAGCTGCCTGAGGACCGGCGCGGGGGCGTGCAGACGGTCGTGGGAGGCGGCGTACATGGCGTCCAGGACGGTGCGCGCGGTGTCGACGCCGATCAGGTCGAGCAGGGCGAGCGGGCCCATGGGCAGGCCGCAGCCCAGGCGCATCGCCGCGTCGATGTCCTCGCGGGAGGCGTAGCGCGCCTCGTACATCGCCGCCGCCTGGTTGAGGTAGCCGAACAGCAGGCCGTCCGCGACGAACCCCGGCCGGTCGCCGACGGCCACCGGCTCCTTGCCCAGCTCGACGGCCAGCTCGGTGACCCGGGTGACGGCCTGCGGGGCGGTCAGCACCGACGAGACGACCTCGACCAGCTTCATCGCGGGCGCCGGGTTGAAGAAGTGCAGGCCCAGCACGCGTTCCGGGCGCTGTGACTCGGCCGCGAGCCGGGTCACCGACAGGGCGTTCGTGCCGGTCGCCAGGATCGTGTCGGGGCGCACGACGGCGTCCAGTTCGCGGAAGAGCCGCTGCTTGACCTCGTACGACTCCGGCGCGACCTCGATCACCAGGTCGGCGCCGGCCGCCTCGCGCAGGTCGGTCGTCGTGCGGACCAGGGCGAGCGCGTCGGCGCGCTGCCGTTCGGTGAGGCGGCCCCGGGCGACGGCGCGGGCGGTGGAGGTCTCCAGTTCGGCGACGCAGCGGGCCGTCTGGGCGGCGCTGATGTCGATGCCGATCACCTGGCGGCCGGCCTTGGCGAGGACTTCGGCGATGCCGGTGCCCATCGTGCCGAGACCGACGACGGCGACGGTCCGCAGGGCGGTGCCGTCGGTGCCGGCGGGGGCGGGGGAGGCGGTCGAGGCGGGGGCGGTGGAAGGGGACAGGGGAGCGGCCATCGCGGGACTCCAGGAAAGAGGTGACGACTGGGAGAGCGCCGGGTGCGCCGAGGGGGCGCGCGGGGCGCGGAAGGGGTGCACGGAGGTGCGGAAGGCATGCCCGGAGGTGCAGGTGATGCCGGGCTGAGGGGTGCGGGTGATGCCGGGCTGCGAGCGCACACGCCCGGGGCCGTCGACGGGGGGCGTGCACACGCCCGCCTGCCGTACGGCGCCTTGCTGATCCGACCGGCCCTGTCCCGGAGCCGGGTCGTGCTTCCCATGGCGGCTGCGTCACCAGGCCGCCATGAGGAGGTGCGCGAGAGGGTGTCCCGCTCGTATGAGCTTAACCGGTGAGTAACGAGCGCGCCAGCCCCTGGAACGGGTGGACTTCGTCAACCCGTTCCCCTCCTGGTCGCACCCCGCCTACGCTCTGAATCATGGACGAGGAGTCGCGATCGCTCACGGAGCGCTTACGGCGGGAGTCGGGCGGGGGCGCGCTCTTCGAGCGGCTCGCGACGACCGACGACACGGACGCGCTGGCCGCCGTACTGACCGAACCCGGACAGCCGCTGTGGGCACGGGAGCTGGCCGCGTTCCGCCTCGGCCTCGCGGGCGACCGGCGCGCCTTCGAATCCCTCGTCCTGTTCCTCAACCACCGCGACCCCCCGCGCTGCGCCTCCGCCGCCCACGCGCTGGCCCGCCTCGGCGACCCCCGCACCGCCCGCGCCGCCGCCGCCCTCGCCACCAACGAACTCCGCGTCGCCTACGCCCTCCACCCCGTCCGCCTCCTCACGACCCTCGCGGCCCCCGAATCCACCCCGGCCCTCATCACGACCCTCCACCGCCGCCTCACCCCCCACGACCCCTACCGCCGCATCGCCCTGGCCTGCATCGACGGCCTCGCCACCCTTGCCGACCCCCGCGCCCGCCCGGTCCTGCGCGAAGCCCTGGCCCATCCGGCACTGGCGGAGGCGGCGGTACGCGCACTGGCCCGCCTGCCGGGGGAGGGCTGACACCGCGCGGGGGCGCCTGAGCGGCGGGGCGGGCCGACGGCCCAGCGGCGTCATGTCGGGGTTCGACGGCCGGTGCCCCACGCGGGGCTCGCCCGCCTTCCGGATACCCGGTGTCACCCGGGCTCAACGGCTTGCCGGGTGCCCGGCAACTCGCGGCCCCACCCGTCCCGGCGCCCCTCGGCATCACCCGCCCACCTCCCCCGCGTACCGCACCTCCGGCACCGCCACCCCGCTCACCTCGAACGGCTCCTCCACCCCGTCCGCCCGCAGCCCCGCCCGCTCGTAGAACCGCCGCGCGCGCACGTTCCCCTTCAGCACCCACAGGTACAGCCGACGCGGCCCTCGCACGGAGACCTGCCGCACGGTCTCCTGGAACAACGCGCGCCCGACCCCCGTACCGAACTCCCCGGCGTCCACGTACAGCGCGTACAACTCCGCGTCCGCCGTACGCGCGTCCCCCTCCCGGTACGGCCCGTGACAGGCCCACCCGACGACCGTCCCCGCCCGCTCGGCGACGAGGTTCACCACCTCCGCCCCGGCCCGCTCAAGGTGCTCCCGGCGCCGCGCGGCGTCCGCGCGGACGGAGAGGGCGTCGAGGTGGTCCTGCGGGATCAGCCCCCGGTAGGCGCTCTGCCACCCCCGCACGCGGATCTCGGCGACACGGTCGCAGTCCGCGAGGGTCATGGGCCGGACGGAGAGCGGCGTCACGGGGCGGTCACCGCCAACGCCTCGATCTCCATGAGGAATTCGGGCCGCACCAGCCCGGCGACCTGGACGGCGGAGGCGGCGGGCAGCCGGTCGTCGGGTATGTGTGCGGCGCGCGCTTCCCGGATCGCGGGCATGTACGCCATGTCCGTGACGAAGTAGGTGAGTTTGACGACGTCGTCGAAGCCCGCGCCGGCCGAGGCGAGGCAGCGGCGGAGGTTGTCGAAGACCTGGCGGGCCTGGGCGGCGGGATCCCCCGCCCCGACCAGCTCGCCCTTCTCGTCGAGGGCGAGCTGACCGGAGACGGCGACCAGGCGACCGGTGCCGGTGACGACGTGGGTGTACTGCGCGGCGGGGGCGACGCCGTCGGGGGCCGGGAGGCGGGTCAGATCGCTCATGGGTCCATCTTGGATCACGGGTCTGACAACGCCCCCGACGGCGTCGGGAATCAGGGCCCGGCAGCGCCCCTGACCTGCGGCTCAGCCCCGGAAGCCCAAGAGGCCGTGGAGGGTGGAGCCGTGGGTGGAGGGGGCGGCGGCCTTGTCGGTGCGGGGCTTGGGGTCGGGGAGGCTGGGGCAGACCGCGTCGACGGGGCCGCCGTCGGAGCGCGGCACGGTGCCGTCGGTGAGGTACGCGGCGAGGTGCTTGTCGAGGCAGGCGTTCCCGCTGAGCGTGATGCCGTGGTTCCCGCCGCCCTCCTCGACGACGAGGCTGGAGCGGCGCAGCAGCGCGTGGGTGAGCGCGCCGCCCTCGTACGGGGTCGCGGCGTCGTTCGTCGCCTGGAACAGCAGGACCGGCGGGAGCTTGTGGTTGGTGACGTTCACCGGGCGCAGCGGCTTCACCGGCCAGAACGCGCACGCCGCGTTGTACCAGGCGTTGTTCCAGGTCATGAAGGGCGCCTTGGCGTACGTAGCCCAGTTGTCGGCGCGCCACCGCTCCCAGTCCCGCGGCCAGGCGGCGTCCCGGCACTGCACCGAGGTGTAGACGCTGAACCCGTTGTCCCCGGACGCGTCGACGGCGGCGAAGGTCTCGTACGCGGCGACCAGCGGGGCCGCGTTCTTGCTGTTGACGTACGCGGCGAACGCCTCGGCGAGGTGGGGCCAGTAGCCGTTGAAGTAGCCGCCCGGCAGGAACGTGTCCTCCAGCTCGGACGCGCCGACCTTCCCGCCGGCCGGCTTCTTCGCGAGCGCCGCGCGCATCGCGTACCACTTCGTCTCGACCTTCTCGGGGTCGGTGCCGAGGCGGTAGACGGCGTCGTGCTGGGCGATCCAGGCCATCAGCGCGCGGTGGCGGTCGTTGAAGGCGAGGTCCTGGGCGAGGTTGTCGTCGTACCAGACGCCCGTCGGGTCGACGATCGAGTCGAGCACCAGCCGGCGCACGCGCTGCGGGTACAGCTTGGCGTAGACGGCGCCCAGGTAGGTCCCGTACGAGTACCCGAAGTAGTTCAGCTTCGGCGCGCCCACGGCCGCGCGGATGGCGTCCATGTCGCGCACGGCGCTCACGGTGTCGATGTGTGGCAGGAGCTTCGCGTACTTCTTCCCGCACGCCTGCGCGAAGGACCGGACCCGCTTGAGGTTGGCCCGCTCGATCGCCGGGGTGACGGGCACCGAGTCGGGCCGCACGGGATCGAAGTGGCCGGGCTTGCAGTCCAGCGCGGGCGTCGACTTCCCGACCCCGCGCGGGTCGAAGCCGATGACGTCGTACTGCGCGGCGACGCCCTTGGGGAGCGTCGAGGCGACGAACCCGGCGAGGGACAGCCCGCTGCCGCCGGGCCCGCCGGGGTTGACGAGCAGCGGCCCCTGGAACCGCTTCGCGGTGTGCGGGACGCGCGACAGCGCGAGCGTGATCTGGCGCCCGCGCGGGTTGTCGTGGTCGAGCGGCACCTTCAGGGACGCGCACTGGAGCGTCGGGTGGTCGGACGTGCCGCAGCTCTTCCAGGCGAGCTTCGCGGCGGCCGGCGCCGGAGCGGCCTCTACGGGCGCGGCGGTGAGCGTCGCGGCCACGACGGCGGCGGCACCGCACAGTACGGCTGCGCGTTTTCTCATGGAGCCTCCCAGGGACTGCCGGGGCCGCGCGGGTCGACGGCCCACGCGGCATCGTCCCGACAACTACGGCCGGAAGAACCCGTTCCGCCCATAGTTGACCCGAAAGGAGCCGCCGGACGCGCTCAGAGCAGGCTCAGCTGGACCGGCCCGGCCGGCTCCGGTTCCTCCGCGTCACCG
This sequence comes from Streptomyces roseirectus, assembly GCF_014489635.1. Taxonomy (NCBI): domain Bacteria; kingdom Bacillati; phylum Actinomycetota; class Actinomycetes; order Kitasatosporales; family Streptomycetaceae; genus Streptomyces; species Streptomyces roseirectus. The sequence goes on along the minus strand of NZ_CP060828.1, from coordinate 1,812,499 downwards.
GGCTGCGGCGGCCGGCGCGGCATCCCCCCGCGCGTGGGCCCGATGCCGTACTCCCGGGCCAGCTCGTGGACCTGACGGGTGATCCGGCGCTGGTACCAGTTCGGGGCGTACGCGCCGGACGCGTACAGCCGGTCGTAGCGGGCCACCAGATGCGGGTGGTGGCGCGCCAGCCAGCTCATGAACCACTCGCGCGCGCCGGGCCGCAGATGCAGCGTCAGCGGCGTCACCGACGTCGCGCCCGAGGCGGCGATCGCCCGCACGGTGGCGCGCAGTTGATCGGGGTGGTCGCTGAGGAACGGCAGCACCGGCGCCATCAGCACCCCGCACCCGAGCCCCGCCCCGGTGAGCGCCCGCACGACCTCCAGGCGCCGTTCGGGTACCGGGGTGCCCGGCTCCACCGTGCGCCACAGCGCCTCGTCCAGGAAGCCCACCGAGACGGAGACGCCGACGTCGGTGACCTCGGCGGCCTGCCGCAGCAGGTCGAGGTCGCGCAGGATCAGCGTGCCCTTGGTGAGGATCGAGAACGGGTTCGTGCGGTCCCGCAGGGCGGCCAGGATGCCCGGCATCAGCCGGTAGCGCCCCTCCGCGCGCTGGTAGCAGTCGACGTTCGTGCCCATCGCCACGTGTTCCCCGCGCCAGCGCGGCGAGGCGAGGTCGCGGCGCAGCACCTCGGGGGCGTTCACCTTGACGACGATCTGCGTGTCGAACCCGATGCCCGTGTCGAGGTCCAGGTAGCCGTGCGAGCGGCGGGCGAAGCAGTACACGCACGCGTGCGTGCAGCCCCGGTAGGGGTTCACCGTCCACTCGAACGGCATCCGGGAGGCGCCCGGCACGCGGTTGAGGACCGAGCGGGCCCGCACCTCGTGGAACGTGATCCCCCGGAACTCGGGTGTGTCGAAGGTGCGGGTGGTCACCGCGTCCGCGCCGAACAGGGCGGGGTCGGCCGCCCGGCCGTGCTCGCCGGGCTCCTGGGTGAGGTTCTGCCAGCGCATGACGCCTCCTGGGTAGCACTGACCCCAGAATAGAACACGTGTTCCCATGATCGTGCGAGTGCCGTTTCCGATCGCTTTGGGACCCCCGATTTGGGCGGCCGACGGGCGGGGTGGTTGGCTTGCCCCGACCCCGAGAAACAGGCCCTGGAGGAACTCATGGCGCAGGTCGAGGCCATCACCGAGCGCGTCGTCGCGGCGGACCCGGAGACGGTGTTCGACACACTCGCCGACTACAGCGGCCCCCGCGCGAAGCTCATGCCCGAACAGTTCAGCGAGTTCGAGGTGCGCGAGGGCGGCGACGGCGAGGGAACCCTCGTCCACTGGAAGCTCCAGGCCACCAAGAAGCGCGTGCGCGACTGCCTCCTGGAGGTGACCGAGCCCAGCGACGGCGAACTCGTCGAGAAGGACCGCAACTCCTCCATGGTCACCGTCTGGCGCGTCACCCCCGCCGGCGAGGGCCGCGCGCGGGTCGTCGTCACGACCACCTGGCAGGGTGCCGGCGGCATCGGCGGCTTCTTCGAGAAGACCTTCGCCCCCAAGGGCCTCGCCCGCATCTACGACGCGCTCCTCGCCAACCTCGCCGCCGAGGTGGAGAAGTAGAACGCCGGGCCGCGCGGTCAAGTTCCGCCCGGTCCACGGCCGTTGATCGAATTCACTGGTTCGGGTGGTTGATCCCCCGAACCCGGTCGGCGCCGTAACTCGTCGCGCTTGCCAGGAGTTGTCGCTTTACGCGGGAATTGTGAGGCAAGTGCGACGAGGGGAGCGGTACGTGGGCGGGATCACTCTGGTGCAGGAGGAGCCGGCGGTCGCGAGCCCGCCGGCCGCCGCGCCCCCACCCCCTCCCCAGGACGCCGGGCTCAGCCCCCGCCGGGTGCGGCTCGTCTTCGTCGGCCTCATGCTCGCGCTGCTCCTCGCGGCGCTGGAGCAGATGATCGTCGCCACCGCCCTCCCGAAGATCGTCGGCGAGCTGCACGGCCTGGACAAGATGTCCTGGGCGATCACCGCCTACCTGCTGACCTCCACCATCGGCCTGCCCGTCTACGGCAAGCTCGGCGACCTCCTCGGCCGCAAGGGCGTCTTCCAGTTCGCCATCGTCGTCTTCGTCGTCGGCTCCGCGCTCGCCGGACGCGCCCAGACCATGGACCAGCTGATCGCCTTCCGCGCGGTCCAGGGCGTCGGCGCGGGCGGGCTCATGATCGGCGTCCAGGCGATCATCGCGGACATCGTGCCGCCCCGGGAACGCGGCCGGTACATGGGCCTCATCGGCGCCGCCTTCGGCCTCGCCTCCGTCGCGGGCCCGCTGCTCGGCGGCTACTTCACCGACCACCTCTCCTGGCGCTGGTGCTTCTACGTCAACGTCCCCTTCGGGCTGGTCACCCTCGCCGTCGTCGCCGTCGTCCTCAAACTGCCCAAACCGACGGTACGGCCCCGGTTCGACGTCCTCGGGACGCTGCTGCTCGCCGCCGCCTCGACCTGCCTGGTCCTGCTGACCAGCTGGGGCGGCACCGAGTACGCGTGGGGCTCGCGCGCCATCCTCGGGCTCGGCGCCGGCGCCGTCCTCGCGAGCCTGCTGTTCCTGCTCGCCGAGCACCGCGCGGCCGAACCCCTCATCCCCCTGCGGCTGTTCAGGGACTCCGTCTTCAACGTCACCGCGCTGATCGGCCTGGTCGTCGGCGTCGCCCTGTTCGGCGCCGCCAGCTACCTGCCGACCTTCCTGCAGATGGTCGACGGCGCCTCCGCCACCGAGTCCGGGCTGCTGATGCTGCCCATGATGGCGGGCATCGTCGTCGCCTCCGTCGTCTCCGGACAGCTCATCAGCCGCACCGGCCGCTACAAGCTCTACCCGCTCCTCGGCGGCGCCCTGTCCGCCGCCGGCATGTGGCTGCTGTCGCTGCTGGAGACCGACACGCCCCGGCTGCACTACAGCCTCTGGATGGCCGTCCTCGGGGCCGGCATCGGCCTGGTCATGCCCGTGCTGATCCTCGCCGTGCAGAACTCCGTGCGCCCCGCCGACCTCGGCACCGCCACCAGCGCCAACAACTACTTCCGGCAGATCGGCGGCAGCGTCGGCGCCGCGATCTTCGGCACCCTCTTCGCGAACCGGCTCGCCGACGCCCTGCGCGACCGCGTCCCCGCGCACGCGGGCGCCGCACCGCCCGACGCCGAATCGCTCACCCCGCAGCTCGTCCACGCGCTGCCCCAGGCGCTGCGCGACGCCTACATTCGCGCCTACGCCGACGCCATGCCGAGGATCTTCCTGTACCTCGTGCCGGTCCTGCTCGTCGGCCTGTTCCTCGCCTTCTTCCTCAAGGAGAAACCCCTCGTGTCCCACAACGAGACGGAGACCGAGCCCCTGGCCGTCCCGACGGCCCGCGCGGCGTACGCCGCCGGGATCGCCGTCTGCGGCACCGTGCAGCACCCCGACGGCACCGTCGTCCCGCGCGCGGCCCTCACCCTCATCGACGTCGCCGGCACCCAGATCGGGCGCGGCGCCAGCGGTGAGGACGGGCGGTACGCGCTCGCCACCCCGGGCACCGGGGCGTACGTCCTGATCGCCGCCGCGGGCGGCCACCAGCCGCAGGCCGTCTCCGTGACCGTCGGCGAACGCCCCGTCGACCTCGACATCGTCCTCGGCGGCGCCGGACGCCTCGCCGGGACGGTCGTCACCGCCGACGGCGCCCCCGTGCGCGACGCCACGGTCACCCTCACCAACGTCCACGGCGAGGTCGTCGCCGCCACCCGCAGCGGACGCGAGGGCGGCTACACCATGACCGAGCTGGTGGCCGGCGAGTACACGCTCGCCGCGAGCGCGCCCGCCTTCCGGCCCGCCGCCCTGCCCGTCACCGTCCAGCAGGCCCGCGAGACCCGCCAGGACGTCGAACTCGCGGGCGGCGCCGTCCTGCGCGGCACCGTCCGCGCGGGCGGCGGCCGGCCCGTCGAGGACGCGCGCGTGACCCTCCTGGACGCCGCCGGGAACGTCGTCGACACCCTCACCACGGGCCCCGACGGCAGCTTCCGGTTCGTCGACCTGTCCTCCGGCGAGTACACCGTCATCGCCGCCGGGTACCCGCCCGTCGCCACCGTCCTCCAGGTCGCGGGCGGCGGCCGGACGGAACGGGACCTCCAGCTCGGGTACGAGGACTGAGGCGTGGGGGCGCGCGTGAACCACCGAGGCCGGGACCGGGGCGCGGGGCGGCGGACGAACGCCCTGTCGAGCGCCCTGTGCGCCCGGCGGCGCCCCGCTCGCACCAATTCCAGCAATGCCGCACATCCCGGCCCGCCGCCCCCGTACCGTGGTGGCTGCGGGACAGATCTTGTGAAGCTCTGGGGAGAGAGGGCCTGGGCCATGGACCGTGGCACCGAGCGGGACACGCCTCCCGGCCCGGGACGCGTCCCGCTGGCCGTCGCCGTGGTCGACCACGAGGGCCTGGTCTCCCACTGGAGCACCGGCGCGCGCAGGCTCTTCGGCGTCCCCAAGGAGGACGCGATCGGCCGGCCCGCCCTCGACCTGCTGCCCGTCGCCGGCGCCCTCCCCGACCCCGCGGACACCCCCGCCCCCACCCCCTACGACGTCCTCGCCGAGTACGACGGCCACGGCACCGCGCTCGGCACGGACCTCGGCTACCCCTCCGCCGGACGCGCCCGCATCAGCGTGCCCGGGGACGACCGCGCGGACGTCCTGTGGTGGGCGTACCCCCTGCTCGGCCCCGGCACCGAACGGCTCCTGGTGCTCGCCGCCGACGCGGCCGTCCTGTACGACGAGACCCCGGACGACGCCGTGTGCGTCGAGCGGGTCTCCCCGGGGTTCGCCCGGCACACCGAGTTCACCGGCGCCGACAACCTCGCGCGCGGGCTCCCCGAGATCCTGCCCAGCATGAGCGTCGGCGAGAGCGCCCGGATCGTCTCCCAGGTGCTCGAACTCGGCTACCCCGTCCTGGAGTTCAGCCAGAACGAGAAGGTGCCCGTCACCCCCGACTGGGGCGTCTCGCGGCGCACCGAACGCAAGGTCCGCCGCGAACGCGCCGCCCGCGCCGCCGCCCAGGGCCTGCCCGTGCCCGACGACCTCACCGACGACGGCGAGGACCTGGAGTACGTCGCCGTACGCGAGCGCCTGGAGTTCCTGAACGAGGTCAGCGGGCGCATCGGCACGTCACTCGACCTCGCGCGGACCATCGTCGAGGTCAGCCGGGCCGTCGTCCCACGCTTCACCGACGTCGCCGGCACCTACCTGCGCGAACAGGTCGTCGCCGGCGAGGCGTTCGACGAGGGCGTGCCCGACACGCGGACCATGTGGCACCGCGTCGCCCTGGAGCACACCGACGAACCCGGCCGCTGGGACGACGTCGTGCCCGTCGGCGAGGCCATGCCGTTCCCCGCGCACACGCCGTTCTTCCAGTGCATGACGACCGGCGAACCCGTGCTCGTGCCGAGGATCGACGAGCGGCTGGGGCACGCGATCGCCTCGCAGTTCGACAAGCGCGACATCCGGCCCCTGATCACGGGCCGCTCGATGCTCGTCGTCCCCCTCAAGGCGCGCAACGTCGTCCTCGGCTTCATGATCCTGCTGCGCCACCCGGAGCGCGCCGAGTTCAACGACATGGACCGCGTCACCGGCGCCGAACTCGCCGCCCGCGCGGGCCTCGTCCTCGACAACGCGCGCATGTACACGTACCAGGAGGCGGTCGCCGAGACCCTTCAGGACAGCATGCTGCCGCACATCGCGCCGCGCATGGCCGGCTGCGACATCGCCACCCGCTACCTGCCGGGCACCCAGCTCGGGCGCATCGGCGGCGACTGGTTCGACGCGGTCAAACTGCCCGGCGCGCGCACCGCGTTCGTCGTCGGCGACGTCATGGGGCACGGCCTCAACTCGGCCGCCAAGATGGGCCAGCTGCGCACCGCGATCCAGACCATGGCCGGCCTCGACCTGCCGCCCGCGCAGCTCCTGCGCAACTTCGACGACCTCGCGCAGCGGCTCGGCGGCGACTACCTCGCGACCTGCCTGTACGCCGTGTACGACCCCATCGCCGGCGAGCTGAGCATCGCCAACGCGGGCCACATCCCGCCCGTCCTGGTGCGCGCCGTCGACGGGGGCAGCGAACTCCTCGACCTGCCCACCGGCGCGCCCGTCGGCGTCGGCGGGGTGCCCTTCGAGGCGGTGCGCCTGCGCGTGGAGCCCGGCGACCGGCTCGTCATGTGCACCGACGGGCTCGTCGAGATCCGCGGCGAGGACATCGGTGTCGGCCTGGAGACCCTGTGCGAGTCCGCCGCGCACCCCGCGGCCTCCATGGACGACGCCTGCGACACGATCATCCGCGCCCTCAACCCGCGCGGGGGCCGCAAGGACGACGTCGCGCTCCTCATGGCCCGCCTCAACGGCATCGAGCCCGACGACGTCGCCGAGTGGCGCCTGAAACCCGAGCCCGCCGAGGTCCGCCGCGCGCGGGCCGCGATCGCCGAGCAGCTGTACGACTGGGGGCTCGCCCGCCTCGTCGACAACACGGTCCTCATGGTGAGCGAGCTGGTCACCAACGCCGTCCGGCACGCGCGCGGGCGGCCCGTCACCGTGCGGCTCGTGCGCGGGGAGACGCTGCTGTGCGAGGTCGACGACGCGGACCACGAACTGCCCACCCTCCTCGACGCGGGCGCGCTGGACGAGACGGGGCGCGGACTGCGGGTGGTGAGCACGCTGGCGCGCGAGTGGGGCGCCAGCCGGTCGGGGGCCGGCAAGAGCGTGTGGTTCGAACTGACGCTGCCGAGGCGGTGAGCGCGGGGACGCCGTGCCGCCGGGAGGCGACTGTGGCGGACGCGTGCTTGTGGGCGGGCGCGGGGCGCGGTAGACCGTACTCGCCCGTCGGCGCACGGCGGTCCGCGACGCACCCTGGGGAGAGTCGGTCATGAGCGTGACACAGCACTACCGGGAGGCGTGGGAAGGGTTCTGGCGGGAGGCGCCGCAGGAGCCCGGCTCGGTGCTCTGGGACGCGGAGCCGGACGTCACCGCCGCCGCGCACGTGCCACTGTTCACGCCGCACCTCCTCGACCCCGGGCTGCCGCTGATCGACCTGGGCTGCGGCAACGGGACCCAGACGCGGTTCCTCGCGACCCGCTTCACGCGAGTGCTCGGCGTGGACCTCGCCGAGGCCGCCCTGGAGCACGCCCGCCGCGCCGACCCCGAGGGGCGCGCGGAGTACCGGTTCCTGGACGCCGTCGACCGGGACGCCGCCGAACGCCTCCACGACGAACTGGGCGACGCGAACGTCTACATGAGGGGCCTCCTGCACCAGTGCGGCCCCGAGGACCGCGGGCCCCTCACGGAGGCCGTGGCGGCCCTTCTGGGGGCCCGGGGCCGCGTCTTCCTGGTCGAGCCCTCCGAGGAGGCCGGCGCGATCCTGGGCGGCCTCGCACGCCGTCCCGAGGGGCCGCCACCCAAGGTCGCCCCGATCTTCCGGCACGGCATCGCTCCCGGAGCGGTGTCCGACGCGGCCGTGCCCGGCCACCTGACGTCGGCGGGGCTCACCGTCCTGGCGCTCGGGCAGGCGCCCCTGACGACGACCGAGCACACGGCCGACGGCGCGCTCATCGTGCTGCCGTCCCGGTGGGCCGTGGCGGGGCGCACCGCCTGAGCCGGGCCGAGGGCGATGGCCTCCGCCCTCTTGCGTGGCGTGGATCACACCCCTCAGAGTGAGCGGTCGGCGGGGGTGGTGTCCGTACCCCAGGCCGACGGCCTGACCCCGGATGCGAGGATGTGGCCCCATGACTGCCGGGTGGTGCGCGCGTACAGGGAGAGCCGCGATGTTCGCGGCCGTCTGTGTGCTGCTCGCCGCCCTGGGCCACGTGACGATGTCCGGCGCGGGCCTGCCCGCGTGGGCGCTCGCGGCGGCCTTCGGCGCCACCGGGGCCGTCGCCTGGACGCTCGCCGGACGTGAGCGGGGGCTGCCGGCGGTCGTCGCGGGCGTCCTCGCCGTCCAGACGCTGCTGCACCAGGGGTTCTCCGCCGTCCAGCACGCGGGCACGCCGGACACGGCCGGTATGGCCAGCATGGACATGTCCCAGATGCCTTCCATGGCCCACATGGGCATGCCGCACGCCCACGACGGCATGACGTCTTCCGGCGCGGACGCCTCGACGTCGTCCCCCGGCATGCTCCTCGCCCACCTCCTCGCCGCGCTCCTGTGCGGCCTGTGGCTGGCGTACGGGGAGCGCGCCGCGTTCCGGATCGCCAGGGCCGTCGGCGCCCGCCTGGCGGCCCCGCTGCGGCTCGCGCTCGCCGTGGCCGTGCCGCCGGAGTTCCCGCGCCCCCGGTGGCGGGGACGGCACAGCGCGCGGGCGCCGAAGTCACGTCTGCTCGTCCACTCCCTCACGTCCAGGGGCCCGCCCCCGGGGTGCGCTGCCGCCTGACGGCAGCCGTCGCCCCGAGCCGCCCCCGCGCGCCTCGGGCCACGGCCGTACCCGGCCGCCTCCACCTCACCTTTCTTCACCTTCACCGGACCGGCACGCGCACGCGTGCGCGGTCTCGGACGTGACCCCGAGAAGGACACCCCGACGTGACTGTCTCCACGCTGCCTCCGCCGTGCCCGGACGCCGACGCCTCGCTCACCGCGTGGGCGCTCTCCGCGCGCGACGGCGACCCCGTAGCCGTCGACCGCTGGGTGCGGGCGCTCTACCGGGACGTGCTGCGCTACGTCATCCACCTCAGCGCCGACCCGCAGGGCGCCGACGACCTCGTCCAGGACACCTTCGTCCGCGCCCTCGGCAGCCTGCACCGGTTCGAGGGGCGCAGCTCCTCGCGCGCGTGGCTGCTGACGATCGCCAGGCGCGCGGTCGTCGACAGCCACCGCCGGGCCGCCGTGCGCCCGCGCGTGTGCGACTCCGACGCGTGGGAGGCGGTCGTCGCCCCCGGGTTCGAGGACGGCGTCCTGCTGCTCGACCTGCTGGCGGCGCTGCCCCCGGAGCGCCGGGAGGCGTTCGTGCTGACCCAGATCGCCGGGTGGCCCTACGAGGAGGTGGCCGTCCGCAGCGGCTGCCCCGTCGGCACGGTCCGCTCCCGCGTCGCGCGGGCGCGCGCCACGCTGGCCGCCGCACTGGCCGAGCCCCCGGCTGACGCCGTGGCGTAACGTGACGCCTCATGAAGATCCTGATCAGCGCGGACATGGAGGGCGCCACCGGGGTCACCTGGCCGGCGGACGTGCGGCCGGGTTCCCCGGAGTGGCAGCGGTGCCGGGAGCTGTTCACCTCGGACGTCGACGCGGCCGTCCGCGGCTTCTTCGACGGTGGCGCCGAGCACGTGATGATCAACGAGGCGCACGCCACGATGCGCAACCTGCTGCTTGAGCGTCTTGACGAACGCGTTGACATGTTGACGGGCCGTCACAAGGACCTGTCCATGGTGGAGGGGGTCCAGTACGGCGACGTCGACGGCATCGCGTTCGTCGGCTACCACGGCGGCGCCGGCATGGAGGGCGTCCTCGCCCACACCTACCTCGCCAACAGCATCACCGGCGTCTGGCTGGACGGCGTCCGCGCCAGCGAGGGCCTGCTCAACGCGCGCGTCGTCGCCGAGTACGGCGTCCCCGTGATCCTGGTGACCGGCGACGACGTCGCCTGCGAGGACGCCCTCGGGTACGCGCCCGAGGCGCGGAAGGTCGCCGTCAAGGACCACGTGTCGCGCTACGCGGCCGTCTGCCGCACGCCCGCGCGCACGGCCGCCGACATCCGCGCGGCGGCCCGCGAGGCGACGGCGCTGGCGGTCCGCCACGACCCGGTGAGCGCCGGCCCGCACACGGTGGCCGTCGAGTTCGACGCGGAACACCTCGCGATGGCCGTGACGGTCGTGCCCGGCGTGGAACGCGTGGGGGAGCGCAAGGTCGCCTACACGAGCGAGCACATGTACGACGGCATCCGGACGTTCAAGGCGGTCACGACGATCGCCGCGGCGGCGATCGAGGAGCAGTATGGCTGACCAGCAGGCACGGGACGAGGTCGTGACGTTCACGTCCGACCTGATCCGCTTCGACACCACCAACCGGGGCGGCGGCGACTGCCGCGAGCGGCCCGCCGCCGAGTACGCGGCCGAGAAACTCGCCGAAACCGGCCTGGAACCCGCCTTGTTGGAGCGCGTGCCGGGCCGCACCAACGTCGTCGCCCGCATCGAGGGCACCGACCCGTCGGCGGACGCGCTCCTCGTCCACGGCCACCTCGACGTCGTCCCCGCCGAGGCCGCCGACTGGAGCGTCCACCCGTTCTCCGGCGAGGTCCGCGACGGCGTCGTGTGGGGGCGCGGCGCCGTCGACATGAAGAACATGGACGCGATGGTCCTCGCCGTCGTCCGCTCCTGGGCGCGCGAGGGCGTACGGCCCCGGCGGGACGTGGTGATCGCGTTCACCGCCGACGAGGAGGCCAGCGCCGAGGACGGCTCAGGGTTCCTCGCCGACAAGCACCCCGGGCTCTTCGAGGGCTGCACCGAAGGCATCAGCGAGTCGGGCGCGTTCACCTTCCACGACGGCGCCGGACGCGAGATCTACCCCATCGCGGCCGGTGAACGCGGCACCGCCTGGCTGAAGTTGACCGCGCGCGGCCGCGCCGGGCACGGCTCGAAGGTGAACCGCGAGAACGCCGTCACCCGCCTCGCCGCGGCCATCACCCGCATCGGCGAGTACGAGTGGCCCGCCCGCCTCACCCCCACGGTCAGCGCCGCCCTCACCGAACTCGCCGCGCTCTACGGCGTCGAGGCCGACCTCGACGACGTCGACGCCCTCCTCGACAAGCTCGGCCCCGCCGCGCGCCTCGTCGAGGCGACCGTCCGTAACAGCGCCAACCCGACGATGCTGGACGCCGGTTACAAGGTCAACGTCATCCCCGGCGAGGCCGTCGCCTACGTCGACGGACGGTATCTCGCGGGCGCCGAGGACGAGTTCAGGCAGACGTTGGACAAGCTGACCGGCCCTGACGTCAGTTGGGAGTTCCAGCACCACTCCGTCGCGCTCCAGGCGCCGCTGGACACGCCGACGTACGCCCGACTCCGGGCCGCCGTCCAGGAGTTCGCACCCGAGGGGCACACCGTGCCGTACTGCATGTCGGGCGGCACCGACGCCAAGCAGTTCTCCCGGGTCGGCGTCGTGACGTACGGGTTCGCGCCGCTGAAGCTGCCCGAAGGGCTCGACTACCAGGCGCTGTTCCACGGCGTCGACGAACGCGTCCCCGTCGAGGCGCTGCGCTTCGGCGTCGACGTCCTCGACCGTTTCCTGCGCACCGCGTGAACCGCGTCCTGCCGTACGGCACCTGGCCCTCGCCCGTCACCGCGGACCTCGCCGCCGCGCACGACGGCCGCCCCGACCACGTCGCGTTCGTCGGCGACGAGGTGTGGTGGACCGCGCCCCGGCCCGCCGAGGACGGCCGCCGCGCCCTCGTCCGCCGCCGGCCCGACGGCACCGAGGAGGCGGTCCTGCCGGCGCCCTGGAACGTCCGCAGCCGGGTCCACGAGTACGGCGGCACCCCCTGGGCGGGCACCCTGCACGAGGGTCAACTCCTCGTGGTGTTCGTCCACTTCGCCGACCAGCGGCTCTACCGGTACGACGGCGGCGAACCCCGCCCGCTCACCTCGGCCGGGCCGCGCTGGGCCGACCCGGTCCTGCTGCCGGAGCGCGGCGAAGTCTGGTGCGTGAAGGAGGAGTTCACCGGCCCCGCGCCCACCGACGTACGGCGCGTCCTGGCCGCCGTCGCGCTGGACGGATCCGGCGCCGTCCGCGAACTCACCGACGACACACGGAGGTTCGTCACCGGGCCCCGGCTGTCCCCGGACGGGCGGCGGATGGCGTGGCTCGCCTGGGACCACCCGAGGATGCCGTGGGACGGCACCGACCTGCTCGTCGCCGACGTGGACGGCGGGCCACCCCGCGTCGTCGCGGGCGGCCCGCGGGAGTCCGTCGCCCAGGTCGAATGGGCCCCGGACGGCGGCCTGTTGTACGTCTCCGACCGCGACGGCTGGTGGAACCTGTACCGCGACGGACGCCGACTCCACCCGCGCGAGGAGGAGTTCGGCGGGCCGCTGTGGACGCTCGGGCAACGCTGGTTCGCGCCGCTGGACGACGGGCGGATCGCCGTCGTCCACGGCCGGGGCGCCGCCGCCCTCGGCCTGCTGGACCCCGCCACCGGGGAGATCACCGAACTCGGCGGCGGGCGGACCGAGTTCGCCGCCACGCTCGCCGTGCGCGGGGAGCGGGTCGTCGGGGTCGGCGCGAGCCCGTCCCGCGGGTACGAGGTCGTCGAGGCGGACGCCGCGAGCGGGCGGGTCCGGGCGATCGGCGCCGCGCACCGGGACGCCGTCGCCCCGCAGTACGTGCCGCGACCGGTCGTGCGGACCTTCGCCGGGCCGGACGGCCGGGAGATCCACGCCCAGGTGTACCCGCCGCGCAACCCCGAACACACGGCCCCCGAAGGGGAGTTGCCGCCGTTCGTGGTGTGGGCGCACGGCGGGCCCACCAGCCGGGCGCCGCTCGTGCTCGACCTGGAGGTCGCCTACTTCACCTCGCGGGGCATCGGCGTCGTCGAGGTCGACTACGGCGGCTCCACCGGCTACGGCCGCGCCTACCGCGAACGGCTGCGCGGACGCTGGGGAGTTGCCGACGTCGAGGACTGCGCGGCCGTCGCCCTCGCCCTCGCCGACGAGGGCACCGCCGACCGGGCGCGGCTCGCGATCCGGGGCGGCAGCGCGGGCGGCTGGACCGCCGCCGTCTCGCTGACCGCCACGGACGTCTACGCCTGCGCCGCGATCCGCTACCCCGTCCTCGACCCCGCCGCCTTCGCGGACGGCGGCACGCACGACCTGGAGTCCCGCTACCTCGACGGCCTCATCGGACCGCGCGAACGGTTCGCGCAGCGCTCCCCGGCGGACCACGCGGATCGCGTCCGCGTGCCGTTCCTGCTGCTCCAGGGCCTGGACGACGTCATCTGCCCGCCCGCGCAGTCCGCACGGTTCCTGGCCCGCGTCGATGTGCCGTACACCTACCTCACCTTCGAGGGCGAGGGGCACGGATTCCGCCGGGCCGACACGAACGTGCGCGCCCTGGAGGCCGAACTCGCCCTCTACATCCAGGTGTTCGCGCCCCGAACCACGAAAGAACAGGCCCCGTGAACGAGTTGACCAGGCCCCGGCGCCTCGCCCCCGGCGCCCGCGTCGCGATCGTCGCCCCCAGCGGGCCGATCCCCGAGGAACGCCTCCAGGCCGGCCTCGACGTCCTGCGCGGCTGGGACCTCGACCCCGTCGTCGCGCCCCATGTCCTCGACCGGCACGCCGAGTTCCCCTACCTCGCGGGCACCGACGCCGACCGCGCCGCCGACCTCCAGCGCGCCTGGTGCGACCCCGCCGTCGACGCTGTCATCTGCGCGCGCGGCGGCTACGGCGTCCAGCGCATGGCCGACCTCCTCGACTGGGACGCGATGCGCGCGGCCGGGCCCAAGGTGCTCGTCGGCTTCAGCGACGTCACCGCGCTGCACGAGGCGTTCGCGAACCGGCTCGGCCTCGTCACCCTGCACGGGCCGATGGCGGCCGGCGTCGACTTCGTCAAGAACGCCGCCACGCAGGAACACCTCCGGGCGACCCTCATGGCCCCCGAGACCGTCCAGGTCATCGCCGCGACCGGCGGCGGCGCGCTGGTCGGCGGGCGGGCCGCGGGCGTCCTGCTCGGCGGCTGCCTGGCGCTGCTCGCCGCCGAACTGGGCACGCCCCACGCGCGCGCGTCCGCGCGAGGAGGGCTGCTGTGCCTGGAGGACGTGGGGGAGGAGACCTACCGCCTCGACCGCTACCTCACCCAGCTGCTGCGCGCCGGGTGGCTCGACGGCGTGCGGGGCGTGCTCCTCGGGTCCTGGGCCGACTGCGACGCCTACCCCCTCGTCCGCGCCATGCTGGCCGACCGGCTCGGCGGGCTCGGCGTCCCCGTCGTCGAGGAGTTCGGCTTCGGGCACGCGCCCGGCGCGCTGACGGTGCCCTTCGGGGTCGCCGCCCGGCTCGACGCGGACGCGGGGACGCTGGCGCTGGAGGAACCCGCGCTGCGGTGAGGGCCGTGGGGCTCGCTCCGGGGCGGGGCTCGCCGTGCGGATGCGGCCGGGCGGGCGCACGCTGGTCGCATGAGCCCTAGGACGACTCCCGAGAGCGGGGCGAAGAAGGGCGCGGGCGGCGTGCTCACGCCGGGGCGGATCGCCGTCGCGGTGCTGGCCGTGCTCGCGCTGGTCTTCATCTTCGAGAACACCCGCGCCACCAAGATCCGGCTGCTGATCCCCGAGGTGACGATGCCGCTGTGGACGGCGCTCCTCGCGACCGCCGTCGTGGGGGCGCTGTGCGGGGCGTACTTCGTGCGCCGACGACGGTAGCGGCGGCCCCGCCCCGCGCGGGGCCGTCGTAGGCTGGTCGGATGCCTCATGACCAGCGTTATCTCGCCGAAGGGCCCCGCGTGGGGATACGCCACTTCACCTACGGGGACGGGGCCGAGTTCGCCGCGCGGGCGCGCGAGAGCAAGGAACTGCACCAGCCGTGGCTGTTCCCGCCCGACACGGTCGACGCGTACACCGCGTACGCGTCGCGGCTGATCGAGGACCCGACCAAGGCCGGGTTCCTGGTGTGCGCCAAGGACGACGGGGCGATCGCCGGGTTCATCAACATCAACAACATCGTCGAGGGCGCGTTTCAGTGCGGGGCGCTCGGGTACGGCGCGTTCGCGCACGCCGCCGGGCGGGGGCTGATGCGCGAAGGGCTCGACCTGGTCGTCGGCTACGCCTTCGGGCCGATGCGGCTGCACCGGCTGGAGATAAACGTCCAGCCGGGCAACACGGCGTCCATCGCGCTCGCGCGCGGTGCCGGGTTCCGGCTCGAAGGGCTGTCGCCGAAGATGCTCCACGTCGACGGGGCCTGGCGCGACCATGAGCGGTGGGCGCTCACCGTCGAGATGCGGCCCTGAGGACGGGACGCGCGGGGCCGGTGGCCGTCGGCCGAAGCCCCGTGAACGGCCGCGACGCGGGCCCGCCCACGGGACGGCCGTCAGGTCACTTCCGGCACAGGATCTCGCCGTGCAGGACCGAGAACCAGGCGTCTGGCTGCCGTCCCCACTCCCGCCAGGCGTCCGAGACGGCCCGCAGGTCGTCCAGCGTCGCGTGGCCGCCCTCCGTGGCGCGGTCGGCGTACGCGGACGCCAGCGTGCGGTCCGCCCACAGGCCGCTCCACCAGGCGCGCTCCTCCTCGGACGCGAACGTCCAGGTCGCGGACGTCGACGTGACGTCCGTGAACCCCGCCTCCAGCGCCCAGGAGCGCAGCCTGCGCCCGGCGTCCGGCTCGCCGCCGTTGGCGCGGGCGACCCGCTGGTACAGGTCGGCCCAGGCGTCCATGCCCGCCGAGGCGGGGTACCAGACCATGCCGGCGTAGTCCGAGTCGCGGACGGCGACGAAACCGTTCGGCTTGGTCACGCGGCGCATCTCGCGCAGCGCCCGCACCGGGTCGCCGACGTGCTGGAGGACCTGGTGGGCGTGGACGACGCAGAACGTGTCGTCGGGGTAGTCCAGATCGTGGACGTCGGCGACCGCGAAGTCGACGTTCGTCAGGCCCCGCTCCGCAGCGGTCGCGCGGGCCTGCTCCAGGATGTCCGGGGCATGGTCGACGCCCGTCACGCGGCCGTCGGGGACCAGGGCCGCCAGGTCGGCGGTGATCGTGCCGGGACCGCAGCCGATGTCCAGGATCCGCATGTGCGGCTTCAGCGAACTCAGCAGATAGGCGGCCGAGTTGGCGGCGGTCCGCCAGGTGTGCGAGCGCAGGACGGACTCGTGGTGGCCGTGGGTGTAGACGGCCGTCTCCCGTGCTTTCGGCATGGCTGTGCCCCTTCGCGTCGTCGGGTCGGTGCGGACTTCACGGTAACGCGGCGGGCCGTATGCTGAGATAATCCGTTTCAGTATGTGGTCTGACGGTGTGTCAGGCGCGGGCGCCGTTTATCGGTTTGCCCTGCTGGTCGCGGCCCCGCAGAATGCGGTCCCATGGGACATCTGGAAGCCGCGCACCTCGAGTACTACCTCCCCGACGGGAGGGCGTTGCTCGGCGACGTTTCCTTCCGGGTGGGAGAGGGGGCGGTCGTCGCCCTCGTCGGCCCCAACGGGGCGGGCAAGACGACCCTGCTGCGGCTGATCTCCGGCGAACTCAAACCGCACGGCGGCACCGTCACCGTCAGCGGCGGGCTCGGCGTCATGCGCCAGTTCGTGGGCTCCGTCCGCGACGACACGACCGTCCGCGACCTGCTCGTCTCCGTCGCCCCGCCGGAGATCCGTAAGGCCGCCGGCGCCGTCGACCGCGCCGAGCACGCGCTGATGACCGTGGACGACGAGGCCGCCCAGCTCCAGTACGCGCAGGCCCTCGCCGACTGGGCCGAGGTGCGCGGGTACGAGGCCGAGACGCTGTGGGACATGTGCACGACGGCCGCGCTCGGCATGCCGTACGAGCGGGCGCAGTGGCGCAAGGTGGGCACCCTCTCCGGGGGCGAGCAGAAGCGGCTGGTGCTGGAGGCGCTGCTGCGCGGGGGCGACGAGGTGCTGCTCCTCGACGAACCCGACAACTACCTCGACGTGCCCGGCAAGAGGTGGCTGGAGGAACGGCTCAAGGAGACCCGCAAGACCGTCCTGTTCGTCTCCCACGACCGTGAACTCCTCGCCCGCGCCGCCGAGAAGATCGTCTCCGTGGAGCCCGGACCGGCCGGCGCCGACGCGTGGGTGCACGGCGGCGGGTTCGGGACCTACCACGAGGCGCGGCGTGAACGCTTCGCCCGCTTCGAGGAGTTGCGCAGGCGCTGGGACGAGAAGCACGCGCAGCTCAAGAAGCTGGTGCTGACACTCCGTCAGGCGGCTGCCGTCAGCCACGAGATGTCGTCCCGCTACCAGGCCGCGCAGACCCGGCTGCGCAAGTTCGAGGAGGCCGGGCCGCCGCCGGAGCCGCCCCGCGAGCAGGACATCAGGATGCGGCTCAAGGGCGGGCGCACCGGCGTAAGGGCCGTCACCTGCAAGGGACTTGAGCTGACCGGGCTCATGAAACCGTTCGACCTGGAGGTCTTCTACGGCGAGCGCGTCGCCGTCCTCGGCTCCAACGGGTCAGGGAAATCGCACTTCTTGAGGCTCCTCGCCGGGGAGGACGTCGCGCACACCGGCGAGTGGAAGCTCGGCGCGCGCGTCGTGCCGGGGCACTTCGCGCAGACCCACGCCCACCCCGAACTCCTCGGCCGCGACCTGCTCGACATCCTGTGGACCGAGCACTCCCAGGACCGGGGCGCCGCCATGTCCCGGCTGCGACGCTACGAGTTGACCCAGCAGGCCGAGCAGACCTTCGACCGGCTCTCCGGCGGCCAGCAGGCCCGCTTCCAGATCCTCCTCCTCGAACTCCAGGGCACCACCGCCCTGTTGCTCGACGAGCCGACCGACAACCTCGACCTGGAGTCGGCGGAGGCGCTGCAGGAAGGGCTCGAAGCGTTCGACGGGACCGTCCTCACGGTCACCCACGACCGGTGGTTCGCGCGCTCCTTCGACCGGTACCTGGTGTTCGGCAGCGACGGGAAGGTCCGGGAGACGGCGGAGCCGGTGTGGGACGAGCGGAGGGTGGAGCGGGCGCGGTAGGGGCGCCGGGCGCGGGGGCGGGTGCCATACGCGGGCGCCTGACGTGGGTGCGGACGGCCGCCCGGGGCTTTGGCGGCCGGGTGGAGGTGTTTGCGGGGCGAGGGCCGGGGCAGGCGGAATCACGTGCTTCGGACCGGAGGCACTCCGAGGAGCCTCGCGTCCGGCGGCTCGTTGCACGGCCGTCCGCCGCGCGGGTGCGCTCCCGGTGAACCGTCCACCCCAGAGCACCGGCAAGGGAGTTGCGACCCACCATGCGAACCACAGCGAGCGTGACGCACCACCCGCACGACGACGCCCCCGACACCGCCGAGGCGTTCCGCCGCCTCGCCGACCTGCCGGAGGGCCCCGACCACGACACCCTGCGCGGCGAGATCGTCGAGGCGTGGCTGCCCATGGCGGACCGCCTCGCCGGCCGGTTCCGCAGCCGCGGCGAGAGCCTGGAGGACCTGCGCCAGGTCGCCGCGCTCGGCCTGGTCAAGGCCGTCGACCGCTACGACCCCGACCGGGGCAACGCGTTCGAGAGCTACGCCGTACCGACCGTCACGGGGGAGATCAAACGGCACTTCCGTGACCACCTGTGGACCCTGCACGTGCCGCGCCGGGTGCAGGACCTGCGCAACCGGGTCCGCTTCGCCTGCCAGGACCTCACCCAGGGTAGCGCCGGGCAGCAGCGGCCGAGCGTCGCCGAGATCGCCGAGCGCGCGCAGCTCAGCGAGGAGGACGTGCGCGCGGGCCTGGAAGCGCTCGACAGCTTCACCGCCCTCTCGCTCGACGCCGAGCTGCCCGGCGGCGAGGACGGGTACTCCCTCGGCGACGTCCTCGGGGCACCCGACCCCGCGCTCGACACCGTCGTCGACCGCGAGGCCGTCCGGGGGCGGCTCGCGGCGCTGCCCGAGCGGGAGCGGGCGATCCTCTACATGCGGTTCTTCGGCGACATGACGCAGAGCCGGATCGCCGAACAGCTCGGGATCTCCCAGATGCACGTCTCCCGGCTGATCAGCCGCTGCTGCGAGCGGGTGCGGGAGCAGGTCCTCCAGGACGCCGCCTGAGGCCGCGTGGGGCTGTGCAGGGCCGCGTGGGGCCGTCCGAGGCGGGTTCCGGGAGTCTCTGGGACTCCGGGGCGATCTGGGCCGCTCTGGGGCCGTCTCGGGCCCGGTGCCCGGGGCCTGGGGGCGTCCTTGTGGGGCTGCCCGGTCTGCTCGGGGCCGCCTGGGGCCTCCGTTCACCCGGGCGGGTGCCGCCGCTGCCGCCGAACGAGGGTGCACGCGCGCGTGGCGCCGTGCGGCGGGCTGTGATGGGTGTACGTCCTCCGCAGCCGTCGCACCAAGGAGCGCCATGCGCCGCAGCGTCCGTGTCCTGTCCGCCGCAGTCCTCGCCGGCGGGGTGTGCGCCGTGACGCCGGTCGCCGCCGCCGACCCCGCCGCCGAGGTCACCCCGGCGTCCGTGTCGCCCGGCGGCACGGTCACCGTCTCCGTCACCTGCGACCCCGTCACCGGTACGGCGCCGGCGAGCATCGAGGCGACGTCCCTGGCGTTCGCCGAGGACACGGTGAGTCTTCAGCTGGTGTCCGGCGCCGCCCCCGTCTATCGGGGCACCGCGCGAATCGCGGGGGCCGAGGAGTTCACGGGGCTCGACGGGACGGGGCCCGACACGGCCTGGACGGTCGACGGCACCTGTCCCGGCGCGAGCGGTCGAGGGCGCGCGTGGAGCGTCACGTTGGACGTCTCGCGCGCGGGCGGCGGCGGTCCCGGCGGCGGCAGCACCTGCACACGTCCCCCGCAGCAGTCCCGGCCCGACTCCTGCCCCGGCCCGGCCGTCCAGCACGGCGTCAAGGCCGGCGCCGGCGGCACCTTCACCGACTCCGTCCCCGCCCTGGTCGCCGGCGGCCTGTTCATCGCCGGCGCCTTCGCCGCCGCCGGACACCGGCTGTGGCGCCGGGGCACGGGGGCGGGGGGCTGAGGGCGCCGTGCGGGGTGCGGGAATGGATGGGGACGACTTCGGCGCGGGCGCGCGTGGAGGGGGTGGCGGGGGTGCGCGCGAGGAGAACGGCGCGGGTACGCGCGGGGTGAGCGGCGGGGGTGCGCGCGAGGCGAGTGCTGGGGGTGGTGGCGCGCGGGGGCGGGCGGGCGCGGGTGCCGGGGGAGAGACGGAGGGTTCGGGGCAGCGTCGCGGTGCCGGGGGAGAGACGGAGGGTTCGGGGCAGCGTCGCGGTGCCGGGGGAGCGGGCGCAGGGGACGGCGCCGGCGCGCGGGACGGCCGGGGGGCCGGTGAGGGGCTGAGCGGAGAACGGGAGGCCGGGGCCGGGGGCCGGGCGGGCGGTCCGCGTGGCGGTGACGCCGTAGGGCGGGCGCGTGCGGGTGACGGCTCCGGCGGGAATGCCCCGAGCGGCGGCGATCACACCGGCGGGGCCGGTCCGACGGGCGGCGATGGTGCTCGGCCGGCGCGCGTGGACGGTGGGCACGGGACCGTCCGGTACGGGCCGCCGTTGCCGTCCGACGGGGTTCCGGTGTTGCCGCTGCTCGTGGAGGCGGTGGTGTCGGCGGCGGGGCGGGCGGAGAGCGAGCCGGTGGGTGGGGGTGCCGGGCTGTTGGAGGGGGCGCGCGGGTACTGGGGGCGGCGTGGGATCGGGGGAGGGGAGGTGGTGGGCGCGCCGGGGGCGCCCGCGCTGCTGCTGGCGCTGACCGCCGCGCTGGGCGGGGACGTCCTGGTGCCGCGGCCCTGCGCGGCCTGGTGGGCGCCGTACGCGCGGCTGCTGGGGCGGCCGGTGTTCCACGTGGCCACGCCCGCCGAGTGCGGGGGCGTGCCGGACCCGTACGCGTTGCTGGAGACCGTGCGCCGGGTGCGCGAGGAGGGCGGGGAGCCGAAGCTGCTGGTGCTGTCCGTCGCCGACGACCCCACGGCGACGGTCGCGCCTCCGGAGGCCGTCCACGAGGCGGTGGAGGCCGCCGAGGGGGCCGGGCTGCTGCTGGTCAGCGACGAGACCTGGCGGGACACCGTGCACGCCCCGCACGACACCGTCCTCGTCAGCCCCGCCGAGATGCTGCCCGAACAGGTCATCGCCGTGAGCGACCTCGCGGGCGCGCTGCTGCCGGCCGGCTGGCCCGCCGCGATCGCGAGGTTCCCCGGCACGCCCGCCGGCAACGGCCTCCACGCACGCGTGCTGGACGTCCTCACCGCGCTCGGCGCCCGCGTCGCGACCCCGGTCGCCGCGGCGGCGGCCCGCGCGCTGGCGGAACCCCCGGAGGTCACCGCGCGCGTGGCGGACGTCGCACGGCTGCACGCACGCGTGGCGGACGCCGTGCACCGCACCGTCGTCGCGGCGGGCGCCCTGGCCCGGCCCCCGCGCGCGGGACGGCACGTCTACGTCGATCTGGGCCCCTTGCGCCCCGCGCTCGCCGCGCGCGGTGTCGGCGACGCCCAGGAACTGGAGGACCACCTCACCGCCCGGCTCGGGATGCCCGCGCCGGGCGGACACCGGTTCGGCGACGACCTGGGCGCACTGCGCGTACGCCTGTCCACGGGCGCGCTCCTGGGCGCGGCGGACGACGAACGGGCGGAATGCCTCACGTCACCCTCGCCGTTGGAACTGCCACACGTGCACCGTGCGTTGACCCTCGTGAGGTCGGTGTTCGACGGCCTCCGTGACGACGCTCAGCGATGGGAGCCTCGATGACGCAGCAGTCCGAGTCGGCAGCGGCCACGACCACGCGGGACACCGGTGTCCCGGCGGACCCCTCCTCCCTCGCGCCCCCGTACCCGCCGCTCGCCGAACCCCGCCCGCTGGGGGAGCGCCGGGTGTGGCCGCGGGCGTTCCACGACCGGCTGACCGCGCCGCTGCCCGGCCTCAAGGCGATGGCCCGCTTCGCCCGCGAGGGCTCGGTGCGCCCCGGCCGCGAGGGCCTGGCGGACGTCACCCGCCTCCCCGTCACCCAGGGCGCCCCGCCCCGCGTGGACGCCGGCACGGTCGCCGTCACCTGGGCGGGCCACGCCAGCTGGATCGTGAGCGTCGGCGGGCTCACCGTCCTGACCGACCCGGTGTGGTCGCGCCGCATCCTCGGCACGCCCGCGCGCATCACGCCCGTCGGCGTCCCCTGGGAGACGCTGCCGAAGGTCGACGCCGTCGTCATCAGCCACAACCACTACGACCACCTGGACTGGCCCACCCTGCGCAGGCTCCCGCGCGACACCCCCGTGTTCGTGCCGGCGGGCCTGGGTGCCTGGTTCCGGCGGCGGCGCTTCGCGCGCGTGACCGAACTCGACTGGTGGGAGGCCGCCGAACTGGACGGCGTGCGCTTCGACTTCGTCCCCGCCCACCACTGGTCCAAGCGCACCCTGACCGACACCTGCCGGTCCCTGTGGGGCGGCTGGGTCCTCACCGCGCCCGACGGACGGCGCGTCTACTTCGCCGGGGACACCGGCTACGGCCACTGGTTCACCCGCATCGGCCAGCGCTACCCCGGCATCGACCTCGCCCTGCTGCCCATCGGCGCCTACGACCCCCGCTGGTGGCTCAGCGACGTCCACTGCGACCCCGAGGAGGCCGTGCGCGCCGCGCAGGACGTCGGCGCGCGCAGGATGGCGCCCATGCACTGGGGGACGTTCGTGCTCTCCGCCGAACCCGTCCTGGAACCCCTGACACGCGTGCGCGCCGCCTGGGAAGAGGCGGGACTGGACCGCGCGGACCTGTGGGACCTGCCGATCGGAGGGTCGAGAACCCTGGCATGAGCAGTCCGGGCGCGGGCCCCGACGGACCTAGTGGGCCTCCGACTCCGAAGGCCCCCGCACCCGACGCCACAGCATCGGCGCCGCGCTGATCGCCACGGTCAGCGCGATCGCCGCGACGATGCCCTCCCAGGGCTCGGGGAAGAGGGAACCGCCCAGGATCCCGATCAGCTGGTAGGTCACCGCCCAGGCGAGGCAGGCCGGCAGGTTCCCGCGCGCGAAGCGGCGCAGCGGCCAGCCCGCCAGGATGCAGGCCAGCATGACCGGGATCCGCCCCGCCGGCACCAGCCGGGACAGCACCAGGACGGCCACGTTGTGCTCGGCGAGCCGTTCCTGCGCCTTCTCCAGCCGGTCCTCCGGCGCCCGCGCGCGGATCGCCGCCAGCCAGCGCGACCCGTTCTTCGACCCCACCCCGCGCCGCCCCAGCCAATACAGCGCCGCGTCCCCGCAGAACGCCGCCAGGGACGCCGTCACGAACACCAGCGCCAGCGCGAACGGCGCCGTCTGGTGGAACGCCACCACGGCCGCCGAACTCACCAGCGCGCCCGTCGGCACCACCGGCACCAGCGCACCGAGCAGCACCAGCAGGAACAGCGTCGGATAGCCGATTGCCTGCTGCGTCGACTCGGCGGGCGTCGTCGACGCGCTCTGCGCCAGCCACTCCCAGCTCACCGGGCGGCCTCCGGACGCACACTCTGGCCGTGCAGCAGTTTGTGCACGGTCACCTGGGGCGCGCGCACGGCGGCCAGGCGCACGAACTCGTCACCCGGCGCATGGAACTCATGGGGGCGCACGGCGTCCAACCCGATCGGCCAGTACGTGCCGTAGTGCACCGGCACCGCGCTGCGCGGCCCCAGGAGCGCGAGCGCTTCGGCCGCGCGCCCCGCGTCCAGATGCCCCTCCCCGAGGTACGGGCCCCAGCCGCCCACCGGCAGCAGCGCCACGTCGACCGGACCGACCTCCTTGGCCATCGACTCGAACAGCCCGGTGTCCCCGGCGAAGTAGGTCCGCGCCTCGCCCTCCACCACATACCCCAGCGCGGGCGCGCGCTGCGGGCCCACCGGCAGGCGCCGCCCGTCGTGCCGCGCCGGAACCGCCCGCACGCGCACGTGCCCGACGGTCGTCTCGTCGCCCGGCTCCACCTCCGTGACGTCCAGGTGGGCCAGGCGCCGCAGGCCCGGGACGGCGCGCGGGGCGCCCCGGGGCACCAGCAGGCGCGTACCCGGCGCGAGGCGCGCCAGCGACGGAATGTGCAGATGATCGGAGTGCAGGTGGGAGACGAGCGCCAGGTCGGCGCGGAGCGCGTCCTCGGGCGGCACCGCGCCCCGGCGCCTGCGCAGGTGCGCCAGCCTGCGGGCGAACAGGGGGTCGGTCAGCAGGCGTACGTTCGCATCCTCGATCGTGCAGGTGGCGTGGCCCCACCAGGTGATCTCCACCGGCACCCCTTTGCCTCCTTCGCGCGACTCCCCCGAAGCCTACGGGCAGGAGTAGGGTCGGCGGCGAAACCCGGAGGTGAGGGGGCGCCATGGGACCGGTGCGCGTCACGGCGATCGCGAGTCTGACGCCGCTTCAGGAACTCGACGACGACCCCTTCCTGGTGGACTCCCGCACCCAGCACGCCATCTGCGCCCGCTGGGCCGAGGAGCGCGGCCTCACCGTCGTGCGCGAACTCGTCGTCAGCGGACTGCGCGCCGACCACTGCGTCCTGTGGGACGGGGTGCGCCCCGGGGCCGACCTGTTCGTCGCGCCCAGCACGCGCGTGCTGGAGAGCGCCCTGTCGTCCGTCGAGGAGTTCACCGCCGAGTGCGCGCGGCGCGGGGTGCGGGTGGAGACCGTCGGCGGCGCGGAACCGGCCTACGACGCCCAGATGAAGGCCCGCGTCCACCGCAGGCTCTCCATGCCGACCGCCGGCTACGACGGCCGCTGAGGGCCGTCCCCGGTCGTGAGCGGCGGGGCGTTGTCAGTGGCGTGTGACAGGGTGGAGCCGTGAAGAGCGGTGGGCGTTGGCGGCGGATCGCCAGTCAGATCGGGCGCAGCAGCACGGTATGGGCGGCGTCCACACTCACGATGCTCGTCCTCGCCGGCATCCTGCCCGACTTCCGGCTCACCTCGAACGACGGCGAGAGCGCCACCCGCATCGCCGTCACCGCCGGCGCCGGAGCGGGCGTGTTCGGCGTCCTGTCGGCCCTGGTGTGGCCCGTCCTCGTGCGCCTGCTGCTGCTCGTGCCCGCGCTCGTCCTCGGCCTGCTGGTGTTCGCGCTCAACGGCTCGCTGCTGCTCGTCGCGCTGCGCGTCAACCCCTCGGGACAGGGCGCCGCCGCCCCCGAGACGGCCGTGATCGTCGCCGCCGTCATGTCCGCCGTCGCCTCCGCGACCGGCGGCGCGCTCGCCGTCCGCGACGACGACGCCTACCGGCGCCGCCTCTACCGCCTCGCCGACCGCAGGCGAGGCAGCGGCCCCGCGAGCCCCCAGACGCCCGGGACGGTCTTCCTCCAGTTCGACGGCGTCGGCCACGACCTGCTGCACACCGCCGCCCACACGGGCCTCATGCCGACCGTCGCCCGCTGGCTCGACGGCGACACCGGCACACACCGCCTCACCCCCTGGCGCACCGACTGGTCCAGCCAGACCGGCGCCAGCCAGCTCGGCATCCTGCACGGCTCCAACCACGACATCCCCGCCTTCCGCTGGTACGAGAAGGACACCCGGGAGGTCATGGTCTGCAACCGGCCCACCAGCGCCGCCGAACTCCAGCGCCGCGCGGTCGAGCGCACCCGCGACAGCGGCCTGCTGTCCGCCGACGGCGCGAGCCGCGGCAACCTCTTCGGCGGCGGCGCCGACGAACAGGCCCTCGTGTTGTCCGTCGCCGCCCGCCGCAGGCGCGAGAACCGCTCCCGCGCGGGCTACTTCGCCTACTTCTCCGACCCCGCCAACGCGGTGCGCACCGTGCTGTCGTTCGTCGCCGAGGTCGGCCGCGAGATCGGCCAGTCCACCCGCGCGCGGGTCCGCCGCAAACGCCCGCGCGTGAGCCGGGGCGGCCTGTACCCGATGGTGCGCGCGTTCGCGACGGTCGTCGAACGGGACGTCGTCGTGGCCGCCGTCATGGGCGACATGCTCGCCGGGCGCACGTCCGTGTACGCCGACCTCGTCGCCTACGACGAGGTCGCCCACCACTCCGGGCCGCTCAGCCGCGACGCCGAGAAGGTCCTCGCCCGCCTCGACCGCTCCCTCGCGCTCGTCGAGAAGGTCGCCGAGCACGCGCCGCGCCCGTACCGGATCGTCGTCCTGTCCGACCACGGCCAGAGCCCCGGCGAGACCTTCCACGCCCGCTACGGACTCACCCTCGGCGACCTCGTGAGGGCCGGCTGCGGACTGCCCGTGCCGCGCCGCGCCGAGCGCACCCACAGCGGCGCGGAGGCGCGCGCCGCCGTCCGCGCGGCACTGCGTCGGCCCGTCGAGGAGCGCGGTGAACGGCACCGGCCCTCCAGGCGCTCCGAGCCGATCGTCCTCGCGTCGGGGAACCTCGGCCTGATCTCCTTCCCGGACGTCCCGCACCGCATGACCAAGGAGGAGATCGACGCCCGCCACCCCGCCCTCCTGACGACCCTCGCCAACCACCCCGGCATCGGCTTCCTCCTGGTCGCCAGCGCCGAGCACGGCGGGGTCGTCCTCGGCGCGTACGGCGCGCAGATCCCGGTCGCCGACCTGGAGGACGGCAAGGGCCCCCTCGCCCCCTTCGGGCCCGGCGCCGCCGACGCCGTCCGCCGCACGCACGGCTTCCCGCACACCGCCGACGTCATGGTCAACTCCTTCCACGACCCGGACGACGGCGAAGTCCTCGCCTTCGAGGAGCAGATCGGCTCCCACGGCGGCCTCGGCGGCGCCCAGGGCAAACCGTTCCTCCTCTCCCCCCGCGCGCTGTCCGAGCCGGTCGGCGACGGCGAGGACCTGGTCGGCGCGGAACACGTCCACCAGGTCCTGCGCCGCTGGCTCACCGAGGCGAACGGGCCGCAGGTGCCGGTGGAGGACCCGGACGAGGACCGGCAGGCGGCGTAGGGGACGGGGCATACCGGCACGGCGGTCGTACCGTCGGAAAATCGGCTGCGCGCCCCCGCCCCGCCCGCCCACACTGTCCGAGGCCCCGTGAATCCGCCCGGAGCCTCGTCGATCCCCAAGGAGCCCGCCTCGTGCAGGCAGCCGTCACCGTCACCCCCGCCCGCCTCCCGGAACTCCTCCTCGGCCTCGCCACCGTGCGGCCGGTGTTCGTGTGGGGCGCGCCAGGGATCGGAAAGTCCTCCCTGGTGAGGGAGTTCGCCGACTCGCTGGGCCTGGAGTGTGTGAGTCTGCTCGGGACGCAGCTCGCGCCGGAGGACCTGATCGGGGTGCCGCAGATCAGGGACGGCCGTTCGGTGTTCTGCCCGCCGGAGACGATCGCGCGCGACGAGCCGTACTGCCTGTTCCTGGACGAGCTGAACGCGGCCACGCCCGACGTGCAGAAGGCGTTCTACTCGCTGATCCTGGACCGCCGCATCGGCAACTACGAACTCCCCGAGGGCTCGATCGTCATCGGCGCCGGCAACCGCGCCACCGACAACGCGCTCGCCCGCCCGATCGCGTCCGCGCTGGTCAACCGGCTCGCGCACATCCACCTGGAGGCGTCCCCGAAGGACTGGCTGGCGTGGGCGGCGGGCGCCGGCATCCACCCGTGGATCGTCGACCACCTCACCGACCGCCCCGACCACCTGTGGTCGAAGCCGCCGAAGACCGAGGAGCCGTTCTCCACGCCCCGCTCCTGGCACATGCTCTCCGACGCCCTGCACTCCTTCGGCCAGGGCCTCGACGAGGAGACCCTGAAGATCCTCGCCCACGGCACGCTCACCCCCACGCACGCGACCGCGTTCTGCGGGTACGTCAAGATCGTGCGCAGCCGCTTCGGCATCGAGGCCGTGCTGCGCGGTGACGCCCGCTGGCCGCACCGCGTCGAGGACCGCGACCTGCTGTACTACCTCGCCGAGTCGTTCCGCGAACGCCTGGTCAAGGAACTCCCCGCGAGCAAGGAGCACGTGTCCGCGAACGGCCGCCAGACCGCGTACCGCGCGAAGGCGCTGCTCGTCCAACTCGCCGAGATCTCCGTGGAGATCGCCCAGGAGGTCATCGCCTCCGACGCCGACGGCAACCCCGTCCTGCCGTCCTGGTTCCTCGTCGAGGCGGCCCGCGACATGCCGCGCCTGGTGGAGGCGCGCAAGTGAGCCGGGGGAGCCGGCAGAAGAAGAAGCGGGACGTCGCGGGCGAGGCGTTCATCGAGGGCATGCGGCTGATGCGGGCCAACCCGGCCCTGAACTCCGTCCCGTTGACGGCCTGCCGGCACGAGGACTGCCGACTCGCGCCCCGCGAGGGCCTGTTGGTCGTCGAGTCCGACGGCGTCGCGCACGCCCACCCCGACCGGCTCGCCGAACCCGCCGAGTGGGCCTGGGCGTTGGCCCACGCCGCCCTCCACCTCGGCTTCGGCCACGTCCCCGCCGCGCGCGGCGAACGCGTCCAGCCCGACCGCGCCGACCTCGCCGCCCGCTGCGCCGTCGTCAACCGCTTCCTGCTCACCTTCCCCGTCGGCCGCGCCCCCGACGACCTCCCGGCCGGTTACCCCGACGGCGACGAGGACCGGCTCGCCGCCCGCTGGCGGCGCGACGGGATCCCCCTCGCCTACGAGCGCTGCGGCACCGCGGGCGGTGAACCCGACCAACTGCTTCTCACCTGGTCCCACGACCAGCAGCAACCCCCGGACTGGCAGCCGGAGTTCGCGCACGCCCTGACCCGCACCATGAGCGCCGCCATGGACGTCGCGGGCGGCCGGCGCGACACCCTCACCGGCGAGAAGGAGCCCCTGCGGCCCTGGCAGCGCGCGCTGAGCTGGTTCATCTCCGCCTATCCCCTCCTCGGCGGCATCGCGGCCGGCATCACCCTCGTCGCCGACGCCGAACTCGCCCGCGCCCACGGCATCTCCGTCGCCGCCGTGAACGCCGAGGCGGGCGAGATCTACGTCAACCCGATGGTCCAACTGGACGACGAGGAATGGCGGTTCGTCCTCGCCCACGAGATGCTGCACGCCGCCCTGCGCCACGGCGACCGCCGCGGACCCCGCGACCCCTACCTCTTCAACGTCGCCTGCGACTACGTCGTCAACGCCTGGCTGCGTGAGATGAACGTCGGCGTCATGCCCGAAGGGCTGCTGTACGACCCGGAGTTGACGGGGCTGTCCGCCGAGGAGGTGTACGACCGGATCGCCGGCGACCTGCGCCGCATGCGGCGGCTCGCCACCCTGCGCGGCAAGGGGCTCGGCGACATGCTCGGCGCCCCGCTCGGCCCGCCCGCCGACCACGTCGACCTCGACGAGTTCTACCGGCGCGGCCTGTGCCAGGGCTTCGACCTGCACGAGCGCCAGGAACGCGGCCTCCTGCCCGCCGGGCTGGTCGAGGAGATCCGCGCGCTCAGCCATCCGCCGCTGCCGTGGGACGCGCGACTCGCGCGCTGGTTCGACGAGTTCGTGCCGCGCCCCGAACCCCTGCGGACGTACGCCCGTCCCTCCCGGCGGCAGGCGGCCACCCCCGACATCCCGCGCGCCGGACGGTACTTCCCGCCCGAGGAGGCCGAGCGGTGCACCTTCGGCGTCGTCCTCGACACCTCCGGCTCCATGGACCGCACGCTGCTCGGCAAGGCGCTGGGCGCCATCGCCTCGTACGCCGAGGCGCGGGACGTCCCCGCCGCGCGCGTCGTGTTCTGCGACGCCGCGCCCTACGACGCCGGCTACCTGCCGGTGACCGAGATCGCCGGGAGGGTACGGGTGCGCGGGCGTGGGGGGACCCAACTCCAGCCGGGCGTCGACCTGTTGCTGCGCGCGGCGGACTTTCCGGCGGGGGCGCCGGTGCTCGTCATCACCGACGGGTGGTGCGACGTGCTGCGGGTGCGGCGCGAGCACGCGTATCTGGTGCCGCAGGGGCGAAGGCTGCCGTTCACGCCCCGGGGGCCGGTCTTTCACGTGCGCTGACAGGGAGTGTGATCGGATAGGGGGCACGGATACCCGGAACCGGGACCGACGCGACAGCGAAAGGAACAGCCGTGGCCACCACGCGCACCGCACACACCGTCTGGGAAGGCAACCTGGTCGAGGGGAACGGGACCGTCTCGTTCGACTCCTCCGGCATCGGCGAGCAGGCCGTGTCGTGGCCGTCGCGCGCCGAGGCGGCGAACGGGAAGACCAGCCCCGAGGAGCTGATCGCCGCCGCCCACTCCAGCTGCTTCTCCATGGCCCTCTCGCACGGCCTGACCGGCGCCGGCACCCCGCCCACCCGCCTGGAGACCAAGGCGGACGTCACCTTCCAGCCCGGCACCGGCATCACCGGCATCCACCTCACCGTCCGCGGTGAGGTCCCCGGCCTCGACGCGGACGGCTTCGCCGCGGCCGCCGAGGACGCCAAGAAGAACTGCCCGGTGAGCCAGGCGCTCGCGGGCACGGAGATCACGCTGACGGTCGAGTCCGTCTGAGACGCGACCGGCTGACGCCCACCGACGCGCGGGTTCCCCTGGAGGGGGCCCGCGCGTTGCCGTTCCCCACACGCCCCCTTGACAACCCCCCGCTCAAGTTTTGTGCTGGAAGTCGTACACACCCGGACGGAAGGGGACGGCGATGGGACGGCCGGTCGGGATCGATCTGGGGACGACGAACTCGGTGGTGGCGGTACTGGAGGGAGGGGAGCCGACAGTCGTCGCGAACGCGGAGGGCGCGCGGACGACGCCGTCGGTCGTGGCGTTCGCCAAGAACGGTGAGGTACTGGTCGGCGAGGTCGCCAAACGCCAGGCGGTGACGAACGTCGACCGCACCGCACGCTCCGTCAAACGCCATATGGGCGACGCGAGTTGGCGCTTCCCCGAGCAGGGCTCGATCGACGGGGCACGGCTGCGCGCCCAGGAACTCTCCGCCCGCGTGCTCCAGAAGCTGAAGCGCGACGCGGAGGCGTACCTCGGCGAGGACGTCACCGACGCCGTCATCACCGTCCCCGCCTACTTCGACGATGCCCAGCGCCAGGCCACCAAGGAGGCCGGGGAGATCGCGGGCCTGAAGGTGCTGCGGATCATCAACGAACCGACGGCCGCCGCCCTCGCGTACGGACTCGACCGGGGCGAGGAGCAGACGGTCCTCGTCTTCGACCTCGGCGGCGGCACGTTCGACGTCTCCCTCCTGGAGATCGGCGACGGCGTCATCGAGGTCAAGGCCACCAACGGCGACACGCACCTCGGCGGCGACGACTGGGACCAGCGGATCGTCGAGTATCTGGTCAAGCGGTTCAAGGGCCAGTACGGCGTGGACCTCGGCAAGGACAGGATGGCGCTCCAACGCCTGCGCGAGGCCGCCGAGAAGGCGAAGATCGAGCTGTCGTCGTCGACCGAGACGACCGTCAACCTGCCCTACATCACCGCCTCCGACGAAGGCCCGATGCACCTCGACGAGAAACTGACGCGGGCTCAGTTCCAGGAGCTGACCGCCGACTTGCTCGACCGCTGCCGCACCCCCTTCCACCAGGCGGTCAAGGACGCCAAGGTGCAACTGTCCGCCGTCGACCACGTCATCCTCGTCGGCGGCTCCACCCGCATGCCCGTGGTCGCCGACCTGGTACGGGAGTTGACCGGCAAGGACCCGCACCGGGGCGTCAACCCCGACGAGGTCGTGGCCCTCGGCGCCTCGCTCCAGGCCGGCGTCATCCGCGGCGACGTGAAGGACGTCCTGTTGCTCGACGTCACCCCGCTGTCCCTCGGCATCGAGACCAAGGGCGGCATCATGACGAAGCTCATCGAGCGCAACACCACGATCCCCACCCGGCGTTCGGAGATCTTCACCACCGCCGTCGACAACCAGCCCTCCGTCGGCATCCAGGTCTACCAGGGCGAACGCGAGATCGCCGCCTACAACAAGAAGCTCGGCGTCTTCGACCTCACCGGACTGCCGCCCGCCCCGCGCGGTGTCCCGCAGATCGAGGTCGCCTTCGACATCGACGCCGACGGGATCATGCACGTCTTCGCGAAGGACCTCGCGACCGGCCGCGAGCAGAAGATGACCGTCACCGGCGGCTCCGCCCTGCCCAAGGACGACATCGACCGCATGATGCGCGACGCCGAACGGTACGCGGACGACGACCGCAGGCGCCGCGAGGCCGTCGAGACCCGCAACCAGGCCGAACAACTCGTCCACCAGACCGAGAAGTTCGTCCGCGAGAACGAGGCGAGCGTGCCCGCCGGCACCAGGGCCGAGGTGGACGCCGCCCTCGGCGAGGTGCGCACGCTGCTCCAAGGGGAGCCGGACACCGCCGAGTTGCGGGCCGGCGTCGAGAAACTGTCCGCCGTCAGCCAGCGGATGGGGCAGGCCATGTACGAGCGGGCCCAGGAGCCGCCGGCGGGCGGGGCGTCCGAGGAGGAGGGCGTCGTGGACGCCGAGATCGTCGACGACGAACGGGACGAACGGGAGGGGAAGGGCGGCGCCGCGTAGCGTCCGGGCACCGGTGTCGGAAACGTCCCGGTCATGCGTACAGTGGCCGAAAGCGGTGCGAACAGGGGAGCGGGGCATGAGCGCCAGACAGCAGGTCGACGCCGAGCGGATGATCGCGGAGGCGCGCAAGGCGTTCTTCGTGATGTTCGCGTTCGTGGCCGTCGTCTGGGCGGTCCAGCTCGCCAACTTCGCGGACGACTACGGGCTTTCGCGCGAGTACGGCATCGTCTCCGGCGACGCCGGCTCCCTGCCGCACCTCCTCTCCGCGCCCTTCCTGCACTGGAACTGGGCCCACCTGGAAAGCAACTCGGGTCCGCTGTTCGTCTTCGGCTTCCTCGCCGCGTACCGGGGCGTCGCCAAGTTCCTGGTGCTGTCGGGGCTCGTCGCGCTGGTCAGCGGGGCGGCCGTCTGGCTCTTCGAGGACGACCGGGTCTCGACCGTCGGCGCGAGCGGGCTGATCTTCGGTTACTTCGGGTACGTCGTGGTGCGCGGGCTCTTCGACCGGCACCTCGTCGACAGCCTCATCGGCGTGGTGATGGGCGCGTCGTTCGCCTATCTCCTCACCGTCGCCGTGCCCGGTACACCCGGGGTGAGCTGGCTCGGGCACCTCGGCGGGCTCGTCGGCGGGCTGCTGGGGGCGTGGCTGCTGCGCGACCGGGCGCCGAGGGCGGCGAAGACGCCGACGGCCGGGGCCGCGCCGGTGCCGGCAGCGCCGTCCGCGCCCGCCGTGACCGACGGAGGCGGGACGAAGGGGGCGCCGCCGGCGTCGTCCGGGGACAATCCGCGCGCGGATCTGCACAAGGAGCTGCGGGACCTGGGGCTGATGTAGCGGGCGTTGCGGCTGCCGTGGCGGGCACTGAGGCAGCCCCTCACCCCTTGCGTCCCACCCCCGCGTACACCGGCACGATGCCCTCTGCCTGATCCGCCACGTCCTGGGGATCCGGCCGCCACCCGGGCACCGGGATCACGCCGGGCCCCAGCAGCTCAAGTCCCTCGAAGAAGCGGGCGAACTCGTGGAGCGGGCGGGGGAAGAACGGGGTACCGGAGCGCCGGAACTGCTCGGTGGCCCGCGCGACCTCCTCCGGGTTCAGATCGGGCGTGACCTGCGAGAGGATCAGCCAGCTGCCGGGCGCCAGCGCGTCGACGTACCGCCTCAGCAGGTCGTGGACACCGTCGTCCAGGTAGTGCGTGAGCGCCACCAGCGACAGGGCGACCGGCCGGGAGAGATCCAGCGACTTCGCGGCGTCGGCCAGCAGGGACGCGTGGTCGCGGACGTCGGCGTGCACGTACTGGGTGACGCCCTCGGGGGTGCCCCGCAGCAGCGCCTGCGCGTGCCGCAGGACGATCGGGTCGTTGTCGGCGTACACCACACGCGCCTCGGGCACGACACCCTGCACGACCTGGTGCAGGTTCGGCTCGGTCGGGATGCCCGTCCCGACGTCGAGGAACTGCCGCAGCCCCGCCTCGGCGGCCGTGCGCGCCGCGCGCTGCATGAAGCGCCGGTTGGCACGGGCGCCGCGCACCACGGTCGGGTCGACCGCCAGGATCCGGCGCGCCAGCGCCTCGTCCACCGGGTAGTTGTCCTTGCCGCCGAGCCACCAGTCGTACACGCGCGCCGGGTGCGGACGCGTGGTGTCGATACGGACGGTCTCGCCGTCGGGTCCGGTCATGGTCGCCGCCGCTCTCAGTAACTGTCGCGGATCTCGCGCAGGATCTGCTGGGTGCGTTGTGCCGATGCCGCGTGGGTCGTCATGTGGTCGAGGACTTCGAGGTGGGCCGAGACCTCCTTGCGGGAGTCCAGGTAGAGGGCGCCGGTCAGGTACTCGGTGACGACCATGTCGGGGAGTTCGGGTTCGGCGAAGCGGAACAGGGAGAAGGGGGCGTACGTCCCGGGGTGCGGGCCTGCCGCGAACTCGGAGATCTGGAGCGTGACGCGGTCGCGTTCGCTGAACTCGATGAGTTTGTCGAGCTGTTCGCGCATGACCGAGCAGTCGGTGCTCACCGGGCGGCGCAGCACCGTCTCGTCCATGACGGTCCACAGGTGCGGCGGGTTGTCACGCTCCAGGAGGGCCTGCCGGGCCATCCGCAGGGTGACGTGCCGCTCGATGGTCTCGGGGGTGGTCTGGCCGACCGTGCCCGCTTCGAGGACCGCGCGCGCGTAGTTCTCCGTCTGGAGCAGACCGGGCACGAAGTGCGGCTCGTACGAGCGGATCATCCGCGCCGCGCCCTCCAGGCTGACGTAGAGGCTGAACCACTCGGGCAGCACGTCGTGGAACCGCTGCCACCAGCCGGGCCGGTTGGCGTCCTCGGCGAGCATGACGAACGCCGCCGCCTCGTCGTTCGGCACCCCGTACGTCTCCAGCAGGACCTGGACGTACGGGATCTTCAGGGCGACCTCGGCGGTCTCCATGCGCCGGACCGTGGCGGGCGCCACCCGCAGGGCCCGGGCCGCCTCCTCCCGGCCGAGGCCGGCCGTCTCCCGCAGCTCCTGGAGCCGTCTGCCGAGTACCACCTGGCCCACCGTGGGCGCGGGCCGCCGCTCACTCACGCCACGTCTCCCCTACGCGTCGAGAACTGTGTGCAGTGTGTCATGTTCCGGTGTGGGTCTCACGGGTGTGAAGAGAGATTCAGCGGCGAGACTGCGGGTGCATGATGTGTGATATATCGTACGCCTTTCAGGTGGTGCGTGACATATCACGTACCACAGCTTTACCTTCCCGCCCGGCCCCGCCCCGATGCGCACCGCACTGATCCTTTGTCAGGACGCGTACGCCTGAAGGTGTTTCGCCGTCGCCGGGTCGGCCGGCAGAAACGTCTCCACGGCCAGTTCGGCGACCGTCACGTCCATCGGGGTGTTGAACGTGGAGATCGACGACACGAACGACAGGGTGCGACCCTCGTGCGTGATCCGCAAGGGCAGCGCGAAATCCGGCACTTCACCGCCGGACCCGTCCCCGGGCGCGCTGGCAGGCACCGGGTACGCGGCGACCTCCTCGTACAACTCCCGCAGCCTCGGCGACCGGTGGAGGGCGAGCTGGCGCTCCATCTGGTGCAGGAGATGCCCGCGCCACTCCCGCAGGTTCAGCACGCGCGGCGCGAGACCGCCCGGGTGCAGGGTCAGCCGCATCGCGTTGAGGGGCGGCGTGAGCAGCGCCTCGTCGACACCGTCCAGGAGCATCGCGATGCCGCGGTTCGCGGCGACGACCGTGTAGACACCGTCCACCACCAGCGCCGGGTACGGCTCGTAGCCCCGGATCAGCCGCTCCAGGCCCGCGCGCACCCCGTCGAGCGCCGGGTCGTCGAGCGGGGTCTCGGTGAAGCGCGGGGCGTAACCCGCCGCCAGCAGAAGGGCGTTGCGCTCCCGCACCGGCACCTCCAGATGCTCGGCGAGCCTCAGCACCATCTCCTCGCTGGGCCTCGCCCGCCCCGTCTCGACGAAGCTGATGTGCCGCGCCGACGACTCCGCGCGCAGCGCCAGCTCCAACTGGCTGAGCCGACGCCGCTGCCGCCACGCTCGCAGCAGTGGTCCGGCGCCTTGGGCAGGGGCGGTGGACGAGGGGGCGGCGCCGCTCGGGACAATGGTCATGAGGGCGACCGTAGTTGACCGGAGCCCGGAACCGGACGGGCGAGAAGGAGAGCCGAGCAGATGACCGAGCCGTGGAAGCCGCGGTCCTTCGAGGCGGAGGCCGTGTACCGGGCCCGGGTGCGCGGCTGCCTGCTCGGCGGGGCCGTCGGCGACGCCCTCGGCTATCCCGTCGAGTTCCTGTCCCTGGACCGCATCCGCGCCGCCCACGGCCCGCGAGGTGTCACACATTACGTACCGGACGGCGACAACATCCTCGGCCGCGTCAGCGACGACACCCAGATGACCCTCTTCACCGTCGAGGGCCTGCGCCAGATCAAGGAGAGCGAACGCCTCGGCCGACGCCAGGTCGAACGCACCCGCGTGATCCGCTGGGCCTACGACCGCTGGCTGCACACCCAGACGGTGCCCCGCCCCGACGGCGGCCCCGCCTACGAGGGACCCTCCGGCGGGCTCGTCGACGAACCCTGGCTCTACGCCCGCCGCGCCCCCGGCAGCGCCTGCCTCTCCGGGCTCGGCGTCCCCCACTCCGACGCCGCCTGGTCCGAACTCGGTGAGCCCGGCCGCGTCAACCCGGACTCGAAGGGGTGCGGCACCGTCATGCGGTCGGCGCCCTTCGGGCTGACCGGCGCCGACCCCGGCACCGCCTTCGGGTTCGCCGCCCGCTGCGCGCAGCTCACCCACGGGCACCCGACCGGCTACTACGCGGCCGGAGCGTTCGCCGCGATCGTCGCCCACCTGGTGCGCGGCGAGTCCCTGGAGGCCGCCGTCCTGCGCACCCTGCGCCTCCTCGCGCCCTACCCCCGCCACGAGGAGACGGCGACCGCCCTGCGCCGGGCCCTCGAACTCGCCTCCTACGACGGGGCCCACGCCTCCAAGGTCGAGGAACTGGGCGAGGGCTGGGTCGCCGAGGAGGCGCTGGCCATGGCCGTGTACGCGGCCCTCGCCGAACCCGACGTCGAGAGCGCCCTGTTGCTGTCGGTCAACCACTCCGGCGACAGCGACTCCACGGGGTCGCTCTGCGGGAACCTCCTAGGCGTGATGCACGGCGACCTCGCGCTGCCGCAGCGCTGGGTCGAACAGGTCGAGGGGCGTGCCCGGATCGCGGCACTGGCCGACGACTTCGCCGCCGAGTGGGCGGGGCGGGCGCGGTAGTGGCAGGCTGAAGGGGAACTCCGCGAGAGGGAACCCAGCGAAGGGAACAGTGCCATGTCCGCCGAGCCCCTGTCCCAGAAGGAGATCGAGGAACGGCTGGCCGAACTGCCGGGCTGGTCCGTCGAGTCGGGGAACCTCAGCCGCTCGTACCGGTTTTCCTCCCATGCGGACGCCGCTGCCTTCGTCGGCCATGTGGCCCGGATCCAGGACGAGTTGAACCATCACTCCGAGCTGACACTCGGGTACGACACCGTGCGGCTGGCCGTCTCCACGCATTCCGCCGGCGGCGCGCTGACCGGGCTGGACTTCGAGCTGGCGCGGCGGGTGGAGGGGGTGGCTGCGGGGCAGGGTGCGGTGTAGTGCATTACACATCACAGCAGACCCAGGGGGCGCCCCCGCCATGCTCGACTACGACAAGGAAGCCGAACGCTACGACGCCCTGCGTGGCGGTGAGCCCAGAGCCGAGGCCGCTGCCGGTGCCGTCCTCGGGCTGGTCCCCGACACGGCCCGCACCCTCCTCGACCTGGGCTGCGGCACCGGCATCGTCACTCGCCGCCTCGCTGAGGACCGCCCGGCGCTGAGGGTGACCGGCGCCGACCTGACGTACGGCATGGCGCGGCACGCGGCGGCGCGGCTCCCCGGCGCGATCGTCCTCGCGGACGGAAGGCAACTCCCGTTCAGGGACGGCACGTTCGACGCGGTCACCAGCGTCTGGCTGCTGCACCTCTTGCCGGGCCGGGGCGAGGTGCGGGCGACGATCGCGGAGTGCGCGCGTCTGTTGCGGCCGGGCGGGGTGTATGTCACGACGGTCGACAAGGGCCCCTCGCACAACGTCGGCAGTGACATCGACGCCGTGATGGCGGCCCGCCCCGCCTCCCCGGTGCCGGACGCGTCCGCGCGGGTCGAGGCGTACGCGGCCGAGGCGGGCCTCGTCGCGGCGGGGGAGGCCCGGTTCACCGGCCGG
Organism: Streptomyces roseirectus; assembly: GCF_014489635.1. NCBI lineage: Bacteria > Bacillati > Actinomycetota > Actinomycetes > Kitasatosporales > Streptomycetaceae > Streptomyces > Streptomyces roseirectus. The sequence continues at coordinate 1,774,916 of NZ_CP060828.1, read as the reverse complement.
GGCCAGGGGCGCAGCCCGCGCCGGACCATCACGGACCTCAGGCGCGGCTGGTTCATGACGCTGCCCCCGGGACACCCCCTCGCGGACGGCTTCGCGCGGCGCCTGGCCGCTCTGCCGGACCAGGAAAGGCCCAGGCCCGACCCGGAGTTCAGGGTGCGGGCGTTCAGGAAGGCCCCCTAGAAATCCAGGAGGGCGCCCTAGAAATCCAAAACGGCGCCCTGGAAATCCGCCCACCGTTCCTAGTCAGTGAGCAGGAGTGAGTCTTGGACCCAAACCTGTGTACTGCGGACATCCCGAACGGTTTTGGGTGTCCTGGTCTCCCGCGTTCGCTCCGCTTCGGGCGGCACGCATCCTGTGCGTGGTCCGGGAATGCGGGGGCGGGTTTCCTCACGCCCTCGTTCGCCTGGTCCGGCCTGGGTGGTCCGATGCCCGTGCACATCGCTCTGGTGTGCACGGGGTGGTGCCGCCCGACGCCGGATCGGGTGTCCGAGGGCGCGTCGCCCGATCGCGATGCTCGCGGCATCGTGTCGGGACATCTTGCGAGTCCTGTTGGTCAGCGGCTTGCGCCAATGCTCGTCGCCCCACATCGAGGTGTATGCCGGGTCGACGGCGACGATGGACAGGCCGTGTTCGGCGGCCATGGGGACGAGCCGGGCTTTGAGTTCTCGGCGGTGAAGTCCAGGTCCTCGATCCCGATCGCCTGCGCACCCGTGCGTTTCGCGAAGTGGAGGAGGCGAGTGATGGCGTGCCGGATCTGGGCGTCACGGTGGTCGGCGGTGCCGGACAGGTCGTAGAAGAACCGCTTGGGGCCGCCGACGGGGTTGCCGTGTGGGTCGAGGTGGTAGGCGGTGAAGTGGTCTGCGTTGGTGTCGACGCCGATCAGGCCCTGGGCGCGTGCGGTTTCCAGGGGCACGGTCTTGACGACGGGCCGGGTCCAGGACGCGGTGACATACCAGCGGCCACGGGTCACGTCGTGGTGGATGCGGTAGGCCACGGCCCGGTTCCCCTCGACACGGTCACGCCACTCGGCGCCCCGGTGCGCGAAGGCGATCGTGGAGGTGAGGGTGTAACGGCCGTGCGGACTGTTGGCGAGGTGGGCCAGTGGCGCGGGGAGTTCGAGGCTGATCTCGCCGTCGGGGGTGACGCGGACGGTCTCGTTGCCGAAGCGTTTGCCGGACTCGCCGTCGGCTGCCAGGAACCAGCGTTCCGCCTCCCGGCGTTCCCGCCACTGAGGCTCGGTCAGCCCGGCGGCGTCGAGGTGATGCCGGGTGTTCAGCAGCCGTCGTCCGCCGCGCACGACGTGCACGACACCCGCCGCCCACTCGGCACGCACGGTGTCGAGACGGTGCTCCAGGTCTGCCAGGCGACGGGACTTCGTGAACCACTCGCGACGGGACCGGTACCCGCCGGGCGTGCGTCGGGTGCCCTTCTCCCCGACGGGGAGCGACAGCCGGTGCCGCAGGGTGCGGACTCCTGCCTCCAGGCTCTGGAGGTGCGCGTACTGGCAGCGGCGGGAGAGTGCCCACTGATCGTGGGTGGCCTTGGTGATGCTCCCGGCCCACCGCGACGACGACCCGGCCGTCAGATCCCGCTTGCGCTTTGCCCACGTGTCCGAGTCGTGGTCGAGGCCGTCGGCGCACCGGGTCTTGAGATCCAAGGCCGCCAGACGCCCCAGATGCGCGCCCACCAGCCGCAGCACCTCCTCGTCCCGGCCGGTGAGGTGCTTGAGCCGGTCACGGACCGCTACCCCGGACGGGCCCGGCACCACGAACGACGCCGCCACCTTCCGCAACCCGCCCACCCCGCCGCCTCGCCCTCCGGCCGATGACCCTTTCGTCGTACACAACGACCACCACACGCAAAGGTCACGCGTTCGACGAACGCATATCCGCACCTGCGGAATCCGGTCCCCTCCACCTCCGGAAATCACCCATGGACACCAGAACACACTCCACTCCCGCTCAGTCACAGAGCAACAGTTCCCAACCCCCACCATGCATCACCCGCACCGAAGGAACCCCGTCCCCGAAGCGTCCCCCCACCGTAGACACAGCCTCGCCCTCCTCACCGCAACGGCCCTGCTAGGAATGGGACTTGTCGCCCTCGCCCCGCACCCCGCGAGCGCCGCCACCGCGCGCCAGGCCGAGGCGCTGGACCGGGGCGTGGTGAGCGTCCACACCGACACCGGGAACCTGGTCAGCTGGCGCTGGCTGGGAACCGACGCCAACGACGTCTCCTTCAACGTCTACCGGGCCGGCACGAAGGTCAACTCGACGCCGGTCAGCGGCTCGACGAACTTCTTCCACTCCGGCACCCCCGCCCAGGCCGACTCCGTGCACGCGGTCCAACTCCGCACCGGATACAAGGACGTTCCGCTCACCCCGCCCGCCGGCGGCACCACGCCCGACGGTGTCGCCTACACCTACGAGGCCAACGACGCGTCCGTCGGCGACCTCGACGGCGACGGCGCGCTGGACTTCGTCCTCAAGTGGCAGCCGACCAACGCGAAGGACAACTCCCAGTCCGGGTACACCGGGAACACGGTCCTCGACGGGATCAAGCTCGACGGCACCCGGCTGTGGCGCATCGACCTGGGCCGCAACATCCGCTCCGGCGCGCACTACACGCAGTTCCAGGTGTACGACTACGACGGCGACCGCAAGGCCGAGGTCGCCGTGAAGACGGCGGACGGCACGGTCGACGGCGCCGGCACGGTCATCGGCAACTCCGGCGCGGACCACCGCAATTCGAGCGGGTACGTGCTGTCGGGCCCGGAGTACCTGACCATGTTCGACGGCCGGACCGGGCGCGCGATGCAGAGCGTCGACTACGTCCCCGCGCGCGGCACGGTCTCCTCCTGGGGCGACTCGTACGGCAACCGCGTCGACCGCTTCCTCGCCGGCACCGCCTACCTCGACGGCGCCCGGCCCTCGCTGATCATGGCGCGCGGCTACTGCACGCGCAGTGTGATCGCCGCCTGGGACTGGCGCGGCGGTGCCTTCACCCGCCGCTGGACCTTCGACACCAGCTCCTCCACCAACTCCGGTAGGGGGTACGACGGTCAGGGCTCGCACAGCCTGTCCGTCGGGGACGTCGACAACGACGGCAGGGACGAGATCGTGTACGGCGCGATGGCCGTCGACGACAACGGCAGCGGGCTGTGGACGACCCGGACGGGCCACGGCGACGCCCAGCACCTCGGCGACCTCGACCCCTCGCGCGCGGGCCTGGAGTACTTCAAGGTCTCGGAGTCGACGTCGCAGCCGGCCCAGCTCTACATCAACCCCGCGAACGGCACGGTGAGTTGGTCGCTTGCCGTCTGCTGCGACAACGGGCGCGGAGTCGCCGGGGACGTCTGGGCGGGCAACGACGGCGCCGAGGTCTGGTCGGCCTCGGACACCTCGATCCGCGACGAGGGCGGCGCGGCCAAGGGACGTGAGCCGTCCTCCGTCAACTTCCTGTCCTGGTGGGACGGCGACACCGTCCGCGAACTCCTCGACGGCACCCGGATCGACAAGTACGGCACCGCGTCCGACACCCGGCTGCTGACCGGCTCCGGCGTCCACTCCAACCAACGGCACGAAGGCGACCCCGGCGCTCTCCGGCGACATCCTGGGCGACTGGCGCGAGGAAGTCGTCTGGGCGACGTCCGACAACCGGGCCCTGAGGATCTACTCGACGCCGCACGAGACGTCCACGAAGATCACGACCCTGCTGCACGACACCATGTACCGCACGGGCCTGGCCTGGCAGAACACCGCCTACAACCAGCCCTCGCACCCCAGCTTCTTCATCGGCGCCGGGATGCCGACGGCACCGAGGCCGACGGTCTACACGCCGTAGCCGGTGCCGGAAGAGGGGGCCGGTCCACCGGCCCCCTCGCTCACCCGGTCACATCGGCGGTGCCGGGATCTCCTTGCCGTTCTCGTCGAGCGTCCGCGTCTGCCAGTACTCGTCCCACTTGTCCCCGACCTTCTCGGGAACCTTCCCCGCCGGGTAGCGGGCGTAGCCCTTGTCCGGCTCCTGGCCGTCCTTGACGCAGGCGCTGCCCGCGCCGCCCACGGCCAGCACCGGGTACTCGCCGTCGGAGCAGATGGACTCCTCGATGGAGCAGCCGGTCAGCAGGGCGCCGGCCAGCCCGGCGAGGGCGAGCAGCGGCAGAAGGCGGTGGCGTGACATGGAATGCTCCCTGGTCGGTGGATGCGACCAGCCTGCCGGGAACGCCACCGCCTCCTCATGAGTAGCCGTACTCATTCCTGATGGGTGATCAGAGCACCGTGCAGCTCCGCTCGCCCACCTTGAACGCGGCCGGTTTCGCGTTCGTCCCCGACCAGCTCCCCGTGAACCCGAAGCTCACGGACGACCCGGCGGCCACGCCCCCGTTCCAGCCGACGTTCTTCGCGGTGACCGAGGCCCCCGACTGCGTGTACTCGGCGTTCCACATCGCCGACACGCTCTGCCCGCCCGGGAACGACCAGCCCAGCGCCCACGAACTCCACGCCGACGTACCGGTGTTGGTGAGCTTCACGTCCGCCTGGAAGCCCCCGGACCACTGGCCGGTGACGGTGTAGGAGACCGAACAGCCCCCGGTGGGCTCGGGTTCGCCGCTGCCCCCGCTCGTGTCGCCGTAGATCACGCCCCGCCCGTTGGTGGAGACGTACACCCGCCCGTACACACGCGGGTCCCCGGTGATGGCCGCGCCGGTCCAACCCCACTGGTGGGCGTCGTCGTTGATCCGCGTCCAGCTCGCCCCCTTGTCGGTCGACCGGAAGATGCCGCGCACCCCGGCGATCTTCGCGCTGGTGTAGAGCGTCTGGTACGAGGCCCCGCTCGCCGCCTTGCCGAAGCCGATCGTGTCGGCCTGTTCGACGTTCGACAGCTTCGTGAAGGTCGCCCCGGAGTCGGTGGAGTGCCACAGCCCGTACGCCGAGCCGGTCGCGCCGCCCGCCAGCCAGACGTCGCCCTTCGCGCCGGGCAGCGCCTTGAAGCGGACGGAGTCGCCCGTGGGCAGGCCGGTCGCGGCGGACGCGGTGAAGGTCGCGCCGCCGTCCGAACTGACGTAGAACGTGCCGGACTTGAAGCCGTAGAAGACCCGAGGGTCGACGCGGTCCGATTCGACGATCGCGCCCGCCGGGATCCCGCTCGCCGCCTGCCAGGACGTCCCGAACCCGGTCGTGTACTGCACGCCGGTGCCCTCGGGGGACCACACGAACCGACTCCCGTCGGCCGCCGCCGCGACGGTTCCGCCGCCGCTCACGCCCGAAGGGTCGGTCCCGGCGAACCAGTTGGCGCCGTTGTCGGTCGAGAACGCCACGTGGGGACCGGAGTCGAGGTTCCCGGCCCGGACGAAGACGTCGGGTTTGGTCTCGGCGAAGTCGAGGCTGGTCGTCGTCGTGAAGTTCGGCTGCGTGAACATCATCGGCGGCACGGACGTCAGACTCGTGTGCCGGAACCCGCCGATGTCACCGAGCGCGCTGAGCAGCGGGGCGCCGGACGGGGGCGAGGCGAGGTCGTTGACGGCCGTCTCCTCCAGGCCCCGCACCATCGGCTTGATGGTGAACTTGCTTCCGGAGTCCCAGTTGTTGAGGTTCTCCGTGCCGTAGATCGTCGCGCCCGTCCCGTACATCATGCGCGCCGAGTTGAACGGGTCGATCTCCAACGCCTCGGTCATCCAGCCGAGTTTGGGCGTCTGCTCGGGCGGTGCGGGGTTCGCGCCCCAGGTCAGCCAGGGGGAGGAGGAGACGTCCATGGTGAAGCGGTCCGCGCGGTTCGGGTAGGACGTGTAGTCCCACGCCTTCGTCCAGGTCGCCCCGGAGTCCGTCGAACGGAAGATCTGGGTGTCCGGCCACCAGGAGCTGTACGCGGTCGCCATGACCGTGCCGGGCTTCTGCCGGTCGACGGTGAGGCCGCTGAAGCCGTAGTAGGTGTCCGCCTCGGCGACGGGGCTGATGTCCGTCCAGGTGCCGGTGGCCGTCGCGTACCGCAGCAGCCGGCCCTTGCCGCCGTCGTACGGGCCGCCCTTGTCGCTGTACGCCAGGTACAGGTCGCCGTTCGCCAGGACGCCCTTGTGGGGGAGGTAGCCGGTCGGCTGACCGGCGAGCCGGGACCAGGTCGCGCCCGCGTCCGTCGAACGGTAGACGGCGTTGTCCTTGTCGGCGACGCCCACGTAGATCGTGCGGGTCGCGCCGCCCACGCCGCCCGTCGACTCGTCGAACGTCACCCACACGACGCCCTGGTTGTCGCTCGCGTACCCGCTCGTGTCCGTCGGATCCTGCGCGTAGTTGCCGACGTTGGGGAACGTTGTCACCTGCGCCCAGGTCGCCCCGGAGTCCGTCGAACGCCACAGCCCCTTGCCGCTCGGCGCGGCCAGGTACAGCACGCTGTTGCGATTCGGGTCGACGGCCAGCCGCTCGCCCATGCCCCGGCCCGGCATGTTGCCGCCCAGCTTGAACGGCAGGTCCGTCTTCAGCCAGGTCGCGCCCCGGTCGCCGGACCGCAGGATCGCCCCGTTCCCGGGGTCCCAGCTGTTGGTGTACGTGCCGACGGCCGCGTACACCTTGTTCGCGTCGACGGGGTCCGCCGCGATGCTCGCGACGCCGGTGTGGCCCCAGTCCGTCCAGCCCACCGAGTCGAGCAGCGGCGTCCACGTCTTCGACGCCTCCTGCCAGCGGTACGCGCCCCCGATGTCGGTGCGCGCGTAGATCAGGTTCTTCTCCTTGCGGCTGAACACGATCCCGGGGACGAAACCGCCCCCGTCGATCCGGGCGTTCTGCCAGCTGTACGACTCCGCCGCGAGCGCCCGCGCGGGCGGCTTCGCGGCGAGTGCGGGCGGCGCGCCCGCGAGCAGACCGGCGGCGAGCGCCAGCACGGTGGTGAGGATGCGGGTTCTTCGCACGGTGGGGGTTCCCTTCCTCGTGCGGCCATGTACGGAAGGTGGCCCCGCCCCGGGAAAGGCACAGCCCTCCCCGGAAACAGGGCGACGACCGGGCGGCCCCCTGTGCGGGTGGGGGCCGCCCGGCGTGTCACGCGAAGCCTCAGCGGGGACTTATTCGAGCAGCTCCGCGTACGAGCCCAGGGCCAGTGCGATGTCGGCCTGGGCCCAGAACCGGTGGTACGTGAACGTGGGCGCCGCTCCGCCCGCGAGGTACGCCTCGATCTTCGACCAGTTGGGGTCGTCCTCGTAGAACGAACGCAGCGAGGCGAACGTCGAGGAGGAGTTGATCGTGTCGCCGTTCGGCATCTTGCCGCTCCAGCCGCTCGGGACGTAGACGCTGTCGTCGAAGCGGTTGTAGTCGGCCCGGGTCTCCGGGAGCGCGATGCCGAGGCTGTCCTGGTAGTGCGTCCACATGCCGTCGAGCAGCGCCTTGGCGACCGTCTTGGCCTGTGCGTCACCGGACTTGGCGGCGTAGTAGGTGAGCGTCCGGGCGTACGCGCCCGCCACACCGACGTCGTTGGTGTAGTCGACGACGTCGACGTGCAGCCCCGCGTTGGCGCCGGGGCTCGACGCGTTCCAGGTGTCCGGCTGGCCGGACCAGGCGAGCGTCGACGGGAACCGGTAGGTGCCGTCGGGGTTCACGGTCGTCTCCGACAGGGCCCAGTCGACCCACTTGTCGAGGACGGCCTTGGCCTGCGTGTTGCCCGTCTGCTGGTAGTACTCGGCGACCCGCTCCATCGACCACGCCTGGAAGCCGAACCACTGGTTGGACGGCGGGTCGTGGTAGACGGGCTGCTGGTCGTAGTACATGCCGTAGAAGGTCGACTTGCCGGCCGGGGGAGTGGCGTACCGCCCCGCCCAGCTGTTGGTCGCGCCGCCCGCGATGGCACCCTCGTCCGACTGCAGCCAGCGGTAGAACTCCAGCTGCCGGGTGAGCGAGGTGGCCCAGTCCGCCGAGCCGGTCGCCGACTTGGGCTTCAGCGGCGCGTACGAGCTGAGCGCGTACGCGGCCAGCGGGTTCTGGTAGCCGCTGTGGCTGTGGCTGGAGCCGATCCGCCAGGACCAGCCCGCGCTGGTGTCGGTCGCGCCGCCCCAGGCGTAGTACCAGGACAACAGGTACGCCGAGGAGTTCTTCCCGGTCCCGGCCGGGCAGGCGGACGGACCGACGCAGTTGCCGATCTTCTTGAAGTACTTGTCGTACATCGCGTACCGCAGGTAGTCGCCCATCTTCGCGGCCTTGCCGACGGTCGCGGAGACGTCGGCGCCCTTGCCCTGCTGCTTCGCCCAGACGTCCGCCCAGTACGCGGCCTGCACGGCGCGCGCGTCGGCGTCGGGGGCGTTGGTGAACTTCCACTGCTTGGAGTAGGAGCTGTCACCGGTGAACAGGTCGAGGTAGCCGTTGGGCCCGCCGTACTTGAACTGGTCGCAGGTCGGCTGCGGCACGGTCTCCCACACGGATTCCTGCGCGCCGCGCTGGAACGTGTTGATGTACGAGGGCCCGGTGGCCGTCGGCCCCGCCTCGCACTTGCCGGGCTCGTTGCCGTACCCGTAGACGTTGTCCACGTCCTGCAGCCAGTGCATGCCGTAGATGTCGTCCGTGCCGTACGCGGACTTCAGCTCGGCCGCGATCGGGTCCTGCCCGACCGACACCGACGTGTCCAGGCGCGCCGGGTACTCGTTCGGGGTGTCCAGCTCGGGCGCGTAGGTGGCCGGCTTGGACGCGTTGTAGAACGAGTTGGTCGGCTGGTCGGCGTGCGTGGGGATCATGTACTTCTCCATGATGTTCCACGCGCCGTTGAACTTCGACCAGTCACCGGTGATCCGGCCGTACGTCGCCTGGAGCCACAGCAGGTAGCTGTACGCCTCGGACGTCGTCTCGTGGCCGTGGTCCGGTGCCTCGACGATCAGCGTCTCGACCGAGTGGTACGGGATGCCCTCCGGCGAGAAGTAGCCGTTCGCCGGGTTGGTGATCTTCCCGTACAGCTCCAGGAACCGGGCGTCGTACTCCTTCTGCCCGGCGATCTGGGTGGCCGTGACCGTGGCCTTGGCGAGGCCGGTCGCCGTCGAGTCGAACGTGGCCGCCCCGGTGCCGGTCGCGTTGCCGGTGATCGTCACCGTCTGCGGGGTGTTCCAGTTCGACGGGGTGAAGGTGAGCGAGGCCCCGCCGGTCACCGTCAGACCGGTGTTCCCGGAGACGCGCGCGGTCGACACCGTCACGTTCGACGACGGCTGCGTCGACAGCCGCAGCGTGTACGTGCCCGTCTTGCCCTGCTGCACCGCGAGCTGCGTCACCGACGCGACGACCGACGGGCCCGAGGCCACGGTGATGCCGACCGGCGTCGAGGTGCCGGACGCGCCGAGGCTGTCGTACGCCTTCGCGACCAGGGAGTGGGAACCGACGGCGAGACCCGTCGCCGAGAACGTGTACGGCGCGGTGGTGTCCGTGCCGAGCAGGGTCGTGTCGTCGTAGAACTCGACCTTGCTGATCGTCGCGTTGTCCGCGGCGGCGGCCGTCGCGGCGAGCGGGACGGCGCTGCCCTGCGCGTAGATCGCGCCCGCGGCGGGGCTGGTCAGCACGGTGATCGGCGGCTGGTGGGCGCCGACGCAGGAGGTGCCGTTGATGGTGAAGTCGGTCGGCGCCGCGTTGGTGCCGCTGTAGCTGAACTGGGCGCCCGTGGTCACCGCCGCGCCCGCCGCGATGTTCGCGTTGTACGAGGCGCTCTGGACGGAGACCGACTTGCCGGACTGGGTCCAGGTGCCGTTCCAGCCGTTCGACAGCTTCTGGTTGCCGGCGTACGAGTAGCCCAGCGTCCAGCCGTTGATGGGGTCGGTGCCCCGGTTGGTGATCGTGAGGTCGGCGGTGAAACCGCTGCCCCAGTCGTTCGTCTTGTAGTCGACGCTGCACTGGAGTGCCGCCGCCTGGGCGGTCGTCGACAAGGTACTCAGGGTGGCCAGCGGGAGCGCGAGGGCCGCCACGGCGGCGGTCCACAGGCGCCGCGTCCTTCGGCGTCTGCGTCGTGGGTCCATGTGCTGGTTCCTCCTTGCGGCTCGGGGGAGAGTGCTCGGCAGAAGTGGGGGCGGAGCAACAAGCCTTGAACCAGTGGGAGCGCTCCCATAGTGGGGACGTGGGTGTCCACGGTCAAGGCGCTTGAAGAGTCGAAAAGATTCGACACCAGTTCAGCGCGGGAAAGATTGAGGGAAAGTCAGTGACTCCCCTGTTCTTTACCGGGTCTTGCCGCTAGCTTCGTTGACACCAGTGGGAGCGGTTCCAACAGTCGGCGCGTCGGTCACGACGCCCTGAGCTGCAAGGAGTCGCTCATGCGACACCCTCCGCGTTCAGTACTTTGAGCCGCCGCCGGTCCAGGCGTACGGCTGGACACCCGTGGTCGAAACCGCGCCGGCCCCCCGTGCCCGCTCCGGCACCGGACGCCCGTCGGCCCGTGGATTCGACGACAGAGCCGCACGGTTCCCCGCGCCCCGAACAGGCGACCCCCCCGAGGAAACGAGAAGCACCCGCACCCCCAAGAGAAGGAAACCCGCACTCATGAGCCGTAGCAGAACAGCGATGCTCGCCGCCCTGGCGCTCGTGGCCGGCGCGTCCGGGACCGCGCTGGCGATGGTCCCCGACGGCGGAGCCATCGCCGCCGTCCCCTGCACCGTCGACTACAAGGTGCAGAACCAGTGGAGCACCGGCTTCACCGCCAACGTCACCGTCACCAACAACTCGGCCGCCAAGTCGAGTTGGGCCGTGAAGTGGTCCTACGGCGGCAGCCAGCAGATCACCAGCGGCTGGAACGCGAAGGTCACCCAGTCCGGGGCGGCCGTCACCGCCGCCAACGAGACGTACAACGGCTCCCTGCCGACCGGCGGTTCGGTGAGCTTCGGGTTCCAGGCGTCCTACAGCGGCACCAACGCGCTGCCCGCGACGTTCACCCTCGACGGCGTCACCTGCAACGTCGACGACGGGGGCGGCACCGGCAGCCCGAGCCCGACCGGCACCGGCAGCCCGAGCCCGAGCCCGACCGGCACCGGCGGGCCCACGAACCGCGTCGACAACCCGTACGCGGGCGCCAAGGTGTACGTCAACCCGGACTGGTCCGCCAAGGCGGCGGCCGAACCCGGCGGCTCGCGGGTCTCCAACCAGCCGACCGGCATCTGGCTCGACCGGATCGCCGCGATCACCGGCACGAGCACCGGCCGCGGCCTGCGCGCCCACCTCGACACCGCGCTCACCCAGAAGGGCAGCGGCGAGATGGTCGTCCAGCTCGTCGTCTACGACCTCCCCGGCCGCGACTGCTCCGCGCTCGCCTCCAACGGCGAGCTGGGCCCGACGGAGATCGACAAGTACAAGACGCAGTTCATCGACCCGATCGCCGCGATCCTCGCCGACCCCAAGTACGCGTCGCTGCGGATCGTCACCGCGGTCGAGATCGACTCGCTGCCCAACCTCGTGACCAACACGGGCAGCCGGCCCACCGCCGTCCCGGCCTGTGACGTCATGAAGGCCAACGGCAACTACGTCAAGGGCGTCGGCTACGCGCTCAACAAGCTCGGCGACATCCCCAACGTCTACAACTACGTCGACGCCGGCCACCACGGCTGGCTCGGCTGGGACGACAACTTCGTCCCCACCGCCCAGATCCTGCACACGGCCGCGACCGCCGAGGGCGCCACCGTCGACGACGTCCACGGCTTCATCACCAACACGGCCAACTACAGCGCCCTGAAGGAGACCAACTTCTCCGTCAGCGAGACGATCGCCGGCAAGTCGGTGCGCGAGTCGAAGTGGGTCGACTGGAACCGCTACACCGACGAGCAGTCCTACGCGCAGGCCCTGCGCAACCAGCTCGTCACCACCGGGTTCCGCTCCAACATCGGCATGCTGATCGACACCTCCCGCAACGGCTGGGGCGGCACCGCGCGGCCGGCCGGACCCGGCCCGCAGACCAGCGTGGACGCGTACGTCGACGGCGGGCGCTTCGACCGCCGCATCCACGTCGGGAACTGGTGCAACCAGACCGGTGCCGGACTCGGCGAACGCCCGCAGACCGCTCCCGCCTCCGGGATCGACGCGTACGTGTGGATGAAGCCGCCGGGTGAGTCCGACGGCGCGTCCTCGGCGATCCCGAACGACGAGGGCAAGGGCTTCGACCGGATGTGCGACCCGACGTACACCGGCAACCCGCGCAACAACAACAACCTGTCCGGCGCGCTGCCCAACTCGCCGCTGTCCGGGCACTGGTTCTCCGCCCAGTTCCAGCAGCTGATGCAGAACGCCTACCCGCCGCTCAGCTGACCCTTCCCCGTCCCGTGTCCGCCGGGGTCGCTCTCACCCCCCTCACCTCGGCGGACCCGGGCACCTCGGCCGAGCCGGCTTTTGCGGGGACGGCAATTTTTTGCCGTCCCGGCAAGAGAAGTGGCCCCCTCCCGGTGCGGCGGCGCACGCTGGCGCCACCGACGACGAGAGGCTGACCGGCATGGCACATCAGCACCATCACAGTGACACCGGCATGGACTGGGCCGCGATGGCCCAACACCTCGAATCCCAGGCCGAGTTGTACGCCCCCTGGTACGAGCGGGCGCTCGCCTGGCTCGGCCGGGAGGTCACCGAACCCGGCCTGGTCGTGGACGTCGGCAGCGGCCCCGGCGTCGTCACCGGACTGTTCGCCGAGACCTTCCCCGGCGCCCGCGTCATCGCCGCCGACGGCTCCGAGGCCCTGCTGGAGCGGGCCACGGAACGGGCCAAGCGCCTCGGGTACGCGGACCGGTTCGCCGTCCTCGCCGGTGAACTCCCCGGCAGCCTCGCCGAGTTGGACTACCCCGCCGACCTGATCTGGGCCGGCCGCAGCCTGCACCACCTCGGCGACCAGCGTGCGGCCGTCGCCGCCTGCGCCGACCGCCTCGCCCCCGGCGGCACCCTCGCGCTCATGGAGGGCGGCCTGCCGACCCGCTTCCTGCCCCGCGACCTCGGCTTCGGCCGGCCCGGCCTCGAAGCCCGCCTCGACGCGCGGTCCGCCGACTGGTTCGCCCGTATGCGCGCCGACCTCCCCGACTCCGTCGCCGAGGCGGAGCACTGGCCCGCGCTGCTGGCCTCCGCCGGCCTCGGCCACACCCGCACCCGCAGCTTCCTCCTCGACCTCCCCGCCCCGGTCTCCGACCGGGCCCGCCGGTACGTCGCCGAGATGTTCACCCGCATGCGCGACGGCGTCGGCGCGGACCTCGACGCCGACGACCGCGCGACCCTGGACCGCCTCCTCGACCCCGAGGACCCGGCGAGCGTCCACCGCCGGGCCGACCTGCACGTCCTCGCGGCCCACACGGTCCACACGGCGGTGAAACCGGCGGCTTGACATCGAGAGCGCTCCAAGTGATGAACTCCCGGCTGACACAAGGGGGTTCACCATGAACGAGTCGCGCGTCGCGCTCATCACCGGAGGCGGCAGCGGCAGCGGCATCGGCGCCGCTGCCGCCCGCCAACTTCTCGGCAAGGGCTGGCGGGTCGCCGTCACCGGCCGGGGCGAGGAACGCCTCAGCTCCTTCGCGAAGGAACTCGGCGACCCGGAGGGCCTGTTGACCTTCCCCGGCAGCACGGCCGAGTACGCCGACGTCCAGCACGCCGTCACCAACACCCTTCAGACGTACGGGCGGTTGGACGCCGTCGTCGCCAACGCCGGTACGGCCACGCACGATTCGGTCGCCGAGGGGGACCCGGCGGGCTGGCCGGAGATGATCCTGACCAACGTGCTCGGACCGGCGTTGCTGATCCGCGCCTCGATCGACGCCCTGAAGGAGACGAAGGGGAGGATCGTGCTGGTCGGCAGCGTCGCCGGGTTCGTGCCGACGCCCGGGAACATCTACGGGGCGACGAAGTGGGCGGTGACCGGGCTCGCGGAGAACACCCGGCGGCAGGTCACCGAGTGGGGTGTCGGCGTCACCCTGATCGCGCCGGGGCGGGTCGAGACGCCGTTCTGGGACAGCTACGGAAGCCTGCCGCCCGGCCACCTTCTGACGGCGGATCAGATCGCGGACTCGGTGGTGTGGGCGATGGAGCAGCCCGAGGGCGTGGACGTCAACACGGTCGTCGTGCGGCCGATCGGGCAGCCCAACTGACGGAAAGGGGGCGGGACATGACGTCCCGCCCCCCGCCCGCGCAAACCGGCCTGACGGCTGGCTCAGGCCTGGTTGAACGCCGCCGGGTCCGGCCCGATCCGCCGGTCCTCGTTGAGGGCGCTGATCGCGGCCAGGTCCTCGTCGTCCAGGGAGAAGTCGAAGACCTCGATGTTCTCCTTGATGCGCGAGGGGGTCACCGACTTGGGGATGACCACGTTGCCGAGCTGGAGGTGCCAGCGCAGCACGACCTGGGCCGGGGAACGCCCGTGCTTCTGGGCGATGGCGACGATCGCCGGGACCTCAAGGAGGCCCTTGCCCTGACCGAGCGGCGACCACGCCTCGGTGGCGATGCCCTGCTCGGCGTGCACCTCGCGCGAGGCGTGCTGCTGGAGGTGGGGGTGCAGCTCGATCTGGTTGACGGCCGGGATCACGGACGTCTCGGCGATCAGCCGCTCCAGGTGCTCGGGGAGGAAGTTGGAGACGCCGATCGCCTTGATCCGGCCGTCCGCGTACAGCTTCTCGAACGCCCTGTAGGTGTCGACGTACAGGTCACGGGCCGGGGTCGGCCAGTGGATCAGGTACAGGTCGACGTAGTCCAGGCCCAGCTTGCCGAGGGAGACGTCGAACGCGCGCAGCGTCGAGTCGTAGCCCTGCTCGGAGTTCCAGAGCTTGGTGGTGACGAAGACGTCCTCGCGGGCCACACCGGAGGAGGCGATGGCCTTGCCGGTGCCCTCCTCGTTGCCGTAGATCGCGGCCGTGTCGATGCTGCGGTACCCGGCCTCCAGGGCGGTGGCGACCGCGCGCTCCGCCTCGTCGTCCGGCACCTGCCACACGCCGAAACCCAGCTGGGGCATCTCGACGCCGTTGTTCAGGATGATCGGGGGGACCTTGCTGCTCACGCGCTCTCGATCCTTAGGTTGTCCGTCATGGGTGCTTCCATACTCAACGATCACCGTACGCGGCGCATTCCTCCCACCCCAAGCCACGGCCCCGCTCAGGACCGGTACAGCGCCTCGACCTCTTTCGCGTAGGCGTTCTCGATCGCCTTGCGCTTCAGCTTCAGCGACGGCGTCAGCAGCCCGTGCTCCTCGGTGAAGGGCTGCGCGAGGATCCGGAACGTCCGGATCTGCTCGGCCTGCGAGACCAGCGTGTTCGCGGCGACGACGGCCCGGCGCACCTCGGCCTCCAGATCGCCGTCGCGCACCACCTCGGCGGGGGTGAGCCCCGGTTTGTCGCGCATCCTGAGCCAGTGCTCGACGCCCTCCATGTCGAGGGTGATCAGCGCGGCGACGAAGGGCCGGTCGTTGCCGACGAGGACGCACTGGCCGACCAGCGGATGATCGCGCACCCGCTCCTCCAGGGGGCCCGGCGAGACGCTTTTGCCACCCGAGGTGACCAGGATCTCCTTCTTGCGGCCGGTGATGGTGAGATAGCCGTCCTCGTCGAGCGAGCCCAGGTCGCCGGTGGCGAGCCAGCCGTCGTGCAGGGCCTGGTCGGTGGCCTTCGGGTTGTTCAGGTAGGCGGGGAAGACGTTCTCGCCGCGCAGCCAGATCTCGCCGTCCTCCGCGATGTGCACGGTCATGCCGGGGATGGGCCGGCCGACGGTGCCGTAGCGGGTGCGACCCGGGGGGTTGGCGGTCGCGGCGGCCGTCGTCTCCGTCAGCCCGTAGCCCTCGTAGATCTGCACGCCCGCGCCCGCGAAGAACAGCCCGAGCCGCCGGTCCATCGCCGAGCCCCCGGACACGGCCTGCCGCACCCGCCCGCCCATCGCGGCCCGTACCTTCGCGTACACCAGCTTGTCGTACACCTGGTGCTGCACCCGCAGCCCCGCCGAGGGGCCGGGCCCCGTCCCCCACGCCTTCGCCTCCACGGCCTCCGCGTACGCGACGGCGACGTCGACGGCCTTCTCGAACGGCCCCGAGCGCCCCTCGCGCTCCGCTTTGCGCCGGGCGGCGGAGAACACCTTCTCGAAGATGTACGGCACGGCCAGGAAGAACGTCGGCTTGAACGCGGCGAGGTCGGGCAACAGCACGGCGGCCTGCATCTGCGGCTGGTGCCCGAACCGCACCTTGGCCCGCAGCGCCGCGACCTGCACCATCCGTCCGAAGACGTGCGCCAGCGGCAGGAACAGCAGCGTCGCCGGCTCGTCCCCGCGCCGGGAGCGGAAGATCGGCTCCCAGTACCGGATCACGGTGTCCGCCTCGAACATCAGGTTCCCGTGCGTGATCACACACCCTTTGGGTCGCCCGGTCGTCCCCGAGGTGTAGATGACGCTCGCCACCGCCTGAGGCGTCACCGCCTCCCGGTGCCGGTGCACCACCTCGTCGTCCAGATGCGCGCCCGCGTCGTACAGCTCCCGCACCACCCCCGTGTCGAGCTGCCACAGCTCCCGCAGCTGCGGCAGGCGGTCGATGACGGTCGCGATCGTCATCGCGTGGTCCTCGTGCTCGACGACGGCCGCGACGCAGTCACTGTCGTAGAGCATCCAGAAGCACTGCTCGGCGGACGACGTCGGATACACCGGCACCACATGCGCCCCGATCGTCCACAGGGCGTAGTCGAACAGCGTCCACTCGTAGCGGGTGCGGGACATGATCGCGACCCGGTCACCGAACCGGATGCCGCGCGCGAGCAGCCCCTTCGCGAGCGCCAGGACCTCGTCACGGAACTCGGCGGCGGTGACGTCCCGCCACTCACCACCCTCGTCGCGGCGGCCCAGCGCGATGTACCCGGGGTCCTCCTCGGCGTACCCGAACACGGAGTCGGCGAGACCGCCGACCGGGGGTGCCAACGCCAACGGAGGGTTGGTGAACTCGCGCAACCTCGCACCCCGCTTCTTCCCGGCCGTTTCGCGCGGTGAAAGCTACCCCAAGGGGGCGAACGGCGGGAGGGGGCCGAAAACGGAGTGATGTTCTCGTAGAGGCCCACCGGGGCGGGAGATTTCACGCGCGGGGGAAGAGAACGGACAGAAAACTGACGGTTCGGTAAGTTTCCCGGCGCCGATCTCCACGGAATCCCCCCGCACCTCCGAGCCTTGTCACGCCCGGTGCAGCCGCACGCCTCCGGCGAGGATCGCGGAGGCGAGCGCGTCGGCCGCTTCCGCCGCCTGTGGCCGGCCGAGGCCGTGCACGAGCACGAAGTCCACCGCCCCCAGCTCCGGCAGCCCGAACCGCTCCGGCACCCGCACCAGCCCCGGCGGCACCACCGTCCGCGAGTGCGCCATCACCCCGAGCCCCGCCCGCGCCGCCGCCACCAGCCCACTCAGACTCCCGCTCGTGCACACGATCCGCCACGCCCGCCCCTGCCGCTCCAGCGCCTCCAGCGCGAGCGCCCGCGTGATGCCGGGCGGCGGGTAGACGATGAGGGGGACGGGACGCCGCGGATCGAGCCTCAACCTCTCGGCGCCGATCCACACCAGCTCGTCGTGCCACACCAGCTCGCCCCGGGGGTCCTCCGGGCGGCGCTTGGCGAGCACCAGGTCCAGCTTCCCGGCGGCGAGCTGCTCGTGCAGCGTGCCGGACAGCTCGACGGTCAGCTCCAGGTCGACCTCGGGGTGCTCGTACCGGAAGCCCTCCAGGATCTCCGGCAGCCGGGTCAGCACGAAGTCCTCCGACGCCCCGAACCGCAGCCGGCCCCGCAGCCGGGTCCCCGTGAAGAACGCGGCGGCCTGCTCGTGCACGGCCAGGATCCGGCGGGCGAACCCCAGCATCGCCTCCCCGTCCTCCGTCAGCTCGACGGAATGCGTGTCCCGGGTGAACAGGGTGCGCCCGGTCGCGTCCTCCAGCCGCCGTACGTGCTGGCTGACGGTCGACTGACGCAGCCCGAGCCGCCGGGCGGCCTGCGTGAAACTCAGCGTTTGCGCGACGGTGAGGAAGGTACGCAGGTGAGAGGGGTCGTACATGGGGGCAGGCTAGTCGCTCATCGCCGAACGCGATAACAGTAAGTGCCGTATGCCAGATTCCCGATCACGGGCGGAAGGAGCACCATGGAGAGGGGCGGTTGTGCCCTCAAGCACCTACGAACGCGCACGTGGAGCACAGTGAAACGCCTGCGATGGCCCGGCTGGATGCCGATCGACCCCTACATCCTTCTCCTCCTGGGGACCGTGGGCCTAGCGGCACTGCTCCCCGCGCGCGGAGGGGTCGCCGACACGGTCTCCGGCGTCTCCACCGGCGCCATCGCCTTCCTCTTCTTCCTCTACGGCGCCCGCCTCTCCACCCGCGAGGCCCTGGACGGCCTGCGCCACTGGCGCCTCCACGTCACCGTCCTGGCCTGCACGTTCGTCATCTTCCCGCTGCTCGGCCTCGCGACCGGCGCCCTCGTCCCCACGATCCTCACCCACCCCCTCTACCAGGGCGTCCTCTTCCTCACCCTCGTCCCCTCCACCATCCAGTCCTCCATCGCCTTCACCTCCCTGGCCCGCGGCAACGTCCCCGCCGCCATCTGCGCGGGCTCCTTCTCCTCCCTGATCGGCATCATCCTGACGCCCTTGCTGGCAGCGGCCCTCCTGGGCAACGCGGGCGGCGGCTTCTCGGCCGACTCGCTGCTGGAGATCGTCCTCCAGCTCCTCGTGCCGTTCCTGGCCGGACAACTCGCCCGCCGCTGGATCGGGAAGTTCATCACCCGGCACAAGAAGGTGCTGGGCCTGGTGGACCGGGGCTCGATCCTCCTGGTCGTCTACTCGGCGTTCAGCGAGGGCATGGTGCGGGGCATCTGGCACCAGGTCAGCCCCGCGAGGCTGGGCGCCCTCCTGATCGTCGAAGCCATCATCCTCGCGATCATGCTCGCCCTGACCTGGTACGGCGGCAAAGCCCTACGCTTCAACCGCGAGGACCGCATCGCCATCCAGTTCGCCGGCTCCAAAAAATCCCTCGCCTCCGGCCTCCCGATGGCCAGCGTCCTGTTCGGCGCCCAGGCATCCCTGGCGGTACTCCCCTTGATGCTGTTCCACCAGATGCAGCTGATGGTGTGCGCGGTGCTAGCGAAGCGAAGGTCGAGGGACGAGTTGACTGACGGGGCGGAAGAGAAGCTGGCGCTGACACCAGACCGAGAGACGGTAAGGACAGCCAAGTAGCAGAGAGGAAACGGCACAGGCCGTGTTCGGTGCAGACCGTTGCCGACCACCGGCCGCGAAGGAGCCGAAGGGGCGCGTCGGTGTCGAGCGGGCCGTCGCGCGCAGGCCCGAAGGGCTGAGCACGTCGGCCCGCTCGACACCGACTGAGGCGCCCCGTAGGCGAGAGAGCCAATGTCACGCGCGAGGGTGCCGGCAAACAGGCGCCCGCAAAAGCAAAAACTCCTCAACGAAGCCAGCAAAATCTACCCCCCAAGAAACCTCACCCCCGAGAAACCTCAACCCCCGCCAAAACCCTCTCCACCCCCGCATAAACGTTCATCGACTCCCCCCGCAAAAACCCCACCAACGTCAACCCCGTCTCCTCAGCCAGATCAACCGCCAGCGAAGACGGCGCCGAAACAGCCGCCAACACCGGAATCCCCGCCATCACAGCCTTCTGCGCCAGTTCGAAAGAGGCCCGCCCCGAAACCATCAACACACACCGCGACAACGGCAGCAACCCCTCCTGAAGTGCCCGCCCGACAATCTTGTCAACGGCGTTGTGCCGCCCCACATCCTCCCGCAGATCCAGCAGCTCCCCCTCCTCACTGAACAACGCGGCGGCATGCAGCCCCCCGGTCCGCTCGAACACCCGCTGACCGGCGCGAAGCCGCTCGGGCAACTGGGACAGAAGACGGACGTCGATACGAACCGGCGGATCATCAGTGATCCCCCACCGAGCGGTGGTCCGCACGGCATCAAGACTCGCTTTCCCACAGAGCCCGCACGACGACGTCGTATAGACATTCCGCTCAAGCGTGATATCGGGAACCACGACCTCGGGGGACGTCCGCACATCGACAACGTTGTACGTATTCCCCCCGTCCACCGTGGCCCCCGCACAGTAGACGATGTTCACCAGATCCCCGGCCTCCGCCAACACCCCTTCACTCACCAGGAATCCCGCAGCCAGCGCGAAATCGTCCCCCGGTGTGCGCATGGTGATGGCGAGGGGTTTCCCGTTGAGCCGTATCTCCAGCGGCTCCTCGGCCACCAGGGTGTCGGCCCGCGCCGACACGACCCCGTCCCGGATCCGGACCACTCTGCGGCGTTCGGTGACTCGTCCCATGCCCTTCATTGTCCCGCACCCCCGGTGTCGCGGAAACGATCTGTCCGACCGTTCGGCGCTCGGTGCATACCGCTCACCGCATACAGTCGGCGTGATCCCTTCTCAAGTGGCCGGAAGATTCCTACGGTTCCGGACTCATGAGTCCCCCCGTAGCGCCGCCCGGCTGGAGCCGCTGGCTCGTTCCCCCGGCCGCCCTCTCCGTCCACCTCTCGATCGGCCAGGCGTACGCCTGGAGCGTGTTCAAGCCGCCGCTGGAGTCCGCGCTGGACCTCAGCGGGACGCAGAGCGCGCTGCCGTTCCAGCTCGCCATCGTGATGCTGGGCCTGTCCGCCGCGTTCGGCGGGACCCTCGTCGAGCGCAACGGCCCGCGCTGGGCGATGACGGTCGCGCTGGTCTGCTTCTCCACCGGGTTCCTGGTCTCCGCGCTGGGCGCCGCGACCGAGCAGTACTGGCTGATCGTGTTCGGGTACGGCTTCATCGGCGGCATCGGTCTCGGCATCGGCTACATCTCGCCGGTGTCGACGCTGATCAAGTGGTTCCCCGACCGGCCCGGCATGGCGACCGGCATCGCCATCATGGGCTTCGGGGGCGGCGCGCTGATCGCCTCGCCGTGGTCGGCGCGGATGCTGGAGTCGTTCGGCTCGGACAGCGAGGGCATCGCGCTGGCGTTCCTCGTGCACGGTCTGTCGTACGCGGTGTTCATGACGCTCGGCGTCCTCCTCGTCCGGGTGCCCCGGCCGGCGGAGGCCGTCGCCGCCGCGGACGCGCCGAGCGTCGTCACCGGCCCGCAGGTCTCCGCGAACAGCGCCGTGCGCACGCCCCAGTTCTGGTGCCTGTGGGTCGTCCTGTGCATGAACGTGACCGCGGGCATCGGCATCCTGGAGAAGGCCGCGCCGATGATCACGGACTTCTTCGCGAACACCTCGCAGACGGTGTCGGCGACGGCCGCCGCGGGCTTCGTCGCGCTGCTGTCGGCGGCGAACATGGCGGGCCGGATCGGGTGGTCGTCGGCGTCCGACCTGATCGGCCGCAAGAACATCTACCGCGTCTACCTGGGCGCGGGCACGCTGATGTACGCGCTGATCGCGAGTTTCGGGGACTCCTCGAAGCCGTTGTTCGTGGTCTGCGCGCTGGTGCTCCTCTCGTTCTACGGCGGCGGGTTCGCGACGATCCCGGCGTATCTGAAGGACCTGTTCGGGACGTACCAGGTCGGCGCGATCCACGGGCGGCTGCTCACCGCGTGGTCCACGGCCGGGGTGCTGGGCCCGCTGATCGTCAACTGGATCGCCGACCGGCAGGAGGAGGCCGGCAAGAGCGGCGCCTCGCTCTACACCGTCTCCCTGTTCATCATGATCGGGCTGCTCGCCGTCGGCTTCGTCGCCAACGAGCTGGTGCGTCCCGTCCATCCCCGCCACCATGTTCCCGCCACCCCGAAGGAGACCGCCGATGCCGGAGTCCAGCAGCCAGAGTCCGCCTGACCGGCGTCCACTCATCGCCTTCGCCTGGCTGTGGGTGGGGGCGCCGCTCCTCTACGGTCTGTACGAACTCGTCCAGAAGGCGACGAAACTTTTCACGGGGTAGGTTCCGGCACGCGCCCGTGGGGTCCGGCGTTGTGAGGGAAGCTGACAACGAGGGCGCCCGTTTCCTGTCGCTTCACCTGCCCTCGTACCCGTGAGTCACTGATCAGACTGGGGAATCCCGCTACCCAAGGCCACGAGGGGACCCCAGATGAACGGCTCTCGCATCGCCGCCGTCGGCCACTACCAGCCCGCCAGGCTGCTCACGAACGCGGAGCTGGCGGGCATGGTCGACACCAGCGACGAGTGGATCACCTCCCGGGTGGGCATCCGCACCCGCCACATCGCCGGCCCCGACGAACCCGTCGACGAACTCGCCGGGCACGCCGCCGCCAAGGCCCTCGCCGCCGCCGGTCTCGGCCCGGACGACATCGACCTCGTCCTCGTCGCGACGTCCACGGCCGTCGACCGCTCGCCCAACATGGCCGCCCGGGTCGCGGCCCGCCTCGGCATCCCCGGGCCCGCCGCGCTGGACCTCAACGTCGTGTGCGCCGGGTTCACGCACGCGCTCGCCACCGCCGACCACACCGTGCGGGCGGGCGGGGCGCGGCGGGCGCTGGTCATCGGCGCCGACAAGATGTCCGAGGTCACGGACTGGAACGACCGCACGACCTGCGTCCTCGTCGGGGACGGGGCGGGTGCGGCCGTCGTCGAGGCGTCCGAGGAGGCCGGGATCTCGCCGGTGCTGTGGGGGTCGGTGCCGGAGATGGGGCACGCCGTGCGGATCGAGGGGCAGCCGGCGCGGTTCGCGCAGGAGGGGCAGAGCGTGTACCGCTGGGCGACGACCCAGCTTCCGCCGCTCGCCCGGCAGGCGTGCGAGCGGGCCGGGCTCGTGCCCGCGGACCTCGCGGCCGTCGTCCTCCACCAGGCCAACCTGCGCATCATCGAACCCCTCGCGGAGAAGATCGGGGCCGTCAACGCGGTGGTCGCGCGGGACGTCGTCGAGTCGGGGAACACCTCGGCCGCCAGCATTCCCCTCGCCTTCTCCAAGCTCGTGGAGCGGGGGGAGATCTCGACGGGGGACCCGGTGCTGCTGTTCGGGTTCGGGGGGAACCTGTCGTACGCGGGGCAGGTGGTGCGGTGTCCGTAGGGACTGGCCGGCTCAGGTGCGAGCTGTGGCCGGCCCAGGTGCGAGCCGTGGCTGGCTCGGGTGCGCCGTAGACTGTAGACGAAAGACAATTGATACTGGCTTTCCGACGCAGGTGCGTGTGGTGCGCCGCCCAGGAGGGGGACGCGATGTTGTCGTCAGGACTGCCGCACGGTGCGGTGCCTCGGCTGGAGCGGCCGGGGCCGCTGCGGGACCGGGTGTACGAGGCGCTGCTGGAGCTGATCATCACGCGTGCGCTGCGGCCCGGACAGCATCTCGTCGAGAGTGAACTCGCCGGGCATCTGGGGGTGTCGCGGCAGCCGGTGCGGGAGGCGTTGCAGCGGCTGAACACCGAGGGGTGGGTGGACCTGCGGCCCGCGCAGGGCGCGTTCGTCCACGAGCCGACGGAGGAGGAGGCCGACCAACTCCTCACGGTACGCACGTTGTTGGAGGCCGAGGCGGCTCGGCTGGCCGCCGCGAACCCCACCGAGGCCGGCCTCCTCGAACTCCGGGAGATCCAGGAGCTGGGCCTCGACGCGGTCGCCCGTGACGACGTCGACGCGGCCGTCGCCCTCAACGCCCGCTTCCACTCCGCCATCATGGAACTGGCCGGCAACACGGTCCTCGCGGAGCTGGCGGCGCAGGTCGACCGGCGGGTGCGCTGGTACTACACGCCGATCGCCCGCCGGCGGGGGCGCAAGTCCTGGGACGAGCACCGGGAGTTGATCGCCGCGATCGCCGGGCGGGACGAGGAGCTGGCGACGCGGTTGATGCGGGAGCACACGGAGCACACGCGGCGGTCGTACCACGAGCGGGAGAAGTAGGGGGAGTTGAGAGGGAGGCGTTCGCGGAAGTGGCGGGGCGCCGAGGGGCGGCGGGTGTTCGCGGGCGCGAGTAGGGGCGTTCGCGGGCGCTCGGGATTCTGCGGGCCCCGTCGACTCCTCTGCTCCTCCGCCTCTGTTCCTCCGCCTCTACTCCTCCCGCGCGCTGGACAGTTGGATCCAGACGCCCATCTCCTGCTGCTCGATCCGGGTCACCGCCGCCGCCAACCGCCGGTCCCTGGAGGCCGGTTCGTCGTAGGGTTCGCCGCCCGTGCGGTACAGGCGGCGCTCCGACTCGACCGCCTCGCGGGCCTGGCTGAAGCGGAGGTAGTCGTCCTGCCAGTGGAAGACGGAGCGCAGGCCGGTGAGGACGACGACGAGGCCGCCGAGGATCGCGGGGACCTTGGCGTCGCCGGGGGAGAGGACCGCGGTGACGGGGATCGCGGCGGAGAGCACGATCTGGAGGCATTCCGAGACGCGGTAGTACTTACGTGCTTTGGCGGCTGCCTGCCGGTACCAGTCGTAGGACCCGTTCGCGAGAGCCATCGCGTACCCGGGCTGTTCAGGCGTCTCCTGCGTCATGCGCTCCCCCCGAGGCCGTCGTACCACCAGCGTAGCCAACTCCCCGGACATTTCCGCCTCTTCGGAACCGGTGGACGATCTCGCCCCGATCTTTGTCCTGTGAGTGGAGAAAGATCGGGTTGAATCCCGCACAACTTCTTCCCAGCTCCGGCGCCCGCTGCTACGTTCCCTTCGAAAGCCCGGAGCTGACGGCCGATGCGAGGCGGGGAGGGGTTCGTGAGACGCATGACGGCACGGCCCGCGAACGCCCACCAGGCCCGGCTGCTGCACCTGTTGAGGGACGGCGGCCAGAGCTCCCGGGCCCAGCTGGGCGACCAGGTCGACCTCTCCCGGTCCAAACTGGCCGTGGAGGTGGACCGGTTGCTGGAGACGGGACTGGTCGTCGCCGACGGTCTCGCCGCCTCCCGGGGCGGACGGCGCTCGCACAACGTGCGCCTCAACCCCGAACTCCGCTTCCTGGGCGTCGACATCGGCGCGACCTCCGTCGACGTCGCCGTCACCAACGCGGAGCTGGAGATCCTGGGCCACCTGAACCAGCCCCTGGACGTCCGTGAGGGACCGGTCGCGGTCTTCGAGCAAGTCCTCGCCATGACGGCCAAGTTGCGGGCCACCGGCCTCGCCGACGGCATGGACGGCGCGGGCATCGGAGTACCGGGCCCGGTCCGCTTCCCCGAGGGCGTCCCGGTCGCGCCGCCGATCATGCCGGGCTGGGACGGCTTCCCCGTACGGGAGGCGCTGAGCCAGGAACTCGGCTGCCCGGTCATGGTCGACAACGACGTGAACCTGATGGCGATGGGGGAGCAGCACGCCGGGGTCGCCCGGTCCGTCGCCGACTTCCTCTGCGTCAAGATCGGCACCGGCATCGGCTGCGGCATCGTCGTCGGCGGGCAGGTCTACCGGGGGACGACCGGGAGCGCGGGCGACATCGGCCACATCCGGGCCGTGCCCGACGGCCGTCCCTGCGCCTGCGGCAACCGGGGCTGCCTGGAGGCCCACTTCAGCGGCGCCGCGCTCGCGCGGGACGCGACGGAGGCGGCCCGGCAGGGCCTGTCCGCCGAACTCGCGGACCGGCTCGCGGTGAACGGCACGCTGTCCGGCGCGGACGTCGCGGCGGCGGCCGTCGCCGGCGACGCGACCGCCCTCGACCTGATCCGTGAGGGGGGCAGCCAGGTCGGGCAGGTCATCGCCGGCCTGGTCTCCTTCTTCAACCCCGGCCTGGTGGTGATCGGCGGCGGGGTGACCGGCCTCGGCCACACCCTGCTCGCCGCGATCCGCACCCAGGTCTACCGCCAGTCGCTGCCCCTGGCGACCGGCAACCTCCCCATCGTCCTGGGGGAGTTGGGGCCCACCGCCGGAGTCATCGGCGCGGCCCGGCTGATCAGCGACCACCTGTTCTCACCCGCGTAACCAGCAAGCGACCGCACGTGACGGGGCGTCAGCCCCCTGGGGCCACCCGGCCCGACGTCCCATCGCCGAGCGCTCCTCACCAGCGCCCTCCCGCACAGCGCCGCAACGCACCTGCCCGGCACCGGAGTTCACACGTCCGGCGGCCGAGCGCGCCCTGACACCGGCCCGCACCGCCCGCCGAGGGGATCCACATGGCTCCACAAGCACCGCTGCTCAGCATGTCCGGCATCACCAAGTCGTTCCCCGGCGTCCGTGCCCTGGACGGCGTCGACCTCGACGTCCAGGCCGGTGAAGTGCACTGTCTGCTCGGCCAGAACGGCGCGGGAAAGTCCACGCTCATCAAGGTCCTGGCCGGCGCCCACCAGCCCGACGGCGGCACCATCCGCTGGCGCGGCGAGGAGGTCGTCCTGCGCTCGCCGATCGCCGCGATGCGCCTGGGCATCGCCACCATCTACCAGGAACTCGACCTCGTCGAGCACCTGTCGGTGGCCGAGAACATCCACCTGGGCCACGAGCCCACGGCCGCCGGGTTCGTCGTCCGCAGGAAGACCGCGAAGGACTCGACGGCGGCCCTCCTCAAGCGACTTGGCCATCCCGAGGTCGAACCGGGGCGGCTGGTCGCGGAGTTGTCGGCGGCGCAGCGGCAGATCGTGTCGATGGCGCGGGCGCTCTCGCACGACGTGCGGCTCATCGTGATGGACGAGCCGTCCGCCGCGCTCGACCCCGACGAGGTCGACAACCTCTTCCGGATCGTCGCCGACCTCACCGCCGACGGGGTCGCCGTCGTCTACATCTCGCACCGACTGGAGGAGATCCGCCGCATCGGGGACCGGGTGACCGTCCTCAAGGACGGCCGGGCCGTCGCCGGCGGGCTGCCCGCCGAGTCGACGCCGACGCGTGAGGTCGTCGCGCTGATGACCGGGCGCAACGTCGAGTACGTCTTCCCGGAGAGGCCCGCCGAGCAGTCCACGGGCACGCCCGTGCTCCAGGTGCGCGGGCTCGCCAGAGACGGCGAGTTCGAGCCCGTCGACTTCGAGGTGCGGGCCGGGGAGATCGTCGGACTCGCGGGGCTCGTCGGCTCCGGACGCTCGGAGATCCTGGAGACCGTGTACGGGGCGCGGAAACCGACGGCCGGTCAAGTCCTCGTCGAGGACAAGGAGTTGAGGCCGGGCAGCGTACCCGCGGCCGTGCGCGCCGGGCTCGGGCTCGCCCCCGAGGAACGCAAGGCGCAGGCCCTGCTGCTGCTCCAGTCCGTCACCCGCAACGTCTCCGTCTCCACCCTCTCCCGGTTCGCCCGCGCCGGCTGGATCGACCGGGGCGCCGAACAGGGCGCCGCCCACGCCGCGACCCGCGAACTCTCCCTGAGGCCCGACAACCCGTCCGTCGCCGTACGCACCCTCTCCGGCGGCAACCAGCAGAAAGCGGTGCTCGCCCGCTGGCTGCTGCGCGGCTGCAAGGTGCTCCTCCTCGACGAGCCGACGCGCGGCGTCGACGTCGGAGCGCGCGCCGAACTCTACGCCGTGGTACGGCGGTTGGCCGACGAAGGGCTCGCCGTGCTGCTCGTCTCCAGCGAGGTGCCCGAAGTCCTCGGCCTCGCCGACCGCGTCCTGGTCCTGCGCGAGGGCCGTGTCGTCCACACGGCGCCCGCCCGCGAACTCGACGAACACCGTGTCCTCGACCTCGTCATGGAAGGAAGCCCCGCGTCATGACGCAGCCCGTCTCCCCGCCGCGGGACAGCGCCGACAAGATGCCGGAAGCCGCCCAAGTCCCCTCGTGGCGCGGCCTGTTGGCCCGCGCGGACGTCCGTATCCTCTCCCTCCTCGGCGTGCTCGCCGTCCTCGTCGTCATCGGAGGCATCACCAAACCCGACGAGTTCCTGGACACCCGCAACCTCCAACTCGTCCTCACCCAGGCGTCGGTGATCGGTGTCGTCACCGTCGGGATGACGTTCGTCATCATGTCCGGCGGCATCGACCTGTCCGTCGGCGCGATCGTCGCCCTCGCCTCGGTGTGGGCGACCACCGTCGCCACCCAGGAGTACGGGTTCGCCGGGATCCTCTTCACCGCCGTCCTCGTCGGACTCGGCTGCGGGCTCGTCAACGGGGTGCTCATCGCGTACGGCGGGATGGTGCCGTTCATCGCGACGCTGGCCATGCTCGCCTCGGCGCGCGGGCTCGCCCTGCAGATCACCGACGGGCAGACCCAGATCGTCACCATCGACAGCGTCCTCAAGCTCGGCGAACGCGGCTCCTACGTCCTCGGGATCCCGCCGCTCGTCCTGGTGTTCGCACTCGTGACGGTCATCGGCTGGCTGCTGCTGAACCGGACCACGTTCGGGCGGCGGGCCGTCGCGGTCGGCGGGAACCCGGAGGCGGCGCGCCTCGCCGGCATCGACGTCCGCCGCCAGCGGCTCTACCTCTACCTGCTGTCCGGGCTGTGCTGCGGCATCGCCGCGTTCCTGCTGATCGTCCTGTCCGGCTCCGGCCAGAACACCAACGGCAACCTGTACGAACTCGACGCCATCGCCGCCGCGATCATCGGAGGCACCCTGCTCAGCGGGGGTCGGGGCACCATCGTCGGGTCCGTGCTCGGCGTCCTGATCTTCACCACGATCACCAACATCTTCGCCCTGAACAACCTCCAGAGCGACGTCCAGCAGATCGCCAAGGGCGCGATCATCGTCGCCGCCGTCCTGGTCCAGCGCCGTACCGCGAACGCGACCTGAGGAAAGGGTCCAGTCATATGTCACACATCCCCAGCCGCAGAGGGCTGCTCTTCGGGACCGCCGCGGTCTCCGCGACCGCCGTCCTCGCCGCTTGCACCAGCAACGAGACCAGCGACGGCGACGAGGACGCCGGCACCAGCGGGCAGCCCGCCGCCGACGACCAGCCCGGCAAGCAGGTCACCATCGGCTTCGCCGGCCCCCAGGCCGACCACGGCTGGCTCAACGCCATCAACGACCAGGCCAAGAAGCGCGCCCAGAAGTACTCCGACGTCAGCCTGGAGATCACCGAGGGCTCCAACGACACCGCCCAGCAGATCGGGCAGATCGAGACCCTGATCAACAAGAAGGTCGACGTCCTCGTCATCCTGCCCGCCGACGGCAAGGCCCTCACCCAGGTCGGCCTCAAGGCGATGCGCGCCGGGATCCCCGTCGTCAATCTCGACCGGATCTTCAACACCCCCCAGGCGTACCGGTGCTGGATCGGCGGCGACAACTACGGCATGGGCTTCAACGCCGGGCAGTACATCGGCGAGAAGCTGAAGGGCAAGGCGAACGCGAAGGTCGTCGAACTCGCCGGCATCGACAACCTCGAACTCACCCGGCAGCGCACGCAGGGCTTCGACGACGCCCTGAAGAACTACCCGAACCTCCGCAAGGTGGCCCGCCAGGCGGCCGACTTCACCGTCGAGTCCGGACAGGCCAAGATGGCCCAACTCCTCCAGGCGCAGCCCCAGTTCGACGCCCTGTGGAACCACGACGACGACCAGGGCGTGGGCGCCCTGCGCGCCGTCTCGCAGGCCGGGCGCGACGACTTCCTGATGGTCGGCGGCGCCGGCTCGCTCTCCGCGATGCAGGCCATCAAGCAGGACAAGGGCGTCCTCAAGGCGACCGTCCTGTACCCGCCGACGATGGCCGCCTCCGCGATCGACCTCGCCCGCGCCCTCGGCCAGGACAAGGGCGTCGGCGGGCTCGCCGAGTTCGAGATCCCCGCGTCGATCACCCTGTACTCGGCCGTCGTCGACAAGGCCAACGTCGACCAGTACATGCCCACCGGCTTCCGGTGACCGGCCCGGCCGGCGCCGCGTGACGGCCGCCGGCCCGCACCCCCCACCGCGCGCACCACGACGAGGAGGACCACCGCATGGAACAGCCGCAGGAGCCGAGGGAGACGGCCGGGGAACAGGGGAAACGCCCGCTGCGCGTCGGCATGGTCGGCTACGCCTTCATGGGCGCCGCCCACTCCCAGGGCTGGCGCACCGCAGGCCGGGTCTTCGACCTCCCCCTCACCCCGGTCCTCGCCGCGATCTGCGGCCGCGACCCGGACGCGGTCCGGGCGGCGGCGGACCGGCACGGCTGGGCGTCGGCCGAGACCGACTGGCGGGCGCTGATCGCGCGGGACGACATCGACCTGGTCGACATCTGCACCCCCGGTGACAGCCACGCCGAGATCGCGCTCGCGGCCCTCGCGGCCGGGAAGCACGTGCTGTGCGAGAAGCCGCTCGCGAACACGGTCGGTGAGGCCGAGGAGATGGCACGGGCCGCCGAACAGGCCGCCGCGCGCGGTCAGTTGGCGATGGTCGGGTTCAACTACCGGCGGGTGCCCGCGACGTCCTTCGCGCGGCGGCTGGTCGCGGACGGGCGGCTCGGGACGCTGCGGCACGTCCGGGTGACGTACCTTCAGGACTGGCTGGTGGACCCGCAGTTCCCGCTGACCTGGCGGCTCAGGAAGGAACTCGCGGGGTCCGGGTCGCTGGGGGACCTCGGGGCGCACATCGTCGACCTCGCGCAGTATCTGGCGGGGGAGCGGATCGCCGGGGTGTCGGCGCTCATGGAGACGTTCGTGCGGGAGCGGCCGTTGCCGGGCGGGGCGACGAGCGGGCTCTCGGCGGGCGGGGCGTCCGGCGCCGGCGCGACCGGGGCCGTCACCGTCGACGACGCCGCCCTGTTCACCGGCCGGTTCGCCTCCGGCGCGCTCGCCTCCTTCGAGGCGACCCGCTTTGCCACCGGACGCAAGAACGCGCTGCGCATCGAACTCAACGGCGAGCGGGGCTCGTTGTGGTTCGACCTGGAGCGACTGAACGAACTCTGGTTCCACGACGGCACGTTGCCGGACTCCGAGGCCGGCTTCCGCCGTATCCTCGTCACCGAACCCGACCACCCCTACCTCGACGCCTGGTGGCCGCCGGGCCACGGCCTCGGCTACGAGCACACCTTCGTCCACCAGGCCCGTGACCTCGTCCACGCGATCGCCGAACTGCGGCCCCCCGAGCCGTCGTTCGCCGACGGACTCCAGGTCCAGCGCGTGCTCGCGGCCGTCGAGGAGAGCGCCGAGAAGAACGCCGTCTACACGCCCGTCACGGACTGAGGAGTCCCGAGCATGCCGCGCCCGTTCACCCTGTTCACCGGCCAGTGGGCCGATCTGCCCCTCGAAGAGGTCTGCTGGCTCGCCCGCGACTTCGGCTTCGACGGCCTCGAACTCGCCTGCTGGGGCGACCACTTCGAGGTCGACAAGGCCCTCGCGGACCCGTCCTACCTCGCCTCCCGCCACCAGCTCCTCGACAAGTACGGCCTGAAGTGCTGGGCGATCTCCAACCACCTCGCGGGCCAGGCCGTCTGCGACGCCATCATCGACGAACGCCACCAGGCGATCCTGCCCGCCGACGTGTGGGGCGACGGCGACCCCGAGGGCGTCCGCCGCCGCGCCGCCGACCGGATGCGCGACACCGCGCGCGCCGCCGCCGCGTTCGGCGTCGACACCGTCATCGGCTTCACCGGCTCCGCGATCTGGCACCTCGTCGCGATGTTCCCGCCCGCCCCGGCGGCGATGATCGAGCGCGGGTACGACGACTTCGCGGAGCGCTGGAACCCGATCCTGGACGTCTTCGACGCGGAGGGCGTCCGGTTCGCGCACGAGGTCCACCCGAGCGAGATCGCCTACGACTACTGGACAACGCGCCGCGCCCTGGAGGCCGTCGACCACCGGCCCGCGTTCGGGCTGAACTTCGACCCCTCGCATTTCGTGTGGCAGGACCTCGACCCGGTCGGGTTCCTCTGGGACTTCCGCGACCGGATCTACCACGTCGACTGCAAGGAGGCCCGCAAGCGGCTCGACGGCCGCAACGGGCGGCTCGGCTCCCACCTGCCGTGGGGCGACCCCCGGCGCGGCTGGGACTTCGTGTCGGCCGGACACGGGGACGTCCCCTGGGAGGACGTCTTCCGGATGCTGCGGTCCATCGACTACAAGGGCCCGATCTCCGTCGAATGGGAGGACGCCGGCATGGACCGGCTCCAGGGCGCGCCCGAGGCGCTGAACCGCCTCAAGGCGCTCGACTTCGAGCCGCCGTCGACCTCGTTCGACGCGGCGTTCTCCAACTGACCTTCCCCCTGCCTGGGTTGACGGCCCGCCTGATCTGACGGGCTGTCAACCCCCGGCTCCCTGCCCCGGGATGACGGCGCATCCCGGTGTACGAACCCACAGGCACCACCCTGGAGGCACCCGTGCACGGGAACGACCCCACCATCCGCACCCAGCGCAGACGCCCCGCACTGCGCAAGGCCGTCGCGCTGCTGACCGGCACCCTGCTCGCCGGCGCGTCCCTCACCCTCACCACTCCCGCCGGCGCAGCCGTCGCCGACGAGCCGGCCCCCACCGCGGCCGAGGACTTCCAGCAGGTCACCCTCGCCAAGGGCGAGGCGGAGGTCGGCGAGCCCATATCGCTCGCCGTCCTGCCCGACCGCTCCGTCCTGCACACCTCCCGCGACGGCGAACTCCGCCGCACCGACGCGGCCGGCAACACCCGCCTGATCGGCAAGCTCGACGTCTACAACCACGACGAGGAGGGCCTGCAAGGCATCGGCGTCGACCCGCAGTTCAGCACCAACCGCTTCATCTACCTGTTCTACGCACCCAAGTTGAACACCCCGGCGGGCGATGCCCCCGAGACCGGCACCGCCGCCGACTTCGCGCCCTTCGACGGCGTCAACCGCCTCTCCCGCTTCACGCTCAACGCGGACAACACCTTGAACGCGGCCAGCGAGAAGCAGATCCTCGACGTCCCCACCTCACGCGGCCTGTGCTGCCACGTCGGCGGCGACATCGACTTCGACGCGGCCGGCAACCTGTACCTGTCGACGGGCGACGACACCAACCCGTTCCAGTCCGACGGGTTCACCCCCATCGACCAGCGCCCGAACCGCAACCCCGCCTTCGACGCCCGCCGTTCGGCCGGCAGCACCAACGACCTGCGCGGCAAGATCCTGCGCATCAAGGTGAACGCCGACGGCTCGTACAGCATCCCCGACGGCAACCTGTTCGCCCCGGGCACCGCGAAGACCCGCCCCGAGATCTACGCGATGGGCCTGCGCAACCCGTTCCGCTTCAGCGTCGACAAGGCCACCGGCATCCTCTACATCGGCGACTACGGCCCCGACGCGGGCGCCGCCGACCCGAAGCGGGGCCCCGGCGGACAGGTCGAGTTCAACCGCGTCACCGGCCCCGGCAACTTCGGCTGGCCCTTCTGTACGGGCGCCAACGACGCATATGTGGACTACGACTTCGCCACCAAGACCTCCGGCGCGGCCTTCGACTGCAACGCGCCGAAGAACACCTCCCCGCACAACACCGGCCTCGTCGACCTGCCCCCGGCCCAGCCCGCCTGGATCCCCTACGACGGCGCCTCCGTACCGGAGTTCGGCGACGGCTCCGAGTCCCCGATGGGCGGCCCGGTCTACCACTACGACGCGAACCTCGACTCGCCCGTCAAGTTCCCCGAGGCGTACGACGGCGACTTCTTCGCCGGGGAGTTCGGCCGCCGCTGGATCAAGCGCATCAGCAGCGACGCGAACGGCACCGTCGAGTCCATCAGCCCCATCCCCTGGTCCGGCACCCAGGTGATGGACATGGCCTTCGGCCCCGACGGCGCCCTGTACGTCCTCGACTACGGCCTCTCCTGGTTCGGCGGCGACGAACACTCCGCGCTCTACCGCATCGAGAACGCCACCGACGGCCACTCACCCGTTCCACAGGCCGCCGCCAACAGGACGTCCGGACAAGCCCCGTTGAAGGTGAAGTTCTCCTCCGCCGGGACCACCGACCAGGACGGCGACGCCCTCACCTACCGCTGGGACTTCGGCGACGGCGCCACCTCGACCTCGGCGAACCCCTCGCACACCTACCGCAAGAACGGCACCTACACCGCGACTCTGACCGCGAAGGACCCCTCCGGGCGCACCGGCAGCGCGAGCGTCCAGGTCGTCGTCGGCAACACCGCGCCGACCGTCGTCCTCCAAACCCCCCTGGACGGACAGCTGTTCAGCTTCGGTGACGCGATCCCCTTCAAGGTGAAGGTCACCGACCCCGAGGACGGCAAGGCGATCGACTGCGCCAAGGTCACCGTCCGCTTCATCCTCGGCCACGACAGCCACGGCCACCCGATCACCTCCGCCACCGGCTGCACCGGCACCCTCAAGACCAGCGCCGACGGCGGCCACGACCCCAACGCCAACATCTTCGGCGTCCTCGACGCCGAGTACACCGACAACGGGGGCGGCGGGCAGGCGGCGCTCACCTCGCGCGACCAGAACGTCCTCCAGCCCCGCCACCGGCAGGCCGAGCACTACGGCACCTCCAGCGGCGTGACGGTGACGGCGCGGGCGTCCGCGAACGGCGCGAAGACCGTCGGGGGCATCGAGAACGGCGACTGGATCGCGTTCACCCCGTACGTGCTGCGGGGGCAGACCTCGGTGACGGCGAGGGTCGCCTCCGCCGGAGCCGGCGGCACCCTGGAGATCCGCGCCGGCTCGGCCAGGGGCACGCTCCTCGGCAAGGCCCAAGTACCGGTCACCGGCGGCTGGGAGACCTACCAGAACGTCACCGCGAAGCTGTCCCGCGCACCTCGCGGAACCACCTCCCTCTACCTCGTCTTCAAGGGACGTGGCGGCCAACCCCTCTACGAGATCGACGACTTCACCTTCACCACGAGCTGAGAGGACTGCCCCATGATCCGCGCACTCGGCGCGGTCGCGGGCGCCACCCTGCTCCTCGGCGCCCTCGCCGAACCATCCGCCCTGGCCCGCCCGGACCACGGCACCCCACGCGTCCTCGTCTTCTCCAAGACCGCCGGCTTCCGGCACGACTCCATCCCCGACGGCATCCAGGCCGTCCGCGAACTCGGCGCATCCAGCGGCGAGTTCACGGTCGACGCGACGGAGGACGCCACCGCGTTCAACAAGACGAACCTCCGCCGCTACGACGCCGTGGTCTTCCTCTCCACCACCGGGAACGTCCTCGACGAGACCCAACAGGCCGCGTTCGAGGGCTACATCCGCAAGGGCGGCGCCTACGTGGGCGTCCACGCCGCCGCCGACACCGAGTACGACTGGCCGTTCTACGGCGGCCTGGTCGGCGCCTACTTCCGCGGCCACCCGGCGATCCAGCCGGCCGACACGATCGTGGAGGACCGCGCCCACCCGGCCACCTCGGGCCTTCCGCCCGTCTGGCACCGCACCGACGAATGGTACGACTACCGCGCCAACCCCCGGGAATCCGTAAGGGTGTTGGCATCCCTCGACGAGTCGTCCTACAGCGGCGCCGGCATGAACGGCGATCATCCGATCGCCTGGTGCCAGACCTACGAAGGGGGCCGCGCCTTCTACACCGGCGCGGGACACACCAAGGAGTCGTACACGGACCCCGCCTACCGGGCGCACCTGCTCGGCGGGATCCGGTACGCCCTCGGCACGGCCCACGCCGACTGCCGGCCGGAGAGCGGCTACACGAAGCTCACCGACGGCGACTGGCGGCAGGCCGGCCCCGGCACCTTCACCCGCTCGGCCGACGGGACCTGGACCTCGTCCGGCGGGATGGGGCTCCTCTGGTACGCCGGACGCGCCTTCACGTCGTACTCCCTGAAAGTCGACTGGAAGGTGACCGGGGACTCCAACTCCGGTGTGTTCGTGGGGTTCCCCCCGTCCGACGACCCCCGGTCGGCCGTCGATCACGGGCACGAGGTGCAGATCGACGCGAGCGACGTGCTCTGGCGGACGACCGGTGCCGTGTACGGGTTCAAGTCCGCCGACCTGATCAAGCGGGACCGGGCGCTGAATCCGCCGGGGGAGTGGAACACGTACGAGATCCGCGTGGAAGGTGAACGGCTGCGCGTCTGGCTCAACGGCGTGCGGATCAACGACTTCACCAACCGCGACCCCGCGCGCAGCCTGCGCGACGGTCACATCGGGCTCCAGAACCACGGGCCCGGCGACGAGGTGTCGTTCCGCGACATCCGCGTCAAGGAACTGCCCGTCAAGGGCCGTTGAACGGCGGCGGGCGAGGGACGCCGGACCCTCGCCCGCCGTCACGGCGCAACTCGGGTGCGCCGGAACTCGGGTGCGTTGGAACTCGGGTGCCCCGGGGACTCGGGGACGTCAGGGAGCCGTGCTCGCTCTCGGCTCGCGCGCACCGTCAACTCGCGTTCACTGCAAGGAGGTTGCCATGCCCAAGGTGGGTGTCTGGCTGATCGGCGCACGGGGTTCCGTCGCCACCACCGCCGTCGCGGGCTGCGCCGCCGTCACCGCGGGGCTGCGTCCGCCGGTCGGACTCGTCACGGAGCGGCCCGAGTTCGCGGACGCCGGGCTGCCGCCTCTGGCGTCGCTCGTCTTCGGGGGGCACGACGTCGCGGACACGCCGCTGGTGAAACGGGCGGAGGAGCTGGTGGCGGAGGGGGTGCTGCCGGGGGGACTGGGGGCGGCCGTGGAGGGTGAACTGGCGGAGGCGGAGCGGGAGATCAGGGTGGGGGTGGTTCCAGGACGCGGTACGCCTCCCGGCGGGGCCGGTGTCCTTGAAGAGGACGAGCAGCGGATCGGCGCTCTCGCCGCCGACATTCAGGACTTCGTGCGCCGGCGGGGGCTCGATCGGGCCGTCGTCGTCAACGTCGCCTCCACGGAGGCCGCGCCTGAGCCCGACGCCCGTGTCCTGCCGCCGAGTTCGCTGTACGCGGCGGCCGCGCTGCGGGCCGGGTGTCCCTACGTCAACTTCACGCCCTCCACGGGGCTTCACCATCCCGCCCTCGCCGAGGCCGTCGAGGCGAGCGGGCTGCCGTATGCCGGGCGCGACGGGAAGACGGGGCAGACGCTGTTGCGCTCCGTCCTCGGGCCGATGTTCGACCGGCGTGCGCTGCACGTCCGTTCGTGGTCCGGCGTCAACCTCCTCGGGGGCGGCGACGGGGCCGCGCTGGCCGATCCCGGCGCCGCCGCCGCGAAGAACGCCGGCAAGGAGCGCGTCCTCGCCGACACGCTCGGCTCGATCCCCGAGGGCCGCGTCCACATCGACGACGTCCCCGCCCTCGGCGACTGGAAGACCGCCTGGGACCACATCGCCTTCGACGGGTTCCTCGGCACACGGATGACCCTCCAGACCACCTGGCAGGGCTGCGACTCCGCCCTGGCCGCACCGCTCGTCCTCGACCTGGCCCGCCTCGCGCTGCGCGCGCACGAACGGGGGGTGTCGGGGGCGCTGTCGGCCCTGGCGTTCTTCTTCAAGGATCCGGTGGGGGAGGCGCCGGCGGGGTTGGAGGAGCAGTGGGGGGAACTGGTGGGGTTCGGCCGGGAGTTGGGGAGCGGTGGGGGAGGGGGCAGTGCGGGTGCGGGTGGGCCGGGAGGGGGTTCGGGGGCGGCCGGTCCGGAGAGTGGTGGCGGTGCGGGTGGGCGGGGGCTCGGCGGAGGAGTCGCCGGGAGTGATGCGGGGGCTCGCGGCGGGAGTGAGGGGGCGTGAGCGGGGGGCAGGAGGGTTCGGGTGGGGGCGGTGTGCGTCCGGGGGTGGCGTCCGGTGCGACTCCCGTTGGTGGTGCGGGCGTTGAAGCTCCGGTAGCTGCTGGGCTCTCCCGAGTCGACGCCGGTGCAGATCCCCGCGTCGGCCCCCGCTCCCACCCCCTCCGCTTCGGTTACGGCACCAACGGCCTCGCCGACCTCCGGCTGGACGACGCCCTCGCCCTCCTCGCCGACCTCGGCTACGTCGGCGTCGGGCTGACGCTCGACCACATGCACCTCGACCCGCTGGCCCCGGACCTCGTGGCCCGGACCCGGCGTCTGGCGCGGCGGCTGGACGCGCTGGGGCTGGGCGTGACCGTCGAGACGGGGGCCCGCTATGTCCTGGACGCGCGCCGCAAGCACGGTCCGTCGCTGATCGACCCCGACCCGGAGGACCGGGCCCGCCGGACCGGGCTGCTGGTCCGCGCGGTCGAGATCGCCGAGGAGTTGGGCGCCGAGGCCGTCCACTGCTTCAGCGGCGTCCTCCCGAAGCCGGAACGGAACCCGGAACCGGCGCGGGCGCGGCTCGTCGAAGACGCCGCGTGGAAACGCCTCACCGACAGCCTCACCCCCGTCCTGGAGAGGGCCACCACCGCGGGCGTCCCCCTCGCGATCGAACCCGAACCGGGCCACCTCCTCGCCACCCTCGCGGACTTCCACCACCTGCGCGCCCTCCTGGGCGACCCCGCGGCGCTGGGTCTCACCCTCGACATCGGCCACTGCCAGTGCCTGGAACCCCTCCCGCCGGCCGACTGCGTCCGCGCCGCCGCCCCTTGGCTGCGCCACGTGCAGATCGAGGACATGCGGCGCGGCGTCCACGAACACCTCCCCTTCGGCGAGGGCGAGATCGACTTCCCGCCCGTCCTCGCGGCCCTCGCCGCCACCGGCTACCGGGGCCTGACCGTCGTCGAACTCCCCCGTCACTCGCACGCGGGCCCCGAACAGGCCGCCCGCTCGCTCCCGTTCCTGACCGCCGCGACCACGCCCTGAAGGAGGCCCACCCCGATGCCCGACCCCCACGAGCCCGGCCTCCCAGCAACCCCTGACCCAGCGGCCCCCGACACCCCCGGCCCTCCGCCACCCGCCCGCACCCCCCTCCCCGCCCTCCACGACCACCTCCGCACCCACCTGCCCGCCGCCGCCCGCACCTGGCTCGACGAAGCCCTGACCGAACTCCCCACCTGGGAACGCCACTTCACCGAGGCAGCCCGGCGCTGCGGCGCCGCGTACGCCGACGCCGCCCGCGTCCTGCTCCTGCACGCCGCTCACCCCGACACCCCCACCCTGACCCGCCTGTACTCCCAGGGCACGGCGGCGGAACGCCGCGCGGTCCTGCACGCACTGCCGCACACCACCCCCACCCCGGACGCCCTCCCGCTCGTCGAGGACGCCCTGCGCACCAACGACACCAGCCTGATCGCCGCCGCCGTCGGCCCGTACGGCGCCCGGCACCTGGACGCGCACGCGTGGCGCCACGCCGTCCTGAAGTGCGTGTTCACCGGCGTCCCGGTGACCGAGGTCGCCGGCCTGGCGGACCGCGCGCGGGGCGACACCGAGCTGGCGAGGATGCTGCGCGACCAGGCGGCGGAGCGGACGGCGGCGGGCCGCCCGGTGCAGGAGGACCTGAGGCGGGTCCTGGCCATCGCCGAAGCCCCCCGACCGACGGAGCCGTGATGCGTCTCTTCGACCCCCACATCCACATGACGTCCCGCACGACCGACGACCACGAGGCGATGCGCGCCGCGGGCGTGCGCGCGGTCGTCGAGCCAGCGTTCCGGCCGGGCCGGCCCCGCACCTCCCCGGAGAGCTTCCACGCCCCCTCCGACTCCCTGCCCGGCCGGGAGCCCTTCCGCGCCGCGCCGGCCAGCGGCTGCCGGCCGGGCTTCTCGGTCTGCCCGGACACCGAGACGGACGAGAAGCGCACGGTCGCCCCGCTGCGTGGCGGTGAGTGACCGATGCGCTTCCGCCACCCCGACGGCTCCACCGTCCACCTCGCGTACTGCACCAACGTCCACCCCGCCGAGACCCTGGACGGCGTCCTCGCCCAACTGCGCGACCACTGCGAGCCCGTACGGCGCCGGCTCGGCCGCGACCGCCTCGGCATCGGCCTGTGGCTCGCCCGCGACGCCGCGCACACCCTGGACACCGACCCGGCGGCCCTGCGCACCCTGCGCACGGCCCTGGACCGGCGGGGCCTGGAGGTCGTCACCCTCAACGGGTTCCCCTACGACGGGTTCGGTACCGGCGAGGTCAAGTACCGCGTCTACAAGCCGGACTGGGCCGACCCCGAACGCCTCGACCACACCACCGCCCTCGCCCGCGTCCTCACCGGGCTGCTTCCCGACGACGTCACCGAGGGCAGCGTCTCCACCCTGCCGCTCGCCTGGCGCACCGGTTTCGACGACGCCCGCGCGCACCTGGCCCGCACCGCCCTGCGCACGCTCGCCGAACGCCTCGACGCGCTGGAGGAGCTGACCGGGCGTTCCGTGCGTGTGGGCCTGGAGCCCGAGCCGGGGTGCGTCGTCGAGACCACCGCCGACGCCCTCGCCCCGCTCGCCGCCGTCGCGCACCCCCGCATCGGGATCTGTGTCGACACCTGCCATCTCGCCACCTCCTTCGAAGATCCGCACACCGCCCTGGACGCGCTCGCCGCCGCCCGCGTACCCGTCGTCAAGTCCCAGCTCTCCGCCGCCCTGCACGCCGAGCGGCCCGATCTGCCCGCCGTCCGCGAAGCCCTCGCGGCCTTCGCCGAACCCCGCTACCTGCACCAGACCCGCGCCCGCACCGCCACCGGACCGCACGGCACCGACGACCTCGCCGAAGCCCTCACCACCGGCGCCCTGCCCGACACGGCGCCCTGGCGCGCCCACTTCCACGTCCCGCTGCACGCGACGCCCGCCGCGCCCCTCACCTCCACGCTCCCCGTCCTGCGGACGGCGCTCACCCGCCTCGTCGGCGGCCCGCACCCGCTCACCCGGCACCTCGAAGTCGAGACCTACACCTGGCAGACCCTCCCTCCCGCGCTGCGGCCCCGCACCCGCGTCCAGCTCGCCGACGGCATCGCCGCCGAACTGGCCCTGGCCCGCGACCTCCTGACCGACCTCGGCCTCAAGGAACTCCCGTGAGCACCGCGGCCGGCCCGGCCGCCGACCCGTCCGACGGCCATGACTCAACGTAACCACACGCCACTGACAACGGGGTCCGCGAAGCGCTGAGCAGGCCCCGGACACAGACCGGATCCCCCCACGGCACCACCCGGAGAACCGATACGGCACCCCCCGCTCCGTGAAACCGCATCACCGACCCGAAAGCGAGACACCGTGACCGCGTTCAACGACGAATCCGGCACCGACGAGGCCCTGCGCCGCGCCCTCGGCATCGGCCGCCGCCGCTTCCTCAGCACCTGCACCGCCGTCGCCGGCGCAGCGATCGCCGCGCCCGTCATCGGCGCCGCGCCCGCCGCCGCGCAGGACCTCGGCAGAGGCCATGGGCACGGGCACGGCCACGGGCACGGCGCGCTCGTGCCGGCCCACCGGCGCGGCCTCATCCTCTACACCGTGCGCGACGCCACCGCCCGCGACCCGCTCGCCTCCGACCTGCCCTCCGGGTTCCGCGAGGTCTTCAAGCAGCTCTCCCGGTTCGGCTACCGGCAGGTCGAGTTCGCCGGGTACGGGCAGCACGCCAACGCGCCCGGCGGGGCGAGCCTGGAGTCCGTCAAGGGGGCGCGGCTGCTGCGGTCCTGGCTCGACGACTTCGGGCTGCGCGCCCGCGGCAACCACGGCTACATCCCGCCGTCCTGGCCGCTCGTTCCCGCCGAGGTGGACACCTTCAAGAAGCACCTGGAGATCGCCAACATCCTCGGCATGCCCCACATGGGCACCGGCGCCGACCCCACGAGTGGCTCCCACAAGGCGGACTGGGACCTCGCCGCCGACAAGTGGAACGCGCTCGGCACGATCGCCCGCCGCGCCGGCGTCAAGCTCTACACCCACAACCACGACGCCGCCTACGGCTTCCTCCTCGACTCCGGGCCCCTCGACGCGCAGGGCAAACCCACCCGCAGCTCCGGCATCCGCAGGCTGGAGTACTTCCTCAAGGTCACCGACCCCCGCGCCGTCTGGCTCGAACTCGACGTCTTCTGGGCGCACGTCGCCCAGTACAAGTTCCACACCTACACCGCGCCGGACGGCTCCACCCGCGAGCACGTCTTCGACCCCGCCGCCGTCGTCGTCCGCCACGGCCGCCGCTACCCGCTCTTCCACGCCAAGGACGGCACCGTCAACCTCACCAACGGCATGGGCTACGACATGGTTCCCTTCGGCACCGGCGACATCGACTACACCACCTTCTTCTCCCGCATCGGCGACCGCGACTACCGCAACCCCATGGTCGAACAGGACAACGCCCCCAGCCCCACCGACCCCACCCAGTCCCTCACCTACGCCCGCATCGGCTACGACAACCTCGCAGCCCTGAAGAGCCGCCGCCACTGACCCACACACGCGTGGAGGCCCACCCCCACAAACCCGGGCCTCCACGCACGCGTGCCCACCCCCGCAGAGCGAGCCCCACGCGCCGGCCGAAAGCCCTGCCGATCCGCGCGTTCGGGACCGGCGCCCGTCCAGCCCCGCGTGCGCGAGGACAACAGGAGGCACATCGCGCGATCCGGTGCCGAACTCTCCGCCCGGTCCCGCCTGTTGAGGCCCACACACAGGCCACTCGCGCTCGCGGCCGGCCATCGGCCTCGCCGCACCCCACCTCGCCTCACCCCGTCCCGGCGGCCGCCCGCGCCCTCCCCGGCTGTCGTAGGAGCAGGGCGAGGAGGGCGGCGATCAGGGAGACGGCGCCGGCCAGTGCGTAGGCGCCGTCGTAGCCCCAGGAGGCGACGACGAGGGAGCCGAGGCCGCCGCCGAAGAGGCCGCTGACGAGTTTGCCGCTGTAGACGAGGCCGTAGTTGGTGGCGTTGTAGTTCTCGCCGAAGTAGTCGGGGGTGAGGGCGGCGAACAGGGGGTAGAAGGCGCCGCCGCCGAACCCGGAGAGGAACGCGAAGAACAGGAACAGGGCCTCGCTGCGGACGTCGCCCGCCCAGATGACGCCGAACTGGGCGAGCCCGAGGACGACGATGACGAAGACGAGGGTGGACTTGCGGCCCCAGCGGTCGGAGAGCCAGCCGACGACACC
Organism: Streptomyces roseirectus; assembly: GCF_014489635.1. Classification (NCBI taxonomy): domain Bacteria; kingdom Bacillati; phylum Actinomycetota; class Actinomycetes; order Kitasatosporales; family Streptomycetaceae; genus Streptomyces; species Streptomyces roseirectus. The sequence goes on along the minus strand of NZ_CP060828.1, from coordinate 1,732,508 downwards.
GCGCCCGACCCCGTTGACGACGGCCATGACGCCCATGGAGGACGCGGCGACGAGGGGCCCGAAACCGACCTCCTTGGCGTAGTCGACCTGGAAGGAGATCCCGAAGATGGACACCCCGGCGGTCATGACGACGGACAGCCACATGAGGGGCAGCATGCCGGTGCGGATCGCCTCCTTGGGGGTGAACTGGCGCACGGCGGGAGGGTTCTTCACGAGGCTCCCCGAGCGGGACCCGGCGACAGCACCCGCACCGGCGCCCGCGCCCGCGTACGCGAGGGGATCGACGTCGGCGGGCCACCAGTTCTTCGGCGGATCCTTGAAGAAGAACGCGCACCCGAACACGACGACCATCACGTAGCAGCCGATGAGGTCGAGCACCCGGTGGTAGTTCGCCGTGTCGAAGCCGTAGTTGAAGACGAAGATGAACGGCAGCGACCCGTACGCGAACCCCCCGTTGACGAACCCCGTGCGGGCGCCGCGCCGCTCGGGGAACCACTTGCCGACCATGTTGATGCACGTCGCGTACACGAGCCCCGCCCCGATGCCCCCGACCACGCCGAAGCCCAGAATGGCCAGCAGGACGTCGTCGAGATGGGAGAGGGCGAGGAAACCCACGAGGCACAGTCCTGAGCCCGCGTACATGGCCTGACGGGCCGTGAGGAGCCCTCTCTCGCGTAACCAGCCGGCCGGGAAGGCGACACCGGCCTGGAAGAACACCCAGACGCTGAGGATCCAGAACGTGTTGGACTGCGTCCAGCCGTGCGCGTGGGACAGGGTGTCCTCGGCGGAGCCGTACGCGTACTCGAAAACGCTGATCGCCATCATGGCGAGCCACGGAAGATAGATCATCAGTTTGCGCGAGTGACCGAGGATGTCCCGGTCGGTCTCGCCCACGCGGTACACGCGCCCGCGCGCGTCGGTCACCTCGCGGTAGGCGGCGCGCTGCCGCGAGGACTGTGCTGCGTACGGATCTGCCGTCATGTCAGGCCATTTCCTCACCGAGTGGATGCGGATTGGGAACGATGCGACGACGGGCCCGGGGCCTGCCCGGTGCCCTCAGGAAGAGCGCCAGCACGGCGGAGGCCAGCCCGATCCCGCCCGCCAGGACGAACGCGCCCTCGTAGTCCCACGCCCCGACGACGACGGAGCCGACACCGGAGCCCACGAGGCCGGAGACGAGCTTGGAGCTGTAGACCATCCCGTAGTTGCTGGCGTTGTTGTTCTCGCCGAAGTAGTCGGCGGTCATCGCGGCGAACAGCGGGAAGATCGCGCCCCCGCCGAACCCGGAGACCATGGAGCAGAAGAGAAAGAACGGCATGCTGCCCATCTGGCCGGAGACCAGCACACCGAACTGCGCGGTGCCCAGCACCACACAGACGACGACCAGGGTGTTGCGCCGCCCGTACCGGTCGGAGATCCAGCCGATCACCCCGCGCCCGGTGCCGTTGACGATCGCCTTCAGGGACATCGCCGTGGCCACGATCCCGCCCGCGAACCCCATGTCCTTGCCGAACGGCACCTGGAAGGCGATCCCGAAGATGTTGATCCCGGCGGTGCACAGCAGGCAGAACCACATCATCCACAGCACAGGCGTGCGCGCGGCTTCCCGCGGCGTGTACTGCCGCGGCGCCGGAGGGTTCTTCTGGAGCGCCCGGCGGATCTTCGGGTCGTCGGTCGGCGCCAGCGGGTCCACGTGCGGCGGCCACCAGTTCTTCGGCGGGTCCTGGAAGAACCAGCCCGCGCACGCGACGACCGCACAGCACACCAGCCCCACCGCGACCAGCACGCTCCGGTAGTTGCTCAGGTCCATGTACGACGTGAACAGGAACACGAAGGGCACCGAGCCGTAGGCGAAACCGCCGTTGACCATGCCGGTCTTGCCGCCCTTGCGCTCCGGATACCACTTGCCGACCATGTTCACGCAGGTCGCGTACACCAGGCCGGCGCCGATGCCGCTGCACATCCCGAAGCCCAGATAGGCGACGGCGACGTTCGGCGCGAACGCCAGCGACAGATAGCCCAGCACCGTGCCGAGCGCGCCCAGCAGCATCGCGTAGCGCGCGGGAAGCCGCCCGCTCTCCCGCAACTGCCCCGCCGGGAAGGCGACGGCCGCCTGGAAGAACACCCAGACGCCCATCAGCCAGAAGATGTGCCCGCTGCTCCACAGATGCGCCTCGTGGAGCGTGTCCTCGGCCGACGTGAACGCGTACTCCGAGGAACTGATGCCCAGCATCCCCATCCACGGGAAGAGCACCATGGTCCAGCGCGCCCGCCCCATGACGTCGCGGTCGCTCTCCCCGATCCGGTACACGCGCCCGTGCCGGTCCGTCACCTCCCTGTAGGGGACGGCCGCTGAGTCGTATCCGGTGGTCTTCATCTGATGTGCACCCCTTGGCGTCGAAAGAACCGGCAGGCTTCCTGGGCCCCTTGGCTTCCGTGCGCGAACGGGTCCCGGGGCCGGCCGACGCGCACCGTCGGCCGGCTCCCGACCGCCTCACCTCATGAACCACCCCCGAGGAGCCCCGCCGCCCGCGCCCACCGGTACTTCGCGCCCAGCACGGCCACCGGCCGCTCGGTCGTGTACGGGTACGCCACGACCCCGCGCTCGAAGAGGTACTGGCACGCCTCCTCCACCTCGACGTCCCCCGCCAGCGACGCCACCACCGGCTTGACGACGCCCCGCTCCCGGAACTCGGCCACCACGCGCGCGGTGAGCTCCGCGAAGACCATCGGCGGCGTGACGATCGTGTGCCAGTAACCGAGCACCAGCGCGTGCACGCGCGGGTCCTCCAGCCCCAGCCGGATCGTCGCCTCGTACGTCGACGGCGGCTCGCCTCCGGTGATGTCCACCGGGTTGCCCGCCGCCCCGAACGGCGGGATGAAACTCCGGAACGCCTCGTCCAGATCCGGCGGGATCTCCATCAGGGACAGCCCGTTGTCCGTCACCGCGTCCGACAGCAGCACCCCGCTGCCGCCCGCGCCCGTGATGATGACGACGTTGTCGCCGCACGGCGCCGGCAGCACCGGCAACGCGCGCGCGTACTCCAGCATGTCGTGCAGCCCCGGCGCCCTGATCACCCCGGCCTGGCGCAGGATGTCGTCGTAGACGGCGTCGTCGCCCGCCAGCGCGCCCGTGTGCGACCCGGCGGCCCGCGCGCCCGCCGCCGTCCGCCCGGCCTTCAGGACGACCACCGGCTTCTTCGGCACCGTCGCCCGCGCGGCCTCGACGAACGCCCGCCCGTCCTTCAGGTCCTCCAGGTGCATCGCCACGCACTCGGTGTGCGGGTCCTGCGCGAACCACGTCAGCAGGTCGTCCTCGTCCAGGTCCGACTTGTTGCCGAGCCCGACGATCGCCGACACGCCCGTGCGCGTACTGCGCGCGAAGCCCAGGATCGCCATCCCGATGCCGCCCGACTGCGAGGTCAGCGCGACACCGCCCTTCACGTCGTAGGGCGTGCAGAACGTCGCGCACAGGTCCTGCCAGGTCGAGTAGTAGCCGTAGATGTTCGGCCCCAGCAGGCGCACCCCGTGCCGCTCGGCGATCTCCACGATCTCGGCCTGCAGCGCGTGCTCGCCGGTCTCCGCGAACCCGGAGGGGATCAGCACCGCGTTCGGTATCCCCTTGCGGCCCACCTCCTCCAGGGCGGCCCCGACGAACCGCGCGGGGATCGCGAACACGGCCACGTCGACCTCGCCCGGCACGTCGCCGACGCTCCGGTACGCCTTGCGGCCGAGGATGTCGTCCGCCTTCGGGTTGACGGGGTGGATGTCCCCGGCGAACCCGCCGTCGACCAGGTTGCGCATCACCGAGTTGCCGATCTTGCCCGGCTCGCCCGAGGCGCCGATCACCGCGACCGACCGGGGCTTCATCAACCGCCGCATCGACGCCAGGATCTCCTCACGCGCGTACCGGCGGCGCTCCTTCACCGGGCCGTCGGCCAGGATGATCCGCACGTCCGCCGCGTGCGCGCCCTCGGGGGTCGCGATCACCGGGTTGAGGTCGACCTCGGCGATCTCCGGGAACTCCGCGACCAGCAGCGACACCCGCCGGATCTGCTCCGCGAGCGCCCACCGGTCCACCCCGGCCCGCCCCCGCACCCCGCGCAGCACCGGGGCCGCCCGGATCGAGTCCAGCATGGACAGCGCCTCGTCCGCGTCGACCGGCGCCAGCCGGAACGTGACGTCCTTCAGGACCTCGACGAGCACCCCGCCGAGCCCGAACGCCACCACCTTCCCGAACGTCGGATCCGTCACCGCCCCGACGATCACCTCCTGCCCCTCGGGCAGCAGCTCCTGGATCTGCACGCCCGTCACGCGCGCGTGCTCGTCGTACGCGCGCGCGTTGCCGACGATCGTGTGGAACGCCTCCCGTACGGCCGCCGCCCCCTCGACGCCGACGACGACCCCGCCGGCCTCCGTCTTGTGGAGGATGTCCGGCGACACGATCTTCATCACCACCGGCCCGCCGAACCGCGCCGCGTGCGCCACCGCCTCCTCGACGTCCCGCGCCAGCTCCTCGCCCGGCACGGCGATCCCGTACGCGTCGGCGACCTCCTTGCCCTCCGGCGCCGTCAGCGTCGTCCGCCCCTCGGCGCGCACGGCGTCCAGCACCGCGCGCACCCGGGCCGCCCGGTTCTCGTCCAGCACCTCAGATCACCCCGTCCGACTTCAGCAGCCGCAGCTCCTCGCCGCCGAGCCCCAGCTCACCGGCGAAGATCTCCTCGTTGTGCTCGCCGAGCAGCGGTGAACTCCTCACCTCGACAGGGGAGTCGGACAGCTTCAGCGGGCTGCCGACGGTCACGAACTCACCGCGTTCGGGGTGCGGGACGCGCACGATCATCTCGTTCGCGATCAGCGACTCGTCCTCGATGATCTCCCTGGTCGACAGGATCGGCCCGCACGGCACACCCCGGGCGTTCAGCCGGTCCAGGACCTCCCACTTCGGCAGCGTCGCCGACCACTCCTCGATCAGCTGGAACATCTTGCCCAGCTTCGGCAGCCGGGCCTGCGGGGTCGCCCACTCGGGGTCGTCCGCCAGCTCCGGACGGCCGATCAGCTCGGCGATCGGCCGCCAGCCCACGGGCTGCACGATGACGTACACGTAGTCGTTCGGACCGCCCGGAGCACACCGCACCGCCCACCCCGGCTGGCCGCCGCCGGACGCGTTTCCGGAACGGGGAACTTCCGCGCCGAAGTCGTCGTTCGGATATTCAGAGAGCGGCCCTCGTGCCAGGCGCTGCTGGTCCCGCAGCTTCACCCGGCACAGGTTGAGTACGGCGTGCTGCATGGCCACGCCGACCCGCTGACCGCGCCCGGTTTTCTCGCGCTGGAGCAAGGCCGCGAGAATCCCCGCCACGGCGTGGACCCCCGTCCCCGAGTCCCCGATCTGGGCCCCCGTCGCCAGCGGCGGCCCGTCCTCGAACCCCGTGGTCGACATCGACCCGCCCATCGCCTGAGCGACGACCTCGTACGCCTTGAAGTTCGTGTACGGGCCGTCCCCGAACCCCTTGATGGAGGCATAGACGAGCCGTGGATTGATCTCCTGGACCCGCTCCCAGGTGAACCCCATCCGGTCCACCGCGCCGGGCCCGAAGTTCTCGACGAGGACGTCGGAGCGCCGGATCAGCTCGGTCAGCAGCTCCTTGCCGCGCTCGGTCTTGGTGTTGAGGGTGATGCTGCGCTTGTTGCAGTTCAGCATCGTGAAGTACAGCGAGTCGACGTCCGGGACGTCACGCAACTGCCCGCGCGTGATGTCCCCGGACGGCGCCTCCAGCTTCACGACGTCCGCGCCGAGCCAGGCGAGGAGCTGCGTGGCGGAGGGGCCGGACTGGACGTGGGTCATGTCGAGGACACGGATGCCGTCGAGCGCCTTGCCGGTCATGGGCGTCAACCTCACTTGTACATCGTCTGGTTCATGGTTCCGGGGGCGTACGCGTCCGGGTCGACCCAGACGTTGATCAGTGAGGGCTTGCCCGACTCGCGGGCGCGCCTGAGGGCGGGGCCGATGTCGGCGGGGTCGCGCACCTCCTCGCCGTGACCGCCGAGGATCTGGGCGAACTTGTCGTAGGGGACGTCACCGAGGGTGTTGCCGACCCGCTCGCGCGCCTCGCCGTACTTGCGGGCCTGGCCGTAACGGATCTGGTTCATCGAGGAGTTGTTGCCGACGACGCCGACGAACGGCAGGTCGTAGCGGACCAGGGTCTCGAAGTCCCAGCCGGTCAGGGAGAACGCGCCGTCCCCGAAGAGCGCGACGACCTCCTTGTCGGGGCGGGCCTGCTTCGCGGCGAGCACGAACGGGACGCCGACACCGAGGGTTCCCAGCGGACCGGGGTCCATCCAGTGGCCGGGCGATTTGGGCTGCACGACCTGCCCGGAGAAGGTGACGATGTCGCCGCCGTCGCCGATGTAGATCGAGTCCTCGGTGAGGAAGTCGTTGATCTCGCTCACCAGCCGGTAGGGGTGGATCGGCGAGGCGTCCGAGCGCAGCTGCGGCAACCGCTTCTCGATCGCGGCCTGTTCGACGGCGCGCAGCTCGTCCAGCCACTCCTTGCGCCGGGCCGCGCCGCCGTTCAGGGCCCCGGCGGCGGCCTCGGTGACGGCCTTGAGGACGAGGCCCGCGTCGCCGACGATGCCGAGGTCGATGTCCCGGTTCTTGCCGACGGTGCGGTAGTCGAGGTCGATCTGGACGACCGTCGCGTCCGGGGAGAGCCGCTTGCCGTAGCCCATGCGGAAGTCGAACGGCGTCCCGACGATCACGATCAGGTCGGCGCCGGAGAACGCGTAGCGCCGCGAGAGCTGGAAGTGGTGGGGGTCGCCGGGCGGGAGGGTGCCGCGGCCCGCGCCGTTCATGTACGCCGGGACGTTCAGGGTGCGCACCAGCTCGATCGCCGCCTCGGTGCCGCGGGTCGTCCAGACCTGGCCGCCGAGCAGGATCGCCGGCTTCTGGGAGTGGACGAGGAGACCGGCGAGGCGTTCCACCGCGTCGGGGTCGCCGGCCGAGCGGGTCGAGGCGCGGTAGGCGCCGGCCTGCGGGACGCGGGCCCTGTCGACGGGGACCTTCGCGTCCAGGACGTCGCGGGGGATCTCCAGGAAGGCGGGGCCCGGGGCGCCGTGGTAGCACTCGCGGAACGCCATCGACACCATGTCCGCCGCGCGGGCCGTGTCCGGCACGGTCGCCGCGAACTTGGTGATCGGCGCCATCATGTCGACGTGCGGCAGGTCCTGGAGGGAGCCCATCTTGTGCTGGGCGAGCGCGCCCTGGCCGCCGATGAGCAGCATCGGGGACTCCGCGCGGAACGCGTTGGCGACGCCGGTCACCGCGTCCGTCGTCCCCGGTCCGGCGGTGACGACCGCGCAGCCGGGCTTGCCGGTGATCCGCGCGTAGCCGTCGGCGGCGTGGGCGGCGACCTGCTCGTGGCGGACGTCGACGACTTCTATGCCCTCGTCGACGCAGCCGTCGTAGATGTCGATGATGTGGCCGCCGCAGAGCGTGTAGATGCGGTCGACCCCTTCGGCCTTGAGCGCCTTGGCGACGAGATGGCCGCCGGAGACCGTGGCCTGCGCGTTCCGGTCGTCCTGGGTGTCCTCGGGCATGGCGAACTGTCCCTTCGTAGGGGTGGTCGCGGGGAGGGGGGGAGGTGCGGGGAGGTGCCATGGGCGGCACATTGCATACAGTCGACGAATACTGTATGGACCATCTCGCATCACTCGAACGCTGTCCAGGGGGCGGGCGCCACTTTCGGCCAGCGGACCCTCGTGACCGGCCGGTCACCGATCGTGGCCTGCGGATACGCAGGTGAAACGCACTCCGAAAGCTTGGTATTGTTGTCCATGTCGCCGCGGGGAACACCCCCGCCGAGCGGCAGACACCTTGTCCGGGTGGCGGAATGGCAGACGCGCTAGCTTGAGGTGCTAGTGCCCTTTATCGGGCGTGGGGGTTCAAGTCCCCCCTCGGACACCAGCGAAGACCCCTGTGAACCAGGGGTCTTTTTGCTGTCCGGCCACGGCGCCTCCCGAAACTGATGCGGAACGAGGGCTTGTGGCTCGATTTCGATGAGGGTTAATTTAACCGCCACGCAAAGCCGCGGCTGGCTGTCGTCACCACCTTTCCCATGCGTTCGCGCACCTCAACCAGGGGATGAGTCATGCCAGTTGACAGAAATCAGATGTCGCGCCGAGGGTTCCTCGGGATGAGCGCGGCGGCCGGAGTCATCACGCTCACCGCCTGCGGGCACTCCGCCGGGGGCTCCAGCGGAGGCCCGCTGGTGATGACCGTGTGGGGCGGTGACCCGGACCGCAAGGCGTACCAGGCGCGAATCGACCTGCTGGTCAAGAAGTTCCCGGAGCTGAAGGTCAAGCTCCAGCTCATCCCCAGCGACTCGTACCCGCAGAAGGTCCAGACGATGATCGCGGGCGGCAACGGCCCCGACATCATGCAGGTCGCCGAGAGCGTCAACACCTACGCGAGCAAGAACCAGTTGCTGCCCCTCGACGATCTGGCCAAGAAGGCATCCCTCGACACCACACAGCGGTTCGGTCCCGTCGGCGACATCTACTCCTACCAGGACAAGAAGTACGCGATCCCGGACCGCTCCGGCGCGATGATCGTCTACTACAACAAGGAACTGTTCGCGAAGAAGGGCATCAAGGCCCCCACGGCGGAGTGGACTTGGGACGACGCGCTCGCCGCGTTCAAGGAACTCACCATCCCCGGCAAGCAGTGGGGCTACGGCGGAGCCGGCTGGTGGCCGCAGTGGTGGAGCTTCGTCTACCAGAACGGCGGCCAGATCATCGACGACAACGGCCGCCCCGCGGTCGCGAGCGACGCCGCGATCGAGGCCCTGCAGTGGGCCGGCGACCTGCTCTTCAAGCACAAGGTCGTCCCCAGCGCCAAGGACTACGCCGACATGGGCGCCGACATCGGCGGCGACCAGGCGTTCGCCAACCAGAAGGTCGCCGTCAACGCCACCGGCTTCTGGGCCATCGCCGGCCTGACCACCACCACGTTCGGCTGGGACATCGCCCCGATGTGGCGCGGCAAGAAGCAGGCGGTGTCCGCGTTCGGCAGCGGCCTCGCCGTCTCCCGCACCTCGAAGCAGGCCGAGAACGCCTTCAAGGCCATCGACTTCCTCACCTCCGCCGAGGCCCAGAAGGAGATCATCTCCTCCGGCCAGGACGTCCCCGCGAACCTGGAGGTCCAGAAGAGCGACGCGTTCCTGAAGCCCGCGTGGATGAAGACCCAGGTCGACATGGGGGTGTTCGCCGAGTCCAGCGAGTTCGTCTTCCGCGCGCCCTTCATCCCCGAGTGGAACGAGATGCAGGCCGCGATCGAGAGCGGCCTCGCCGACTTCTGGCTCGGCAAGGAGACCGACGCCAAGAAGGTCCTCACCGCCCTGCAGAAGAACCTCGAATCCATCATCAAGTCCGCGGGATGACCGGCCATGGCGACCCCCACGACGACACCGACCCCCTTGAAGAAGCCGGGCAGTTCGAAACGCCGCAGGCGTGAGGCCCTGGCCTTCTACCTCTTCATCTCCCCCTGGATCATCGGCTTCCTGGTCTTCCTCCTCGGCCCCATGATTGCGTCGGTCTACTACTCCCTCACCGACTGGGACTCCTTCACCCCGCCCAAGTGGGTCGGCCTCGACAACTACACCAAACTCCTCACCGACGACCCGGCGTTCTGGAAGGCCCTCTGGAACACCTTCTACTACGCGGCGATTTCGGTCCCCCTCGGCCTGATCCTCGGCCTCTGGCTCGCGAACCTTCTCAACAAGCAGGTCAGGGCACGGAAGTTGTTCCGTACCCTGATCTACCTCCCCACCCTCGTCCCCCTCGTCGCCACCGCGATGATCTTCAAGATGGTCCTCGCGCCCTCGGGCCCCGTCAACGACTTCCTCGGCGTCTTCGGCATCGACGGCCCCTCCTGGCTCATCGACGGCCCCTGGGTGAAACCCGCCCTCATCCTGATGTCCGTCTGGGGCGCCGGCAGCGCGACCGTCCTGCTGCTCGCCGCGATGAAGGGCATCCCGAGAGAGCTGTACGAGGCCGCCGAGGTCGACGGCGCCGGCGCCACCCGGCAGTTCTGGAGCATCACCCTGCCCCACCTGACGCCGATCATCTTCTTCAACCTCATCATGGGCCTGATCGGCGCGTTCCAGGTGTTCTCCCAGGTCTACATCCTCACCCCGAAGAGCAACAGGGGGGCCTATGACGCCGCCCAGACCATGGTTCCGCTCCTCTTCGACCAGGCGTTCGGCTTCTACCACATGGGATACGCCTCGGCGATCTCCTGGCTCCTGTTCGCCGTGATCCTCGTCTTCACGGCGCTCGCCTTCCGCACCGCCCGGCGCTGGGTGTTCTACGAAACCGAGGTGAAGTGATGGCCGGCCTGCTCACCGCCGCGCCGCCGGACGCGGACACGGCTCCCGCGCCGAAGCGCAAACGGAAACTGACGGATCGTCAAGAGAAGTCCGCAGTAAGGGCGTTCCGCGCGACCCCCGTCACCTACGGCACCCTCCTGATCGTCGCGGCGATCCTCTCCACCCCGCTCGTCTTCGTCGGCTCGATCGCCCTGTCCAGCGACGCGACCGTCAACGCCAACACGTTCACGATCATCCCCCGCGAGTTCCACTGGGAGAACTTCACCCGGGTCTTCGGCACCGAACTCCCGATGGGCACCTTCCTCCTCAACTCCGTGCTCATCTCGCTGTTCTCGGTCGTCGGCCAGGTCCTCTCCAGCGGCCTCGTCGGCTACGCCTTCGCCCGACTGCGCGCCCCCGGCAAGAACGCGATCTTCCTCGTCGTCATCGCCACGATGATGATCCCGACGCAGATCACGATGATCCCCCAGTTCATCCTCTTCCGGGACCTCGGCTGGGTGAACACCTACCTCCCGCTGATCGTGCCGAACTTCTTCTCCAACGCCTTCAACGTGTTCCTGGTACGGCAGTTCGTCTCCCGGCTGCCCAGCCAGCTCGACGAGGCGGCCATGATGGACGGCCTCGGCTTCTTCGGGATCTACCGGCGCATCATGTTCCCGATGCTGCGCCCGGTCCTGATCGCCATCGGCATCTTCACCCTCACCCACACCTGGGGCGACTTCATGGGCCCCCTCATCTACCTCAACGACGAGTCCAAGATGCCGCTCGCGCTCGGCGTGCAGTACATCACCAGCACCTCGGCCGCCATGCAGGCACCGCCGTGGAACCTGGTCATGGTCGGCTCCATCCTGCTCGCCGTCCCCATGATCGTCGTCTACTACATCGGACAGAAATACCTCTACGAGATGGACATCAGCGGCGGAAGCGCGGGGGTCAAGTGAGCATCCGTACCGACGGCCGAGGGCTCTGGCTCGACGGCCGACCCCGCACCCTCCTGTGCGCCTCCCTCTTCTACTTCCGGCTGCCCCGCGAGCAGTGGAGCGCCCGCCTCGCCCAGGTGAAAGCCTCCGGCTACACCTGCGTCGACGTCTACCTCCCGTGGAACTTCCACGAACTCGCCCCCGGCGACTGGTCGTTCGAGGGCCGGCGCGACGTCGCCGCGTTCCTCGACCTCGCCCGCGACCACGGCCTCTACGTCATCGCCCGGCCCGGCCCCTACATCTGCTCCGAGTGGGACGGCGGCGCCCTGCCCGCATGGCTGGGCCTGGACCGGGAGTTGAGGGTCCGTCAGAACGAGCCGCGCTACCTGGAGCAGGTCGCCGCCTGGTACGACCGCGCGCTGCCGCTGCTCGCGGAACGCCAGTACCCGGCGGGCGGATCCGTCATCATGGTGCAGCTGGAGAACGAACTCGACTTCTTCGACTGCGCTGACCGCACGGGGTACTTGACGGCCCTGCGCGACATGGCGCTGGCCCACGGCATCACCGTCCCGCTGATCGCCTGCTCCGGGCAGGGCGACCTCGCGGGCGCCACCGGTGACGTCCCTGGCATCGTCCCGGCCTGCAACTTCTACCCGGACGACGACTCCCCGGACATCGAGCCCGAAGTCCGCCACTACACGGACCTGTTGGCGGGGCGCGACACCCCGCTGCTGGTCACCGAGACCAACCGCCGCCACCGCACCCTGCGCCGACTCCTCGCGAGTGGCGCCAAGTTGATCGCGCCCTATCTCCAGGCGTCCGGCTGGAACTTCGGGTTCACGCCGTCCACCGGCAACTGGGGCCGCCCTGGCAACTTCATGAGCCACGGCTACGACTTCGGCGGCTACGTCTCCTCGACGGGAGTCCAGCGCCCCGAGTTCACCGAGGCCCAGCTCCTCGCGAAGGTCCTCGACACCTGGGGCGACCGCCTCGCCCTCGCCACCCCGAGCAGCCGACTCCCGCACCTGGACTGCGACTTCACGACCAGCTCGACGACCGCCGCACTCGACCTCGACGGCGGCGGACGGCTCGTCGCCGTACCGCACCTCGGGACGCGCGCGGGCACGGCCCTCGTCGACGGCACCCCCGTCGCCGTCGCCCCCGACTCCTGCCCCCTGATGGCGCTCGACGTCCCCCTCACCCCCTGGGGCATCGACGCCACCCTGACCCTCGCCTCGGCGGACCTCGTCGCCGCCGGGGACGGCACGCTCGTGTTCGCCTCCGAGGTGCCGGTGACCGTCGTCATCGGCGAGGAGAGTGCCGTCGTCCCCGTGCGGGGGCGGACGACGGTTGCGGGAGCGACGGTCGACGTCCTGCCACCGGCCGAGGCGGTGCGGGCCGGGCAGGACGCGGACGACGCCGTCCCCGTACCGGCCGATGCGGAGCCGGTCACCGTCCCGGAGGTCCGGCGGCGGCTGGAACCGGCGCCCGAGCGGCCGGCCGGGACGCACCCACTGCCGCCCGCGCTGGAAGCGCTCGGGGTGTACCGGGGGCGGGGCGCCTACCGGACCGTCACCGACCTGACCGGCATCGACACACTCCTGCTGACCGGGGCCGCCGACATCGTCGACCTCACGATCGCGGGACGCCCGCACCCCACGCTCACCGGGTTCGGCGCCGCCCGCACCATCGACGTCCGGGACGTGACGGGCGCCGCCGCCGTCGAAGCCGTCGTCGAGATCTGGGGCCACGCCAACTTCGACGACGCCCGCCTCCCCGCCCTGCGCCTCGGCGCACTGCGCGGCCCCGGACGCCTGTGGAAGGTCCGGGACACGGCCGACGTGTCCGCCCTGTGGACGGTCGACGGCCACTGGGCGGGCGAGCCCGCGCCGCTGCGCACCCTCGGCGGCTGGAGCAGCACACGCGTCGGCGTGCCGGTCACCTACACGCGGACGGTGCGGACGGCGACCGACGCCGCGTTGCAGGTGCAAGGGATCGTCGAGCCGCTGCGGGTGAGCGTCGACGAGGGTGAGCCGCGGACGCTGCACGCCGAGAACCCCTGGCTGTTGCTGCCGCCCGGCACCCATGCCGTCGCCCTCACCCTGCCCCACCACCCGAGCGGACCGGGGCTGCGGGCGCGGCTCCTCGCCCTGGACGCCGTCCCGGAGTGGTCCTGCGCCGTGCAGGACGACGCGCTGCTCACCGCGTTCGCCGGCGAGCGCGGGCTCGCCGAGGTCGTCCGGCTGCCGCTGGCCCTGAAGCCGGGCGAGGAGGCGTGGTTCGACTTCGAACTCCCCGAACTCCCCGACGCCGCAGGGCGGTTGATCCGGCTGGACGCCACACAGATGCGGGTCACCGCGTGGGCCGCCGGGGAGTGCCTGGGGCGGGTCTGGGCGGGGGAGCGGCCCGATTTCTCCGGCGGGAACCCGGACGTGCTGTGGATACCGGCCGGCTGGCCGGGTCCCGTGACCCTGCTGGCGCGCGCAATGGAGGGGCGCGGCGAGCCGGAGATCCGTACGCTGACGCTGGAGCCGGCGACCGGGGCATGAACGAGGGGGGACGCGTGGCGCGGCACACAGCACGGGATCTGCGCAGCGAGAACCGTTTCGAGGTGCTGCACGCGCTGTTCGACCTCGGCCCCTCCTCCCGGCAGGAACTCGCCCGGCACACCGGACTGAGCCAGGCGACCGTGACGACCCTGGTCGGCGAATTCCTGTCGGAGGGCGTCCTCACCATCGCGGCGAGGGAACGCACCGGCGTCGGCCGGCCCTACGACCGCCTCGCGATCGACCCCGGCCGGGGCCGGATCGTCGGCGTCGACGTCGCCGAGACCTACGTCGTCGCCGTGGTGCACGACCTCGCCCTCGGCGTCCTCGGCGAGGGCGAGGTGGCGCTCGACGAGCACGAGAACGGGCAGGGGTACGTCGTCGACGGCATCGTCACCGCCATCGCGCGGGCCGTCGAGGCGGGCGGCACCACGCGGGAGCGGATCGACGGCGTCGGCGTGAGCATGCCGGGGCACGTCCACCCCGGCGCGGGGGTCTCCGTGTTCGCCCCCAACTGGGACTGGCACGACGTGCGCATCGAGGAACTGCTCGCCGCCCGGCTGGAGTTGCCCGTCCACGTCGACAACCCGCTGAAGGCGGTCACGCTCTCCGAGATGTGGTTCGGGGCCGGCCGCGCCGTGGACAGCATGGCCGTCGTCAACCTCGGCACGGGCGTCGGCGCCGGCATCGCCCTGAACGGCTCGCTGATCCGGGGCACCACCAACAACGCGGGGGAATGGGGGCACACCCTCCTCGAACTCGACGGCCGGCCCTGCCGCTGCGGGCGGCGCGGCTGCGTCGAGGCGTACGTCGGCGCGGCCGGGCTGGAGACGACGCTCGCTGCGCTCGCCCCGGACCATCCGGCGCTAGGGCTCGGCGGACAGCGGGAGTTCGTGGCCGCCGTCGCCGAAGGGCTCCTCGCCGGCGACCCCGCCGTGGCGGAACTCCTCGCCCGGACCGCGCGCTTCCTCGCCGCCGCGCTCGGGGATTTGGTGAACCTGCTGAACGTGCCCACGGTCACCCTCACCGGCTGGATGTCGCGCGCCCTCGCCGACTGGCTCGTCCCGGCCGTCCGCGCGGAACTTCCGCGCCATGTCCTGCCGGGCTCGCTCCCGGGGCTGAGGGTCCAGGCGTCCCCGGTGCCGGGGAACGCCGTCGCGCTCGGGATGGCCGCGTTCACGCTGGAGCAGTTTCTGGCGCGGCTGGGGCTGGCGAGTCCGGCGCGGGCGCGGGCGCAGTAGGGGGCGGCGCGGGGGCGGTGAGTCCGGCGGTTTGTCGACACGTCGGGGCCGCCTCGGAGCCCTCCGCGGCCCCCTCGGCTGACTGTCCGTCAATGTCCATTCGGGGCCCGGGATTGACGGTCGTTGACCGGTTCGTGCGGTGATACGATCACGGCGCTTGTAGAGCGGGCGGATGGGTGCACGACGGTGACCCCGGTGCGGGCGGTCCGCCGGTCCACCCGCATTGACGGGAATTCAGCTACTGGCCGTCAGTCGCCTGAAGAGAGTCTTATGACGCATTACATAGGGAACCCGGCCCTCTGGGCTTTCCTCGCCTTGTCGGCATTGTTGGCCCTCGCCATCGCCCTCGTCGTCCGCCTGCGCCGGACCGCACGGGAATTGAGGCAGGAGGTCACCGGCCTCAAAACACATTACGCCGAACTGGAGAACCAGTACACGGAATCCGTCGAAGCGGCCCAGGAAAGGGCCGAGGACGCGACCAAGACCGTACTGAAATCCGCCATGCGCACCCTCCAGGGCCTCGCCCTGGAACAGCAGCTCATCGTCTCCCGGCTGCAGAACAAGTACGGCGACTCGGTCATGCTCCAGGACCTCCTGGAGATCGACCACACCAACTCCCAGTTCGGCCGCCGCGCCCAGTCCATCGCCGTCCTGTGCGACGGCTGGCTCGGCCGCCAGCGCGACGTCGCCTCCGTGTACGACGTCGTCCGCAGCGCCCAGGGCCGCGTCCGGCACTACCGCCGCGTCGAGATCCTCTCGCAGGTCGACTTCGGCATCACCAGCCGCGCCGTCGAACCCGTCGCACTCGCCCTCGCCGAACTCCTCGACAACGCCACCAGCTATTCCAGCCCCGACACGGTCGTCGAAATCAACATTCGCACCGTGCCCAAGGGAATCTGCATCGTCGTCGACGACGCGGGCGTCGGCATGAACGACGAAGAACGCGTCAAGGCGGAGAAACTCCTCTCCAGCGAACGCGTCACCGGCGTCTCCGCGCTCGGAAATCCCCCGCAGTTCGGATTCGCCGTCATCGGCGTCCTCAGCGAACGCTTCGGATTCGAAGTGTCCGTCGATTCCTCCTCCCCCTACGGCGGCGTCCGCGCCGTCCTCCTCCTGCCGCACGACCTCCTCACCGGCGCCCCCCAGCAGAAGGAGCCCGCACCGGTCGTCAGCACGGTCGGCGCACCGGAGTACGCCGGCCCCGAGGCCACCCCGCTGCCCACCGCCACAACCTCCGACGGCCTGCCCAAACGGCGCCGCAAACGGCCGATGGCGATCGTGCCCGGCAGCGCCTCGGACGACGCCACCCCCGCCCCGCGCGGCCGCGGCGGACGCTCCGGCGCGGAGACCGCGGCGATCATGGGCGCCTTCCAGCGCGGCACCCAGTCCGGCCGGGCCCGGACCGACGGGGCGGACCAGACGAGCAGCACAAGAGGTGCGAGCAGCGAAGGGCATGATGTCTCGTGAACGCCGATCTGTCATGGATGCTTGACAGCGCCCTGGAGATACCCGGGGCCCTGCACGCCGTCCTGATCTCCGCCGACGGGCTCCTCATGGCCCGCACCAAGGAGTTCGACAAGGACAACGCCGACCGGGTGGCCGCCGCGATGAGCGGGGTCCAGTCGCTCAGCCGCTCCCTCGCCTTCTTCTGCGAGGACCGCTCCCAGCAGTGGCGCCAGACCCTCGTCGAGTTCGACGGCGGCTGGGTCTTCCTCATCTCCGCCGGCGAGGGCGCCTACCTCGGCGTCTCCGCCACCCCGGACGTCGACATGCAGGACATCACCTTCCGCATGCAGCAGCTCGTCGGCCAGCTCGGCAAGGCGCTCACCACGCCGCCGCGCGAGAACATCGGCGTCCAGGCATGACCGGATACGGCGAACTCGAGCCCCAGACGCCGGAATTAGTGCGACCGTACGTCATCACCCGGGGCCGCGGACTGCCCGACGAGGGCCAGCTCTCGCTCATCACCCTGGTCACGGCCGCCCCCGGCGACCGGCGCAGGCCGACCCGGCTCACCCCCGAGGAACAGAGCCTCCTCGACCTCTGCGACGCCGGCTACCTGTCCGTCGCCGAGATCGCCGGGCACACCCAACTGCCCCTCGGCGTGGTGAAGATCCTCCTCGCCGCGCTCGTCGAGGCCGGCCACCTCGTCACCCGCCCGCCCGTCCAACGGGCTCCCCTCGCCGACCGGGAAATCCTGGAGGAGGTGCTGAATGGTCTCCGGGCCAAGTTTGGATGAGCAGGCGTACGTCCGAAGCGGCGAACAGCAGACGGCCGTCAAGATCCTCGTCGTCGGCCACTTCGCCGTGGGCAAGACCACGTTCATCGGGGCGATCTCCGAGATCGAACCGCTGACGACCGAAGAGACGATGACCCGCGCCGCCGAGACCGTCGACGACCTCAAGGGCGTCCAGGGCAAGACCACCACCACGGTCGCCATGGACTTCGGCCGCCTCACCATCAGCGACCGCGTCGTGCTCTACCTGTTCGGCACCCCCGGACAGCAGCGCTTCGTCCAGATGTGGGAGGACATGGCACGCGGCGCGCTCGGCGCCCTCGTCCTCGTCGACCCCGAACGGCTCGCCGACTCCTTCAACGTCATCGACCTCATCGAACAGTACGGACTCGACTACGCCATCGCCGTCAACCACTTCGACGGCACACCGCTGCGCGACGAGGCCGCCCTGCGCGAAGCCCTCGACCTCCTCGACGACACCCCCGTCGTGACCTGCGACGCGCGCGACGAGAAATCCTCGGCCGAGGCGCTGATCAAACTCGTGGAGTTCCTGATGGCCAGGGCTCACTGAGGCAGTCGGCACGGGCCCGTCGGCATCGGCGGTACGGGCCCACCGGCACAGGGCCAACGGGGGCCCTCCGACGGCGACTTGCCCGCCCGCCGTCCCACCCACCCAGACCTGTTCACCCGAAGAGGCAGACCAAGCAGCCATGGACGACGACCGATCCACCGCCCCGGTGCCCCCGCCCGGGTGCCCGGCGCACAACTCCGGAGCCCGAGTCCCCCTGTACGGACCGGAGTTCGCGGCCGACCCCGGGTCCTACTACACCTACCTGCGCCACTACGGCCCGACCGCCCCGGTGGAACTCGCCCCCGGCGTCGAGGCCACCCTCGTCACCGACTACGCCACCGCCCTCCAACTCCTCCAGGACACCGGCTCGTTCCGCAAGGACGCGCGCCGCTGGCGGGACTTCAACGACGGCAAGGTGGCCCCGGACAGCCCCGTCGCTCCGCTGCTCGCCTACCGGCCCAACGTCATGTTCAGCGACGGCGCCGACCATCTGAGGCTCCGTCAGGCCGTCACCGACAGCCTCGCCCGGATCGACTCCCGCAAGCTTGCCCAGAGCATCGAGCGGATCTCCGGCTACCTCATCTCCCAGTTCTCCACCCGGGGTTCGGCCGACCTCCTCGGCGACTACGCCAAGCAGCTCCCGCTGTTCGTCTTCAACGAACTCTTCGGCTGCCCCGCCGACATCGGCGACCGCGTCCTGTTCGGCATCTCCGGCATGTTCGACGGCGTCAACGCGGAGAAGAGCGCCGAAGTCCTCTACCAGGCCATCGGCGAACTCGTCGTCCTCAAGCGCTCGCGGCCCGGCGACGACGTCACGACCTGGCTGATGCGCCATCAGGCCGCCCTCACCGACGAGGAGATGGTCCACCAGCTCGCCCTCCTCCTCGGCGCCGGCATCGAACCCCTGCGCAACCTCATCGGCAACACCCTGCACCGGCTCCTCACCCACGACCGGTACGGCGGTGGCGGCGGACTCATCGAGGAGGCGATGGACGACACGCTGTGGGAGAACCCCCCGATCTCCAACTTCGCCGCCCACTACCCCTCCGCCGACCTGGAGTTCGCCGGCCAGAAGGCGGCCGAGGGCGATCTGCTGCTCGTCAGCTTCGTCGCCGCCAACACCGGGCCCGCGCTGACCGCCGCCCGGCAGGCCGGCAGCAACCGCGCGCACCTCGCGTGGAGTGCCGGGCCGCACGCCTGCCCGTCCAAGGACCCGGCGCGGCACATCGCCGTCTCCGCGATCGAGAACCTGCTCAACCTGCTGCCGGACGTCGAACTCGCCGTTCCCGAGCAGAGCTTGACGTGGCGGCCGGGGCCCTTCCACCGGGCGCTCGCCGCGCTGCCGGCGCGGTTCACGCCGGTCCAGCCCGTCCACAAGCCGGCACCTCAGCCTCGGGTGCAGGCGCCGGCGCCGAGTGTGGATGCCGGGCGGCGGGCCGAACGTGGGGGTGTGTGGAGCCAGTTCCTCAACTGGCTGACGAAGTAGGGAGGGTGGGGTGAAGGGGGTGGGGTGAGGCGGCCGGGGTCGGAGTCCTGAAGTTGTTGTCGGCGAGGTGATTCACACAACATCCACAGGGTTTGCGATACCCGCATGAAGGTTCGACACCGGGGGTAGTGAGCAACGCGGTATCCGTGTTGCTCACGAGACGAAGGAGGTGTCATGGAGCTGAAGTTCCGCGACACCGCTGCGCCCCTGTGCCTCGCCGAACAGGCCCGCACCGGACCGTGCATAACCGGGGGGCGTGTCGCCGCCCCCACCCCGCAGCCCCAACTTCACAGCAGGCACCGCGAGATACCCGCCCCACCGGGCGGGTATCTTCATGCCCGCACCGGGACGGGGGTGGCGCGATGAGCGCCGTCGAGCGCCGTGTCGGTGCCGGTGCCGGTGCCGGTGCGGTGAGCGTCGGGGGAATTCGTGCCGGCGAGGGTGTGGTGAGCGTCGGTGAAGCTCGCCCCGGTGGTGGTGTGGTGAGCGTCGCCGAAGCCCGGCCCGGCGATGGTGCGCCCACCCTCGGGGCCCTCACCGTCGGCCAGTTGCTGCGGCTGTGCGACGTCGCCGGACTCGCCCCTGCCGACGCCGAGCAGTACGCCGGTGTCCTCCTCGGCGCCCTCGGGCCCGTCGCCGAACGGCCGTTGGACCTGCCGCCGCCGACCCGTACCTTCCTCTCCGACGACCACACGCCCGTCGAGTTCTCCCTCGCCCACCTTCCGGGCAGACCTCCCGCGCTCCGCGTCCTCGTCGAACCCGGGTGCCTCGAAGGGGACTTGGCGGCCAACGGGCGGGCCGGGCTCGCCGTCGTCCACGAACTGGCGCGCGCCTGGAACTTCTCCACCGCCCAACTCGACGCGCTCACCGACCTGTTCCTCCCCGACGACCCCCACGGGCCGCTCGCCCTGTGGATCGCCCTGGAACTGCGCGCCGGCGGGACACCGGCCGTCAAGGTCTACCTCAACCCCGCCGCCTCCGGACCGGACCGCGCCGCCGCCACCGTCCGCGAAGCCCTGCGCCGGCTCGGCCACCCCGACGCGTTCGACACGCTGCCCGACGCCGACGGGTACCCCTTCCTCGCCCTCGACCTCGGCGACTGGGACACCCCGCGCGCGAAGGTCTACCTCCGCCACGACGGCCTCACCGCCGCGCGCGCCGGAACCCTCTGCCGGACCGAACCCGGGCCGTCGGCTGCCGAGTTCGAGGACTTCCTCGTCCTCGCGGGGGGCCTCGGCGACGGCGACCTACACGTGCCACTGGCCGGGCGGCCCGGCCTCACCTGCCACGCCTTCACCGAGAACCGCACGGGGCTGCCCAGCGGGTTCACCCTCCACGTCCCGGTCCGTGACTACGTCCGCCACGACGGCGAAGCCCTCGCCCGCGCGACGCGTGCCCTGCGCCGTTACGGGATGGATCCCGCGTCGCTGCGGCGGGCCATGGACGCGCTGACCTCCCGCCGGCCCGAGGACGGGGCCGGGCTCATCGCCTATCTGGCGCTGGTGCATCAGGAGGGGCGGCCGGCTCGGGTCACTACTTATCTGTCCGCCGAGGCGTATGCGGTGCGGGTGGCGGGGGTTGATGTGCCATGTGGGGTGGCATGCGCATGATATTGCGGCCGAGGGGGGTGGGGGCTCCCCTCGGGGTGCGTGGGGTGGGGTGCGTGGGGTGTGGGGCGTGAGGTGTGGTGTGTGATGCATGACGCGTGGTGCATCACGCGTGATGGTGGGCGCGGGGTGTTTAGGCGCGTGGTGCGTGACGCGTGATGTGTGACGCGTAGTGCGTGATGTGTGATGTACCACTGGTGAGGCCGACGGCGTCAGGGCGGGCCGTCGGCGTTCATTCGGCCCGCAGTTCCTCCAGGTACGGCGCCACGGCGACCTGCGTCGACGAGCCCTCCGTCTGCCCGTACTGGTCGGCGATCCCTGCGAGGTAGTCGGCGATCTCCTTGTGCATGACCTCGGGCGCGGGCAGGGTCGCCTCGCCCGTGATGATGCGGGCGATCCAGCGGGCCTGGGCCTCGACGAGCCGGGTGATGGAGCCGAGGGGTCGCACCAGCCCGGCGAAGTAGAGTCCCGGGCGGTCGGCCGCGACGACGCGTTTGTAAAGTTCCACCGCACCCTGCGGGCCGGTCGGGCAACCGGCGGGCAGGAAGGGGAAGTCCATGCGGTAGCCGGTGCAGTAGACGACGGTGTCGGCGGCCACGGACGTGCCGTCGGTGAACACCACCCGGCCGCCGTCGAGGAAGTCGATCGCGGGCTTCGGGGTCACCGCGCCGTGCCGGATGCGGCTCAGGATCTCGTCGGAGATGGTGACCGCCGAGGCGAAGAGGGGGTGGTCGGGCTCGGGCAGGCCGTAGTCCGACAGCTTGCCGCGCACGACGAGCAACGCCTGTTCTATGAGGCGCCGTTGCTCCTCCAGCTCCATCGCCGTCCACCACGGCGCGTCGGCGATCTCGTCGAGGGCCATGCCGAACAACTGCTTGGGCAGCACGTGCAGACCCCGGCGTACCGAGATCACGGTGTGCTCGGCGTGGCGCGACAGGTCGGCGGCGATGTCCACGGCCGAGGCGCCGAGTCCGACGACCACGACACGACGGCCGGCGAAGTCGCCGCCGTCGCGGTAGTCGAGGGCGTGCAGGATCGTTCCGTCGAAGGTGTCGGCACCGCGTGGCAGTGCGGGCATCACGGGCTGCGTGTTGTGCCCGGAGGCAACGACGACGTGATCGAAGCGGCGCGAGACGCTGTCGTCGCCGGCGTGCCTGCTGACGACCGTCCAGGAGCCGTCGTCCTCCTGGCTCACCGACTCGACCGCCGTGTTCAGCTCGATGTGGGCCGGGAGGCCGGCCCACTCGGCGAACGACCGCAGGTACGCGGCGACTTGGCTGTGCCGGGGGTAGAGGGGGTACGAGGCAGGCATGGGGTAGCCGGCGTAACCGGTGAGCTGCTTGGCCGTGTTGAGGTGCAGGGACAGGTAACCCGGGCCGCGCTCACCGGCGTTCGGCTGCCGCCACAGGCCGCCGACCTCCGGGGCCTTCTCCAGGCAGACGAACTCGACGCCGCGCTCCTTGAGCGCCCGCGCCGTCGCCAGTCCCGACAGGCCCGCGCCGATCAGGCATACTCGCACGCCGTTTCCCCCACTTCCTCTACAGGAACGGCACCGTCCTTTCGCCAACGGGGATTGACATGCCCATAGGTAACTTGCCTCACTCGCCGCACATCAGCGACAAGGATCACAGGAGGCGGTCTTGTGTGGTGCGTGATGTGTGCTGCTTGACGTGTGATGCGTGATGTACCACCGAGCGGCCGGAGTCAGTCCTCGGCCGTTGCCCACAGCCCCCGTACATGGCTCAGATGCCGGGTCATGATCGTGCGGACGGCGTCCTCGTCGCGGGCGAGCAGCGCGTCGACGAGGTCCAGGTGTTCCGCCGCCGAGGCGAGCAGGGCGCCGGAGGCGGCGAGGGCGTTCAGGCCGTAAAGCCGGGAGCGTCCTCGCAGGTCACGGACCACCTCCACGAGGTGCGCGTTGCCCGCGAGGGCGAGCAGGCCGAGGTGGAAACGGGTGTCCGCCTCGACGTGCGCGATGAGGTCGCCGGCCACGGACGCGGTCACGATCTCCCGCGCGGCGGGGCGCAGCGCCTCCAACGACGTGGTGTCGGCCGTCGCCACGAGCCCCACGACCGTGGGGATCTCGATGAGTGCCCGGATCTGCGTGTACTCGTCCAGTTGCTCGTCCGACACGTCCGTCACCCGGAACCCCTTGTTCCGAACCGCCTCCACCAGCCCTTCCTTCGCCAACGTCAGCATCGCCTCCCGCACCGGCGTCACCGACACCCCGAACCGCGCCGCCACCCCCGGCGTCGAATACACCTCCCCCGGCCGCAACTCCCCGGCGATCACCGCGGCCCGCAACGCGCTGACCACCTTCTCCCGATAGCTGCTCGGTGGCCCGAGCACGGGGATGGTGGGGTCGGGGGTGGGGGCCATGCTGCTGTACTGGGTGGCCATGGTGTTCTCCGTACGGTGTCGAGTGAGCCTGCGGCGGAGCCGCCCGATGCCGTGAGGGGGACGGATCCGGCCTGGTGCGGCCGCAGTTGAGGCGACACGTTCTCGGCGGAGCCGGACGGGCGAATGACACTTCGACCTGACGAAGCGTCAAGTAGCCCTGGACGTGTGGCGGTTCCCCCTCACAGGGTGAAGCCTGCCGGGAAGGGGTCGGTGGGGTCCAGTAGGTACTGGGCTGTTGCAGTGACCCAGGCTCGTCCGGTGAAGCTGGGCAGGACGGCGGGGAGACCGGCCACTTCGGTGGTGCCGAGGAGGCGGCCGGTGAAGCGGGTGCCGATGAAGGACTCGTTCACGAACTCGGTGTGGAGGGGGAGTTCACCGCGCGCGTGGAGCTGGGCCATGCGCGCGCTCGTGCCGGTGCCGCAAGGGGAACGGTCGAACCAGCCGGGGTGGATGGCCATCGCGTGACGGGAGTGACGGGCCGTGGAACCCGGTGCCCAGAGGTGGACGTGATGGCAGCCGCGGATCGATGGATCCTCCGGATGTACCGGCTCAGCCTCGGAGTTGATGGCCTCCATCAGCGAAAGACCGGCCCGCAGAATGTCATCCTTTCGCGCACGGTCGAACGGCAGTCCGAACTCGTCGAGCGACAGGATCGCGTAGAAGTTTCCGCCGTATGCCATGTCATATGTCACCGTCCGCCCGTCCCTGAGCGTGATCTTGCGATCCAGCGCGACGGAGTACGACGGCACGTTCCGCAGCGTCACCGCCTTCGCCGCGCCCCCCTCCACCGCGACCTCGGCGACCACCACCCCGGCGGGCGTGTCCAGCCGGATCGTGGTGACCGGTTCCACCACCTCGACCATGCCGGTCTCCACCAGCACGGTCGCCACCCCGATCGTGCCGTGCCCGCACATCGGCAGATAACCCGACACCTCGATGTAGACGACACCCCAGTCACAGTCCGGACGCGTCGGCGGCTGGAGGATCGCCCCGCTCATCGCCGCGTGCCCGCGCGGCTCGTTCATCAGCAACTGCTTGATGTCGTCGCGGTGTTCACGAAAGTACAGCCGCCGCTCGTTCATCGTCGCACCCGGAATCGTCCCGATCCCACCGGTGATCACCCGGGTCGGCATCCCCTCGGTGTGCGAGTCGACGGCGTGCAGGACGAGCTTGCTGCGCATGTCCGGTTCCCTTTCCCTGAGTTGGCCAAGTCCCCGCGAGACGACGTGAGTCGAGACCTCACGCCAGCCCCGCCGCCACCGCCTTCTCGGTCGCCGCGCGCACGGCGGCCTCCTGCTCCGGCAGCAACGGCACCCGGGGCGGCCGACATCGACCGCCGTGCCGGCCCACGACGTCCATGGACAACTTGATCGCCTGCACGAACTCGACCCGCGAGTCCCACCGCAGCAACGGATGCAACTGCCGGTACAACGGCAACGCGGCGGTCAGATCACCGGCCACCGCTGCCCGGTACAACTCCACCGACGCACGCGGCAACGCGTTCGGATACCCGGCCACCCACCCCTTCGCCCCCGCCACGGCCAACTCCAGCAGCACGTCGTCCGCACCGATCAACAGGTCAAGCTCCGGCGCGAGTTCGGCGATCCGGTACGCCCGCCGGACGTCCCCGGAGAACTCCTTCACCCCCTGGATGTAGCCCTCGCCGTGCAGCCGCGCCAGCAGTTCCGGGACCAGGTCGACCTTGGTGTCGATGGGGTTGTTGTACGCCACGACCGGCAGCCCCGCCGCCGCGACCTCGGCGTAGTGACCGACCACCGCACGCTCGTCCGCCCGGTACGCGTTCGGCGGCAGCAGCATCACGGCCCCGCACCCCGCCTCACCCGCCCGCTCGGCCCAACGCCGCGACTCCGCAGCGCCGTACGCCGCGACCCCCGGCATCACCCGCTCCCCGCCGATCGCCGCGACCGCCGTCTCGACGACCCGCATCCGCTCCTCCGGCGTCAGCACCTGGTACTCGCCCAGCGAACCGTTCGGCACCACCCCGTCGCAGCCGTTCGCCACCAACCAGGCGCAGTGCTCGGCGTACTTGTCGTAGTTGACGGAGAGGTCGTCGTTCAGCGGGAGCGCGGTGGCGACGAGAACGCCGCGCCAGGGGCGGGGGGCGGGGGTGGGGATGGGGGTGGGCATGGGGGTCCCTTCGGGTCGGGGGTGGTGTGTGATGTGTGAGGTATTACGGGGTGGGGTGGGGTGGGGTGCGTGCGGTAGTACGCGGCGGGGCGTGGTGTGTGATGCGTGATGTATGACGAGGCGGGTCGTCGTGCGTGATGTGTGATGCACTACCTAGCGGCCGGTGATGCGTGATGGGTGATGCACTACCCGGCCGCCTGTGAGGCGTGATGCGTGATGCGTGATACATCACGCACCACCCCCCGCCCCGCCCTCGTCACCGGCCTCCGCCAGCACCCCCAGCGGCACCGGCCGGGCCAGCAGCCGGCGTCCGGGGGTGGGCGGGCAGCCCGCGACCCCGGCGACCCCCGCCTCGCACACCCGCCCCTGGCACCAGCCCATACCGGCCCTGGTCAGCAGCTTCACGGTGCGCAGATCGCCCGCGCCGAGACCGCCCACGGCCTCGCGCACGGCACCGGCGGTGACCTCCTCGCAGCGGCAGACCACGGTGTCGTCGGTGACCTGTTCCGCCCAGCGGGCGGGCGGGGTGTAGACGCTGTCCAGGGCCGTGAAGAACGTGCGCAGACGGGTCCGGGTCCGTGCGGCGGGCGCCCAGGAGGCGGGGTCGGGGAGGATGCCGCGCAGGCGGGCGGCGGCCGAGCGGCCCGCGATGTGGCCCTCGGCGAGGGAGAGGGTCGCGCCGCCGATGCCGGTGGCCTCTCCGGCGGCCCAGACACCGGGCACGTCGGTGCGCTGTTCGGCGTCGACGCGGACGGCGGATCCGTCGAGACCGCAGCCGAGACCGTCCGCGAGGTCGGTGTGGGGGAGGAGGCCGTGACTGACGGCGAGGGTGTCACATGTGATGTATCGCGTACCACCCGGCACCGGCCGACCTCGACGGTCCAGCGCAGCAACGGTCACCCCTTCCAGCCGCTCGGTGCCGTGCGCCTCCAGTACTGCATGACACATCACCGCCTTCACGCCGTACCGCAGAAGCCGCGCGGCGTACCCCGCGCCTTCGGCGAGCTTGGTCGGCTCCCGCACGAGGACACCGGCGCGCCGCACGAACGCCCGGGGATCGGTGGAGTCCACCACCGCGACGACCCGCGCGCCCGCCGAGGCGAGGCCGGTCGCGACCGGCAGGAGCAGCGGGCCGGTACCCGCGACGACGGCGGTGCGGCCGGGCAGGACGAGTCCGCCCTTCAGCATGGCCTGCGCCCCGCCCGCCGTGATCACGCCGGGGAGGGTCCAGCCGGGGAAGGGCAGCACCTTCTCGTATCCGCCGGTCGCCAGCAGGACGCCGTCGGCGCGCACGGAGACCGGCCTCTCCTGCTCCGGGCCGAGCAGCGCGTGCACGGTGAAGCCCGCCGACTCCCGTTCCACACACCACACATGATGATCCGTCAAGTAGGTGACGCGTCCTGCCGTGAGGTGGGTGTCGAGGCCGGTGCGAAGGCGTTTCCAGGTGCGCCACTGGTGGTGCAGGGCCTGCGGGCGGCGGGCGCGCAGCTCCGGTGCGGGTTGACGCCAGAACTGGCCGCCGGGTCCCTGGCCCGCGTCGACGAGGGTGACACGGACCCCCCGCGCGGCGGCGGCCAGGGTCGCGGCGAGCCCCGCAGGGCCGGCGCCGATCACCGCGAGACGGGGCGGTTCAGTCATCGTGGTGACCGGTCCCTTCCTGGGTGCGGACGTCGGCGCCGGGTTCGGCCGGCACCAGGCAGGCGCGCAGGTTGGGACGGCCGTCGACGGTGACCAGACAGTCGTGGCAGACCCCGATCCCGCAGAACACGCCGCGTGATGTACCACTGCCCCGGGTGGTGCGCCATGACATCTCACCGGCCGTCCACAGTGCGGCGGCCACTGTCTGGCCAGGCAGTGCCTCGATCGGGCGGCCGTCGAAGGTGAGACGGAAGGCGGCGTCGGGCCTGGCGCGGACCAGGTCCAGGGGGTTCATGCGGCGGCCTCCTCGGTGAAACGGTCCGGGCGGAACGGGGTCAGATCGAGGTCGGGCCGTGTGCCGGCCAGGAGTTGGGCGAGGAGGTGGCCGGTGCCGGTCGCCAGGCCGATACCCGCACCCTCGTGGCCGCACGCGTGGTACAGGCCGGGCGCCCGCGGGTCGGCGCCGATCGCCGGCAGATGGTCGGGGAGGTAGGGGCGGAAGCCCAAGTAGGTGCGCATCACCCGGACTTGGGCGAGGAACGGGAACAACGCGGTGGCGCTCGCCGCGAGCGCTCGCACGACCGGCAGGGCGAACGAGCGGTCGAAGCCCACGCGTTCACGGCTCGCGCCGATCAGGACGGGCCCGGCGGCGGTCCCCTCGACGACCGGCGAAGTCTGCAGCGCCGCCGAATCGCTCGCCACGTCGGCCACGTAGTCGGCGGCGTACACCTTGCGCCGGATCCGGCGCGGCAGCGGCTCGGTGACCAGGACGAACCCGCGCCGGGGCAGGACCGGCAGCCGGACGCCGGCCAGCGCGGCGACCTCACCGCCCCAGGTCCCGGCCGCGTTCACGACGGCCGGTGCGTGGAGAACGCCCCGGCCGGTGCGCACGCCGCGTACGGCGCCGTCGGCCGCGCGCAGCACCTCCGTCACCGTCCGCCCGGTCTCGACGCGGGCTCCCGATGCGCGCAGCAGGTGGGCGGCGGCGAGGGTCGGCATCACCTGGGCGTCCTGCGGATACAGCACCCCGCCCGCCAGTCCGGACGCCAAGTACGGTTCCAGGGAGGCGAGTTCGTCCGGGGCGACCGGCTTCGTCGTCACTCCGGCGGCCTGTTGGGTGTCGGCGAGTTCCGTGAGCGCGGCGAGGCTTTCGGGTGTGGAGGCGACGACGAGGCCGCCCTTCGGTTCGTACTCGAAGGCGGGGCCGTGCTCCTGTGCCAGGTCGGCCCACAACCGGCCGGAGAGCAGGGCGAGGTCGAGTTCCGGTCCGGGCTCCTTGTCGGAGACGAGGAGGTTGCCCTCGCCCGCCCCGGTCGTACCGCCGGCCACCGGACCACGGTCCACCACGACGACGTCGAGCCCCGCGCGGGCGGCGTACAGCGCACAGGCGGCGCCGACCATTCCGGCGCCCACGACCACGACATCACAGCTGGACTGCTTGGTCACCGCAGTAATGTGTCACACACTACCGAGGGGCGAAATACCCCGAACGTGAACTTCGTCGAAAACCCTGAGGTGGGTGAGGCGCCCGAGACGGCATGATGTCCTCCCCGGGGCCCGGCACGACGACCGCCGACCACGGAGAGAACCACCACGGGGGTACGGCATGACACTCCAGAACATCCTGCTGTCCGGCATCGTCGGCTCGACGGCGTACGGGCTCGCCCGCGAGGGCTCCGACGTCGACCGCCTCGGCATGTTCGCGGCCCCCACCGAGGACCTGCACGGCCTGCACCGGCCCAAGGAGTCCCACGTCACCACCTCCCCGGACAGCACCCTGCACGAGGCGGCCAAGTGGTGCCGCCTCGCCCTGGCCGGCAACCCGACGGTGATGGAACTCGTCTGGCTGCCCGACGAGTTGTATGAGACACGCACCCCGCTCGGGGATGAACTCATCGGTATCCGGGGCACGTTGCTGAGCGCCGACCGCGTCCGGGACGCCTATCTCGGGTACGCCACCCAGCAGTTCAGGAGACTCCAGGGGCGCGGCGACGGCTCCTTCTCGGCGGACACCCGCAAGCGGACCGCCAAGCACGCCCGCCACCTCAAACGGCTCTGCGTGCAAGGGTTCGCGCTCTACAGCACCGGCCGGCTGGCCGTCCGGGTCGAGGACCCGGAGAGCTACCACCGGTTCGGCGAGGAGGTCGCCGCCGATCCCGACGCGGCCGTGCCGCTGCTGCGCCACTACGAGGAGGCGTTCGCCACGACCCGCACCGTGCTGCCGGAGCAGCCCGACGAACGCGCCGCCGAGGCGTGGCTGCGGCGGGTGCGGCGGCACTTCTACGTCGGCTAGTGCTGTGACCGTATAGGTTCGCCGGGTCGGTGGTCGTGGCAGTTGGATGTGTGGGGATGTCCGTTCCGGCCGCTGGAGGTGCGGTGGCCGAGCCTGTCCGTGTGCGCGGACTGACCGACCAGGAGGGGCAGAAGTTGCAGCAGATCGCGTGCCGGGGCAGCACGAGTTCGGTGCGCTACCGGCGGGCGGCGATGCTGCTGCTTGCCTCGGCGGGCGGTAACCGGGTGCTGGTGATCGCGCAGTTGGTGCGGGCCGGCGAGGACACCGTCCGGGATGTGATCCGCCGGTTCAACGAGATTGGTCTTGCCTGTCTGGACCCTGATTCCTTGTCAACGGCTCCAGCGGCGGGGACCGCACTCGCGCCGGGCTGAGGGCTGCGGCGCCTTTCCGGATCCTGGCCGTTGGGGCATCCGCAGGGGAGCGGTGTGGGCCCCGATGTTCGGGGTGGTGGTCGCGTGGGCTGTCGGACGGATGCCTCACGAGGCCCTGGCTTCGACGTCTCACAGCGGAGCGGTGGTGTTCGGCGTCCTCGCGGCCACCACCGTGAGGCGAGGGGTTGCCGCTCGTGGGCGCCGGGCGAACGCCTGTGCTCCGCCTGGCCGCGATGCCTGCGTGCACAGCGGTGATGCCCGGCGCCGTCGAGTGTCAACGCCTTTTGCCTTGACGACTCGTTGGTGCTGGTGGTGCGAGCCGTCCACACGGTGGCCTCGCGATACGTCCGAGCCGTCCGGGCTCCCGCACAGGCCGGGGGCGGGTCTCAGACGAGGCGCTTGCGGCCCCAGAAGAAGAGGAACGCCGTGACGGCGGCCGTCAGGGCCAGCAGGATCGACGCGCCGAACCACTGCAGGCCGTTCATCTGGGAGATCGGCAGGTAGTCGACCGACCAGCCCACGACATCGGCCTTCTTCATGCACAGCTCGTGCGCTTGTTCCGTCTGTACTTCATTACAGGTGCCCCAGCCGAGGAGTTTCCCGTCGCTGGTGATGTACGGGGGGTTCGACCAGTTCACCCGGTGCGCGCCTGGGGGCAACGTCGGCATCACGTGCTGGAACGTGACGCCCTTGTTCGTCGTGATCGTGACGACGTCGGCGAGCGACAGCAGGAAGTGGGCCAGGAAGTGGGACCAGACGATCTGGACGACGACGGTGAAACCGAGGGTGACCACCATGGCCACCAGCGTGCGGCGCAGCACCACGCCGATCGCCACCCCGCCGAAGACGGAGAAGAGGGCGAGGGCGACGGGCATGGGTCCCGTGTTGTCGAAGGTGGGTCCGGAGGTCCACTCCCAGGCCGTGGACTCGTCGTAGAGGGTCCACCACCACCCGAACGCGACCGACAGCGCGACCGTGCTCACCACGACCACCAGCGCGGTCAGGGCCAGTTTCGTGGTCAGCCAGCGGGTCCGGCTCATGGACTGGGTGACGACCAGCTTGGCGGTGCCGTTCTCCAGGTCGCCGGTGAACAGCGGGGCACCGAGGAGGACACCGAGCAGGATCGGCATCAGCCGCAGTCCCGTGGACGTGGGGCCGTACCCGGCGGTATGCAGCTGGGAGCGCTGGAGGACGATGAACGCCACGGCGAGCGCGGAGGCGCCGAGGACGCTCCAGAACACGGCCCGGTGCTGGCGCCAGACCAGCCAGGTCATGCCGTTGAGGGGCCGGCGGAGCTGAGGGAGTCGGCCGGTGCCGGTGGTGCCCGGGGCCCCGGACCTGGTCGTCGTCGAGGTGCTGGTGAGAGAGCTCATGCTGCCACCGTCCGGGTGTTGTACGCCTGGTCCTGGGCCTGGGCGGTGGGGGTGATCACAGGGAGCGCGTCGGGTGAGCGGAGATAGGCGAGCAGGAGTTCTTCCACGCTCGGCTTGTCCGTCTCCCAGGGGCCGATGGCCGGGCTGTCGGGGCGGATCAGGGCGGTGAACTGCCGTCCGCTGATCCGGGACTCGACGAGGGGGTGGTGCGCGAGGGAGGCGGGCAGGCCCTCGCCCTCCTTGGCGCCCGTGACCACGGTGTGTACGGACAGCAGCTCGTCCACGTCACCGGCGAGGCGTACTTTGCCGCCGGAGAGGACGACGAGGTAGTCGCACACGTTCTCCAGTTCGGCCAGGACGTGGGTGGACATCAGGACGGTGGTGCCGTGCTCGGCAGCCTCGGCGAGGAGGGCGCCTGTCAGTTCTTTACGCGCGACCGGGTCGAGATCCGACATCGGCTCGTCGAGCAGCAGCAGGTCGGGCCGCTTGCCGAGGGCGAGAGCGAGGGCGACACGGGTGCGCCGGCCGCCGGAGAGGGTGCCGATCTTCGCGTCGAAGGGCACATCGCCCGCGCGGACGATGTCCTCGGCGGTGCGCTGGTCCCAGCCCGGGTTCAGTTCCCGCCCCAGCCTCAGGGTCTCCGCCACGCTGAACCCGCGGAACAGGGACTTCTCCTGGGCGAGGAACGAGATGCGCCCCGAGTCCACCGAGCCCGGTGCCGCGCCGAACACACTGAACGTGCCCTCCGTCGGTTCCAGTACCTGGGCCATGATGCTCAGCAGCGTGGTCTTGCCCGCCCCGTTGGGACCGACCAGCCCGCAGATCCGTCCCGCCGGGAGCCGGAAGGAACAGTCCTTCAGCGCCCATCCCCGCCGGTGGCGCACCCCCAGGCCGTGCGCCTCAAACGCCGAGTCACCCGCGTACATACCGTTACTCACCCGTGCTCCTAGGTGTCGTGGCCGCCGTCTCCGAACCGGCGGCGTACTGCTTCTCCATGGCCGAGGCGACCAGCGCGGCCACGTCCTCCCGCTCCAAGCCCGCCTCGGCCGCCCGGGACACCCACGCCACCAGCTCCCCGTACAGCGGTGAGTCGGTGCTCGCCGAGGGGCGGGCCAGTGTGCGGCGTACGAACGTGCCCTTGCCGGGTCGCGGTTCGACCAGGCCCTCACGCTCCAGCTCGCGGTACGCCTTGAGGGTGGTGTTCGGGTTGACCGCGCTGACCTCGGCGACGTCCTTGGCGGTCGGCAGCCGGTCGCCCGGCACCAGTACGCCCAGCCGCAGAGCCTGCTTGGTCTGCTGCACGATCTGCTGGAAGGCGGGGACTCCGTTCCGCCTGTCGATGCGGAACTCCATGACTACCACCACCATTTCACTACTTGATTAGGGGAATGATGATGGAGGGGGGCGCGGGTGGTTGTCAACGGCGATCGGAGAGGCTTCCCGGACAGGATTCCGGCCGCCGGCCGCGGCCTCCGTCACGCCGGCATCCACTTCGACGCCGTATGCGCCGCGAGGGTGCGCGCGTCGACCTGGCCGTTGAAGCAGAAGCCGACGCCGGCGCCCGAAGTGCCCCTCGTGGAGGCGCGGTTGCCGCAGGATCGCTGCGTGAGGCGGTGGGTCGCACGATCAGTGCTGCACGATGATCGTGACATCGCACTCCGTAACGAGGCGGCGTTCGCCCCCAGCGGATGCCTTTCTCGCTGCGGATGCGGGCGCGTTCTTTACGTTCGGCGGCCAGGACGCCGGGGTGGCGGGTGTTGGCGTTGCGCCAGCGCAGGTAGGCGTGCAACACCCGGGTCTGCACGGTGTGGTTGGGGTGGTGGGAGTTGGCGATGGTGAACTGCCTCAGTGGTCCGAAGTGGGCTTCGATCGGGTTCGCCCACGAGGCGTAGGTCGGGGTGAAACACAGCTCGACCTTGTGTTTCTTCGCCCAGCGGCGGATGCCGGCGCTTTTGTGGGCGGACAGGTTGTCCAGGATCACGTAGACCGGGGCGCCGTCCGGGCGGGCGGCACGGATCGATTTGAGTGCGGCCAGCGTGTTCGCGGCACCCTTGCGGCGGCGGTTGACGCCCCACAGGCGGTCGTCGCCGACCGAGTGGCAGCCGTGGAGTACCGCACTCCGTGGGTGCGGTGATAGGTGGCGGGCAGCCGGTCTGGGTGTTTCTGCTCGGCCCAGCCCGAGCCGGCGGTGGGCCGGATGCCGAGCGGGCCGAACTCGTCGAAGGCGAAGACCCAGTCCGGGAAACGGCCGAGGACTTCCTCGATCCGGTCCAGCTTCGCCTCGCGTTCGTGGTTCGGGGACTCCTTCCACGTCTTGGCGCGCTGGAAGGTGATACCGCGGCGGGCGAGCAGGCTGCGTAACGCTTCACGGCTGATGAGGATCACCCGGCCGTGGGCTTTCCGCAGGTGGGCGACGAGTTTACGCAGCGACCAGCGGGTGAAAGGCTGGCCGAGCTTGGTCGGGCGGGTGGTGGCCGCCTGAACGACGAAGTCCTCGTCATCAGAGCTGAGTTGGCGGGGACGGCCTCCCGCCCACCGAGAGCCCAGGCAGGCCGGGCCGATCTCGTTGAACCGGTGGATCACGTCCCGGACGGTGTCCTCGTCAGCCTGCACCAGCTGGGCGATCACCGGCACCCGGTTCCCGCCCGCCGAGGCCAGCAGCATCATCGCCCGCCGGTAACGCACCGTGCTGGTACTGCCCCGGCGAACCTGTGCGGTCAGAGCACTGGCGGGCGCCGGGGCGGGCCGGAAAATCATGTGCCCCGGCCGTGCCGCCCTCCCTACACTCACGCTTGTCGTTGCGCCGCCCACGGCAAGGGCAGCGCGTTCACCGTGTCACGAAAGGGGAGTTGGCCATGCGTGAGCACACCGCTACCGCGACTCCCCGAGCCCGGTACGAGGTGATCCTCGTGTCCTGGACCGTCCGGTGCCCGCTGCGCGCCCGGCACCGGTCCAGCTGACGAAGCCCCCGGACCACCTCAACACCTCTGCCCCGCAAGCAATCTGACGTGTCGTCAACTCTGCCTGCGCAGGCTGGACTTCGTTCGCACATCGCGCTGCCCGACACTCGGACGCACCTCGAAAGGCCCAGGGCCGTGCGCAACAACCTCGACCGTCAGCTCGCCGCCGTACGCAATCTCGGCATCCTCGCCCACGTCGACGCGGGCAAGACCACCGTCACGGAACGGATCCTCTATGCCACCGGAACCACGCACAAACGCGGCGAGGTTCACGACGGCACCACCGTCACCGACTTCGACCCTCAGGAACGCGACC
This sequence comes from Streptomyces roseirectus, assembly GCF_014489635.1. NCBI lineage: Bacteria > Bacillati > Actinomycetota > Actinomycetes > Kitasatosporales > Streptomycetaceae > Streptomyces > Streptomyces roseirectus. Next base: position 1,698,020 of record NZ_CP060828.1, on the reverse strand, counting down.
GTGGCATCACCATCTTCGCGGCGGCCGTCAGCTGCGACTGGGACGGCCACCGGCTCAACCTGATCGACACCCCCGGCCACGTCGACTTCGCCGACGAGGTCGAACGCGCCCTGCGTGTCCTCGACGGCGCGGTCGCCGTGTTCGACGCGGTGGCCGGTGTCGAACCGCAGAGCGAGTCCGTTTGGCGCCAGGCCGACCGGCACGGTGTGCCACGCATCGCCTTCGTCAACAAACTCGACCGCGCGGGCGCCGACCTCGACGCCGCCGTCGCCTCCATCCGCGAACGCCTCCACCCGACGCCGCTGGTCGTCCAACTGCCCATCGGAACCGAGGACATGTTCACCGGCGTCGTCGACCTCGTACACCTGCGCGCGCTCACCTGGGCCGACGGCGACAGCGCGCCCGTATCAGGCGAGGTGCCCGAGGAGTTGTGGGCCGAGGCGCTGCGCCGGCGACGGCTCCTGGAGGAGGCCGTGGCCGAGCGGCATCCGGCGGCACTGGAGGAGTTCTGCGACCGGGAGACGCTGTCGGCGCCGACCCTCGTCGCCGCGCTGCGTGACATGTCACACAGCGGCGACGGCGTGGTCGTCCTGTGCGGCTCCGCCTACCGCAACCGCGGCATCGAGCCGCTGCTCGACGCGGTGGTGTCGTACCTGCCGTCACCGTCGGACGTACCGGCGGTGCGGGGGACGGCGGTGGCGGGCGGGCGAGGTGTGATGCGTGAGGTACCACCGGGCGGGCCGGTGGCGCGTGATGCGTCGGCGGGCGGACACATCATGCGTGATGTACCACCGGCCGGATCTGTCACGCGTGATGCACCACCCGCCCCGCCAGTGATGCGTGATGTACCACCCTCCACCCCAGCCCCCACCTCCGCCACCACCCCCGACCCCGTCCACCTCACCGAAACCCGCCTCGCCGAAACCCGCCCCGCCGACCCCTCCGCTCCCTTCTCCGCGCTCGTCTTCAAGGTGGCCGTCACGCCCAGTGGCCGGCTCACCTACCTGCGGGTGTACTCGGGGACGGTGGAGAAGGGGGACGTGGTGTGGGACGCGGGGGCGGGGCGGAGTGAGCGGGTCGGGCGGATTCTGCGGGTGCAGGCCGACCGGCATGAGCAGTTGGAGCGGGCGGTGGCCGGGGACATCGTGGCCGTCGTCGGGGTCAAGTCGGCGCGGACCGGGGCGACTTTGTGCGCGCCGGACGCTCCGTTGGCGCTGGAGCCGCCCGGAGTGGCGGAGCCGGTGGTGTCCGTGGCGGTCGTGGCGTGCCGGGGTGCGCAGACCGAGCGGCTGGCGTCGGCGCTCGCCCGACTCGTCGAGGAGGACCCGTCGTTGACGGTGCGGACCGATCCGGAGACGGGGCAGACCGTGCTGTCCGGCATGGGAGAACTGCATCTGGAGGTCGCGGTGGAGAAGATCCGCAGGACGCTCGGGGTGGACGTCAACATCGGTCGTCCCAGGGTGACTTACCGCGAGACCGTCGGCCGGGGCGTGTCCGGGGTCGTGTACCGGCACGTCAAACAGGATGGCGGGGCCGGGCAGTTCGCTCAGGTCGTGCTCGAAGTCGAGCCGTTCGATGGGGAGTTCGTGTTCCGGTCGGCGGTCGTCGGCGGGCGGGTGCCGCAGGAGTACGTGCGGGCCGTCGAAGCCGGCTGCCGGGACGCCCTGGCGGAGGGGCCGCTCGGCGGGCACCGGGTCACCGGGCTGCGCGTCACGCTCACCGACGGGGCGACGCATGTGAAGGACTCGTCCGAGCAGGCGTTCCGTACGGCGGGGCGGTTCGGGCTGCGGGAGGCGCTGCGGGCGTGCGCGATGGTGCTGCTGGAGCCGGTCGCCGAGGTCACGGTCACCGTGCCCGAGGCGGTCGTCGGCGCGGTCCTCGGCGATCTCGCGACGCGGCGCGGCCGGGTCGGTGGGTCCGAGGTGCGCTCGGGTTCGGTGGTCGTCACCGCGACCGTCCCGCTCGCCGAACTCTTCGGCTACGCGACCCGGTTGCGCGGCCGGACCCAGGGCCGCGGCACCTTCACGGCCCGGCCCACCGGTTACGCGCCGGCCCCCGCCGTGGCGGCGGCAGATAAGTAAGGAGAGGGCTCCCGCGTCAACGTGACATCGGGTGTCGCACTATCGAGTGACATTTCGATTTCTGGGCACGTGTGCGAGGAGCGGTCCGTTGGCCGGGTGTCGGGAGATTTTCCCGGCACCCGGATCGGACGGAGGCAAGGACATGGGACTTCAGTTCCACGACAACGAGGACGGCACTTTCACGGGGTGCAACGACGCCACGGGCTTCTCGGTGACCAGTGCGGACGAGGAGGAGGTGCGCCGCCTGGTCCACAAGGACGCGAGGCGGCCGTGCGGCCCACGGCTCCCGCCGCCGGCCGAGGGCCTGCACCGTTTCGTGCTGGTGCACGAGGAGTTCGAGGGCGGTTCCTTCGACGACGACCGGTACGACGCGCTGCGCGCGAACCCGCCCACCGGATGCACCCCGATCAACTGGGGCTGCTTCGCCCTCAGCTGCGACCGCCCCGGCCGCACGATGCTGGACGCGATCACCGAGACGCTTCGGGAGATCCGCCGCGACCACGGCCTGGTGATGAACAGCCTCGGAACCGGATCGCAGGAGTGGATGGACGACGGGAAGGACGGCTACGGGGCGCAGATCGTGGCCCACCTGGTGCTGATGGCCCGCTACCGCGCCGAATCCCTCGGCTATGGACACGCGGAACTGGTCCGGCTGCTCGACGCGACGGGGGTGTGACTGGCGGGGGACATGAGAGAAGGAGAGACAAAGGAGAAGGAGAGGCAAAGGAGAAGGGGAGACAAAAGAGAAGGGGACGAAGGAGAGGGGGGATGAAGAGGAGGGGGATGAAGGGGAGGGGAGACGGAGGAGCGGAGGAGACGGAGAAGAAGGCGTGCGGCACGGCGGGGCCGGGTGACCGTCGCGCGGGGCGGCCCCGCTGTGCCCGCCCGGTTCAGCAGTCCCGGAACTCGGGCGACTGGTTGAGGAGCTGGGAGCGGACGGAGGTGAAGCGGGCGTAGGTGTCACCGGTGCGGGCGCCGGGGTGGAAGGCCGCCACGCGGTGGCAGTTCTGGAAGGCGAGGGCCACCCCGAAGTGGCGTTCGAGGCTGGTGCGGATGGCGTCGCTGGCGAGGGCGCGCAGGAGCTGGCCGCGTTCGCGCTCGGAGGGAGGAGGGGTCTGGTTGTCGGCGAACTCGGCGCTTCCGCCCTTGAGGTCGGCCGCGAGGGAGGCGATCAGGTCGTAGGCGTAGGGAAGGGAGGTGCGGACGGTGTCCACGAAGTCCTCCTCGCGGACGTCACCGGCTTCGGCCTGGGCGAGGAGGGTGGGGGAGACGTCGAGAGACATGAGGGGTCCTGTTCAGGGAGTACGGAAGACAGAAGGAGGGGCAGGGGGAGAGGCAGCAGGAGAGGCAGTGGGGAAGGGAAGCGGCAGAAGACGGGTGGAGGAAAGGAGAGACGGTTCGCGGCGGGGGCCGTGATCCCGGTCAGGCGTCGGGCAGCCGGCCCGGCACGTACTCCGGGTCCACCTGGGACGCGAGGTCCCGGCCGGTCGCCTCGTTCGCCCAGGCGCGGGCGTTGCGGAGGTGGAAGTCGACGGCGTGGCGGTGGAGCGCCGGCCAGTCCTTGGGGCGGGCGTCGACCGCGGCGCGCAGGACGTCGAGGGCGTGGCGGTTGGTGTCCTCCAGCTCGCCCTGGGGGGTGCCGCGTTCGGCGGAGCGCACCCAGGAGGAGTGGGTGAGGTGGGTCAGGAGGTGGTCGCCGGTCTGCTCTTTGAGGAAGAGGAGGTCGTCCTCGCCGGTGACCTTGTTGCCGACGACGGCCAGGGGGATGCCGAACTCCTGGGCGTGGTCGCGGTACTGGCGGTAGACGGAGACGCCGCGCCGGGTCGGTTCGGCGACGAGGAAGGTCATGTCGAACCGGGTGAACAGTCCGGAGGCGAAGGCGTCGGCGCCGGCGGTCATGTCGACGACGACGTACTCGCCGGGACCGTCCACCAGGTGCCCGAGGTACAGCTCCACCGCGCCGAGCTTGGAGTGGTAGCAGGCCACACCGAGGTCGCTCTCGTCGAACTCGCCGGTCACCATCAGCGGGACGCCGCCGACGGGCTGGACGTGGCGGGCGTGGAGTTCGTCGGCGCCGAGCAGGCTCAGCAGGCGTGAGCCCCGGCCGGGCGGGGTCGTCTTGACCATCGCCTCCCGGGACGGGATCAGGGGGTTGGTGCCCCGCAGGAAGTCCTTGATCTCACCGAGGTGACCGGCGAGCGGGGGTGCGGTGAAGGGGGCCGCGTCGGGGTCGAGCGCTTCGGCGAGGTGCTGGTTGATGTCCCCGTCCACGGCGAGGACGGGAGCACCGCTCCGGGCCAGATGCCGGGCGAACAACGCCGACAGGGTCGTCTTCCCGCTCCCTCCCTTCCCGACGAACGCTATGCGCACCGCCGCTCACCCCCGACCGCCCGAGGTCGGCCCTGGAGTGCCGGTTCACGATCGCCGGGTGTCAACTCCCGTTCGCCGGGTGCCTGTTCCCGGGCCCAGGGGGCCGGGGGGCAGCCTCCGGGGCGGGCCACGGGCCGTGCCGCGCGGCCCGTGGTTTTGAAAATGGGTTTCATGTGACTACGTTTTAGGAGGACGGATGGGCACTGTCAAATCGGGGGTCCGGAGGGGGTGTGGGTATCCTCTTGATCGCACTCGCGTACTAAATGCATATGATGTGCAGGTGCGTGATTACTGCGTAAGGGTGGCCGGGCCGGACGACCTCGACGAGGCGCGGGCCGTCATGCTCGACACGGTGTACCGGGACTTCGGCACCGGGTACGTGCCGAGATGGCACGGCGACATCATCGACCTGGCCGGGGCGTACCTGACGCCCGCGCGGCACACGCTGCTGGTGGCGGTCGACGCGGCGGACACGATCGTGGCGACGGGCGCGCTGGACTCGCGCGGCCCGCTGCACCCGCCGAACCCCGCGCACCTGGCCGCGCGCTACCCGTCGGGGACGACCGCGCAGCTGAGGCGGATCTACACCCGGCCCGCGCACCGGCGCCGGGGGCTGGCGCGGCGCCTGGTCGGGGAGCTGCTGGACTTCGCGGCGGCGGACGGCGGATACCGGTCCGTGTACCTGCACACCGACCCGTCGGTGGAGGGCGCCGAGGGCTTCTGGCGCTCGCTCGGCGAGGTGGTGCTCGACGAACGGGAGGAGCGGGGCCAGAGCGTCGTCCACTTCGAGGTCCCGTTCGACGCCGTGCGCGCGAGCAGGGTCCCCGCCGGGCACGGCACGACCAGTTCCCCGTCCACCCTCCTCACAGACCGGTAAGACATGCGCATCCCCCACGGCTCCCGAATCCTCGCCGCCCTCCTCGCGGCACCGCTCCTCGCGGGCTGCTTCGCCTCGGGCGGGAACGACGACACGAGCGACGGCGCCAAGGACGGCGACGGCACCCGGCTGCGCGTCGCCCTCGCCTTCCCGCCCGCCGAACAGCTCTCCCCGTACGGCGCGGACGCGACGATCCTCAGCCGGCTCGGCGTCACCGAGGGCCTGACCGCGCTGGACGCGAACGGGACCCCGGCCCCCGCGCTGGCGCAGTCGTGGCGCCAGGTGGACGCACGGACCTGGGTGTTCACGCTCAGGGACGCCACGTTCCAGGACGGCACCCGCGTCACCCCGGCCGCCGTCTCCGCCTCCCTCGGCCACGCCGGCGAGGCCAGGCCCGCCCCCGCCGCGCTCGCCGGGGCCACGCTCACCGTGAAGCCGGACGGCGCGAGTGGCGTGCGGATCACGACGACGGCCGCCGACCCCGTGCTGCCGCTGCGCCTGACCAGCCCGAGCCTCGCGATCCTCGCCCCGAAGGCGTACGACGCGAAGGGCGCCGCGAACCCCGTCGGCACCGCCACCGGCCCCTTCGAGATCACCAAGCTCACCGGGACGGAGTCCGCGACCCTGGACCGGTTCGACGACTACTGGGGCGGGCGCGCCCAGGCCGCCGGCGTCGACGCCCGCTTCATCGCCGACGGCACCGCGCGGGCCAACGCCCTGCGCACCGGCGAGGTCGACGTGGCCGAGGCGATACCCGTCGCCCAGGCCGCGACGCTGGACGCGGTGACCCGCAAGGAGACCGCGACCACCCGCACCACCAGCCTCCTCCTCAACGCCCGCACGGGCACCTTCAAGGACCCGGCGCTCAGGGCCGCCGCCCGCGCGGCCGTCGACACCGCGACCCTCGCCAAGGGCGTCTACGAGGGCCACGCGGACGCGGGCGCCGGCATCTACGGCCCCGCCGTCACCTGGGCCGCGGGCAAGCGCACCGCCCCCACCGGACGGGCGACGCCCGGCAAGCCGGCCGGCGCCGCCGTCACCCTCGCCACCTACGACAACCGGCCCGAACTCCCCGAGGCCGCGCAGGTGCTGAAGCAGCAGCTGGAGAAGGCCGGCTTCAAGGTCACCCTGGAGGTCCGCGAGTACTCGCGCCTGGAGAGCGACGCGCTCGCGGGGAAGTTCGACGCGTTCGTGCTGGCCCGCAACACCCTCCTCGACACCGGCGACCCCGTCGCCGCTCTCGCCGGCGACTACACCTGCGACGGCGGCTTCAACATCGCCCAGCTCTGCGACAAGAAGGCCGACCAGGCCGTGAAGACGGCCCAGGGCGTCGCCGACACCGGCGGGCGCCAGGACGCGGCGATGGCGGCCGAGGCCGCGATCCTCGGCACGGACGCGGTCGTCCCCCTCGTCCACCAGCGGGTCATCACCGGCGTCGGCGCGCGCGTGCGCGGCGTCCTCCTCGACCCGTACGAGCGCACGCTCGTCGGCACCGGCACCCGGCGCTGACCCCGTGGGACGGGTCACGGCGCTCGCTTGGCGGGCGGCTCTCGCGGCGGGGCTGGTGTGCGGGATCGGCCTGCTGCCGTGGCTCACGGACACCGACCCGGCGCGCACCGTCCTCAAGGCGCGCTCCGCCGACCGTGACCCCACCCCCGACGTCCTGGCCGCCATCCGCGCACAGCTCGGCCTCGCCGACGGCCCGCTGCACCTGCTCGGCCAGTGGCTGAGCGGACTGCCGCGCGGCGACGCCGGACGGTCCTGGATCTCCGGCGAACAGGTCACGCCCGCGGTGCTCCAGGCGCTCGGCGCGTCCCTGCTGCTGGTGACGGTCGCCCTGCTGGTCGCGCTCGCCACCGCCGCCCTGGTCTGCGCACCCACCCTGCGCCGGGGCGCCCGCCGCGCCCTCGCCGGGCACGCGCCCGCCCGCTCCGCGTCGGCGATGCTCGCCGCGCTGCCGGAGTTCCTGACCGCGTCCGTCCTCGCCACCGTCGTCGGCGTCCAGCTCGGCTGGCTGCCCGCGCTCGGCTGGTACGGGATCAAGTGGACGGTGCTGCCGGCGCTCGCGCTGGGGCTGCCCGCCGGGGCCGTCCTCGGCCGGCTCATGGACGACCTGCTGCCCGGCGCGTTCGCCGAACCCTGGGCGAAGGCGGCGACCGCGCGCGGGGTGCCCGGCCGGCGGATCGCCCGGCACGCGGTGCGCCGCTGCCTGCCCGGACTCCTGCCCAACCTGGGCCTGTTCGCCGTCGGCCTGACCGGCGGGGCGGTCGTCGTGGAGCAGATCTTCGACATCCCCGGCCTCGGCCGCACCACCCTCCAGGCCGCCCTCGCCCAGGACCTGCCCGTCCTCCAGGCGGGCACCCTCGCGCTGGTCCTGCTCGCCGCCCTCACCGCCGGCGCCGCCCGGCTCGCCGCCCGCCCCCTCCTCGGCCCCGCCCTGCGCGACGGCGCCCTGCCCACCCTGCACCACCCCGACCCGCCCGCGCGCAGGCTCCCGCCGCTCCTGTACGGCGGACTCCTCGCGGCCGTCGTCGCCGCCGGCCTGGCCCGCGACCCCCTCGCCATCGACACCACCCGGCGTCTGGAGGCGCCGTCGCCCGCGCACCCGTTCGGCACCGACGCCCTCGGCCGTGACCTGCTGGCGCGCGTCGCGCACGGGGCGTTCGACACGCTGCTCCTCGCGGGCGGGATCAGCCTCGCCGCCTACCTGATCGGGGTGCTGCTGGGGCTCGCGCCGAGGGTGTCGGGACCGCTCGTGGACACCGTCAACGCGGTACCGCCCGTCCTCGCCGCCCTGCTGGTCGCCGCCGCGTGGGGCAGCGGAGTGAGCACGCCCGCGCTCGCGGTGACCGTCGTCGCCTGGGCGCCGCTCGCCGCGCACACCTCCGCGCTCCTCGCCCAGGAGAAGGCCGCCGTCCACCTCGCGGCGACCCGCGCCCTCGGCGCCGGGCGCGCGCACCTGCTGCGGCGCGCGGTGCTGCCCGCCGTCCTGCCGCCCGTCGCCCGGCACGCCGCGCTGCGCCTGCCCGGCAACGCCCTCGCCCTCGCGACCCTCGGCTTCCTCGGCCTCGGCGCGCAGCCGCCGTCCCCGGAATGGGGGCTGCTGCTCGCCGAGAACCAGCCCTACGCCGAACGCGCCCCCTGGGCCGTCCTCGCCCCCGCCGCCGCCCTCGCGCTCCTCGGCGCGCTCGCGGTGACGGCCGTGGGCCTGCGCGGCCGGCGCCGAAACCGCCCGGACGACGACCTGCCCGCCCCTGAACCGACCGAACCTGTACGAGAGTTGGTAGCCGCCCGATGACCTCGACGACAGCCCTGGCGAAGACCGGCGCGGACAAGGTCCCGCTGTCGCCCCTGCTGATCCTCACCCAACTCGCCTTCAACGTCGGCTTCTTCGCGGTCCTGCCGTTCCTCGCCGAACACCTGGGCACCGGGATGGGGCTCGCCGGCTGGCTCGTCGGGTTCGTGCTCGGGCTGCGGACGTTCAGCCAGCAGGGGCTGTTCGTGGTCGGCGGCGCGCTCACCGACCGGTACGGGGTGCGGCCCGTCGTCCTCGCCGGGTGCGTCCTGCGGATCGCCGGGTTCGTGTGGCTCGGGTTCGCCGGGCACATCGCGTCCGTCATCGGCGCCGTCCTGCTCATCGGGTTCGCCGCCGCCCTGTTCTCGCCGGCCGTCGAGAGCGAGGTCGCCCGCCAGGCCGTCGTCTGGGAGGAGGACGGCAACGGGTCGCGCACGCGCGTGCTGGCGCTGTTCACCGTCGCCGGGCAGGCCGGGGCGTTCGTCGGGCCGCTGCTCGGGGCGCTGCTGCTGTCGGTGGACTTCCGGACGGTGTGCCTGGCCGGCGCCGGGGTCTTCGTCCTCGTCCTCGCCGGACACGCCTGGCTGCTGCCCCAGCACATACCCGGGCGGCAGCGGACCCGGGTCAAGGGCGGGGTCGGGCCAATGCTGCGCAACCGGCGCTTCCTCGCGCTGTGCTGCGCCTACGGCGCCTACCTGCTCGCCTACAACCAGCTCTACCTCGCGCTGCCCGCCGAGGTGGAGCGGGCGGCCGGGTCGCAGACGCCGCTGTCGTGGCTGTTCGCGCTGTCGTCGGCGCTGGTCGTCGTCGCCCAGTTGCCCGTCACGCGGTGGGTGGGGGACCGGCTCAGCCTGCGCGCGTCCATGGCGGGCGGGCTCGGGCTGATCGCCGCCGGGTTCGCGGTCGTCGCCGCCGCGCTGCCCGCCGGGGCCCAGGGGACGGCGGGGCTGCTGCCGGCCGCCGGGTTCGTCGTCCTGCTGACCTTCGGGCAGATGCTCGTCGCCCCCGCCGCCCGCGCGTGGGTGCCCGACCTCGCGGCCGACGGACGCCTCGGCCTCTACACCGGCGCCCTGTCCTCCGTCTCCGGGCTGATCGTGCTCATCGGCAGCTCCGCGACGGGAACCCTCCTCGACACGGGCCTGCCGGCGGCGGTGCCGTGGCTGGTGCTGGCCGCCGTGCCGGTCGCGGCGATCGCACTGCTGCCGCGCGCGGGCGGGACCACGCCGACGGAGCCGGCACGGACGCCGGCGGACTCCGGGGCACGCGCCGACACCCCGGCCGACAACCCGTCCGCCCCCGCCGAAGGCCCGGACGGCACGCGGCTCGCGTTCGCCGAGAGCCCCGCCGAGGCCCGGTCGGCCCCCGCCGAGAGCCCCGTCGGCACCCCGCCCGCCCCTGGCAAGGCCCCGGTGATTCCCCAGAACGGCCAAGGCGGGTGAAGACACGCGGCCGGCCCGCGTCGGCCGCCGCCACGGCACGCCGTGCGGCGCAGAGGGCCGCCCGCCGCGATCCCGCACCCCGCCGGCGCCGGAGGATGCGCGGTGGCGCGGGCGCGCTCGGCGCGACAGCAGTCGAGCAGACCCGTAGGGAAACACGCCCCCGCGGTCTCGCGCGGGCCCACACGAAAGGGCCCGGACCACCCCTGCGGTGTCCGGGCCCTCCCGCTGCGGATTCAGCGCGCCGCCAGCACCGCCGTCTCCTGAGCCACCGCCGTGACCACCGGCGCCTCAGCCACCGCCACCCGGGCCCCGGGCCGCGTCCGGAACAGCCACAGGACGTCCCGTCCGAACGACCAGATCAGCGCGGCCAGCGACGTCCCGGCGATCGCGAGGTTCGCCGCGTAGGGCAGCAACTGCGACCCGGCGAGCAGCAGACACACCCCCTGCGTCGCGGCGACGGTCTTGCGGGCCATGCTGTGCGGCAGCGCGGCGTTCAGCCACGGCCAGACGTACGCGGCGGCGACGAACACGTACCGCATGGCCCCCATGAGCAGCACCCAGGGCCCGAGCTGCGTGGACACGTAGACGCTGAGCACCAGGATCAGGAACGCGTCGACCTCCATGTCGAAGCGCGCGCCGAGCGGCGTGGACGTCCCCGTGCGCCGCGCCACCTTGCCGTCGACGCCGTCGAGGATCAGCGCGATCGCGGTGAGGCCGACCAGCAGGGTGACCGGCGGCGCGGACTCGAAGGAGTCGGCGACCAGGGCCGTCACCCCGCCGACGAGGGTCGCGCGGCCGAGCGTGACGCGGTTGGCGGGGCCGAACGTGCGGATCCCGGAGCGGTGGCAGGCGCCGGAGAGCAGGGCCCAGGTGCCGAGGGCGAAGACGAGGCCGGTCGCCCAGCCCGCCGTCCCCATGCCGATCACCGAGCCCAGCAGGGCCAGCAGCAGGATCTGCGCGCCCGCTCCCAGAGCGGTCTCCTGCTGGACCAGCCTTGCCTCGTACGTGTTGTTCAGGGCCACCGCACATCCTCCGGCCGAGTGACAGAGTCGATCATCGCCGCGTACTGTGCGCGGCCTGTGCCACATCTCGGTACGTGAACCGGATGCCGATCGTTCAGGAGGTTTCGCATGAAGAACGCCGCACGTGCGTTCTGGATCAGTCGTCCGGGGGAGGGGGAGCTGCGTGAGACGGCCGTCCCGGCGCCCGGCGAGGGCGAGGTGCTGGTGCGGACGCTGTGGTCGGGGATCAGCCGGGGCACCGAGACCCTGGTCTTCGGCGGCAAGGTCCCGGACAACCAGCACACGGCGATGCGCGCCCCGTTCCAGGAGGGCGACTTCCCGGCCCCGGTGAAGTACGGGTACCTCAATGTGGGCGAGGTCGAACAGGGCCCGGCGGACCTCGTCGGCCAGACCGTGTTCTGCCTGTACCCGCACCAGACGCGGTACGTCGTACCAGCTGACCGTGTGATGGTCGTACCCAAAAACGTTCCCCCCGAGCGCGCCGTCCTCGCCGGCACCGTGGAAACCGCCGTCAACGCCCTCTGGGACGCCGCCCCCATGATCGGCGACCGCGCCGCGGTCATCGGCGGCGGGATGGTCGGCTGCTCCGTCGCGGCCCTCCTCGCCCGCTTCCCCGGCGTCCGGGCCCAGCTCGTCGACGCCGACCCCGCCCGCGCCGAGACCGCCGCGAAACTCGGCATCGACTTCGCGCTCCCCGAGGACGCCACCGGCGACCTCGACCTCGTGATCCACGCCAGCGCCACCGAGGCCGGCCTCACCCGCGCCCTCGAACTCCTGCGCCCCGAGGGCACCGTCGTCGAACTCAGCTGGTACGGCGACCGGCGCATCGCGCTGCCTCTCGGCGAGGCGTTCCACTCGCGGCGCCTGACGATCCGCAGCAGCCAGGTCGGCACCGTCGCGCCCGCGCGCGCGAGCCGCACCTACGCCGACCGCCTCGCCCTCGCGCTCGACCTGCTCGCCGACCCCGCCCTCGACGCGCTGATCACCGGAGAGTGCGCGTTCGACGAGCTGCCCGAGGTCATGCCGAGGCTGGCCTCGGGCGAGATCCCCGCGCTGTGCCACCGGGTGCGCTACCCGGCGCCGCACGCCTGACCTGAGAAAAGAGGACCGGCCGCTGAACAAGGGGAAGCGGCCGGCCGTACTACACGGCATCCCCCGGCACGAGCGGTCCGGGGGACCAGACGCGCCGCACCTGGAGGGTCGTCCGTTGTTCAGTGTCACCGTCCGCGATCACATCATGATCGCCCACAGCTTCCGCGGCGAGGTCTTCGGACCCGCGCAGCGCCTGCACGGAGCGACGTTCCTCGTGGACGCCACCTTCCGCCGCGAGACGCTGGACGACGACAACATCGTCGTCGACATGGGGCTCGCGAGCCAGGAGCTCGGCGCCGTGGTCGCGGAACTGAACTACCGGAATCTGGACAACGAGCCAGATTTCGCCGGGGTGAACACGTCCACCGAGTTCCTGGCGAAGGTCATCGCCGACCGGCTCGCCGACCGGATCCACAAGGGCGCGCTCGGCGAGGGCGCCCGGGGCATCAGCGCCCTCTCGGTCACCCTGCACGAGTCGCACATCGCCTGGGCGAGTTACGAGCGTGCCCTGTGACCGACACGACCATCGAGCGGACGGCCGTCCGGCTGGAAAAGCTGGAGAAGCCGGCGAAGCCGGACACCGGCGCGCTCACCTACGTGCCCAAGCAGCAGCCCGTCGTACGGAAGAACGGCGACCTGATCCCGATGTCCCTGCGCACCGTGCACTTCGTGCTGCCCGCCGGCGTCGACGACCTCAGCCGGCCCAGCGGCGGCAACGCCTACGACCGGCGGGTCTGCCTCGACCTGCCCGGCTTCGGCTGGCAGGTGCGCAAGCACCTCGCGGCCGGCGCCTGGCCCCGGCCCGCCGACAGCGACCGCGACGCCCTCGCCCGCACGCTGCGCGAACTCCCGGACGGGGCGGTCGTCCTGCTCGACGGGATCGTCGCCTGCGGGGTCCCCGAGGTCGTCGTCCCGGAGGCCGGGCGGCTGCGGCTCGCCGTCCTCGTGCACCTGCCGCTCGGCGACGAGACGGGCCTCGCGCCCGAGGTCGCCGCCGAACTCGACGCCCGCGAGCGCGCCGTCCTGCGGGCCGTGCCCGCCGTCATCGCCACCAGCGACTGGGCCGTGCGCCGGCTCGTCTCGCACCACGGGCTCGCCCCCGAGAAGGTGCACACGGCCCCGCCCGGCGCCGACATCGCGCCGCTGGCCTCCGGCACGGACGGCGTCTCGCACCTCGTGTGCGTCGCCTCCGTCACGTTCCGCAAGGGCCAGCACCGCCTGGTCGAGGCGCTGGCGGCGGCGACCGACCTGCCGTGGACCTGCGACCTCGTCGGCGGCGTCGACCAGGACCCCGAGTACGTCGCCCACCTGCGCGAACTCATCGCCCGGCACGGCCTCCAGGACCGTCTGCGGATCGCCGGCGCCAAGTCCGGCGCCGCCCTCGACGCCAGCTACGCCGCCGCCGACCTGATGGTCCTCGCCTCGTACGCCGAGACGTACGGCATGGCCGTCACCGAAGCCCTCGCACGTGGCATCCCGGTGCTCGCCACGGACGTCGGCGGCGTCGCCGAGGCCGTCGGGCGCGCCCCCGACGGCGGTGTCCCCGGGATCCTCGTGCCGCCGGAGGACCCGGCCGCCCTCGTGGCCGAACTGCGCGGCTGGTTCAAGGAGGCGGACGTGCGCCGCCGCCTCAAGTCCGCCGCGCGCGGCCGGCGCGCCGCGCTGAACGGCTGGGCGACCACCGCCCAGAGCCTCGCCGGCGTCCTCGGCCGGCTTCCCCGCGAGTCCTGGAGGGCCGCATGAGCAGCGCCGACGTCATCCCCGGCGCCGGGCCCGTCGCGGAACGGGCCACCGTACGGCTGCGCGAGGGCGGGCCCGACGACCCGCCCCGGTACGCGCCCGAGTGGCTTCAGCTGCGTGAGCCCGCCGACGCGAGCGCGCGTGCGCTGGACCTGCTCGACCCGCTGCGCATCCGGCTCGCGAACCTGCCCGGCGGGAAGGCCGGGACCGTCGTCCACGACCTGGGCTGCGGCACCGGCTCCATGGGCCGCTGGCTCGCCCCCCGCCTCGACGGGGCCCAGCACTGGGTGCTGCACGACCGCGACCCCTACCTGCTGCACTTCGCGGCGGTCGCCTCGCCGCGCGCCGCCGCCGACGGCAGCCGGGTGACCGTCGAGACCCGGCGCGGGGACGTCGCCCGGCTGACCCCGGACGCGCTGAGCGGGGCCTCGCTGGTGACCGCGTCCGCGCTGCTGGACGTGCTGACCCGGGAGGAGATCGACGCGCTGGTCGACGCGTGCGTGGGCGCCGGGTGCCCCGCGCTGCTGACGCTGTCCGTCGCCGGGCGGGTCGAGCTGTCGGCCGCCGATCCCCTGGACGCGGAGATCCAGGACGCCTTCAACGCCCACCAGCGGCGCGACGGGCTGCTCGGGCCCGACGCGGTGACCTACGCCGCCGAGGCGTTCGACGCCCGGGGTGCGACCGTCAAGCTGCACCCCAGCGCCTGGCGGCTCGGGCCGGACGAGGCCGCCCTCACCGCCCAGTGGCTGCGCGGCTGGGTCGGCGCCGCCGTCGAGGAACGCCCCGAACTCGCCGCCCGCGCGCAGGAGTACCTTCAGGCGCGGCTCGCGGCCGCCGCCGCGGGCGAACTGCGGGTGGCGGTGCATCACACGGACCTGCTGGCGCTGGCCCGGCCGGTGAGGAGCGCCTGATGGCCGAGGGGTCGGGGGGTGTCGTCGGCGGGGGTGGGGTGCAGCCCGCGAGTCCGGGGCGGGGCGTGGAGGTTCTGCCCCGGGGGGACGGGGGTGAGGCGGACGGCGGCCTGGACGGGGCCGGTGTCGCGGGGGAGGACGGCGCCGGGGCAAGGGCCGGTGCCGCCGGGCGAGTTGACGTCGATCAGAGGGCCGGTGTCGCTGGGCAGGCCGGTGCTGTCGCCGGTGTCGCCGAGGGCGTGGGTGCTCCCGGCCGGCGTTCCTGGGTGCGGGCGCTGCGGACGCACTTCGGGACGCTCGCCGGGGTCGTCATCCTCGGGGTGCTGCTGTGGCGGATGGGCACCGGGGTCTTCCTCGACGGGCTGCGGCGCATCGACGCGGCCTCGCTGGTGCTCGCGCTGGCGATCGGCGGCGTCACGACCGTGTTCAGCGCGTGGCGCTGGGCGCTCGTCGCGCGCGGGCTGAAGATCCGGCTGCCGCTCGGCGCGGCCGTCGGCGACTACTACCGGGCCCTGTTCCTCAACGCCGCGCTGCCCGGCGGGATCCTCGGCGACGTCCACCGCGCGGTGCGCCACGGACAGAGCGAGGGCGACGTCGGACGCGGCGTGCGCGCCGTGTTCTGGGAACGGGCCGCAGGTCAGCTCGCGCTCGCCGTCGTCGGGCTCGCGGTGCTGCTCGCGGTGCCGTCGCCGGTCGCGGGGGAGGTGCGGCACGTCGTGCCGCTCGTCGCGCTCGCGGGGCTGGGCGTGCTCGCGGTGGTGGTCGCCGTGCGGATGAACCGGACGCCGGCCGCCGCGACGCCGTCGCCGCTCACCCGGCGCGGACGAAGGGTGCGGGGGATGCTGGCCGAGGCGCGGGAGGCGCTGCTGTCCCGGCGCAACGGGCCCGGCGTCGCACTGTCCTCGCTGGTCGTGCTCGCCGGGCACATCGCGACGTTCGTCGTCGCCGCGCGTGTCGCGGGGGCGTCCACCTCTGTCGTGCGGCTGCTGCCGCTCGCCGTGCTGGCGCTGCTCGCGATGGGCGTGCCGCTGAACGTCGGCGGGTGGGGGCCCCGGGAGGGGGTCACCGCCTGGGCGTTCGGCGCGGCCGGGCTGGGCGCGGAGACGGGGTTCTCCGTGTCGGTCGTCTACGGGGTGCTGTGCTTCGTCGCCGCGCTGCCGGGGGCCGGGGTGCTGGTGGTGCGGTGGTGGGCGGGGGTGCGCTCGCGGTCACACATCCCCGCGCCGTCCGTACCGCCCTATTCCCCCGACACCCGGGAACTCAGCAGCGAGAAATACGCCCCGAAGGAATCCACGAGGCTCGCCAGAAGCCGCTCCCCCTTTTCCGCGGAGCCGAGCGAAGGCCGGCCGATGACACCCGAATCGGTATAGGCGGACATTCCCGAGGTGAGGAGATGACGGCGGTCGTCGGCGGTGAAATCGGCGGACTCGTAGCCGGGCCTGACGACTTCCGGATGCGCGTGCAGAAGGATGGACGTCTCGATTTCACCGGCGTGCATGTCGGTGAGGAGGGAGGTTTCGACCCCCGCCGCGACGCGGGCCTCCTCCCAGTCCTCCGGGGCCGGGAAGAGCGCGAGGTGCTCGCCGCGCGCGGACGCCTCCTGGACGACGTTGCCGAGGACGTAGTTCCCGCCGTGCGCGTTGACCACGACCAGGCCCTCGACGCCGGAACGGCGCAGCGACGCCGCGATGTCACGCACCACCGCGTGCAGCGTGACGGAGGAGATGCTGACGGTCCCGGGCCAGTCCGCGTGCTCGTGCGAGCAGGCGATGGTCACAGGCGGAAGGAGGTGCACGGGATGCGCGTCCGCGATCTCCCGGGCGATGGCGCACGCGACCAGCGTGTCGGTGGCCAGCGGGAGATGAGCGCCGTGCTGCTCGTAGCTGCCGACGGGAAGGACCGCGATCCGCGTTGAGACAGCCGCCCCTCGCGTCCGTACGTCATCGGTGGTGTCCGTCGGCAGTGCCGAGGCCACCGTCCCACGCCCCGCCGCCCGTATTTCCGGACCACTCATCATTTCCCGCCCTTTCGACTCCCCATCGGACTCTTAGGAACCAGATCATGACAGAAAAAATCGGTGTACTCGGCAAGAAGACCCCGCAGCGCACGGGCGTGGAACGCGTGGTGAATGCCCCTCTGCCCACCGTCTACGGCAAATTCCAGGCCGTCGGTTACATGGACCACGACCGCGGTGACGAACAGGTCGCCCTGGTCTACGGCGAACTCGGCGCCGAGGACGTCCTGACCCGGCTGCACTCGGAATGCCTCACCGGCGACGCGTTCGGCTCGCAGCACTGCGAGTGCGGCGACCAGCTCGACTCCGCGCTGCGCGCGGTGGTCGCCGAGGGCAGCGGTGTCGTCGTCTACCTGCGCGGCCACGAGGGCCGGGGCATAGGACTGCTCGGCAAGCTGCGCGCGATGGCGCTCCAGGCGGAGGGCCTGGACACCGTCGAGGCGAACGTCGCCCTCGGCTTCCCCGTCGACGCCCGCGACTACGGCGTCGCCGCCGAGATCCTGCGCGACCTCGGTGTGCGCTCGGTGCGCCTGATGTCCAACAACCCGCGCAAGCGCGAGGCGTTGACGGACAACGGCATCGAGGTCGCCGAGGAGGTGCCGCTGCTGATCCCGCCGTGCGAGAACAACATCACCTACCTGCGCACCAAGCGCGAACGCCTCGACCACCACCTGCCGCACCTCGACGCGGTGGCCCACTGGTCCTGAACTCCCGTCGGCAGGACGGCAGTCGCACCCCCCCGGCCTCGGCACACGGGCCGGGGCCGCCGCCCACAAGGAGCCGCACGCTTGAACACGCATGCCTCGGTCGTCGTCATCGGCGGCGGGGTGATCGGCACCAGCATCGCCTGTCACCTCGCCGCCGCCGGGGTCCGCGACGTGGTGCTCGTCGAACGTGACGAACTCGCCGCCGGGTCGACCTCGAAGGCCGCGGGCGGGGTCCGCGCCCAGTTCTCCGACGAGGTCAACATCCGTCTGGGCGCCCGGAGTCTGGAGGCGTTCGCCCGCTTCGGCGAGGACACCGGCCACGACATCGACCTGCACCGCACCGGCTACCTCTTCCTCCTCACCACCCCCGAGGAGGTCGCCTCCTTCGAGGCGGGCATCGCCCTGCAGAACGCCCTCGGCGTCCCCAGCCGCCTCATCGACCCCGCCGAGGCCCGCCGCCTCAACCCCCTGATCACCACGGACGGCGTCCTCGCCGCCGCCTACTCGCCGGACGACGGCCACTGCACGCCCGAGGCCGTCGTCCACGGCTACGCGGACGTCGCCCGCGCCCACGGCGCCCGGATCCTGCGCCGCACGGCGGTCACCGGCATCGAGACGCGCGGCTCCACGATCACCGCCGTGCACACCACGATCGGCCGCATCACCACGAACACGGTCGTCTGCGCGGCCGGCGCCTGGTCGAAGTCGGTCGGCGAGATGGTCGGCGTCGACCTGCCCGTCCAGCCGCTGCGCCGCCAGGTCGCCGTCACCGAGGCCCTTCCCGGGCTGCCGCCCGGCCTGCCGATGACGATCGACTTCACCACCACCTTCTACTTCCACCCCGAGGGCCCCGGCCTGCTGGTCGGCATGTCCGACCCCGACGAGCGCCCCGGCTTCGCCACCGACACCCACGACCGCTGGATCCCCCGCCTCGCCGCCGCGATGGAACACCGGGCGCCCACCCTGCTCGACCTGCGCCGCACGGGCGGCTGGGCGGGCCTGTACGAGGTCACCCCGGACCACAACGCCCTGATCGGCGAGGCGAGTTCGGTCTCCCGCTTCCTGTACGCCACCGGCTTCTCCGGGCACGGCTTCCTCCAGGGGCCGGCCGTCGGCGAGGTGATGCGCGACCTGGTCCTCGGCCGCGTACCCTTCGTGGACGTCACCCCCCTGAGCGCCGGCCGCTTCGCCGCCGACGCCCCGCGCCCGGAGGCCAACCGCGTATGACCGCCGTCCACCTGTGGCTCCGTCACGAACCCCGCCCCACCGAACGCCGCACCCCCGTCGTCCCCGCCGACGCCCGCCGCCTGATCGAGCACGGCATCACCCTGACGGTCGAGGACTCACCCCAACGGATCTTCCCCACCGGGGAGTACGAGGCCGTGGGCGCCCAAGTCGCCCCCGCCGGCTCGTGGGTGGCGGCGCCGGACGACGCGGTGATCCTCGGCCTGAAGGAACTACCCGACGACCCCGACGAGTTGACGCACCGGCACATCTTCTTCGGCCACGCCTACAAGCAACAGCCCGACGCCGAGGCCCTGTTGACCCGGTTCGCGGCCGGCGGGGGAGCCCTGCTCGACCTGGAGTACCTGGTCGACGACACCGGCCGCCGCCTCGCCGCGTTCGGCTACTGGGCGGGCTACCTCGGCGCCGCCCTCGCCGTCCTGCACCACCGGGGCCGCCTCGCCGCCGAGTTGACCCCGACGGACGAGAAGGCGCTGGGGGAGCTGCTGAGCCCTGACTCCGGCGACCGGGACATCTCGGCCCTGGTGATCGGCGCCCTTGGACGCAGCGGACGGGGTGCGCGCGACGCCCTCGCGGCGGCCGGGATCTCACCGACCACCTGGGACCTCGCGGAGACCCAGGACCTCGACCGCGACGCCCTGTTGGCCCACGACCTCCTCGTCAACTGCGTCCTCGCGACCAGCCCGGTGCCGCCGTTCGTCCGGCCCCAGGACCTCGACGCCCCCGGCCGCCGGCTGCGCACGGTGTCCGACGTGACCTGCGACGTGGGCTCGCCGCTCAACGTGCTGCCGGTGTACGACCGGACGACCGAGTGGGCCGACCCCGTGCGGCGGCTGCGCGACGAGCCGCCGTTCGACCTGATCGCCATCGACAACCTGCCCTCGCTGCTGCCGCTGGAGTCGAGCACCGACTTCTCGGCCAGTCTGCTGCCCCAGCTCCTCGACTTCCGTACGGACAGCGGGCCTTGGGGGCGGTGCCTGGCGCGATTCGCGTCGGCGTCACGTGAACTCGGCATCAAACAGGGCTAGTCGGGAAGGGTCACAGTCTCGGGAGTGACGTCGGGGCGAAGGCGTCGAGGCGAAGGGGAGGCAGCGGTGGCGCAGCAGGTATCCGCGAGCGGAACGGTCCACTGGATGGGCGCCGGTCTCTCCACGGGCAGCGGCCTCACGGCGCTCACCGCCCACGCCGACCGCGTCCGCCTGTGGCACCGCACCGCCGACCGCGCCGCCGAGGTGCTGGACCGCCTCGGCATCGCCGACCGCGCCGAACCCCGCGCCCACACCCCGGGCGCGCTGGCCGCCGAACTCACCCCGGGCGACGTCGTGGTGTCGATGCTCCCGGCCTCCGAGCACCCCGCGCTGCTCGCTACGTGCCTCGCGGGCCGGGCCCACTTCGCCTGCTCCAGCTACGTCACCGGGGAACTGCTCGCGCAGGGCGAGGCGGCGCGGGCGGCGGGCCTGACCGTGCTCACCGAGGCCGGCCTCGACCCCGGCATCGACCACCTCTTCGCGCACAGCCTCGTCTCGCGGGCCCGCGCGGAGATCGGCGCCGAGAACCGGGCCGACTACGCCCTCACCTCCTACTGCGGGGGCCTGCCCGCCGTCCCCAACTCCTTCCGCTACCGCTTCAGTTGGGCACCCCTCGGGGTCCTCAACGCGCTGCGCTCACCCGCCCGGCACATCGAGGGCGGCGCCGAGAAGGTGACCGCCCACCCGTGGGAGGCGACCCGCGAACTCGCCCTGGGCGCCGAGGTGTTCGAGGCGTACCCCAACCGCGACAGCGTCCCCTTCATCGCCCAGTACGACCTGCCGCCCGGCTGGCACGCCGACACGTTCGTGCGCGGCACCCTCCGCCTCGACGGCTGGCAGCACGCGTGGGCCCCGGTCTTCGCCGAGCTGAAGAAGGGCGACGACGCGCGCATCGCCGAACTCGCCGGGGAACTCGCCCGGACCTACCCGACGACCCGCGCCGACCGCGACCGCGTCGTGCTCAGCGTCTCGTTGACCGTACGCGGCGCGAACGGCCGCACCTGGAGCGGCAGTTACCTCCTCGACCGGGTCGGCACCGCCGAGGAGAGCGCCATGGCCCACACCGTCTCCCGCCCCCTCGCCCTCGGCGTCCGCCACATCCTCGACTCCTCCCTGCCGCCGGGGCTGAGCCGGGGCCCGGAGACGGCGGTCCGCGCGGAGGAGTGGCTGAACGAACTCGCGGAGGAGGGGCTGGAGTTCACGATGCGGGTGGGATAGCCGGCCGGCGGGTGGGGTGGCCGGCCGACGGGTCCCACCCCGCGCTCATCCCGCCGACAGCGCCTCGTGCACGAACCGTTTGATCTCCGGGTACAGGGCGTGCGACGAGCGCGGTCTGACCTGGGTCATGAACTGGACGGTCACATCGTGCTCGGGGTCGACCCAGAACGTGGTGGTGGCGACGCCGCTCCAGCCGTAAGTACCCAGGCCCGCCGGGGCCTTGGTGCGGTCGGGGTCGATGACGACGGAGACGCCGAGGCCGAAACCGAGCCCGTCCTTGCTGGGTTCGTCGTGGGAGGGCCGGCTGCCGAAGGCACGCATGTCGACGCCGCCGGGGAGGTGGTTGCGGGTCATCAGGTCGACCGTCTCCGGCGCCAGCAGCCGCACGCCGTCCAACTCGCCGCGCCCGCGCAGGAGTTCCGCGAACCGGTGGACGTCGTGCGCGCCGGCCACCAGACCGCCCGCCCCCGAAAGGAACCTGGGCCGGCCGCGCAACGGCAGTCCGGCGACCGGCGCGATGCCGCCGTCCTCGGTCTCCCCGTACAGCTCCGCCAGCCGCCCGGCCTGCGCGTCGCTCACGCAGAACCCGGCGTCCCGCATCCCCAGCGGCCCGAACACCCGCTCGGCCAGGAACTCGTCCAGCGCCCGCCCCGACACGACCTCCACGATCCGCGCGAGCACGTTCGTGGCCACCGAGTAGTTCCACTCCGTGCCCGGCTCGAACTGCAACGGCAGCGACGCGTACACGTCGACCGTGCCCGCGAGGTCCGTGCCGGGCGCCACCGACGAGTCCAGGCGCGCCTCGCGGTAGAGGGCGTCCACGGGGTGCGTGCCGTAGAACGCGAACGTCAACCCGGCGGTGTGGGTGAGGAGATGACGGACCAGGACGGGACCCTTCGCGGGCCGCGTCACCATGTCCCGGCCGCTGCCGCTGACGTACACCCGCATGTCGGCGAAGGACGGGATGTGCCGCGCCACCGGGTCGTCCAGCGACAGCTTCCCCTCCTCGACCAGGAGCAGCGCCGCCACCGACGTCACCGGCTTGGTCATCGAGTACAGCCGCCACAGGGTGTCCGGCTCGACCGGGAGCCCGGCGGCGACGTCGCGGTGGCCGTGCGCGGTGAGGTGGGCGACCTTGCCGCCGCGCGCCACGGAGACGAGGTAGCCGGGCAGCCGGCCCTCCGCCACCTCGTGCGCGATGTACCGGTCCATCCGGTCCAGCACCTTCGCATCCAGCCCGACCTCGCCGGGGTCGACCTCTTGCCGCAGCAGTGCCATCGTTCTCCTCCGGGGGCGACAGTCGAGACACCCCGGCCCGCCTGCCCCGAAGCGCCTCACTCCTCATCGTTGCGCAGTGGGAGACGGGGGCAACCCCTTTCGGAGCCGTGTGGCGTGTGGGGTGCGTCGCTTCTGCGGGGACGGGGGAGCGAGGCGGGGTGGTATGTCACATATGGCACATGACGCGGCGGGGGAATGCGCGGCGCGCCCGCCGGAGTTGACGCTGGACATGACTCAGGACACGACGGACGACGCCCTCCTCGCCCTGCTCTCCGGCACCCCGGGCGGGGTCCTCGTCACCCTCAAGCGCGACGGCCGCCCCCAGCTGTCGAACGTCACCCACCACTACTACCCCGACGAGCGCACGCTGCGGATCTCCGTCACCGCCGACCGCGCCAAGACCCGCAACCTCCTGCGCGACCCCCGCGTGAGCTACCACGTCACCAGCGCCGACCGCTGGGCCTACACCGTCGTCGAGGGCACCGCCGACCTCACACCGCCGGCCCGGAAACCCGACGACGACACCGTCGAGGAGCTGATCCGCCTCTACCGCGACGTCCAGGGCGAACACCCCGACTGGGACGACTACCGCGCCGCGATGGTCCGCGACCGGCGGCTCGTCCTGCGGATCCCGGTGGAACGTGCGTACGGGATCCCGGCACGGCCGGCGGACTGAGCCCATCGTCCGGCCTCGGCGGTGACGAGACCCCGGCGCGCGGCGGTACCGCGCCGGGGCGGGCCTTTGTCGTTTCCCCACTTCACCAAATGAGGCACCACCCATGACCCCCGCCGGCAAGCACACCGTCATGTATCGCCGTCGCGCTCCCCGCCATCGTCGACGCGTCCGGCATTCCCGAGTCCCTACCGTGGGCCGACGGCGCCCTCGCCGTCGAGTTGGAGAAACTACGGGGAACCATGGCCGCAGGGTTCGCCCGGGGCGACGGCTCCCTCGCCCTGCTCGTACAACGCGGCGACCAGACCGACCGGCAACTCGCCGACCACGACCAGCGAATAACCGCCTTCGAACGAAACCGGTGGCCGCTCCCGCATTCGCCGCCCTGGTCGGTGCGATCGGCCTCGCCGTGACCTTGTGGCAGTTCGCAACACGGACGTAGGTAACTCCCCCCGCGGACATGTGACCGCACGGGGGAGTTGTTCCAGACAGCGCGGTTCGGTGTCAGTCGCGTGACGCGCCGTCCGGCCACACCACGGTTACGGGAACGCCCATGCTTCGGGCGTATGCGACGACGTCACCGGTTCCCCCGTATCCGCGGGCAGGCTGGCCGTCCCAAACCGCAATGAGCTGATCGACCAAGCCGACAAGAATTTCACTCCCCGCCATGTGAGCCCGATCGGTGGACTCGACCATTCCTGTTTCATGCACTTCTGCCGCTATGGAAATCAGTCGATCATAGGTCGCGTGATGCTCTTTAGGAAGCCCTTGGCGATACTGCACGGCCGGAATCACGACCTCAATACGCCCTCCGAAGTCGAGCGCCGCCTCAGCCGCCCAAGCATCAGGGCCGTCCGCAATGCACGAGACGATACAGAGTTCCGTAGGTTCGAACGCCTCAAGCTCTCGACGTAGAGCAGTCTTTACCATCTCTTCCGTCTGCTTTCCGAGTCCACGATGCCCTGTGATTCCCACACGCATTCCAAGCCCTCTCTACAGGAAAATTTCATACAATCGGTCGTCGAACTCCCTCACCACACGCGGCAGCAAGCGCGGCGAGTAGGACCTTCGCAGGCTTCGCGCCCGTTCCACAATGCGCCCAGACCTGTATTTGACCCCGGTTTCCAGGGCTCCCGTGGCCAAAGCGAATGCTCCGTCAATACGCCCTGAGGCAAGATGTCCGGATGCCACGTCAAGGATCAGCAAGGCTCGCTGCTTATCGTGCCCGGAGGATAGAACCGCGGCCACAGAGTCCTGAGCGCTAGTGATCCAGTCGGCACGGCCAAGCTTCGCCCCACATGCGACACGCGTTGCGGCGACCTTGGACTCGTTGAAGGTGAACACCCACGGCCACGGCGTCGATTCACCAACCATCCGGCCGGCGAGTCGAGCAGCCTCCTTCAGTGACACGTCGGTTTCTGGCCCGTCACCCGCCGCCGCATGACACAGCGCCTCGATTGACGTCAACCAGGCTTCAGCGATCGCAGGCGGTCGCTCCCCCAGCGCTTTCCGGGCCGCCCGCACCAACAGCATGCCTTCCGAGGCATTACCAGCGTGAGCCTCGAACTGGGCGAGGCTTCCCAACTGGTAAGCGGCCAACAACGGATTACCTGCTCTGCGGGCCGACTTGATCGCCGAGCCATACCAAGTGCGGGCAGATCCGTAATCTCCCATGTCCCAGGAGAGCCAACCAGCCAAACTTGCTACTTCGCTACCAACGGCAGCAAGCCTGTTCCGCTGGTCGTGTTCTTCCACGGATTGAGTGAGCGCCTGTGTCAGTTGAAGATGTTCAAGCACAGGCTTAACCAACTGACGTGACGGAGTTGTTCCGTCGAGCCGCCGGTAACCACCCGTCACCATACGCAGCGTGGCGGCTGATCCGCCGTCGCTCGCAGTATATTCCGCCGAAGCCGCAGGAAAACTCGCAACTACCGGAGCAACGGCGACCGCAGCAACTCCGCCGAAGAAGTTACGCCGTTCCACTGATCCACCTATATCCGCGTTCGCAGCCAACGCCGCCGCATGATCGGCGAGGCCGACCAAATGCGGAGGAATTTGCAAGTGGGAGGCGGCCCGCGCCAGAGTTTTCGCGTCGTACGTACCGCCGACGCCCTTCTTTTCAAGTCGCGAGATAGCCGACTGGCTTACCCCGCACGCTTCGCCCATTTCCTTTTGGGACAACCGTGCATCACGTCTTGCGAGTTGGATCACCCGCCCGTAGTCGCCTGCTTGGGCCGCAGTTCGAAGAGCGGCCGATGTCCAACTCACGAGTCCCCCTCAACGCCGTTCGTACGCTTCACCTCTACCCAGAAACGACCTGCTATGCAGCCCGCGCATACGTGTATGCACATCACGGGTCACCCCTGGCTCACCAACTGTGGTGCGAGGTTCAGTCAGTGCACCACAAGTAGCTGAAGGGGAAGGCGACATGACGACCCTTGCATCGACGGGCCCTGTCTGGGAACGCATCTTGCTGGCCAACGAAAGGGCACCCAGCGCTGCGCGGGACTTCGCCAAGTCGGCTCTCCCCGACCATGTCCCCCCTGAAGCGGCCGGCGACTTCGTCCTCGTGGTCTCGGAACTCGTCACCAACTCGGTCCGGTACGGCACGGAGCCGGGGGACTCGCTCCTCGTCGTGTTCACCTTCTCACCGGAACTCCTCCGTGTCGAAGTGCACGACACCCGCCGACGCCCCCCGCGCTTCAGGTCGGAATCCGATGAGCGCCAGCGAGGCCGAGGGCTGTTCATCGTCGATGCCATCGCAGAATGGGGCGTGTCCGGCCGCGAGTTCGGAAAGATCGTCTGGGCAGAGGTCAAGGCATCATGACGGCCCTCGACGTACCCCCGGGGCCGGGCTTCATCGCCAGCGTGACCGTCGCTTCTGCCATCCACCACGCCGAGGGATACGACGTCGCCCAGCTCCTCATCACGCACCCCGGACCGCGCCGGCCGAACGAAACCCTCGAAACCGTCGAGGACGGAATGCGCCGCCTCGCGGCCTCGCTGCATCTCGGCCCCGCCGACCAACCGCCCCCCACCATCGGCAAACGGATCATGATCCGCCGCATGCTGGTCACGCTGGACTACGGCCATGATCGGTACGTGATGACGCTCCCCACCCCGTCTCGGGACTGGTTGACCCTGGTGGAACGCGGGGAACTGTGCCGCGTCTCTCTGGTGATTGCGCCCCTCGAACTCGGCGTCGACCAGGCGCAGCACAACGCGCATCTTGCGGAAAGCCTCGCGCGCGGCCTGGCGATGTGGGGGACCACGCACGGCCATCGCCGGTTCTGACCGGCCACGGCAGACGGGCCGCCCCGAGGTGTAGTGGACCCCGGGCCGACCCGCTGGGGCCGAGCGTACCCGGCGTCGCGACGCGCTCAGCCGGACAGACGTCGCCGCTCGGCCTCACCCGCACCACAGCACGCCATTGCACCGCCCGCGCAGTCCTGCCCATCTGCCAAGGGGGAAGACAGGGTGACCATGTACCCCGTATCACCGAACACGGTCCTCGCGAACGCGCTCAACCACGCCGTGGACGTACTCACGCCCCGAATCCTCGACACCGCGCCCGACCGCATCGTGTTCGTGGTGGGGACGCAGATCAACGGGGCCCCGCACATGGGAACCTCGCTCGTGCAGTCCCTCACGTTCGCCGCGGCGGCACGCGTCCGGGACAAGTTCGGTGTACCGGCCGAGGTTCAGTTCGGCGCCCTCGACAACGCGCCGTACGCCATCGTCACCGACAACGAGTCGGGGCACCGCTACCAGCGCGCGTACGCGCAAGCACTCGGGGAACAGAGCGTCGTCGAGCAGGTCGACAAGCTGTACCGCCCCCTGTTCGCCGCACTCTCCGAGCGCCTGCACGTCCCGTACGCCGTCGAGACCTACAGCCGCCAGCAGGCCGACGAGCACTTTCGCCGTACGTGGCTCCGCGCGCTCCCGCGCATGGACTCCGCGCGCTGGTGGCTCGCCCCGTCTTCCGGAATCGCGCACATCCGGGTTCCCTGCCCCCGGCCCGCGTGCGGCTGGGCCGAGAAACACGCGGAACGGACACACGTTCAGCACGACGGCGCCGAAGAGGGGAGGGTGTCGGCGGTCTGCCTGCATCACGGCGAGTACGAGGTCACCATCAGCCCGACGAGCGACGGGTACCTCGACCTCGCCACGCTGTACCGGAACATGATCAAAGAACTCGCCGTCACCGGCAGAACCGGCACCCTGTACGTGATGGTCAAGGGCGGCGACTGGGTGTTCGGCTCCCAACTGGTCGACGGCGCCTTACAAGCCGTCGGCCTCACCCAAGGGCAGTTACCCGCCCGCCTGTTCTGCCCCATGATCCTCAGCGACACCGGCGCCAAACTGTCCAAGTCGCTCATCCGGGAAGGACGCGCGACCTTGCCCGAGGGCGCCGCCCCCTGGATGCTCGACACCCGGGAGTGGCCGGGCTCGTTGGGCGAGTACGTCGACCGACTGCTCAACATGGCCGAGGTCGTCCTGTCCGACCCCCGTCACTTCTTCCGTTCGTACTCCGCCGGCGAACTCGCCCGGATGATGACCGCACCAACACCTAGGAGCGTTGCCGCCTCATGACGGACACCGCCGCTCGCGTCCGCGAGCTGAACCTCTACCGGCGCTACTTCGACCTGGTCGCGTCCGGCCGGAAGACCACGGAGGTACGGGTCAAGTACGACCACCTCGCCGACCTCGCCGCGGGCGACGTGATCCGGTTCCGGATCAAGGGCACCGACGAGACATGCGACGTGCACGTACGACAGGTCACCGAGTACGCCGACTTCGAGGCCCTGCTCGACGGCGAGGGACCCGCGAACGTCAACCCGACAGCCACCCGCGAGGAACAGCTCGCCAACATCCGAACCATCTACCCACCCGAGAAGGAAGCACTCGGCGCCCTAGCGATCAAGATCGAACTACTCACTCCCTGAGACGGCCGCGCTGCCCCCACCCACGGAAGCGGCGCGGTCCCTTGAGCGCACAGTGGCCCCGGCCCTAGGGGCAGCCGGGGCCTCGCACACCGCGCGTCAGGCGGAGACCGTCTCCCGGTCGGCCGGCGACCCCGCCGTCCGCGTGCCCAGGGCCTCCGTCGGGATCTTCGCCGTCTCGCGGGCGGTGAGGGCGGCGACGACCGGCGGGAGGCACAGGGCCGCCGTGAAGAGGGCGACGGACGACCAGTCGGCGCCGTCCGGGCCCGCGATCTCCGCCGCGAACGTGACCGCGAAACCGGCGATCGCGAAGCCGATCTGGGTGCCGATCGCCATGCCCGACAGACGGACGCGGGTCGTGAACATCTCGCCGTAGAACGACGGCCACACACCGTTCGCGGCGCTGTAGACGACCCCGAAGGTGAGGATGCCGAGCAGCAGGATCAGCGGGTAGGAGGCGGTCGAGATCGCCCACAGGTAGAGGAACATCATGCCCGCGCTGCCCGCCGCGCCGGCCAGGAACACCGGGCGCCGCCCGATCCGGTCGGAGAGGGTCGCCCACAGCGGGATCGCCGCCAGCGCGACGAGGTTGGCGAGCGCGCCGACCCACAGCATCGAGGTGCGGCTCATGCCGACGGCGTCACTGGTGGCGTACGACAGGGCCCAGACCGTGAAGATCGTGCTGACCGAGGCGACCATCGCGCCCGCGATCACCCGCAGGACGTCCGCCCAGTGCTCGCGCACCAGCACCACCAGCGGCAGTTTGACGACGCCGTCGGTCGCGGCCTGCTGCTCGAAGGCCGGGGTCTCGGCCAGCTTGCGGCGGATCACGTAGCCCACCACCGCGACGGCGACGCTCAGCCAGAACGGCACCCGCCAGCCCCACGACAGCAGTTGGTCCTCGGGCAGCGCCGCGACCGGGATGAAGACGAGCGTGGCGATCAACTGGCCGCCCTGCGTGCCGCTCAGCGTGAAGCTGGTGAAGAAGCCCCGGCGGTGCGAGGGCGCGTGCTCCAGCGTCATCGACCCCGCGCTGGCCTGCTCACCGGCCGCCGAGATGCCCTGGAGTACACGACACAGCACCAGCAGGACGGGCGCGAGGGTACCGACCTGTTCACGGGTGGGCAGGCAGCCGATCAGGAATGTCGACAGGCCCATCAGCATCAGCGTGAAGACCATGATCTTCTTGCGGCCGGCGCGGTCCCCGAAGTGCCCGAGGAACAGCGCGCCCACCGGCCGCGCGGCGTACGCGACACCGAACGTGGCCAGCGACAGCAGCGTCGCCGTCGCCGGGTCGGACTCATCGAAGAAGACGTCGGGGAAGATCAGCGCCGCCGCGCTGCCGTAGATGAAGAAGTCGTAGTACTCCAGCGCGCTGCCGATCCAGGCAGCGGCGGCGGCCTTCCTCGGCTGGCCGGGCGGTGCGGCGGGGTGAGCGGGCGGCGGGGTGGAGGCGGGGACGGACACGGCGGCTCCTTCGGGTGCTCCACGGCGGGCGGAGCGAGCGGGGACGGAAGGGGCGGGTCTGCGAAGGCGGGTCGCGCGGTGTGGGCGACGGCTAATGAACCCACTGGATAGTTAGTCTCGGTGGGTAGGGATGTTGCGCCGACGTTTCCCGGGTGTCAAGAGGTCGCGCCGACACTCGTCCCGCAGGGGGCTGGGACGGCCGTCAGTCCGCCGCGCGCTCCGCCGTCAGGTAGGCGATCACCATGTCGCCGAGCATCGCCCGGTACTGCTCGCGCCGCCCGGGGTCGACCAGGTCGCGGCCGAACAGGGCGCCGAACGTGTGCCGGTTGGCCACCCGGAAGAAGCAGAACGAGCTGATCATCGCGTGCAGGTCGACGGCGTCGACGTCCGCCGTGAACAGGCCCGACTCCTGCCCCGCGCGCAGGATGCGGCGGATCACGTCGAGCGCGGGGGAGCCCATCCGGCCCAGCTTCTCGGAGGCCGCGATGTGCTCGGCGCCGTGGATGTTCTCGATGGTCACCAGGCGGATGAAGTCGGGGTGGCGCTCGTGGTGGTCGAAGGTCAGCTCCGCGAGCCGGCGGATCGCCGCGACCGGGTCCAAGTGGCCGACGTCCAGGGCCTGTTCGGCCTCGCGGATCACGCCGTACGCGCGTTCCAGGACCGCCGTGAACAACTGCTCCTTGCCGCCGAAGTAGTAGTAGATCATCCGCTTCGTGGTGCGGGTGCGGGCGGCGATCTCGTCGACGCGGGCGCCGTCGTAGCCGTGCCGGGCGAATTCCCCGGTCGCCACGTCGAGGATCTCCGCGCGGGTGCGGGCCGCGTCGCGGATCCGTCCGGTGGGGCGTGCCGGTTCGTCGACGCTGGTCATCGGAGTCCTTCGGGAGTTCGGCCGGTGTGCGGATTCTAGAAGGCCGTGGGGTGAGGGGTTCCTGGTGGTGGGCGCGGAGTGCTATAGCTAACGTACTGGTTCGTACATTACTGTCGGGTGGCCGATCGGCTCAGGAGGTCCCGCGTGGCCAAGGACTCGTATCTCGTCGGACTGATCGGCTCCGGGATCGGGCCGTCCCTCAGCCCCGCGCTGCACGAGCGAGAGGCGGACCGGCAGGGGCTTCGGTACCTGTACCGGCTCATCGACCTCGACGTCCTCGGGGCCGCGCCGCAGGCGGTGGGCGAGCTGGTGCGGGCCGCGCGCGACCTCGGCTTCGACGGGCTGAACATCACGCATCCCTGCAAGCAGCTCGTACTGGAGCACCTGGACGCGCTCTCCCCACAGGCCGAGGCGCTGGGCGCGGTGAACACGGTCGTCTTCGAGGCGGACGGGCGCGCGGTGGGGCACAACACCGACGTCACCGGGTTCGCGGCCTCGTTCGCCCGGGGACTGCCCGACGTCGCACTGGAACGGGTGGTGCAGCTCGGGGCCGGCGGAGCGGGAGCGGCCGTCGCCCACGCCGCGCTGACGCTGGGCGCGGGAGTGGTGACGGTCGTCGACGCGGTACCGGAACGGGCCGCCGCGCTGGCAACGGCGCTGAACGGCCACTTCGGGGCGGGCCGCGCATCGTCCGCCCCGCTCGACGGACTCCCCGCCCTGCTCGCCGACGCGGACGGAGTGGTGCACGCGACGCCCGTGGGCATGGCCGCGCACCCCGGGCTGCCCTTCGACGCCGCGCTGCTGCGCGCCGAGTTGTGGATCGCCGAAGTGGTCTACCGGCCCTTGGAGACCGAACTCCTGCGCACCGCCCGCGAGATGGGCTGCGCCACCCTCGACGGGGGCGGGATGGCGGTGTTCCAGGCCGCCGACGCGTTCCGCCTGTTCACGGGGCGGGAGCCGGACAGCGGGCGGATGCTGGCGGACATCGCGGAGCTGGCGGGGGTGGTGGGGGTGTCGGGGTGAGGACGGGGGCTTGTGGTGCGTGATGTGTGCTGTGTGATGTACCGCCGACTCCGGCGGCAAGGCTCACGCTCCGGCCCCGCCCCCCGGTTGACCTTCAAGCCCGGGTGCGGTTCTACGGTGCCGCACATGACACTCCACATGACACCCCGGACCACACCCGGGACGAACTGGGCGGTCTGCTCGACGCGTTCACGGACGACTTCGGGCCGGCCGACATGGAGCGGGCGGCGGACGCCCTGACGCACCGGGGACTGCTCGCGGCCGGCTGGCCCGCACCGACACCGGGCGCGACGCCCTGGCGGAAGGGCGCCGGACGATGGCGGGGGTGCGGGCGCGGATCCACGAGGAGGAGTACACCGCCGCCATGGACGTGCTGCGGCGGATGATCCGCAACACCGGCCGCCCGGTGCGGGGGAGTTGAGGATGTTCACTGCCTGCTCACCGTCCGCGTGATGCCCGTGACCACCGTCGTCGCCAGGATCCACCCCGTGACGATCAGGACGTACGACAGGGTCTGGTAGCCGCCCGTCGGGGCGAACGCGCTCTCCTGGCCGAAGGAGATGATCGGGAGGAGGAGGTCGAGGGTGTAGAAGACGGGGCTGAAGTGGGGGGACTCGCCGGGTTTCAGGGGGGCGGGGTGGTGGAGGTGGAAGGCGATCGAGCCGAGGGCCAGCAGGGAGAGGAGCCAGACGCCGGCGCGCAGGGGGCGGAAGCCGTAGCCGACGGTGATGTCCTGGACGTGGCCCCACAGGCGCCCGTACCAGGGGAGGGTGCGGCGGTGCCGGCGCTGTTTGGCGAGCTGGACGAGGCGGGCGGAGGTGTCGTCGCCGGTGCGGCGGTAGGCGGCGGTGAGCTGTTCGTAGGCGTGGGGGTTGAACGGGGTGTAGGAGTCGTCGCGTTCCAGCATCGGGAGGCGGGCCTCGACGGGGGCGTGCGGGGTGAGGAACGTGTACGTGAGGTCCAACAGCCGCACCTGGTCCGGCAGTTTCTCCGGCGCGAGGTTCAACTGGCCGATCTCCGTGGCCCGCAGGTTCAGCATCCCCTCGATCGGCGCGCCCTTGCGCAGCCACAACTCCCCGATGACACAACTGCTCGCCCGCAACGCCGTGCCGTCAGGATTGGACAGCGTGCTGTCCAACAGGTCGATCCGCCCCGGCACCCGGGCGCCCCGCAGGTCGATCCGCCCCGTCGCCCGCAACCGGCGTGCGACGAGGTTCGCCCCCACCTCCAGCGCCTCGGCCTGGACGACATTGGCCCCGGGATGCGACAGCTCCGCCTCCTCCAGGTCGACCGACCCGGCGATCCGGGCCCCGTCGAGCCGGATCATGCCGCGCGCCTTCAGACCCCGCGCGCACAGATCGTCGTCCACGGACACCTGGTTGAGGGCCAGTGCGGGCAACGGGCCGCCGTCGCCGGTGACTTCGGCACCGTCCAGGAAAAGCGCCCCGGCGATCTGCGTGCCACCGAGCCTGACCTGGCCGTCGATCCGGCACCGGGTCAGCCGCAGACTCCCGTCGATCCGGGCACGCGCCGCGGCCAGCCCCGGCAGGACGCTGTCCCGCAGGTTGAGGTACTGCAACTGGGCCCCCGCGAAACGCGGAGTCTCGTCGAACCGGCAGTAGTTGAGCCGGATCACCTGCTCCACCACCGCGTACCGCAGATCCAGCTCCCCGGTGATCCGCGCCCCCATCACCTTCAGCGCCGCCACCTCCCCGGGCTCGGCGGGCCCGTTGAGCAGCAACGCCCGCAACACCCCCGCGCGCACGGACCGTTCGGCCCCCCACTCACCCCCGTCCGCGTCCCGGTCCCGGAAGTCCACGGTCTCCCCCGTGACAAAGGCCCGCCAGACGCGTCGCTCGGCCGGTGTCAGATCGTTGATCTCCATCGGTCGCGACTCTGGCGGGCCTGTGGCCCGGGTGTCAACGGGATCAGTGCTACATCACACCGCACCCATCACATCGCACCCATCACCTCACACCGCCCCCATCACTGCACACCCTGCTGTCCCACCCCACCTCACACCCTGCTGTTCCACTCCGCGATCGCCGGCCACCCGTGTTCCATGGTCAGCCGGCTCACCGTCCCGGTCGCGAGCTGGAACAACCGCCCCTCGGAGGGCGGGAGTCCGAGCCTGCGGGCCGTGAGGACGCGCAGGAAGTGGGCGTGGGCGACGAGGATCACGTCCCCTTCGCCGAGGGCGGGGACGACGCGCTCCAGGACACGGTCCGCGCGGGCGCCGATGTCGGACGGGGACTCGCCGGGGTGGCCCGAGGGGCCGGGCGGGACGCCGTCCGTCCAGAGGTACCAGTCCGGGCGGGTCTTGTGGATGTCGACGGTGGTGATGCCCTCGTAGCCGCCGTAGTCCCACTCGTGGAGGTCGGGATCGGTCGACGCCCCGGTGACGCCCGCGAGTTCCGCGGTGCGGACCGCGCGGGCGAGGGGGCTGGTGAGGGCGAGGGAGAAGGCCCGGCCGGTGAGGAGTGGAGCGAGCGACTTGGCCTGCTGCTCGCCGTGGTCGGTGAGGGGCAGGTCGGTCCAGCTGGTGTGCCGGCCCGACACGCTCCACTCCGTCTCACCGTGGCGGACCAGGAAGAGGTCCCCCATCGTCGGTCCCTACTTGCTCTCGACGGCGTGCCCGCCGAACTGGTTGCGCAGCGCCGCGATCATCTTCATCTGCGGCGAGTCGTCCTGCCGGGACGCGAATCGCGCGAACAGCGAGGCGGTGATCGCGGGCAGCGGGACGGCGTGGTCGATGGCCGCCTCGACGGTCCAGCGGCCCTCGCCGGAGTCCTGCGCGTAACCGCGCAGCTTGTCCAGGTGCTCGTCCTCGTCCAGGGCGTTGACGGCGAGGTCGAGCAGCCAGGAGCGGATGACCGTCCCCTCCTGCCAGGACCGGAAGACCTCGCGGACGTCGGTGACGGAGTCGACCTTCTCCAGCAGCTCCCAGCCCTCGGCGTACGCCTGCATCATGGCGTACTCGATGCCGTTGTGGACCATCTTGGAGAAGTGCCCGGCGCCGACCTTGCCGGCGTGGACGTACCCGTACGGGCCCTCGGGCTTGAGGGCGTCGAAGACCGGCTGCACCCGCGCGATGTGCTCGGCGTCGCCGCCGACCATGAGGGCGTAGCCGTTCTGCAGGCCCCACACCCCGCCGGAGACACCCGCGTCGACGAACCCGATGCCCTTGGCACCCAGCTCCTCGGCGTGCTTCTCGTCGTCCGTCCAGCGGGAGTTGCCGCCGTCGACGACGGTGTCCCCGGCCTCCAGGAGGTCGCCCAGCTCGTCGACGACGGACTGCGTCGCGGCGCCGGCCGGGACCATCACCCAGACCACGCGCGGCGCTTCCAGCTTCTCCACCAGCTCCGACAGGCTGGCCACGTCGGAGACTTCGGGGTTGCGGTCGTAACCGACGACGGTGTGGCCGGCGCGGCGGATCCGCTCGCGCATGTTGCCGCCCATCTTGCCGAGACCGATCAGGCCGAGCTGCATGGCTACTTCACTTCCTTGAGTTCACGGTAGGCGGCGACGAGCGCGGCCGTGGAGGCGTCGAGACCGGGCACGTCCGCGCCCGTCGTGAGGGCCGGCTCCACGCGCTTGGCGAGGACCTTGCCCAGCTCGACCCCCCACTGGTCGAAGGAGTCGATGTTCCAGATCGCGCCCTGGACGAACACCTTGTGCTCGTACAGCGCGATGAGCTGGCCGAGGACCGACGGGTTCAACTCGCCCGCCAGGATGGTCGTCGTGGGGTGGTCGCCCTTGAAGGTGCGGTGCGCGACCTGCTCCTCCGGGACGCCCTCCGCGCGGACCTCCTCGGCCGTCTTGCCGAACGCGAGCGCCTGGCCCTGCGCGAACAGGTTGGCCATCAACAGGTCGTGCTGCGCCTTGAGTTCGTCGCTCAGCTCACCGACCGGACGCGCGAACCCGAGCAGGTCCGCCGGGATCAGCTTCGTGCCCTGGTGGATCAACTGGTAGTACGCGTGCTGCCCGTTGGTGCCGGGCGTGCCCCACACGACGGGACCGGTCTGCCAGGAGACCGAACGGCCCTCGCGGTCCACGGACTTGCCGTTGGACTCCATGTCGAGCTGCTGCAAGTAGGCGGTGAACTTGGAGAGATAGTGCGAGTACGGCAGCACCGCGTGCGACTGCGCGCCCAGCACGTTGCCGTACCAGACGCCCAACAGGCCAAGGACCAGCGGGGCGTTGGCCTCGGCGGGCGCCGTCCTGAAGTGTTCGTCGACCAGGTGGAACCCGGCCAGCATCTCCCGGAACGCGTCCGGCCCGATCGCGATCATCAGCGACAGCCCGATCGCCGAGTCGTACGAGTAGCGCCCGCCGACCCAGTCCCAGAACTCGAACATGTTCGCCGTGTCGATCCCGAAGTCGGCGACCTTCTCCGCGTTCGTCGACAGCGCGACAAAGTGCTTGGCCACGGCCTTCTCGTCGCCGTCCAGGCCCCTGAGCAGCCAGGATCGTGCCGAGGTCGCGTTGGTGATCGTCTCGATCGTGGTGAACGTCTTCGAGGCGACGATGAACAGCGTCTCCTCGGGGTCCAGGTCCCGCACGGCCTCGTGCAGGTCGGAGCCGTCCACGTTGGACACGAACCGGAAGGTCAACTCCCGCGCGGTGAACGCCCGCAGCGCCTCGTACGCCATCGCCGGACCGAGGTCCGAGCCGCCGATGCCGATGTTGACGACGTTGCGGATCCGCTTGCCGGTGTGCCCGACCCACTCGCCCGAGCGGACCTGCTCCGAGAACGCGGCCATCTTGTCGAGGACGCCGTGCACGGCCGGGACGACGTTCTCGCCGTCGACCTCGATCACCGCGTCGCGCGGGGCACGCAGCGCGGTGTGCAGCACCGCCCGCCGCTCCGTGATGTTGATCTTCTCGCCCCGGAACATGGCGTCCCGCAGCCCGAACACGTCGGTCACAAGAGCGAGTTCACGCAGCAGCCGCAGCGTCTCGTCGGTCACGAGGTGCTTGGAGTAGTCGATCCGCAGATCGCCCACCCGGACCACGTACCGCTCGGCGCGCCCGGGGTCGGCGGCGAACAGCTCGCGCAGTCCCGCGGGCTCGGCGGAGTGCGCCACCAGCGCGTTCCACTCGGGCCGTTCGGTGAGCAGAGGGGTCTCAGACATGTGCGGGGATCTCCTTGGTGGCCTCGCCGCGCAGCGCGACGGCGTACATCTCGTCCGCGTCGAGGCGCCGCAGCTCCTCGGCGATGAGTTCGGAGGTGGTGCGCACCTTCAGCGCGAGGGTGCGCGAGGGCTGCCCCGGCAGCGACAGCGTCGCGAGGGGGCCCTCGGGGCGGTCGATGACGACCTCGCCGTCCGCCGTGCCGAGCCGGACGGCCGTGACGACCGGTCCTGCGGTGACCACGCGGTCGATCTTGACCTTGAGGCGGGCCTCGAGCCAGCGCGCGAGCAGTTCGGCGGCCGGGTTCTCCGCCTCGGCCTCGACGGCGCCGGAGACGATCGGCACCCGGGCCTGGTCGAGGGCGGCGGCCAGCATGGAGCGCCACGGCGTCAGCCGCGTCCAGGCGAGGTCGGTGTCGCCGGGGGCGTACGACTTCACGCGGGCGGACAGCGTCTGCAGGGGGTTCTCGACGGCGTACAGGTCGGTGATCCTGCGCTGCGCCAGCGCGCCCAGCGGGTCCTTCGAGGGGTTCTCGGGGGCGTCCACCGGCCACCAGACGACGACCGGCGCGTCCGGCAGGAGCAGCGGCAGGACGACCGAGTCGGCGTGGTCGGACACCTCGCCGTAGGTGCGCAGGACGACCGTCTCGCCGGCGCCCGCCTCCGAACCCACCCGGACCTCGGCGTCGAGCCGGGACTGGGTGCGCTCGCGCGGGGTGCGGGCCTGGCGCTTGATGACGACCAGGGTGCGCGAGGGGTGCTCGTGCGAGGCTTCCTCGGCCGCCTTGATCGCGTCGTACGCGTTCTCCTCGTCCGTGACGATCACCATCGTCAGGACCATGCCCACGGCGGGCGTCCCGATGGCGCGGCGGCCCTGCACCAGCGCCTTGTTGATCTTGCTTGCCGTGGTGTCGGTGAGGTCGATCTTCATGGCCTGCGCCAGCTCCGTCCGTCTCGTGCGAGCATCTCGTCCGCTTCTCGGGGTCCCCAGCTGCCCGACGCGTACTGCGCGGGCCTGCCGTGCGAGGCCCAGTACTCCTCGATCGGGTCGAGGATCTTCCAGGACTCTTCCACTTCCTGGTGGCGGGGGAAAAGGTTGGCGTCGCCGAGCAGCACGTCCAGGATGAGCCGTTCGTACGCCTCGGGGGACGACTCCGTGAAGGATTCGCCGTACGCGAAGTCCATCGTCACGTCCCGGATCTCCATCGAGGTACCCGGCACCTTGGAGCCGAACCGCACGGTCATGCCCTCGTCGGGCTGGACACGGATGACGATCGCGTTGGAGCCCAGCTCCTCCGTCGCCGTGGAGTCGAACGGCGAGTGCGGCGCCCGCTGGAACACCACCGCGATCTCGGTCACCCGCCGGCCCAGACGCTTGCCGGTGCGCAGGTAGAACGGCACCCCGGCCCAGCGGCGGTTGTCGACGTTCAGCTTGACGGCGGCGTACGTGTCGGTCGTCGAGGCCGGGTCGATGCCGTCC
The DNA here is from genome assembly GCF_014489635.1 of Streptomyces roseirectus. Classification (NCBI taxonomy): domain Bacteria; kingdom Bacillati; phylum Actinomycetota; class Actinomycetes; order Kitasatosporales; family Streptomycetaceae; genus Streptomyces; species Streptomyces roseirectus. Next base: position 1,660,117 of record NZ_CP060828.1, on the reverse strand, counting down.
TCCTGGAGGTAGCCGCTGACCTTCTCGCCGCCCTGCCAGCCCTCGGCGTACTGGCCGCGCACGGTGTGCAGGCCCAGCTCGTCGGGGACCTTCACGGCCCTGAGGACCTTCAGCTTCTCGGTGAGCAGCGAGGACGCGTCGAACGCGGCCGGCTCCTCCATCGCGGTCAGCGCCATCAGCTGGAGCAGGTGGTTCTGGATGACGTCGCGCGCCGAACCGATGCCGTCGTAGTAGCCGGCCCGGCCGCCGATGCCGATGTCCTCGGCCATCGTGATCTGCACGTGGTCGACGTAGGACCGGTTCCAGATCGGCTCGAACATCTGGTTCGCGAAGCGCAGCGCCAGGATGTTCTGGACCGTCTCCTTGCCCAGGTAGTGGTCGATCCGGAAGACCTGGTCCGGGTCGAACACGTCGTGCACGATCCGGTTCAGCTCCTCGGCGGAGGCCAGGTCGTGCCCGAAGGGCTTCTCGATGACCGCCCGCCGCCAGGACCCCTCGGGCGCCTTCGCCAGCCCGTGCTTCTTCAGCTGCTGGACGACCTGCGGGAAGAACTTCGGCGGGACGGAGAGGTAGAAGGCGTAGTTGCCGCTGGTGCCGCGCGCCGCGTCCAGCTCGTCGACGGTCTGCCGCAGCTGCTTGAACGCGGTGTCGTCGTCGAAGTCGCCCGGGATGAACCGCATGCCCTCGGCGAGCTGCTGCCAGACCTCCTCGCGGAACGGGGTCCGCGCGTGCTCGCGCACCGAGTCGTGCACGACCTGCGCGAAGTCCTGGTCCTCCCAGTCCCGGCGGGCGAACCCGACGAGCGAGAAGCCCGGCGGGAGCATCCCGCGGTTGGCGAGGTCGTAGATGGCCGGCATCAGCTTCTTGCGAGACAGGTCACCCGTCACCCCGAAGATCACGAGGCCCGACGGCCCGGCGATCCTCGGCAGGCGCCGGTCGCGCGCGTCCCGCAGCGGGTTGTCCCAGTCGGCCGGGTCCACGGCCGCACCGCCGACAGTGTCTACGGCGTTCATTCCGCGCCCACTCCCTTGCTCTCCTCGCCCGTCTTGCTCTCCAGCGACGTCCTGACCGCGCTCAGCAGGTCCTCCCACGCGACCTCGAACTTCTCGACACCCTCCTGCTCCAGTCGGGTGACGACCTCGTCGTACGAGACGCCCAGCGCCGCGACCGCGTCGAGGTCGGCGCGCGCCCCGGCGTACCCGCCGGTGACCGTGTCACCGGTGATCACACCATGGTCGGCGACCGCGTCCAGCGTGGCCTGCGGCATGGTGTTGACCGTGCCCGGCGCGACCAGCTCGTCCACGTACAGGGTGTCCTTGTAAGCAGGATCCTTCACCCCGGTCGAAGCCCACAGCGGACGCTGCCGGTGCGCCCCGGCGCTCTCCAGCGCCGCGAACCGCTCGGAGGCGAACACCTTCTCGTACGCCTCGTAGGCCAGGCGCGCGTTCGCCAGGGCCGCCCTGCCCTTGAGGGCGAGGGCCGCGTCGGTGCCGACGGCCGTCAGGCGCTTGTCGATCTCGGAGTCGACACGGGAGACGAAGAACGAGGCCACGGAGTGGATGCCGGTCAGGTCACGGCCGGCCGCGCGCGCCTTCTCCAGGCCCGCGAGGTAGGCGTCCATGACCTCGGCGTACCGCTCCAGGGAGAAGATCAGCGTCACGTTCACGCTGATCCCGAGGCCGATGACCTCGGTGATCGCCGGGAGGCCCGCCTTCGTCGCCGGGATCTTGATCATCACGTTCGGGCGGTCGACCAGCCACGCGAGCTGCTTGGCCTCGGCGACCGTCGCCGTCGTGTCGTGCGCGAGCCGCGGGTCCACCTCGATCGAGACGCGGCCGTCGCGGCCGTGTGAGGCGTCATATACCGGCCGCAGGATGTCGGCCGCGTCGCGCACGTCGGCCGTCGTCATCATGCGGACGGCCTCCTCGACGGTGACGCCACGGACGGCGAGGTCGGCGAGCTGCTGCTCGTAGCCCTCGCCGGAGCCGATGGCGGCCTGGAAGATCGAGGGGTTGGTGGTGACGCCGACGACGTGCTGAGTGGCGATCAGCTCGGCGAGGTTGCCGGACACGATCCGCTTGCGCGAGAGGTCGTCCAGCCAGATGGAGACACCTTCACCTGAGAGGCGTTCCAGGGGTGTTGCGGTCACTTCGATCATCTTCTTTCTGGCGTTTCGGTCAACCACGCGCGGCAGCCAGGGATTCCCTGGCGGCAGCGGCGACGTTCTCGGCGGTGAAGCCGTACTCCGCGAACAGGATCTTCGCATCGGCGGAGGCACCGAAGTGCTCCAGGGACACGATGCGGCCCGCGTCGCCGACGTACCGGTACCAGGTGAGCCCGATCCCGGCCTCCACGGCGACCCGCGCCTTCACGGCCGACGGCAGCACCGACTCCTTGTACTGCGGCGTCTGCTCCTCGAACCACTCCACCGACGGCATCGACACGACCCGCGCGCCGATCCCCTCCGCCTCCAGCAACTCCCGTGCGCCCACCGCGAGTTGGACCTCGGAGCCGGTGGCGATGAGGACGACGTCGGGAGTGGCCGTCGAGCTGTCCGCGAGGACGTAACCACCCTTCGCCGCCTCGGGGTTCGGCGCGTACGTCGGAACTCCCTGCCGGGTCAGGGCCAGTCCGTGCGGCGCCGGGCGCGTGGCGTGGCGCTTCAGGATCTCCGCCCAGGCGACCGCCGTCTCGTTCGCGTCGGCGGGGCGGACGATGTTGAGGCCCGGGATCGCGCGCAGCGAGGCCAGGTGCTCGACCGGCTGGTGGGTCGGGCCGTCCTCGCCGAGACCGATCGAGTCGTGCGTCCACACGTAGGTCACCGGGAGCTGCATCAGCGCGGACATGCGGACGGCGTTGCGCATGTAGTCGGAGAAGACGAGGAACGTCCCGCCGTAGATACGGGTGTTGCCGTGCAGGGCGATGCCGTTCATCTCGGCGGCCATCGAGAACTCGCGGATGCCGAAGTGGACGGTGCGGCCGTAAGGGTCGGCCTCCGGGAGGGGGTTGCCCTTCGGGAGGAACGAACTCCCCTTGTCGATGGTCGTGTTGTTCGAGCCCGCCAGGTCGGCGGAGCCGCCCCAGAGTTCGGGGACGACCGGGCCGAGCGTCTGGAGGACCTTGCCGGAGGCGGCGCGCGTCGCGAGGGACTTGCCCTCCTCGAACACCGGCAGCGCGTCCTCCCAGCCCTCGGGGAGCTGGCCCGCCACGATCCGGTCGAACAGGGCGGCGCGCTCGGGGAGCCGGGTGCGCCACTCGGCGATCCGCTTGTCCCAGGCGGCGTGTGCCTCGGCGCCCCGGTCGAGGGCCTGCCGGCTGTGGGCGAGGACGTCGGGGGCGACCTCGAACGACAGCGAAGGGTCGAAGCCCAGCACCCGCTTCGTGGCGGCGACCTCGTCCGCGCCGAGCGCGGAGCCGTGCGAGGCTTCCGTGTTCCGCGCGTTCGGCGCGGGCCAGGCGATGATCGTGCGCAGGGCGATGATCGAGGGACGGCCGGTCTCGGCCTTGGCCGCCGTCAGCGCCGTGTGCAGGGCGGCGGTGTCGACGTCGCCGTCCGCCCCGGGGGCCACGCGCTGGGTGTGCCAGCCGTACGCCTCGTACCGCTTCAGGACGTCCTCGGAGAACGCGGTCGCGGTGTCGCCCTCGATGGAGATGTGGTTGTCGTCGTAGACGAGGACCAGGTTGCCGAGCTTCTGGTGGCCGGCGAGGGAGGACGCCTCGGCGGAGACGCCCTCTTCCAGGTCGCCGTCCGAGACGATCGCCCAGATCGTGTGGTCGAAGGGCGAGGTGCCCTCGGGGGCGTCCGGGTCGAACAGGCCGCGCTCGTAGCGGGCGGCCATCGCCATGCCGACCGCGTTCGCGACGCCCTGGCCGAGCGGGCCGGTCGTGGTCTCGACGCCGGCCGTGTGGCCGTACTCCGGGTGGCCCGGGGTCTTCGAGCCGTGCGTGCGGAACGACTTGAGGTCGTCCAGCTCGACCTCGTACCCGGCGAGGAAGAGCTGGGTGTAGAGGGTCAGCGAGGTGTGGCCGGGGGAGAGGACGAAGCGGTCGCGGCCGGTCCACTCCGGGTCCGCCGGGTCGTGGCGCATCACCTTCTGAAAGAGGGTGTAGGCGACCGGGGCCAGGCTCATCGCCGTGCCGGGGTGGCCGTTGCCGACCTTCTGCACGGCGTCCGCCGCCAGCACGCGGGCGGTGTCGACGGCACGCCGGTCGAGGTCGGTCCACTCCAGGCTGTTGCTCATCGTCGGAAACCCCACTTCAAGAAGTCATCTGTGCGACCGGTAACACGGTCGTTACGCGTTCAAAATTAAAAGTCGGACTTTTCCAGCGGAAGGGCTGGGTGTGTCAGCCTGTGGTGAAAGTGGGACACCGAGAGCAGTACAGAGCACGGACGAGGCGGCGCGAGCGGGACATGGCGGACAGAACCATCCAAGGTGGCGAGGGTGACGCGGCGGTGACCGGGATCCGAACGTTCCCCTTCCCCGTCGAGATCAGCGTGGCCGGCGTCGGGATGCAGGTCGGGCCCATGACGAACGACCGCACCTGGCACGCGGACGCGCCCCTCGACCGCGTCCACCGCATCGACTTCCACGTCGTCCTGCTCTTCGATCACGGGCCCGTCCGTCACATGGTCGACTTCACGGAGCACGAGGCCCGCGCGGGCGACGTCCTGTGGATCCGCCCCGGCCAGGTGCACCGCTTCTCCCGGCTCTCCGAGTACCGGGGAAACGTCCTCGCCATGCAGCCCGGCTTCCTTCCGCGCGCGACCGTCGAGGCGACCGGGCTCTACCGCTACGACCTGCCCCCGCTGCTGCGCCCCGACCCCGACCGCCTCGCCGCCCTGCGTGCCTCCCTCGCCCACCTGCGCCGCGAGTACGAGGACGCGGTGACGCTGCCGCTCAGCCTCCACACCGCCGTCCTGCGCCACTCCCTCACCGCGTTCCTGCTGCGCCTCGCCCACCTCGCCGCCACGGGTTCCGCCGAGGCGGAGCGGCGCATGGACACGACGTTCACGCTCTTCCGCGACGCGGTGGAACGGGACTTCGCGACCAACCACAGCGTCAGCGCGTACGCGGACGCCCTCGGCTACTCGCGGCGCACCCTGGTCCGCGCCGTCCGCGCCGCGACCGGCGAGACCCCCAAGGGCTTCATCGACAAACGCGTCGTCCTGGAGGCCAAACGCCTCCTCGCCCACACCGACCTCCCCATCGGCCGCGTCGGCGCCGCCGTCGGCTTCCCCGACCCCGGCAACTTCTCCAAGTTCTTCCACCAGCACACGGACACGACTCCGGCGGGGTTCCGGGCGGAGATGCGTTAGCGGGGGGCGGGGGCTCGTCGCGCTGTCCTGCCGACTTGCCGGAACGGCAACATTGATCGCGTCGAGGGGCTGCCCCGCCGCATGATCGAGGGGAACCGTCGGCCGCCCTCGAACAGAGGAGACGTCACCCATGCAGTCCGAGTCGACCGCCGCGCTGCGTCACCGCACCGTCGAGGCGCCTGCCGGGCGTCTGCACCTGGTCGAGCAGGGGAGCGGTCCGCTGGTCCTGCTCGTGCACGGGTTTCCCGAGTCGTGGTACTCGTGGCGCCGTCAGCTTCCGGCCCTTGCCGCAGCTGGGTACCGGGCGGTGGCGATCGACGTGCGCGGCTACGGCCGTTCCTCGAAGCCGGCCGCGATCGACGCGTACCGCATGCTCGACCTGGTGGACGACAACGTCGCCGTCGTGCGCGCGCTCGGGGAGGAGAGCGCGGTGGTCGTCGGCCACGACTGGGGGTCCAACATCGCCGCCGCCTCCGCCCTGCTGCACCCCGGAATCTTCCGCGCGGTCGGCCTGCTGAGCGTGCCGTACGCGCCGCCCGGCGGCCCCCGCCCCAGCGACGTCTTCGGCCGGATCGGCGGCCCCGGGCAGGAGTTCTACGTCTCCTACTTCCAGGAGCCGGGCCGCGCCGAGGTGGAGATCGAGCCCGACGTCCGGGGCTGGCTCGCGGGCTTCTACGCGGCCCTGTCCGCCGACACCAGGCCCGCCGACGGCGAACCCGACCCGCACTTCGTCACCCCGGGCGGCCGGCTGCGCGACCGTTTCCCCGCCGGCCCGCTCCCGGCCTGGCTGAGCGAGGACGACCTCGACGTCCACGCCGGGGAGTTCGAGCGCACCGGCCTGACCGGCGCCCTCAACCGCTACCGGAACATGGACCGCGACTGGGAAGACCTCGCCCCCCACCGAGGAGCCCCGATCACCCGGCCCGCCCTGTTCATCGGCGGCGCGCTGGACGCCTCCACCACCTGGATGGCCGACGCCATCGACGCCCACCCCACCACCCTCCCCGCCCTGTCCGCCTCCCACCTCCTGGCCGGCTGCGGCCACTGGGTCCAGCAGGAACGCCCCGACGAGGTCGACAGCCTGCTGATCGACTGGCTCGCCACGCTCAAGGGCTGAACCAGGAGGTGGGGCGGGGATTTTGGCCGTCAGCGGCCGAATTCGAACCAGTTGACGTTCACGAAGTCGTTGGGCTGGCCGCTGGTGAAGGTGAGGTAGACGTCGTGGGTGCCGGTGACGGCGGTGATGTTGGCGGGGACGGTGCGCCAGGACTGCCAGCCGCCGGTGCCGGCGAGGGAGAAGCTGCCGACCGGGGTGGCGGTGCGGCTGTCGAGGCGGACCTCGACGAGGCCGCTGACCCCGCCGGACGCGCCGCTGGCGACACGGGCACGGAACTGGGTCGCGGGGGTGGAGCCGAAATTGACGTTCTTGTACTGGGCCCAGTCGCCGTTCGCGAGGGAGCCGATGTTCTGGCCGCCGCCGGTGTCCGAGGTGGTCTCCGTCGTGGCGCCGGACTGGGCGTCGTAGGACTCGGCCTGGATCGGGGCGTAGGCGTCACGCGAGCCCGAGGGCGGGGGAGTGGTGGTACCGCCGCCGGAGGACCGCAGGACCTGGACGTAGTCGACGACCATCGGGTGGCCCGGCTCGGTCGCGCCGTCGAGACCGCCGCCGTACGCGTCGGGGAAGGCGCCGCCCATCGCGACGTTGAGGATGATGAAGAAGCCGTGGTTCGTCGCGTTGGCCCAGGTGGTGGCGTCGACCTGGTTCGCGGTGACCGTGTGGTAGTTGACGCCGTCGACGTAGAAGCGGATGGCCTCGGGCGTGACCGAACGGTCCCATTCCATCGTGTAGTTGTGGAACCCGGACTGGCATGTCGCGCCGGGGCAGACCGTGTTGCCGCCGATGCCCGTCGTCTCGTTGCAGGGCCCGCCGGGGTTGGTGCCGCAGTGCATCGTCGCCCAGACCCGGTTGAGGCCCTGGACGTTCTCCATGATGTCCAACTCGCCCACGGCGGGCCAGTTCTGGTAGTTGCCCCGGTAGGGCGCGCCCAGCATCCAGAAGGCGGGCCAGTACCCCTCCGCCGCCGTGCCGGTCACATTGGGCATCTGTAGCCGCGCCTCGACGCGCAGCTTGCCGCCGGCCGGGGGCTGGAAGTCCGTGCGGTTCGTCTCGATGCGGCCCGATGTCCACCGGCCGGCGGCGTCGCGCAGCGGCGTGATGCGGAGGTTGCCGTTGCCGTCCAGGGAGACGTTGGCGGTCGAGTTCGTCATCGTCTCGACCTCGCCCGTGCCCCAGTTCGCGGGGCCGCCGGGGTACGAAGTGCCGGTCGAGTACTGCCAGTTGCTGGTGTTGACGCCGGTGCCGGCGGCGCCGTTGAAGTCGTCCACGAAGACCTGTGTCCAGCCGGCCGGCGGCGTCGGCGCGGAGGCGTCTGCGGGGAGCGTCGCCGCTGTCGCGAGGGCGGCGGCGAGGCCGAGGGTGGACAGGACGGCGAGCAGGGCGCGGCGTCTTCTGGGGATACCGGAGGATGCGGTCATGGGGGGGACCTCTCGGGTACGGGATGTGGGGAGAGCGGGTGCCCGGGGAGCCGTTGAGAGCGCTCTCAAGGTGCCGTCAATGTCCACCCTGCCCCAGGGGCCGTCAAGAGTTGAAGCGGGGAAATGCCGTACCGCGCAGGCGAGTTCACCCGATGAAGCCGGGTATGCGCAGCTCGGGGTCCCGCCCGGGAACACGCGCCGCCGGTCGCGTCGAGCCGGCGGGGTGTCGAGGCCGGACGACGTGCCGTCGAGCGGTGGCGCGGCCCGCAGTCCGCAACGCCTCCCCCGGAGCCCGGCGTGTGGGCCGGCTCCGGCCGCCCGGCGCGGAGTGCTTCGCCACGTGCGCCGTGCTGAGCCGATGAGGCCCCCGGACCGAGCTGAACCAACCTCACGGACCGCCCGGCCCACCGTCCCAAACCTGTGCGCGCCCTCTTCCCGCCTGCCGCCTCGAACCCCCTTCACCGCCCACCCACCCCCACCCCTACGCCTCCCCCCTCCCCGCCGGCCGCCATCCCAGTGCCCGCGATATCCCCCGCGCCGCCACCCGCACCGCAGGTGTCAACACCCCCACCTGGGCCCCCTGTTGGGGCACGACGACCGACACGGCCGCGACGACCTCGCCGCCCGGACCCCGGACGGGGGCCGCGACGGAGAGGGCGTCGTCGGTGATCTGGCGGTCGCTGACGGCGATGCCGGTGTGGCGGATGTCGGCGAGGAGGCGGCGGAGGGAGGAGGGGTCGGTGAGGGTGTGGGGGGTGAAGGAGGTCAAGGGGCCGGTGCAGTAGGTGTCCTGGAAGGCCGGGGCGGCGTGGGCGAGGAGGACCAGGCCGACTCCCGTCGCGTGGAGGGGCCAGCGGGCGCCGACGCGGATGTGGACGCCGACGGAGGAATGCCCGCTCAGCCATTCCGTGTAGACGACGTCGCATCCGTCACGGACGGCCAACTGGACGTTCTCGTGGGTGGCTTCGTAGAGGTCTTCCAGATAGGGGAGGGCGATCTGGCGCAGGGCGAGGCCGCGCGGTGAGAGCGCGGCGATCTCCCACAGGCGCAGACCCACGTGGTACGTCCCGGAGGGATCGCGCTCCAGGGCGCCCCAGAGAGTGAGCGCGCCGACCAGCCGGTGCGCCGTCGTGAGGGTCAGCCCGGCCCGGCGGCTGATGTCCGTGAGCGTGAGCGCCGTGTGTTCGTGGTCGAACGCGGCGAGGACGGACAGCAGCCGCTCGGGCGCGGAACGCGGATTCATGACGTCGGATCCTGTGTCACCCCGAGGCGGTCTCCCGCTCCGGCGCCCGCTCGGCGGCGGGCCGCAGCGTGTCGGACGACGTCTCGCGCATCCGCCACACGGTGACCGCGGTGATCGCGGCCCCGGCGCACAGCAGCAGGGAGACCGGCGTGCTGGAACCGCCGCCCGACGCCAGGAGGCTGCTCGCGATCAGGGGTGAGAAGCCCGCGCCGATCAGCGTGGCCCCCTGGTAGCCGAGGGAGGCCCCGGTGTAGCGGACGTTCGTCGGGAACATCTCGCTGAGCAGCGCGCCCAGTGGCCCGTACATCGTGGACTGCGCGACCCCGTGCCCGAGGACCAGCGCGAGGACCAGCAGACCGGGCGAGCCGGAGTCGACGAGCGCGAGGACGGGGAAGGCGAGCGCGGCCGAGGCGAGCGCACCGGCGAGGACGACGGGACGCCGCCCGACCCGGTCGGACAGCGCGGACGCCGCCGGCAGCACGACCAGCGCCACGCAGGACGCGACCGTCACGGCCGTCAGGACCTGTGGCCGGGTGTACCCCTCGTCGACGGCGTACGAGATCATGAACCCGGTCAGCAGCGACTGCGCGGTGAACGCCCCGATCCCGGCGCACGCCGCGACCAGCACCGGCCGGGGCCGGCTCAGCAGTTCGAGGACGGGCGGCTTCTCGGGCCGTCGGGCCGCGTCGAACAGCGGACTCTCCGCGACGCGCAGCCGCACGAAGAGCCCGACCGCGAGCAGGACGACGCTCAGCAGGAACGGCACCCGCCATCCCCACGCGCGGAAGTCGTCGTCGGGCAGCGTGGAGACGAGCGTGACCACCCCGGCGGAGAGCACGGAGCCGAGCGGGGCCCCGAGCTGGGTGAAGCTCGACCACAGGCCGCGCCGGTCGCCGCGCGCGTGTTCGGCGTGCTCGACGACCATGAGGGTCGCGCCGCCCCACTCGCCGCCGATCGCGATGCCCTGCACGACGCGCAGCGCGACCAGCAGGACCGGCGCCCACACGCCGATCGTGTCGTAGGTGGGCAGCAGCCCGATGAGGAAGCTGCCGGTGCCCATCAGGACCATCGTCAGCAGCATCATCGACTTGCGGCCGATCCGGTCGCCGAAGTGACCGAAGACCAGCCCGCCGAGCGGGCGGGCGACATAGCCGGCGGCGAAGGTGCCGAACGCGGCGATGGTGCCGACCGCGGGGTCGGCGCCGGGGAAGAACAGCTCGCCGAAGACGAGCGCGGCGACGGTGCCGTACACGAGGAAGTCGTAGAACTCGACGGCGGTGCCGAGCAGCCCGGAGAGGGCGACGCGGCGCAACTGAGCGGTGTCGGGGGACGGTTGGCGGGCGGACGTGGGGGACGACTGCACGGGGAGCTCCCTGGGCCGGTGCCTGGAATGGTCCGTGAAGTTATGCACTGGATGAGCTGCCGTCAAGAAGATGCACAACATTCGACCGCCCTGAAGATCCTTCAGGCGACGTCGTCCCCGGCCACCCGCAGCAGCAGCCCGTGCAGCACCTCCCGCTCGGCCTCGGTCAGCGGCCCCGTCAGCTCGTTGGTGACGCGCAGCCCCGCCTCGTCCGTGTCCCGCAGGAACGCGCGCCCCGGCTCGGTGAGCACGACGATGCGGCTGCGCCGGTCGTCGGGGGAGGGGCGGCGCTCGGCGAAGGCGATCCGCTCCAGGTCGTCCACCAGGCCGACGATCGCGGACGGGTCGTAGCCGAGGCGGGTGCTCAACTCCCGTTGCGGGGCGCCCTCGCAGCCCGCGAGGTAGCGCAGCACCGCGTAGTGGCGCAGGCGCAGGCCCGACTCCTGGAGGAACGTGTTGAACAACTGCCCCGAGCGCAGGCCGAGCCGGTACAGGAGGTAGCCCGTGTCGGCGTGCAGCCCACGCATCCAGGGCTCGTTCGCGTCGATCGGGGCGGTGCGTGCGGTGTCGTGCCGGCTGGCGATGGCGGACTCCCTGGTCTCGGCCCCGGTCGACTCTCGGCCCTGGTCGGGTCTCGGTCCTGGTCGGGGGGATGTGTCGTGACAGATTCCAGCATGAACCATTAGTGGGTCGGCAACAACTATTGACGACAACAATCATTGCTCTTACCTTCGATTTCCACACCGCTCCTGTCGAAGGGACTCACCCGTGCCCCGCATCGATCTCACCGGCACAGCCGCCGCCGTCACCGGCGCCGGCCGCGGCCTCGGCCTCGCCTACGCCCGCGCCCTGGCCGCGCACGGCGCGTCCGTGGTGGTCAACGACGTCGACGAGGAGGCCGCCGGACAGGCGGTGAAGGCGATCACGGAGGCGGGCGGCACCGCCGTCGCCGAGGTCGTCCCGGTCGGCACCGCCGAGGCCGCCGACCGGATCGTCGGACGGGCCGTCGAGGCGTTCGGACGGCTCGACACGCTCGTCACCAACGCCGGGATCCTGCGCGACAAGGTGCTGTGGAAGATGACGGACGACGACTTCGACGCCGTGATCTCCACCCACCTGCGCGGCACCTTCACCTGTGCCCGCGCCGCCGCCGTCCACATGCGCGAGCGCGGCGAGGGCGGCACGCTGATCCTCGTCGGCTCGCCCGCGGGCCAGCGCGGCAACTTCGGGCAGACCAACTACGCGGCGGCCAAGGCCGGGATCGCCGCGTTCGCCCGCACCTGGTCGATGGAGCTGGCCCGCGCGGGCATCACGGTCAACGCGATCGTGCCCGTCGCCGCGACCGCGATGACCGAGACGATCCCCGCGTTCGCCCCCTACGTCGAAGCCCTCAAGCAGGGCCGGCCGCTGCCCGGGATCCTCCGCAAGGGCGAGGGCTTCGGCACCCCCGAGGACTGCGCGGCCCTCGTCCCCTTCCTCGCGTCCGCGGCGGCACGCGGCATCACCGGGCAGGCCATCGGCATCGGCGGCGACAAGGTCGCCCTCTGGTCCCACCCGCAGGAGATCCGCGCGGCGTACGCGGACGGCGGCTGGACCCCCGAGACGCTGGCCGAGGCGTGGGGGACGTCGGTCGGCGCCCAGCCGGAGACGGTGGGCATCCCGGCACCCAAGCTGGAGGAGGCGTGACCGCGCGCCCCGCGATGGACTTCGACGCCCTCACCGCCATCGACGTCCACACCCACGCCGAGGTCTCCTCCAAGGGCCACTCCTCCCTGGACGACGACCTGCACGACGCCTCCTCCGCCTACTTCAAGGTCGAGGGCAAGCGCAAGCCGACCATCGAGGAGACGGCGGCCTACTACCGCGAGCGGAACATGGCCGCCGTCATCTTCACCGTGGACGCCGAGTCCGCGACCGGCACCGCGCCCGTCCCCAACGAGGAGGTCGCCGAGGCCGCCGCCGCCAACGCCGACGTCCTGATCCCCTTCGCCTCCATCGACCCGTTCCGGGGGAAGGCCGGGGTGCGCCAGGCGCGGCGGCTCATCGAGGAGTACGGCGTGCGGGGCTTCAAGTTCCACCCCAGCATCCAGGGCTTCTTCCCCAACGACCGTGCCGTCGCCTACGAGTTGTACGAGGTGATCGAGGACGCCGGCTGCATCGCCCTCTTCCACACCGGCCAGACCGGCATTGGCGCGGGCGTCCCCGGCGGGGGCGGGATACGTCTGAAGTACTCCAACCCCCTGCACGTGGACGACGTCTCGGCGGACTTCCCGGACCTGAAGATCATCCTCGCGCACCCCTCGTTCCCCTGGCAGGACGAGGCGCTGGCCGTCGCCACCCACAAACCCGGCGTCCACATCGACCTGTCGGGCTGGTCGCCGAAGTACTTCCCGCCCCAGCTCGTGCAGTACGCCAACACCCTGCTGAAGGACAAGGTCCTCTTCGGCTCCGACTTCCCCGTCCTCACCCCCGATCGCTGGCTCGCCGACTTCGCGAAGCTCCCGGTCAAGGACGAGGTCCGGCCGAAGATCCTCAAAGAGAACGCCGCCCGCCTGCTGACGACCTAGAGGGGCCGCAGATGCGCAACGAGGGACTGGGCTCCTGGCCCGCCCGCCGGGCCCGGAAGACCCCGCACCGCACCGCCCTGATCCACGGCGACACCGCGTACTCGTACGCCGCGCTGCACGAGCGCACCACCCGCCTCGCGCACGCCCTGCGCGCCCGGGGCGTCAGACGCGGCGACCGCGTCGCCTACCTCGGCCCGAACCACCCCTCCTACCTGGAGGCCCTGTTCGCGGCCGGCACGCTCGGCGCGGTCTTCGTCCCGCTCAACACCCGCCTCGCCGGGCCCGAGATCGCCTACCAGCTCGCCGACTCCGGCGCGAAGGCGCTGATCTACGCCCGCGTCCACGCCGGACTCGTCGCCGGGCTGCCCGCCGACACCGACGTCCGCACCTACCTCGAAGTCGGCGCGGAGTACGAACAGGCCCTTCAGCAGGCGCCGTCCGAACCGGTCGACGAACCCGTCACGCCCGACGACACCTGCGTCATCATGTATACGTCCGGCACGACCGGGCGGCCCAAGGGGGCCATGCTCACCCACGGCAACCTCACCTGGAACGCCGTCAACGTCCTCGTCGACACCGACCTCATCGCCGACGAACGCGCCCTGGTCTCCGCCCCGTTGTTCCACACGGCGGGCCTGAACATGCTGACGCTGCCGGTGCTCCTCAAGGGCGGGACCTGTGTCCTCGTCGAGGCGTTCGACCCCGACGCGACGTTCGGGCTCGTCGCCCGGCACCGGATCACGTTCATGTTCGGCGTGCCCACCATGTTCGACCTGATGGCCCGTCACCCCGGCTGGGCCGAGGCCGACCTGACGTCGCTGCGGCTGCTCACCTGCGGCGGCTCCCCGGTGCCGACCCCGCTGATCGCGGCCTACCAGGAACGCGGGCTGACCTTCCTCCAGGGGTACGGCATGACCGAGGCGTCGCCCGGGACGCTCTTCCTGGACGCCGAACACGCGGTCAGCAAGGCCGGTTCGGCCGGGGTGCCGCACTTCTTCAGCGACGTCCGCGTGGTCCGGCCCGACCTGGTGCCGGTCGAGGCGGGGGAGACGGGCGAGGTCGTGGTGCGCGGGCCGCACGTCATGCCCGGCTACTGGGGGCTGCCCGAGGAGACCGCGGCCTCCTTCACCGACGGCTGGTTCCGCAGCGGCGACGCCGCGACGGTCGACGCCGACGGGTACGTCCGCATCGTCGACCGCATCAAGGACATGATCATCTCCGGCGGGGAGAACATCTACCCCGCCGAGATAGAGGACCTGATCCTCGCGCACCCCGGCGTCGCCGAGTGTGCGGTCATCGGGGTCGCCGACGCGAAGTGGGGCGAGGTGCCCCGCGCGGTCGTCGTCCCCCGCGAGGGCGCCCGCCCCGACCCCGAGGCCATCCTCGCGGGGCTCGCCGGGCGGCTCGCCAAGTACAAGATCCCCAAGTCGGTGGTGCTCGCGGACCAGCTCCCGCGCACCGCCTCCGGAAAACTCCTCAAGTCCCGGGTGCGCAAGCGCTACGGCAACAGCGAAGGAACGGCATGACCATCACCGTCAACGGCCTCGACGCACTCAGGAAGCTCGCGGGCAGCGACCTCGGGGTGAGCGACTGGATCGAGGTGACGCAGCGCCACATCGACACGTTCGCCGACGCGACCGGCGACCACCAGTGGATCCACGTCGACGTGGAACGGGCCGCCGAGGGGCCGTTCGGCGCCACCATCGCGCACGGCTACCTCACCCTCTCCCTCTTCATCCCCCTCTTCTCCGACCTCCTGGAGGTCGGAGGAGTCACCACCAAGGTCAACTACGGCCTGAACAAGGTGCGTTTCCCCTCGCCGGTCCGCGCGGGCTCCCGCATCCGGCTCGCCGCCCGGCTCGCCTCCGTCGAGGACGTGAAGGGCGGGGTCCAGATCACGGTGGACGGGACGATCGAGATCGAGTCAGGGGCGAAGCCGGCGGTGGTGCTCCAGGCGGTGCTCCGCTTCATGTGAGACCGGCACAGGCGGGGTGACGCCCCGTCAACTCCGGCTCTCCACCAGGTCGATGACCCGCTCCGCCGCCTCGTCCGCCAGCGGCGTCAGACGTTCGTGGACGCGCCGGAACGTCTTCTCCGCGCCGTCCGCCGGCCAGTCGGACGGCAGATGGCGGACGGGCAGGCGCGGATCGCGGCGGATGATGCGCAGCCAGTCCGTCTGGAGGAGGAGGCGGTGGGCCAGGGCGTCGTCGCAGGAGGGGAGTTCGGACTCCCAGCGCTGCCAGCGCTCACGGAACGCCGTGTAGCGGGCGGCGAGTTCCGTCAGCTCCCACGTCTCCTCGATCATCGCGGTGATGTCGGTGCCGTCGTCCGCGTGCGCCCGGAACACCTTCACGTGGGAGGCCAGGCCGAGTTCGGTCACCAGCTCGGCGACGTCGACCTGGCCCGGCGCGATCCACAGGCCGCTGAAGAGCGGGCCGAAGCCGTGCCAGGCCAGCTTGGAGCGCAGGTCGTGCCGCTGGCGCTGCCAGGACTCCGGGAGCGAGAAGCCGAGCAGGGTCCAGGTGCCGTCCCACTGCCGGTTCACCGCGCCCGTGTGCCACACCCGCCGCTCCCCGTCCCGCAGGACGGCCTCGGAGTGCTCGGTGAGCCCGAAGTACATGCGCCGGCCCTCGCGCTGGCGGCGCAGCAGCCCCCGGTTGACCATGCGGGTCAGCGTGGAGCGCGTCGCCTGTTCCCCGACCCCGGCCCGCGCGAACACGTCGATGACGCTGCCGGAGTACACACAGACGGAACGCCCCAGTACCTGATCGCCCAGGAACGTGAGCATCAGGGACTGGGGCCGTACCGATTCTTCCGTGGTCACCTCGCCCACGGTACGCCCTGACCGGCGCATATGTGACGGCAGGTGAGGATCAGCCCACGACGTCCACGAAGATGGGGTTCGCGTAGAACCAGGTGTCCGCCCACGGGTCCCCGTCGCCCGGCGCGTGGGCGATCGGCCCGTGCGGGTCGACCGACGCGCCCAGGTACCCCGTCCCGTTCCGTTTGCCGTCGCTGCCGCGCAGCCGCAGGTAGAAGGAGTCGTCCTCGACCTGGACCGGGATCCGCAGCGTGTACGTCCCCTTGAGGCCCGAGACGTCCTTGGTGCGCACGACCTTCGTGTCCGGCGCCTTCCAGCTGTCGGCGTCGGTGACCGGCCCGGTGACCGTGCCGCGGATGACGTCGACGTGGGCCAGCTTCGGGAGGATGCCATGGGGGTTCACGCGGGACGCCGTGGTGACCGTGACCTCCAGGGTCAGCTTCTCGCCCCTGCGCACGCGCAGCCGCCCGCCGAGGGTGACCCCGCGCCCGTGGCTGTGCTGCCGCTTGAGGCGGACCTCAAGACCGTCGAGGAGGTGGCCGTGGTCCGCCCACACGCGGCCCGCGCGCAGGCCCGCCATGACCGCCCGGTACCCGTAGCGGGTCACACCGACGTGCGTACGGCTGAACTGCCCCGGCCAGAAGTCGCTGCCCGGCTGCGGGGACGTCGTGTCGACGGGGTCGGGCAGCTTGCCGGTGTTGTCGAAGTTCCGCCCGGCCGGCCAGTCGCCGTTCTTCCACGTGTCGAACACGACGCGGTGCGCGTCGGAGTTGCTGGTGATCGAGAACAGGCCGCCTTCTGCCAGCATCGAGTCCCAGAGCCCGCCGACCGTCGCGGTCGCCCAGTCGAAACCGCCGTACGTCAGGTACGCCTCCTTCGGGTACCCCGCGAAGGAGTTCGCCGACGGCGCGTTCTCGTACTCGCCCCTGATCGAGTTCGCCCCGCGCCAGCCGGGGATCGCCGCGCCCTGAGCACCCGGCGCCCCCTCCATGCCGATCATGATCTCCGGGGCGGCGTCGCGCCAGGCCCGCAGCTCGTGCGGGGAGTCGATGCCGAGGCGCATCGGGTGGTTGGCGAGGACGAGGACGTCGTCCACGTAGCCGCGACGGCGCTGCTCCGCCAGCCACTTGATCGCCTTGACGGCGTGGGCCTCGTTGCGGGCCGTGTTCGGGTTGTCCGGGGCGCCGTCGGTGTAGTTCAGGAGCTTGCCGTCGAAGGCGCTCTCGAACCGGGTCAGGACCTCGACCTCGTTGGGGCCCGGCGGGGTGAACACCGTGCAGTGCTCGGCGGCCGGGATGTACCACTCCAGGCCCTGGAAGATGAGCTGGCGCGGGTTCTCCTTGCGGGCCTTCAAGATCTCCGCGTGCTCCAGCGGGGCCCCGTACTGGGCGTGCCCGAAGTTGGAGTGCTCGGTGAACACCATCCAGTCGAGCCCGAACTCGGCCGCCTTGGCGGCGAGTTGGGAGAAGGTGTACTTCGCGTCGTGGCTGTAGACGGAGTGGATGTGGTGGTCGCCGACGAGGTAGGCCAGGCGCGGGTCCTCGCCGCCGAAGCCGTGCCCCCGGCCCGCGGCGGACGCGGGCGAGGACAGGGCCGCGGGGAGCGCGAACGCCGCCCCGAACAGGCCCGCGCTGCGCAGTAGTCCGCGTCTGGAGACGCCCTGCGGATCGAGGTCGGCGGGCGCGACGGCGGGGTCGGCCCAGGAGGGGAGCTGCTGCTCGGTCATGACGGGTCTCTCTGAACGGGTCGGGGAGGGCTCAGTGGTTCATGAACGCCGTGACGGGCAGCGCCCGTTCGGTGATCCGGACGTCGCCGAGGCGGGCGTGCAGGATCTGGTCGATCTTCCCGGCGTACTCGTAGCCGCCGAGCAGCCACGGCAGCCCGACCGACGTGATGCCGGTCGAGACCGCCTTGGGGTTGCGCACGACCGGGCAGCCGTCGACGTACAGCGTGGTGTGCTTGCCGTTGTTGACGACGGCGACGTGCCACCAGGTCTCCAGCGGCGTCTGCTGGCCCCAGTTGGTGGCGATGCCCTGCTGGTTCAGCGGGCGCATCGCCCACTGCGGCTCGCGGTCGTTGGACAGCGACAGCGTGGCCAGCGGCTCGTCCGGGTCGTCACCGGTCTTGTGAGCGGCCCCGCCCGTGCCGGTCCGGCTGACGATGCCCGACCACGCGTGGTGCGCCGGGTCCCAGTCGGCCGGCAGCCGGTAGAACGCCTCGATGGTGTAACCGTTCCTGAACACGGCCTTGTTGAGCGGCGCCGAGTCGACGGTCTTCAGGTAGGCGCCCTTCAGCGGCGACTTGAAGCCCTGGAACTCCAGGCTGCCGTGGCCGGGCTGGTCGGGGTGGTGGTCGGCCGACCAGCCGAGCGAGCCGCCGCCCACGCTCACCAGCGTCAGGTCGTTGCCCCTGCCCGACAGGTCACGGACCGTGCCGCCGGACACCGGCTTGTCGAACCGCCAGTACGCGACCGTCCCCGGCACGAGCATCTTCGACACCGGCCGCGCCGCCCTGACCGGCACGGGGTCGAACCCCTCGAAGCGGGCCGCGAAGTCGATGTCGACGCTGAACCGGTCGGCGTCGCCGCTGAGTTCGATCTCCTGCCGCTCGAACTCGTTGAGCCCCTTCTTCGCCCGCCCGAGGATCCACGGCGACACCGTCTCGACGTCGATGACGTTCCGGTCGAGGTCGAAGCGGTACAGCCGGATCATCGCCGCGCCGCCGAAGTACCGGTTCTGATAGTTCGTCAGGTGCAGGTGGACGTCATTTCCCGCGCTGTTCTTGCGCGTCGCCCGCCCCGCCGGCCAGTAGTGGCCGTTCAGCGTGAGGAAGATCTGGTCGTGGTCCTTGACCAGCCGGTCCCACAGCTGCTGCCCGTAGTCCGACAACTGGTCGTCCTCGACGACGAGTTCGTGGGTCGTGAGGATCACCGGCGTCTTCGGGTGCTTCGCGAGGACGGACTTCGCCCACGCGTACCCCTGGTCGGACAGCCGCCAGTCCAGCGCGAGGACCATCCACTGCCGGCCGCCCGCCTCGAACAGGTGGTAGGTGTTGTAGCCGTCCGAAGAGGCCCCGCCGAACGTCCGCCTGCCCGCGAACCGCTTCGGCCCGAACGTGTCCAGGTAGGGCGTCGCGCCGCGCTGGTCGGTCGTCGAGGACTTCACGTCGTGGTTGCCGGCCAGCACGCTGTAGCCGACGCCCCTGCGGTCGAGCAGCTTGAACGCGTCGCCGATCGCCGCGAACTCGGGGACGGCGCCGTTCTGGGTGAGGTCGCCGAGGTGCGACAGGAAGACGATGTTCTCGTCCTTCCCGTGCTCCAGCAGGTACTTGAGGGACGCCTCGACCGGCTTCGCGTCGATGCTGGGGCCGTCGAAGAGGTACTGCGTGTCGGGCATCACGGCGAGCGTGAACCGACGGCTCTTCGCGTCGGGCCGCCAAGAAGCGCGAGAGGCGGCCTCGGCGGAACCGGCCGGCAGGGTCACCCCCGCCGTCGCGGCGGCGCCGAGCAGCGCGGTCGCCCGCAGGAAGCCGCGCCGTCCGGCACCGGCCTGAGGCGCCTCGCAGGGCTCCTCGCCGGCAGAGTCATGGGCATGCGAAGTACACACGGGTGCTCCGGTCGTGCAGAAGAAGAAAGGGAGGAAGGGGGCGGGGTCACAGCACGCGCAGGGTCCAGCTCCAGTGATGGCAGCCCGTCGCGACCAGGTAGGAAGGGAAGGTGTCGGGCCCGCACGACGCCGTGCCGAGCCCCCGGTGCACCGCGTCGACGTGCACCACGCACCCCGCGCGCGCCACGAGTTCGTCGTGGTGCGCGGCGGCCGTCAGATCGTCGGCGCGGTGGCGCGTGACGGACACCTGACGCGGCTCGTCGAGGGTGACGGCGAGGCCCGTGGCGTCCGGCGCGGACAGGGTGAAGCGCCGCACACCGTGCAGGCCGCCGCTCTCCTGCGGGCGCAGGTACGGCGTGAACAGTCCGGCGACGGGCCGCGCGTGATGGCCCACCGGGGCGCCGTGCGCCCGGTCCGGGTACGACTCCCAGGGGCCCTGCCCGAACCACTCCAGCAGGTCCAGGCCCGCCACCGTCTCGAAGACCGACCCGACCCGTGCCACGTCGTGGAACGCCTCGGGCACCTGCGCCGACTCGTCGACGTGGATGCCGCCCTCGACCGGCGTCAGGAGCTGCCGGTGCCGCACGACCCCCGAGGCGCCCGCGTACTCGGCGTCCACGATGACCGTCTCACCGTCCCGCTGCACCGACACCAGCCTGCGCACGAGCCGGTCGAGCCCCCACGCCCGCCAGCGCGCCGCGATCCCGCCCAGCTCGTCGTTGTCGGTGGGCGCCCGCCACAGCGACAGCACCGGGGGCGAGGTGAGCAGCGGGTGGACGAGCAGCCCGTCGCCGTCGACCGTCACCGCACCGCTCACCACCGGTTCCCCGGCCGCCTTCGCCGCCCGCAGCCGCACCTGCGGCACGCAGATCTCCGTCCCCGCCGGCGCCCACGGCAACTCCTCGGCCGTCGTCACCCGCAGGGTCAGCCACGCCTCGCCGCCGTCCTCGGGCAGCTCGAACGGCAGCGGGACGGCGACGGAGGCGCCCGGCGCCAGCTCGGGCAGCTCGGCGGACGCCGTCAGCGTGCCGCCGTCGGCGAGCGCGAGCCGCCACTCGCCGGTGAGCCAGTCCAGACCCCGGAAGTGCTGGTGGTTGGAGACGACGACGGTGCCTCGACCGTCGTACGCCAGCCGCACCGGGGCCGCGATCTCGCGGTGCTCGTACATGACCGGCTTCGGGGTCCGGTCCGGGAACACCACGCCGTCCGCGATGAACGCCCCGTCGTGCTCGGGTTCGCCGAAGTCACCGCCGTACGCCCAGCGGTGGCCGGGTCCGGCGACGCCGCTCTCGTAGAGCCCGGCGCCCCCACGCCCGGCCGGTCGTCCGTCGTTCACACGCTGGAGGATTCCGTGGTCCCAGAACTCCCAGATGAACCCGCCCTGAAGTCCAGGGGTCGACTCGACGGCCGCCCAGTGCTCGGCCAGCGTGCCGTTGCTGTTGCCCATCGCGTGCGAGTACTCGCACCAGATCAGCGGCTTCGTCTGCTTCCCCGAGCGGGCGTGCGCGACGACGTCCTCCAGCGGCGCGTACATCGGGCAGGCGATGTCCGAGGCACTGGAGGCGGCCGCCCAGTCGAGCTTGGCCGCCCCCTCGTACTGAACCGGTCGAGTCGGGTCGTGCCGGCGTACCCAGCCCGCCGCCGCGTCGTGGTTCGCCCCGTAGTCCGACTCGTTGCCCAGCGACCACACGATCACCGACGGATGGTTCTTGTCGCGCAGGACCATCCGCGAGACCCGGTCCACGAAGGCGTTCAGGTAGCGCGGGTCGTCGGCGATCTCGTGCGCGTGGTCGTGCGACTCGACGTTCGCCTCGTCGACGACGTACAGCCCCAGCTCGTCCGCCAGGTCGTAGAACGCGGGGTCGTTCGGGTAGTGGGAGGTGCGCACCGCGTTGAAGTTGAACCGCTTCAGCAGGGCGAGGTCGGCGCGCATGTCCTCGCGGGTCACCGTCCGCCCGGTCAGCGGGTGGAAGTCGTGCCGGTTCACCCCGCGCAGGAACACCCGCTCCCCGTTGACCAGCAGATCCCGGCCCACGATCTCGACGTCCCGGAAGCCCACCCGGTGCCGGGACACGTCGGCCACCGAACCGTCGGCCCGGTGCAGCCGCACCGCCAGGTCGTACAGCACCGGCGTCTCCGCGCTCCACGGCCGCACGTCCGTGACCTGGTGGTTCAGCCGGACCTCGCCGAGGAACGCGGAGACCCGGCCGTCCTCCTCGTTGAACCGGTCGAGTTCGGCGTCCTGGGTGAGCAGCGCGCCGTTCAGCTCGCCGGTGACGTACCAGCCCCCGGGCAGCGCCCCGCGCGTGTCGCGCACCGCGCAGTCGACGCGCAGCGCCCCGCCGGCCGAGGCGCGCACGGCGACGTCGGCGAGGTGCAGCGGGTCGGTCGCGTACAGCAGGACGGAGCGCGTGATGCCCGCGTGCCACCACTGGTCCTGGTCCTCGATGTGCGAGGCGTCCGACCACTTGACGACCGTGAGCCGCACCAGCACACGCTCGCCGGGCCGCGCGAACCGCGTGATGTCGAAGTCGGCCGCGAGGTGCGAGTCCTTCGAGACGCCGACCGGGCGGCCGTCCACGTGGACGAGGAGCACGCTCTCGGCGGCGCCGACCTGGAGGACGATCCGCTTGCCGGTCCAGTCGGCCGGGACGTCCACGACCCGCTCGTACACGCCCGTCGGGTTCGCGGCGGGCACGGCCGGCGGGACGTCGTCGAAGGGCATCCGGACGTTGAGATAGGCCGGCAGGTCGCCGGTGTTCTGCATCGTCCAGGCGCCCGGCAGGGTCTGCGAGGACCAGGCGTCGCCGGGCGCCGCGTCCGGCGTCGGCAGGAGCTGGAAGCGCCACTCCCCGTCCAGCGGGACGGCGTGCGCGCGGCGGTCGACGGCGGACATGGGCATCCGCCCCCAGGAGGTCACCTCGGGTGACTCCCAGGGGCGGAGCTGGAGCAGCGGGTCCATTACTTGATGGCCCCCTTCGCGAGGTCGCCGATGATCTGCCGGGCGCCGATCGCGAACACGATCAGCAGCGGGACCAGCGCCAGCAGCGCGCCGGTCATGACCATCCCGTAGTCGGTCGTGCCGTGGGTGCCGTTGAGCTGGGAGAGGGCGACCTGGAGGGTCACGTTGTCCGGGTTGGTCAGCGCGATCAGCGGCCACGCGTAGTCGTTCCACTGGCCCATGAACGTGAAGATCCCGAGGAACGCGAGCCCCGGACGCACCACCGGCAGGGCGACGTGCCAGTACTGGCGCATGAAGTTCGCGCCGTCGATGCGCGAGGCGTCGAGCAGTTCGTCGTGGATCGCTCCTTGCATGTACTGGCGCATCCAGAAGATCCCGAACGCGTTCGCGGCGGCCGGCACGATCAGCGACGTCATCGAGCCGATCCAGCCCAGCTTCGCCATGATCACGAACTGCGGGATCGCCGCGAGCTGCGCCGGCACCATGAAGATGACCATCAGCAGCGCGAACAGCAGCCGGCGGCCCGGGAAGTGGAACTTCGCGAACACGAACGCGGCCAGTGAGTCGAAGAACAGCACCAGCACGGTCACGCTGGTCGCGACCAGCAGTGAATTCCACATCGACCCGAAGAAGTCGATCGAGTCGAGGAGGTTGCGGACGTTCTCCCCGAAGTGCGAGCCCGGCAGCAGCTTCGGCGGGTAGGAGAAGATCTCCGACGAGGTGTGGGTCGACATGATGACGGCCCAGTAGAACGGGAACGCCGACAGCAGCAGCCCGACGACCAGTACGGCGTGCAGCGCGATCCCGCGCCTGCGGGAGCCCTTGATGGAAGACATGGCGCGCGGCTCCTAGTCTTCGCCCCGGCGCTGCACCAGGCGCCAGTTGACGATGGAGAAGAGGATGACGACGAGGAAGATCCCCCACGCCACGGCGGCGCCGTAGCCGAAGTCGTTGTTGTCGAAGGTCTGCTGGAAGAAGTAGAGGACCATCGTCTGGCCCGAGTGCCCGGGGCCGCCCGCGTACGTCGAGTCGTTGGCCGTCGACTGGAGCAGCACCTGCGGTTCCGAGAACGACTGGAGCCCGGTGACCGTCGAGACGACCAGCACGAACAGCAGCACCGGCCGCATCATCGGCAGCGTGATCCGGAAGAACGTCTGGAACGGGTTCGCCCCGTCGACCTTCGCCGCCTCGTACAGCTCACTGGGGATCGTCTGGAGCCCGGCGAGGAAGATGATCGCGTTGTAGCCCGTCCACTGCCAGGTCATCAGCGTCGCGATCGCGACCTTGATGCCCCACGGCGTGTTCAGCCACGCCACCTGGTCCAGCCCCACCGCCTGGAGCAGGGCGTTCATCAGGCCGAAGTTGGTGGAGAACACCGACCCGAAGATGATCGCGACCGCGACCACCGAGGTGACGTTCGGCAGGAAGTAGGCGAACCGGTACACGTTCTTGAACCGCACGGCCGAGTTCAGCATCACGGCCGTCACCATCGCCAGGAAGACCATCGGGAACGTCGCGAGCGCCCAGATGATCACCGTGTTGCCGATGGAGTGCCAGAAGTCCGTGTCGGTCAGCAGGTACCGGTACTGCGCGAGCCCGGCCCACTCCATCGACCCGAGCCCGTCCCACCGGTGGAACGAGACATACAGCGAGAACCCGACGGGGATCAGCCCGAACCCGAGGAACAGCAGGTAGAACGGGGAGATCGCGGCATACAGGTGCCAGTACTTGCGCCAGCCCGTCCTCGGCCGGTTACGGGGATCGTCCGCGACTCTCGCCGGGGGCTTGTCCAGGGCGGTGGCCATCAGTAGCTCACCCCCAGGTGCTTCGCGATGCGACGGCACTTGCTCATGGCGTCCTTCCATGCCTGCTCGGGGTTCTTGCCGAGGACGCCGACGTTCTTGATCTCGTCCTTCAGGGGCTGGCCCAGCGCGATGTCGAACGGGCTGTTGTAGGCGACCGGGATCTTCCGCGCGGCCGGCCCGAAGACGTCCATGGTCACCTGCCCGCCGAAGAACGGGTCGGGCTCGGTCAGCTTCTTCATCGCGTACGAGGCCGGCGTCGAGGGGAACAGCCCCGCGTCCACGAACCCCTGCGCCTGGTTGTCGGCGTTCAGCAGCCAGGTGATGATCTCGAACGCCTTCTCCGGCTCCCGGCACTCCTTGGTGATCGCCAGGAACGAGCCGCCGATGTTGGAGGGCCCGCCCGGACAGTCGGCCACCCGCCACTTCCCGGCGGTCTTCGGCACGCCCTGCTTCAGGTCGCTCGTCGCCCAGGAGGCGTTCAGGTTCGACGGGAGCTTGCCGTCCTCCTGCGCCGACAGGGCGTCCGGGGTGCCGCTGACGATGCTGGAGACGATCCCGCGCTTCTTCGCCTCGACGGCCCGCGCCCACGCCGTGCGGACGTGGTCCCCGTCGCCGATGAAGTGGCGGTCCTTGTCGACGTACTGCTTGGTGCCCTGGTTCATCGACATCGTGAAGACGCTGGTGATGTCGGTCAGCAGATAGGTGCCCGGCAGCCGCTTCTTCAGCTGCTCACCGGCCGCGAAGAACTGCTCCCACGTCGCGATCTCCCGTGACACGTCCGCAGGCTCCGAGGGCAGGCCCGCCTTCGCGAACACGGCCGGCTGGTAGTAGTGCGCGACCGGACCGCAGTCGATGGGGAAACCGACCATCGTCCCGTCGTCGGCGACGCCCTGGTCCCACTTCCACGACAGGTACTGGCTCCTCAGCTGGTCGGCGCCGAGCGTGCGCAGGTCCACGAACTGGTCCGCGTTCGGCAGGTAGGACGCCATGTCCTCGCCCTTGAGGCCCGCGATGTCGGGGATGTGGGCGCGGCCGGCCATCGTGGTGATCAGCTTCGAGCGGTAGTAGCCGCCGATCTGGATCGCCTTCAGGTCGACCGAGGACCCGAAGCGCTTCTTGGCGTTCTTCACGACGGTGTCGCTCAGACCGCCGTTCCAGTACCACAGGACCATGTTGTCGCCGGTCGAGCCCGCCGGTACCGCGCAGCCGGACGCCAGGCCGCCGAGCGCACCGGCGGCACCGGTCGCCAGGCCCGCGCGCAGCAGACCTCTTCGTGAGAGCAGCAACGCTCCCACCGCCTTTCGGATCTGTTCAGGGGTGTCTCAAGTGGGGTGTTCGCAAGGGGAGTCGGTGTTCTCTCAGGGGCGGTGCGCCGGAGGTGTCACCGGCGCGTACCGCACCGGCCGTCCCGGGTCGGCGGGCAGACGGTCCGTCAGGAACCCGTACGCGCGCCGCAGTTCGGGGTCGGTCACCGACCGCCACCACCGGTCCACGCCGTACCAGCCCGGCGCCGCGAGCCCGCCGCCGTGGTGGCGGACGGACAGCCCGGCCGCGAGGACGGCGAACCTGAGCCGTTCCTCCAGCGGCCACCCGCCGAGCGAGGCCGCGACGAAGCTCGCGCCGAACACGTCGCCCGCGCCCGTCGCGTCGAGGACGTCCACCGGGAGGGCCGGGACCTCGGCGTACTCGCCGGTCTCCTGGTCCACCGCCACCGCCCCGGCGCCGCCGCGCGTGACGACCGCCACCGGCACCAGCTCGGTCAGCGTGCCGAGCGCCGCCACCGCGTCGTCGGTGCGGGTGTACGCCATCGCCTCGGCCTCGTTCGGCAGGAACGCGTGGCACAGCGCGAGCTGGTCGAGCAGGTCGCTCGACCACCGCTGGGTGGGGTCCCAGCCGACGTCCGCGTACACCCGCGTGCCGCTCGCGGCGGCCTTCGCGATCCACTCGCGGGGCTCCGCCTCCAGATGGACCAGCGCGGTGCGCGCGGCGGGCGGGGCTGCCATCAGCTCGTCCTGCGTGTACGGGGGTTCCTGGCCGTGGGTGACCAGGGCCCGGTCGTCACCGTGCGCGAGGGCCACCGTCACCGGGGTCGGCCAGTTCTCGGCGACGCGGGAGAGCGTGAGGTCGACGCCCTCCTGGCCGGCGATGACCTCCCGGCAGTACGCGCCGTAGTAGTCGTCGCCGAAGACCGTCGCGAGCGAGGTGCGCAGGCCGAAGCGGGCAGCCGCGACCGCGAGGTTCGCGATGCCGCCGGGGCCGCAGCCCATGCCGGCCGTCCAGACCTCCTCGCCGGGCGTGGGGGGCTTGCCCAGGCCGGTGAGGACGAGGTCGTAGAAGAGCAGCCCGGTCAGCAGCACGTCGGGACGGTCGTCGGCCGCGGGAGTCTCGGGGGTGTCGTCCACGGGGGTGGCGCCTCTCGTCGGAACGTTCGTCAGAACTGTTCACATTCGGTGCACGGAATCGTGCGCTCTCTTACAGACGTGGTCAATAGTCGAGCAGAAATGAGCATGGATTTGATTGAAGATGACGAGTACTGTTCGTGTCGTGCTGGCAGAACGACGACACCAACTGATCCTGAGGGCCCTGCGCTCCGGCGGCCCGGCGGCCGTCACCGACCTCTCCGAGCAGCTCGGTGTGAGCCCCGCCACCATCCGGCGCGACCTGGTCAAGCTGGAGGAGGACGGCCTGCTGACCCGCGTCCACGGCGGCGCGGTCGCCGAGGAGGGCGACCAGCCCTTTGCCGAGGTCGCCGAGGTCCGCGTCGCCGAGAAGGACGCGATAGCCGCGCGCGCGGCGGCGATGATCGGCAACGGCCAGTCCGTGCTGCTCGACATCGGCACCACCGCCTACCGCCTCGCCCGGCAGCTGCACGGCCGCCGCCTCACCGTCATCACCAGCAACCTCGTCGTCTACGAGGAACTGGCCGACGACGAGGGCATCGAGCTGGTCCTGCTCGGCGGCGTGGTCCGCCGCGACTACCGCTCCCTGGTCGGCTTCCTCACCGAGGACAACCTGCGCCAGCTCCACGCCGACTGGCTCTTCCTCGGCACGAGCGGAGTGCGCCCCGGCGGGCAGGTGATGGACACGACCGTCGTCGAGGTGCCGGTCAAACGCGCGATGATCAAGGCGAGCGACAAGGTCGTCCTGCTCGCCGACCGGGCCAAGTTCCCCGGCACGGGCATGGCGAAGGTCTGTGGTCCCGAGGACCTGGACGTGGTGGTGACCAACGCCCCGGTCGACCCCGTCACCCGCTCCTCCCTCACGGAGGCGGGCGCCGAGGTCGTCGTGGCAGGAAAGGTAGAAGCGTGAAGCTGACGATTCTGGGCGGCGGCGGGTTCCGGGTGCCGCTCGTGTACGGGGCGCTCCTCGGCGACCGCGGCGAGGGCCGGGTGACCGAGGTCGTCCTGCACGACCTGGACGAGGGGCGGCTGAAAGCGGTCACCCGTGTTCTCACCGAGCAGGCGTCCACCGTGCCGGACGCGCCGTCAGTGACCGCCACCACGAACCTCGACGACGCCCTGACCGGCGCCGACTTCGTCTTCTCCGCGATCCGCGTCGGCGGCCTCGAAGGGCGGGCCAACGACGAGAAGGTCGCCCTCGACCAGGGCGTCCTGGGGCAGGAGACGGTCGGCGCGGGCGGCATCGCCTACGGGCTGCGCACGGTCCCCGTCGCCGTCGACATCGCGCGGCGCGTGGCCCGGCTCGCGCCGGACGCCTGGGTCATCAACTTCACCAACCCGGCGGGGCTGGTCACCGAGGCCATGTCCCGCCACCTCGGCGACCGCGTCATCGGCATCTGTGACTCCCCGGTCGGCCTCGGCCGCCGCATCGCCCGCGTCCTGGGCGCCAACCCGAACGACGCCTACATCGACTACGTCGGCCTCAACCACCTCGGCTGGGTACGGGGTTTGAAGATCGCCGGCCGCGACGAGCTGCCCCGCCTGCTCGCCGACCCCGACCTGCTCGGCTCCTTCGAGGAGGGCAAGCTCTTCGGCACCGACTGGCTGAAGTCGCTGGGCGCGATCCCCAACGAGTACCTGCACTACTACTACTTCAACCGCGAGGCCGTCCGCTCCTACCAGGAGGCCGAGAAGACCCGCGGCGCCTTCCTGCGCGACCAGCAGGCCCGGTTCTACGACGAGGTCGCCGCCCCCGGCGCCCACGCCCTGGACGCCTGGAACCGCACCCGCGCCGAGCGCGAGGCCACCTACATGGCCGAGAACCGCGAGACGGCCGGCGCCGGCGAGCGCGACGAGGACGACCTCTCCGGCGGCTACGAGAAGGTCGCCCTCGCTCTGATGCGGGCCATCGCCCGCGACGAGCGCACGACCCTCATCCTCAACGTCCGCAACCGCCACACCCTCTCCGTGCTCGACACGGACGCGGTGATCGAGGTGCCCTGCCTGGTCGACGCCAACGGCGCCCACCCCGTCGCGGTCGCCCCGCTGCCCGGCCACGCCGTCGGCCTGGTCAGCGCCGTCAAGGCGGTCGAGCGCGAGGTGCTGGCCGCCGCCGAGTCCGGTTCGCGCACGACGGCGGTGAAGGCGTTCGCGCTGCATCCGCTGGTGGACTCGGTCAACGTCGCGCGGCGGCTGGTGGAGGGCTACACCGCCGTCCATCCCGGTCTCGGCTACCTCAAGTAAGCTCCCGGCGGGAAGCGTCCAGAAAGCGCTTTCTGCGGTTTGTCCGGCATCCTTCTCTGGAGACCTCTCATGCACGACGAACGCCAGCGGATCGAGGAGCGCGTCGAGCGCCTTCACACCCAGCGCATCAAGTCCGCGATCTACGCGGCGACCGTCCCCTTCGCGGTGGAGGCCTGGCAGGCCCCCGGCGAGCCGGTCTCCTTCGAGGAAGCCGCAGCCGCGACCTACACGCCGTTCGAGATGGACACCCCGTGGGGCCCGCCGTGGGGCACGACCTGGTTCCGGATGCGTGGCACCGTCCCCGCCGAGTGGGCGGGCCGGCGCGTCGAGTCGGTCATCGACCTCGGCTTCGTCGGCGACTGGCCCGGCAACCAGGCCGAGGCCCTGGTCCACACCGTGGACGGCACCCCGCTGAAGGCCGTCAACCCGCTCAACCAGTACGTGCCGGTCGCGAACCCCGCCGTCGGTGGCGAGGAGATCGACTACCTCGTCGAGGCCGCCTCCAACCCGGACATCCTCGCCGAGAACTTCTCGAAGATCACGCCCATGGGCGACATCCTCACCGCCGGCGACAAGCCCCTCTACACCTTCCGCCACGCCCACCTCGCCGTCCTCGACGAGGAGGTCTTCCACCTCGACCTCGACGTCCAGGTCCTGCGCGAGCTGATGGCCGAACTCGGCGAGCACGACCCGCGCCGCCACGAGATCATGCACGCCCTCGACCGCGCGATGGACGCCCTCGACCTGGACGACGTCGCCGGGTCGGCGGCCGCCGTGCGCGCGGTGCTGAAGCCGGTGCTGGCCAAGCCCGCCAACGCCTCCGCGCACGTCATCTCCGGCGTCGGCCACGCCCACATCGACTCCGCGTGGCTGTGGCCGATCCGCGAGACGAAGCGCAAGACGTCCCGCACCTTCTCCAACGTCACCTCGCTGGCCGACGAGTACGAGGAGTTCGTCTTCGCCTGCTCGCAGGCCCAGCAGTACGAGTGGGTGCGCGACAACTACCCCAAGGTGTGGGCCCGCATCCAGGAGTCCGTGAAGAAGGGCCAGTGGGCGCCCGTCGGCGGCATGTGGGTCGAGGCGGACGGCAACCTGCCCGGCGGCGAGGCCGTCGCCCGCCAGCTCATCCACGGCAAGCGGTTCTTCATCGAGCACTTCGGCATCGAGACCAAGGGCGTCTGGCTCCCCGACTCCTTCGGCTACACCGCCGCCTACCCGCAGCTCGCCAAGCTCGCCGGCAACGAGTGGTTCCTCACCCAGAAGATCTCCTGGAACCAGACCAACACCTTCCCCCACCACACCTTCTGGTGGGAGGGCATCGACGGCACCCGCATCTTCACCCACTTCCCGCCCGTCGACACCTACAACGCCCGCTTCAGCGGCGAGGAGATGTCCCGCGCGGTCCGCCAGTACCGCGAGAAGGGCCAGGCCAACCGCTCGCTCGCGCCGTTCGGCTGGGGCGACGGCGGCGGCGGCCCCACCCGCGAGATCATGGAACGCGCCCGCCGCCTTCGCGATCTGGAGGGCTCGGCCAAGGTCGAGATCGAGCACCCCGACGAGTTCTTCGCCAAGGCCCGCGCCGAGTACCCCGACGCCCCCGTCTGGGTCGGCGAGCTCTACCTGGAGCTGCACCGCGCCACCTACACCTCGCAGGCCCGCACCAAGCAGGGCAACCGGCGCAGCGAGCACAAGCTGCGCGAGGCCGAGCTGTGGGCGACGACGGCCGCCCTGCACGCCCCGGACTACACCTACCCGGCCGAGAAACTGGACCGCCTGTGGAAGACGGTCCTGCTCCACCAGTTCCACGACATCCTGCCCGGCTCCTCCATCGCCTGGGTGCACCGCGAGGCCGAGGCCGAGTACGCCCGCGTCGCCGAGGAGCTGGAGGAGCTGACCGCCGAGGCGATCGACGCCCTCGGCCACGGCGGCCTGCGCGTCTTCAACACCAGCCCCTACGACCGCGCCGAGGTCGTCCGCACCCCCGACGGCACCCGCGCCTACGTCGAGGTCCCCGCGAACGGCAGCGCCGCGTTGGGTGATGAGGCGGCCCCGCACCCGGTGACCGTGGACGGGCTGACCCTCGACAACGGCCTGGTACGGGTGGAGTTCGCTCCCGACGGCACCCTGAAGTCGGTGTACGACATCGGCGCCGGCCGCGAAGTCCTCGCCGAACCGGGCAACCTGCTGCGCCTGCACACCGACCTGCCCAACTACTGGGACGCCTGGGACATCGACAAGCACTACAAGAACCGCTACACCGACCTGCTGGACGCGGACTCGGTGACGGTCGTCGAGGCGGACCCGCTGATCGGCGCCGTGCGGATCGAGCGGTCCTTCGGCAAGGGCTCGACGATCGTCCAGACGGTCACCGTCCGCGCGGGCAGCTCCCGCATCGACGTCGAGACGGACATCGACTGGCACGAGGCCGAGAAGATCCTCAAGGCCGCGTTCCCCATCGACATCCGGGCGGCGCACTCCTCCGCCGAGATCGCCTTCGGCCACATCCAGCGCCCCACCCATACCAACACCTCGTGGGAGTCGGCCCGCTTCGAGGTCTCCGGCCACCGCTGGGTCCACCTCGCCGAACCGGGCTACGGCGTCGCCGTCCTGAACGACTCGACGTACGGCCACGACGTCTCCCGCACGGTCCGCGAGGACGGCGGCACGACCACCACCGTCCGCCTCAGCCTCGTCCGCGCCCCCCGCATCCCCGACCCCGGCGCCGACCAGGGCCGCCACCGCTTCACCTACTCCCTGCTGCCCGGCGCGAGCATCGCCGACGCGGTCGCCGAGGGCTACTCCCTCAACCTGCCGCTGCGCCTCGCGGAGTCGGCGGGCGCCGCCGAACCGGTCGTCTCCGTGGACGGCGAGGGCGTGACCGTCGAGGCCGTCAAGCTCGCGGACGACTCCACCGGCGACCTCGTCGTCCGGCTCTACGAGTCCAGCGGCGGCCGCGCCCAGGGCGTGCTGCGGACGTCCGTGGACCTGGCCGGCGCGCAGATCACCGACCTGCTCGAACGGCCCCTGGAGGACGTCGAGTTGACGTCCGACGGCGGGGTGGCGGTCGAGCTGCGGCCGTTCCAGATCCTGACGCTGCGCCTGCGGCGCGCATGACCCCCCGGGGGCCGGGCACCCTGCGGTGCCCGGCCCCCGGTGACTCGTGAAGTCCCCAACCCGGTCGAGGAGTTCAGACGTGCCCATGCAACCCTGGTTCACCGACGCCAAGTTGGGGATCTTCATCCACTGGGGCATCTACGCCGTGGACGGCGTCCAGGAGTCCTGGTCGTTCTACGACGACATCGTCCCCTACGAGCAATACCTGTCCCAGCTCGACCGGTTCACCGCCTCGAAGTACGACCCCCGCGCCTGGGCCGACCTCTTCGCCCGCGCCGGCGCCAAGTACGCCGTGCTGACCAGCCGGCACCACGACGGCGTCGCGATGTGGGACACGGAACACAAACACCTCGGCCTGGACCGGGACTTCCTCACCGGGTACGCCGAGGCGCTGCGCGAGAAGGACCTCAAGGTCGGCTTCTACTACTCGCACTCCGACTGGAGCCACCCCGACTACGCGTCCACCCGCAAGCCCGGCCGCCCGCCGGAGCAGGAGGACAACCGCTACTCGGAGTGCGCCGCCGAGGACGAGGACCTGGCCGCGTGGGACCGCTTCCTCGCCTACCGGGACGGCCAGATCAGGGAGCTGGCGTCCCGCTACCGCCCCGACCTGATGTGGTTCGACGGCGAGTGGGACCGCAGCGAGGAACAGTGGCGCATCCCCGAACTCGCCGCGCTGATCCGCTCGTACGTCCCCGACGTCGTCTTCAACGCGCGCATGCTCGGCGAGGGCGACTACGCGACGCCCGAGCAGGGCGCCCCGATCGTCCCGCCGGACGGGCCGTGGGAGCTGTGCCTGACGATCAACGACTCGTGGGGCTACCAGCACCACGACCACAACCACAAGTCCCTCGCCCAGCTGATCCGTTACTTCACGGAGACGATCGGCGGGGGCGGCAACCTCCTCCTTGACGTCGGCCCGATGGAGGACGGCACGATCCCCGCGCCGCAGGTCGAGCGGCTCGAAGGGCTGGGGGAGTGGATCCGCAAGCACGAGGCGGCCGTGTACGGGACCGTGCGCGGGCTGCCGGCCGGCCACCACTACGGGCCCAGCACCCTCTCCGCCGACCGGCGCACCCTGTACCTGGTCCTCTTCGACGCGCCGCGCGCCGAGATCGGCGTACGCGGACTCGCGACCGGGGTGCGGAGCGTGCGGGTGCTGGGGTCGGGCCGGGAACTCGGGCACCGGGTGGTCGGCGGGCTGCACGACGCGGTCGGCGTGCTGTGGATCGACCGGCCTCAGGAGGCGGATCTGGATCCGTACGCGACTGTCCTGGCCGTGGAGTTGGAAGGGGAGCTGGAGCTGTACCGGGGGGCGGGCCGGTTCTGAGGCCGCGCACGTCGTTCGGGTCGGTCGGTCGCTCCCCGTGACAGCGGCCGACCGACCCGATCCCCCGATCGTTCCGCGGACCTCCCGTACCCCGTTCGGTCCCCCGCGAGGTCCGCGGAACTGTGGTGCTTCCCCCCAGGAAACGCCGGTGCTTCCCCCATGGAGCCCCATGCGCCCACATGAGTAAGAGCCCCCACCCCGCCCCCTGATACACCCCCGGACAAAAAAATCTCCCCCAGTTTTCGCGGCTGCCGCGACGACTGGGGGAGACGAGGTCTTTTCCGGGCCATTTACGCCCGTGACCTGCACTGATGCTGAACCACTAGGCGGGCGCGCCCGCCTCGGAGCCCACCGGGGTCTCCACGGACTCGCTCCGCACCGCCGTCGCCGGAGCCTGCACCGCCGGGAGCACCGGCTCGTCGACCCGCTGCTGCGGCAGCGTCACCGGGCGCAGCGGACGCGGCCCGGAGACGACCGTGTAGTCCTGCCCGAGGAACGGCGGCACGATCTCGCCCGGGTCCTCGCCGAGCGCCAACTGCACCGCCGCCCAAGGGGCGTTGACGCCACACAGCGACAGCTGGTGCAGCCCGCCGGCGGGCCGCGTGTTGACGTCCATGAGGACGGGCTCGTCGCCGAACATGCGGAACTGGATGTTGGAGAGGTAGTGCAGCCCGAAGCCCTCGGCGATCAGCCGGGCCGGCTCCAGCCACTGCTCGTGCAGCGTGAACCCGCGCCGGCGCCCGTTCTTCGTCCGCCCGATGGCCATGCGGACGATGTTGTCGGGCCCGGTGAGGCAGTCCACCGACACCTCGGGCTGTTCGAGGCGCGGCATGACGATCCAGTCGACCTCCTCCTCGGACTCCTCCAGCGCGGCCGTCACCATGTTCAACGGCACGTAGGGGGAGGGAAATCCGCTGAGGTGCACGAGCGAGAAGGGGGCGCGCGTCACGACGCGGAAGCCCACCCCGCCCGCCCCGGACGCCGGCTTGAAGCACGCCTTGTACCCATCGGCCTCCAACTCGTCGACAGCGGCGACGAGTTGTTCCGCGTTACGGACCCGGAACCACGGCGGCACCCCGACACCGATCGCGCGCACGGCCTCGTACGCCACGATCTTGTCCTCGAAGACGGCCACGGCCTGCGGCGTCGGCGCCAGCAGCGCGGTGCCGGCCGCCTCGAACTCGGCGCGGTGGGCGACGATCGCCGCCTGGTGCAGGCGCGGCACGAACACGTCGATGGAGCGGCGCGCGCACTGGTCGAGCGCGAACTCGACGTAGGCGGCGGGGGACAGGCCCTCGGGCTCCAGGTCGGCGGTGTCGGCGGCGGCCAGGACGGGGGAGTCGGCGTCGCCGTGCGTCGCATGGATCTCCACGGCACGGTCGCTGGGATTTCTCCGCAGCTGATCCATGAAGAAGACGTTCTCCGCGTACGTGCGGTTGAGCCAGACGCGTACGCGAGAGACCATGCGAGGGCCGCCTTTCAGGGCTCGCGGGCAGGGCGAAGCAGGCCCGGCCCGGGCAGGTAGATGGAGGGACACCAAACCGCCCTGCGCGAAGGGAAGTTCATGGCGGTGGTGTTGGGGCGATCATACGGCCTGCGGAGGGTCCCCCGTGCAACACGCGTGTTACGGATTCCCGGACCACGCGGTCCACGTGCCGGAACGCCGGCCGGCCCGGCCTTGTCGCGCCGCCCCGAATGTGTTGTCGTGGTGACCCAGGCGGATTTGAGGAAGCGGGGGCGTGAGGTGACGACGACGGCCGGTGACGCCGGACGACTGCTGGCGATCAGCGACCTGCACATCGGCTATCCGGAGAACCGGGCCCTGGTCGAGGAGTTGCACCCGGAGCACGAGGACGACTGGCTGCTGGTCGCCGGCGACGTCTCCGAGAACGTCGCGGACATCCGGTGGACCCTCAAGACCCTCGCGAGCCGGTTCGCCAAGGTCGTGTGGGTGCCGGGCAACCACGAGCTGTGGACCCACCCCTCCGACCCGGTGACGCTGCGCGGCGTCGAGCGGTACGAGCACGTGGTCGCGCTCTGCCGCGACCTGGGCGTCGTCACCCCCGAGGACCCCTACCCCGTGTGGGAGGGGGCGGGCGGCCCGGTGGTGGTCGTGCCGCTGTTCCTGCTGTACGACTACTCGTTCCTGCCCGCCGGCTGCGCGACGAAGGCGGCGGGGCTGGAGTACGCGCACGGTACGGGCGTCGTCTGCAACGACGAGTACCTGCTGCACCCCGACCCCTACCCGACCCGTGAGGCGTGGTGCCGGGCGCGCGTCGAGCTGACCGAGCGGCGGCTGGCCGAGCTGCCGCCGGATCTGCCCGTCGTCTTCGTCAACCACTACCCGCTGGACCGGCACCCCACCGACGTGCTCTGGTACCCGGAGTTCGCGATGTGGTGCGGCACGACGCTGACCGCGGACTGGCACCGCCGGTACCCGGTGGCCGCGATGGTGTACGGGCACCTGCACATCCCGCGCACGACCTGGCACGAGGGGGTGCGCTTCGAGGAGGTCTCGGTGGGCTATCCGCGGGAGTGGAAGAAACGGGACCGGCCGCCGGGCCGGCCCCGGGTGATCCTGCCGGCTCCGGTGTCCGGCGCGGCGAAGGGGGCGGGCCGGTGATCGAGCGGCTGCTGCCGGCGTCCGTGGTGGCGGTGGAGGCGATCGGCGCCGCCGCCGCGGACCCGGCGACCGAGGCGGGGCTGTACCCCGAGGAGCTGGCGGTGATCACCAAGGCGGTCGCCAAGCGGCGCCGGGAGTTCGCCACCGTCCGGGCCTGCGCGCGCCAGGCGATGGAGAAGCTGGGGGTCGCCCCCCGGCCGATCCTGCCCGGCGAACGCGGCGCGCCCGGCTGGCCCGAGGGGCTGCGCGGCAGCATGACCCACTGCGCGGGCTACTGCGCGGCGGCCCTGGTGCGGACGGCGGACCTCGCGTCCCTCGGGATCGACGCGGAGCCCCACGACACGCTGCCCGAGGGGGTGCAGGCGGCGATCGCGCTGCCCTCGGAGACCGAGCGGCTGGCCGCGCTCACCGCCGAGCGCCCCGGGATCCACTGGGACCGGCTGCTGTTCAGCGCCAAGGAGTCGGTCTACAAGGCGTGGTTCCCGCTCACCGCCAAGTGGCTCGACTTCTCCGAGGCGGACATCGTCCTCACCCCCGTGGAGAGCGCCTTCGGCACCCTCTCGGCGACGCTGCTGGTGCCGGGCCCGGTGGTCGACGGGCGGGAGGTCACGCGCTTCGAGGGGCACTGGATCGTCCGGGACGGGCTGCTGGCGACGGCGATCACGGTGCCGCACACGGGGTGATCTCAGGGGCGCTTTCGGGGGCGCCTCAGGGGCACCACCCCCGGACGAGGCGGAAGAACTCGGCCTCGTTGCCCGTGAGGCCCGCCTCGCTCAGCGCCTCCTCGGCCTCGGCGAGCACCGACGCGGGGACGACGGGCACCTCGCCGTCGTATGCGGCGGCGACGGTGTTCAGCAGGCGCAAGTACGCCTGGACGGCGGCGCGTTCACGATCGGTCGGGACGGCGGTGGTGGGCATCGGACGGCTCTCCCCTGCTCGGCGTCGGCTCACGGGCGCCGCCGTGGGAGCGACGGCGCACTCTCCAGCTTGCCCCGCGCCACTGACAATCGCCCTCAACCCCGTTGCGATGCGCTTCGGTTCACCTGCATGGCGGGGGGAGTGTGGGGGAGGAGTGTGGGGGCGGGCGGCTGAACCAGCGTCAAAAGAGGCCCGGGGCCCTGTTTTTGGGCAGTGATTCCGGACACACAGTCACCTCACGGCACTTACTTGTCGCCCTGCCCCAGATACCCCAGCGACGCCTCGATCCGTCCCGCCAGCCGGTCCCGCTGGCCCTTCTCCGGCGCGCCCGCGAGCAGCCCCCGGCACCGGCTCGCGAGCAGCAGGCCGAACGTCTCCGCCTCGCGCTCGTCCGCCTCGTCGAAGCGCGTGCGCGCGGCGACGCGGCGTACCGTCTCCTGGAGGTCGGCGCCGTCGTACAGCAGGCGCGCGGCGGCCACCGCGCCCTCGACGGGGTGGCCCCGGTGCCCGGCGCTCATGTGCCACAGCTCATGTCCGAGGATGACCAGTTGGTGATCGGGCGCTGTCCGTTCCTCGATCACGACGAGGTCCTGATCGTTCATGTCCAGCCATAATCCGCTCGCGGTGTCCACGGGGAACGCGGCCGTACGGAAGTGCACGGGCCGGCCGCGCCGGCGGCTCATCCCGGCGCACAGCGCCGCGTACAGGTCCCCGGGCGCGGCGGGCGCGTCGAGGGTGAGGCCGGCGACGAGTTCGCCGCACAGCCGCCGCATCCGCCGGTTCATGCCCACCGCCCTCCGCAGGTTCACGACTCGGGTCGCTTGACGCTCTCCAACAGCATGTCCAGCCACTCGGCGACCTTGTCCCGGTGCTGGTCCGTGGGGAGTTGGGCGGCGCGCCAGGCGATCTGGCGCACCCCGTGGTCCTGGAGCAGCCGCTCCAGCGGGTCCGCCGCCGACGCCGCCTCCCGCGCGGCGAGCTGCTGCAGCAGCTCCTGTTCGGTGTGGAGCAGGACGCTCGCCAGCGCCTCGGGGTCCTCCGCCGTCAGGAAGCCCGCGTGGACGCGGAAGAAGCGCTGGATGGCGTCGCAGTGCTCCATCGTTGGCCGCCGGTCGCCGTTGATCAGCGCGCCCGCCTGCTGGCGGGACATCCCCGCGCCGTCCGCGATCTCCTGCTGCGTGTACTTGCGGCCGTTCGGCTTGAGCCGGGTGCGCCGCAGCAGCCCCAGCCGCTGGAGGAACCGGGCCTGCACGTCGGGCTCACCGGCCGGGCGTCCGCCGAGCAGCGCCTTGACGACGGGCTCGGGCACGCCGGACGACACCGACAGCCGGGGGACGTCGAAGACCTGCCCGTGCGGTACGCCGAGCCGGTCGGCGAGCGCGGTGACACGGGCGACGAGGGCCGACAGCGAAGCCGTCGCCGGGCCGCCCGCGACCTCGTAGCCATCCGTCACCGAACAGGTCTCCTACATCTCTCGCATTCCATACCGGGAGTCACGGTCAACTGCCCGGAGGGTAACCGGTTTTTCGAACTCACATCCAGGTCTCGCCACAACTGTGGCCAATTTCAGCCGTCAACCAACGCGGAATGCCACGATAGTTGACACGGTGAGTGCTCCGGACACAGGATCAGGGCGCCGCGAGACGGCCGCATCAGGCAAGAGGGGTGACCTCCCGATGACATACAGGGCAGGTGGGCAGCGGTCCGAATCGCGGCCCTTCCCCGAGGGGCCCGAGGCCCACGCCTATCTCCAGGACTACGCCGCGCTCCTCGACGCGGTCTCCTTCCCGTCCGTCGTGCTCGACCGGCGCTGGGACGCGGTCATCGCGAACACCGCTTTCCGGACACTTTTCGCCGGGATCGGTCCGCATCCGACCGCCATGCCCGACGACAACTTCCTGCGCTTCGTCCTCTTCCACCCGGACGCCTCGACGGTCCTCGGCGACCACGAGTCCCGCTGGTGCCTGCCGCTGCTCGCACAGTTCGCGGCGGCCCTGGAACAGGACCCCGACGACCGTGAACTCCAGGCGATCCGGCGGGAGATCGCCCAGGACCCGATCATGGAGGCCGCCTACCGGCACGGCCTGCCGCGCTGGATCCACGCCGTCGGCCCCGAGGCCAGCGCCCTCGACGGCGCCGTCCGTCCCCTCCTGCACCCCGACCCGCGCTGGGGCGCCGTCGACTGCCGCATCGTCACCGAGGCGCCCCGCGCCCTCCAGGACATGGGCTGCTCCCGCCTCACCCTCGTCCTGCGCGAGCCCCGCCGGGTCCGCCACGCGCCGCGCCGCGCGGGGGGCAGGACGCGGCGCGCGACGGGGCATCTGACGGTGGTCCCGACACCGGAGGGCTGACGGGGCGGGGGAGCGGGGGCGGGCCGGAAACCGAGGCCCGCCGACGCCGGGGTTGCTCGCGGCGGGGCCGGACGCCGACCCGTCAGCGGCGGGGCTGCTCGCCTCAGTGGCGGGCTGCTCGCCGCGCAGGCCGGCGCCGGGGTCCGCCTACGGGGCTGCTCGCCGTGCGGGGTTCCCGTGGGGCCGCGGTGGTCCTGCGGGGGCTCGAAGGGGCCCAGCAGCAACCGCTCGGCGGCCCGGCGCCGACTGCTCAGCGGCCGGCGCCGACCGCTCAGAGGTCCAGCACCAACCGCTTCCCCTTGCAGCGGGAGACGCAGATCATCATCGACTCGCCGGCCTCCTGTTCCTCCTGGGTGAGGACCGAGTCGCGGTGGTCGATGTCGCCTTCGAGGACGTCGGTCTCGCAGGTCCCGCACGTGCCCTCGGTGCACGAGAACAGCGCGTCGACGCCGGCCGCGCGCACCGCGTCGAGCACGGACACGTCCGCCCCGACGGTCACGGTGAGCCCGCTGCGCTCCAGGACGACCTCGAACTCCCGTCCCTCGCCCGCCGGTTGCTCCTTGGGCTGGAACCGCTCGACGTGCAGCGCACCCGCCGGGCACCGGCTCTCCACCGCGTCCAGCAACGGCCCGGGACCGCAGCAGTAGACGAGCGTGTCCCCGGGCAACTCGTCCAGCACCGGCCCGAGTTCGAGCAGCGACCCGGTCTCGTCCTGCGGCGCGACGGTCACCCGCTCCCCGTACTTCTCGAGCTCCCCGGTGAACGCCATCGACCGCCGGGAACGCCCGCCGTACAGCAGTGTCCACTCGGCGCCGGACGCCTCGGCGGCGGCCAGCATCGGCAGCAGCGGTGTGATGCCGATGCCCCCGGCGACGAACCGGTAGCGCGGCGACGGCAGCAGCGGGAAGTGATTGCGCGGCCCGCGTACCCGCACCTTGTCGCCCGCCGCCAACTCCCCGTGCACGTAAGCCGATCCGCCCCTTCCTGCCACCTCCCGCAGCACGGCGATCCGCCACTCGGACCGGTCCGCCGGATCGCCGCACAGCGAGTACTGCCGCTCAAGACCCGGCCCGAGGACCAGGTCGACGTGCGCGCCCGGCTCCCAGGCCGGCAGCGGCTCGCCGAGCGGATGGCGCAGGGTGAGGACACGCACGTCCTCCGCGGGGCTGTCGAGCTGATGGACCATCAACTCGGCCTCGTACACCGTCACGTGCCGTTCTCCTTCTCGTGTCCGCGCGGATGCGACAGCATCCACTCCCACATCTCGACC
Source organism: Streptomyces roseirectus (assembly GCF_014489635.1). Classification (NCBI taxonomy): domain Bacteria; kingdom Bacillati; phylum Actinomycetota; class Actinomycetes; order Kitasatosporales; family Streptomycetaceae; genus Streptomyces; species Streptomyces roseirectus. The sequence goes on along the minus strand of NZ_CP060828.1, from coordinate 1,619,650 downwards.
GGATCCTGCGCCGTGTGCTCACGCCCGCAGTGGCAGGTGCCGTGCAGGACGTCCGTGCCCGGGAGCCAGTCCACGCGGTAGACCTCGCCGGTCACAGCGCCCGCTCCACCGGCTTGTCGCCCTCCTCCACCAGCCGGGCCAGGATCCGGCGCGCGGCCAGGCCCCCGGTGTCGATGTTGATGCTCAGCTCCTGGTAGCCGTCGCGCTCCGAACCCAGCGTGCGCTGAAGGAGGTTGAGGGCGTCGACGTCCTGCAGGACGACCGTGTGGTTGTTGCCGCGCAGGAACTCGGTGACCTCCTCGTCGTCCGTCGCCCAGTCCCGCGACACCATCCAGAAGTCGTACACCTTGCCGTCCCCGGACGGGGTGATCGCGTACGTGATCTCCGTGTGGAAGCCGTGCGGATCGCTGCCGTCCGCCTCCGGGACCACACCGACCGGGGCGACGCGGCTGTGCAGCAGGTAGAGGCACGGCGCGTGGTACTCGATGTCCTGCCAGCGCATGATGCGGCCCTCGATGCCTGTCGAACGGGAGTAGAACGGCGGGCACGCGGCGTCGTCCATGTGCCGGCTGACCCGGACGATCCCGGCCCCCTCGTCGACCTCCGTGGTGATCGGCGTCTCCGCCACCTCGGGCGTGCCGATGTAGCCGCCGTGCAGATACGTCTCGTGCGACAGGTCGAGGAGGTTGTCCACGAGCAGGCCGTAGTCGGCGTCGATCGGCTCCATGCCGCGGATGGTCGTCCAGCCCGGCGCGTCGAGGTGGCGGGCGCGCGGGATCACCGCCGGGTCGGCGAGCGCCGGGTCCCCGATCCACACCCACACCAGCGAGTCCTGCTCCACCACCGGGTACGACGCGACGCGCGCGGTCCTCGGCACCCGCTTCTGCCCCGGCACGTACACGCACGTCCCGCTCCGGTCGTAGGTGAAGCCGTGGTAGCCGCACACGATCCGGTCGCCGTCGAGGCCGCTCGCGGAGAGCGGGTAGCGGCGGTGCACGCAGCGGTCGTGCAGCGCGACCGGCGTCCCGTCCTCCTCGCTCCGGTACAGCACGATCGGCTCCCCGAGCACCGTGCGGCCGAGGAGTTCGCGGCCGACCTCGTGACTGTAGGCCGTGACATACCACTGGTTCCTGGCGAAGGCGGTGATGTGCGGCATCGTGGGCTTCCCGTCTCTCGGTCCTGCCGCCATCGTCGTCAGCGGTGTGCTCTCCCGCAACGGTCCTTCCGTGAGACGGAAGGATCTTCTGTCACGTCCAAGGCCGCGGGCCGGGAAACGGCGGGCGGCCGAAAAGGGCGGGACGCGAAGTCGGGGCCCGGCCGGCGCCGAAAAATCCGTTCGAATTCCACCCCGCCCCGAGGATTGCCGAATTCCCCACGGGCCGCCCGTTCCCCGTCGCTAAAGTGGCACGCGTGAGCGCTGCGCGAGAAAAGGAGGACGACGGTCCGACGGCCGTCGTCCTCACCGCTTCGGATCTCGAATTCGACGCGGTGGAAAGCCTGTTGGCGGGGGACCGGGCGAGCCGCGCCCGCGACGGCATCGGCACCCTGTACCGGCTCGGCTGGCTCGACGGGACGCCCTGGCGGATCGCGCTCGCGGAGATCGGCACCGGCAACGGGGGCGCGGCGGTCGTCGCCACCCACGCCGTCGAACGGTTCAGACCCCGCCTGGTGATGTTCGTCGGCGTCGCGGGCGGGCTCAAGGAAGGCGTGGCGGTCGGGGACGTCGTCGTAGCCACCAAGGTGTACGGGGTGCACGGCGGCAAGGACACCGGCGGCGGCTTCCACGCCCGGCCCGAGTCCTGGCAACTCTCCCACGAGGTACGGCAGACGGCCGCCGCCGCGCACCGCCGCTGGCGCCGCGTCCCCGGCGCCCCGCCCGTCCACTTCAAGCCGGTCGCCGCCGGTGAGGTGGTACTTGAGGGGGAGGGGGCCGCCCATCAAGGGTCCGCCCACCAGGAGTCCGCCTACCGGGAACGGCTGCGCCGGACGTACGAGGACGCCGTGGCCCTAGAGACCGAGAGCGCGGGCATGGCCCAGGCCGCGCACATGCACCGGGGATGGCCCGCACTGACGGTCCGGGGGATCACCGACCGGACCGACCGGGGCCGGGAGACAGCGGCCCGCAACGCGGCGGCGTTCGCACTGGAGGTCGTCCGGGAACTGCGGGACGACGAGGAGGAGACGGACGCCCCCGAGGTCGTCGAAGTGCCTGCCGAGGCGCCGCGCGGATGGCGGGCCGGGGCCGTGGTGGAGGTCGGCGGCATGGAATTCCTGTTGGAGGACGGGCTGGTGGGGCAGGGGGAGGAGGGCGAGTACTGGGGGAGGGCGCTGCTGGCGGTTCCGGCGAGCCGGCGGAGGGCGGATCATGTGTGGGTGCGGCGGGTCGACACCCCGGGAGAACGACGGGAGGCGCTGCGGCGGGAGTTCGAGTTCCTGGCGGGAACCATGGGGAGCCCGCGTCTGCCGCATCGCCACGCCTACGAGCTGAGAGCGGACACCGCACTGCTCGCCCTGTGGTGGCCCGCGTCGAAGCCGTCGCAGAGGCCGGCGGTCGCTCTGGCCGACGTGCGCAGGACGGGGCCCGTGCCCGGCAGCGCGATGAGCCGGACCCTGCTGGGCTGCGCGTCCCTCGCCGAATCCCTCGACGTCCTGCACCGGGAGGGCCACGCACACCGCTGCCTCTCCCCGCAGACCGTCCTGCACGACGGGACCTGGCTGTGGCTGCGCGACCTCGGATCCGCCTTCCACGCCCCACACCCCGGCGAGGGCCACCCCGCCCACCGCGCCCCCGAACAGGAGTGCACCTCCTACCGCCCCGACCTGATCGGCCCGCCCGCCGACATCTATCAACTCGCTTCCCTCACCTACCAGTTGCTCACCGGCGCAATTCCCGACCGCCCCTACCCCCTCCCCCTGCGCACCTTCCTCCAGCACGCCCCCGACCCCCTGGACGACATCCTGCGCGCAGCCCTCAACCCCATCCCCGCAGCCCGCTTCACCGCCCTCGACCTGGCCGCCCACCTCCGCCGATCCGCCACCCTCACCGAGAACCCCACCCCATGCTGACCCGCACCCTCGACCTGCCCACCCCCCTCACCCTGATCCCCGCCCGCTCCCTGGACGGCGTCCTCACCCGCCTGCGCCGCGACCACCCCCACCTCCCGAGCAGCGTCGAAGAACTCGAAACCGACCTGTCCGCACGGGAGTCCGTCCCCGCGACCTTCCCCCCACCCGGCCGCCGCCAGCAGGCGCTGGCCCTGTACGGACGCGGCTGGCTCGCCCTCCTCGTCCCCGCCCCGGACGCCCGCGCCTACCAGGTCCGCACGGTCACCGCCCTGCGCTTCGACGACCACCACCGCCTGGCCCGCGGCTGCCTCCTCCTGCGCCCCACCGCGTGGACGATCCGCCACACCGCCGCCGTCTCGACGCACACCCACTGGGACCTGTTGCGCGCCGAATGGGAGCTGCTGCGCAAGGAGTCGGCCACCAAGGGCCACCGCGACCCGGACGGACGGGAGGCCCGCCGGCTCGACCTGCTGACCAAGGCCGTCGACACCGAGCACGAGGTGCAGCGCGAACGGGCCGCGGCGGCACGGCCGTTCACCTACCGGGACGTCCAGCCGACGGACCGGCACGCCACGTACACGTTCGTCCTGCACGGTCGCGCGACGCCCGCCGAGGACGAGGTCCTGAGGGTGCGGGGCGAGGCGTCCGTACGCGGCCAGGTCGTGGCGGTGGACCAGCGCGCCGCACGGCTGACGCTGGCCCTGGAGCGGCCCGTCGACTGGCAACGCCTGCCGAAACAGGGCGAGTTGGAGCGCGTGGAGAACACGGTCGTGCACGCCCGCCGCACCGACGCCCTCACCGCCCTGCGCGACGGCCACGCCCGCAACCCCCGCCTCCTGCCGATCCTCACGGGCACCCGGACACCCCGCACGTCACCGAGACGGCAGCCGGACGCCCCCGCGCTCGACCGGTGGCAGAGCGCCGCCCTGCACACCGCCCTCGCCGCCGACGACCTCGCGGCGATCATCGGCCCGCCCGGCACCGGAAAGACCACCGTCATCACCCAACTCGCCCAGGAGGCCGCGAAGTCGGGCGAGCGCGTCCTGGTCACCGCGCACAGCAACACGGCCGTCGACAACGTCCTCACTCGCCTCCCCGCCGGCCTCGTGGTGCTGCGCGTCGGCGCCGAGCACCGCGTCGACCCGGCCGCCCGCCACCTCCTCCTCGACCACCGCGCCGCCGACCTGCGCCAGGGCGTCCTGGACCGGGTCGGCGCCCGCCTCGCCGCCCACACCGCGTGCGGCCCCGGCGCCGAACACCGGCCCAAGGCCCTGTACGACGCCGTCGGCGCCCTGGAGACGGCCCAGGAGCGCCGCCGGGACGCCGAGGCCGCCCTCGCGGAGGCCCGCCGCGGAGTCGCGGGCCCCGCGCAGACACGCCTCGACCGCACCGCCGAACGCCTGCGCCGCACCCTCGACCGCAGCGCCCGCACGGCCGAGCGCCGGGCCCGGCTGAGCGAGCAGCCCCCCGGCTGGTGGCGGGACCGCCGACTCCGGCGCGCGGACAAGGCGTTGGCGGTGTACGGCGAGGCCGTCGAGCAGGCCGAACGGGACCGGCGTGCCGCCGAGGGCGCCCTCGACGAGGCGACCCGCGACCACCCCGCCGTCCGTGAACGCCGCGCGGACGTCGACCGCGCCGCCCGGGAGGTGACCCGGTGCCGCAAGGAGGCCGAGTACGTCGAGGCACCCTGCCGCGCCCTCCTCGCGCCGGTCGGCGACGCCCCCGCCGACCTGTACGCCTTCGCCCGCTGGGCCCGCACCGCCCACCCCCTCCTCGCCGCCCGCCGCGCCCTGCTCGCCGAGTGGCGGGACGACGTCCGCGCGGCCGGGAGCCGACTGCACGCCGAACTCGTGCGGTACGCCCATGTCGTGGGCGCCACCAGCAGCGGCGCCGCCGGACCCGCGCTGCTGACCGGCGTCGACTTCGACCTCGCCGTCCTCGACGAGGCCGGGCAGATCACCACCGCCGACGCGCTCGTCCCGCTGGTCCGCGCCCGGCGCGCCGTCCTCGTCGGCGACCACCGCCAGCTCCCGCCCTACGCCGACGAGGAGACGGTGGCCCGGATCGGCGCCGAACACGGCCCGCAGGCCGCCGAGTCGGCCGTCCGCAGCGTCCTCGAACTCCTCCAGGAACACCTTCCGGACACGGCCGTCGCCCACCTGCGCACCCAGCGCCGCATGCCCCGCGAGATCGCCGACTTCTGCTCGAAGGCGTTCTACGACGGGCAGTTGCTCACCGAGAACGGCCCGGACAGTCCGGAGATCCCCGGCGCGCGCAGGAGCACGGATCCGCGCGTCACCCAACTCCCCACCCCTCACCCCCTGTTCCGCACCCCCCTCGTCCTCGTCGACACCTGCGACCTCCCCCCGGCCGAACGCGCCGAGGGCGGCACCCCGCAGGGCCGGATCAACCGGGCCGAGGCCGCGCTGCTCGCCGCGCTGGCCCGCCGCTGCACGGCGGACGACGAGGAGTGGGCGGTCATCGTGCCCTACCGGGCCCAAGCCGCCCTGATCCGCAACCACTTGAGGGACCTGCCGCCGGGCCGGGGCGACATCGCGACCGTCGACTCGTTCCAGGGCGGCGAACGCGACGTGGTCCTCTACGGGTTCACCCGCAGCAACCCGGCCGGCACGGTCGGCTTCCTGGACGAACTGCGGCGCGCCAACGTCGCGTTCACCCGCGCCCGGCGCCGCCTGGTCCTCGTCGGGGACTTCGACACCCTCACCCGGGCCACGGACGACGGGTTCCGCGCCTTGGCCCGCGCCCTGCGCGACCACACCGCGACGGTCGGCGAGTCACTGCCGTCGCGCGACCTGCAAGCACGTCTGGGAGCCCGCACGGCATGATCCCCCGTCCCCGCAGCAACCCCCTCGGCTTCCCGCCCGCCCGCGCGGTCGAGCACGCGGCGTTCCAGCTGCGCGCCGCCCCCGAGTCGGTGCACCAACTCCTGCTGCCCGTATGGCGGGTGGAGGTCGAGGCGAGGGTCACCACGGCCGAGCCCTACCAGCTCGTCGACCGCTACCTGAGCCGCGGCGTCGAGGAGGCCGGCCTCACCACGCCCGACGAGCTGGCCACGTTCCTCGCCCTGGACCCGGCGCTGACCCGCCAGGCCCTCGCCTACCTCAGGGCCGTCGGCCATCTCACCGAGGACCGGGGCCGGCTGACCCTCACCGACCTGGGCCGGCGCTCCCTGGCGGACGGCGAGATGTACACGGTGAAGCTCGGCGACCGCCGCGTCGTGTACTTCGACGCCTGGACCGGCACCCCGCTGGCCGAGGGCCACGCCGAGAAGGGCCCGGCGGGACCCGCGCCCCTCGACACCTGGACGTCGCCCCCGCCCCTGCTGGCCCCCGACCCGTTCCGCCCGGAGGCCGCGCACGCCCTCGCGGAACCCGGCGTCGCCGACCCGAAGGCCCTGACCTGGGACGTCGAGTACCTGCTCGCCCACGTCGTGCGCACCGGGGACGCCCGCCACCTCGTCTGCACCCGCCCCCGCCGGGGCGAACCCGACCCCGTCCTCAGCCGGGCCCTGGACCGCTCGCCCGCCTGCCTGAGCGCCCTCGCCGACGCGGGCCGCCGGGCCCGCAAGGCGTTCGAGGAGGAGGCAGGGCGCTGGCTGAGCCGCCGCGGCCTCGCCGCCCACCCGCCCCACCGCGACCCCGACGGCATGCACCGCGTGCGCCTCGCGGAGGACGACTTCACGGGCGCCGGCCCCGCCGGGGACGGCCTCACCGGCGACCTCCCCGCCCTCGGCTCCGTCGTCGTCCTGCGCTCCGGCGGCTTCTTCCAGCTCTGGTGCGCGGACCCCGGCGCCCGCCGCCGCGAACTGGAGCGCCGCATGGACGCCTTCCGCGCGGCCCGCCCCCGCACCCCCGAGGCACTGAGCGCGCAGGAATCCCGGCTCGCCTCGCTCCTGGACGTCCGACCCGGTCAGAAATAGTCACCGGAAATCGAGAAAAGAACACAACTAATCGCTGCTCGATTTCGAATCGAACCCCCCGCAACTAATTCGCCACGCTCTTATGGAAATCAGACACGCCGACTGTCCTACGGGAATAGCGTGAACGACCACACGGAGTTGCCCCTGGGGAGAGGGGCGACTCATGAGGTGACGATTTCAGGTGACGAGTTCAGGGGAGCACCGAGACTTGACCAGTTCCAGGGGCCGGTACACCCGGCTGGGGGCCCTGTTCGCCACGGCGGCGGTGATGAGCACGGCCGCCCTCACACCGACGGCCGCAGCGGACGAGAGCACCGACCGGCCCGTCCACTACGTCGTCGCCGTCGACCAGTCCGCCAGCCTCGGCGCCGGTGACGTGGAGCGCGAGCGGGAAGCCGTCGGCACGATCGCGGTGAGCGAGCCGTCCAGCCGCTCCACGCTGGAGGTGCTGGGCTTCGCGAGCGCCGACGAGCCGGGCCAGACGGCCGTCGACAAGGTCTGCCCGCCCCGCTCCCTCGACGCGCTGGGCCGGGAGAAGACCCCGGACTGCGCGCAGCGCCTGCGCCGGCGCGAGCAGCACGAGGGCGCCGGGACGGACTTCATCGAGGTGATCCGGCAGGCGGTCACCGACCTGAGCACCGCCCCCGACACCGACCCGCGCGTCCTGTTCCTGATGACGGACGGCGTCCTGGACGTGCGGGGCAGCCTCAAGTACCGGAACCTGGACGAGCGTTCGGCCCGGGAGGCGGCGCGCAAGGACCTCGCGGACGTGCTCGCCGACGCCGCCGCCGCGAAGGTGCAGATCTGGCCGCTCGGCTTCGGCGAGGCCGACGAGAAGGCGCTCGGGCGGATGGCGGGCGCCGGCTACCAGGCGGGCTGCGACGCGCACCTGCCGGACGCCCGCCCCAGGCCGCACATGGCGGACAGCCCCGAGAAGATCGGCGGCGCCCTCCAGGACGCGTTCGCCACGTCCCGCTGCCTCTACCGCGACGAGGGCGGCTCGCGGCGTCCGCCGGGCGAACTCGCCGTCCGGATCTCGCCGCTGGCCACCGAGGGCACCATCGTCGTCGAGAAGGGCGACCCGGCGGTCACCGCCGCCTACTACGACCCGCGCGGGCGCCGGATCGAGCCCGGCGCGCGGGACGACGACTCGACGTACACGTTCACCGGGCAGGGCCGGGCCACCGAGTCGCTGCGCATCACCCGCCCGCTGCCCGGGAGTTGGCGGGTCGAGCTGGCCGCTCCCGAGGGGCACCGGGACCGGACGGCCACGGTGAGCGTCCTGTGGCACGGCGCGGTGCGCTCCACGATCTCGCTCAGCGAGTACGCGCCCGCCCCCGGCAGCGAGGTCGAGATGCGGGTGCCGATCCTGACCCGCGAGGAGACCCGGCCGGCCCCGCGCGACCTGCGCGGCATCACCGTCACGGGCACCCTCACCGGCAAGGGCATCGGCACGCCGGTGCCGATCCGCCTCACCGGCGACGGACGAGGCCGGTTCACCGGCAAGGTGACGGTCCCTCAACAAGCGTCCGGCGCCCTCATGTTCACGTCCCGCGTGTCCGCCGTCGGGCTGCGGCCGGACGTCCGCAGCCAGCCCGCCGCCGTCTTCACCCCCGGCAAGTCCCTGGAGGCGGCCCTCGCGCTCGGCGGCGCGAGCCTGCACCCGGGGCAGGCGCACGACGCGAAGCTGACCGTCTCCAACAAGGACACCAGACCCCACACCCTGACCCTCGCGTTCGCCGGCACCGAGGCGACCGGCCTGACCCTCACCCCGCGCCACATCACCGTCCAACCCGGAGCCGGGGCGCGGGAGTTCACCGTCACCCTCGGCGTCGGCGACCGCCTAGGCTTCCCCGTCCGCGCTGAACCCACCTCCCTCGGCGGCAAGATCGTCGTCACCGACGAGAGCGGCGCGGTCCTCGTCGACCAGCTCCTCGACCCGGTCGCCGTCAGCGTCGAGAAGAGCCGACTGCCCTGGATCGTCGCGGGAGTCGCCGTGTTCGTACTCGCCGCCGGCGGTGTTCTCGTCCTTCTCTTCCTGCGCCGCAGGGCGGCGGTCAGGCCGCGCGGGACGCTGGTCCTGGAGGACCCGTGGGGCCGTGAACTGGCCGTGCACCCGGTGCTCGACGGGCGGGGCCGCTGGTACCGGTTCGACATCGTGGAGGAGGGCGACAGTCCGCGCGTGCGCCGCGCCGACCAGGGGGAGTGGGCCATGCGCCGCACGCCCGCCGGGGACGCCGAACTGCGGCGTGGCACCGCCGAACCGGTGACCGTACGGCCCGGCGAGGGGCTGAGCGCGGGCGACGACCTGGTCCTGAAGGTCGTCGACGCCGTCGCCGCGACGCCCCCGCCGGACACCTGGTCGCCGTACGCGTCCGAGGCCGGCCACCCCGACCTGTGAACCCGCCGCCCGGCCTGCGCACTTGCCGCCCCGATCCGTGAACCGACCGCTGGAAGGCACCCCATGCAGATCAACCAGCCGATGCTCTTCGTCGGCCTCGGCGGCACCGGAGGGCTCGTCGGCGCCGAGCTGGAGCGCCGCCTGCGGGCCGCGCTGTGCGGCCCCGACGGCACCGCCCTCGCCTCCGTGGGCATCACCCAGCGCTACCAGCTGCCCGAATGCCTCCAGTTCGTGTACGCCGACTACAGCGAGGCCGAACTCGGCCGGCTGCCGCACCTGAGCGTGGAGCCCGCGCTCCAGGCGGCGTACGCGCGCACCGCCCGCGCCACCCACGACCTGCTGCCGGGCTACGACAGCTCCCCGAGCGTGACGCGCGAACTGCGCGCCGCGATCCCGCGCGAGGTCCGCGACTGGCTGCCCCCGCAGGCCACCGAACCCCGGATCACCCCGCTGCGCAACGGCGCGGGCCAGCTCCCGACGGTCGGCCGCGCCGCCCTCTTCGGGACGCTCCTGCGCGACGACCTGACGCCCGTGATGGGCCCGTTGCAGCAGGCCATCGACATCATCGGCCGCTCCGGTGGCGAGCTGAGCCGGCTCGACGGCGGCCCGATCTCCGGGTGCGACGTGTTCGTCGCGTTCTCCGTCGCGGGCGGCACCGGCACCGGGATCTTCCTCGACTACCTGCACTTCATCGGGCAGGCGTTCAAGGAGAAGAACTTCAGCGGCGCCCGCATCTACCCGCTCGTCGTCATGCCGTCCGCGTTCCCGCTCGCCAAGGGCGGCGGCCGGGACGCCGAACTCAACGCCGCGCGGGCCGTCGTGGACCTGTTCCGGCTGGTCGACGAGCAGAACGCGCCCGTCGCGGACGACGTCATCGGCGACGTCGACCACGCCTCCGGCACCGCGATCCGCTACCCGCACGGCCGTGTGGTGCGCCTGGACACCGGGGTCATGCCGACGGCGTTCCTGTTCAGCCGCACCGCCGGGATCCGCCCGGACGACCTGCGCCGCTCGATGGTGTCGCTCATCATGTCGCTGATCGGCGCGGAGCTGGGTGACGCACCCCAACGGGACGACGAGCACCAGACGTTCGCCTCCAGTTTCATCAACTCCGACGCCAAGCGTCGTATCCGCGCCAAGTCCGGCATCGGGCACCGGGGCGTCTCCACGAGTCTCGTCGCCGCCATGACCGTCCCCCTGGAACCCCTCGCCGACCTGGTGTCGGCGCGCCTGCTCGCGCACGGCGTGGGCCGGCTCGCGGACGCCTCCGCGCAGCACAGCCACGAGTACGCCGGCACGGTGCGCCGCATGTTCGCCGACGCCGGGCTCGAAGAGCTGTGGAACCGCGACCCCCTCCCGCCGCCCGAGGCGCGCCCCACCCAGCGCGGCGGCGCCGGCATCGAGGACGCCCTCGCCACCCGGCTCAAGGAGATGCAGGCGACGCTGGAGGACCTGCGCCGCCGGGTCGCGCGCCGCGTCCCCGTGCTCGCCGAGCAGTTCTCGCCGCAGACGGCCCTGGAGCGCGCCCTGCGCACCATGGACCCCTTCCAGGTCGAACGCGTCGTCAAGGGCGTCCCCGGCGACCCCGACCCGGTCACCCGGCAGGGTGTGCTCGGCATGCTGGAGAACCGGGGCCGCGAACCCGGCGGCGGCGAGCACCGGGTCCTGCTGGCGCCGGCCGTGCCGAAGTTCAAGGACGGCATCGCCGCCCGCCTCTCCCGCTCCCGGCACGAGGAGCTGAGGCGGCGGACCGAGGCCGAGCAGGACACCTGGTACGTGGCCCGCACCAAGGCGATCTGGCACGAGGCGTGGCGCAGGGAGGAGCAGCGCTGGCGCCCCAAGGCCACCGCCCTCACCGCCGAGATCGCCGCCCTCGTCGAGGCGTTCCACAAGCACCGCGAGGAGGAGCCGCGCGCCTACAAGGCGCAGGTGATGGAGCTGTACGACGACCGCACCGGCGTCTCCTACCTGCTGCCCCCGCAGCACAACCTCACCGATTTCTACGCCGACCTGTGCGAACGCCTCACCAAACGCGAGAACCTGCGGGACAGCGACGACGAGGCGGCGCTGGTGCGCGCGCTGGTCGGCGCCGACCAGTGGCAGGCGGCCCGCACGATCGCCCGCCGCAACCTGGACGCGGCGATCGCGCCCGTGAAGGCGGCGATCGAGCAGCGGATCAAGCAACTCTTCGCGCAGAGCGGCACGTTGCACGACGAGAAGCCGCTCCTGCCGTCCATGGCCGTCCTGCTGGAGGCGGCGGCCGGGGTCTCCACCGCCGCCGACACCGTCGGCAAGGCCGCCCTCGACCAGTTCCGGTTCAAGATCGCCGGGCTGATCCCGCACGGCTTCGTGCCCGAGGGCGGCGGGCCGCTCAAGGTCCTGGTGGTGTACCCGCGTTCGTCGGCCAAGGACACCGTCGAGGACTACCTGCGCAAGCACCTGTCGCTGCCGCGCGGCTCCACCGAGTTCAACGGCGTCGAGACGGACTCGATCACCGTCGTGCTGTTCCGCCGCGAGATGAGCCTCACCGAGGTGCCCGAGGTCCGCAAGGTCCTCAAGCGCTGGGCGGCGGCCCGCGAGACCGAGGTCGACGCCGACTACCTCGACTGGCGCCAGCGCCTGGGCCGCGGCGGCGAATGGCTCGCCGCGACCGCCGAGGACCGCCGCGAGATCCTGCACCGGCTGCTGTGCGCCCTGTGGAAGGGTCAGGTCGAGGTCGTCGAGGGCACCGACGACGAACCCGGCAAGGTCCTCGTCCGCCTGCACAGCACCCTTCCCGACGACGTCACCACCGACCTCCCCGGCATCGAACTGCGCCTCGGCGACCACCGCCGGGGCGGCGTCTCCGGCTGGGCCCGCCTCCTGCACGCCTACGAACAGATCGCCCTGCTCACCGAGGACCCCGTCGTCGAGACGTACTGCCAGGCCCTCATGGAACACAGCGCGAACGGCCTCGCCGCCGCCGGCAAGGGCCCGCACCCGCTCTACGTCCACCTCGTCGAGGAACTGGCGCCCCGTCAGATCGCCCTGATCCAGGACCGGTTGGCGCGCTCCGTGCACACCTCCACCGAATGGGCGCACTCCCTCCTGGAGTTCTGGACCCAGCTCCTGCCCGCCGCCCTCGACACCCCCTTCTCCGACAAGAACGCCGTGGCCCCCACCCTGCGCTCCCTGCGCGCCGCCCTCCTCGAACTCGATGTGACACCCCGTCAGGAACCGCGCGCACAGGGCGAGTTTCCCTGGGTCGAACGGGCTGACGGCGAGCGTCCCCGCGAACGCCCCCTGCCGCCCTTCGCCGGCCCCGCCGCCGGATCCGACGGCTGGCCCGGCGACGAACCCGACACCCCCGCCGCCCCCGCCCCCACCCCGGCCCGCGCCGAGCACCCCGCCCGCAGGGCCGGCGCGGGCGAGGCCGGCGACCCCTGGAAGGACGTCGAATGACGAGCCCCGTCATCGTCCTGGACCTGCGCCGGGGCACCGCCGAACTCGCCGGCCGCGACGGACTGCGGGCCGCCGTCCAGGAACGCCTGCGCGAGGCAGGCCGGCCCGAACCCGCCGACGGCCACTACCGGTTCCTCCTCGTCGACACCCCCGCCGGGCTCGACCTGCGGCACGCCGTCTACGAACGCGTCATCGCCTACGGCAAGCGGACCTCCGTCCTCGCCCTGGCCGTCGGGGAACTGACCCCGCCGGCGGAACGCGCCGCCCGCGCAGAGACGTGGGACCCGCTCGCCGGGCCGGTGGAGACGTGGGACACCTGGGGGACCGGCGCCGGGGACGGTGACGCGTGGGGAACCCCCGCCGACGAGGGCCATGCCCCGTCCCGGCCCACCCACCAGGGACCCCGCCTCACCCGCCCCGCCGCCCTCCGGGGCGAGTCCTGCGGCCTGCTGTGGGCCGGCGACCTCAGGGCGGCGCGCACGGCGGGCGACCCCGACGTCACCCCGGACGACCCCCGCGCCCTGTCCGTCCTCGTCGACGTCCTGTGCGGCCTCTTCGACGACGTCCTCGGCAAGCTCGCCGGACTCGCCGACTCCGCCGCCGTCCCCGCCGTCCGCTTCCTGGAGCACGACCTGTCCCCGGCCGCCCGCGACCGGGCCTGGACCGACGCCCTGCACCGCCTCGCCGGGGACGCCGAACACCCCTTCCCCGGCGGCAGGCTGGACGTCGGCGACCTCCTCGCGGCGGGCGCGGCCGACGTCCGGATGGTCCCCGGCGGCCGGCTGGAGGGCTCCCGCGCGAGCTGCGCCCGCGCCCTCGCCGCCCTCGACCGGGCCCGCCGGGGCGGGGCGGCGGCCGGCGCGCTGGGCGAGGCCGCCGAGGCGCTGGAACGCCACCGGGCCCTGATCGTCGAGACGCTGCGGCACGAGGAGCCGCCGGCCGGGGAGGTGGAGGTCGCGCCCGCCACCGTCACCCTCGACGAACTCGGCCGCGCCCTGCGCGACTCGACCGAACAACTCCTCGACCAGGGCGCCCCGTTGCGCGCGGTCGCCGCCCGCCTCGTCGTCCTCGGCGAGGAGGTCGTCCCCGCCACGGGCACCGAGGTCGCCGCCGACGCCGACCGGCTGTGCCCGCCCGACCGCGTCCACCGGCTCGGCCCGCACCACCCCTTCACCGTCCGCCCGAACCTCCCGCTCGCCGTCCTCGCGGGCGCCTTCGCCGGACTCGTCCCGCTCGCGGCGGCGCTGGTGCTCGCCGCGCTCTGGGCGGGCCTGCGCCACCTCAGGGCCGGCCTCCTCGCGAGCGCCGCGTTCCTGCCCGGCGCCGCCGCCGGCCTCCTCGCCGCCCGCGCGCTCACCCCGCCCGCCTGGACGCCCGTCCCCGCCCTGGCCTGCGGCCTGCTCGCCGCCTGGCACCTGGCGCGCAGGGCGCGGCGCGCGGCCCGGGACGCGTGGTGGCGGGACTCGGGCGCCGACGACGCCGCGCGCATCCTCACCGCCCTCGACACGCTCCTCGCCGAGGGCGCCCACCGCCGCTGGTGGGCCGCCGGACTGCGCCGCGACCTCGCCGACCTCGCCCGCGCCACCGCCGGGACCCTGCGCGCCGCCGCCGACACCGCCCGCGAGTGCGCCGGCATCCCCCGCCCCCGCCAGGGCGCCTACGACAGCCTCGGCGAGGGCCTGCGCCTCGTCCCCCCGGAACCCGCCGACGCCTCCGCCGACACGGACGTCCCCCGCTGGCTCGGCCGCGAAGCCGGCGAAGGCGGGCCGGAGCTGGTCGACACCCTGCGCGACGACCTCGACGCCGCCGTCCGCACCGCCCTGCGCTGGACCCCCGGACGCGGCCGCGCCGACGTCCGCGCCCTCTTCGACGCCGCCCGCCGCCACCTGAACCGGCACGGCATCGTCGCCCCCTCCCCGCACCGCCCGGGCAGTCCCCGGCCCGCCACCGAGGCCCTGCTCGGCATCCCCGCCCACGACCTCGACGACGACGGCGCCGTCCCCGTCGAACTCGTCACCCCCGAACAGTCCGCGCTCCTCAGCAAGGACCCCGGCCACACCGCCCGGATCTCCTTCGCCCCGCACACCGCGCGCCGCCCCGCCTGGGCCGCCGACCAGCCCGTCCTCTTCCCCGGCCGCTACAGCGGCACCCTGCGCCTGCTGCCCCTGCGCCGCGGCGTCGTCCACACCGTCCGCCGCACCGCCGCCGACCCCGAGGACGCCTGGTGACCGAGACCCGCCTGTCCTTCCTCACCCCGCAGGGCGCCCGCCGCACCGAGGCCGCCACCCTCGGCGGACCCCGCCGCCGCACCGTCCCGCCCCCGCTCACCGCCCACGACGTCGCCCTCGACGGCCGCCCCGCCGTCCGCCTCACCGCAGCCGACCCCGAGACCGGCCCGCCCCGCCTCGAAGCCGAGGCCCGCGCCGCCCTCGCCGTCCACCGCGCCTACGGCGACACCCCCTACCGCAGCCTGTTCCCGGCGATCGTCGGCCACGACCTGGACGCCGACGAGCCGTTCCTCCTCTACGAGGCCCCGCGCGGCGAAGGCGCCGCCCGCCTCTCCTACGGCATCCCCACCACCGAACAGCGCACCGTGGAACGCGACCTCGTCCTCGCCGTCCGGCTGCTGGAGAGCGTCGGCCTCGTCCACCAGGGGCTCGTGCCGGCGGCCGTGCGCTGGGACGGCAAACACGTCCAGGTGTGGGACCTCGCCTCCGCCGTCCCCCTCGGCCGGCCCCGGCTGCCCACCGGGACACCCCCCTACGCCGCCCCCGAACAGCGGCGCGGCACCGGCCGCACCGACGCGCGCGACGCGCTGTGGAGCGCCGCCCAGATCGTCTACCAGCTCGCCGCCGGACACCCCGGTGACCCCGACGGACCGCCCGCCGACCTCGCCGCCTACCGCTCCCTCGAACTCGGCGACGCCTTCGCCCCGTTCGCCGAGGCCCGCCCCGAACCCGCCCGCGTCCTCGCCCGGTTGATGCCCGGACCCGACCCGGCCGCGCTCGCCGAGGCCCGCCCCGACCCCCTCGAACCCCACCGGCAGGAGTACGACCGCGCGATGGAACGCAAACGCAGGGCGGCCGGCGTCGTCCCCCAGGACCCCGGCAGCGGCCACGGCCACGGCTCCGGCTCTGGCGCCGGGTCGGTGACCGGTGACCAACAGCCCCGCCGCCGGGGCTGGTTCGGCGGGAGGGCGTACTGATGACCGCGCCCGCCGGCACCCACGAACGGATCCTGTGCCCCTACTGCCTCGAACACGTCCACTACGACGAGGCACGCCTGCACCGCCGCACCGAGACCCAGCAGTACGAACGCCTCGACCCCGCCGACCTCGTCAGCCCCCTGCGCCGCGCCGACATCCTGCGCTCCGCGTTCCAGGCGTGCGCCGGCGGCGAGTCGGGCGCACCCCACTTCATCCCCGTCCCCTACCTCACCCACGGCCGCCCCCTGACCATCGCCATGATCGGCGCCTCCGGCAGCGGCAAGAGCCACCTCCTCACCCAGATGGTCGCCGAGGTCATCGGCGGCGGCCTCGACCCCTACGACGTGCGCTGGCAGTCCGTGAACCCCGCCGACCACGCCGCGTTCGTCCGTGAACGCGTCGTCCGGCTGCGCCAGGGACGGCAGTTGGAGGGCACCGGACAGACGTCGTTCGCCGAGTTCGTCGAAGCGCTGCTGCTCACCGGCGCCGACCGGCAGGTACGGCCCGTCGCCTTCTTCGACCTCGGCGGCGAGGACCTGATCCGCACCGACAGCCTGCTGCGCTTCCTCCTCGGCGTCGACGCCCTCGTCTTCGTCGTCGACCCGCTGCTCGCCCTGCGCCTGCCCCACCTCGACGAACCCCGCAAGGACGCCGGACTCGAACTCACCGGCAGCGACCCGGCGTTCGAGACCGTCCTCGACCGGCTCCCGCTGCGCGACGGCTACCTCGACATCCCCTGCGCCCTCGTCGTCGGCAAGGCCGACCTGCTGCGCTTCGAACCGCCCGTCGACCGCTGGCTCGCCCAGGACTCCGCCCACGACCCGCGCGCGCTGCGCGAGGAGAGCCGCGACGCCTACGCCTTCCTGCGCCGCCACGCCGACCCCGGCTGGCTGCGGCCCTTCGACAGCGCCCTGCGCTGCACCCTGCACTTCGCGTCCGCGACCGGGGGCAGCGCCCGCGACAGCCACTTCCCCCAAGGGGTGCGCTCCCGGCGGGTGCTGGGGCCGCTCGTCTCGATCCTCGCCATGTGCGGGATGTTCACCAAGGAGAGCGGCGCGGGAGGGGTGAGCGGTGGCGGACTCCGCTGAGGTCCACCGGCTGCTGTTCCGCTGGGAGGGCAACCGCGACCGGTACGTCACCGGCATCGCCGCCGCCGCGCACTCCTGCGGCGAGGCGCGCGCCGAGGAACTGCGGGCCCTGCTCGCGCCGTTGCTGCGCGTCGAGGGCGCGAAGAGCCGCCGGCCCAGCGTCGTGCGGTGCTTCGACCCCGCGACCGGGGACGCCGTCGTCGTCCACCGCAGGCCCTCGCTGGACGCGCGCGGGCGGGAGTCGACCGTCTCGCGCGCCCTCGTCGGCGACCCCGCGCTGCTCAGCGCGCGCGACTCCGTCACGCTGGCCATGCGGCACTGGGAGTGGCTGGGCGTGCCCGACACGGCGTCCGGGACGCTCGACCCGTTCCCCGCGGACGCCGTGCGGCGCCGGTTCGACGAGGCGCTGCCCGTCTATCTGGAGGGCGTGGCCGCGATCCGGACGCCGCTCGAAGCGGCCGTCGCCCAGCTCATCCGCACGCCGCAGCGCCGGCTGACGTTCCTGCGGCGCGACATCCACGACCTGGAGAACGTCAACTACGCGCCCCTGCTGATCTGGGGGGTGTGCGCGATGTTGGGGGAGTGGCTGGGGGACGCCTTCCTCACGTACGCCACCTTCGACACCCAGGACGACGCGCGGCTGCGGCTCGTGTGCGTGCCCGAGTGGCCCCGGTCGGCCGTCGGAGGGTCCGACGTGGAGCGGATCACCTTCGGCGACGCGCCCCGTGACGAGGCCCGCGAAGTCGCCGCGCGGCTGGTGGAGCTGTTCCTCGCGGAGCCGGGGCGGGGTGGGGTGGTGGGTGAGGTGCTGCGGGGGTGTCCGGGGCCGGGGGAGCCGGGGGTGGGGGTGGGGGTGGGGGAGCGGTTGGATGCGTTGATTTTGGGGTTGGGGGGTGGTGGGGGTGCGGGGGTGGTGGCGTCGGAGCGGGTGTCTGTGGGGGAGGACGATCCCGTAGTACCCGTAGTACCCGTAGTACCCGTAGTACCCGTAGCGCCGGTGGTGCCTGAGCCGGTGCCTGTGTCCGTGCCTGAGCCGGTGTCCTTGCCCGAGGCCGAGCCCGTAGTACCCGTAGCCCCCGTGCAACCCCTGTCACCCCCGCCCGACCCCCTGCCCCCCGTCGCCGCGTACGACCCCGTCGCCCCCCTCCCTCTCCTGCCGCCCCTCCCTCCCCTCCCCAGGTCCTACGACCCGTACGACCCCTACGACCCGTACGACTCCGGTACCCCCGCCGAGGACACCGGCGCCCCGCCGCCCGCGCCCTCCGCACCCCCCTCCCTCCCCGAACGCCAGCTCCCCTACCGCACCCGCAGGCTGGGCCGTGTCACCAAGTACTCCTCCCCGGAGTGGTGGCGGCAGCACGTCACCCGGCAGGACCCGAAACCCCTCCTCGCCGCCCTGACGCACCTCGACCGCCTCCCCGACCACACCCTCTGCGCCGAACTCGCCCGCACCGATCTGCCCCCCGAGGCCGCGCGCGCGATCCTGTGGGCGCTGGAGCGGCGGACGCGGTGGCGGACGTTCGGCGAGGCCCTCACCCTCGCGGCGACGGTGATCGGCCACGGCGTGTACCTGCGCCACGCCTGGCGCACGGCCCTCGCCGAGAAGAACGACCGGCACGGGGGAGCCGCCGGCGCGGTACGGATGTTCCGCTGGGCGGTACTGCCCTACCTGCGCCGCCCCGAACTGGCGGGAGCGGTGGGCCGGATCCTCGACACGCTGGAACGGCCGCAGCACCCGGACGTCCGCGAGTTCTGGCGCCGCGCCCTGTTCGAACAGGACCCCGCGCCCGACCTCCCCGCCCCACTGTGGCGTGACCTGGCGAGGCACCGGCCGTGGGAGGGGATCCTCCCCGAGGCGGACGGCGAACCGGCCTGCCCCGTGGGCGAGTTCGCGCCCCCGCCCGCCGTCCCGACCGCACCCCCGCACCCCGGCCCACCGCTCCCGCACCCCGGCCCGCCCCTCCCGGACCCCGCCCGCCACACCCCCTCGCCGCCGGACGACACCGCGAAGATCGTCACGTTCGGCCTGGGCCTGCTCGCCCTCTTCGTCGTCCTGATCCTCCTCCTGGGCCGGTGACCCTCCGGCCGGCCGCCTCCTGGCGGAGTAAGCCCCTTACCTCCCCCTGACCTCCCCGTCCCCGCCCGTACCCGCCCCCTTCACGCCACCGCCACCCGCCCCACCCCGCCCGTTCGACGCCCCTCGCGACACTCCAGGCGCACGCATTCCGACACGAACCGGCCGGAACGAAAACAGCCGAGGTCGAGAGGTCACCCATGTCAGAGGTCAACCGGCGCCGCTTTCTCCAACTCGCGGGTGCCACCACGGCGTTCACCGCGCTGTCCGGGAGCATCGAGCGGGCGGCGGCGCTGCCCGCGAACCATCGGACGGGGTCGATCGAGGACGTCGAGCACATCGTCGTCCTGATGCAGGAGAACCGCTCCTTCGACCACTACTTCGGGCGGATGCGCGGCGTGCGCGGCTTCGGCGACCCGCGTCCGGTCGTCACCCGCCAGGACGGCAAGCCGGTGTGGTACCAGTCGGACGGCAAGAAGGACGTCCTGCCCTTCCGCCCCGACCACGACGACCTGGGCCTCGCCTTCGTCCAGGACCTCCCGCACGGCTGGAACGACGGCCACGCCGCGTTCGACGGCGGCAAGTACGACAAGTGGGTGCCCTCGAAGGGCTCGACGACGATGGCGTACCTGGAGCGCGGCGACATACCGTTCCACTACGCGCTCGCCGACTCGTTCACCATCTGCGACGCCTACCACTGCTCGTTCATCGGCTCGACCGACCCCAACCGGTACTACCTGTGGACGGGTTACACCGGAAACGACGGCAAGGGCGGCGGCCCGGTCCTCGGCAACGACGAGGCGGGCTACTCTTGGACGACGTACCCGGAGCGCCTGGAGAAGGCGGGCGTCTCCTGGAAGATCTACCAGGACACCGGCGACGGCCTCGACAAGGCGGGCGGCTGGGGCTGGATCCAGGACGCCTACCGGGGCAACTACGGCGACAACTCCCTCCTGTACTTCACCCAGTACCAGAACGCCAAGCCCGGCGACGCCCTGTACGAGAAGGCCCGTACGGGTACGAAC
The DNA here is from genome assembly GCF_014489635.1 of Streptomyces roseirectus. Taxonomy (NCBI): domain Bacteria; kingdom Bacillati; phylum Actinomycetota; class Actinomycetes; order Kitasatosporales; family Streptomycetaceae; genus Streptomyces; species Streptomyces roseirectus. Next base: position 1,599,410 of record NZ_CP060828.1, on the reverse strand, counting down.
GCGAAGGCCGGCGAGAGCTACTTCGCGCAGCTCAAGGCCGACGTCAAGGCGGGCAAGCTGCCGCAGATCTCCTGGATCGCCGCCCCCGAGGCGTTCACCGAGCACCCCAACTGGCCCGCGAACTACGGCGCCTGGTACATCTCCCAGGTCATCGACGCGCTCACCGCGAACCCCGAGGTGTGGGCGAAGACGGCCCTGTTCATCACCTACGACGAGAACGACGGCTTCTTCGACCACGTCGTGCCGCCCTTCCCCGAGCAGGGCCGCTCCACGGCCCCGACCGGCCCCGACCTGTTCACCGGCGACGCGGCGGGCCACGTCGCCGGCCCCTACGGGCTCGGCCAGCGCGTCCCGATGATCGTCGTCTCGCCCTGGAGCAAGGGCGGTTACGTCTGCTCCGAGACCTTCGACCACACCTCGGTGATCCGCTTCATGGAGCGCCGGTTCGGCGTCCACGAGCCGAACATCTCGCCGTGGCGCCGCGCGGTCTGCGGCGACCTGACGGCCGCGTTCGACTTCTCCCGCAAGGACGTCCGCGCGGTCGAGCTGCCGCCGACGGCCGCGTACGAGCCCGCCGACCGCGAACGGCACCCCGACTACGTCCCGGTCCCGCCGGCCCATCCCGCGCTGCCCCGGCAGGAGCGCGGCCACCGTCCGACCAGGCCGCTCAGGTACGCGCCCAGCGTCGACGCGAAGGTCTCTTCTGGCGCGCTGGCCCTGACGTTCGCCTCAGGGGCGCACGCCGGGGGCGCGTTCCTCGTCACCACGGCCGGCGTCACTCCCCGGAGCTACACGACCGAGGCCGGCAAGAAGATCTCCGACACCTTCACGGGCGCCTCCTACGACCTCACGGTCCACGGACCGGCCGGTTTCCTGCGCGCCTTCAAGGGGGAGACCGCGCACGCCGGCCCTGAGGTCGTCGCCCGCCACGTCGGCGACCACGTCGAACTGACCTTCACCAACACGTCCGGGCAGACGGTCGAACTCCGCGTCACCGACGCCTACCGCTCCCGGACGACCACGGTGAAGCTCCGCCCGCACGCCGTCCTCAAGCGCACGGTCGGAACCGGCAAGGGGCACCGCTGGTACGACCTGACGGTCACCTCGCACGCCTCGTCCACGTTCCTGCGCCGGTTCGCCGGACACGTGGAGAACGGGCGGCCGGGCGTGAGCGACCCGGCGATCGTCACGGAGTAGTACGGGTATGACGGGTACGGGGCGGCCGGGTCAGATGTACTTGGCCGTCCGGTAGTCGCCCTGCTCCGTGCGCCGCACCGCGTCGTCGCTCCATGTGTTGGGTGGGGTCAGTCCCCACTTCTCCCGTAGCGCCTTGTGCTCGGCCTTGTTGCGGGTGACGTACCACTGACCCCACCGGCACCACCCCATGGGCTCGTCGCTCTCCGTGGCCACCGCCTTCACCAGCGGCGCGACCAGCGGCTTCAGCTCGGCGGCCTGCGCCTCCAGGTACTGGTTCATCCGGTACGTGGCCTGGTCGCCGTGCTGGAACATGGCGTACGCGGAGTTCTCCATGTGCAGCCCGTGCTCGCCCATGACGGCCGTGCCCTCGCGCCGCACCGGGGTGTCGGAGTGGGCGGCGACCCCGGCGTTGAGCCGGTTGAGCAGGTTGACCTTCTCGGTCGACGCCTCGGCGATCTGGCCGCCGCCGGCCATGGCACCCATCGTGGAGTACGCCTCGTGCAGGTCGTAGTCGCCGGTGTAGAGGTACGTCTTCCAGTTGCCGAGGGACTTCAGGGCGGTCAGCGCCTGGCCGCCGCCCGGCTCCAGCACCGTCATCGGCACGTACTGCTCGCCACGGGCCCCCGTCCGCACGATCCCCAGGTCCAGGACCTCCTGGGACGGGTGGTCGATACGCACCCCCATCAGCCCTTCCGCTCCCCAGTGCCCGACGAATCCGGACAGGTCCTCCCGGTCGAGCCAGGCCAGCACCTGGCCGAGGTCCTGGTCCGGCCGCTTGCTCCCCGGGCCGTACTCCTTCTTCACCGAGCCGGGCTTGATCGACTTCTCCAGGATGGTGTGCGGCTTGGGCTTGGCGCCCTCCGCGATGCGCTTGATCGAGTACTCGCCGGTCTCGCGCACGGCGATCGTGTAGTGGTACTTCGCGCACACCGCCGAGATGGGCGCCCAGTGGTCCTCCCACGCGATCTGCCGGAGCACGTCCGCGCGGGCGCCGGGCGTGATGGGTTGTTCGGCGCCGGGGTCGTACCGGGCGGCGGCGAAGTCCGTCAGCGGGTCGACGGCCTGCGCGGGCGCGGCGTCCTCCTCGTTCACCATGCGCTGGACGGCCGTTCCCGCCGCCCGCTGAACCGTGCCCGGCCGAGCCGGTGCCGGGGCGGACCCGGACATCACGCGGCGCGCGGTCGACTCCGCCTCCCGCTCGAACCGGTCCGACGGGTCGGACACGCTCAGCCCCGCCCCGTTGTCCGTCCCCGACACAGGGCCCGAACGCTGCTGCACCACGTGCACCAGCTCGTGCGCGAGCGTGTGCCGGTCCCCGCCGCCCGCCCCGATCACCACATGGTTCCCGGACGTGTACGCCCGCGCCCCGACCTCCGTGGCCGACCGCTGCGCGGCCGCGCCGTCGTGCACCCGCACCTCGGAGAAGTCCGCCCCGAGCCGCCGCTCCATGTCCGCCCGCACCGGCTCCGCCAGCGGCCGGCCGGGCGAGCGCAGCACGTCGGGCACCGACGACCGCTGCACGGGCCGCTCGTCCTGTCCGCCCTCGTCGCGCTGCCGCTGGATCATCCGCGCGACGGCCGCGTTGCCGACGGCCCGCTGCATCGGCGCGAGCGCCCGCGGGGAGAGCGCCCCGGGCACGAGGGGCGCGCCCACGCCGGGCTCCCGGGCCGCGCCCGCCGCGCGCCGGCCCTCGGCGAACTCCTCCGGCCGCTCCTTCTTCGCACGCACGCTGCCCCCACCTCAGATCTGACCGCCTTCGCTGCCTCACCTTGGTACGGGAGAGCCCGTCGCCCGTGAAGGTCCGAAGGGGCAGTCCCGAGGCACGGCCGACTGTCCGGCGGTCCGGTCGGAGTGCGGCGCGGGGGCGGGCGAGGCGTCGGCTACGGCGCCGTGCCGGCTACAGCGCCGTGAGCTGTCCGGGGCCCGTCGTCGGGCGGGGCAGCAGGGCCGGTTCCTGGGAGGCCGAGTCCGGGTGCAGCGCGAGGACCGCCGCGACGGGGTGCTCCTCGGCGTGGGGGACACCGGCGGGCTCCGGGAGCACGATGTGGTCGGGGACGACGATGTCGCCGGGGGCGCCAGGGACGCCGGGGGCGTCGGGGACGTCGGGGACGTCGGCCCTGTCCCCGGCGCGGGCGCCGTCGTCGTCATACCCGTACGACTCCGGTACGAGGGCCACGGCGTCGTCCTCCGGTACTACGACCGGAGCCGGCTGCGGGGTCGCCCGGGACAGCAGGACCACGCCCCAGCCCGCGAGGCCCGCGCCCGCGAGGGCGAGGAGGATGCCGGCGGGCCCGCCCTGGAGGCGTTCACCGAGGAGGGTGAGGCCCACGACGGCGGCGGCGACCGGGTTGGAGAGGGTGACCATGGCGAGCGGGGCGCCGAGGCCGTCCTGGTAGGCGGTCTGCGACAGCAGCAGGCCGGCCGTGGCGAACGCGGCGACCAGCAGCCCGATGCCCAGCACCTGGTAGAGCGGCAGCGAGCCGTCGGTCAGGGCGACGGTCACCGTCTGGGTCAGCGCGGAGGCGACGCCCGAGGCGAACCCGGACGCGGTGGCGTGCCGCAGGCCGGGCTTGGCGCCGGGCCGGGCGAGGAACGCGATCACCGCGACCGTCGCGGCGGCGACGGCCACCGACTGCGACCCGTCCAGCACCGCCTTGGGCGCGGGCCCCGACGCGACGACCAGGATCGCGGCGAGCCCGGCGAGCGTGAACGCGGTCCCGCGCCACTCGGCCCGGCTCACCCGGCGCCCGGCGATCCGCGCGCCCAGCGGCACCGCGGCCACCAGCGTCAGCGCGCCCAGCGGCTGCACCACGGTCAGCGGACCGTACTTGAGAGCCACGACGTGCAGCAGCGCGCCCCCGCCGTTCAGCAGCACCGACCCCCACCAGGCGCCGCGCCGGACCATCCGCAGCAGCCCCGCCCCGGACGACCGGGACGCCAGGCGCTCCTGCGCGACGGCCGCGGCGGCGTACGCCACCGCCGAGAACAGCGACAGGACGACGGCTACGAGGGTGGCGCTCATCGGCCCGCTCCCACGAGTTCCTTGACCGGCTCGGCCTGCTCCTGAGGCGCCGGTACGACCTGAGAGGTACGGGTCCCAGGGGGCCTGATGAACGTCAGCGCCAGGCCGAGCAGCGCGCCCGCGACGATCGCGTCCAGCCAGTAGTGGTTGGCCGTGCCGACGATCACCAGCAGCGTCAGCGCCGGGTGCAGCAGCCACAGCCAGCGCCAGCGCGAGCGGGTGGCGACGATCATGCCGATCGCCAGCATCAGGGCCCAGCCGAAGTGCAGCGACGGCATCGCCGCGAACTGGTTGGAGAGGTGGTCCGTCTGCGGCGGGCCGTACACCGAGGGGCCGTAGACCCGCGCGGTGTCGATCAGGCCGGTGCCGGCCAGCATCCGGGGCGGGGCCAGCGGGAAGAAGAGGTGGCCGACCAGCGCGGCGCCGGTGACGGCGGCCAGCACCCGGCGGGTCCACACGTAGTGGGCGGGGCGGCGCAGGTAGAGCCAGACCAGGAAGGCCAGGGTGGCGGGGAAGTGGACGGTCGCGTAGTAGGTGTTCGCGGCCTTCACCAGGGTGTCGCCGTGCAGCAGCAGGTCCTGCACGTCGAGTTCGGAGGGGAGACGGGCCCAGCGTTCGAAGTCCCACACGTGGTGCGCGTTGCGGAACGCTTCCCCGGTGTGCCCGGTCGCCAGCTGGCGACCGAACTTGTAGACGAGGAAGAGCCCTGCGACAAGCAGCAGCTCGCGGACTATCGGCGGCCGGGCCGCTGCGGGCCCCGCCTCTTCTCCAGGCTCGGTGCGGGCATTCATCCCCAGACCTTTTCGTTCAGGGTGGTGCGCTGCGACGGTGGCCGCAGTGTCGATACGAAAGCGTATCGATACGCCAGTGTACCGATACGACCGCGTACCGGTACACTTGAGTTTCGATTGACGTTCGCCACATTGATCACACCGCCCAGCGGGAATGAACCCGGCGGGGCCCGAAAGGGAGAGGAAGAACGATGACGTCGCAGGCCGCGGAGGTGCCGGAGACGGCCACATCGCGCCGCTCCAAGCTCACGCCCGAACGCGAGCAGGAGTTCTTCGACGCCGTCCTCGAACAACTCCGCACGTGCGGGTACGACGCCGTCACCATGGACGGGGTCGCCACGAGCACGCGGTGCAGCAAGTCCACGCTGTACCGGCAGTGGAAGACGAAACCCCAGTTCGTCGCGGCGGCCCTGCGCTCCTGCCGCGAGGTCCGCTTCGCCGGGATCGACACCGGGTCCCTCGCGGGCGACCTGCGCGCCGCGGCCCTCGCCGGCGCCGACGCGGCCGGCAAGGACACCGCCCTCATGCAGGCCCTCGGCCACGCCGCGATCCAGGACCCCGAACTCCGCCAGGCGCTCCGCGAGACGCTGATCGAGCCCGAGGTGGACGCCGTCCGCCAGATCCTCCGCCGAGGCGTCGACCGCGGCGAGATCCCGGCCGACCACCCCGCCCTGGAGTTCGTCCCCGTCCAGCTCTACGGCGTCCTGCGCGTCCGCCCCGTCCTCGACGGTCAGGAAGCCGACCCCGCCTACCTCCTGCGCTTCGTCGAGGCCGCCGTCCTCCCCGCCCTCGGCCTCCCCTAGAACCCAGGCCGGCCGTCCACGGGATGACTGGACACCGGCCTGCCGCGCCGCACCGTGGGGACGGGCGCGGCGCACCACCCCGCCCGGGTGGAGCCCACCTTGAGCGGAGGAGGGCCCCACCCGGGCGGGATTTTTCGTGACGGCGCGGACTCGCGGGGGCGAGGAGGGACGGCCGCACGGAGGCGACGCCGGGATGCGCGGGGGCGGTGACCGTCCGATGGCGTGCCGGAGGCGAGACGGCGGCCGCAGGGGGGCGCATCCGGGTGCGGGGTGGACTGGGCAGGCGGGCGCGGGGTGGACTGGTCAGGCTGTGCGCGCCGGGACGCGCGTCCCCGCCCCTTGAACCTGCCGGGAACGCCCCCGCGGGTCGCGCCCGCTGGAGCACCCCGAGATGTCGCACACCCGCCCGCGCCTCGTGCACCCCAAGCCCGCCTTGCACGAAGCCGCCCCCGATCCGCGTGCTTCACGCCCGCGCCGTCCGGCGCCGGCCCTCGCTCCCCCGATTCCCCGGCTCCGCGCTGTACGAGCCGGCCTGACCCTGCGTGCCCTGCCGGTTCCGCTCCGTCGGCCAGGGGGCCGAGGCTCGTGGGCCGGGGTTCTGGGGTGCGGGTCAGTCCTGCGTGGCCGGAGGACGCACCGTGCGGAGCCGCCTGTGTCCCGGTCCGCGTGCGTCGGCTTCGGCTCGTGCGGGCGGGCCTGCCCCGCTCGTTCGAGGCTCGCGGACGTGGGTTCGCTGCGGCGCGGGGACCGTGTCCGGCGTGGCCGGCACGGTGATGTCCCGCTGGGTGGTGCACCGGCGCGGAGCCGGTGGCAGCAGCCTCGTCGGCTCCGGGCGAAGGCCGGCGGCCCGCACGGTCACACCGTCCGGCGGGACGCCGCCGCTGCCACGGCGCCCCGCGTCCACCCGCCCGGTGGTGGTCAGACGTCGCGGCCGCTCCCGTCCGTGGAAGCCGCCTTGATGCCCGTGGTGATCTGGTCGATGACGGAGATCTTCTGGTCGGCGTCGATGCCGAAGCGCAGGACGACGAAGCGGGTGGCGTCGGCGGGGGAGGGGAAGGCGACGGACTCGACGATGCCGTCGGCGCCCTTGCTGGTGACCGCTTTCCAGCGGACCAGGTACCCCTTCTGACCGGCGACGGTCACGGCCTGGGAGGCGAGGACCTCGTGGGAGGTGATCGCGCCGTAGGTCGTACCGCCGTAGGACTGCTCGGCGTTGGCGGAGATGTCGGCCTTGGCGACCTCCTCGGCGGTCGACCCGCGACTCCCCAGCGCGATCGCGGGCGCCGAGTACACCCCGCCCTTGGTGCAGCTCTGGGATGTGTCCCCGGGGCACGGATACGTCGAGTCGGAGTTCACCTGCGCCCCGACCTGTATCTGCTGCCCTGTCCACCCGGCCGGAATGGGGATGCTGATCCCGTTGATCGGATCGGTGACGGCCCCGCTCTTGACCTCCGGCGCCTCCGACTGCCCCGGCGACGGCGTACCGCCCCCGGAACCCCCGGACCCGCCGGAACCCCCGGACCCACCCGAGCCGCCGCCGTTCCCGCCGAAGGGTCCGCCCTGTCCACCGGGCCCGCCCTGCCCGCCCGGCCCCTGAGCCGTCCCCGGCGTGCCGCCGCCCCCGTCGTCCTTGGTCAGCGCGTACACCCCGGCCCCGATGCTCGCGAGCACGGCGACGGCGGCGGCCACGGCTATCCCCGTCCGCACACGGTTCCTGGACCCGCCCGCCGGCCCGGCGGGATACGGCGGCTGCTCGGGATAGCCGGCCTGCCCAGCGGGGTACACGGGGTACCCCTGAGGAGCCGTCGGATACCCACCGGACAGCACCTCACCCTGAGACGCCCCGTAGTACCCGGGAGCTCCCGTAGTACCCGTAGTACCCGCAGCCCCCGTGTTGCCCGGAGCCTCCGGCGCTTCCTGCGCCCCACTCCCCTCCGTCTCTGTCTCCGTCTCCGTCCCCGCGACCCGGGTCCGTTCCGTCCACGCCCCGCCGTCCCACCACCGCTCGGAGGTAGGACCGTCACTCGTCTGCCCCGGATCCGGGTACCACCCCGGAGGAATCGCCTGCGTCATGCCCCCACCGTATGAGGCGTCGGTGAAAGCCGTATGAGAGGGAACCGGAGGATCCCCCGCGAACCCCCAGCCATGGCCAGAACATGGCGTGATTTCGACGCCCGTCACATCGTCAACCCGACGCCCCGTGCACGGACGTTGACCCGGGACCCCACCCCGCGCAGGCCGCACACCCTCCGCGCCCCCGCCCGCCGTCACCCGGGAGGGGAACGCCTGCCCGGACCACCCCCGAAGACCCCACCGGTACGGCTACGCTCAAGGTTTGTACGTCGTTCGGGCGACTTGGGGAGGTAACGGGATGACGGAGGTACGGCCGCCGGCGGCCACCTCGGCCGCCCTGTGGGAGCGCGAGGCGGAAGTCGGCGTCATCGCCCGAGCGGTGGACCGCCTGCGCGACGAGACGTGTCCCACGGGCCAACTCCTGGTCTTCCGGGGCGAGGCGGGCCTCGGCAAGACGGCGCTGCTCGCGGAGACCCGCCGCGCGGCGGAGGCCGCCGGCTGCACCGTGTGGTCCGCCCGCGCCGGCGAGACCCTGAGGTCGGTCCCCTTCCACGTCGTGCGCCAGCTCCTGCAGCCCGCCCTGCTGGCCCTCCTCCCGGAGGAGGGCCGCGACTACCTGGGCGACTGGTACGACATCGCGGGCCCGGCCCTCGGCATCACGGAACCAGGGCCGCCGCCCGCCGACCCGCAGGGCGTGTACGACGGCCTGGTCGCGGCGGGTCGGCGCCTCGCGAGTCGCTACTACCCCCTGGTCCTGCTGATCGACGACGCGCACTGGGCGGACCAGGAGACCCTGCGCTGGCTCGCCGCGTTCACGGAACGCCTGGCCGCCCTCCCCGTCCTGGTCGTCGTCGCGCACCGCCCCGGCGAGGCCGACCCGGAGAGCGCCGCCCACCTGGACGCCGTCGACGCGCTCGCGGGCGACGGCGTGCGCGGCCTGACCGCCCTCTCCCCGGCGGCCGTCGCGGACCTGACCCGCGCGACCCTGGGCGAGCGCGCGGACGACCCGTTCTGCCGCGAGGTGTGGGCCGTCGCCGCCGGAAACCCGTACTACACGGTCGAACTCCTCGCGAAGGTCGCCGACCGCGACCTGGAACCCACGGAGTCCACGGCGGAGGAGCTGCGCGCCATCAACAAGGCCGCGCACGACGGCGGTTTCGTCGCCCACCTCGAAGGGCTCGGCATCGAGGCGACCCGCTTCGCGTGGGCCGCCGCGATCCTCGGCACCGGCATCTTCGTCGACCACGCGGCCGGCCTGGCGGGCCTCGGCCGCGACAAGGCCCTGCGCTGCGTCGAGGTCCTGCGCACCGCCCGCATCCTCACCGCGCCCGGCCCCGCGGACGACGGCGACCTCGTCTTCGTCCACCCGCTGATCGCGACGGCCGTCTACAGCAACATCCCCGAGTACCTGCGCGGCGCGATGCACGGCGTCGCCGCCAAGGTCGTCCTCGACGCGGGCCGGGGCATCGCCGCCGCGTCCCGTCACCTCATGGAGGTACGCCCCGAGGGCGACGCCGACCTCGTCGAACACCTCCGCGAGGCGGCCCGCGCGCACCTCGCCGTCGGCGCGCCCGACGCGGCCCGCCGCTGCCTGGAACGCGCCCTCGCCGAACCGCCGCTCGCCGGGGTCCGCGCGCAGGTCCTGTACGAACTCGGCTGCGCGAGCCTGCTGACCTCGCCGTCCCAGACGATCGGCCACCTGCGCGGCGCCCTCGAACTCCCGGGCCTCGACGGCGACGTCCGCGTGGACGCCGTGTGCCGGCTCTCGCAGGCGCTGCTGCACAACAACGAGCTGGAGGAGGCCGTCCGCACGGTCCAGACGGAGGCCGCGCTCCACGAGCCGGGGCCCGCGCGGATGCGGCTGACGGCCGTCCAGTTCATGTGGGAACGGCTCCTGCTGGGCGAGGCGTCCGCCCCCGGCAGCTCCCAGCGGCTCGCCGAACTCGCCGGGACCTGCACGGGCCGCGACAACAGCGAGCGCGCGCTGCTCATCCTGCGCGGCTTCGACGCGACGTGCCGGGGCGAGAACGCCGAGGAGATCACCGAACTGTGCGACCGGGCCCTCGTCAACGGCGGCCTCGCGCCCGGCCTCGGCTGGACCGACACCACGTGGGGCATAGAGCTGCCGATGATGCTGGCGTCCGCGTACGCCTACACCGACCGCCTCGACCGGGCCACCACCCTCTTCAACGAGGCCCTGCGCGCCTACACCTCCGCCGGCTGGAGCGGCGGCCACCTCTCCCTCGCCCACGCCTATCTGGGCCTCGGGCTGCGCCGCCGGGGGCGGCTCAAGGAGGCGGAGGAATCCCTGCGTGAATCGTTGCGCCTCGCCGAACGCGTGGGCCGTGGACTGCCGTTGTACTGGTCGGCGATCTGCAACCTCGTCGACGTCCTCCTCGCGCGCGGGCACGTGGACGAGGCCTGGCGCGTCGCCGAGCAGTACGACTTCGCGCCGCCCTACCCGTCGACGATCGTCCTGCCCGACCCCCGCTCGGTCCGGGGCCGCCTCCTGCTGGCCGTGGGCCGCACGGCGGAAGGGGTCAACGAGCTGGAGGAGGCGCAGAAGGCGGCGGCCGCCCGGGGGCACCTCAACCCCGTCATGGTCCCCTGGGCCGTCGATCTCGCCCGCGCCCTGGCCGGCCAGGACCCCGCACGGGCCGCCCAGCTCGCCGCCGAGACCCGCGCCCGCGCGGAGCGCCTCGGCACGGACACGGCGATCGGCGAGGCCCTGCGCTGCGCGGCGGCCCTCGAAACGGGCCAACGCGCCGTCCGCCTCGCCGCCCAGGCGGTCACCTACCTCGAATCCTCCCCCTGCCAGTACGAACACGCCGCCGCCCGCATCGAGTACGGCATCCTGTCCCGCTCGACGTCGGAACTCAGGCGGGGTTTGGACCTGGCGAGGTCGTGCGGGGCGGACGGTTTGGTGCAGCAGGCGGAAGGGGCCTTGGCGGGGATGGAGTGAGACGGCACCCTCTAAACCGGCCGGAACCGAATCTTTTAGGGGCGCGGGGAACTGCGCGACAAGCCACGACGGCGCCGCGCATGCTCACCGGCAGAATCACCCCGTTTCCTCTTCCAGTACCCTCTGCGCCACGGCGAACGCCGCATTCGCCGCCGGCACCCCGCAGTACACGGCCGTCTGCAACAGCACCGCCCCGATCTCCTCGGCCGAGAGCCCGTTCCCGCGCGCGGCACGCACATGCATCGCCAGCTCGTCGAGGTGCCCGTGCGCGACGAGCGCGGTCAGCGTGACGAGACTGCGCTCGCGCCGCGTGAGCGTGGGGTCGGTCCAGATCTCCCCCCACGCGTACCGGGAGATGAAGTCCTGGAACCGCGCGGTGAACGCCGACTGCCGCGCCTGCGCCCGGTCGACGTGCGCGTCCCCCAGCACCTGACGCCGCACCGCCATCCCGAGCGAGGCCCCGCCCCCGAGGTGCGCGCGCAGCGCACCCAGCACGGCCTCGGGACACTGCGCGGGCGCGAGATGCGCGGCCCCCGGCAGTTCGACGAGCGCGGCCCTGGGCACGGCGTCGGCGATCTCCCGCAGGTGCGCGGGAGGCGTCGCCGGGTCCTCGCGCCCGGCGATCGCCAGCGTCCGCGCGCGGATCTCCCCGAGCCGGCCGCGCACGTCGAACGAGGCGAGCGCGTCACAACAGGCCGCGTACGCGCCGGGATCGGTGGCGGCGAGGTCGGCCAGCAGCCCCGGCTCCCGGAACTCCCCGGCGAACCACCGCCCGGCGGTGGGCTCCAGCAGCCACCCCATCCCCTCCCGCCGCACCCGCGCGGCCCGTTCCTCCCACGGCCCGGCCCCGCCGAAGTGCGCCGAGGAGCAGATCACGGCCAGCGACTCGACCCGCTCGGGCCACCGCAGCGCCAGCTCCATCCCGACGGCCCCGCCGATCGACACCCCGGCGTACGCGAACCGCTCGATGCCCAGCGAGTCCGCGAGCCGCACGACCAGCTCGGCGAGGTCGGCCATCGTCGCCCCGGCCCGGATCAGCTCCGCCGCCGACCCGCCGTGCCCCGGCAGCTCCCACCGCACCACCCGGCGCGTCACCGACAGCTCGGGCGCGACCTTGTCCCACAGCGCGGACGACGTCCCCACCGACGGCCCCAGCAGCAGCGGCGGCGCGGACGTCGGGCCCTCGGCACGGTGGTCGATCAGCTTCTCGGTCAACGTCGCTCCAGAGCACGGTCGGTGAGGACACCGGCGAGGCCGGTGTAGCGGGCGGGGTCGGTCAGCTCGGCGAGGTCGAGGCCCTTCGACTCGGGTTCACCGGCGAGGAGTTCGGCGAGCGGGCGGCCCTCGGCGTAGGTCCGCCGCGCGAGCGAGGTCAGCAGCTCCTTGGCCCGCGCCCGCCCCACGGCGTCCGACAGCTCGGCGGCCAGCCGCTCCGACACGATCAACCCGTGCGTGAGACCGAGGTGTTCGCGCATCGCCTCGGGGAACACCCGCAGGTTCCCGGTGAGTTCGACGGCGTCCCGGGCGGCCCCGCCGACCAGCCGCAGCAGGTCCCGCAGCGGCTCCCACTCGGCGTGCCAGGCCCCGGCGGGCCGCTCGTCCTCGGCGACCAGCGCCCCGTACAGCGTCGCCGCGAGCTGCGGGGCGCGCCGGGCGGCGGCGAGGACGAGCGTGGCGCGCACGGGGTTCGCCTTGTGCGGCATCGCGGACGACCCGCCCCCGCTGCCCTCGGCGACCTCCCCGACCTCGGTCCGCGCCAGCGCCAGCACATCGACGGCGACCTTCCCGAGCGCCCCCGCCGCGAACGCCAGCCCGCCGGAGAGGTCCGCGACCGGCGTCCGCAGCACATGCCACGGCAACTCCGGCTCCCGCAGCCCCAGTTCGGCGGCGAACACCCCCGGCAGCGCGCCCGCGTCACCGGCGCCGTACACGGTGAAGGCGGCCAGCGTCCCGGCGGCGCCGCCGAGCTGGGCGGGCAGCGAGCGGCGGACGGCGCTCAGCCGGTCGCGGGCGTCCAGGACCAGAGAGCGCCAGCCGGCGGCCTTCAGGCCGAACGTCGTCGGGACGGCGTGCTGGGTGAGCGTGCGCCCCGGCAGCGCGGTGTCGCGGTGGGCGGCGGCGAGGCCGGCGAGCGCGTGCTGGACGCGGTCGAGGTCGTCGAGGACCAGGTCGAGGGCGCGGGCCGCGACCAGCATCGCGGCCGTGTCCAGGATGTCCTGGCTGGTGGCGCCCCGGTGCACGTACGGCCCGTGCACGGGGCCGACGGCCTCGGTGAGGTCGGCGACCAGCGGGATCACCGGGTTGCCGCCCGCGCGGGCGCGCTCCGCGAGCGCGTGGACGTCGAACCGGGCGGGGTCGGCGGCCTCGGTGACCGCCCGCGCGGCCTCGGCCGGGGCGAGGCCCAGCGCGGCCTGCGCCCGGGTCAGCGCGGCCTCCGCGTCGAGCATCGCCCGCAGGTACGCGGCGTCGTCCGTCGCACCGGCGGCGGGGGAGCCGGTCCAGCCGGGGGCGAGGAGGCCGCCGTCGCTCACCGGAACTCCAGGAAGACCGTCTCGCCCTCGCCCTGGAGGCGGACGTCGAACCGGTAGGCGCCCGGCCCGTCCTCGGCGGCGACCAGCGTGGCGCGCCGGTCGGGCGAAAGGCGCGTCAGCAGCGGGTCGGTGGCGTGCGCGGGCGCGTCGTCCGGCAGGTAGATCCGCGTGTAGAGGTGCACCAGCAGTCCGCGCGCGAACACGCACACGCTCAGGTAGGGGGCGCTCGCCCCGCGCGCGGCGGGCCTGAGGGTCCGCGCCGACCAGTGCCCGTTGGTGTCGGTCTGGATCCGGCCCCAGCCGGTGAACTCGACGCCGTTGCGCCCGAGGAACCCGCCGGTCGCCGGGTCCCTGCGCATCGATCCGTCGGTCCGCGCCACCTCGCCGTCGGGGCCCGCGCCCCACACTTCGAGCAGGGCGTCCGGCAGCGGACGGCCCTCGCCGTCGTACACGTACCCCTGGATGGTGATCGCCTGCGGGTGGCCCACGGGCGCGATGTCCCCGCCGCCGGGGAACGGCAGCGCGTGCCCGTAGAACGGGCCCACCGTGTGCGACGGCGTCGGCAGCACGGTCTCCGGGCGGCTCGTGTCGATCCTGGTCATCAGCGCCCCTCCTCCATCCAGGTGGCCCGCGGGCCGTCCAGCACGATGTCCCAGCGGTAGCCCATCGAGAACTCGGGCACCGACAGGTCGTGGTCGTACGTCGCCACCAGGCGCTGGCGCGCCGCGTCGTCCGTGACCGACTGGATGATCGGGTCGTACGGGAACAGCGGGTCGGCCGGGAAGTACATCTGCGTCACGAGCCGCTGCGTGAACGCGCTCCCGAACAGCGAGAAGTGGATGTGCGCGGGCCGCCACGCGTTCACGTGCTGGCGCCACGGGTAGGGGCCCGGCTGGATCGTCGTGAACGTGTAGTGGCCGTCCCTGTCGGTGAGGGTCCGGCCGACGCCCGTGAAGTTCGGGTCCAGCGGGGCGTCGTGCTGCTCGCGCTGGTGCGCGTACCGGCCGGCGGAGTTGGCCTGCCAGATCTCGACGAGCTGCCCCCGCAGGGGTTTCCCGGCGCGGTCCAGGACCCGCCCGGAGACCGTGATCCGCTCGCCGACCGGCTCCCCGTGGTGCTGCCGGGTCAGGTCGTTGTCGATCTCGGTGATGTCCCGCTCGCCGAACGCGGGGGAGCACAGCTCCACCAGCTCGGGGTCCTTGCCGGTGTCGATGGCGACGAGGGGCTGCTTGGGGTGGCGCAGGACGGAGGAGCGGTAGGGCGCGTAGTCGCGGCGCGGGTGGTGCTCGACGGGCGCTCCGCCGGCGAGCCGCTTCTCGTAGGCGTCGCGCTCGGCGGCTATTTCGAGGTCGATGTCGTGCTGGGTGAGAGTCATGGTTCCTTTCCTCCTCGGGGACCGGACGCTGAAGGGCGTATGGCCGGCCTACCGTTCGAGCACCAGCGCCAGCCCCTGTCCGACGCCGATGCAGAGCGTGGCGACCCCCACCCCGGCGCCCCTGCGGGCCAGTTGATGCGCCACCGTCCCCGCGAGCCGCGCCCCGGACGCGCCCAGCGGATGCCCGAGCGCGATGGCCCCGCCCTGCGGGTTGAGCACCGTAGGATCGAACTCGGGCCATTCCGCGACGCATCCGAGCACCTGCGCGGCGAACGCCTCGTTCAGCTCCAGGACGTCGAGGTCCCCGAACCCCTTGCCGGCCTTGCCCAGCGCCCGCTGGACCGCCTCCACGGGCGCCAGCCCGAAGTACTGGGGCTCGATCCCGGCGACCCCCACGGCCGAGACCCGCGCGAGGGGTTCCCGCCCGCTGCGCCGCAGCCCCTCCTCGTCGACCAGCAGCAGCGCCGCCGCCCCGTCGTTCAGCGGCGACGCGTTGCCCGCCGTGACCGTCCCGCCCTCCGTCCGGAACGACGGCTTCAGCCTGCCCATGGCGGCGAGGGAGGTGTCGGGGCGCACGCACTCGTCCGCGTCGAAGTCGACCGCCTCACCCTTGCGCTGCGGGATCGGCACCGGCGCCAGCTCGGCGTCGAACAGGCCCTGTTCCCGGGCGGCGGTCGCCTTGCGGTGTGAGGCCAGCGCGAACTCGTCCTGCTGCTCGCGCCCGATCTTGTGCTTGTCGGCGATGAGTTCGGCGGACTCCCCGAGCGGGATCGTCCACTGCGGATCCATCCTCGGGTTGACCATCCGCCATCCCAGGGTGGTCGAGTACAGCTCGGCGTGCCCGGCCGGGAACGCCTTGTCGCTCTTCGGCAGCACGTACGGCGCCCGCGTCATGGACTCGACGCCGCCCGCGACAACGACGGACGCGTCCCCGACGGCGATGGCGCGCGCCCCCTGGATCACCGCCTCCAGCCCGGACCCGCACAGCCGGTTGACGCTCACCCCGGGCACGGACGGGGGCAGCCCGGCCAGCAGCGCGGCCATCCGCCCGACGTTGCGGTTGTCCTCGCCCGCGCCGTTGGCGTTGCCGAGGTACACGTCGTCCACGAGCGCCGGATCCAGCTCAGGGCTGCGCGCGAGGAGCGCGCGGATCGCGTGCGCGGCGAGGTCGTCGGGCCGCACGCCCGCGAGAGCGCCGTTGTAGCGCCCGAACGGCGTACGGACCGCGTCGACGATGTAGACGTCCTTCATGCCAGCCCCTCCAGCACAGTCACTTTCGCCTCGGTCTTCGCCACGATCTCCTCCGCGCTCACCCCGGGAGCCGTCTCGACGAGCACCAGCCCGTCCCCGGTGACGTCCAGCACGCCCAGGTCCGTGACGATCCGGTCCACGCACCCCTTGCCGGTCAGCGGCAGCGCGCACTCGGTGAGGATCTTCGGCGAGCCGTCCTTCGCGGTGTGCGCCATCACGACGATGACGGTCCGCGCGCCGTGGACCAGGTCCATGGCCCCGCCGATCCCGGTGACCAGCTTCCCGGGGATGGCCCAGTTGGCGAGGTCACCGCGCTCGGAGACCTGCATCGCGCCGAGGACGGCGACGTCGATGTGCCCGCCCCGGATCATCCCGAAGGACAGCGCGGAGTCGAAGAAACTCGCCCCCGGCAGGACCGTGACGGTCTCCTTGCCCGCGTTGATCAGATCGGGGTCGACGGCGTCCTCCGCCGGGTAGGGGCCGGTGCCCAGGATGCCGTTCTCGCTCTCCAGGACCACCTCGACGCCCGGCGGGAGGTGGTTGGGGATGAGCGTCGGCAGGCCGATGCCGAGGTTGACGTACTGGCCGTCGCGCAGCTCGCGCGCGGCACGGGCGGCCATCTCCTCGCGTGTCCAGGCCATCAGCTGCTCACCGTCCGCTGCTCGATCTTCTTGTCGGCGGCCTGCTCGGGCGTCAGCGCGACCACGCGCTGCACGAAGATCCCCGGCAGGTGGACCGCGTCGGGCTCGATCTCGCCGGGTTCCACGAGCTGTTCGACCTCGGCGATCGTCACCCGGCCGGCCATCGCCGCGAGGGGGTTGAAGTTGCGGGCCGACTTGTTGAAGATGAGGTTGCCGTGCCGGTCGCCCTTCGCGGCGCGCACCAGCGCGAAGTCGGTGCGGATGCCGCGCTCCAGGACGTACTCGGTGCCGTCGAACTCGCGCACCTCCTTCGGCGGGGAGGCGAGCGCGACACCGCCCTGGCCGTCGTACCGCCAGGGCAGGCCGCCCTCGGCGACCTGGGTGCCCACTCCGGCGGGCGTGTAGAAGGCGGGGATACCGGCGCCGCCCGCGCGCAGCCGCTCGGCCAGCGTGCCCTGCGGGATCAGCTCGACCTCCAGCTCACCGGCCAGGTACTGGCGGGCGAACTCCTTGTTGGCGCCGATGTAGGAGCCGGTCACGCGGGCGATGCGCCCGGCCGCGAGGAGGACCGCGAGCCCGCTCTCCATCGCCCCGCAGTTGTTGGAGACCACCGAGAGCCCGCCCGATCCGCGCGCGAACAGCGCCTCGATCAGCACGGTCGGCACACCGCTCAGTCCGAACCCGCCCACCGCGAGCGACGCGCCGTCCGGCACATCGGCCACCGCCTCCCGGGCCGTGGCGACCACCTTGTCCATCCGTCGAGCCCCATCTCTCCAATTGCTCAGCACACTGAGCATTTCAGCGAGGATGTCCTCACGCTCCCACCGTGACGGCCGACCGTCAAGACCCTTGCATTGAAGCAGGTCACGTGTGTGCGCAGAGTAAAGACAGGGTGCGGGCCCTGCGGGTATCGTTCAGTGCACCAACGAATTCGACGAGGGGAGTGACCATGGGCGCCGTGGACCTCACCACCCACCCCGGGCACCTGGCCCGGCGGCTCCAGCAGGCGCACTACCTGCTGTGGAACACGATGGTCTCGGAGGAGACCACCTCCCCGCAGTTCGCCGTCCTCAACGCGCTCGTCGCCGAACCGGGACTCGACCAGCGCACCGTGGGGGAGCGGGTGGGCCTCGACCGGTCCACGATCGCCGAGGTGATCAGCCGCCTCGGCAAACGCGGCCTGATCGACAAGGTCCGTGATCCGCAGGACGGCCGCCGCTGGCTGCTGCGGCTCACCGAGGACGGCGTCCGCGTCCACCGCAAGCTGACCGTGCGCACCGCGCGCATGAACCAGGTCTTCCTCGCGCCCCTGACGGTCGCCGAACAGGCCGTGTTCTTCGCCCTCGTCCAGAAGCTCGCCGACGCGGCGGAGGAACTGCGCAACCCCGGCGAGCCCGCCTACGCGCCCGAGGTCCACTGACCCCTCACGACGCCCGCGCGAGCACCACCCACACCTGCCCCGGCGCGAAGTCCACCCGCCGCCCGTCGCGCGTGCGAAACCGCGTCCCGTCCGCCGCCCGCGCCCGCTCCCACACCACGTCGTACGCCCGGCCGCCCCGCAACACGCTCGCCCGCCCCGAACCGACCGTCTGTGGATACGGCGTGTGATTGCCGAGCACGTCACGGAACCGGCTCTTGCGGACCTTCACGTACTGCACGACGACCGTCGCCGGAGCCACCGTCCGCGCCGCCCTGCCGTCCATCGCGACCAGCCAGCGCCCCCGCGCCGCCGACCAGGTGAACGTGAACCGGGCCGCCGGATAGCGCACCGTCCGCGAGACCGTCGCCCGCCCGCCCGAGGGCGCAGGCCCGAACCGGAACCCGGTCGCCTCCAGCGCGCCGGCCCCCGGCGCCGCGCGCACCAGCCGCCGGGGCCGCAGGTAGAGGTTGTGCGGCGCCCGCTTCGAACGGCCCCGGTAGTACGCCCCGGACACCTCGCCGGGCTCGACCGCCCGCAGCGGCGCCCGGTCGATCAGCGGGTGCAGCTTGCGCTGGGCGCCCGAGAACGCGAGCACCGGGCGGTCGAACTGGCGCAGCAGCTCCAGATCCGACTGGCGCGCGCTGCGCACCGGTCCGACCGCCGGGGGCAGCTTCGTCGCGTACACCGCCATCAGCCGGCTCATCCCGCCCTCCACCGGCTCGACGTACACGACGTCCGCCGCGCCCAGGCCCGTGTGGGGGCGGGCCGCACGCGCGTTGTCGATCTTCACGGCGAGGACCGGGCCGGTACGCGCGCGGGGCTTCAGGGAGCCGTTGACGGAATCGTCGCCGCCCGCGCGCGGGGTGGTCGCGCAGCCCGCGACCAGGGCCGCCGTGAGGGCCGTCGCGAGCAGGGCGGCGGCGGTGCGTGTACGGGTCGGGGGTGTACCTGTCGCGGGGCTCGTTCGTTTCGGGTTCGATCGGGTGATGTTCACGGATGCCACCAGTTCGTCTCCCTCATAGGGGCGCTGAATCGGTCGCTTGGTGCCATACCCGATCAAAAGCGATCGCGCTCGCTCTGTTACTCCGTCCGGGTCGTCCCCAGGATCTCCCCGAGGTCGTACCCCACCGGCTCCTCCAGCTGCGCGTACGTGCAGCTCTCCGGTGTCCGGTCCGGGCGCCAGCGCCGGAAGCGGGCCGTGTGGCGGAAGCGGACGCCGTTCTCCATGTGGTCGTACGCCACCTCCGCGACCCGCTCGGGCCGCACCGGCACCCACGAGAGGTCCTTCTTGCCCGACCAGCGGCTCGGCGCCCCCGGCAGCCGCGCCGACTCGTGCGCGGCGGCGTCCCCCCAGGCCGCCCACGGATGCCCCGAGACCTCGGCCATCCGCAGCGGCTCCAGCTCCGCCACCAGCTCCGCGCGCCGCGCCATCGTGAACGACGCCGACACCCCCACGTGCTGGAGCGTGCCCGCGTCGTCGTACAGCCCCAGCAGCAGCGAACCCACCACCGGACCGCTCTTGTGGAACCGGTACCCGGCGACGACCGCGTCGGCCGTCCGCTCGTGCTTGACCTTGACCATCGCGCGCTCGTCCTGGAGATAGGGCAGCGTGAGCGGCTTGGCGATCACACCGTCCAGCCCCGCGCCCTCGTACTGCTCGAACCAGCGCGCGGCGACGGCCGTGTCCCGCGTCGCCGGCGCCAGATGGACCGGCGCGGCCACCCCGTCCAGCGCGCGCTCCAGCAGGGCGCGCCGGTCGCCGAGCGGGACGTCCAGGAGGGCCGTGTCGGCGAGGGCGAGCAGGTCGAACGCGACGAACGACGCCGGGGTGCGCTCGGCGAGGGTGCGCACCCGGGAGTCCGCCGGGTGGATCCGCTCGGTCAGCGCGTCGAAGTCCAGGCGCCCGCCCCGTGCGATCACGATCTCCCCGTCCAGCACGCACCGCTTCGGCAGCCGCTCCCTCAGCGCCGCCACCAGTTCGGGAAAGTACCTGGTCAGCGGCTTCGTCGTCCGGCTGCCCAGCTCCACCTGGTCCCCGTCGCGGAACACGATCGCCCGGAACCCGTCCCACTTCGCCTCGTACTGCATGCCCGGCGGGATCCTCGCCGCCGACTTGGCGAGCATGGGCTTCACGGGCGGCATCACCGGCAGATCCATGGCAGAAGTCTGACCCGTGATGTTCTGAAATGCCTGATATGCGAGGTTCGCCTACGGTGGCCCCATGGGCGATGCGGTCGAACTGGAGGCGGGCGGGCGGACGGTGCGCCTGTCCAGCCCGGACAAGGTGTTCTTCCCGGAGCGCGGTTTCACCAAGCTGGACCTCGCCCGCTACTACCAGGCCGTCGCCCCCGGTATCCTGCGCGCCCTGCGCGACCGCCCCACCACCTTGGAGCGCTACCCCGACGGCGTGGACGGCGAGCACTTCTTCCAGAAGCGCGCCCCGAGGACCATGCCCGACTGGATCCCCACCGCCCACATCACCTTCCCCAGCGGACGTAGCGCCGACGAGATGTGCCCCACCGAAGAAGCCGCCGCCCTGTGGGCCGCCCAGTACGGCACCCTCACCTTCCACCCCTGGCCCGTCCGCCGCGCCGACGTCGACCACCCCGACGAACTCCGCATCGACCTCGACCCCCAGCCCGGCACCGACTACGCCGACGCCGTCCGCGCCGCCCGTGAACTGCGGTCCGTGCTCGACGAGTTCGGCGGCCTGCGCGGCTGGCCCAAGACCTCCGGCGGACGCGGCCTGCACGTCTTCGTCCCGATCGAACCCCGCTGGACCTTCACCGAGGTCCGCCGCGCGGCCATCGCCGTCGGCCGGGAGATGGAACGCCGGATGCCGGACCAGGTGACCATCAAGTGGTGGAAGGAGGAAAGGGGTGAACGGGTCTTTCTGGACTACAACCAGACCGCCCGCGACCGCACGATCGCCTCCGCCTACTCCGTCCGCCCCCACCCGCACGCCCCGGTCTCCGCACCCCTGCGCTGGGACGAGCTGGACGACGCCCGCCCCCGCGACTTCGACCTCGCGACCATGCCCGCGCGCTTCGCCGAACTCGGCGACGTGCACGCGGACATGGACGACCACGCGTTCTCGCTGGACGCCCTGCTCGACCTCGCCCACCGCGACGAACACGACCACGGACTCGGCGACCTGCCGTACCCGCCCGAGTACCCCAAGATGCCGGGGGAGCCCAAGCGGGTCCAGCCGAGCCGAGCCCGTGACAGCGACTAGGAGAGGTCCTTGATCCTGACGTCCCGGAAGGACACGACGTCCGTCGTCCCGTGGACCTGGAGCCCGATGTACCCGGACGCGTACCGCCGCCCGTCGGTCCCCGGATCGTCCGCGCGGGGCGGGGTGAACGCCTGGCCGCCGGTGTTGTCGAACTCGTTGATCAGCACACCGTTGCGGAACACCGAGTAGTGCTGGTCCACCACACGGATCTCGTAGTCGTTCCAGGTGCCCTTCTGCGTCACCTGCGCCCCGGCCAGCCCGACCCGGTCGAAGCCGTACACCGACCCGGACTTGTACATGTCGCCGGACGGCGAGTCGAACGCCTGCACCTCGTGCCCGTACTTGATGGCGGCCCACTCCGGGCGCGGCTCCTCGGGGTGGTCGTGGACCCACGGGAACCGCACGAACACACCGGAGTTGGCGTTCCCGGTGCCCGGCGCGTCGTCACGCCACTGCAGACGCAGCGAGAAGTCGCCGTACGCGCGCTGCGGGAACCACAGCATGCCGAGGCCCGCC
Organism: Streptomyces roseirectus; assembly: GCF_014489635.1. NCBI lineage: Bacteria > Bacillati > Actinomycetota > Actinomycetes > Kitasatosporales > Streptomycetaceae > Streptomyces > Streptomyces roseirectus. Next base: position 1,577,593 of record NZ_CP060828.1, on the reverse strand, counting down.
CGTGTGGTGCCGCTGGTGATCGAGCCGTCCGCGTTCAGCGCGAACGAACCGCCGCCCACCTGCTGCCACTTGGCGAACGACGCCGCCGTCCCGTCCATGATCGTGCGGTAGCCCTCGGTCTGTCCCGGGGTGCCGATCCCGGACGCGCGGGCCGCCGCGCTGATCGCGTCGTACTCGCGCCCGTCGAGCGCCCCGTCCCCGAACAGGCCGTCCAGGACGGTCTTCACGTGCTTGAGGAACAGCGCGTGGGACGTCCACTCCTTCTCGTCCTCGATCAACTCGTTGATCCGGCACCGGGAGTCGGTGAGCCGGTTGGGCACCCCCGAGTCGACCGTCCCGACGATGACCGTCAACCGCTCGTCGAACTCGGGGCAGTTGGGGGCCGGGACCGAGCTGCCGACGACGGTGAAGGTGACGGTCCGCGCCGCCGACGTGTTGCCGGAGCGGTCCGTCGCCCGGTAGGCGAGCGTGTGCGTGCCCGCCCGGTCGACGACCACGGGCGCCCCGTACGCCAGATACGGCCCGGCGTCGATCGAGTACTCGATCCGGTCGACCCCCGAACCGCCCGCGTCCGTCGCGTTCACCGTCACCCGCGCGCTGCCGACGTACGCACCGTCCGAGTTGCGCGTCCCGGTGACGCTCACCCCGGTCACCGGCGGCACGGTGTCGGGCGCGGGCGTCGCGACCACCGTGAACCGCACCTCCTTGACCGCCGACACGTTGCCCGCCTTGTCGGTGGCCCGGTAGCGGACCGTGTGCGTACCGACCTGATGCACCATCACGGGCGCGGTGTACGGCTGCCAACTCCCCTCGCCCAGCGCGTACTCGATGGTGTTGACGCCCGAACCGGTGTCGGACGCGGTGACGGTGACGGTCGCCATGTCCACGTAGGCGCCGTCATCCCGCTGTTCACCGCTGACCGTCGCCGAGGTCTCCGGCGCGGTCGTGTCGTCGCTCTGCGGCGCGACGACCGTGAACTGAAGGGTCTTCTCGGCGGACACGTTGCCCGCCTTGTCGAACGCCCGGTAGCGGGCGGAGTACTGGCCGACCTGGTCGACGACGACCGGCGTGGTGTACGGCTGCCAGACGTCCTCGTCGCCGATCGCGTACTCGATCCGGTCGACGCCCGAGCCCGCGTCGGTCGCGGTGAGCGCGACGGTCGCCGAACCGACGTACGCGCCCTCGGAGTTCTGGACCCCGGTGATCCGGGCGTCCGCCTCGGGCGGCGTGGTGTCCTCGCCGGTGCCCTCGGTGACGACGAGGACGCCCCGCATCTGGCCGTGGCCGGGGATCGTGCAGTGGTAGAGGTAGCGGCCCGGGGTGAGGGTCACCTCGGCGGTGTGGCGTCCGGCCTGGTCGTCGAACGGGTTGGCCAGGATGTTGAGTTGGACGTCGCTGTTGAACTCGGGGTCGCTCGTCACGAACGTCAGCGTGTGGGGCATGCCCGTCGTGTTGCCGGTGGCGGCGCTGTTCTCGAAGACGATCGTCGCCTTGCCGGCCACGGCGGTCGCCGGTGCCGAAGTGTACTTGGTGATGTCGTCACCGGACGTCCAGGTCAGGACCTGGTCCTGGACGGCCTGTCGGGCACTGCTGGGGGCGGCCTGCAAACCCAGCAGCATCAGGGCGGCCGCCAACAGGGCGGTCAGGACTCTCCGTTGCCCCATCACTGGCCTCCCCGCGCGAGCTGTCCGACGGCCGGGGTCGGCCCGCCGCCCGTGTAAGTGACCCGCCACAGCGCCGACTTGGCGTCCGAGGTGAAGAAACCCCGCCCGTAGTCGAGGAGATACAGCGCGCCGTCGGGACCGAACTTCCAGTCCATCAGGTTCCTGATCCGGTCGTTGCCGACCGGCACGATCTTCTTCAACGACTCGGCGTGCACGGGCAGTCCGCCCGATCCCTGGTTCGCCGGGTCCATGATGACGGCGTGGCGCGGCTGGTCGCCGTCGTAGAAGTCGCCGACGAACCACTTGCCGTCCCAGTAGGCCGGCCACCTGACGCCGCTCGCGCTCGCCGGGTCGTAGCGGTAGACGGGCCCGTTCATCGCGGCCTGCCCGCCGCCCTTGAGCCACGGCAGCAGATACGTCGCCTGCGCCTGCTGGTAGGAGGGGACGCCGCTGGCGTCACGCGGATAGTCCGGCGCGCCGCCCTGCGGGGAGTACCAGATGTTGTTGCCGGTGACCGGCGGCAGGTTGACGAGGCCGTCGTTGTTCGGCGACTCGTTCTTCGGGCGGTCGCAGTCGTACCAGCCGAGCGGCTTCGACGGATCCGGCAGGTTCCGGTCGCGGTAGGGCTGCTTGTTGCCCATGCAGTACGGCCAACCCCGGTTGCCCGCCTGGGTGATGACGGCGAACGTGTCGTACTTCGCCGGACCCCACGTCGTCGACGGGGCGCTCGCGTCGGGCCCGACCCAGCCGGCGTACAGGACGTCGGTCCGCCGGTCGACGAAGATGCGCGCCGGGTTCCTGACGCCCATCACGTAGATCTCGCCGCGCGTCTTGCCGCCGCCCTCGGCGGTCTCCTGCCCGGTGAACAGGTTCCCGGCGGGCAGCGTGTACGTGCCGTCCGGCTCCGGGTGGATGCGCAGGATCTTGCCGTTGAGGTTGTTGGTGTTCCCGGCGGTGCGGCGCGCGTCCGCGAAGGAGACGCCCTTGTAGTTCGGCTCCGGGTTGTTGCCGGAGTAACCGTCGCTGAACCGGCTGGAGTTGTTGTCACCCGTCGCGATGTACAGGTTGCCCTTCGAGTCCCAGGCCATCCCGCCGCCCGCGTGGCAGCAACTGTGCACCTGCACCGGCCACGTGAGGAGCGTCTTCTCGCTGCCGAGGTCCAACTTGTTCGTCGCGAGGTCCAACGTGAAGCGGGAGACCCGGCGTTCGGCGATCCGCGTGTCCCGGTTCAGCCGCGCGTGGGGCGTGTAGTGCAGGTACACCCAGCCGTTGTCCTCGAAGCGCGGGTCCAGCTCGATGCCGAGCAGGCCCTCCTCGACCTTGACCAGCTCGTCGCCGCCGCCCTTGTTGCCGAAGACGCTCAACTCCCCGGCCAGCGTGACCTTTTTGGTCCTCGGGTCCCAGACGTGGACCTGCCCCTTGCCCTTGCCGATGTCCGGGTTGTTCCAGTCGGTGACCACCGGCTGCGAGGAGTCCCCGCCGCCCCGGCCGATGTGGAGCACCCGTCCGTCGGGCGCGGCGACTAGGCCGTGCGGCTCGCCGATCTGGTCGCTGAGGCCCGGCTGGTTGGGCTGAGTCAGGCGCTCCGCACGGTAGTTGGCGGTGATCGTGGCCGTGCAGTCGCCCTGCGCGAGCCGGGTCGTCCACAGCACGGCGCCGCGCAGATGGGCGCGGAAGTCCGTCTCGTCGTACGACGACACCGTCCCGCCCATGCCGGTGTAGAAGGACCGCCCGCCGTCGTAGTCACGGCACCAACTCACCGGATGGTCCCAGCCGTTGGCGCCGGTCCCGGGCTGGTAGCTGCGTTCGCGGACCCGGGCGACCGTGTGGACGTCGCCGGACGGGTTCGTCGCCCAGTTGAACCAACGGTCGGCGCGCTTCCACTGCACCGGCAGGTCCTTCGTCGCCGGGTGCTGACGGTCGCCCACCTCGACTACCGCGCGCTGTACGGCTGTTGGGCTCGTCGCGGCGGGGCGGGCGCCGATCAGGCCGGTGAACCAGTCGGAGTACGGCTCTGCGCGGGCCGCGTCATGGATGCCGAGGAAACCGCCGCCCGCCTCCATGTACGCCTCAAGACCCGCCTCCTGGTCGGGGTCGAGGACGTCACCGCCGCCCGTGAGGAACGCGATCGCGTTGTAACTGCCCAGCGCCGCACCGTCGGTGAAGACCCGGGCGTCGTCCGTCGCCTCCACCGCGAACCGCTGGCCGGCCGGACCCGACAGGCCGATCCGCTCGATCGCGGCGATCCCCGCGTTCACGACCGGCGACTCCTCGCCGGCCGCCGCCGATCCGTAGAAGACCAGCACCCGCACATCCGCGCCGCCCGGCGGCGACTTGACCACCGGCCTCGCCTGGGGCGGCAGGGCCTGCGCGGCGGCGGGCGCCGACAACAGCCCCGCGACCACCACCCCGACGGCCGGCCAGATCCGTCTTCTCCTGCTCGATCCTCGTAAGTGCACGGGCACCTCCTCGGTCACGGCGGTCAGCGCCAAGGAAGCTAGACGGCTTTGTGCCGTTCGCCAACACCTATGGCCGTGATTCCCCCAACTTTGTCCTCAGTGTGGAGAAACAGCCCCGGGACCGGTACCGTCTCACAGGTTCATCACAGGTACGCCTCCGCACAATCCTTCTCAGGACGGGGAGTTGGCCATGGACGGAACCGGACTCGACCGGCGGACCCTGCTCGGCGGCGCGGCCGTCGCCGCCTCGATCGGCCTCACCCCCGCCGCCCGGACAGCCGTCGCGGCGCCCTCCGGCGGCCAGGTCAGACACCTCACGATGTACGCCGAGCGCCTTCCCGACGGGCAACTCGGCTACGGCTTCGAGAAGGGCAGGGCGACGGTCCCCGGCCCCCTCATCGAACTGTACGAGGGCGACACCGTCCACATCGCGTTCGAGAACACCCTCGACGTACCCGTCAGCCTCCACGTCCACGGCCTCGACTACGAGATCACCAGCGACGGCACGAAGATGAACCGCAGCCACGTCGAGCCCGGCGCCACCCGCACCTACACCTGGCGCACCCATCTCCCCGGCCGCCGCGCCGACGGCACCTGGCGCGCGGGCAGCGCGGGCTACTGGCACTACCACGACCACGTCGTCGGCACCGAACACGGCACCGGCGGTATCCGCAAGGGCCTGTACGGGCCGGTGATCGTGCGCCGCAAGGGCGACGTCCTGCCGGACGCGACCCACACCATCGTCTTCAACGACATGCTCATCAACAACAAACCTGCCCACTCGGGGCCGGACTTCGAGGCGACGGTGGGGGATCGCGTCGAGTTCATCATGATCACCCACGGCGAGTACTACCACACGTTCCACATGCACGGTCACCGCTGGGCCGACAACCGCACGGGCCTGCTCACCGGGCCCGACGACCCGACCCGTGTGATCGACAACAAGATCGTCGGCCCCGCCGACTCCTTCGGCTTCCAGGTCGTCGCGGGCGAAGGCGTCGGCGCGGGCGCCTGGATGTACCACTGCCACGTCCAGAGCCATTCCGACATGGGCATGGTCGGCCTGTTCCTCGTGAAGAAGCCCGACGGCACCATCCCCGGGTACGAACCGCCGCACGAACACTGAGAGTTCGGCTTGACTATTCTTTTCCACAGACCGGCTCTGCGGAGGAGACGACGTGACCGACACCGCCCCGCGTCCCACCCTGGAGGCCGTGGCCGCGCGGGCGGGGGTGTCCCGCGCGACCGTCTCCCGCGTGGTCAACGGCGGGGACGGCGTACGGGAACCGCTCGTCGAACGCGTGCGGCGCGCCGTCGACGAACTCGGGTACGTCCCCAACCAGGCCGCCCGCAGCCTGGTGACCCGCCGCCACGACGCCGTCGCCGTCGTCATCGCCGAACCCGAGTCCCGCGTCTTCGCCGACCCCTTCTTCGGCCGCCAACTACGCGGCATCAGCAAAGAGTTGACCGCCCACGACAACCAACTCGTCCTCCTCCTCACAGAAGGCCGCGGCGACCACGCCCGCGTGGCCCGCTATCTGGCGGGCGGCCACGTCGATGGCGCCCTGGTCTTCTCCCTCCACCTCGACGACCCCCTGCCGGGCCTGATCCGGCGCGCCGGGGTCCCCATGGTGATCGGCGGCAGACCCGGGTGGGACATGGCGGAGCCCCGGAGCGAGAGACCGGGGGGCACGGACCGGCGGGGTGACGCGGGCGCGGGGGAGTGGCCGGGGGCGCGGGGTGACCGGGACGGGGCGGGTGGCGATCGGGGCGGAGAGGGTGGCGGTCGTGGCGGGGCGGGCGGCGATCGGGACGGGGAGGGTGGCAGTCGGGGGCGGGTGGTCGGCGCCGGGGCGGGTGGCGATCAAGGTCGGGCGGATGGCGCGCGGGCGGGGGTGGGCGACGGGGCGTGGTCCGGTGGCGGGTCGGTGGAGCGGCGCCCGGGTGTGGACGGGGGCGGGGACGGGAATGGCGGCGAGTGGTCCGGCGGTGGGCTGCCGGGGCGGCGCCGGGGTGTCGAGGAGCGGGCGGACGCTGGGGCCGCGGGGGAGCCGACGGGGTACGGAGAGCCGGCGAGGCACGAGGGGGCGGCGGGGCGCTTCGGTGACGCGGGCGCCGGACCAGCGGGCGGCAGCGCGTACGGGGCCGGGCGGTGGGCCGAGGGCGGGACGCTGTACGTCGACAGCGACAACCGGGGCGGCGCCCAGGACGCCGTGCGGCATCTCGTCGCCCTCGGCCGTACCCGCGTCGCCCACATCACCGGCCCCCTCGACCAGACCTCGGCGGTCGACCGGCTGGACGGCTACCTCGACGTCGTGGGCGACACCGACCCCGCGCTGCTCGCCGAGGGCGACTTCACCCCGGCCGGCGGCGAACACGCGATGCGTGAACTGCTGGCCCGCCGCCCCGACCTGGACGCCGTCTTCGCCGCGAACGACCTCTCCGCCTCGGGCGCCCTGCGCGTCCTGCGCGAACAGGGCCGCCGGGTGCCCGAGGACGTCGCCGTCATCGGCTTCGACGACATGCTCCCCGTCCCCGAGCAGACGGACCCGCCCCTCACGACCGTCCGCCAGGACATCGAGGAGGCTGGCCGCCTCATGGCCCGCCTCCTCCTGGGCCGCCTCTCCCGCACACCCCCGGAGCCGACGCTCCCCCTGAGGAGCGTGGTGCTGCCGACGGTGCTGGTACGGAGAACGTCGGCGTGAGGCGGGCGTGGACCCTGGCCCCGCCTCGCCTGGTCGACTAGCCCGCCCTGGCCCCGCCCCGCCTTCTCGGCCCGCCCGCTCAGCTCGCCCCGGCCCCACTCCGCCCCCTCGGCCTGCCTGCTGAACCCGCCCCGGCCCCACTCCGCCCCCTCAGCCTTCTCGCTCAGCTCACCCCGGCCCGCCCTGCCCCCTCAGCTCTCCCCCTCCGTCGCGCTCGTGATCACCGCGAACCGTGCCCCGTAGGGATCCGCCAGCTTCGCGAACCGGCCGACGCCCGGCAGGTCGACGGCCGGTGAGCGTACGCTGGCGCCCCGCTCCACCGCCGTCGCGACCGCCGCGTCCGTGTCGGGCACCTCGAAGTACGGGAGCCAGTACGCGCTGTCCTCGTCGGGCGCGTCGGCGAGGGGGACGTAGCCGGCGAACATCGCGTCCTCGCCCTGGCCCTCGGGGTTGACGCAGGTGTAGGTGCCGCCGGGGTAGGGCATCGCGGAGGTCTCGTGCCCGAGGGCGGCGTGGTAGAAGGCGGCGGCAGCGGCGACGTCGGCCGTGTAGAGCTCGGTCCAGCACAGGGACCCCGGCACGTTCACGAGGCCGAGGCCGGGGTTCAGCGCGGGCTGCCAGAGGCCGAACACCACGTCGGCCTCGTCCGCGAGGATCGCCATCGTGCCCTGGTCCATGACCTCCATCGGCTTGACCACCACGCGCCCGTGCGCCCGCTCGGCCGCCTGCGCCGTCGCACGCGCGTCCGGCGTCTGGAAGTACAGCGTCCAGGACGGCGGCCCCTGCTCCGGCGTCGTCTCCATCCCGCCCGCGACGGCGCTGCCGTCGAGCTGGAAGAACCCGTACCCGCCCGCCTGCGGCCCCGCCGACACGAACCGCCAGCCGAACAGCGCGCCGTAGAACTCGCTCGCGCCCCCGACGTCGGGTGTCCCGAGGTCGATCCAGTTCACAGCGCCCTTCACGAACCGTGTGGTGAGCATCGTCAGCCTCCTCGGCGAGAGTCCCGTCCCTACCTGTCGCCGAGTCTCGCACCGCCCACTGACAACCGCCCCCGAAGCCCCGCGCACCGGGCCGTTGATCCCTCGTTGATCAAACGTTTTCCCCCGCCCGGCACGATCCCGCCATGTCCACCGACACGAGGTACGTCCCCGACCTCTCCTGGCAGCAGGAGGCCCTGTGCGCACAGACCGGGTCGGAGTTCTTCTTCCCGGAACCGGGCAGCTCGGTCCGCGAGGCCAAGCGGATCTGCGGCCTGTGCCCGATCCGCCCGGCCTGCCTCGACCACGCCCTCAGGCACGACGAGCAGTTCGGCGTCTGGGGCGGCCTCTCGGAGAAGGAACGCCACCACCTCAGACGCCACTGACGACGCCGGACGCCACGGATGACGCCGTACGCCACCGACGACGGCAGGGCGGGCCCGCGTCGGCAGGCCCGCCCCGTGTCCGTCCCCCGGCTCGCTCAGCCGGCGCTCACGCGCTCGCGCGCGCCGCCATCCGCGCCTTGCGCGCCGCCAGCTTCTCGTCGAACTTCCGCGCCTCCGCGTCGAGCCCGCCCATGAACATGCCCAGCTCCTCCTGCGCCCGGCGCCCCTCGGGGCCGAGTCCGTCGATCTCCATGACCTTGAGGAAGCGCAGCACGGGCGCGAGCACGTCGTCGTGGTGGATGCGCATGTTGTAGACCTCGCCGATGGCCATCTGCGCGGCGGCCCGCTCGAACCCGGGGATGCCGTGACCGGGCATCCGGAAGTTGACGACGACGTCCCGGACGGCCTGCATCGTGAGGTCGGGGGCGATCTCGAACGCGGCCTTCAGGAGGTTGCGGTAGAAGATCATGTGCAGGTTCTCGTCGGCCGCGATCCGGGCCAGCATGCGGTCGCAGACCGGGTCGCCGGACTGGTGGCCGGTGTTGCGGTGCGAGATGCGGGTGGCCAGCTCCTGGAAGGAGACGTAGGCCACGGAGTGCAGCATGGAGTGGCTGTTGTCCGACTCGAAGCCCTCGCTCATGTGGGCCATGCGGAACTGCTCCAGCTTGTCGGGGTCCACCGCGCGCGAGGCGAGCAGGTAGTCGCGCATGACGATGCCGTGCCGGCCCTCCTCGGCCGTCCAGCGGTGCACCCACGTGCCCCAGGCGCCGTCGCGCCCGAAGAGGGTGGCGATCTCGTGGTGGTAGCTCGGCAGGTTGTCCTCGGTCAGCAGGTTGACGACCAGGGCGATCCGGCCGATCTCGGTGACCTTCGACTGCTCCTTGCCCCACGCCTCGCCGTCCTCGAAGAAGCCGGGGAAGTTGCGGGCGTCGCTCCAGGGGACGTACTCGTGCGGCATCCAGTCCTTGGTGACCTTCAGGTGCCGGTCGAGTTCCTTCTCGACCACTTCCTCCAGCGCGTACAGCAGCCGGGCGTCGGTCCAGCCGGCGGAGCTGCCCAGGTGGGGAGAGGTGATCGTCACGAGTACTCCAGGGGGACGCGAAAACGGAGCGGGACACTCCGGCGAGCGGTGCCGGAACCTACGGGATCGTAGGCTACGAAGCCGTAGGTTACGAGACCGTAGGTTAAGGGCGTTGTAAAGGGCCCTGATCAGCTGGGCCGCACTCGATCGCCCGAAGATCCCGGCGGCCCCGGAACCCGCAGGTCCCGGGGCCGTCCGAGTGACGGGATCAGCCGCTCAGTCGTACAGCTCGCGCAGCCGCACCGAGAGACACGTCACACACCCCTCCAGCTTCTCGAACTCGCTGATGTCGACGGTCACCACCTCGTACCCGAGGTCGGTCAGCAGCTCCGCCGACTTCGGCGCGCTCGCCGCCATCAGCAGCGTGTGCCCGCCGAGCAGCACCGCGTGAGCGCCGGACTCCTCCGGCACCGACAGGAAGCGCGGGAACAGGGACGGCCGGTCGACCTGCGGGATGTGCCCGAGCACCGTCCCGTCGGGCAGTGCGGTGACCGCCGACTTCAGGTGCAGCACCCGGCTGACCGGAACGGCCACCACGCGCGCGCCCAGCGGCTCGAAGGCCGCCCGCAGCTGCTGGATGCCGACCGCGTTGGTGCGCCCGCCCCGGCCGACGTAGACCGTGTCGCCGACCTTGAGGACGTCGCCGCCCTCCAGGGTGCCCGGCTCCCAGATCCAGTTCACCGAGCAGCCCAGCCGGGCCACCGCCTCCTCCACCCCGGCCGTCTCGCCCCGGCGCGAGCGCGCGCCGGGACGGGTGATCAGGGCGACGTTGCGGAACACGACGACGGTGTCCTCGACGAACACCGCGTCCGGACAGTCGTCGGCCGGCTCCACCTCGACCGTCTCCCAGCCGTGCGCGGACAGCGCCTCGACGTACGCCTCCCACTGCTCCAGGGCGAGCGCGTGGTCGACCTTCCGGCGTTCGATGTGCGTGACCAGTCCTTCGGCGAGGCGCGGGCCGGGGCGGCGGATGAGGGCCTTCTTGCTGGGCACGTCCAGTTCTCCGAATCGGCGACGGCTTCCCGGCGCCCTGGAAACGGCGCCGGTCCGCCATCATGCAACCCCGCGCGCGTGGGGCAAAAGCCCTGCCGTGAGGCTGTGGCCCAGCTGAGATACCGGTGAGTCACCCCGGGACGCCCTCGCGCAGCCCGCCGTCCAGCTCCAGCCACCGCGTCACCCCGATCGACCTGAGGAACGGCAGGTCGTGGCTCGCGACGACCAGCGCGCCCTCGTACGACTCCAGGGCCGTCGTCAACTGGCGCACGCTCGCCAGGTCCAGGTTGTTCGTCGGCTCGTCCAGCAGCAGGAGCTGCGGCGCGGGCTCGGCGAGCATCAGCGCGGCCAGCGCCGCCCGGAACCGCTCGCCGCCCGACAGCGTCCCGGCCCTCTGGTCCGCCCTGCCGCCCCGGAACAGGAACCGGGCCAGCCGGGCCCGGACCCGGTTGTTCGTCGCGTCAGGCGCGAACCTGGCCACGTTCTCGGCCACCGTCAGCTCGTCGTCCAGCACGTCGAGCCGCTGCGGCAGGAACCGCACGGGGACATGGACGGTGGCCTCGCCCGCGACCGGCGCCAGTTCCCCGGCGATCGTCCGCAGCAGCGTCGTCTTGCCCGCCCCGTTGCGCCCGACCAGCGCCACCCGCTCGGGCCCGCGCAGATCGAGGCTCCCCACGCGCGCGCCGTACACGGTCTCCAGGTCCAGCAGCGTCAGCACGCCCCGGCCCGGCGGCACGGCCGTGAACGGCAGGTCGACGCGGATCTCGTCGTCGTCCCGGACCGCCTCCACCGCCTCGTCCAGCCGCTCCCTGGCCTCCGCCAGGCGCTCCTGGTGCAGGATCCGGTGCTTGCCCGCCGCCTCCTGGGCGGACCGCTTGCGCAGCCCCATGACGATCTTCGGCTCGCGCTTCTGCTCCTGCATCTTCTGGCCGAACTTCTTGCGCTTGGCCAACTTCACCTGCGCGTCGCTCAGTTCGCGCTTCTGCCGGCGCACGTCCGCCTCCGCGACGCGCACCATCCGCTCGGCCGCCTCCTGCTCCACGGCCAGCGACTCCTCGTACGCGCTGAAGTTGCCGCCGTACCAGGTGATCTCGCCCGCGCGCAGGTCGGCGATCTGGTCGACCAGATCGAGGAGTTCACGGTCGTGACTGACGACGACCAGGACGCCCGGGAAGGCGCTCACGGCGGCGTACAGGCGTGCGCGCGCGTGGAGGTCGAGGTTGTTGGTCGGCTCGTCGAGCAGCAGGACGTCGGGACGGCGCAGCAGCAGCGCGGCCAGCCGCAGCAGCACCGACTCGCCGCCGGACACCTCGCCGATCGTGCGGTCCAGGCCGATGTGCCCGAGCCCCAGCTCGCTCAGGGTGGCCAGCGCGCGCTCCTCGACGTCCCAGTCGTCGCCGACGGCCTCGAAGTGCGCCTCTGAGGCGTCCCCGGCCTCGATGGCGTGCAGGGCGGCCCGCTGCCGGTCGATCCCCAGGGCCTCGTCGACCCTCAGGGCCGTGCCCAGCGTGACGTTCTGCGGCAGGTAGCCGACCTCGCCGGCGATCCGGACGGTGCCGTCGGCCGGGGTCAGTTCGCCGGCGATCAGCTTCAACAGGGTTGATTTACCGGATCCGTTGACCCCGACGAGCCCCGTTCTGCCGGGGGCGAAGGCGGCGTCCAGGTCCTCGAAGACGGACGTGCCGTCGGGCCAGACGAAGGAGAGGGCGGAAAGGGTGATGGAACGACTCAAGAAAGCCTCGCGGTGTGCGCATGCGGTCAGGGGCAGACGCGTGTCGAGACACCGGAGGTCGGCTCGGGGCACCATTCCGCTACGGGACGGCTCGTACGCCGAGGTCGGACGCAACGCACACAGCACCATCGGACGGGTGGCTGTGCGACGCGGTGTCTCGGGACCTCAGACGAGCAACGTCCTTCTCCAATCGGCGGCAACAGAAGCGTGTGCCACGGTAGGGAGGGCGGTCGAGGGGTGTCAAAGGATTTAGCGGGCGCGGGTTTCGGGCGGCGCCGGGCTCAGATGGCGTCCCGCATCAGCTCCGCCAGGTCGTGGTCCAGGTCGAGCTGCAGGTGCTCCAGGCCGACCGGCACCAGCTCGTCCGTCGCCTTCAGGAACCGCCGTACGTCCTGCGAGTGCACGTGCACGACGGCCATGCCCTCCGGGGCGTGGAACTCCAGCACCGTGCGGTCGTAGCCGTACGGGCGCACCCGCACGTCACCCGAACCCTCCGGGCCCTCCAGACCCGCCGCGAGCAGGTCCCTCGCGAACGTCCAGCACACTTCGACGCCCTCCAGCGTGGCCGGCGCCGGGAACGCCATGTGCACCGCGAACGGATCGGTCCGGTCGTAGTGCAGGGTGGCGGGGATGCTCTGCATCCGAGGCGCGGCGGCGACCAGACGGGCCTCTACGGGCTGCTCGATGACGGTGGACATCGCCTTGCTCCCTTGTGACTGCTGGACGAACTTCCGGTCGGACGACGCTCGACTACTTGAAAAGACGCCGGAACCCGCCGATCCGTGCACATGAATTCCGAGTGACATCGGTCACCGTACGAGCCGGGACCAGAGGGACGTCTGCGGACAACGACCACACCGGTGACGGAAGCGACAGGGATTGGTGGGGTACCCACGCGCGGGGGAGACATGCAGGGTGGGGCGGGTCGGAGGGGACGCGCTGGAGAGGGAGAGGCGGCGCGCCGGTTGCCGCGCGGGCGTCTGGGGGAGCACGCGCGGCGAGGGCGAAGCCGACCACCCCCGGCGCCCGGCCTGCACAGGGCTCGGGCAAGGCCGAGCCGCGCGGCGGCTTGACGCAAGCACTCACTCTTCGCGCGCGTGGGATCGGCAGGCAGGTCCTCGGTGAGCGGGGTGCGCCGGCCTCTCTCGCGCTTGCGCGCGCGGAGGCTGAGGCTCCGGACTCATCCGCCTCATCCGCAGCCCCGGCAACTGCGGATCGCTCGTGCGCGGAGGCTCCCCTTGTGCCGCACTCGGCGCGTCCTTGGGCGACGGGCCTCGCGCGCGCAGGGTCCACGACACGGTCGGCATCGGCATGCTCTGCCGCCCGTCTCTCCCCGTGCGCGCGGGGCTCGGCTTCCTGTCCGCCCCGCCATGACCAGCCCTTTCTTCGGCGCCGCGCGCGTGGACTCGGGCCGCCCCGCCGTCCGGTGACCGCCCCGGCCCCGGCGTGCCGCGCGCGGAGGGCCCGGCCCCCTCTGGACGTCGTCGGGAGCGTGGGCTAGCTTCGCCCGCCATGAGGCGCTTGGGGATCATGCGACGCGAGAGTGGCAGGGCGGGCACGGGGCGTAAGGGTGCCGTGCTCGGAGTGGCCTGCGGGGTGGCGCTCGCCGCGTTGGCGGTCGCGCCCGCGCAGGCCGGTGCGGCGGCCCCGGACGGGCGCGGTGGGGCCCGGTGGGCGTTGAAGGACACCGGGACGCCCTCCGTGCGGTTCCGGGGGCTCGCGGCCGTCAGCCGGGACACGGCGTGGCTGGCGGGCACCCAGGGGACCGTGCTGCGGACGACGGACGGCGGGGCGAGCTGGCGGAACGTGTCGCCGCCCGGCGCGGGGGAGCTGCAGTTCCGGGACGTGGAGGCGTTCGACGCGCGCCGCGCGGTGGTGCTGGCGATCGGGGAGGGCGAGGCGTCGCGGATCTACCGGACGGACGACGGCGGGCAGACCTGGACGGAGTCCTTCCGCAACACCGACGCGCGCGCCTTCTACGACTGCATGGCCTTCTTCGACCGCCGCCACGGCCTCGCCATGAGCGACCCGGTGGACGGCAGGTTCCGCATCCTGTCCACCGCCGACGGCGGACGCACCTGGACCGTCCTCCCGGACACCGGCATGCCCGCCGCCCTGGACGGCGAGGCGGGCTTCGCGGCGAGCGGCCAGTGCCTGGTCACCTCGGGCCCGCGCGACGTCTGGCTGGCCACGGGAGGCGGCGCCCGCGCACGCGTGCTGCACTCCGGCGACCGGGGCCGCACCTGGACCGCCGCCGACACCCCGATACCGGCCGCCGACCCCGCGCGCGGCGTCTTCGCCCTGGCCTTCCGCGACCCCCGTCACGGCATCGCCGTCGGCGGCGACTACCGCGCGGACCAGCCCTCCCCGCAGGCCGTCGCCACGACCGCCGACGGAGGCCGCACCTGGCGCCCCGCCGCCACACCCCCGCCCGCCTACCGCTCCGGCGCCGCCTGGCTGCCCCACAGCCGCACCACGGCCCTCGCCGTGGGCCCCACGGGCACCGACCTCACCACCGACGCGGGCCGCACCTGGCGCCCCTTCGACACCGGCTCCTTCGACACCGTGGACTGCACCCCCGACCTCTCCTGCTGGGCGGCGGGCGAACAGGGCAGAGCGGCCCGCCTGGAACGCTGACCGCACACCCGGCGCCACCACTCCCGGCACGCGCGCGTGATCACGACGGCCGGCACAGCCCGCACGCGTGCCCCCGCGCCTCCCTCTCCGCAGCCCTGGCTGCTCCCGCTCCCGCCCGACCCCCGTACCCTCGACGCACCATGACGACCGCACAGACCCCCGCCGACTGGCCCGCCACCGAAGAAGAGGCCCGCGCGATCCAGGACGCCCTGCGCGCACGCGTCGTGCTCGACGAACCGGGCCCACCGCCCGGGACCGGCCACGTCACCGGGGTGGACGTCGCCTACGACGACGAGCGGGACGTCGTAGCGGCGGCGGCCGTCGTGCTGGACGCGGCGAGCCTGGAGGTCGTCGCGGAGATCACGGCGGTGGGGCGGATCTCGTTCCCGTACGTGCCGGGCCTGCTGGCGTTCAGGGAGCTGCCGACGGTCATGGCGGCCCTGGACGCCCTGCCGTGCGAGCCGGGCCTCGTGGTGTGCGACGGGTACGGGCTGGCGCACCCGCGCCGCTTCGGCCTGGCGAGCCACCTGGGCGTGCTCACCGGCCTGCGGACGATCGGCGTCGCCAAGAACCCGTTCACCTTCACCCACGACGAACCGGCGCCCCCGCGCGGATCGTCGACGCCCCTGAGGGCGGGCGAGGAGGAGGTCGGCCGGGCACTGCGCACCCGCGCGGGCGTGAAGCCGGTGTTCGTCTCGGTGGGCCACCGCGTCACCCTGGACGACGCGTGCGCCCACACCCTCGCGCTCACCCCGCGTTTCCGCCTCCCGGAGACGACGCGCCGAGCGGACGCCCTGTGCCGGCGGGCGCTCCAGGAGGCCACGGGCACCTCAGCGCAACCGGTCTGACCATCGGGCGATCTGAGTATCTGTACGGATGTGACGCCCCGCCCGCCCCCGGCAGGCTGGCACGCATGACGAGCCACCGCGCCCCCAAGCCCCTCACCGACCCCGACCGCCCCGTCGAGCGCGCGGTCAACGCCGCCCTGATCCTCGCCGTGCTGGCCGGGTTCGGCTGGATCGTCGGCATGATCTACACGCTCGTGCAGTGGCCGCTCTGACCTGACCGAACCCGACCCGGCGCCCTCAGACCCGGGCCGCCACCCGGAACCTGATCCCAGCCTTCAGCAACCGCTCCGTCAGCGCGTCGCCCATGGCGACGGCGGTCGTCACCTGACCGGCCACCGGCGGAAGCTCGTCCAGCGCGAGCGCCATGGCGCTCTCCGCGAACATCTTCGCCGTCTCCCCGTACCCGGGGTCCCCGCCGGACACCTCGGTGAACACCCGCCGCCCGCCGCCCTCGCCGACGAACCGCACGGAGAACCAGCTGCGCGCCCGCTTCTCCTCGCCGGGCCCCTCCCCGGGCGCCAGGCGCGAGGACAGCCACCGGCGCACGGGCGGCACCTGCGCGGCGGCGACGAGCGCACCGACCCCGGCGACACCCCCGAGGGCGATCGGAAGCCGGCGGACGGCGGCGTAGTGCCGGTAGCGGAAGTCGGGCCCGTACCGGGGCAGCGCCCGCGCGGACCGCACGACGACCTGGGGGTCGAGGGTGGGCAGCGGCAGCGCCCAGGCGCCCACCTCGGAGGCGAACCGGGGCGCGCTCGCGGGCGCGGTGGCCCGGCGGCCGACCAGCCGGGGCTCGTGCCGGGCCCGGTCGCGGGCGGCGGCGAACACCTGGCGCCCGCGCGAGAACTGGTTCAGCGCGGAGGAGAAGGTCCCGCCGGAGATCATCGCGTCGGCGGTCACGAACCCGTCGACGGTCAGCGGCACCCCCTCGGGCAGCTGACGCACCGTGAAGTACGCCCCCAGGTCGTGCGGGATCGAGTCGAACCCGCACGCGTGCAGCAGCCGCGCCCCGGTCTCCCGCGCGCGTGCGTCGTGCCGCACATAGGTCAGGTCGACGAACTCGGGCTCCCCGGAGAGGTCCAGATAGTCCGTGCCGTGGTCGGCGCAGGCCCCCACGAGGTCGTCGCCGTGGGTCACGTACGGGCCGACGGTCGTGGCGACCACGCGCGCCTGTTGCGCGAGCGCCCGCATCGACGCCGCGTCGGCCACGTCCGCGCTCAGCACCCCGACGGACTCGGCGCCGGGCAGCCGTTCCCGCAACCGCTCCAGCTTCTTCGTGTTCCGCCCGGCGATCGCCCACCGCAGCCCCTCGGGGGCGTGCGCGGCGAGGTATTCCGCGGTGAGGGTGCCGACGAAGCCGGTGGCCCCGAACAGCACGACGTCGTACGGACGATCCGTCTTCTTCAGCCTGCTCATGACACCTCTTGGGGTCGTGCGGTGCGCCGTTGTCAGTGGCCGAGGCTAGCGTGGGAGGTGCGGGACACGATCAAGCCCCCGGCCACCTGACCGGGCCCGTTTCCAAGCGCTTGCTCTTGTGTTCGGCGGGAACACGTTCCTAGCATCGGCGGTGACGACAGCGAGGGGGCTGGATGGCAACGGCAGGGCACGGACCGCTCGCCGGAGTGCGCGTGGTCGAGCTGGCCGGCATCGGCCCCGGCCCGTTCGCCGGGATGCTCCTGGCCGACCTCGGCGCCGACGTCGTCCGGGTGGACCGCCCCGGCCGTCCCGTCCTCGCGATCGACCCCGCCTTCGACGTCACCAACCGGGGCAAACGCTCGGTGATCGCCGACCTCAAGTCCCCGCGGGGCACGGCCCGCGTCCTCGACCTGGCCGCGCGGGCGGACGTCCTGATCGAGGGCCTGCGCCCCGGTGTCGCCGAACGCCTCGGCGTCGGCCCGCGGGACTGCCACGCCCGCAACGCGGCGCTCGTCTACGGCCGGATGACCGGCTGGGGCCAGGAAGGCCCCCTCGCGCACCGCGCGGGCCACGACATCGCGTACATCGCCGTCACCGGCGCCCTCGGCATCACCGGCACCCCGGACCGGCCCCCGCCCGCCCCGGCGAACCTCCTGGGCGACTACGCGGGCGGCTCGCTCTACCTCGTCGTCGGCGTCCTCGCCGCCCTGCACCACGCGCGCGCGACGGGCACCGGGCAGGTCGTCGACGCCGCGATCGTCGACGGCACCGCCCACCTGACGGCGATGCTCCACGGCATGCTCGCGGCCGGCGGCTGGCAGGACCGGCGCGCCGCCAACCTCCTGGACGGCGGCTGCCCGTACTACGGCACCTACGAGACCGCCGACGGCGGACACATGGCCGTCGGCGCCCTGGAGCCTCAGTTCTACGACGAGTTCACGGCCCTCCTCGGCCTCGACGGCTTCGCGGACGCCCGCAAGGACCCCACCCGCTGGCCCGCTCTGCGCGAGGCGACCGCCGCCCGCTTCAAGACCCGCACGCGGGACGAGTGGACGGCCGTCTTCGAGGGCTCCGACGCGTGCGTGGCCCCCGTGCTGTCCTTGCGCGAGGCCCCGCATCACCCGCACCTCGCCGCGCGCGGCACCTTCACCGACCACGGCGGCATCACCCAGCCCGCCCCGGCGCCCCGCTTCTCGGCGACGCCCACGACGATCCGCACCGCCCCCGCACAGCCCGGCGCCGACGCGGCGGACGTGGCCCGGGACTGGGGCATACCCGGGCTCGCGAGCGACTGACCCCCGCCCCGCCCCGCACAGCCCGGACCGACTTTTCCCCGAAAGGCCAACCCCTTTGAGCACCGAAGCGTACGTGTACGACGCGATCCGCACCCCGCGCGGGCGCGGCAAGGCGAACGGCGCCCTGCACGGCACGAAACCGATCGACCTGGTCACCGGCCTGCTGCACGCCCTCCAGGAACGCCTGCCGAGCCTCGACCCGGCGGCGATCGACGACATCGTGCTCGGCGTCGTCGGCCCGCACGGCGACCAGGGCTCCGACATCGCGCGGATCGCGGCGATCGCCGCCGGACTGCCGGACACGGTCGCCGGGGTACAGGAGAACCGCTTCTGCGCCTCCGGCCTCGAAGCCGTCAACTCCGCCGCCGCCAAGGTTCGTTCCGGCTGGGAGGACCTGGTCCTCGCGGGCGGCGTCGAGTCGATGTCCCGGGTCCCGATGGGCTCCGACGGCGGCGCCTGGTTCAACGACCCGATGACCAACCTGGCTGTCGACTTCGTGCCCCAGGGCATCGGCGCCGACCTCATCGCCACCATCGAGGGCTTCACCCGGCGCGACGTCGACGAGTACGCGGCCCTCTCCCAGGAGCGCGCGGCGACCGCCTGGAAGGAGGGCCGCTTCGCGCGCGGGATCGTCCCCGTCGTCGACCGCGCCGGGCTCACCGTCCTGGACCACGACGAGCACCCGCGCCCCGGCACCACCGCCGACTCCCTCGGCGCGCTGAAGCCGTCGTTCGCGGACATCGGCGAACTCGGCGGCTTCGACGCCGTCGCCCTGCAGAAGTACCACTGGGTCGAGAAGATCGACCACGTCCACCACGCGGGCAACTCCTCCGGCATCGTCGACGGCGCCGCCCTCGTCGCGGTCGGCTCGCGGGAGGTCGGCGAGCGCCACGGCCTCACCCCCCGCGCGCGGATCGTCTCCGCCGCCGTCTCCGGCTCCGAGCCGACCATCATGCTCACCGGGCCCGCGCCCGCCACCCGCAAGGCGCTCGCCAAGGCCGGCCTGACCATCGACGACATCGACCTCGTCGAGATCAACGAGGCGTTCGCGGCCGTCGTCCTGCGCTTCGCCAGGGACCTCGGCGTCCCCCTGGACAAGATCAACGTCAACGGCGGCGCGATCGCGCTCGGCCACCCGCTCGGCGCGACCGGCGCGATGATCCTCGGCACCCTCGTCGACGAACTGGAGCGCCAGGACAAGCGCTACGGCCTCGCGACCCTGTGCGTGGGCGGCGGCATGGGCATCGCCACCGTCGTCGAGCGCGTCTGACCCCCTCCCGACGGATCCCCGAGAAGGCACCCATGAACTCCACCACCATCCGCTGGGAACAGGACCGCGAAGGCGTCGTCACCCTCGTCCTCGACGACCCCGCCCAGTCCGCCAACACCATGAACGCCGCCTTCCGCGCCTCCCTCGCGGCCGTCACCGACCGCCTGGAGGCCGAGAAGGACACCGTCAAGGGCGTCATCGTCACCTCCGCGAAGAAGACGTTCTTCGCGGGCGGTGACCTGCGCGACCTCATCCGGGTCACCCCCGACACCGCGCGCGAACTGTTCGAGGGCGGCCTGGAGATCAAGCGCAACCTGCGGCGCATCGAGACCCTGGGCAAACCGGTCGTCGCCGCGATCAACGGCGCGGCCCTGGGCGGCGGTTATGAACTCGCCCTCGCCTGCCACCACCGCATCGCCCTGGACACCCCCGGCACCAGGATCGGCTGCCCCGAGGTCACCCTCGGCCTGCTCCCCGGAGGCGGCGGCGTCGTGCGCACCGTGCGCCTCCTGGGCATCGCCGACGCCCTCCTGAAGGTCCTCCTCCAGGGCACCCAGTACAACCCCGCCAGAGCCCTCCGGAACGGCCTGATCGACGACGTCGCCGGCACCCGCGACGAACTCCTCGCGAAGGCGCGCGCGTTCATCGACGCCCACCCGCACTCGCAGCAGCCCTGGGACCGGCCCGGCTACCGCATCCCCGGCGGCACCCCGGCCAGCCCCAAGTTCGCCGCCAACCTGCCCGCCTTCCCGGCCACCCTGCGCAAACAGACCGCAGGTGCCCCCTACCCGGCGCCGCGCCGCATCCTCGCCGCCGCCGTCGAGGGCGCCCAGGTCGACTTCGAGACCGCGCAGGTCATCGAGGCCCGCTACTTCGCCGAACTCGCCGCCGGGCAGATCTCGAAGAACATGATCCAGGCGTTCTTCTTCGACCTCCAGGCCGTCAACTCCGGCGCCAGCCGCCCCGGGGGCGTCGAGCCCCGCCAGGTCCGCCGGGCGGCCGTCCTGGGCGCCGGGATGATGGGCGCCGGCATCGCCTACGCGTGCGCGCGCGCCGGGATCGACGTCGTCCTCAAGGACGTCACCCCCGAGGCGGCCGCCAAGGGCAAGGCGTACTCCGAGAAGCTGTGCGCCAAGGCCGTCGCCAAGGGCCGCACGACCCAGGAGAAGGCCGACGCCCTGCTCGCCCGCATCACCCCCACCGCCGAGGCGGCCGACCTCGCGGGCTGCGACGCGGTCATCGAGGCCGTCTTCGAGGACGCCGCCCTCAAGCACAAGGTGTTCCAGGAGATCCAGCACGTCGTCGCGCCCGACGCGCTGTTGTGCTCCAACACCTCGACCCTGCCCATCACCGCCCTCGCCGAAGGTGTCGAGCGCCAGGGCGACTTCATCGGCCTGCACTTCTTCTCGCCCGTCGACAAGATGCCCCTCGTCGAGATCATCAAGGGCGAACGCACCGGCGCGGAGGCGCTGGCGCGCGCCTTCGACCTGGTCCGGCAGATCAGGAAGACCCCCATCGTCGTCGGCGACTCGCGCGGCTTCTTCACCTCCCGCGTGATCGGCCAGTTCCTCAACGAGGGCGTCGCCATGGTCGGCGAGGGCATCGAACCCGCCTCCGTCGAGCAGGCCGCCGCCCAGGCCGGCTACCCCGCCAAGGTGCTCTCCCTGATGGACGAGCTGACCCTCACCCTCCCGCGCAAGATCCGCGCCGAGTCCCGGCGGGCCGTCGAGGAGACGGGCGGCACCTGGAGCGCGCACCCCGCCGAGGCCGTCATCGACCGCATGGTCGACGAGTTCGGGCGCGAGGGACGCGGCGCCGGCGCCGGGTTCTACGAGTACGACGAGACCGGCAGGCGCACGCGCCTGTGGCCCGGCCTGCGCGAGCACTTCACGCGCGCGGGCGCCGAGATCCCCTTCCGCGACATGCAGGAACGCATGCTGTTCGCCGAGGCCCTGGACACCGTCCGCCTCGTCGAGGAAGGCGTCCTGACATCCGTCGCCGACGCCAACATCGGCTCCCTCTTCGGCATCGGCTTCCCCGGCTGGACCGGCGGCGTCCTCCAGTACATCAACGGCTACGACGGCGGCCTCCCCGGCTTCACCGCCCGCGCCCGCGAACTCGCCGAAACCTACGGCGACCGCTTCACCCCGCCCGCCCTGCTCGTACACAAGGCCGAACAGGGCGAGACCTTCACCGACCGGTGACGCTCCCGCCCCTCGGTCCAAGAACGGACGACGCATCCCCCTCTGACCTCCGCCCTTTTGTGACAAGTCCCGCTTTGTGACGTATGTCACCGCGTGTGGGGCGGAGTTCGGGGAAGGTGGGCCCCTGGCCTGTGCCTTTCATCCGGAGGCGCAGGCTGACGCACGTCCGGACACCCCGGCGGGACCCGCAGGGGCGCACCAGAGAGTGGAACCACCCGTGAGCAAGGACGCCGTGCAGACGGCCGAGACCGAGGCGACGACCCCGGCACCCGTGGACGCGGGCGACGCCGGCTACAGCAAGGGCCTCAAGCACCGCCACGTCAACATGATCGCGATCGGCGGCGCCATCGGCACCGGCCTCTTCCTGGGCGCGGGAGGGCGCCTGCACAACGCGGGCCCCGCGCTCGCGCTGGCCTACCTGGTCTGCGGCGTCTTCGCGTTCTTCGTCGTGCGCGCGCTGGGCGAACTGGTCCTGTACCGGCCCTCCTCCGGGTCCTTCGTGTCGTACGCGCGCGAATTCCTCGGCGAGAAGGGCGCGTACGTCGCCGGCTGGATGTACTTCCTCAACTGGTCGACGACCGGGATCGCGGACATCACCGCGATCGCCCTCTACACGCACTACTGGAGCGCGTTCACCAGCATCCCCCAGTGGGTGCTGGCCCTCATCGCCCTCGCGGTCGTCCTGGCGATCAACCTCATCTCCGTGAAGATCTTCGGCGAGCTGGAGTTCTGGTTCGCGATCGTCAAGGTCGCCACGCTCGTCGCGTTCATGTGCGTCGGGATCTTCCTGCTGGCCACGCGGCACAAGGTCGGCGGCGAGACGCCCGGACTGCACGTGGTCACCGACAACGGCGGTGTCTTC
Source organism: Streptomyces roseirectus (assembly GCF_014489635.1). NCBI lineage: Bacteria > Bacillati > Actinomycetota > Actinomycetes > Kitasatosporales > Streptomycetaceae > Streptomyces > Streptomyces roseirectus. Next base: position 1,555,064 of record NZ_CP060828.1, on the reverse strand, counting down.
CCGCACGGCCTCATGCCCGTCGTCCTCGTCATGCAGGGCGTCATCTTCGCGTACGCGGCGCTCGAACTCGTCGGCGTCGCGGCGGGCGAGACCGCCGAGCCCGAGAAGGTCGTCCCGCGCGCGGTGAACTCGATCATGTGGCGCGTGGGCCTGTTCTACGTCGGCTCGGTCGTCCTGCTGGCCCTCCTGCTGCCGGGGTCCGTGTACTCGGCCGGCGAGAGCCCCTTCGTGACGGTCCTGTCGAAGATCGGCGTCTCCGGCGCGGGCGACGTGATGAACCTCGTCGTCCTGACGGCGGCCATGTCCTCGCTGAACTCCGGCCTCTACTCGACGGGCCGCATCCTGCGCTCCATGGCGATGGCCGGCTCCGCGCCGAAGTTCACCGCCCGCATGAACCGCAGCCAGGTCCCCTACGGTGGCATCCTGCTGACCTGCGCCGTCTGCGTCCTCGGCGTCGGCCTCAACTTCCTCGTCCCGAGCCAGGCGTTCGAGATCGTCCTCAACATCGCCTCGCTCGGCATCATCAGCACCTGGGTCATCATCATGATCTGCCACCTGGTCTTCGTCCGCCGCGCGCGCGAGGGCCGGCTCGAACGCCCCCACTTCCGCCTCCCCGGCACCCCCGTCACCGAGATCGCCACGATCGCCTTCCTCCTCGTCTGCCTCGGCATGATGTGGAACGACGAGGAGGTCGGCCGCAAGACCCTCCTCCTGATCCCCGTCATCGCCGCCGCCCTCGTCGCCGGCTGGTACGCCCTGCGCCGCACCACCCCCGAAAACCGCCCCAACCTGACGAAGTAGCAGGTCAGCCCCGTTGTCAGTGGCGTCGCCTACCGTGGTCCCATGTCGGAGATCACATACACGAGGGGTGACGCCACCACACCATCGGTGAAGGGCGTCAAGGTGATCGCCCATGTCCGCAACGACATCGGGGGATGGGGAAAGGGCTTCGTGCTCGCGCTGTCGCGGCGCCGGCCGGAGCCCGAGGTGGCCTACCGGGCCCGGCACCGCGAGCGCGCGAAGAACGACTTCGGCCTCGGCGCGCTCCAACTCGTCCAGGTGGAGCGGCACATCCGGGTGGCGAACATGGTCGGCCGGCGGGGGATCCGGACGGGCAGCAAGAGCGTGCCGGTCCGCTACGAGGCGATCGACACGGCGCTGGACCGCCTGGCCGCGCCCGCCCGGGAGCTGGGGGCGTCGCTCCACATGCCGCGCATAGGCTGCGGCCTCACCGTGACGGTGTACGACCACGGGGAGGGCTGAAGGTGACCAAGGACATCGACGTCCTCGTCCTCGGCGGTGCCGGTGTCGACACCATCGTCCCGGTGCCCGAACTGCCCCTTCCGTGCGCCGACAGCCACATGGTCGACGGCATCCACGCCCGCGCGGGGCAGACCGGGGACTTCGTGGCGTTGGGGCTCACCGCGCTCGGGCTGAGGGTGCACCACCTGGACTTTCTCGGGGACGACCCGGAGGGGGAGCTGGTGCGGGGGTTCCACCGGGAGCACGGGATCGAATTGACCGCGCTGCCGCAGGCCGCCGGGACGAAGAGGGCGACGAACCTGGTCGCGCCGGACGGCCGCAGGCTCTCGCTGTACGACACGAGCCGCACCCGCTTCGAGGAACGCTTCCCCGAGGACACCCTGAGGCGCCTGGCCGCCCGCAGCAGGCACGCGCACGTGTCCCTCACCCACCCCTGCGCCGAGGCGCTGACGACGCTGCGGGACACCGGAACCACCCTGTCGACGGACCTGCACGACTGGGACGGCGAGAACCCGTACCACGAACCGTTCGCGCGCCACGCGGACATCGTGTTCCTGTCCGCGACGGCCCTGCCGGACATCGAGCCGGCACTGCGCCGCATCGCGGCGAACGGAAGGGCCCACACGGTCGTCGCGACGGCGGGAGCCGACGGCGCGTACGTCCTGACGGCCAAAACCCTGACCCACGTCCCGGCGGCACCCCCGCCCGCCGAGGTCGTCGACACCAACGGCGCGGGCGACGCCTTCGCCGCCGGCTACCTGTACGGCACCGTGACCGGCGCGCCACCGCAGGAGTGCGCGCGCTACGGCACCCTCGCGGGCGCGTACGCGTGCACCGTCCCGGCGACCAAGACATCGGCCCTGCCCAGAACTGCCCTGCCCAGAACGGCCCACCCCTGACACCCCCGCCTCCCCAACGCCGTCTTCTGCACAGGAGTTGACCGATGTACCGTCCCGCGCATGCCTGTACGCAAGCGCTCCACGACCTGGAGACCCCTCACAGCGGCCACGCTCACCTTGCTGGCGGCCTCCCTCCTCACCCCCACGACAGCCCAGGCGGCCTCCCGCGAGAGCCTGCCGGTCTACTCCTACGACAAGGCGATACGCCAGTCCGTCTGGGTCGACACGGGCCTGGACGGGGACGGCGACGGCAAGAAGGACCGCGTGGCCGTCGACATCGTCCGCCCGCGCGAACCGGCCCAGCAGGGCCGTAAGGTGCCGGTCATCATGGACGCCAGCCCCTACTACTCCTGCTGCGGCCGGGGCAACGAGGGCCAGCGCAAGACGTACGACGCGAACGGGCGCGTCGTCCAGATGCCGCTCTTCTACGACAACTACTTCGTGCCGCGCGGCTACGCGTTCATCGGCGTCGACCTCGCCGGCACCAACCGCTCCGACGGCTGTATCGACATCGGCGGCCCCTCCGACATCGGCTCGGCCAAGGCCGTCGTCGACTGGCTGAACGGCCGCGCCACCGCGTACACGACCCGTACCGGCACCACCACCGCGAAGGCCGACTGGACCAACGGCCGCACCGGCATGATCGGCAAGAGCTGGGACGGCACGATCGCCAACGGCGTCGCCGCGACCGGCGTCCAGGGCCTGAAGACGATCGTCCCGATCAGCGCGATCTCCTCCTGGTACGACTACTACTTCCAGCAGGGCGCCCCGCTGTACGACGGCGGCCCCGACGAACTCGCCGACGCCGTCGAGAGCCCCGCCGCCCGCGCCAAGTGCGCCGCCGCGCAGCAGCGCCTCAGGGACGGCGCGCCGCGCACCGGCGACTGGACGCCCATGTGGACCGGCAGCGACTACGTCAAGGACGCCGGCAAGGTGAAGGCCAGCGTCTTCGCCGTGCACGGCGTGCAGGACCTCAACGTCCGTACGAAGCACCTCGGCCAGTGGTGGGACGCGCTCGCGCAGCACGGCGTCAAGCGCAAGATCTGGCTCTCCCAGACGGGCCACGTCGACCCCTTCGACTTCCGCCGCGCCACCTGGGTCGACACCCTGCACCGCTGGTTCGACCACGAACTCCTCGGCTACGACAACGGCATCGACCGCGAGCCCACGGCCGACGTCGAACGCCACCCGGACCAGTGGGAGACGTCCCGCGCCTGGCCCCCGGCCGGCACGAAGGCGACGACCCTCCACCCCACGACCGGCACCCGGCCGGGCGTCGGCGCGCTCGGCCCGCGCCGGGGCACCGGCACGGAGACGTTCACCGACAACCCCGCGCTGAACGAGGCCGACTGGGCCGCGCACATCGACACCGCGACGCCCGAGAAGGCCGGCTTCGTCACCGGCCCGCTCACCCGTGACCTGCGCCTCGCCGGCTCCCCGACGGTCACCGTCACCGCGACGCCCACGACCCCGACGGCCCACCTCTCCGCCGTCCTCGTCGACCTCGGTCCCGACACCATCCGCGACTACGCGGCGGCGGGCGAGGGCATCTCGACGCTCACGAACCGCACCTGCTGGGGCGCGAGCACGGCCGGCGACAGCGCCTGCTTCAAGGAGACGGCGGCCCGCACGACCGACGTCGAGTACAACGTCGTCAGCCGGGGCTGGGCCGACCTCGGCACCTCCGCCGACCCCGGCCACGGCGTCCCGCTCACCCCGGGCAAGCCCTACACCCTCACGATCGACCTGGGCGCCACCGACCACGTCGTCCCGGCGGGCCACCGCCTCGCCCTGATCGTCGCGGGCACCGACAAGAACCTCGTCGAACCCCCTGCCGACACCCCGACCCTGACCCTCGACCTCGCCCGCACCTCGGCGAGCCTCCCCCTCGTCGGCGGCGCCCCCGCCTTCACCCGGGCGACCGGCGGCACACTCCCCGTCCCGCCGAGGACCCACGCCCCGCTGGACGGCGTGGGCCCGCTGCCCGAGGCCCGACGCATGCCGTAACCCATCACGCCCCACCCCACACGGCGCCGCAGGCCAACCCCTGCGGCGCCGTGCCTCAAGCCCTCACCCCCGACCCCCTCAACCCCCCTCCACCATCCCCGCAGCCTCCCGGGCGCACCCCCAGGCCACCGTCACCCCCGCACCCCCGTGCCCGTAGTGATGCACCACCACCCGACCGTCACCCAGCACCCCCCGTTCCAGCCGCACCGCCTCCCGGGCCGGCCGCAACCCCACCCGGTGCCCCAGCACCCGCGCCCCCGCGATCTCGGGCCGCAGCGCCGCGCACCGGCGGACGATCGCCTCCGCGACGGCGGGATCCGGCGTGCGGGACCAGACGCCCTCCTCGGCCGTACCGCCGAGCAGCAGCCGGCCGGGCTGAGGGAGGAAGTACGTCAGAGACCCGTCCGCCCCGTCGGACACCACCCAGTGCTCGACCCCGGGATTCTCGACGACGACCAACTGCCCGCGCACCGGCCGCACTCCGTCGTCACCGGCCAGCTCCCGCGCCCCGAGCCCGGCGCAGTTCACCACCACGGCCGAGTCCGCCTCGGCGAGGTCGGACACCGTGCACAGCTCCACGCTCCCGCCCGCCCGCTCCAACCGCCCCCGCAGCCACGGCAGATACGCGGCCATGTCGACGAGCGGCAGCCGCGCCCACAACCCCGGCCCGGCCGCGTACTCGTCCGGCGTCGCGGCCCGCAGCCCCGGCACGGTCCCGGCCAGCCACCCGACCTCGTCGAGCGACGTCTCCCCGAGCACCCCCTCGGCCATCCGCACCCCGGCCTCCGGCACGTCCGCCGCCAGCTCCCGGTACACCGCGAACGACTCCAACGCCCAGCCGCGCGCGGCGACTTGAGGCTCGATGTGGTACGGCCACCACAGCGCGCCCGCGACCGACGACGTCGTCTCCTCGACCGCCTCCCGTGTCCACACCCGCACCCGCCACCCCCGCTCGGCGAGCACGACCCCGGTCGTCAGCCCGACGACCCCGCCACCCACGATCACCACGTCACGGCTCATCCCCCGAACCTCCCCACGACGACCGCCCTCCAAGCGGTCCGTGGAAACCCCGAAGCCCCCACCCCCGAACCCCCGCTAGGATCTACCCTCTGTGACCGCCACCCTCGTCGCCAAGAACCTCGCCGCCGGCCACGGCGACCGCTCCCTCTTCTCCGGACTCGACCTCGTCGTGGCCCCCGGGGACGTGATCGGCCTGGTCGGGGCCAACGGAGCGGGCAAGTCCACGCTGCTCAGACTGCTCGCGGGCCTGACCGCCCCGGAGGAGGGCGAACTCAGGCTCTCCCCGCCCACCGCGTCCGTCGGCCACCTCCCGCAGGAGCCCGAACGCCGCCCCGGCGAGACGGTCCGCGAGTTCCTGGCCCGCAGGACCGGCGTCGCCGAGGCCCAGCGCCTGATGGACGAGTCCGCCCAGGGCCTCGCCGACGGCGTCCCCGGCGCCGACGACGCCTACGCCCTGCACCTGGAGCGCTGGCTCGACCTCGGCGGCGCCGACCTCGACGAACGCGCGGAGGAGACCGCGGCCTCCCTCGGCCTCGCCGTCGGCCTCGACCAGCCGATGACGGCCCTCTCCGGCGGCCAGGCCGCCCGCGCGGGCCTCGCCTCGCTGCTCCTGTCCCGCTACGACGTCTTCCTCCTCGACGAGCCCACCAACGACCTCGACCTCGACGGCCTGGACCGCCTCGAACGCTTCGTCACCGGCCTGCGCGCCGGCACGGTCGTCGTCAGCCACGACCGCGAGTTCCTGACCCGCACGGTCACCAAGGTCCTCGAACTCGACCTCGCGCAGGGCCAGGTCAACCTGTACGGCGGCGGCTACGACGCCTACCTCGAAGAGCGCGCCACCGCCCGCCGGCACGCCCGCGACGACTACGAGGAGTACGCCGGCAAGCGCGCCGCCCTCCAGGACCGCGCCCAGATGCAGCGCTCCTGGATGGACAAGGGTGTCAAGAACGCCCGGCGCAAGGCGAACAACGACAACGACAAGATCGGCCGCAAGTTCCGCAGCGAGGCCAGCGAGAAGCAGGCGGCGAAGGCCCGCCAGACCCAGCGGATGATCGAACGCCTGGACGTCGTCGAGGAGCCCCGCAAGGAGTGGGAACTCCGCATGGAGATCGCCGCCGCGCCCCGCTCCGGCGCGGTCGTGGCCTCCCTGCGCGACGCGCGCGTGCGCCTGGGCGACTTCGAGTTCGGCCCGGTCACCCTCCAGGTCGACTGGGCGGACCGGGTCGCCGTGACCGGCGCGAACGGGGCGGGGAAGTCGACCCTGCTGGCCGCGCTGCTCGGCCGCCTCCCCCTCGACTCGGGCCACGCGGCCCTGGGCTCCGGCGTCCTGGTCGGCGAGGTCGACCAGGCCCGCAAGCTGTTCTACGGCCCGGAGTCGCTGCTGGACGCGTTCTGCGAGGCCGTCCCGGACACGGAACCGGCAGAAGTCCGCACCCTCCTGGCCAAGTTCGGCCTGAAGGCGGACCACGTCCTGCGCCCGGCGGCGACGCTCTCACCGGGCGAGCGGACCAGGGCGGGCCTGGCGCTGCTCCAGGGCAAGGGCGTCAACCTCCTGGTCCTGGACGAGCCGACCAACCACCTCGACCTGCCGGCGATCGAGCAGCTGGAATCGGCGCTGGACGCCTACGAGGGCACGCTGCTCCTGGTCACCCACGACCGCAGAATGCTGGACGCGGTGCGGGTGACCCGCCGCCTTCGGGTCAACGCAGGCCAGGTGGAAGTTTTTTAGGGGCGCGGGGAACTGCGCGACCAGCCACATCGGCCCCGCAGTCCCCCACGAAACCTTTACCGCTTCCCCCTCTTGGGATTCACCAACCCCGCTTTCCTCAAAGCATCCGCCATCGCACTGTTGGCCGGAGCCGGCGCAGGCCGCTGCTGAGGCGGACGCCCACCACCTCGCTGACGCCGCTCCCCACCCCCGCCGGAGGCAACTGCCTCGTCGTCCAGCCGCAGCGTCAGCGCGATCCGCTTGCGGGGGATGTCCACGTCGAGGACCTTCACCTTGACGATGTCCCCCGGCTTCACCACGTCCCGGGGGTCCTTGACGAAGGTCTTGGACATGGCCGACACGTGCACGAGACCGTCCTGGTGCACACCGACGTCGACGAACGCCCCGAACGCGGCCACGTTCGTGACGACCCCTTCGAGGACCATCCCCGACGCGAGGTCGGCGATCTTCTCGACGCCCTCCTTGAACGTGGCGGTCTTGAACGCGGGCCGGGGGTCGCGCCCCGGCTTCTCCAGCTCCCGGAGGATGTCGGAGACGGTCGGCAGCCCGAACGTCTCGTCGACGAAGTCACCCGCCCGCAGCGACCGCAGCACCCCCGTGTTCCCGATCAGCGCGGCGACCTCCTGCCCGGACGTCTTCACCATCCGCCGGACGACGGGATACGCCTCGGGGTGGACGCTGGACGCGTCCAGCGGGTCGTCCCCGCCCCGGATCCGCAGGAACCCGGCGCACTGCTCGTACGCCTTGGGCCCGAGCCGGGCCACCTTCTTCAGCTCGGTCCGCGACCGGAACGGCCCGTTGGCGTCGCGGTGGGCCACGATGTTCTCGGCGAGCGTCGACGTCACCCCGGAGACCCGGGCGAGCAAGGGCGCGGACGCCGTGTTGACGTCGACCCCGACGCCGTTCACACAGTCCTCGACGACCGCGTCCAGCGAGCGGGAGAGCTTCACCTCGGACAGGTCGTGCTGGTACTGGCCGACCCCGATCGACTTCGGGTCGATCTTCACCAGCTCGGCGAGCGGGTCCTGGAGCCGGCGCGCGATGGAGACGGCGCCGCGCAGCGAGACGTCCATACCGGGCAGTTCCTGCGAGGCGAACACGGACGCCGAGTACACGGACGCGCCGGCCTCGGAGACCATCACCTTCGTCAGCTTCAACTCGGGGTGCTTGGTGATGAGTTCACCGGCGAGCTTGTCGGTCTCGCGGGACGCGGTGCCGTTGCCGATCGCGACCAGCTCGACCGCGTGCTCCTTCGCGAGGCGCGCGAGCTTGGCGATCGCCTCGTCCCACTTGTTCGCCGGGACGTGCGGGTGGATGACGTCCGTGGCGACGACCTTGCCGGTCGCGTCGACGACGGCGACCTTCACGCCCGTGCGGAAGCCGGGGTCGAGGCCGAGCGTCGCGCGCGTGCCCGCGGGGGCGGCGAGGAGGAGGTCGCGGAGGTTGGCGGCGAACACGTTCACCGCCTCGTCCTCGGCGGCCGTGCGCAGGCGCAGGCGGATGTCGATGCCGAGGTGGACGAGGATGCGGGTGCGCCAGGCCCAGCGGACCGTGTCGAGCAGCCACTTGTCGGCCGGGCGGCCCCGCTCGGCGATCCCGAACCGGGAGGCGATGATCGGCTCGTACGAGGAGGAGACGGCGCCCTCCTGGGGCTCCTCCGGCTCCAGGACGAGGTCCAGGACCTCCTCCTTCTCGCCCCGCAGCATCGCCAGGATCCGGTGCGAGGGCAGCGCCGTGAACGGCTCGGCGAAGTCGAAGTAGTCGGCGAACTTGGCGCCCGCCTCCTCCTTGCCCGCGCGGACCTTCGCGGCCAGCCGCCCGCGCGTCCACATCCGCTCGCGGACCTCGCCGATCAGGTCGGCGTCCTCCGAGAACCGCTCGGTGAGGATCGCCCGCGCGCCGTCCAGGGCGACCTGCGGGTCGGCGACGCCCTTCTCCGCGTCCACGAACGCCGCAGCGGCGGCCAGCGGGTCGACGGACGGGTCACCGAGCAGGCCCTCGGCGAGCGGTTCGAGGCCCGCCTCGCGCGCGATCTGGGCCTTCGTACGCCGCTTCGGCTTGTAGGGGAGGTAGATGTCCTCCAGGCGCGCCTTCGTCTCGGCGCCCCGGATGCGCGCCGCCAGCTCGTCGGTGAGCTTGCCCTGTTCGCGGACCGACTCCAGGATCGCCGCCCGCCGCTCCTCCAGCTCGCGCAGGTAGCGCAGGCGCTCCTCGATCGTGCGCAGTTGCGCGTCGTCGAGCGTCTCCGTCGCCTCCTTGCGGTAGCGGGCGATGAACGGCACCGTCGAGCCGCCGTCGAGCAGCTCCACGGCCGCCCTGACCTGCCGCTCCCGTACGCCGAGCTCCTCGGCGATCCTGCCTTCGATGGACCCTGCTTCGGTCACGACCCGTACCGCCTTCTCCACGTCAGCTTGCGTCGCAATTGTGGCAGGTGCCACTGACAGCGGGTGACCCGGACGCGGAATCGGCCACGCCGGAAAAGCTGGGAAGCCCGTCATCGCGGCCCCCCGAACACCCGCGAAGAACCAGGAACATGGCGGAACGCACCACCCTCGTCGACGGCGCCCAGAGCCCCGACGCGACCGGCCCGGCAGAGGTCTTCGCAGACGCCGACACGTCCGCCCCCGGCAGCCACCGGATCACTGGCCATGGAGTACGACCCTCAGCCCCCGTACGACGCGGGGTCCCGGGGGAAGGCCCCTCACACCCGCCACTCGAACCGGGGAGCCCGCCGCTCCATGAACGCGGCCACCCCCTCGGCGATGTCCCCGCTCCCGCGCTCGGTCTCGGCCCAGAACGCCTCGCGATCGTCCTGCCCGTTCACGAACTCCTTCGCCGCCGCCTGCGTGAGGCGCGAGCGCGAGAGCAGGATGCGGGTGAACTCGTCGACGCGCTTGTCGAGTTCGCCCTCGGGCAGTACCTCGTCGACGAGACCGGTGCGCAGGGCGCGCTCCGTGCTGATCAGTTCGCCGGAGAACAGCAGCCACTTGGCGGTGGCGGGTCCGACGAGGGAGACGAGGCGGCGGGTCGTGGACGCCGGGTAGACGAGGCCGAGCTTCGCGGGCGTGACGCCGAACAGGGCGCCCTCCTCGGCGAACCGCAGATCGCAGGCCACCGCCAACTGCGCCCCGCCGCCCACGCAGTGCCCCCGCACGGCGGCCAGCGTCGGCTTCGGGAACGCCGCGAGGGCGTCCTCCGCGAGCACCGCCAGCTCCCGCGCCTCGTCGGCCGAGTCGCCCATGGCGGAGATGTCGGCGCCCGCGCAGAACGTGCCGCCCTCACCGGTCAGCACCAGCACCCCCACGCGCGGGTCGCCCGCGAGGGAGTCGAGCAGCGGCGGCAGGGCGCGCCACATCGCGGGGGTCATGGCGTTGCGCCGGGCGGTGTGGCCGATGACGACGGTGGCGACCGAGTCGGCGACGTGGTGGGACAGGCGGGGCTCCATGGGAGGCGATGCTAACCGCCGCCCGGAGGGACGATTCCGGCAACCGTGTGATCAACGAACCGGTCGCAAACGTAAACCGTCACCCCTGAGGACATGCGAAACGATCAATACCGATCGATGCCGGGCGAATTGTGCCCAGTCAACCGGAGTGAACGCTCCCTCTCCCAACACTCGACGTGTGGTGACAACCGAGCACAGAGGCGGCGACCGGACAATGGACGACCACGGGCGCGGGCCCGACCCACGCCCCCAGGACAGCGACAGCACGACCGGACAGGCGCCCGGCCCGTTGCCGTACGAGGGAGTCTGGAGGTTCACCGCGCCGGCGGTGGAAGCCTCGGTCCCGCAGGCCCGCAGGGCCGTACGCGACCTGCTGCGCAGGCAGGGGGTGCCCGTCGCGGACGACGTCGTCGACGGCCTCCTGCTGATCGTGTCGGAGCTGGTGACCAACGCCGTCAAGCACGCGGCGCTGCTCTCCCCGACGCTCGCGCTGGAGGTGGCCGTCGGCGCGGAATGGGTGCGGGTGTCCGTCGAGGACAGCCACCCCTACCGCCCGACCGCCCTGGAGAACCCCCACAGCCCGACCGGCGGGCGGGGTCTGCTGCTCGTGCGGGAGGTCACCCGGGAGGCGGGCGGGGTGTGCGACGTCGAGCACACGACGACGGGTGGCAAGGTCATCTGGGCGGCCCTTCCGCTGAAACCTTTGCGCACGGGCTGACCAGCCGCTTCGCGCGACGGCCGGCCCCCGGCTCACCAGCCGGCCATGTCGCCCGTCAGCTCGCGGACGGCGGGCCGGGCGGCGTCCAGGACGGTCATGAACCAGGAGGAGAACGGATCCTTCGCGTGCCGCTCGGCCAGCTCCGCAGCCGTCACGAAGGCCGTGTCGCCGACCTCCTCCGGGTCCGGCCGCGGCGGCGACTGCACGAGACCGACGAAGAGGTGGTTGTACTCCTGCTCCACCAGGCCGGACTCCGGGTCCGGGTGGTTGTAGCGGACCGTGCCCGCCTGCGCCATCAGCGACGGCGAGACGCCCAGCTCCTCGTGGGTGCGCCGGGCCGCCGCCGCGAACGGGGCCTCGCCGGGGTAGGGGTGGCCGCAGCACGTGTTGGACCACACGCCGGGGGAGTGGTACTTGCCCAGGGCCCGCTGCTGGAGCAGCAGCCGGCCCTGTTCGTCGAAGAGGAACACCGAGAACGCGCGGTGCAGCTGTCCCGGCGGCTGGTGCGCGGTCAGCTTCTCGGCGGTGCCGATCGTGACGCCGTCCTCGTCGACCAGTTCGAGCAGAATCGGGTCCGCGGTGCCGTTCGGTGAACTGTGCGTCGTGGTCGCAGGTGTGATCGGCATACCCATCCTTAGCATCGGTCCTGGCGCCCCCCAGTCTGCCGCACACGTCCGGCTCTCCCGACGTCGAGCCGTGCCGGGAACGGGGCCCGAAGGGTGATCTTGCCCGCCCCGGACGCCCCGGAACCGCCCGGAGCGGGACCCGGGGCGGCAAAGCAACCCGGACGAGTGGCCCGTCGCAAACCTGCCCGATGATCCGATCGTCCGACCACCCGAACAAGCCCCGCACCCCGCGCCACCCCTCAGTGGCAGAGCCGCGCCTCGTGCTCCGCGTGCCCGCTCGGCTCCAGCTGGAACGTGCAGTGCTCCACGTCGAAGTGGTGCCCGAGACACCCCTGCAGATCGTGCAGCAGCTTCTCGTGGCCGACCGCGTCGAGCACGTCGGAGCGGACGACGACGTGCGCGGACAGCACCGGCAGCCCCGAGGTGATCGTCCAGGCGTGCAGGTCGTGGACGTCCTCCACCCCGTCGAGCGCGAGGATGTGACTGCGCACCTCGGCCATGTCGACGTCCTTCGGCGCGGACTCCAGCAGCACGTCCAGCGTCTCGCGCAGCAGCTTGACCGTCCGCGGCACGATCATCAGCCCGATGACCAGCGAGGCGATCGGGTCGGCCGCCTGCCAGCCGGTCGTCAGGATCACCACGGCCGACACCAGCACCGCCACCGACCCGAGGGCGTCGGCGACGACCTCCAGGAACGCGCCCCGCACGTTCAGGCTCTCCTGCTGGCCCCGCATCAGCAGCGTGAGCGAGATCATGTTCGCGACCAGGCCGATCGCGCCGAACACGATCATCAGCCCGCCCTCGGTCGGCGCGGGCGTGAAGAACCGCGACACCGCCTCGTACAGCACGTACCCGCCGACCCCGAGCAGCAGCAGGCAGTTCGCCAGCGCCGCCAGGATCTCCGCGCGGGCCAGCCCGAACGTCCGGTGCGTGCTCGCCGGCCGCCCCGCGAACCGGATCGCCAGCAGCGCCATCCCGAGGCCCACGGCGTCGGTGGCCATGTGGGCCGCGTCCGCGACCAGCGCCAGCGAGTCCGCCGCGATCCCGCCGACGATCTCCACGACCATCACACCGAGCGTGATCCCCAGCGCGATCCGCAGCCGCCCGGCGTACGCCGCCGCGGCCGTCCCGCCCTGCGGCGCGTGGCTGTGCCCGTGATCGTGTCCAGCCCCCATGAAACCGTCCTCCCGCCACTCGTCCGGCCCACAGTGAACTACGGGTGGGGGGTATCCGGCAACGCGGCACTGAACACCGTTGTCATGTGCTCTGACCTGCGCAAACGAACCGCAGGTCAGACAGTCGCGGCCCGCCGTGTCCGTGCCCCGCGCTCACGCCCGCCGCACCGCGTCCTCACCCCCGGTGACGACCCCCGCCCGCGGTTTGTCCGCAACCCCCTTGATCACCCATGATGATCTCGCCCAGGCCCGGTGTGGACGGTCTTGAGCACGGCTGAACGGGCAGTGAACGGGAGCCTTCCGCTATCCGATAGCCTCTGCCGTCATGCCGCCCGCCCCGCTTTCGGGAGCGGGGCATCGGGAAAACGTCGTACGTGGCCGGGGCGCGCCGGCACTCAGGGAGTGAGTTCGGTTGTCGACCGCCATCCTCGCCGGCTCTCCGGTCCCCGGATCCTCGATCGAGGCGGACCTGAGAGCGCTGGGGTTCGAGGTCAGGACGGTCGCCGGCGCCGCCGAGGCGGAACGCGCGATGGCGCGGACCCCCTGCGAGGAGCGCGTCGCGCTGGTGGACGCCCGCTTCGTGGGCCACCTCCACGCGCTGCGCCTCGCCCTGACCGACCCCCGCTTCCCGCTGGCCGCCGTCCCCGGCGTCGTGGTGGCCCGCGCCGACGCACGGGCCACGCTGACGCGGGCGCTGGCGCGCGAGACGTCGGCGGGCGGCCGTACCGCCACCGCCGTCGACAGCCTGGCCGACCGGGTCGTCACGGCCCTCGACGCCGAGGGCGCCGCCGTGCACAGGCCCGCGCTCGGCAGCCTCGTCGCCGTCGTCCCGCGGGATCCGCAGGCCAGGAGCGAGGCGCGGGAGGCCGTCGCCGCCGTCGACGAGGAGGCCGTCCGCCTCCGGTCGTCCGTGAAGTCGGGCGACGGGTTCTTCACGACCTTCTTCATCAGCCCCTACTCCCGCTACCTGGCCCGCTGGTGCGCCCGCCGGGGCCTGACCCCCAACCAGGTCACCACGGCCTCCCTGCTGACGGCCCTGATCGCGGCCGGCTGCGCGGCGACCGGCACCCGCACCGGGTTCGTCGCGGCCGGCGCCTTGCTGATCGTGTCGTTCGTCCTGGACTGCACGGACGGCCAGCTCGCCCGCTACGCCCTCAAGTACTCGACGCTCGGCGCCTGGCTCGACGCGACCTTCGACCGGGCCAAGGAGTACGCGTACTACGCCGGCCTCGCCCTCGGAGCGGCGCGCGGCGGCGACGACGTGTGGGGGCTCGCGCTGGCCGCGATGGCGGTGCAGACCGTGCGGCACATGGTCGACTTCGCCTACCACGAGGCCGAGGACGACGTCGCCCCGCCCGCGACCGGCCCCGTCAAGAAGGTGGGCCTGTCCGTCTGGGTGCGCCGCATGATCATCCTGCCGATCGGCGAACGCTGGGCGATGATCGCGGTCCTGACGGCCGCCGCCACCCCCCGGATCACCTTCTACGCCCTGCTGATCGGCTGCGGCCTCGCGGCCCTCTACACCACCGCCGGCCGCGTCCTGCGCTCGCTGCGCCGCCGTACGCCCAACACGGAGCGCTCCGCGCGGGCGCTGGCGGACATGGCGGACAACGGCGCGCTCGTCGAGGCGCTGCACCCGGTGGCACGCCGGATCGGCGTCCGCGACCACGGCACCCTCGCCCGCGTCGGCACGGTCGCCGGCACCGCGGCACCGCTGCTGCTCGCCGTCGCCCTCGCGGGGTACGGCAGCGGCTGGGCCGTCCTGTTCGCCGCCCTCCACGTCCTCGCCTCGGCGACCGTCACCGCCCGGCCCCTCACCGGCCCCCTCGACTGGCTGATCGTCCCCCTCTTCCGTACCGCCGAGTACGCCACCGTCCTCCTCCTCGCCGCGCGCGCGGAGGTGAACGGAGCGCTTCCGGCGGCTTTCGGGCTGGTGGCCGCCGTCGCCTACCATCACTACGACACGGTGTACCGCATCCGCGGTGGCGCCGGAGCGCCGCCGGCCTGGCTGGTGCGCGCCACCGGGGGGCAGGAGGGACGGACGCTGCTCGCCTGCGTCCTCGCCGCCCTGCTCACCGGGGAGCCGTTCACGCTCGCGCTCACGGCGCTCGCCGTGGCCGTCGCCCTGCTGGTGCTCGTCGAGAGCATCCGCTTCTGGGTCGCCGCACACAAGGCCGGCGCCCCAGCCGTACACGACGAAGGAGAATCCGCATGATCGGCCTCGTGCTGGCGGCCGGCGCAGGCCGGAGACTGCGCCCCTACACCGACACCCTGCCCAAGGCCCTGGTGCCGGTGGACGGCGACACGACCGTCCTCGACCTGACCCTCGGCAACTTCGCCGAGATCGGCCTCACCGAGGTCGCGATCATCGTCGGGTACCGCAAGGAGGCCGTCTACGAGCGCAAGGCCGCCCTGGAGGCCAAGTACGGCCTGACGCTCACGCTCATCGACAACGACAAGGCCGAGGAGTGGAACAACGCCTACTCCCTGTGGTGCGGCCGTGACGCCCTCAAGGACGGCGTGATCCTCGCCAACGGCGACACCGTCCACCCGGTCTCCGTCGAGAGGACGCTGCTCGCCGCGCGCGGCGACGGCAAGCGGATCATCCTCGCCCTCGACACGGTCAAGTCCCTGGCCGACGAGGAGATGAAGGTCGTCGCCGACCCCGAGAAGGGCGTCAGCAAGATCACCAAGCTGATGGACCCCGCCGAGGCGACGGGCGAGTACATCGGTGTCACCCTCATCGAGGGCGAGGCCACCGACGCGCTGGCCGACGCGCTCAAGACCGTCTGGGAGACCGACCCGCAGCAGTTCTACGAGCACGGCTACCAGGAGCTGGTCAACCGGGGCTTCCAGATCGACGTGGCGCCCATCGGCGACGTCAAGTGGGTCGAGATCGACAACCACGACGACCTGGCCAAGGGGCGGGAGATCGCATGCCAGTACTGACCCGGCTGATCCCGTCGCCGGTCGTCGTGGACATCCGCCCGGGTGCCCTCGACGACCTGGCCGGGGTCCTCGCCGACGAGCGCATCTCGCACTCGGGAAAGCTGGCCGTCGCGGTGAGCCCCGGCTCCGGGGCCCGCCTCAAGGAGCGGCTGCTGCCGCTGCTGCCGGGCGCGAGCTGGTACGAGGTCGGGGGCGGCACCCTCGACGACGCGATCCAGCTCGCCGGCGCCATAAAGGCCGGCCACTACGACGCCGTCGTCGGGCTCGGCGGCGGGAAGATCATCGACTGCGCGAAGTTCGCCGCCGCGCGGGTCGGGCTGCCGCTGGTGGCCGTCGCCACCAACCTCGCGCACGACGGCCTGTGTTCACCGGTCGCGACCCTCGACAACGACGCGGGCCGCGGCTCCTACGGCGTGCCGAACCCGATCGCCGTCGTGATCGACCTGGAACTGGTCCGCGAGGCCCCCGTCCGCTTCGTGCGGTCCGGCATCGGCGACGCCATCTCCAACATCTCGGCGGTCGCCGACTGGGAGCTGTCGAACCGGGTCAACGGCGAGAAGATCGACGGCCTCGCCGCCGCCATGGCCCGCCAGGCGGGCGAGGCGGTGCTGCGCCACCCCGGCGGCGTCGGCGACGACGGGTTCCTCCAGGTCCTCGCCGAGGCGTTGGTCCTCACCGGGATCGCGATGTCCGTCTCCGGCGACTCCCGGCCCTCCTCCGGCGCCTGCCACGAGATCAACCACGCGTTCGACCTGCTGTTCCCCAAGCGCGCCGCCGCCCACGGCGAACAGTGCGGACTCGGTGCCGCGTTCGCCATGTACCTGCGGGGCGCCCACGAGGAGTCCGCGTACATGGCGGAGGTCCTGCGCCGGCACGGGCTGCCGGTGCTGCCGGAGGAGATCGGCTTCAGCGTGGACGAGTTCGTCCAGGCCGTCGAGTTCGCCCCGCAGACCCGCCCCGGCCGCTACACGATCCTCGAACACCTCGACCTCAAGACCGACCAGATCAAGGACGTCTACGCCGACTATGTCAAGGCCATCGGTAGCTGAACTCCGGCCCGTCGTGCACCCCGCCGGGGTCAAGGACCGGCGCAGCGGCGAGCACTGGATGGGCCGCCTCTACATGCGCGAGGTGTCCCTCAGGGTCGACCGGTACCTGGTCAACACGCGCGTCACGCCGAACCAGTTGACGTACCTGATGACCGTCTGCGGCGTCCTGGCCGCGCCCGCGCTGCTGGTGCCCGGCATCTGGGGCGCCGTCCTCGGCGTCGTCGCCGTCCAGCTCTACCTGCTGCTGGACTGCGTCGACGGGGAGATCGCACGCTGGCGCAAGCAGTACTCGCTGGCCGGGGTCTACCTGGACCGGGTCGGCGCCTACCTGACCGACGCGGCCGTCCTCGTCGGGCTGGGTCTGCGCGCCGCCGACGTGTTCGGCACCGGGCGGATCGACTGGCTGTGGGCGTTCCTCGGGACGCTCGCCGCGCTCGGCGCGATCCTGATCAAGGCGGAGACGGACCTGGTCGGTGTGGCCCGGCACCAGAACGGGATGGCGCCGGTCAAGGAGGCGGCGTCCGAGCCGCGCTCCTCCGGGATGGCGCTCGCGCGCCGGGCCGCCGCCGCGCTCAAGTTCCACCGGCTGATCCTCGGCATCGAGGCGTCGCTGCTGATCCTGGTCCTCGCGGTCGCCGACCACTACCACGGCGACCTGTTCTGGACCCGCCTCGGCACCGCCGTGCTGGCCGGGATCGCGCTGCTGCAGACGCTGCTGCACCTGGTGTCGGTGCTGGTCTCCAGCAGGCTGAAGTGAACGCGCTGAAAGTCGGCGCCGTCGTCATCACGATGGGCAACCGCCCCGAGGAACTGCGCGCGCTGCTCGACTCGGTCGCCAAGCAGGACGGCGACCCGGTCGAGGTCGTCGTGGTCGGCAACGGCGCGCCCGTCCCGGACGTCCCCGTGGGCGTGCGCACGGTCGAACTGCCGGAGAACCTGGGCATCCCGGGCGGGCGCAACGTCGGCATCGAGGCGTTCGGGCCGAGCGGCCGGGACGTCGACATACTGCTGTTCCTCGACGACGACGGCCTGCTGCCCGAGCACGACACCGCCGAGCTGTGCCGCAGAGCGTTCGCGGACGACGCGCGCCTGGGCATCGTCAGCTTCCGCATCGCCGACCCGGACACCGGTGTCACCCAGCGCCGGCACGTGCCGAGGCTGCGGGCCGCCGACCCGATGCGCTCCTCGCGGGTCACCACGTTCCTCGGCGGCGCCAACGCCGTCCGCACCCGGGTCTTCGCGGAGGTCGGCACCCTGCCGGACGCGTTCTTCTACGCGCACGAGGAGACCGACCTGGCGTGGCGGGCCCTGGACGCGGGCTGGCTGATCGACTACCGGTCCGACCTGGTGCTGTTCCACCCGACGACCGCGCCCTCGCGGCACGCGGTCTACCACCGCATGGTGGCCCGCAACCGCGTCTGGCTCGCCCGCCGCAACCTGCCCGCCCCGCTGGTCCCCGTCTACCTCGGGGTGTGGCTGGCGCTGACCCTGCTGCGCCGGCCCTCCATACCCGCGCTGAAGGCGTGGTTCGGCGGGTTCGGGGAGGGCTGGAGAACCGACTGCGGCCCGCGCAGGCCGATGCGGTGGCGTACGGTGTGGCGGCTGACCCGGCTGGGCCGTCCGCCGATCATCTGAAAAGCTCGTCCCCGAGGTCACCCCGGGCCGCCCCGCGGCCCCCGGCTCGTGCCCGGCCCGCCGAGGCCCCGCATCCCGAGACGAAAGTTTCCGCTTGTGAGTGAGAGAACCCATGAAGGCGGCGTCATGACGAGTGAGCCCCCGTCACCGGACGACGGGCTCACGCCCGAACAGCTCGCCGCGAAGTACGGGCTGGCCGTCAGCGGGGCCCGCCCGTCGCTGCGCGCGTACGTCCGCCAGCTGTGGGGCCGGCGCCACTTCATCCTGGCCTTCTCCTCGGCCAAGCTGGCCGCCCAGTACAGCCAGGCGAAGCTCGGCCAGCTCTGGCAGGTGGCCACCCCGCTGCTGAACGCGGTCGTGTACTTCCTGATCTTCGGGCTGATCCTGAACGCCGGGAAGGGCATGCCCAAGGACGTCTACATCCCGTTCCTCGTCACGGGCATCTTCGTCTTCACCTTCACGCAGAGCTCGGTCATGTCGGGCGTGCGGGCGATCTCCGGCAACCTGGGCCTGGTGCGCGCGCTGCACTTCCCGCGCGCGTCCCTGCCGGTCTCCTTCGCGCTCCAGCAGCTCCAGCAGCTGCTGTGGTCGATGCTGGTGCTGTTCCTCGTCGTGATGGCGTTCGGCAGCTACCCCGACCTGTCGTGGGCGCTGATCGTGCCGGTGCTGGCGCTCCAGTTCCTCTTCAACACCGGCCTCGCCCTGATCTTCGCGCGCGCGGGCGCCAAGACCCCCGACCTCGCGCAGCTCATGCCGTTCGTGCTGCGGACGTGGATGTACGCGTCCGGCGTGATGTTCTCCATCCCGGTGTACCTCGCGGAGAAGCCGGGCTGGGTCTCCACGGTGCTCCAGTGGAACCCGACGGCCGTCTACATGGACCTCATGCGCTTCGCCCTGATCGAGGACTACGGGTCGGCCAACCTGCCCGACCACGTCTGGATGGTCGCGGGCGGCTGGGCCGTCCTGTTCGCCGTCGGCGGTTTCGTGTACTTCTGGCAGGCGGAGGAGAGGTACGGCCGTGGCTGAGCAGGGTGCGAGGGTGCCGACCGTCATCGCGCAGGACGTCCACATCGTCTACCGCGTCAACGGGGCCAAGGGCGGCAAGGGCAGCGCGACGGCCGCGCTGAGCCGGATCGTCAAGCGCCGCAAGGGCGGTGAGGAGCGCGCGGTGCGCAAGGTGCACGCCGTGCGCGGGGTGTCGTTCACCGCCTACCGGGGCGAGGCGATCGGGCTGATCGGCACCAACGGCTCGGGCAAGTCGACGCTGCTGCGGGCGATCGCCGGGCTGCTGCCGCCGGAGAGCGGCAAGGTCTACACCGACGGCCAGCCCTCGCTGCTGGGCGTCAACGCGGCCCTGATGAACGACCTCACCGGGGAGCGCAACGTCGTCCTCGGCGGGCTCGCGATGGGGATGTCCCGGGAGCAGATCAAGGAGCGCTACCAGGAGATCGTCGACTTCTCGGGGATCAACGAGAAGGGCGACTTCATCTCCCTGCCGATGCGCACCTATTCCTCCGGTATGGCGGCGCGCCTGCGCTTCTCCATCGCCGCCGCGAAGGACCACGACGTCCTGATGATCGACGAGGCGCTGGCGACCGGCGACCGCAAGTTCCAGGTCCGCTCCGAGGAACGCATCCGCGAACTGCGCAAGCAGGCGGGCACGGTGTTCCTCGTCAGCCACAGCAACAAGTCGATCCGCGACACCTGCGACCGGGTCCTGTGGCTGGAGCGCGGTGAGCTGCGGATGGACGGTCCGACCGACGCGGTCATCAAGGAGTACGAGAAGTTCACGGGCAAATAGCCCGTGCGCCGAAGGGCCCCGCCGGAACCTTCCGGTGGGGCCCTCCGTATGCAAAAGAAATGTCAACTCGCCCGGGGCGCAGGAATCTTGACACCAATCGGTGTGTTGTTGTGATCTGCGGGAGACCCCGACGAACGAGCGTGCGCTGTAGAACGTAAGCTGTACCGGTCTCGAATCGCGGCAAGTGGGGCGATAACGTGCGCGGACGACCTCAGCTGGGACACCGCCGCGCGGGGGTCCGGGCGGCGTGTCCGAAATAGTGTGTATTGGGTCGGCAGTGTAGAACGGGAGATGTGACGGCAATGGCTACGGAAACTCCCAGGACCGACCGTGGCACCCTCGACAAAGCGGCCGACGAGAACTTCCCCGTCGCCCCCTTCTTCCTCCCCCGCGCCTGGCGCGACGACCTCATGGCGATCTACGGCTTCGCCCGTCTCGTCGACGACATCGGCGACGGCGACCTCGCCCCCGGCGGCGCCGACGCCCGCCACCTGGGCGTCCCCGACACCGACGCGGACGACCGGCTCCTGATGCTCGACGCCTTCGAGGCCGACCTGCGCCGCGTCTTCGACGGCACCCCGCGCCACCCCCTGCTGCTGAACCTCCGGCCCACGGTCCGCCGCCGCGCCCTGACCCCCGAGCCGTTCCTCGGCCTGATCGCCGCCAACCGCCAGGACCAGCTCGTCAGCCGCTACGAGACCTACGACGACCTCCTCGCCTACTGCGAGCTGTCCGCGAACCCCGTCGGCCGGCTCGTCCTCGCCGTCACCGGCACCGCGACCCCCGAGCGGATCCGCCGCTCCGACGCGATCTGCACCGCCCTGCAGATCGTCGAACACCTCCAGGACGTGGCCGAGGACCTGGCCCGCGACCGCGTCTACCTGCCCGCCGAGGACATGAAGCGCTTCCACGTCACCGAGGCGGACCTCGCCGAGGCGCACGCGGGCGCGTCCGTGCGCGCGCTGGTCGCGTTCGAAGCGCAACGCGCCTGTCAACTCCTGAATGAAGGCGCCCCCCTTGTGGGTAGCGTCACCGGCAGGCTCAGGCTGTTGCTCGCCGGGTTCGTGGCGGGAGGACGGGCGGCGGCCCACGCGCTCTCCGCCGCCCGGTACGACGTACTTCCCGGCCCGCCCAAGCCCGGCAGGCTCAGACTGCTGCGCGAGGTGGGCGTGACCCTGCGAGGAGAGGGGTGATCCGGACCGTGGAACCGTCACCGCACGTGTCCGCGCCGGTACTCGCCGCCTACAGCTACTGCGAGGCCGTCACCGGCACACAGGCCCGCAACTTCGCTTACGGCATCCGGCTGCTGCCCACACCCAAGAGACGCGCGATGTCCGCGCTGTACGCGTTCTCCCGGCGCGTCGACGACATCGGCGACGGCGACCTCGAACCCGCGACGAAGAGCACCCGCCTCGCCGAGACGCGCGCCCTGCTCGCCCGGGTCCGCGAGGGCGAGGTCGCCGAGGACGACACCGACCCCGTGGCCGTCGCCCTCACCCACGCCTCGCGCGCCTTCCCGGTCCCGCTGACCGGCCTCGACGAGCTGATCGACGGCGTCGAGATGGACCTGCGCGGCGAGACCTACGAGACCTGGGACGACCTCAGGACCTACTGCCGCTGCGTCGCCGGCGCCATCGGCCGGCTCTCCGTCGGCGTCTTCGGCACCCGCCCCGGCGCGCGCGGCGTGGAGCGGGCCGCCGAGTACGCCGACACCCTCGGCCTCGCCCTCCAGCTCACGAACATCCTGCGCGACGTCCGCGAGGACGCCGAGAACGGCCGCACCTACCTGCCCGCCGACGACCTCGCCAAGTTCGGCTGCTCCGCCGGCTTCGCCTCCCCGACGCCCCCGCCCGGCTCCGACTTCGCGGGCCTCGTCCACTTCGAGGTGCGGCGCGCCCGCGCGCTGTTCGCCGAGGGGTACCGGCTGCTGCCGATGCTGGACCGCCGCAGCGGGGCCTGCGTCGCCGCGATGGCCGGGATCTACCGGCGCCTGCTCGACCGCATCGAACGCGACCCCGAGGCCGTCCTGCGCGGCCGGGTCTCCCTGCCCGGCCGCGAGAAGGCGTACGTCGCCGCGCGCGGCCTGTCCGGACTCGACGCCCGCACCGTCTCCCGCGTCTCCCGCCAGACCGTCAGGAGGCACCCCTGATGGCCCTCTTGACAACCCCTCACTCCTCCGGCGTCGCACAGGCAACCCTCCGGCCCGGCGCGGCGTCCCTGACTGCGACGGCCCCCGGTGCACAGTTCATCCACCACCGCGGGCACACACAGGAGGACGCGCGATGACCGACGAGAGCACCGGACGCCATGCCGTGGTCGTCGGGGGCGGGCTCGCCGGGGTCACCGCGGCGCTCGGCCTCGCCGACGCCGGACTGCGCGTCACCCTCCTCGAAGGCCGCCCGCGCCTGGGCGGCCTCGCCTTCTCCTTCCGGCGCGGCGAGTTGAGCGTCGACAACGGCCAGCACGTCTACCTGCGCTGCTGCACGGCCTACCGGTGGTTCCTGGACCGCGTCGGCGCCGCCGCACTCGCGCCGCTCCAGGCCCGGCTGGACGTCCCGGTCGTGGACGTCGCGAAACCCGAGGGACGGCGCCTGGGCAGGCTCCGGCGGGACGCGCTGCCGGTGCCGCTGCACCTCGGGCGCAGCCTCGCCGCGTACCCGCATCTCTCGCTCGCCGAGCGCGCCAAGGTGGGCCGGGCCGCGCTCGCGCTGAAGGGGCTCGACCTCGCCGATCCGGCGCTGGACGACCAGGACTTCGGCTCCTGGCTCGCCGCGCACGGTCAGTCCGCGCGCGCCGTCGAGGCCCTGTGGGACCTGGTCGGGGTCGCCACCCTCAACGCGGTCGCGGGCGATGCCTCGCTGGGGCTCGCCGCGATGGTGTTCAAGACCGGTCTGCTGTCCGACCCGGGCGCCGCCGACATCGGCTGGGCGCACGTACCGCTCGGCGAACTGCACGACCGGCTGGCCCGCAAGGCGCTCGACTCCGCGGGCGTGAGCATCGAGGTCCGTACACGCGTCACCTCCATCTCCCGCCAGGACAACGGCCGTTGGACCGTGGAAGTTCCCGGCCGCGCCATCGATTCCGACGCGGTCGTCCTCGCCGTCCCCCAGCGCGAGGCGTACGACCTCCTGCCGGCCGGCGCGCTCGACGAACCGGAACGCCTGCTGGAGATCGGCACGGCGCCCATCCTGAACGTGCACGTGATCTACGACCGCCCGGTCATGAACGTGCCCTTCCTCGCGGCTCTCGGCACGCCCGTGCAGTGGGTCTTCGACCGCACCGACGCCTCCGGGCTGAAGGACGGCCAGTACCTGGCCCTGTCCCAGTCGGCCGCGCAGGACGAGATCGACGCGCCCGTGGCCGAGCTGCGCGAGCGCTACCTGCCCGAGCTGGAGCGGCTGCTGCCCAAGGCGCGCGGCGCCGCCGTCCGGGACTTCTTCGTCACCCGTGAGAAGACCGCGACCTTCGCGCCCGCGCCCGGCACCGGCCGGCTGCGCCCCGGCGCGCGTACGAAAGCCCCCGGCCTCTACCTGGCCGGTGCGTGGACCGCCACCGGGTGGCCCGCGACCATGGAGAGCGCGGTCCGCAGCGGCGCGAACGCGGCCGAGGCCGCGCTCGGCACGCTGGGCCGCCCCCGCCCCGCCCGGCTCTTCGCCGCCGGGGAAGCCGCCCACCGCGCCTTCCCCGGGGACGCCCCCCAGGCCCCCGGCCGACAGCAGCAGGCGACCGGTGTGCCCCTGCGAGGTGAGGCCAGGTGAAGCTCCACCAGCACAGCTCGGCAGGTTCCCGCATCTCCGGTACCGCGGACACCGCGCCCACCGCGACAAGAGGAGAAACTGTGCCCACTGTGCCCCCGGCCTCGCCGGCCGACGCTCGAAGGACCGCGGTCGACGTGGCCGCGCTCCTGGAGCGCGGCCGCACCCTGGCCACCCCGGTGCTGCGGGAGGCCGCCGGCCGCCTCGCGCCGCCCATGGACACGGTCGCGGCCTACCACTTCGGCTGGATCGACGCCCACGGCAACCCCACCGAGGGCGACGGCGGCAAGGCCGTACGGCCCGCGCTCGCCGTGCTGTCCGCCGAGGTCGCCGGCGCGGACCCGAAGACCGGCGTGCCCGGCGCCGTCGCCGTGGAACTCGTCCACAACTTCTCCCTCCTGCACGACGACCTGATGGACGGCGACGAGCAGCGCCGCCACCGCGACACCGTCTGGAAGGTGCACGGCCCCGCGCAGGCGATCCTCGTCGGCGACGCCCTGTTCGCGCTCGCCTACGAGGTCCTGCTGGAGTCCGGCACCGCGGGCGCCGGCCGCGCCGCCCGCCGCCTCACCGCCGCCACCCGCGCCCTCATCGACGGGCAGGCCCAGGACATCTCCTACGAGCACCGCGACCGCGTCAGCGTCGAGGAGTGCCTGGAGATGGAGGGCAACAAGACCGGCGCGCTGCTCGCCTGCGCCTCCTCCGTCGGGGCCGTCCTCGGCGGGGCGGGCGAGAAGGACGCCGACACCCTGGAGAGGTACGGCTACCACCTGGGCCTCGCCTTCCAGGCCGTGGACGACCTCCTCGGCATCTGGGGCGACCCCGTCGCCACCGGCAAGCAGACCTGGTCCGACCTGCGCCAGCGCAAGAAGTCGCTGCCCGTCGTCGCCGCGCTCGCGGCCGGCGGCAGCGCCTCCGAGCGGCTGGGCGAACTGCTCGCCGCCGACGCGAAGAGCACCGACTTCGCGAACTTCTCCGAGGAGGAGTTCGCGGCCCGCGCCGCCCTCATCGAGGAGGCGGGCGGCCGGGAGTGGACCGCGGCGGAGGCCCGCCGCCAGCACACCATCGCCATCGAAGCCCTCGGCGACGTGGACATGCCGGAGCAGGTGCGGGAGAAGTTCACGGCGCTCGCGGACTTCGTCGTCGTACGAAAGAGATGATCACTATCGGTCGAATAGCCCTCGCGTAGTCGCCGGCCGGTGCCACGAGGAGAGAGGCGGGCACCGGCCGACGGCGGACCCACAGCAGCACGACTTCGCACGACTGCACTGAAGGGGAAGCCATGACAGCGACGACCGACGGAAGCACCGGGGCCCTGCCGCCCCGCGCTGCCTCGGCCAGCGACACCGACATCACCATCCCCGTGGCGGCCGGGGTACAAGAAGCCGCCGAACGCGCCATGCGCCGCGCCACCGACCACCTGCTCGCCCACCAGGACGCGCAGGGCTGGTGGAAGGGCGACCTGGAGACCAACGTCACCATGGACGCCGAGGACCTGCTGCTCCGCCAGTTCCTCGGCATCCGCGACGAGGCCACGACCCGCGCGTCCGCCCTGTTCGTCCGGGGCGAGCAGCGCGAGGACGGCACCTGGGCCACCTTCTTCGGCGGCCCCGCCGACCTCTCCGCCACCGTCGAGGCGTACGTCGCCCTCCGCCTCGCCGGGGACGAGCCCGACGCGCCGCACATGGCGCGGGCCGCCGAGTGGATCCGCGACCGGGGCGGCATCGCCGCCACCCGGGTCTTCACCCGGATCTGGCTGGCCCTGTTCGGCTGGTGGAAGTGGGAGGACCTGCCCGAACTCCCGCCGGAGCTCATCTACTTCCCCAAGTGGTTCCCGCTGTCCATCTACAACTTCGGCTGCTGGGCCCGGCAGACGATCGTGCCGTTGACCGTCGTCTCCGCGAAGCGCCCGGTGCGCCCGGCGCCCTTCCCGCTGGACGAGCTGCACACCGACCCCGCCGTGCCGAACCCGCCCAAGCCGCTTGCCCCGCTGGGGAGTTGGGACGGGCTCTTCCAGCGGCTCGACAAGGTCGTGCGCGGCTACCGGCCGTTCGCCGTGCGCCGGCTTCGGCGGGCCGCGCTGAACTCCGCCGCCCGCTGGATCGTCGAGCGGCAGGAGAACGACGGCTGCTGGGGCGGGATCCAGCCGCCCGCCGTGTACTCGGTGATCGCCCTGCACCTGCTCGGCTACGACCTCGAACACCCCGTCATGCGGGCCGGCTTGGAGTCCCTTGACCGGTACGCGGTGTGGCGTGAGGACGGCGCGCGGATGATCGAGGCGTGCCAGTCGCCGGTGTGGGACACGTGCCTGGCGACCATCGCGCTCGCGGACGCCGGAGTGCCCGCCGACCACCCGCAGTTGGTGAAGGCCGCCGACTGGATGCTCGGCGAGCAGATCGTGCGGCCCGGCGACTGGTCCGTGCGCCGGCCCGGACTGCCGCCCGGGGGCTGGGCGTTCGAGTTCCACAACGACAACTACCCCGACATCGACGACACCGCCGAGGTCGTCCTCGCGCTGCGCCGGGTGCGCCACCACGACCCCGAGCGGGTGGAGCGGGCGATCGGGCGCGGGGTGCGCTGGAACCTCGGGATGCAGTCCAGGAACGGGGCGTGGGGCGCGTTCGACGTCGACAACACGAGCCCCTTCCCCAACCGGCTGCCGTTCTGCGACTTCGGCGAGGTCATCGACCCGCCGTCCGCCGACGTCACCGCGCACGTCGTCGAGATGCTGGCGGTCGAGGGGCTGTCCCACGACCCGCGCACCCGGCGCGGCATCGCCTGGCTGCTCGCCGAACAGGAGCCGGACGGCTCGTGGTTCGGGCGCTGGGGCGTCAACTACGTCTACGGCACCGGCTCGGTCGTCCCCGCCCTCGTCGCCGCCGGGCTGCCCGGCCGGCACCCCGCGATCCGCCGCGCGGTCGCCTGGCTGGAGCGGGTCCAGAACGACGACGGCGGCTGGGGCGAGGACCTGCGCTCCTACCAGGACTCCACGAAGTGGGCCGGCAGCGGCGCCTCCACGCCCTCCCAGACCGGCTGGGCCCTGATGGCGCTGCTCGCGGCGGGTGAACGCGACTCGCGGGCCGTCGAGCGGGGCATCGCGTGGCTCGCGCGGACCCAGCGGGAGGACGGCTCGTGGGACGAGCCGTACTTCACCGGTACGGGGTTCCCGTGGGACTTCTCGATCAACTACCACCTGTACCGGCAGGTGTTCCCGCTGACCGCGCTCGGACGGTACGTGAACGGGGAGCCGGTGTTCGTGCGGACGCCGGAGGCGGCGCAGAAGGGTGCCGGTCCAGCGCCGGGGGCGGCGCAGAAGGGTGCTGGTCCGGGCGGGCGGTCCTCCGCCGGCACCGCCTCCGGGCGGGGCGTCTCCGCCCCCGGCGGCCGGAGTCCGGGGCAGGCGCCCTCCGCCGGGCCGTCCGGCGTCAAGGCGAGCTGATGGGAGCCCCGTCCGGCCCGGCCCCGCTGCTGATCGCCTGCGCGCTGGGCATCGAGCACGTCGCCCTGCGCCTGGGGGACAGGGGCGGGGCCGCCGGGCCCGTGACCGTGCTGCGCACCGGGATGGGGCCGCGGGCCGCCGAGCGGTCGGTCGGGCGGGTGCTGGCAGATCCGCCGCTCGAAGGGGCCGCCGTGCTCGCCACCGGGTTCTGCGCGGGGCTCGCTCCCGGGATGCACCCCGGTGACCTGGTGGTCGCCGAGGAGACCCGGGATCCGCGCGGGAGCGTGCCCTGCTGGGACACCGACCTGCTCGTCAAGGAACTCGCGCGCACCCTGCCGGGGCGCACCGTCCACACCGGGCCCCTGGTGGGGTCCGACCATGTCGTGCGGGGCCCGGAGCGGTCCGCGCTCAGGGCGACCGGCGCGATCGCGGTGGACATGGAGTCCGCCGCGACGCTTCTGAGCGCCGTGCGCGCGGGCACGCGCCCCGTTGCGGCCGTCCGGGTGGTCGTGGACGCTCCGGAACATGAACTCGTCCGGATCGGCACGCTGCGCGGTGGAATATCGGCTTTCCGCGTCCTTCGTTCCGTCCTGCCTTCTTTCTTCGAATGGCACCGTAATGTGCTGCTCCCCCGGAGGTGAGCCAGATGGCCATGCCGCTGCGTCAGTCCATCAAAGTCGCCACATACCTGGCCGAACAGAAGCTCCGCAAGCGGGACAAGTTCCCCCTGATCGTGGAGCTTGAGCCCCTTTTCGCCTGCAACCTGAAGTGCGAGGGCTGCGGAAAGATCCAGCATCCGGCCGGTGTGCTCAAGCAGCGCATGCCCGTCGCCCAGGCCGTCGGCGCGGTCCTGGAGTCCGGTGCCCCGATGGTGTCGATCGCGGGCGGCGAGCCCCTGATGCACCCTCAGATCGACGAGATCGTGCGCCAGTTGGTGGCCCGCAGGAAGTACGTCTTCCTGTGCACCAACGCCGTCCTGCTGCGCAAGAAGATCGACAAGTTCACCCCGTCCCCGTACTTCGCGTTCACCGTGCACATCGACGGCCTGCGTGAGCGGCACGACGAGTCGGTGGCGAAGGAGGGCGTCTTCGACGAGGCGGTGGAGGCGATCAAGGAGGCCAAGCGGCGCGGCTTCAGGGTCACCACCAACTCGACGTTCTTCAACACCGACACCCCGCAGACCATCATCGAGGTCCTGAACTACCTCAACGACGACCTCAAGGTCGACGAGATGATGATCTCGCCCGCCTACGCCTACGAGAAGGCCCCCGACCAGGACCACTTCCTCGGCGTCGCACAGACCCACGAACTGTTCCGCAAGGCGTTCTCCGGCGGCAGCAGGCGCCGCTGGCGGCTCAACCACTCCCCGCTCTTCCTGGACTTCCTGGAGGGCAAGGTCGACTTCCCCTGCACGGCGTGGGCGATCCCCAACTACTCCCTGTTCGGCTGGCAGCGCCCCTGCTACCTGATGAGCGACGGCTACGTCCCGACGTACCGCGAACTCATCGAGAAGACCGACTGGGACAAGTACGGCCGCGGCAAGGACCCCCGCTGCGACAACTGCATGGCCCACTGCGGCTACGAACCCACCGCCGTCCTCGCCACCATGGGCTCGCTGAAGGAGTCGCTGCGGGCCATGCGCGAGACCGTCGCCGGAAACCGCGAGTGACCACCGTCCCCCTGGGCGTCCCCGAGGTACCGGCCCGCCCGATCGCCGCGCGACGCGTCTCGCGGCGGATCGACGTCGGGCCGGTACCGGTCGGGGGCGGGGCCCCCGTCTCGGTGCAGTCGATGACGACGACGCGGACGTCGGACATCGGCGCGACCCTCCAGCAGATCGCCGAACTCACCGCGTCCGGCTGCCAGATCGTCCGCGTGGCCTGTCCCACGCAGGACGACGCGGACGCGCTGGCGACGATCGCCCGGAAGTCGCAGATCCCGGTGATCGCGGACATTCATTTCCAGCCCAAGTACGTGTTCGCCGCGATCGAGGCCGGGTGCGCGGCGGTCCGCGTCAACCCCGGGAACATCAAGCAGTTCGACGACAAGGTGCGCGACATCGCGCAGGCCGCGAACGATCACGGGACGCCGATCCGGATCGGGGTCAACGCCGGGTCCCTGGACCGTCGTCTGCTCCAGAAGTACGGGAAGGCTACGCCGGAGGCGCTGGTCGAGTCCGCGCTGTGGGAGGCGTCGCTGTTCGAGGAGCACGGCTTCCGAGACCTCAAGATCTCCGTGAAGCACAACGACCCGGTCGTCATGGTCGAGGCGTACCGGCAGCTCGCCGCGCAGTGTGAGTACCCGCTGCATCTGGGGGTGACCGAGGCGGGGCCGGTGTTCCAGGGGACCGTCAAGTCGGCCGTCGCGTTCGGGGCGTTGCTCGCGCAGGGCATCGGCGACACGATCCGGGTCTCGCTGTCGGCGCCGCCCGCCGAGGAGGTCAAGGTCGGCATCCAGATCCTTCAGGCGCTGAACCTGAGGCAACGGCGCCTGGAGATCGTGTCCTGTCCGTCCTGCGGGCGCGCGCAGGTCGACGTCTACAAGCTCGCCGACGAGGTCACGGCGGGTCTCGACGGCATGGAGGTGCCGTTGCGGGTGGCCGTGATGGGGTGCGTCGTCAACGGGCCCGGGGAGGCGCGTGAGGCGGACCTCGGGGTGGCCTCCGGCAACGGCAAGGGGCAGATCTTCGTCAAGGGGGAGGTCGTCAAGACCGTCCCGGAGTCGAAGATCGTCGAAACCCTCATCGAGGAGGCGATGAAGATCGCCGCGCAGATGGAGAAGGACGGCGTCGAGGCGGGGGAGCCGGCCGTCACCGTGAGCTGAACAGCACGGACCGAAGGGGGCCCGAGCGTGACGATTCTGGAGAGCGTCCGGCAGCCGCGCGACCTGAAGGCGCTGACCGAGCCGCAACTGCGCCGACTGGCCGAGGAGATCAGGGAGTTCCTGGTGCACGCGGTCGCCAGGACCGGCGGCCACCTCGGACCCAACCTGGGCGTGGTCGAGCTGACGATCGCCCTGCACCGGGTGTTCGAGTCACCGGCCGACCGCATCCTGTGGGACACCGGCCACCAGGCGTACGTACACAAGCTTCTGACGGGACGTCAGGACTTCTCCAAGCTGCGCGGCAAGGGGGGCCTGTCCGGCTACCCCTCCCGCGAGGAGTCCGAGCACGACGTCATCGAGAACAGCCACGCCTCCACCGCCCTCGGCTGGGCCGACGGCCTCGCCAAGGCGCGGGACGTGCAGGGCGAGAAGGGCCACGTCGTCGCCGTCGTCGGGGACGGGGCGCTGACCGGCGGCATGGCCTGGGAGGCGCTGAACAACATCGCCGCCGCCAAGAACCGGCCGCTGATCATCGTCGTCAACGACAACGAGCGCTCCTACGCGCCCACCATCGGCGGCCTCGCCAACCATCTCGCGACCCTGCGCACCACCGACTCCTACGAGCGCGTCCTCGCCTGGGGCAAGGACGTCCTCAAGCGCACGCCCGTCGTCGGGAAGACCGTGTACGAGGCGCTGCACGGCGCGAAGAAGGGCTTCAAGGACGCGTTCGCGCCGCAGGGCCTCTTCGAGGACCTGGGTCTGAAGTACGTCGGCCCGATCGACGGCCACGACACCAGGGCCGTCGAGTCCGCGCTGCGCCGCGCGAAACGCTTCCACGGTCCTGTGCTGGTGCACTGCCTCACCGAGAAGGGGCGCGGCTACGAGCCCGCCCTCGCGCACGAGGAGGACCACTTCCACACCGTCGGCGTCATGGACCCGGCGACCTGCGCACCGCTCGCGCCGTCCGGCGGGCCCTCCTGGACGTCGGTGTTCGGCGAGGAGATGGTCCGCATCGGCGAGGAGCGCGACGACGTCGTGGCCCTCACCGCCGCGATGCTCCACCCCGTCGGCCTCGGCGCGTTCGCCGCGCGCTTCCCGGACCGGGTCTGGGACGTCGGCATCGCCGAGCAGCACGCGGCCGTCAGCGCGGCCGGCCTCGCGACCGGCGGACTGCACCCGGTCGTCGCCGTCTACGCCACCTTCCTCAACCGGGCCTTCGACCAGCTCCTCATGGACGTCGCCCTGCACCGTTGCGGCGTCACCTTCGTCCTCGACCGGGCCGGCGTCACCGGGGTCGACGGGGCCTCGCACAACGGGATGTGGGACCTGTCGATCCTCCAGGTCGTGCCCGGACTGCGCATCGCCGCGCCCCGCGACGCCGACCAACTCCGGCTCCAGCTACGGGAGTCGGTCGCCGTGGACGACGCGCCCACACTGATCCGGTTCCCCAAGGAGTCGGTCGGGCCGGTGGTTCCGGCGGTCGGACGGCTCGGGAACATGGACGTCCTGCGCGAGGGGACGGACGTCCTGCTCGTGGCCGTCGGGGTCATGGCGCCGGTGTGTCTGCAGGCCGCCGAGCTGCTGGCGGCGCGGGGGATCGACTGCACGGTCGTGGACCCGCGTTGGGTCAAGCCCGTCGACCCCGAGCTGCCCGGCCTCGCCGCGCGGCACCGGCTCGTGGCCGTCGTCGAGGACAACTCCCGTGCGGGCGGGGTGGGATCGGCGGTGGAGCTGGCGCTCGGGGACGCCGAAGTCGACGTGCCCGTACGGAGGTTCGGGATTCCCGAGCAGTTCCTCGCGCACGCGAAGCGGGGGGAGGTGCTGGCGGACCTCGGGCTGACGCCGGTGGAGATCGCGGGGCGGATCGGGGCGAGCCTGGCCGTCAAGGACGTGGCGGCCGAGGACGTCTCGGCTCAGGACGCCGCAGCCCGGGATCTCGTAGTCAAGGAGACGGAATGAGCACGGAGTTCGACCTCGGCGCCCTCCTCGCCGCGCGCGGCGCCGAGCGGTACGGGCTGCACGACAGGTACCTCAACCCCCAACTGCCGCGCATGCTGCGGACGATCGGCTTCGACAAGGTGTACGAGCGGGCCGAGGGCGCCCACTTCTGGGACGCCGACGGCAACGACCACCTCGACATGCTCGCCGGGTTCGGGGTGATGGCCCTCGGCCGCCACCACCCCGTCATCCGCAAGGCGCTGCACGACGTCCTCGACCTCGGCCTCGCCGACCTCACCCGCTTCGACTGCCAGCCCCTGCCGGGCCTGCTCGCCGAACGGCTCCTCGCGCACAGCCCGCACCTGGACCGCGTCTTCTTCGGCAACAGCGGCACCGAAGCGGTCGAGACGGCCCTGAAGTTCGCCCGGTACGCGACCGGCAGGCCGCGCGTCCTGTACTGCGAGCACGCCTTCCACGGCCTCACCACCGGCGCCCTCTCCGTCAACGGCGAGGACGGCTTCCGGGACGGGTTCGCGCCCCTGCTGCCCGACACGGCCGTCCCGCTCGGCGATCTCGACGCCCTGGCGCGGGAGTTGAGGAAGGGCGACGTCGCCGCGCTCATCGTCGAGCCGATCCAGGGCAAGGGGGTCCACGAGGCGCCGCCGGGGTATCTGCGGGGCGCGCAGGAGCTGTTGCGCCGGCACAAGGCGCTGCTCATCGCCGACGAGGTGCAGACGGGGCTCGGGCGGACCGGGGACTTCTACGCCCACCAGCACGAGGACGGGGTCGAGCCGGACCTGGTGTGCGTCGCGAAGGCGCTCTCCGGGGGGTACGTGCCCGTCGGGGCGACGCTGGGCCGGGACTGGATCTTCAAGAAGGTCTACTCGTCCATGGACCGCGTCCTCGTCCACTCCGCGAGCTTCGGGTCCAACGCGCAGGCCATGGCCGTCGGGCTCGCGGTACTGACCGTGATGGAGAACGAGCAGACCGTCGCCCACGTCCGCCGCGTCGGCGAGCTGCTGAAGTCCCGGCTCACCGCGCTGATCGACACGTACGAGCTGCTGGCCGACGTGCGCGGGCGCGGGCTGATGATCGGGATCGAGTTCGGGAAGCCGTCCTCGCTGAAGCTGCGCAGCCGCTGGGCGATGCTCCAGGCCGCCCGCAAGGGGCTCTTCGCGCAGATGGTCGTCGTCCCCCTCCTCCAGCGGCACCGGATCCTCACGCAGGTCTCCGGGGACCATCTGGAGGTCATCAAGCTGATCCCGCCGCTGGTCGTCGACGAGGCGGACGTCGACCGGTTCGTGACCGCGTTCACCGAGGTCATGGACGACGCGCACAGCGGGGGCGGGTTGATGTGGGACTTCGGGAAGACGCTGATCAAGCAGGCGGTGGCCAACCGGTGATCCCGGGTTTTGCCTCTGAGGCAAGAAAGTTGCCCCAGAGGCAAGCTCGGGGCTGAATGGAGGCATGAGCACTCCGGACGTCGAGCCGGTCGCCGGGGTTCCGGCGATGGCACCTCAGCTGCGCGCCCTCAGGCGGCGCGCCTCCCTCACGCTGGAGGCCGCCGCGCGGTCCGCCGGGCTGTCGCCCGCGCACCTGTCGCGGCTGGAGACCGGGCAGCGGCAGCCGTCGCTGCCGATGCTGCTGGCGCTCGCCAGGGTCTACGGTACGACGGTCTCGGAGCTGCTGGGAGAGGGGGCACCGACCCGGGACGCCGTCGTGCGCGCCGGGGACATGGAGCCCACCGAGGCGGGCGGGTGGACGTACGTCCAGGCCGGGGCCGCCGGGCGCGGGATGCAGGCGCTGAGGGTGCGCGTCCCGCACGGGGCCCAGGGCGACATCGTGCGCGTGCACCCCGGGGAGGAGTGGCTGTACGTCCTCAAGGGGCGGTTGCGGCTGACCCTCGGCGACTCCACGCACCTCCTCGACCCCGGGGACAGCGCGCACTTCGACTCGCTGACCCCGCACCGCATCGCCGCGCGCGACGAGCCCGGCGTCGACCTGCTCTTCGTCCACACCCTGCTGCAGAGCCCCACGGCCGCCCTGTGCCTGGGCCCGACCCCTGGAGAGACGCGATGACCGAACAACGCGAGGAGCGGTTCCCGCGCGGGCTGTGGGTGCGGCTGCTCATCTACGTCGTCGGCGGGCATCTGTTCGCCGGGTTCCTGTGGCTGCTGTTCGAGCTGGGGGCCAAGCAGTAGCGGCAGGGGGCGGGGGCTCACTCCAGGAAGCGGTCCCGCAGGCGCGCGCGTAGTTGCGGGCCGGCGCCGAGGCCGTGCTCCAGGTAGGCGTCCACCGATCCCCAGTTCTCGTCGATCGTGTCGAACGCCGCCTGGAGGTATTCCACGCGAGCCTCGAAGAGAGGGCTGAGCAGTGCGGTGATCTCGGGGGAGCGCTCGGGCGGGGCGGAGCCGTCGGCGCCGCGCAGCCGGTAGCGGCGGTGCGTCGCGTTGGACTCCAGGTAGTCCGCGACGATCGCCTCGCGCTCGACGCCCAGGGCGAGGAGCGTCACGGCTATGGACAGGCCCGCGCGGTCCTTGCCGGCCGCGCAGTGCATGAGCGCGGGGACGCTGTCGTCGGCGAGGGCGGCCAGCACCTGGGTGTGCTCGCCGGTGCGGGTGCGGATGATCGTCCGGTACGAGGCCGTCATCCGGCCCGCCGCCCTGCCGTCGCCCAGGATCTCGCGCAGCTCCTCGATCCGGCCGTCGCGGACCATCTTCCAGAACTCCGCGCCGTCCGCCGGGTCCGACAGCGGCAGGTTCACGTTGCGCGTGCCCGGCAGCTCGACGTCGGGGCCCTCCAGCTTCTGGTCGGCCGCGTTGCGGAAGTCGAAGACCGTGTGCAGCCCCAGGGAGGCCAGGAACGCGGCGTCCTCCTCGGTCGCGTGCGCCAGGTGGCCGCTGCGGTACAGCAGGCCGTGGCGCACCCGGCGCCCGTCAGTCGTCGGCAGGCCGCCCACGTCACGGAAGTTGCGTACGCCTGCCAGCTCGGGTTCGGTCGAGGGGATCTGCTGCGTCACGGGGTCTCCCTCCCAGTCGGTCCCGCCCGGCGCGGCTCAGAAATGGCCGGTGGGACACGTTGTCGACGATACGACATGGGTGTGACAGCCAATGGCTTGTCCACAGGCGTTGCCGGTTGGGCCCGCCACCCCCGATGATGTTCCTGTCTGGTCGTACCTGTTCGTATGTGTTTAATCTGCTTTTCGATCGTGTGAGGGTCTGATGCTGGAAACCGCTGAGAACGGGCGTACGTGGGTCCTGTCGGGCCCCACGAGCAGTTACGCCCTCCACCTCACCGAGCGCGGCGAACTGCTGCACCTGCACTGGGGACCGGTGATCGCCCTGGCCGACGCCGAGGCCCTGGCCGCGATCCCGCTCCCGCACTGCTCGTCGTTCGAGTCCCCGCTGGACGGGCGCGAGGAGTACCCGGTCGAGGGCGGCCCCCGCTTCACGCGCCCCGCGCTCTCCGTGCGCACGCCCGCGCGCCGGGGCACCGAGTGGGCTTTCGAGTCGTACGACGCGCAGGGTGACGAACTGCGGATCACGTTCCGCGACGGCGGACTGACCGTCGCCCTGCACTACCGCATGCGCGGGGACGTCGTCGAGCGCTGGGCGGTCCTCGGCAACGACGGCGCCGAGCCTCTGGAGCTGCTGCGCGCCGACTCCGCGACCTGGACGCTCCCGCACCGCGAGGGCTGGCGCCTGTCCCAGCTGCACGGCCGCTGGGCGGCGGAGTCCCGCCTCACGCAGACGCGCCTGACCTACGGCGAGAAGGTCATCGGCAGCCGGCGCGGCCACACCGGGCACCCGCACCTGCCCTGGGTCGCCCTCGACACCGACGCGACCGAGGAGACCGGCGAGGTCTTCACCGCCGCCCTCGGCTGGTCCGGCTCCTGGCGGATCGCCGTCGCCCAGCTTCCCGACGCGCGCGTGCAGATCACCGGCGGCGCCGGACACGACGAGTCGGGCCTCCTGCTCCTCGCCGACGGCGACTCCTTCACGACGCCCGTCTTCGCGGCCCTGTGGTCCGCCGGCGGCTTCGGCGGCGCCAGCCGCGCCTGGCACGCCTACCAGCGCGAGCACGTGATCCCGGACGCCGGGCAGGACCGCCCGGTGCTGTTCAACTCCTGGGAGGCGACCAACTTCGACATCTCCGAGGAGCAGCAGCTCGTCCTCGCGCGCAAGGCGGCCGACATCGGCGTCGAGCTGTTCGTCGTCGACGACGGCTGGTTCGGCGCGCGCACCAGCGACCGTGCGGGCCTCGGTGACTGGGCGCCCAACCCCGACCGCTTCCCGCAGGGCCTCAAGCCCCTCGCGGACCAGGTGCACGGCCTCGGCATGCAGTTCGGCATCTGGGTCGAGCCCGAGATGGTCAACCCGGACAGCGACCTCTACCGCGCCCACCCCGACTGGGTGCAGTTCCAGGAGGGCCGCACGCGCACGGAGTCCCGCAACCAGCTGATGCTCAACCTCGCGCGCGAGGACGTCCAGGAGTACCTGTGGGAGCAGTTGGACGGCCTGCTGTCCAGCGCCCCGATCGACTACGTGAAGTGGGACTTCAACCGCTGCTTCACCGACGCGGGCTGGCCCGGCGACCCCTACCCGCAGCGCCTGTGGGTCGACCACGTGCGCGCGCTGTACGCCCTGCTCGACCGGCTGCGCGCGGCGCACCCCGGCGTCGCCTTCGAGTCCTGCTCGGGCGGCGGCGGCCGGATCGACCTCGGCATCCTCAGCCGCACGGACCAGGTGTGGACCTCCGACAACACCGACCCGCTGGACCGGCTCGCCATCCAGCACGGCTTCAGCCAGATCCATCCCGCGCGCGTGATGGCCGCCTGGGTCACCGACAGCCCCAACACCCAGCTGAACAACCGGGTCAGCTCGCTGAAGTTCCGGTTCGTCAGCTCCTTCGCCGGGGTGCTCGGCGTCGGCGGCGACCTCTCCGAGTGGACCGACGCGGAACTCGCCGAGGCGCGCGAGTGGGTGGAGCTCTACAAGGAGATCCGGCCCGTCGTCCAGCAGGGCGACCTGTACCGGCTCAGGGCGCCGCAGGGCGGGCTGAGCGCCGTGCAGTACGTGCGCGGGGACGAGACGGTCGTCCTCGCCTGGCTCCAGGCGCAGCACTACGGGGAGCCGGTGCCGGCGGTGCGGCTGCGGGGGCTCGACGCGACGGCGTCGTACGAATGCCTCGAAACGGGCGAAATTCATCGGGGTGCGGTGCTGCTGCATCACGGATTGCGGACCGGACTGAGTGGTGACCTGGACGCGGGAGTATTCCGACTGCGCCGCATCTGAGCTTTCTGTCCGTATTCGCAGATTTCATTCCGGCTCGCTCCGGGATAAGGAAAGCCCTACATCGGACGTGTGACCAGGGTCATATTCCTGGCCCTGGGTCACGCGTCATGTTCACGTAATAGGGGCGCTTTTCAAGGGAGATTGGGCATGCGGGCCGGTTGTGTCCGCACGCGGGGTGACCGGGAAAGCCCACGGCGCGTCAACGCGCGGAGAATTCACAGGCGGATTCTGCTTGTGATCGCGTGTCCGCGTCGCCTACGTTCACCAGCAATCCGGGCGGACGCCGAATCCTGCCACCGCCCGGGGCCGCACCCGACCACAGGAAACGGCAGGAGCGGGGGACCCACAGGAATCACCGCCTGTTCCGGTCTCCGGAAGAGGCTAGGGGTAAAGCCGCACCTCGCTGCGGCCGGGCATCTCCTGCTCGCACCCGACAGCTCACCTCGCAGGCGCAGGAGAGGAATTCCATGTCCGCCAGGGGTAAGCACCGCCGCCCTAAGCCGCCCCGTTTCTCCCGTTCGCTGGCCGCCGCCGGAACCGGTGGCGCGGCGCTCGCGATACCGCTCATCGGGGCCACCGGGGCGCACGCGCAGACGGCGTCCTCCGCGAACACCTCCGCGGCCGCCGCGTCGGTCGCGTCCGTCGGCGACCAGGCCGCCCGGAGCGTGCCGGCCGCGCGGACCGCTACGCCGGCCAGTGCGGCGTCCGCGACGTCGACTCCGTCGGGCACCCGCAAGACGTCCGTCTACACCGTCCGGTCCGGCGACTACCTGTCGAAGATCGCCCAGGAGCAGAACGTCCGAGGGGGCTGGCAGCGGCTCTACGAGGACAACCGGGAGGCCGTCGGCTCCGACCCGTCGCTGATCCATCCCGGGCTGCGGCTGTCGCTCGGCGCGAAGGCGGCGCGTGGCGGCTCCGGGAGCACGGAGAGCGGTTCGCAGTCCTCGTCCGGCTCATCCGGGTCGTCGGGCTCTTCGGGGTCGCAGTCCTCGCAGCGGTCGTCCCAGAAGTCGGACAGCTCGCGGGACTCGCAGGCGTCGACGCGGTCCTCTTCCCGCGGCTCTTCGTCCGGCAGCTCCTCCTCGGGCGGCTCCTCGAAGGGGTCCGGTGGGAGTGTGTCGTCCTCCGGGTTCGCGCTGCCGGTCAAGGGCGCGGTCGTCGGGACCGGGTACCGCGTCTCGGGCAGCATGTGGTCCAGCGGCTATCACACGGGCGTCGACTTCGTCGTGCCGACCGGCACCGCCCTGCGGGCCGTCGGCGCCGGGACGGTCGTCTCGGCCGGCTGGGCCGGGGCGTACGGCAACCAGGTCGTCATCCGGCTCGCGGACGGCTACTACGCGCAGTACGCGCACATGTCGTCGATCACCGTCTCGGTCGGCGAGACCGTCAGCGCGGGCGAGGTGATCGGCTACTCGGGCTCCACGGGCAACGTGACCGGGCCGCACCTGCACTTCGAGATGCGGACCACCGCGAACTACGGCTCGGACATCGACCCGCTGGCGTTCCTCCGCTCGCACGGCGTCTCCGTCTGACACCTCGCCTCACCTGAGACTCCGCCTCATCTGACACGCCTCCGAAGGCCGGACCCCGATCCCCGGGTCCGGCCTTCGGGGCGTTCCGGGTGCCTTCAGGGGGCGCGCGGATGTCGGATTCTGCGCGTTCATGATCGTTTCATTGCGGTCGTGTGGCAGGAGGGCCGGAAGCGTCGACAGCCGGAAGAGGGCGGGGAGACAGTGATCTCCGCCCCCTCCCGCAAGCTCCTTCCCTGGAGGTCCCGTGTCCGGCGCCCACCGACGCACCGTCATCAAGGGCGCCGCCGTCGCGGCCGCCGCCACCTCGGTCTCCTGGGCCCGGTCCCGCCCGGCCGCCGCGACCTCCGGCGCCCGCACCGAACTGCGCTGGCTGGAAGGCGCCCCCGACGCCCACGCGGGCGCCACCTGGGGCGTGCCGTGGGCGCGCGGCACCCGCCACCCGGAGCAGCCGCTCGGACTGACCACCGTCGACGGCACCGACGTCCCCGTCCGGACCTGGCCCACCGCCTACCGGCCCGACGGCTCGGTGAAGCGGACGGCCCACGCGATCGCCCCGGACGCCCCGAAGGCCGACCGCTACCTGCTCGGTACCCGGCACTACGCGGACAGCGCCAAACAGGTCCGCATCTCGGCCACCGCCAACCGGCGCTTCTTCCACTACCTCACCGGCGACGAGCGCACCGGTGACCTGCTGCGCGAACTCGCCGACGTGGAACGGACGTTCCTCGCCGTCGACCCGCAGCGCAAGGTCCGCACCGACGGCTACCTCCCCGGTGACCGGCACGCCCCCAAGGCGGAACAGGCGCGCGCGAAACTGGTCAACTCCCTGCGGACGATCGCCGCCCAGCCTCACGGCTTCTTCACCGGAACCGGTCTGCTCGACGCGGACACCGGGAAGTTCGCGGTCACGTCGAGCACCGCCGTCAACGTGTCGCATCACCGCGAAGGATTTCTTCACCGGCAACGACACCTACTTCCCCTCCGGCGACTGCTCCCGAGTCACGGTTTCCCCGCCCCAAGTCCTGCGCACGGTAAGGGAGATCCCCTGGATCTCCACCAACTCCTCGGCGATCGGATACCGACGTGAAATCAGGCAAGAACTCCGGCATGAATTCCGGTGTGAGACGGCTTCTGCTCGCGGCCTGTGGCAGCCTGCTGATCCTCGCGCCCACCCCGGCTCTCGGGTACGGGACCTCCGCCGCCGGAACGGTCCGCCCCGACGACCGGCGCCTCGCCTTCGAGGGGCACTGGAGCCGTGACGGCGAGGCCGCCGTGACCGTCAACTCCGGTTCCCGGCTGCGGTTCCGCTTCACCGGGACCACCGTGCACGCCCTCTTCGACGTCGGCTCGGTCACCGTTCCCGCGCAGGTGTACGTCTCCGTCGACGGCGGGCCCCGGCAGCGGCACGCGATCGACCGGACGGACCTTGCGATCACCGCGCGCGGGCACGGTCCGCACACCGTCGAGCTGTCGGTGAAGGACGTGTTCTCGCGGGCGAACCGCTGGGTGCCGCCGCTGGCGACGGGGGTGACGCTGACGGGGCTCAAGGGGCGGATCGTCCCTCAACGGCCGTTGCCCGAGCGGCGGTTCGTCTTCTACGGCGACTCCATCACCCAAGGCGTCAACGCCCTGTGCGGCGACAACTCCACCTCCGACTGCGCCGACGCCACGGCCGCCTATCCGACGCTGGTCGCCGACGCGCTGCACGCGCGGCTCACGCAGGTCGGGTTCGGGCGGCAGGGGGTGATCCAGACCGGGAACGGGGGAGTGCCCGACGCCGGGGCCGCGTACGGGTGGAACTACGCGGGCTCACCGGCGAGTTCGGACCGGCGGGCCGATGTCGTCGTCGTCAACCAAGGGGCGAACGACGTGGCGTACGGGGGCGAGGAGTTCCGGGCCGCCTATCGCGCCTACCTGATCCGGCTGCGGCAAGCCGCCCCGCATGCCCGCGTGTTGGCGATGCGTCCGCTCAACGGGGCCCATGCGGCGGACGTTTCGGCGGTGGTCGCCGAACTCGCCGATCCGCGTATCGAGTTCGTGGACACGACGGGGTGGGTGTCTGCCGAGGCCGGGGACCTCAATGACGCCGTCCATCCCAATGTGCGGGGGCATCGCAAGGTGGCCCAGCGGCTGATCGGCCTGATGTCCGGGAGGGCTTGATCGGTGAGTGGTGTGAGTGGATCCTCGCGGGGACAGTTGATCACCGCGTGCCGAACATCGAAGGAGCATCTTGCCGTGACGACCACGCGTAGAGCGTTCGGAGCCCTTGCCGCGGGCGCCGCACTGGCGGCCCTCGCCCCCACTGCCCAAGCGACTGCCGCCCCGCGGAGGGGCCGGCTTCTCGCCCATGACGACTTCTGCCATGGGCTCGGCAAGTGGGCCGTCGAGCTGGAGAAGGGCGGGACCGTCAGCGCCTCCCGGGGTGTCCTGGAGGTCGATGTGCCCGCCGGGGCGACGGTCTGGTTCCGGCAGTCGCTCCAGGGGCCGTACGTCATCGAGTACACGGCGACGCCGGTGCGGGCGGGCGGGGTCAACGACCGGGTCTCCGACCTCAACAACTTCTGGAACGCCGTCGACGTGCGCTCCCCGGACGACCTCTTCGCGACCGCGCGCGGGGGAGCACTCGCGGAGTACGACTACCTGAAGACCTACTACTCCGGGTACGGCGCGAACTACAACACCACGACCCGGCTGCGCCGGTACGTCGGCGAGGCGGGGGTGCGGCCGCTGATCTACGACTACACCGAGCCGCTGCTCGTCGCGAACGAGCCGAACCGGGTGCGGATCGTCTCCGACGGGTCGACGGTGCGGTGGTGGGACAACGGGCGGCTCGTCTTCGACTACGCCGACCCCGCGCCGTACACCGCCGGGCACTTCGCGTTCCGCACGACCTGGAGCCACTTCCGGATCGAGGGGTTCCGGGTGTGGTCGCTACACCACGGACGCCGTTGAGGCACGGGCTTATTCCCGGATTGGTCAAGTCTTTAAAGGTGGCTTATCTCACCGTCCGTCAACCCTTTCTTACGGTCGCGTAGGTCACATTCGAAGGTGAATCATGGGCTGCTGTGGCAGACGATTCGAAGAGTGACAGCAAGACAGTGATGATCGGGTCGTACGTGGCGGTGGGGGACAGCTTCACCGAAGGCGTCGGCGACCCCGGCCCCGACGGGGCGTTCGTCGGCTGGGCCGACCGGTTCGCGGTACTCCTCGCGGACCGGCGGCCCGAGGGCGACTTCTCGTACACGAACCTCGCGGTGCGGGGGAAGCTGCTCGACCAAGTGGTGGCCGACCAGCTTCCGCAGGCCGTGGCACTCGCGCCCGACCTGGTGTCGCTGTGCGCGGGCGGCAACGACATCCTGCGGCCCGGCACCGACCCCGACGAGGTCGCGGAACGGTTCGAGCTCGCCGTCGCGCAGCTCGCGTCGGTGGCGGGCACGGTGATGGTGACGACCGGGTTCGACACCCGGCAGATGCCGGTCCTCAAACACCTCCGCGGCAAGATCGCGACGTACAACGGGCATGTCCGCGCCATCGCCGACCGGTACGGGTGTCCCGTCCTCGACCTCTGGTCCCTGCGCTCCGTCCAGGACCGGCGGGCCTGGGACGACGACCGCCTCCACCTCTCGCCCGAGGGCCACACCCGCGTCGCGCTCCGCGCCGGCCAGGCCCTCGGCCTCGACGTCCCCGCCGACCCCGAACAGCCTTGGCCCGAGCTGCCGCCCCGCGCCGCGCTCGAAGTCCGCCGCGACGATGTCCACTGGGCCCGCGAATACCTCGTCCCCTGGATCGGCCGCCGCCTGCGCGGCGAATCCTCCGGCGACCACATCACCCCCAAGGGGGCGCTGTCTCCGGATGACATCAAGATGCGGATCTCTGCGGTGGCGTGAGGCGGGGGCGGGGGCCCGGGGTCGAGGGCCGCGGGGCCGGTGCAGGGGGCTCGCGCGGGGTGACCGGCGCGGGTGACCTCCGCACGCACGCGCACGCGCGAGTGGCTGAGCTTTCTGCACGCCCGCGCACGGGCACGCGCGAGGGGCCGAGCCTTCTGGGCCGGTTCGGGGCGTGCCCGCGCGCGTGGCGGGGTGGGCCGGGGTGGTGGGCGATGCCGCGCGCGTGGCGTGAGGCGGCGGGCCGGAGCGGGGTGCCGTTTCACGCGGGTGTTCCTGGACGGGGCGGCTGACGCGGTCGCCTGCAACCGGGGTGCCGTACGCGGGCGCGTGGCTTGGGGCTCGCGTAGTGCCCCGGGGAGGCCGCTGTGAGCGGACACCGGTGGCGTGCCGCCAAGTGGTGTAGCCGCTCGGCTGTCACGGCTTCGCAGGTCGTGGCCGGGTTCCGCCCGTCGGCCCAGGGCTGCCGCCCCCCGCCGCTCTGACCGGCTCACGCAGCAGGATGGGCTTCGGCCGAGCCGGCGATCGCAGGGCACTCGGACGAGCGCGGTCCGGAGGGCCCTGC
This sequence comes from Streptomyces roseirectus, assembly GCF_014489635.1. Taxonomy (NCBI): domain Bacteria; kingdom Bacillati; phylum Actinomycetota; class Actinomycetes; order Kitasatosporales; family Streptomycetaceae; genus Streptomyces; species Streptomyces roseirectus. The sequence continues at coordinate 1,511,515 of NZ_CP060828.1, read as the reverse complement.
ACCACTGGGCGGGATGCCACCCGAACACCCACGTAGCCCCGCGCGCGGGGCATTGCGGTGCGGCGTCCGGCCGGTTGCTGGGCCGTCGGCGTGCGGGTCTGGCCCGTGATGCCACTCCGGGGGCGGACGGTCACGTCCCGGTGGGTGGTGCGGCGGCGCGGAGCCGGTGGCCCGGCAGGGCGGCAGCCGTCGCTTCGGCTCCGGGCGGAGGCCGGACGGGCCCGCATGGCTGCACCGCCCGACGGCCTACCTCTCCGTGGCCCGGAGCGGTGGGGCGCGGTGCGGTGAGTCGCCGGTGGCAGCTGGAGCTCAGCGCCCACGCGGGGCGTTGCCTCGGTGGATGGCGTTCCGGCGTCCCGCTGCACCGTCCCGACGTGTCGCGTCGGCGCGGTGGGGAGGATCGGGCTGTGGCGGTGGCCCGTGTGTGCGCTCCGCCAGTGAGGTGATCGTACGGGTGTGGTGTGGGTGGGGGAACGGGGGTGGGTGTTGGGATGGCCGGGCGTCGGCTGGGGGTGTCTGGGCGGCGCGTACTGTTCCCGAACTTGTGGAGGGTCGGCGGATGAACCGCTCCCGTAGGTCACGTGCCACCGCCGCGTTCGCGGTGAGTCTTCTCGCGCTGGGGCTGCCGGCGGTCGCCGCGCCCGGTGCCGCGGCGTTGGACGGCGGGTACGAGTCCGCGCCCGTGGTCGCGCGCGCCGAGCCAGCGCCGACGACCGTCACGGTGACCGGCGACGGCAGTGCCACCGCCGAGCCGGACCTCGCGGTGGTGGGCGTCGGTGTGGAAGCGACCGCCAAGACCGCGAAGGAGGCGCTGGCCGCGCAGAACAAGGCGGCGGACGCGCTGCTGAAGGCCGTCGCGCAGCAGGGGATCGCCGACAAGGACGTCCGTACCGACAGCGTGTCCCTGAGCCCGGTGTACGACTACCAGGACGGCACCTCGGTGCTGACCGGGTACCGGGCCGCGCAGTCGTTCGTGGTGAAGGTCCGCGAGATCGGGAAGACCGGCGCCGTCCTCCAGGCCGTCACCGACGCGACCGGCGACGCGGGGCGCATCAACTCGGTCGTCTTCGACCTCGCCGACCGCGAACCCCTCCAGCGCGCCGCCCGCAAGGCCGCCTTCGCGGACGCGCGCAGCAAGGCCGAGCAGTACGCCGCGCTCAGCGGCCGTACGCTCGGGCGCCTGGTGACCCTCAGCGAGGGCGGCACGGGCTACGTGACCCCGGCGCCGCCGATGGCCGCCGACATGCCGCCCGGCGGCCTCGGTTCCGTGCCGCTCGCGCCCGGCGAGATCAAGGCGACCTCGTCGGTGACGGCGGTGTACGAGCTGGACTGACCGGCGCCCGCGCGCGGGCCGTCCGGTCGGCCCGCGCGGGTTCGGTATGACAGCCCACCTCACATCAGCGGCACCGGAAAACCCGACGGGTCGCCTGCGTGGGCCCGAGCAAGGCGACGCCGAAGGCGATGGCGCCGAGGAACAGCGTGGGTGCCCCTCGTGGGCCTGAGGAAGACGCCGCCGCCCGACCGGCGTGGGCCGACGGGTATCCACGCGGAACTGGAGGGGGCGGCGGGGTGTGCGGCCAGCGCCTGCTGACGGGCACCCGCGCGGGGCTGGAGGGGCTGGCGGGGTTTCGACCAGCGCGGGCCTACGGGCACCCGCGCGGGGTTGGAGAGGGCGGCGGGGTGTACTTGCCGCCTCACCCGCCTCACGGCCTACCGGCCTCACCGGCCTACCGGCCTACCGGCCTCACCGGCCTACCGGCCCGCTTGGCACCGATCGGAGGTCGGCTCGCGCGGGCCCGGGGCAGGGACCGGCGGGGTGTCCACCGGCACTGGTCGGCAGGAAGCCCGCGCGGGACGCGGGGAAGGCCGGTGGGCGGCTTGCGCGGGCCTGGGAAGGGGGCGGCGGGGTGCCCACAGGCGGCGGCCAGCGGGAGGCCCGGCCGGGACTCGGGGAAGGCCCGGCGGAGTGCTCGGCCGGTACCTGCCTGAGGGTGGCCCGCGGAGCCTCGGGTGCGGATATCCGCAGGTCGAGGGCCCGTCACGGGATTGTCACAGGGGCCGACCATAATGGAATCCTCAGCCGTTTCACCTGGAGGCACCGTGGCCGGTTCCCGTTCCCTGAGTTCGCTGACGCCCGAGGCGTTCGGCGCGGACCCGAGCGGTGAGCGCATGGCGCGGATCCGTAGATCCCCTCACTTCAAGGACGGTGTTTTCCAGAACCCCGGCGGCGCGGGCAGCCCCCGTCCCGCAGGCGCGGCGGCGCACCTCGCGAAGACGTTCTTCGACAAGGAGACCAGGCTGCGCAGGGCCCCCTCGGGCACGATCCCGGTCCACGCGACGACCCTCGCGGACCTCGCGAAACCCCCGGTCACCGGCCTGCGCGTGACCTGGATGGGCCACTCCAGCGTCCTCGCGGAGATCGACGGCCACCGCGTGCTGTTCGACCCGGTCTGGGGCGAGCGCTGCTCCCCGTTCCCCTTCGCCGGCCCCAAGCGCCTGCACCCCGCCCCCGTGCCGCTGGCCGCCCTCGGCCCCGTCGACGTCGTCGTCATCTCGCACGACCACTACGACCACCTCGACCTGCCCACGATCAAGGCGCTGACCGGCACGGGCACCCTGTTCGCCGTCCCGCTCGGCGTCGGCGCGCACCTGGAGCGCTGGGGCGTTCCGGCGGACCGTCTGCGGGAACTGGACTGGCACGAGGAGACGAAGGTCGGCGGCCTCACGTTGACCGCCACGCCGGCCCGCCACTTCTGCGGCCGGGGCCTGCGCAACACGCAGCACACGCTGTGGGCGTCCTGGGCCGTCGCCGGGAGCGAGCACCGGATCTACCACAGCGGCGACACCGGCTACTTCGAGGGCTTCAAGGACATCGGCGCGGCCCACGGCCCGTTCGACGTGACGATGATCCAGATCGGCGCGTACTCGGAGTTCTGGCCCGACATCCACATGACGCCCGAGGAGGGCATGCGCGCCCACCTCGACCTCCAGGGCGGAGCCCCGTCCGGCGTCATGCTGCCGATCCACTGGGCCACCTTCAACCTCGCCCCGCACGCGTGGGCCGAGCCCGGCGAGTGGTCGCTGGCCGCCGGGGAGGCCGTCGGCCAGGCCGTCGCCGTCCCCGTCGCGGGGGCGCCCTTCGAGCCCGGCGGGGAGATCCCGGCGCGCGCGTGGTGGCGCGAGGTGTCGGCGCCGCTGGAGCGGGAGTGGCCGGTGCCGCAGGTGTCGCGCGAGGACCTGGGGCTCGTCGGCGAGGGCTGAGGGCCGTCGCGAACGCGGACGCCGGGGCGAGGTCGGAAAGACCTCGCCCCGGCGTTTTGTATGGCCAGAGCATGCACGCTGAGTGACCGTCGGTCGAAGGGGTGTCCAGGCTTCCGTCCGGGATCGGTTCGGACCGCCTCTGATCAGTCCTTTTCCTTTCGTGACACCCACGCGCGGAGCCTTATCGGGCAGGTGTGCGAGGGCTCATACCAGAGCGGGACGATTGCCGCAGGAGTTCGCCAACTGCCCGCCGGAGGCGGTGCGTTGGCAACTACTGTGAGTCGCCGCACAGGCAAGGCCCACCCCTTGAGCGCGCACCCACGCGCGCGCCGAAACCGGGGCCCGACGGACCAGGACGAGGACACGGATGTCGCACCTCCGCGCACCCGCCGCACGCGCAGACCGCCGTGAGGGCGGACGGCACGGACGACCGGTCGCCCGCACCGCAGCGGCCGAGACCCACATACGGCCGCACCTGACACGGCTCGCGGTGCTGCCGCCCACCGCCGTCGCCCTCGGCGCGTGCGCGGTCGTGCTGTTCACCGTGCGCGCGACCGGGGCGCGGCTCGGGCCGACACTGTGGGCCGTCCTCGCCTCGGCCGCCGCCGTGACCGGACTCGGGATCACCGTCGCCGCGATCGCCGCCGGGCGCACCGCGCGGTCCGTCACCGACCGGCTCGACGCGCTGCGCCGGGCCACCGCGCGCTCCGAGGCCGACCTGCGGGCGCTCGTCGAGGCGTTACGCCGCGGGGAGACGCCCCCGCAGCGCCGCACGCGCGGGCTGCCGCCCGCCGACGCCGACGAGTTCGAACTGCTCGCGGCGGATCTGGCGCGCACGCACGACGGGGCGGTCACCGCGGTCGTCCAGGCGACCCAGCTGTCCAGCCGGACCGGCAGCGAGCAGAAGCTGGAGGTCTTCCTCAACCTCGCGCGGCGGCTCCAGTCGCTCGTGCACCGGGAGATCCTGCTGCTCGACGAGCTGGAGAACGAGATCGAGGACCCCGACCTGCTCAAGGGGCTCTTCCACGTCGACCACCTCGCCACGCGCGTGCGCCGGCACGCCGAGAACCTGGCCGTGCTCGGGGGCGCCGTCTCGCGTCGGCAGTGGAGCCACCCCGTCGCCATGACCGAGGTGCTGCGCTCCGCCATCGCCGAGGTCGAGCAGTACTCGCGGGTCAAGCTGGTGCCGCCGGTCGACGGGGATCTGCGCGGGCACGCCGTCGCCGACGTCATCCACCTCCTCGCGGAGCTGGTCGAGAACGCGACGGTCTTCTCGGCGCCCCACACGCAGGTCCTGCTGCGCGCCAACCTCGTCACCTCCGGGCTCGCCGTCGAGGTCGAGGACCGGGGGCTCGGGATGCCGCCCGACGAACAGGCCCGCATGAACGCCCTCCTCGCCGACCCCGACCAGGTCAACGTCGGCCGCCTCCTCGCCGACGGCCGCATCGGCCTCTTCGTCGTCTCCCAGCTCGCCCGCCGCCACGGCATCCGGGTGCGGCTCCAGAGCAACATCTACGGCGGGGTCCAAGCGGTACTGGTCGTCCCGCAGGAACTGCTGGGTTCCTCGGGCATGCCCGGGACTTCGGGGACGAGGACGGCGGCACCCTCCGCGACGACCACCGCCGCACCCGGCACGCCCACGCCGGCCCCGCCCTCCCCGAACGCCCCCGGCACGTCCCCGGCCGGGCAGGCGACCCCGCCCCCGCCCCAGCGCCCGACACCCCGGCACGCGGGGCGGAACGGCACGCCGGGCACCGGCCAGGGTTCCGGGGGGACCCACCGGCTGAACGGGACGCGCCCAGGCAGCGCGGTTCCCGAGGGCACACGCGGTCCCCGCGGACCGGTGCCGGAGGGGACCCACGGTCCCGGCGGGGCGGTGTCCGAGCAGGCGTACGGTTCCGGCGCGGCGCCCGTCGGGGGAGCCCGTCCGGGAGGCCACGGCTCCGGTGACCCGGCGTCCGGGCGCGGACGTCCGGGCGGCGGCGCGCATCGGCTCGGCGGCGCGCGGCGGGTGGACGCCGGCACGCGTGCCGGTCTCGACGGGGCGGCACCGGGAGACGCGTACCTCGCCGGGGACGCTCGTCCGGGGACGCACGGCTCCGGCGGTCAGGCCACGGGAGGGACGTACCCCGGCGACTCCGCCCTCGGCGACCCCACCCTCGGCCACTCCGCTCCCGGCGGTTCCGCCCTCGGGGGGACGCCGCTTCCCGACGGCGCGTACCCAGGCGTCGCCGCGGACGGTCCCGCGCCGGGAGACACGTACGCGGGCACCCCCGCCGCCGACGCCACCCAACTCGCCGACGCCGTCCACCCCGACGCCCCACACCCCGGCGGCGTACCCCACCCCGCCGACACCGCTCACCCCGGCGACGCCGCTCACCTCGCCGACGCCGCTCACCCCGACGGCGTCGCCCGCCCCGGCGGCGCAACCCGCCCCGCTCCCCTCCCCGTCCGCACCCCCCGCGCCGACCGCCCCACCCCCGCCGAGGCCGTGCCCGGGATCCGGGCCGAGGACCGGGCCGCCGTCGAGGAGGTGCAGGGGCAGGCGCCCGTGCCGAGAGCGGGGGCCGTGCGGGGGACGATGGAGAAGCCCCGGCTGCCAAGGCGGCGCGCGCAGGAACACCTGGCGCCGCAACTGCGCGGCGGCCCGGCGCCCCGTCCCGGCGGCGAGGACCCCGGCGGCCACGACCCGGGCCTGATGGCCGCGTTCCAGCGAGGCATCGGCCTCGCGGAGACCCAGCTCGGCCTGGAACCGGACCCCACCCCCACCCTCGCGACCCACACCCACCACGACGGAACGGCCCCGGCCGGATGACCGAGCACCCACACGACACGCACCCCCTCCCGCCCCCGACGCCCGCCGAGGCGCCCTCGGCACCGGACACCCCCGCCCCGCCGACGCCGTCCGCCCTCACCCCGGGACGGACGCACCCCCGCTCCACCCCGGCGTCCGCCCCGAGCCCCCGCCCCACGGGCAGGCGCCCCCGGCGAACCGTCCCGGTGGCCGCCGCGGACGTCGATGTCCCCAAGCCTTCCCACCCCCACCGCTGACCTCCGCAACCCCCTCAAGGAGTCGATCCACCATGGCGAGCGATGCGCCGACGACCGGCCAGGTATCCGATCTCGACTGGCTGATGAGCGGCCTCGTGCAGCGGGTGCCGCATACGACGAGTGCGGTGCTGCTGTCGTGCGACGGACTGGTGAAGTCCGTGCACGGCATGGACCACGACAGCGCGGACCACATGGCGGCGCTGGCCTCGGGCCTGTACTCGCTGGGCCGCAGCGCGGGCGTGCGGTTCGCGGACGGCGGGGACGTACGGCAGGTGGTGGTCGAACTGGACTCCGCGCTGCTGTTCGTGACGACCGCGGGCTCCGGCACGTGCCTCGCCGTGATGGCCGGCCGCGAGGCCGACGCCGCGGTGCTGGGTTACGAGATGGCGATGCTGGTCAAGAGCGTGCGGCCGTACCTCGTGACCGCGCCCCGGCAGCACCCCGTCGAACCCCCGGCGATGAGGTCTTGAGCGTGATGGCGGCCGGCGACGAGCCCTGGCTCGACGACGCGGCCGGCCGGCTGGTGCGCCCCTTCACCGTGAGCAACGGGCGCACCAGGCCCACCGTCGCCCTGGATCTGATGTCGCAGGTGCGGGCCACCGGGACGAGCCCCCTCGGCTACCTGGGACCCGAGCACGCGCAGGCCCTCGACCTGTGCCGCGCTCCCGTCCCGGTCGCCGAGGTGGCCGCCCACCTGAAGCTGCCGGCCGCGGTCACCAAGGTGCTGCTGTCGGACCTCGTGGACTGCGGGGCACTCACCACCAAACCCCCGGAGTTCCACCACAACCCCACCGACCGGGCCCTACTGGAGGCGGTGCTCGATGGACTACGACGACAGCTCTGAGTACGGCGCGCGCGACGAGTACGGCGTCCGCGCCCCGTACGACCCCTACGACCCCGATGACCCCGACGACCCGGATGACCCGTACGACCCGGACGACGGCCAGGCTCCCTTCCCGACCGCGCTGAAGGTGCTGATCGCGGGCGGCTTCGGCGTCGGCAAGACCACCTTCGTCGGCGCGGTCAGCGAGATCGCGCCGCTGTGCACGGAGGAACTGCTCACCACCGTCAGCGCCGGCACCGACAGTCTCGACGGCGTCGAGAACAAGGTGGAGACGACCGTCGCGATGGACTTCGGCCGGATCACCCTGGACCAGGACCACGTCCTGTACCTGTTCGGCACCCCCGGCCAGCAGCGGTTCTGGTTCATGTGGGACGAGTTGTGCGAGGGCGCCCTCGGCGCGGTGATCCTCGCCGACACGCGCCGCCTCCAGGACTGCTTCGCGGCCGTCGACTTCTTCGAGGAGCGCGGCCTCGGATTCATCGTCGCCGTCAACGAGTTCGACGGCGGACACCGGTACCACCCGGAGGAGGTCCGGGCCGCTCTGGACCTCAACCCGGCGATCCCGGTGGTCCGCTGCGACGCCCGGATCTCCGCGTCCGGCGTCCAGACCCTGCTGACCCTCGTCAAGCACCTCATCGCGCACACCCCCGCCGAGAACGCCCGAGCGTGATCCCGCAACTCCACGAGAGGAGCCCTGAGATGAGCTACGGACCGCCGCGGCCGGTGGGGCGGCTGCTGGTGACCCCGGAGGACCGGGAGGCCCCCGCGCGGGCCCGGAGGCTGAGCCGACTCGGCCTCGGGGAGCGCGCGGAGCCCATGCTGGACCGGCTCGCGCAGCGCCTCGCGGAACTCACCCGCGCGCCCTACGGGATGGTCAACTTCGTCGGCGAGCAACGGCAGTTCTTCGCCGGCCTGTACGTCGCGCCGGGCGGCAAGGGGGAGTTGGGGCGCACGCTGCCCCGCGACCACGGCTACTGCCCCCATGTCGTCGTCCGGCGGCGGGCGTTGGCCCTGGAGGACGTCGGCGACTACCCGCGGTTCGCCGGCAATCCGATCGTCGACGAGTACGGCGTCCGCTCCTACCTCGGGGCGCCCCTGCTCGACAGCACCGGCATGGTCCTCGGCACGGTCTGTGTCGCCGACCTGACGCCGCGCACCTGGGGGACGACGGGCCTTGAGACCGTCAAGGCGACCGCCGCCGAACTGGTCGTGCGGCTGGAGGAGAGGGCGTGAAGCGCAACTGCGGCGGCGCTTAAGAAAAGCTCGATGGACCGGGGCACCACCGGTGCGGCAGATTGCTGGTCGTATCCGTTCCCCCTCCCCGGACCCGGGCCGCCCAGCCGTGCCCGCGACCGGACAACTCACCTCAGGAGCCGCTGCGTTGAAGGCGCTGGTCAAGGAGAAGGCGGAGCCTGGACTGTGGCTCAGGGACGTACCGGAGCCGGCGGTCGGCGCCGGTGACGTGCTGATCAAGGTGGCCCGCACCGGGATCTGCGGCACCGACCTGCACATCCGCGCGTGGGACGGCTGGGCCAGCCGGTCGATCACCGCCCCGCTGGTCGTGGGGCACGAGTTCGTCGGCGAGGTCGTCGAACTGGGCGCCGGCGTCACGGACGTCGCGATCGGCGACCGGGTCAGCGGCGAGGGGCACCTCGTGTGCGGGAAGTGCCGCAACTGCCTCGCCGGCCGGCGGCACCTGTGCCGGGCGACGGTCGGGCTCGGCGTCGGCCGGGACGGGGCGTTCGCGGAGTACGTCGCGCTGCCCGCGTCCAACGTGTGGGTGCACCGGGTCCCCGTCGACCTCGACGTCGCCGCGATCTTCGACCCGTTCGGCAACGCCGTCCACACGGCGCTGTCGTTCCCCCTCGTCGGCGAGGACGTCCTCGTCACCGGCGCGGGGCCCATCGGCCTCATGGCGGCGGCCGTCGCCCGGCACGCGGGCGCGCGCAACGTCGTCGTCACCGACGTCAGCGAGGAACGCCTCGACCTCGCACGCAAGATCGGCGCCAGCCTCGCGCTGAACGTGTCGGAGCGTCAGATCGTCGACGGGCAGCGGGAGTTGGGGCTGCGGGAGGGCTTCGACGTCGGGCTTGAGATGTCCGGCCGGCCCGAGGCGCTGCGCGACATGATCGCCAACATGACGCACGGCGGCAAGATCGCCATGCTGGGGCTGCCGGCCGAGGAGTTCCCCGTCGACTGGGTCCGGATCGTCACCTCGATGATCACCCTCAAGGGCATCTACGGCCGCGAGATGTTCGAGACCTGGTACGCCATGTCCGTCCTCCTGGAGGGCGGCCTCGACCTCGCCCCCGTCATCACCGGCCGCTACGACCACCGCGACCACGAGGCCGCGTTCGCCGACGCCGCGAGCGGCAGGGGCGGCAAGGTCATCCTCGACTGGACGAGCTGAAGGATCCACGATGTTCGACTCCGTGCGCGACGACCTGCGCGCCACCCTCGACGACATCCGCGCCGCCGGGCTCCACAAGCCCGAACGCGTCATCGACACACCGCAGTCGGCGACCGTCAACGTCAGCTCCGGCGGGCGCCCCGGCGAGGTGCTGAACTTCTGTGCGAACAACTACCTCGGCCTCGCCGACCACCCCGAGGTGATCGACGCCGCGCACCACGCACTCGACCGCTGGGGCTACGGCATGGCCTCCGTCCGCTTCATCTGCGGGACGCAGGAGGTGCACAAGGAACTGGAGGCGCGGCTGTCGCGGTTCCTCGGACAGGAGGACACGATCCTCTACTCGTCCTGCTTCGACGCGAACGGCGGCGTCTTCGAGACCCTGCTCGGCGAGGAGGACGCGGTGATCTCCGACGCCCTCAACCACGCCTCCATCATCGACGGCATCCGCCTGTCCAAGGCCCGCCGCCTGCGCTACGCCAACCGCGATCTCGCCGACCTGGAACGCCAGTTGAAGGAAGCGCAGTCGGCCCGGCGCCGCCTGGTCGTCACCGACGGCGTCTTCTCCATGGACGGCTACGTCGCCCCCCTGCGCGAGATCTGCGACCTCGCCGACCGGTACGACGCGATGGTCATGGTCGACGACTCCCACGCCGTCGGCTTCACCGGCCCCGGCGGACGCGGCACACCCGAACTGCACGGCGTCATGGACCGCGTCGACATCGTCACCGGCACCCTCGGCAAGGCCCTCGGCGGCGCGTCCGGCGGGTACGTCGCCGCGCGCGCCGAGATCGTCGCCCTGCTGCGCCAGCGCTCCCGCCCCTACCTCTTCTCCAACACCCTCGCGCCGGTCATCGCCGCGGCCTCCCTCAAGGTCCTCGACCTGCTGGAGTCCGCCGGTGACCTGCGCGCGCGCCTCGCCGAGAACACGGCGCTGTTCCGGCGCCGGATGACCGAGGAGGGGTTCGACATCCTCCCTGGCGAGCACCCCATCGCCCCGGTGATGATCGGGGACGCGGCGAGGGCGGGGCGCCTCGCGGAACTGCTCCTTGAGCGGGGCGTGTACGTGATCGGCTTCTCGTACCCGGTCGTTCCGCAGGGGCAGGCGCGTATCAGGGTCCAGCTGTCGGCGGCGCACTCGACGGCGGACGTGAACCGGGCGGTGGACGCGTTCGTGTCGGCGCGCGAGCAACTGGACGCGTGAGGAGCGATTAGGTCAGTTTTGAGTACCTTGCGATAATCGGACCCATGATCGAAGCCCGGCGGCTCCACATCCTCCGTGCGGTGGCCGACCACCGTACGGTCACCGCGGCTGCCGCCGCGCTCTACCTCACCCCCTCCGCCGTCTCCCAGCAGCTCGCCGCGCTGGAACAGGAGACCGGCCACCGCCTCGTCGAACGCGGCGCCAAGGGCGTACGCCTCACCCCGGCCGGCGAGATCCTGCTCGGCCACACCAACGCCGTCCTCGCCCAACTGGAGCGCGCGGAAGCCGAGTTGGCGGCGTACAGCAACGGCGAGGCCGGCACGGTCACCGTCGCCGCGTTCGCCACCGGCATCGCGCTCGTCGTCGCCCCCGCGATGACCCGCCTTGCCCGCACCGCGCCCGGCATCCGGCTGCGCGTCCAGGACGCGGAGGGTGACGCGAGCCTGCCGATGGTCCTCGACCGGCAGGTGGACGTCGCCGTCGCCGTCGAGTACCGCGGCGCCCCGCCCGCCGACGACCCCCGCCTCACCCACGTCCCCCTCTACGCCGAGCCCTTCGACGCGGTCGTCCCCGCGCACCACCGGCTCGCGGACGCCGCCGAGGTGCCGCTCGCCGAGCTGGCCAAGGACGTCTGGGTCGGGCCCTACCCCGGCAACCCCTGTCATGACGTCGCCGTCCTGGCCTGCGAGAACGCCGGGTTCCAGCCGCGCGTGGAGCACGCCTCGGACGACTTCCGCGCGGTCGTCGCGCTGGTCGCCGTCGGCGCGGGCGTCGCCCTCGTCCCGCGTTCGGCGCTGCGCGGCATGGACCTCGCCGGGGTCTCGGTGCGGCCCGTCGACGGGGTCGCGCCCACGCGGCGGGTCTTCGCGGCGATAAGGCGCGGCGCGGAGACGCATCCGCTGATCCGGCCCGTCCTCGCGGCGCTGGCCGAGGTGAGCGGGGTGTAGCCCGGACGCCGCGTCCCGGTACTACAGTCCGGTGACATGATCACCGCGCTCGATCCCACCGCCCTCGACGGCCTCGCGGACCTCCTCGTCGAGGTCGTCGACGCGGGCGCCTCCGTCGGCTTCCTCGCACCCCTCGACCACGCGGACGCCCTCGCCTGGTGGAAGGAGCGCGCCGCCGACCCCCGGCTGACGGTCTGGGTCGCCCACGAGGGCCCGCGCGTCGTCGGCACGGTCAGCCTCGCCTTCCCGGACAAGCCCAACAGCCGTCACCGCGCGGAGCTGGTCAAGCTGATGGTCGCGCGGGACGCGCGCGGGCGGGGGCTCGGACGGCGGCTGCTCGACGCCGCCGAGGAGGCGGCCGTCGCGGACGGGGTGACGCTGCTGCACCTCGACACGGAGACGGACAGTCCCGCCGAGCGGCTGTACCAGGGGGCGGGGTGGACGCGGGCCGGGGTGATTCCGGACTACGCGGCGGATCCGGGCGGGACGCTGCGGCCGACGACTTTGTACTACAAGCGCATCGGCCCGCCGGGCTCCGGAGGGTGACTGTCAGTGGTGGCCGGTACGGTGCGAAGCATGCCGGACGCCGAAGACGTACGCCGAATCGCCCTGTCCCTGCCCGACACCACGGAGAAGATCGCCTGGAGCATGCCGACGTTCCGCGTCGCGGGGAAGATGTTCGCCACCCTCCCCGAGGACGAGACCTCCCTCGCCGTCCGCTGCCCCAAGGAGGAGCGCGACGAACTCGTCCTCGCCGAACCCGGGAAGTTCTGGATCGCCGACCACGAGTCCCAGTTCGCCTGGGTCCGCGCCCGCCTGTCCGCCGTGGACGACGAGGACGAACTGCGGGCGATCCTCGCGGACTCGTGGAGACAGGCGGCGCCGGGGAGGCTGCTGGAGGCGTACCCGGAGCTGGGGGTGACGGGGGTGTAGGGCCGGCCCGCCCTTCCGGCCCCTTCCACGCAGCCGGCGTCAGGCCGCCGCCGTCCTGCGACCCAGGAACGCCCCGATCCGCTCCCTCAGGGACGCCGGGTCCAGACCGTGCGCGGCGGTGTGCTCCTCCACCGTGCCGTAGCGGCGCAGCTCGCGTCGGCCGACACCGAGGGCGAGGACACGGTGCGGGCGGTCGGACAGGGCCTCGCTCGCGGCGGGCGTGGAGGTCCCCGCGAGATAGGGCTCGACGAGGACGACGTCCGTCCCGGCCGAGTCGGTGGCCCGGCGCAGGGACTCCGCGTCGAAGGGGCGGACGGTCGTCGCGTACAGGACGGTCACGTCCAGGTGCTCCGTCGCCGTGAGCACCGCGTCCAGCGTCGTCCCGACGGCGACGACGACCCCGCGCCGGCCCTCACGGACGGTCAGGAAGCCGTGGCCGTCGACCGGCAGGGCCCGCGTGTTCGACTGCGTCGACAGGCGGACGTACACCTTGTCGTCCCCGGCGGCCACCGCGTGCCGCAGCAGGGTCTCGGCCTCGTCGGGATGGCCGGGGACGTGCACGGTCCAGCCGTCCAGCGTGTCCATCAGGGCGACGTCGCCGGGCGCCATGTGGGTGAAACCGCCGGCCGGCCAGTCGTACGACGCCGCCGCGCTCACCAGCACCGCGCCCGCGTCCTGGTGCCCGAGGTCCAGCTTCACCTGCTCGAAGGGGCGCTCGACGAGGAAGCTCGCGAACGTGTGCACCACGGGGCGCATCCCGGTCAGCGCGAGCCCCGCGCCCGCGCCGATCAGCAACTGCTCACGGATCCCGACGTCGATCACCCGCCCGGGGTGCCGCCGGCGCGCCTCGCCGAAGGCGTCCGCACCGATGACGGCGAGGACGACGGCGACGCGGGGGTCCTCGTCGAGGATGCGGGTGAGAGTGGGGGCGAAACGGTCACGCATGGTGTCCATGGGGGGCTCCTGTCAAGCGGGGGGTGAGGGTGGGTGAGGCTGAGGGGATGCCGGATGGGCCGGGGGCCAGGCGCTCGCCTGGCCGGGCAGGGCTCCAACGCTCGTCGGGCCGGGCAGGGCTCGAACGCTCGCCGGCCGAGCGGGGGCCGACGCGCTCTTTGCGTCGTCCGGGGGCGGCGTCTTCTCTGTGACGTCCAAGGTCGGCGTCTTCTCCACGCCGGCCGGGATCGATGCGCTCCCCGGCCCAGCCGGGACCGGCGTGTCCGTTCGGGCGTCCGGCGGTCACGGGTTCTTCGGCTCGACGCGGGCCACGACCGCGTGCGGGCGGCCGGGGTGCGGGGCGGTGAACGCCTCGTACAGCGCCTCGTGGTCGCGCCCGTCGACCGTCGCCGTCGACCACCCGGCCACCTCGAACCGTGCGGCGATCCCGCCGGGCCGGGAGTGCGTCGCGGAGGAGTTGTCGACGACGACGGTGTGCAGCCGGTCGAGCCCGGCGGGCCCGGCGAAGGCGATGGCCTCGTGGTTGCTGCCCTCGTCCAGCTCGGCGTCCCCGACCAGGACCCAGACGGCGGGATCGTCGAGGCCCTGCGCCCGCAGACCCAGCGCGGTGCCGACGGCCAGCGGCAGCCCGTGGCCCAGCGAGCCGCTGCCGATCTCCACGCCGGGGATGAGCGTGCGGTCGGGGTGGTGGCCGAGGGGGGAGGCGTAGGACCCGAAGCCGTCCAGCCACTCCACCGGCAGGAAGCCCTTCGCCGCGAGGACCGCGTAGTAGGCCATCGGCCCGTGCCCCTTGGACAACAGGAACCGGTCCCGCCCCGGATCCCCGATCCGCTCCGGCCCGCCCCTCAGCACCCGGTCGTACAGCACCCACACCACGTCCAGCGTCGACGTCGCCGCCGGTCCGTGCTTCTCGTCGCCCGTCATCCGTCCCATCAGCCACGCCAGATCGTCGTAGCCGTACGTCCTGCCGAGTTCTTCGGTGATCGTCATGTCACCGATCGTGCTACCTCAACCAAGCTTGAGGTCAAATCCACCCCGCCCGTCCGCCCCGCCCGCGAAAGTGATGCGCGACCACTGATCCGAGTGCGGTATATTTTCCGTGCACGCCAGGCCAAGGGAAACCCCAGGTCAGACGGGCAACGGGACGTGGCGCAGCTTGGTAGCGCACTTGACTGGGGGTCAAGGGGTCGCAGGTTCAAATCCTGTCGTCCCGACCAGCTTTTCTCGCGGGTCGGAGGCCGTTCTTCCTCAATGGGAAGGGCGGCCTTTTTGCATACGCCGGCCCTCACGCCCCCGGCTGTTCAGCCACCCGCATCCGCTGCTCCAGCCTCCGTACCGCCATCTCCGCCCACTGGATGTTCTCCCGTTCGAGGGACATGCCGCGCAGGAGGGTGAGGTAGGGGCCGATGCGGGGGGACTCGGTGAAGTAGGCGTCCTCGGAGCGGCCGGCGAGGAGGCGTTGGCGGAGTTTTTCGTAGTGGGCGAGTTTGGTCTCGGCCTGTTTGATGTGGTCGGCGATGGCCGTGCGGACCGCCCCGATGTCGCCGGCGTCGAGGGACTGGACCTTGACCATCAGTTCGTCGCGGATCACCGCGGGCCTGCCCGGCGGCTCGGCGGTGTAGGCGCGGACGGCCGCGCGGCCGGCGTCCGTGAGGGAGAACAGCCGTTTGTTGGGGCGGCGTTCCTGTTCGACGAGGCGGGCCGTGACCAGACCCTCGGCCTCCATGCGGTCCAGCTCCCGGTAGAGCTGCTGCGGCGTCGACATCCAGAAGTTGGCGACCGTCGCGT
The DNA here is from genome assembly GCF_014489635.1 of Streptomyces roseirectus. Lineage (NCBI taxonomy): Bacteria > Bacillati > Actinomycetota > Actinomycetes > Kitasatosporales > Streptomycetaceae > Streptomyces > Streptomyces roseirectus. Next base: position 1,496,123 of record NZ_CP060828.1, on the reverse strand, counting down.
CGAACCCCTTCGCCAGGTCGTAGCCGGACGCCTCACCTGCGAGAAGTGCCGCCATCACCGCGTTCCGCAAAGCCATGCGGTCACGCTAACAGGCGGCGGGAGCGGCCGATTTCGCCGAAGTGCCGGTCCCGCACCGCATGACCCGGTGTGTGACGAGTCGTGGACGGTCCGTGAAAAACGCTTGGACGGCGCCGCCGCCCGCGCGGGACACTGCCCGCTCTTCCTCCAATTGTCCCCGCTTGCGTGCCCTTTCGCGCGCCCGGGGCCCGAACGATCTAGGGACGGGATGGATACGGCGCACTCACGCAAGGGCTCGGTGATGCTGGCCCTGCGGTACTACGGACGGGAACTCACCCGGCTCAAACGGCTGGCGGTGCCGGCGATGCTGCTGCCCGCGCTGGGGAACGCGGGGATCAGCTACGTCGCACCGCTGGTCGTGGCGAAACTGGTGGGGCGGATCGCCGAGGACGGGACGGCGACGATCGGCACGACATGGCCGTACGTCGCCGCGTTCGCGGCGGTGATGCTGGGGTCGGAGGCGTTGTGGCGGGTCGGGATCCACTGCCTCAACCGGGTCGACGCCCAGGGGGTCGAGAATCTGTATGTCGTCGGCATGGACGAACTCTTCGCCAAGGACGCGGCGTTCTTCCACGACAACTTCGCCGGGTCACTGACCAAACGGGTGCTGAGCTTCGCCGCGCGGTTCGAGGAGTTCGCGGACACGCTGGCGTTCCAGGTGGTGGGGAGTCTGGTGCCGCTGGTCTTCGGCTCGGTGGTGCTGTGGAGTTACGAACCCTGGCTCGTCGTCTGCCTGTTGACGATGATCGTGGTGACGGCCGCCGGGGCGACGCCGCTGATCCGGCGCCGGCAACGGCTCGTCGACGAACGGGAGGAGGCCATCGCCCGGGTCTCCGGACACGTCGCCGACAGCCTCATGAACATGGACACCGTGCGCGCCTTCGCCGCCGAGGAGCGGGAGGCCGCCGAACACCGGGTGCGGGTCGCGGAGTCGAAGCGGCTGATGCTGCGGTCGTGGGACTACGGGAACCTGCGCATCGACACGTTCGTCGCGCCGATGTCCGTCCTCACCAACGCACTCGGTCTGCTGCTCGCCGTCATGCTGGCCGGAGGCGGGCACAGCGTGGAGGCGATCATCGTGGCATTCACGTACTTTATGAATGCTACTCGTATTATGTTCGAATTTAATCAGATCTATCGGCGCATGGAGAGTTCCATGACCGAGGCGGCCCAGTTCACCGAGCTGCTGCACACGCCGCCGACCGTCGTCGACCCGGCGACGCCCGAACCGCTCGGCCCCCGCGCCGCCGACGTCCGCTTCGAGCAGGTCACCTTCGCGCACGACGGCGGCGACCCGCTGTTCGAGAAACTGGACCTCGACGTCCCGAGCGGGACGAAGATCGGGCTGGTCGGACGGTCCGGCGGCGGCAAGACGACCCTGACGCGGCTGCTGCTGCGGATGACCGACATCGACGGCGGGCGCATCCTCGTCGGCGGACAGGACATCAGCCGGCTGCGCCAGGCCGACCTGCGCAGCCTCATCGCGTACGTCCCGCAGGAACCCGCCATGTTCCACCGCAGCCTGCGCGACAACATCGCCTTCGCCCGGCCCGGCGCGACCGACGCGGAGATCCGCAGCGCCGCCGAGGCCGCCCACGTCACGGAGTTCGCCGACGCGCTGCCGGACGGCTTCGACACGATGGTCGGTGAACGCGGCATCAAGCTCTCCGGCGGCCAGCGCCAGCGCGTCGCCCTCGCCCGCGCGATCCTGCGCGACGCGCCGATCCTCCTCCTCGACGAGGCGACCAGCGCGCTCGACTCCGAGAGCGAGATCCTGGTCCAGGACGCGCTGTGGCGGCTCATGGAGGGGCGCACGACGCTCGTCGTCGCGCACCGGCTGTCCACCGTCGCCGGCATGGACCGGCTCGTCGTCCTCGACCGGGGGCGGATCGTCGAACAGGGGAGCCACAGCGAGCTCCTCGCGGCGGAGGGGGCGTACGCGCGGCTGTGGCAGCACCAGTCGGGAGGGTTCCTGGACGACACGGCCGATTCGGAGGTGCGCGCGTAGGGGAGGGGCGCAGGTGGAAACCCCTCACCGCCGCGACCGCGCCCTGCTTCCCTTCGGCGTCTTGATGAACTGCATCTCCAGGGCCGCCGGCGGGTCGGCCACGCCGGGGCCGCCCGCCTCGGCCCAGGTGATGAGTTCTTCCGTCGCGTCGTCGTCCGTGGCGAAGCCGATCCAGACCGTGCGGGCACCGGCGAGACGGGCGGGGGTGGAGGGCTGGACGACGATGACGTTGGCCTGGTCGCAGGGGCCGAGGCAGTCGGTGGTGCGGACGGCGAACGCGCCGCCGGAGGCCGCCGCGGCGGCCTGGATGCGGTCGAGCTGCCAGGCGTGGTCGAAGCCGGGGTGCTTGCGGCGGTCACCGCAGCAGCAGCCCCTGCACACCACCAGGGTGCAGGGGACGGCGCGCTGGAAGGGAAGCGGCATCAGGACGCGGAGAGGCCGACGTGGGCGAGGGCCTGGCGCAGCAGGAAGCCGTGCCCGCCGGGCATCTCGCTCTGGACGGCCGGCGAGGCGGCCTCCTGCGGCTCGAACCACACGAGGTCGAGCGCGTCCTGGCGCGGCTGGCAGTCACCGGTCACCGGCACGATGTACGCGAGCGACACCGCGTGCTGACGCGGGTCGTGGTACGGCGTGACCCCCTGCGTGGGGAAGTACTCCGCCACGGTGAACGGCTGGAGCGCGGCCGGCAGCCGGGGCAGCGCCACCGGCCCGAGGTCCTTCTCCAGGTGCCGCAGCAAGGCGTCGCGCACGCGCTCGTGGTGCAGGACCCGGCCCGAGACCAGGGTCCGGCTGACATCGCCGTCCGGTCCGATGCGCAGGAGCAGGCCGATGCTGGTGATCTCGCCCCGGTCGTCCACGCGGACGGGCACGGCCTCGACGTACAGGATCGGCATCCGGGCGCGGGCCAGTTCGAGCTCGTCCTGGCTCAGCCAACCGGGTGTGGTCTCGGTCATGTCAGACATTGCTTGATCATACTTTCAGAACCGGTCGGACAGCCGGTAGATCCGGCGTGCGTTCTCCGCGCCCGCCCACCGCGCGAGGCGCACCGCGTCGGGCGGACTCAGCTCACCCGCGTCCACCCGGCCCTGGAGAAGGTCCCCGAGACCACGGCGGAACGCCAGCGCGCCGAGCGTGTAGAACTCCGCCACACCATAGGCGTCCGAGCTGTACAGAAGTTTGCCGAACGGTGTGATCTCCAACGCTTCCGCCAGCACCGCCCCCGCCCGCGCCGGCCCGACATGGTGCAGCGTCAGCCCCACGTCCAGGTACACCTGACCGAACACCGACGCCAGATACGCCGCCTGCCGCTGGTACGGCCAGCAGTGCAGCAACAGCACCGGCACCCTGTCCGGGACCGCGTCCAGCCAGTCGGTCAGCAGGCTCGGATCGGCCCGGTGCAGCCGGATGTCCCGGTCCCCGAAACCGGTGTGCAGCTGAAGCGGCATCCCGACATCGACGGCCGTCCACAGCAGGTGGCGGACGAGGACGGCGTCGTCGAGGCGCCCCGCGTGCGCGAGCCACGTCCGGGCGGCCCGCGTCACCTCCTCCGGCGCCGGACGCGCCGGGTCGAGGCCGAAGCCGGTGCGGTAGGCGGCGACCGACTTGACGCCGACGACCCCGGGAGCCCGCACCGCCTCGTGCACCGCACGCGTGAACTCCTCGGCGTACGCGTCCGGTTCGACACCGCCCGCCTTCAACCGCTCGGCGACCGACTCCAGTCGGACCACCTCGTACGCCGTTGCCCGTGCCGCGTCCGCGAGTTCGGCGGGCGTCGTGAGGGGGAGCGGGGTGTGGCCGGTGTCGACGCAGAACGTTCCGGTCCGCGCGGCGTGCAGGAAGCGGCGGTTGACCTCCCGCGCGCCCAACTCCGCGCGCCGGGCGAGGTATTCGTCCGGGTGGGCGTGCGGGGCGAGGTCGAGGACGGGGGCGCAGTGGCGGCGCACGGCGATGCCCGTCGGGGTGTCGAAGGGGGTGACGCCGCCCTCGGTGAGCAGCGACTCGAAGGCGGGGCGGTCCAGGTCGTGGGGGACCACGCCGTGACAGTGGTGGTCGACCAACTCCAGTTCGGCCAGCGCCTCGTGGACCCGCATCTCAGTACACCCAGCGGTAGGCGGCGGCGATCTGCTCGTCGTCCAGGCCCGCCACGGCGGCGAGTTCGCCCTCGCGCACCGCGGCCACCGCGTCCGCGAGGACCGGGCCGAGCGCGGCGCGCAGGGTCCGGTCCCCGCGGAACTCGGCGAGCGCTTCGGCGAGGGAGACCGGCAGGCGGCGCACCGCTCTGCGCGCGGCCTCCTCGGAGGTCAGGGCCGCGGGGTCGCCCTTCGTCTCCTCCGGGAGGCTTCGCCGCTCGGCCAGCCCGTCGAGGCCGGCGGCGATCAGGCAGGTCAGGGCCGCGTACGGGTTCGCGGCGAGGTCGACCGGCTTGACCTCCAGGTTCGCCTGTTCGGCGCGGTGGCCCCTGGTGCCGGGGACCAGGCGGACGGCCGCCTCGCGGGTCTCCAGGCCCCACGCGGTGAACACCCCGGCCCACTGCGAGGGCTTCAGACGCAGATAGCTGGCCGGGCTCGGGGCGGTGACGGCCGTCAGCGCGGGCAGGTGGGCGAGGACGCCGGCCGTGAACGACTCCGCGTCCGGGGTGAGGCCGTGCCTGCGGTCGCCGCCGGTGTGCAGGTTGCGGCCGTCGCGCCACGCCGAGAGGTGGACGTGGCCGCCGTTGCCGACGCCCGTCGCGGTCACCGCCGGGGCGAACGAGACGCGCAGGCCGTGCTGCCCGGCGATCGCGCGGATCGTCTGCCGGGTGAGGATGCTGACGTCGGCCGCCGCGACCGGGTCCGCCGCGCCCACCGAGATCTCGAACTGGCCCGCCGCGTACTCGGGGTGGACCTGGTCGACGTCCAACTCCTGCGCCGCGCACGCCGCCAGGAGATCCGCGAGGAACGCGCTCAGCTCTACCTGGCGCGTTGCCCCGTATGCCGGGGCGCTTGTCGCCGGCACGAAGGTGCCGGGCGGGGCCGTGTCGAGACTGGGTGGGGCCGTGCCGAGACTGGGCGGGGCCGTGTCGAGGCCGAGCATCCACTCGATCTCGATCGCCGCGCGGAAGGTCAGGCCGTGGTCGTGGGCGGCGCGCTCGACGGTCCTGCGCAGTGCCGTGCGCGTGCAGGCGGGGTGCGGGTCGCCGTCCTGCGTGATCCGGTCGACCGGCGCCCACGCCCAGCCCGGCTGCGCGGCCAGCACGGTCAGCCGGTCCAGGTCCGGGTAGAGGCGCAGGTCGCCGTCCGGGGAGCCGAGGACGTCCGTCGTGACGATGTGGTCGTTCGCGAGGAACGTGTCGAACACCGGGGACATGCCCACGCCCCAGGCGGCGGCCGAGGGGAGCTTCGCCGTGGGGACCGTCTTGACGCGGTGGACGCCGGCCGTGTCCACGTAGGCCAGGACGACGCCGTGCACTTTGCGGGCGGACAGGGTGCCGGCGAGGGTCTTCGCGCGCTCCACGTCACCCGGCCTGCCGCCGGGGACGGGGTCGGAGAGGGCGGTCGTCACGGGTCCTCCTCGGGCAAGTCGGGCTGTTCGGGCAGGGTTTCACGTCCGGGGGGTCGGGGCGGGGTGGTGAGAGGTGTGGGCCGTGTGTGTCGTGAGACGGTCCGGTCGGTCGTCAGGTGCCCCGGTAATCTGACGATCGGCCCGCACCCGTACAGAAAGCAGGACATGCCCTACTCCGCCGCGCCCCAGCACGCCCCGCACCTCGCCCCGGGCGAGCTGTCCGACTCCGCAGCCCCCGCCGGCACCCCCGCCGACATCCGGCTGATAGTCACCGACATGGACGGCACGCTCCTCGACGACGAGAAACGGCCACCGGCGGGCCTCGCGGACGCGCTGGGCGTGCTGCGCGAGCGCGGCATCCTCTTCAGCCCGGCCAGCGGACGCCAGTACGCCACCCTGGCCCGGGACTTCACCGGCCTCGCCGACGGCATGGTCTTCATCGCCGAGAACGGCACGTACGTCGTCCGCGACGGCCGTGAGCTCAGCTCCGACCCGCTGGATCCCGACGTCGCCGCCGAGGTCGTCCACACCGTGCGGCGGCTCGCCGCGGGCGGGGCCGACGTCGGGGTCGTCGTGTGCGGCAAGCGGTCCGCGTACGTCGAGCAGACCGACGACGCGTTCCTCGCCGAGGTCCGCGGGTACTACCTGCTCAACGAGGTCGTCGAGGACGTCACCGCCGTCGACGACGACATCATCAAGGTCGCCCTCTACTCCTTCGGCTCCGCCGAGCGGACCGTCGCGCCCGCGCTCGCCGCGTTCACCGCGACCCACCAGGTCGTCGTCTCCGGCGAGCACTGGGTCGACATCATGAACGCCACCGCCAACAAGGGCGCCGCGCTGCGCCGGCTCCAGCGGGAGCTGGGCATCACCCCGGCCCAGACCATGGTCTTCGGCGACTACCTCAACGACCTGGAGATGCTGGACGCGGCGGAGTGGTCCTTTGCGATGACGGGCGCGCACCCCGAGGTGATCCGCCGGGCCCGCCACCTCGCGCCGTCCAACAACGACAACGGCGTCCTGCGCACCGTCGCCCGCGTCCTGGGCCTCGACCTCGGCCTGGACCCGGACCCCGGCCTGGACCCCGCCGCCGAGGCGGCCCGCTAGGCGGGGTTCACCTGGCCGTGCTGCCATGCCCACGCCGCGATCTCCACCCGGTTGCGGGTCCCCAGCTTCACCTGCACGCTCGACAGGTGCGTCTTCACCGTGGACAGCGACACGAACAGCTCCGTCGCGATCTCCGCGTTGGTCCGCCCCAGTGCCACCAGCCGGACGACCTCCAGTTCACGGTCGGTGAGGGGGTCGGCCAGTGAGGGCGCGGCGGCGGTTCTCCTGGTGTGGGTCTCCTCCTTCTCCGTGAGGTGCTTCAGCAGGCGGACCGTGACCGACGGGGACACCAGCGAGTCGCCCGCCGCGGCCGCCCGCACGGCCTCCGCGAGCAGCGTCGGCCCCGAGTCCTTCAGCAGGAACCCGCACGCCCCGCCGCGCAGCGCCCCGTACACGTATTCGTCGAGGTCGAAGGTCGTCACCACGACGACCCTCAGCGGGTCCTCCACGCCGGGGCCCGCCAGGAGCCGCGTCGCCTCCAGGCCGTCCAGCCTCGGCATCCGGATGTCCAGCAGGCAGACGTCCGGCCGGACCTGCCGGGCCAGCGTCACCGCCTCCTCCCCGTCCGCCGCCTCCGCGACCACCGTCATGTCCGGCTGCGCGTCCAGGAAGAACCGGAAGCCCGTGCGGACCATCTCCTGGTCGTCGGCGATCAGCACCCTGATCGGGGTGGCGGGGGCCGGCATCGGGGCCGGTGCGGGGGCGGTCATGGACCGATCATGCCTCACGGGGTGGGTGGGGACGGTGGGGGTCGGGGCGGGGTGGGGTGGTCGGCGGGACGGCGGTCGGTGGGGTGTTCGGTGGCGGGCGGTTGGTGGGTGGCGGGTGGCGGATCGGTGGGGTGGTTTGGGGAGGCGGGGGGCTGGGGTGTCCGGTGTCGGGCGGTGGCCGTCGGCGGGGATGGTCGGGTGGGCCGTGGCAGGCTCGGGCGGTCCGGTCCGGTCCGTGCGGTCCGGTCTTGTGCGGGCTTGAGGCCAGGGCCGCCGGGTGTGCCGCTGAGGCAGAACTTCGCCTCGTGACCTCGCCCCGTGCGCGCTGCGGGATGTGCCGGTCAGGGTCTCGTGTCGTGTGGTCCGCGTGGTGGTCTGCCTCCGTACGGGCCTGAGGGGTGGGGTCCGCGCGGGGTGTTTCCGCCGGGCCGCGGGGTGTGGCTGGTGCGGCTCGTGGTGTCCGGGGCTGGGCCGTGCCGTGCCGGTGGCCGGTGCAATCAGGCCACCGTGTACTGGGTGTGGCCGGTGATGCGGCCGTCGCGGACCTGGAGGATGCGGTCGCAGTGGGCGGCGACGTCGGGATCGTGGGTGACCATGACCAGGGCGGCTCCCTGGGCGCGGGTCACCGAGGTGAGGAGGGTGACGACCTCGTTGCTGGTGCGCTGGTCGAGAGCGCCGGTCGGCTCGTCGGCGAAGACGACGTTCGGTTCTATGACGAGGGCGCGGGCGATCGCCACCCGCTGGGCCTGACCGCCGGAGAGGGCACCGGGGCGGCGGCCCTCAAGACCTTCGAGGCCGAGCGGCGCGAACCAGCGGCGGGCCCGCTCCACCGCCTGCTTGCGCGGCACACCCTCCAGCATCAGCGGCAACGCCACGTTCTCCTCGGCCGGCAGCTCGGGCAGGAGCTGGCCGAACTGGAAGACGAAGCCGAACCGCTTGCGGCGCAGCGCGCTCAGCTTGTTCTCCCCGAGGCGTTCGATGCTCTCGCCGCGCAGCAGCACCGAACCGGAGTCGGGGCGGACGACGCCGGCCAGGGTGTGCAACAGCGTCGACTTGCCGGAGCCGGACGGGCCCATGATGGCGAGGGAGTCGCGCTCCTGGACCTGGACGTCCACACCGTCGAGGGCGACGGTCGCGCCGTACTTCTTGACGAGGCCGAGACCGGCCAGAACGGGGTTCATGAGAAGGGGAGTGCCTTTCGGGGTGGGGCATGGACGGGGGTGGATCGGTGTCCGGGGCCGAGCAGGGTGCTCAGCGTTCGAACTTCCAGGTGACGGAGGAGGGCGTCGCCTTGACGACGCTGACCGGTATGTCGACGCTCTTCCCGTCGCTCTTTCGGCCCCGGCAGGTGAGCGTCGCGCCCGCCACCGCCTTCAGGCCGGTCGGGCAGCTGACGCCCTCGATCTTGTCGCCGACCCAGGGCAGCGGGTGGTACCTGCTCTGGATCCGGCCCTGGGCGATGTCCTTGGACAGGGCCGGGTAACCGTTCACCTTCACCGTGGACCCGGCGTCCAGTCCCGTCGTCGATTCCGTGCCCGACAACAGGTGAGTACCCACCGAACCCACGGCGACGAGGGCGGTGACGCCGCCCACCACACCGGTCACGAACTTGCCGCGCTGCATGACATGCCTCCGAACCGCGAGCAGGTAAAAGAAAAGGGGAGAGGCGGAGCGACCGATCCGCTCCGTGTCTCCACTCTCGCCTTTCTCCGGCCTCCTCCGCCTCGGCCGTCCGGCCAGGTTCCCGGGCTCTTTCACCCACTCGCCCTCGGCCGTTCGGCCGATCCGCCGGGGCCGTCGGCGGAGCTACCGTGATCGGCATGTCATCAGTCGCCGGACGAGTCCGGGGCTGTGCACGGGGTCTGGCTGTCGGCACCGTGCCCGCCGCCTCGGTCATCGACCTCATGAACGCCAAGTCCTACGGAGAACACCTCTGGGCGGTGGGAGCCGTGCTCGCCGTCGGTACCGCCGCCGTGCTCCGGCCCGCCGACCGCCGGCCCCGCTGGCTCACGGAGCAGGTGAGAACAGCCGTTCCGGCGCTGCTCTCCCTTCTGTACACGGCCGTGATGCTGGAGCGCGGCGAGTCCGCGATCTTCGGGCCCGGCGAGGTGCTGATCCTGCTCTGTCTGCTGTTCCTCGCGGTGCGGCACGCGCCGGGGCCATGGGCCGTGGTGTGCGCGGTGGTCGACACACTCGCGCTGTTCGGGCTGCCGGTGCGCTACCTCCAGTCCTACTCCCTGCGCGACGACGACGTGCTCGCGTCGCTCGTGTCCGGGCTGCTGCTCGCGGGGATCGTCGCCGGGCTCGCCGGGTATCTGCGGACGCTGGACTACCGGCGGGTGGTCGCCGTCGGGGAGACGCGGCGGGCCGAGCGGGTGGCCATCGCCGCCGACCTCCACGACTTCGTGGCGCACCGTGTCACCGGGATCCTCGTACAGACCCAGGTCGCCCGGATGATGGCCGACGCTCCCCAGCGCGAACTCGACTCCGTCCTCGCCGGGATCGAACGGGCCGCGACCGAAGCCCTCGCCTCCATGCGGCGTACGGTCGGCGTCCTGCGGGACGTGGGGCCCGAGGCCGTCGAACGGCGGCCCGTCGGGGACCTCGACGGGATCTTCGACCTCGTCGACCGCTTCGCCGTCCCCGGTCAGCGGGCGATCCTCCACCGTGATCCGGAGCTGGCGCCCGGACTGCCGCACGAGGTGCAGGCCGCCGCCTACCGCGTCGTCCAGGAATCCCTCACCAACGTCCGCCGGCACGCGGCCGACGCCACCGAGATCCTGGTGACCCTCTTCCCCCTCGGTGACCGGCTCGTCGTCATCGTCCAGGACGACGGGCACGGCGGTGTCTGGTTCCCCGCCGAGGCCCACGGCGGCGGCTTCGGCCTCGTCAGCCTCAAGGAACGCGTCACCGCACTCGGCGGCGAACTGACGGCGGGACCCAGGCAGGGGGAGGGCTGGGAGGTACGGGCGGAGTTCCCGACGGAGGCGAAGGCGCGGACGGGCGGCGGGGCGGAGGTGAGGGGAGGATGAGCGGGGTGCTCGCGCCCGAGGGGGTGCCCTACGGCGCCGGGCAAGCGGCCCCGGCGTACCTGACCCCGGCGTGCGGGGCGGCGGCGTGCGGGGCGGCGACGCCCTCGACCCCGGCGTACGTGCCCGTCCTCCCGGCCCGCCGGCTCCCGCGCTCAGGCCCCCGTGACGCCGTCCAGGAACCGCAGCAGGTCCCCGAAGACCTCCTCCCGGTTGGTCTCCGCGAACACCTCGTGCCGTGCGCCCGCGTAGACGTGCGAGGTCAGCGCGCCGCCGCTCAGGGCTTCCACACCCGGCCGGCTCTCGGTGAGGGGGACGAGGCGGTCGCCGTCGCCGTGCAGCCACAGCACGGGCAGGCGGCTCACGTCGCCGCCCTGGGCGACCGTCTTGAGGGTCGTGGTGAACGCCTCCAGCGTGGGCCGCTTCATCGCCCCGTGCCACACCAGGGGGTCGGTCGCGTAGGCGGCCCCGACCGCCGGGTCCCGGGAGAGCGCGGCCGGGCTGATGGGGACGTCCGGAATCTCGTCGTAGGCGAGGAGCCGGCCCGGCGTCGCCCAGTCGCCGATGACAGGCCCGGACAGGACCAGCGCGGCGAGCCGGTCGCCCTGGCGCTGGGCGAGGCGGGCGGAGATCAGACCGCCCATGGAGTGGCCGACGACGACCAGCGGCAGCCCCGGATGCGCCGCGCGGGCGAGCGCGGCGACCTGCTCGACGTCCGTGACGACGTCCTCGAAGTCCTCGACGAGAACCCGCTCCCCGTCCGAGAGGCCGTGCCCGGCGTGGTCGGGGCCGAGGACGGTCGCGCCGTGCGCGTGCAGCACCCCGGCGAGTTCCGCGTACCGGCCCAGGTGCTCGCCGTAGCCGTGGACCAGCAGCGCGATGTACCGGGGTGCGGGGTGCGGCCACTCGTGGACGGCGATACGGCCGTGGACGCCGGGCAGGTGGCGGATGTCGGCCACGATTCCTCCGAAGGTCGATCCGAGCGGCGAGACGGTCCTTACCTACCCAGGTTGCGTGGGCATAGCATCGGTCAACGCAATGAACACGATGACTCTGTGGCACATCACCGGCTGGGAGTTCGCCGCCCTCGCCTTCGCCGCCCTCCTCGTCGGCTTCTCCAAGACGGCCGTGAGCGGTGCGAACACCGTCAGCCTCGCAGTCTTCGCGGCGGTCCTCCCGGCCCGCGCCTCGACGGGGGTGCTGCTGCCGATCCTGATCGCTGGGGACGTCCTGGCGGTCGTCACCTACCGCAGGCACGCCCACTGGCCGACCCTGTGGCGGCTGTTCCCGGCCGTCGCGGCGGGGGTGGTCGTCGGGACGGTGTTCCTGCTGTGGGCCGGCGACGAGGCCGTGCGGACCTCCATCGGGGCGATCCTGCTGCTGATGGCGGCGGTGACGGTCTGGCGCAGACGGCAGGCTCAGGCGCCGGAGGACCCCGACGCGGTCGCCACCCGGTCCGGGCGGCTGAAGGCGCGCTCGTACGGGGTGCTCGGGGGGTTCACGACGATGGTCGCGAACGCCGGGGGGCCGGTCATGTCGATGTACCTGCTGTCCGCGGGGTTCCGGAAACTGGGGTTCCTGGGGACGTCGGCGTTCTTCTTCCTCATCGTCAACGTGACGAAGGTGCCCTTCAGTGCCGGGCTCGGGCTCATCGACGGGGCGTCGTTGCTGCTGGACGCGGCGCTGGTGGTGTTCGTGGTGCCGGGGGCGCTGCTCGGGAGGTGGGCGGTGGACCGGATCAACCAGCGGTTGTTCGAGCAGCTGGTGATCGCGGCGACGGTGTTGGGGGGACTTCAGCTGCTGCTGCGGTGAGGCCGAGGGAGGTGAGCCAGTGCGACGTCGCCGCAAGCCCGCCGAACGTGTAGAGGTGCAGGGCGACTTCGCCGTGCGCCTGCGGGGAGAGGTCCGCCGCGAGCGCCCGCAGGAAGCGGTCCGGGCCCGCCGTCCCCATCAGGTGCGTCAGCGAGAAGCCGTACTTGCGGGCTATGCCGGCGCTGGTGGTGACGCCGAAGCGGCGGGCGTACGACAGGAGGCGGCGCACGCCGGCCGGGCCGGGGACGCCGACGCGCACGGGCAGGTCCACACCCCGGCGCCGGGCCTCCGCGAGCCACGTCAGCACCGGGTCGACCGCGAAGCCGAACTGGGTGATCACGCCGCCGGCCAGGCCCTGTTCCCGCAGCGCGGCCGTCTTCGCCTCCAGCGCCGACCACAGCGCCGGGGTGCCGATCACCGGGTGCCCCTCCGGGTACCCGGCGACCCCGACCTCCCGCACACCGTGCTGCCCGAGCAGACCCGAGCGGACGACGGACAGGGCGTCGGGGTAGGGCCCGTGCGGGGTCGTGGGGTCGCCGGCGACGACGAAGACGTGCGCGGCGGCACCGACGGAGGCGAACGCGGCCAGCGTCTCGGCGAGTTCGGACGCCGAGCGCAGACGGCGGGCGGACAGGTGCGGGACGGGGACCAGGCCCAGGTCCCTCGCCGCCCGCGCGGCCTCGACGCGCGCGTCCAGGGTCTCCGTCGCCAGGTGGGTGATGTTGACGCGGGTGCCGGGGGCGAAGGCCGCCTGCTCCAGGGCCGGGGTGTCCTTGCCGGTCATCTCCACGGACGGGTCGAGGAACAGGGGGTGCGGGGCTGCCGTCATGCGTCGTCGTGTTCCTCACCTGGTGAAAAAGGGCGGCCCAGGCTAACAACCGGGCGCGGTCCGGCGCTGTGGCGGGCGTCTCGTAGGGTCGTCCCCATGCACGTGCTGATTCTTGGGGGGACGACCGAGGCACGGGAGCTGGCCGCCGCGCTGAGCGGGGTGCCGGTGGACGGGGCGCGGGGGAGCGGGGTGCCGGTCAACGGTGTGCCGGTGAGCGGGGTTCGGGTGAACGGGGTTCAGGTGACGATCTCGCTCGCCGGACGTGTCTCCCGGCCCGCCGCGCACGCCGGGGACGTACGGGTCGGCGGGTTCGGCGGGGCCGCGGGGCTCGCGGCGTGGCTGCGGGAACACCGGGTGACCGCCCTCGTCGACGCCACCCACCCCTTCGCCGTCCGGATCACCCGCAACGCCGTCGCCGCGGCCGCCGAGACCGGTGTGCCGCTGCTCGTCCTGCGCCGGGACGGGTGGACGGCGGGGCCCGGGGACCGGTGGCACGACGCCGGGTCCCTCGCGGAGGCGGCCGAGCTGGTGCCCCGTCTCGGACGCCGGGTCCTGCTCACCACCGGGCGCCTGGAGCTGGCCGCCTTCGCCCACGTCACCGGCGTCCACTTCGTCGCCCGGTCCGTCGAGCCGCCCGAGCCGCCGCTGCCGGCCGACTGCGACGTGCTCCTCACGCGGGGGCCGTTCACCCTCGACGACGAACGCCGGCTGCTGCGCGACCGCCGGCTCGACCTCGTCGTCACCAAGGACAGCGGGGGCGCCGCGACCGCCGCGAAGCTGGTCGCCGCGCGGGAGGCGGAGGTGCCGGTGATCGTCGTCCGCCGGCCCCCGGTGCCGTCCGGTGTGCCGGTCGTCGGGGACGTCGGGGGCGCGCTGGACTGGCTCAGGGGGTGGTGACCGAGGCGCGCAGGCGGTCGATCGTGCGCAGGATCTCGGGGCGGTTCTTCGCGGACTTCAGCCAGGCGGGGAGGCGGGCGACCAGCGTCATCCGGCGGTGCTCGTGCTCGTACCAGGGGGCGTGTTCGCGGAGGTCGGCGGCCACGAAGTCGCGGAGCAGGGTGAGGTGTTCGAGGTTGTAGGCCCAGACGGTGCCGTGCCGGGTGTCGGCCTGGAGCCACAGTGTCAGGGGGCACTTGTCGGGGGTCCACCGCGCCCACGACAGTCCGCAGGACCGGCAGATCACCCGCCACCGCGAGGTCTCGCCGGCCGCCTTGGACCGGTGGGTCTCGCGGTGGGCGAGGCGGTCGCAGCGCGGGCAGCGGACGAGCACCGAGTCCGTGTACTGGTGCAGTTCCTCGCGGGTGTCGTAGAAGCGGACGGGTGCCATGGGAGAAGTATCGCGCCCGCGCCCCCCAGCGCGCCGTCACCGGCCCCTCAGCCCGCCGTCACCGTCTCCTTCCGCTCCCGTACCCCGCTGCTCAGGTCCTCCACCAGCAGCCGCTTGGCGATCGCGTCCACGGCGGCCCGCAGCTCCTCGCTGGACGGGCGCCCGATGTCCCGCTCGACGTGGTCCTTCAGCCAGGTGCCCCACGCCTCGGTGATGAGGCGGGCCTCGCGGGCGCCCGCCGGGGTGTGGGAGAGGAGGGAGCCGTCGCGGGTGAGGTAGCCCTCGTCGACCATGCGGTCGAAGACGGGGAGCAGGACCTCGGGCGGCAGGTGGCGGCGCGCGGCGATGAGGCCGAGGCCGGCGTGGCCGACGAGCCGGGTGAAGAGTTCGACTTGCATGACGGCCCAGGCGCCGGCGATGTCGAGCCGGGTGTCGGAGTTCTCGACGATGTGCCGGGTCGTGTCGAGACTCGTACCGCCGATGATCTTCGCGACGGAGGTCTCCAGGACCCGGTGCGAGTTCGCGCTGTGCGGAGAGGCGAAGCCCTCACCGAGGTCGGTCGAGCCGGCGCGGGCGCTGTCGCGCAGGGGGACCTGCTTGAGCAGGAGCGCGACCAGGAAGCCCAGCGCGGCCACCGGGACCGTCCACAGGAACACCGTCTGGATGGTGTCCGCGTACGCGCCGATGATCGGGGCGGCCGTCCGCGCGGGCAGGGCGTGGACGCCGTCCGGGCTCAGCGCGGCCTTCGTGAGCGTCGCCGCGTCCGCCGTGCCCGTCCTGGCCGCCTCGGCGACGCCGTCGCGCAGGTTCGGCGTCAGGGCGTTCGCGTAGATCGTGCCGAAGACGGCCGTGCCGAAGGAGCTGCCCAGCGTGCGGAAGAAGGTGACGCCGGAGGTCGCGGTGCCGAGGTCGGCGTAGTCGACGGTGTTCTGCACGGCGATCGTCAGGACCTGCATGCACAGACCGATCCCGATGCCGAGGACGAACATGTAGAGCGACTCCAGCCACGCGCCCGTCGACGGCCCCATCAGGGACATCAGATACAGGCCGGCCCCCATGACGAGCGACCCGGCGATCGGGAACATCCGGTACTTCCCGGTCTGGCTGACGACGTTGCCGCTCACGATCGACGCGATGAGCAGGCCGATCACCATCGGCAGCGTCCGCACCCCGGAGACGGTCGCCGAGTCGCCGTCGACGTACTGGAGATAACTCGGCAGGTACGTCATCGCGCCGAGCATCGCGAACCCGACGATGAAGCTGAGCACCGAGCACACCGTGAACACGGGGTTCCTGAACAGCCGCATCGGGAGCATCGGTTCGGCCGCCCGCGTCTCCACCCAGCAGAACAGGCCGAGCGCGATCACCCCGCCGACGAACAGGCCGACGATCGTCCCGGAGCCCCACGCGTACTCGTTGCCGCCCCAGCTCGTCGCCAGGATCAGCGCGCTCGCGCCGACCGCGACCAGCGCGATGCCGAGGTAGTCGATGACCGGGCGGGACGCCGACTTCACGACCGGGATCGTGCGCGCGGCGGCGATGACGACGGCGATCGCGATGGGGACGTTGACGTAGAACGCCCACCGCCACGACAGGTGGTCGGTGAACAGGCCGCCGAGCAGCGGGCCGATGACCGTCGCCACGCCGAACACCGCGCCGATCGCGCCCTGGTACTTGCCGCGTTCACGCAGCGGGATGACGTCCGCGATGAGCGCCATCGCCGTCACCATCAGGCCGCCCGCGCCGATGCCCTGCACCGCGCGCCAGGCGATCAGCAGCGGCATGTTCGTCGCGAGGCCGCACAGGAACGAGCCCGTGATGAACACGATCGCCGAGACCTGAAAGACGACCTTGCGGCCGAAGAGGTCGCCGAACTTGCCGACCAGGACCGTCGCGACGGTCTCCGCGAGGAGGTAGGACGTGACGACCCACGACATGTGGGAGGCGCCGCCCAGGTCCGACACGATCGTCGGCAGCGCCGTGCCGACGATCGTCTGGTCCAGGGCCGCGAGGAGCATGCCCAGGACGATCGTCACGAAGACGACGTTGCGGCGGCGGGCGTCCAGCACCGGGGGCTGCGCTGCGGGCGGGGAATCCTGGGTGACGGTCACGGGGCCACCATCACGCCGTGGGGGCGGGGCCGCACGCGGGGAGGGCCGACCGGGCGGTCACGGGAGCCGGGCGGCCGGGGGCGGGCGAGGCCGAGGGGCGGGGGGTTCGGGGCGGACGGGATGGAGAGGCGGGGGGCCTGGGGCGGGCTGGACCGAGGGACGGGTGGTCCGGGGCGGGCAGGACCGAGGGGGCAGGTGGGGTCGAGGGCTGGCGGGACCGGGGAGGGCAGGTGGTCCGGGCAGGTGGGGTCGAGGGGCGGGTGGCTGGGTCCGGCTGGGGTGAGGAGCGGGTGGCCCGGGGCAGGCGGGGCCGGGGGCCGGGCAGGATCGAGAGCCGGGCGGCTCGGGGCAGGCAGGGTCGGGGGCGGGCCGAGGGGGCCCGCCGGGCCGGCGTTCCGGTTATGGCCTGCGGCGCAGCAGGTACGTGTCCATGATCCAGCCCTTGCGCTCCCTCGCCTCGGCACGCAGCTCCTCGATGCGGGGTGCGGCCTCGGCGATCGGGCCCGAGACCAGGATCTCGTCCGGTGTGCCGAGGTAGGCGCCCCAGTAGATGTCGACGTCGTCGTCCGTGTGCGCCCGGAACGCCTGGTGCGCGTCCAGCATCACCACCACGTCGTCCACGCCCTCCGGGAAGCCCTCCGCGAGCCGTCGGCCGGTGGTGATCTGGACGGGGCGGGCGACCCGGTTCAGCCCCGTGCGGTGCCGGGCCACCAGCGCCGAGACGCTGCTGACGCCCGGGACGACGTCGTACGCGAAGGCGACATTCCCGCGCGCCAGGACCTCGTCGAGGATCGCGATCGTGCTGTCGTACAGCGACGGGTCGCCCCACACGAGGAACGCGCCCGACTCGTCCTCCCCCAGTTCCTCGGCGATCAGCCGCTCGTAGATGTCCGCGCGGGCGCTGCGCCAGTCGCCCACGGCGGGGGAGTACGCGGCGGAGCCCGCCGTACGGTCCCGCTCGGGGTCGCGGGCCTCGACCACGCGGTACGACCCCTCCGGTATGTGCGTGCGCAGCATCTCGCGCCGCAGGTCCGTGAGGTCGCTCTTGACCTCGCCCTTGTCCAGGACGAAGAACACGTCCGTCGACCGCATCAGCCTGACCGCCTGCAGCGTCAGGTGTTCCGGGTCGCCCGCGCCGATACCGATGACATGAATCTCTCGCACGCCTTTGAGTCTGCCGTACGCCACTGACAACGCGGTCGGCGGTCAGCGCAGCCGGGGTGCCCGCGACGCCGGATCCACGGTGCGGCCGTCCGCCGCGACCTCGTCCGCGAGGGCGCGCGCCCACGCGACGACGCCGGTGAGATCCATCCCGTGCGCCGGTCCCGTCCAGCGCGCGGCCTCGTCCGCGCCGCGACGCAGCAGGCGCGCGCCGCCGGTCGGGTTGCCGCGTGCCGCGTGCGTCAGGCCGACGGCGAGCTGCGCGAGCGCGCGCCACAGGGGGCGTTCCTCGTCGGGGCCGGTCTTCCAGGCGTCCTCGAAGACCTCGTGCGCATGGAAGGGTTTGCCGGCGTCGAGCAGCGCCTGTGCCTCGTCGACGGTCCGCGCCGGGCCCCGCACGACGCCCTCCGGCTGCCTCTCGACCCCCTCCGCGCCGTACGGCAGGGGCCTGCCCAGGCCGTCCCTCGGCCGCGCGTTCCTCGCCCGCCCCTCGCCGTCCCGGTCCCGGCCCTCCACCGCGTTCGTCATACCCCGATTGTCCCGCCTTCGGAGCGGTGCCCCCGGTGGGGTAGAGTTCTGTTCGCGCGATCGCACCTCTGTGGGGCGCGCATCGGGACGTGGCGCAGCTTGGTAGCGCACTTGACTGGGGGTCAAGGGGTCGCAGGTTCAAATCCTGTCGTCCCGACTAGAGAAGTCGCAGGTCGGAAGCCGTTCTCTCAGGTTTGGGAGGGCGGCTTCTGTCGTGTCCGGGACCATGGTGGTCGCAGTGTGGTCGCGCGTCCGGTCTGCGGTCGGGAGGCCGTGAGGCTGAAGGCCGGGGACGCGGGGGCGCGGAGCCGGCGGAGAGCCTCGCGGAGGCGGTGGATGTGGTCGCGCGGTGGTCGCAGCCATGCCGGGCGGTTTGGTGTGCGGCGGGTCTGGGCTGTGGTGAGGGTGCGGTCGATGGTGTCGACTGCTTCGCGTGCCGCCTGGCGGGTGAGGTGGCTGTAGACGTTCGCGGTGGTCGACAGAGTGGAGTGCCGCAGCGTCTTGGAGACCACGGTCAGCGGGACGCCTGCGCTGATGGTGATGGTGGCTGCGAGGTGGCGCAGGTCGTGGACGGTGACCTGGGGGACGCCGGCTTCGTCGGAGAGCTGGTGGAGCCGGTCGAGGACGTGGTGGGGTGAGAGGGGGCGTCCGTCGGGGCGGCTGAACACGAGTCCGGTGAAGGGATCACCGGGGTCACCGCGGGTACGGGGAGATCGTTGTGCCTGACGGTGGAGGGCGGTGGCGACGCGGGGTGAGATCGCGACCCAGGCGCGGCTGGAGCGGGTCTTCGGAGTGGTGATGACGAGGCGGTTGTTGTCGATGGCGGAGAGGGTGCAGCGCACGTAGAGGACGCCCTCCGGGAGGTGGACGTCGTCCCAGTGCAGCCCCAGCGCTTCGCCTTTGCGCAGGCCGGTGCCGATGAGGAACTCGAACAGGTCGGCCATCTGCGGGTCGGCCTGGTGGCAGTGGGTGAGGAACCGTGCTGCCTCTTCGGCGGTCCAGATCCTGCGTTCCGGTGATGGCGGGCGTGACAGGACGGGGGTGAGGCGGGGTTGTGGGGGAGGCGGTGTTCGCGGACGGCGTCGCCGAGGGCGCTGGAGAGGGTGGCGAGGCAACGGTAGAGGGTGACGCGTCCGCGGCCGGCGGCGAGCTGTCGGGTGACGTAGGCGGAGATGTGTCGGTGGGCGAGCTGGTCGAGTTTGAGGGTGCCGAAGGCGGGGACGAGGTCGTTGCGGACGCAGTCGCGGTAGCGGGCCATCGTGGTGGGCTTGAGGACCAGGGCTTTGGTTGCCAGCCAGGTGGTGAGGTAGTCGGCGACGGTCTGGGCGGGGTCGGCGTTGCATCCGCCGGCCTGGCCGTCGAGGAAGCGGGTGAGGGCTTGTTCGGCGAGGTCGTGGGTGGGGAAGCCGCCCCGGCGGACGGTGGTGCGGTGGGGGCCGGGGTTGGGGAGGTCGACGGCGAAGGTCCAGGTGCCGTGGCCGCTGTCTGTGGTGAGGCGGGGGCAGCGGGCGCCGAGCTGGTGGTGCTGGGGGTCTCTGCAGCCGCAGCGGCGGTAGATGCGGCCGCGGCCGGCGCTGGTACGCATGGGGATCGCCTCCTGGAGGCGAGGTAGTGCTTGTCTCCAGTGTGCGACCACACGCGACCACCGGGCCTGAAGGGGCTGGCGTGACCTGTGGGATTCCCTTGGACGAGCGTCAAGGGATGCCGCCCTCGCTGCTCGTACCTGCGCTACCTTCCGGAGGGGAAGTCGATCCAGAGCGATATTGGCACCGGTAGCCGGCCATGGCCCGGTTGCCCGAGAAGTGCTGAGGGATGTGTCAGGGGCTGGCCTGTACCGCTATCAAGCACATCATCGTGTGCCGTCCCTGCTTTCCTCCTTGCTGAGCGCGGACCCTCATGAACGGCTGCCACGGGTGGTGAGGTACGGGTTGATGGTGGCTGCGGTGGCAGCGGAGCGGAGGTAGTTCTTGGCTTGGTGAAAGTCGTAGCGAGCGATGGCGGCTGTGTGGTCTTTGGTGATCCCCTTGAAGTAGCGTGCCAGGTGTGGAGGGATGGCTACGGGGTCGCCTGGATCGGCGATGTTGATCCATCGGCTGACACCGGGTGGGCGTTGGCCCTGTGGGTTCGGTCCGGGCCCAGCCGGAGTGGGTGACAGCCGGTGGAACACGGCCCGGGGAAGGGCCAGTGGAGAGCCCAGCGTGAGGAACAGTTCGGGTCGCAGTTCGGGATGGGCATGCAGCGCTTCATAGGCGACCACTGAACCGAGGGAATGCGCGATCACAATTCTTGGTTGCTCTTGCGCGATGCGTGCGGCGACTTCGTCGCGTGCTGCGAGGCGATGAGGTGAATCGTGCTCCCTGAGATAGGCGGCCACCTCGCGGAACAGCAGGCGGATGAAGACCTTCAATGGGCCTTCAGCCAGGTCAAACCGGTCGGCGACCCAGGCCGTGATCTGACGCAACGGAGCGGTGAGGCGCCCTTGGGCGATCTCGGGGGGAACGCCGAGGTGTGCGGCCCATGCTGCCAGCATCTGCTGTTCCAGCGGATCGTCCAGTTCGTCAAGGGCGGCTGTTCCCTGCTCGACGATGCCAGGGAGGAGCTTGTCGGCGTAGTACGCGAAGTCGAGGTGGATGTGATCGGAAGGGACACCGAGGCCCTCGGCCAGATGACGTGTCCAGGACGCTGCTCGGATTGCTCGCAGTTCTTCCTTCTGTTCACTGGAGATCTCTGCGCCGAAACTGTTGCCTACCCCGTGAACGGCGACGATGGTAACGGTGTCCTCGCCGTTCACGGTGGAAGGCGCAGCTGTCCTCATGGCTCCATGCCCTTCTCGACACGTGGCTGAGAGCCTGCAGTATGACTCGGCTGCCCCGTCAATGGAGCTGGATTCGAGCGATCTCGTACGTGGAGAGAAGGCGAGCGTCTAAGGTCGGTGCGAGCGTGGCCGAGGTGGGAGGAACCAGGCGTACGGATGGAGAAGTCGGCCGGGGTGGAGGCTGCTGGACGTCACGGGGGTGGTTCCGGGCGGCGGGTTGTGCTGGCACTCGGTCTCTCGCTCGCACGTGACGAGGACGGCTTGGCGCCTCGGCTGGGCCTTGACCCGTTGGCGAACGCACCTGTCCATGCCCGTGCCGTAGCCCAGGCTCTGTCTGGGTTTGAGTATGAAGAGTTTGCCGTTCCTCCGGGGCACGCCGATTATGGGCAGCTGATTGACGGGCTGGTGACCTCGCCGGATGTCGCGGTCTTGATCGTGCATGTCGTAGGGCACGGCGAGCTGGCGGATGGCGGTAGCGAGAAGCTGTACATCCTCGGCCAGGATGCGATGCGCCTCCGGCAATCTGTCGCCGGTTGGATCGAGTCGATCGAAGACCATCCCGACCGCCACCGTCCTCTCACCCTGTTTATCTTGGATGTCTGCTATGCAGGTGAGGCGGCCGTCACGGCCTGGCACGCACGGATGGATGTCGCCCAACGCCGAGCCTGGGTCCTGGCCGCAACGGGACCGCGAGACCAGGCATTCGGCTATCGACTCAGCCGGGCGCTGGTCCATGTCCTCGACCTCTATCGTCGCGGCGAACTGCGTATCGACCCATCGGTCCGCTACATCCCGGCGAACACGGTGTGGAGGGAAGTCGAGACAGCCGTACGTGAGCTCGTGGCTCGGGAGGAAGGTCTGCCGCAGAGCATTGTGACGAGCCTGGTACCCAGCCATGCCGACCTCTCAGCCTTGCCCTTCTTTCCGAATCCCGGCTTCGGTGAGACTGCCCCCGAGGAGCAACTGCCGCCCGCGATCGCACTCCTGGCCGACCTGGGTGTGGACCCTGTGCACTTCATGCGCCGCGCAGGCGGTGCCGAACCCGTTCAACGGGACTGGCGTGAGGGGTACTTCAGCGGACGCCGTGACGACTTGAGCCGCCTCTCGAACTGGCTGGACTCCGAACGTGCCGACCCTGTTGTGCGCGTTGTCACCGGAAAACCGGGTGTCGGCAAGTCAGCTCTACTCGGCATGCTTGTCTGCGCAGGGCTTCCAGACCTTAGGGAATTCACCAAGCCGCTGTGGCACGGCGTTGCCGACACAGTTCCCGGAACGAACGACCGGCTGGTCGTTGTCCACGCGCGCCACATGAGCCTCAACGACATGGTGTGGTCCCTGTCTGCGCAGTTACGCCGGTTGGAGAGCGCAGCTCCCGAACCGCTCTTGGCTGGTACGTCTTCCAGCGAGCAATCGGCTGCCTCTTTCTTCATCCTCTTACAGGAAATCCAGCAGCGGTCCGATCGCCCCATCACGATCCTCATCGATTCTCTCGACGAATCGGATGATCCCGAAAAGATTATCGAAGCATTGCTTTACCCATTGGCTCGCCGACATGCAGGTCCGGTGCGACTATTGATCGCCACGCGGAAAGATATCAGGGTCAACCTCCTGCTTGCCGCCCAGAATGCATACGAGATTCTCGATCTCGACACTACGAGACCTTCGGAATTATGTGAAGACCTGTTCGTCTATGTCAAGCGTTTATTGGCGGCAGCTGGCCCGTATACTGCCGGTCCTATGCGGCGTGCCGGAATTAATTTAGCGAAGGCGATCGCTGAACGGCTGGCCGACATCGGCGGCGAGCCTGCTGACCCAGTGCCGGACTACCTGCGTCTGGGAGAATTTCTCACCGCCGGCGTCTACGTGAACCATGCGCTGTCCAGCACCGTGCATAGCGCCCTGGCTGAAGATGCGATACGGCTCGGTTGCGCTGTCCCGCAGAATCTCCCCGATCTGCTGGAGATGGACCTGCAGCGTCATGGCGACCAGCCTCTCCTGCAAGCCATCCTGACCGCCCTGGCCTTTGCTCAAGGCCAGGGTATGCCGGAAACAGTACTTGCTGGCGTCATGGCGTTCGATCCTACGGGCCAGGGCCGGAAAGTTCCGCTGAAGGCGCTGTATCGCTTGCTCGATAACGAGGCACGCCTCTACCTCAGCCGAAGTGTGGAGGAGGACGGCACGACTCTCTATCGACTCTTCCACCGCGGAGTTGCTGACTGGTGGCGCCAGTCAGCAAGTTCCGATGACCGGACGCGGCTGTACCAAGGGCTCATCGAGTCTGTGCAACGCGATGAGCATGCACGCCCCTTGTGGCATCTTGCTGCACCGTATCTGCAGCGTCACCTGCCGCAGCATGCCGCTGACGCCGACTGCTTGGATCAGGTCCTCGAAGACGGCGACTATCTCGTGATCGCCGACCCGTCCGTCCTCCTCGCGCTCCTGGCGCATTTTGATGAACCCTTGAGCGAGCAGGCCGAGGCGAACGCGGCGGACTATGAACACGCCTTTACGGAAAGAGAACCCATCTCTCTCGAATCCCGGCGCCAAATCCTGGCAATGAGCGCAGTGTTGAGCGAAAACCGGCCGCTGCAAATGACCTTGGAACGATCCATGCGTTGGGCGGTTCGCTGGGCAGTTGCCACGGCTTCCCCTCCGACTGTACTCGGAGCCTTCACTATGCAGAACAGGCCGTGCGCGGTCACCGGCGGGTATTTTGGAAGCGTGGAATTCTGGGACGTGTGCAGCGGGAAAATTTTAGGTGAACCGGTAGTAGGTAGAGGGAGAGGTCTCCTGACCGTATCCGAGATTCAGGCTATTGCGATTTTCGATGGTCCTGAATACTTTCGCGTGGTCACGGGAGGGGACGGAGGGATACGAATCTGGAATCCACTGGCTGACGAGTTGGACCGTGAAATTTCCAATCGTGGTGCAGTCGCAACCAGCATGGCGGCTGTGCAAATCGCAGACGGTCACCGCCTTCTCGTCGGAGGTTATGGAGGCTTTGGTATATGGGATTTGGTCGCTGGTGAGCAGATCGGAGAACTCGTCGGTCATGGAGCATGGGTGGATGCATTGGCGACGGTACAGATGAAGGACTTCCTTTACGTCATTGCTGGCGCTGACAATGGTCGCATACAGGTGTGGGATTTTAATTCTGGCACTGTTTTCCATGATCTGATCGGCCATGCTGGGTCTGTTACCGCGCTGGCAGTCATCCATCTTGACGGGCATCCCCACGTAGTCTCGGCCGGCAAGAGAGGGGTCGTTTATCTCTGGGATTTGGTCGCCGGAGTGCGTAGACTGGAAATGACTGATTGCCAGGGCGATGCCGTTACCAGCTTGGCCATATCCGATCTGGACGGGAGGGCTCTGGCGGTGACCGGCCATCAATCGGGTCGCATCACGCTGTGGGATCTCACTACCGGGACATGTGTCAGCACCTTTAGTCTGCCAGCAGCCGTCACAGGGGTAGCCACGAGTTCCGATGATGTCATTCTGGTGACATCTGCAGACGTCATAGCGGCCCTTGTCCTGGATGTTCCATCGATCGGGGGCACCTGATGGCCACCGTGCTGAACGTTGATCAACGCGGCCCGGACGGAACTTCTGAAACGCTGAGATGCCACCCTGAAGGAAGCACGAAGTTGCTGGCTTCACACACGCTGCCGGTTGAACAGGGCGAGTCGCGGAGGGGAGGAGAAGTGGGACCGGGACACGGCAAGAGCGTCGTCGACGGAGCCGTGGAAGAAGACCCTGCGGTCCTCGAACTGCTGCCTATGGTGTTCGCCGCCCCCCATGAGGCGTTGGCGCGGGCGGAGGAACTGCTCCGCGCGGATCCGCCCGCTCTGCACGCGTCGGTCGCCCATCAGGTGATCGGCATCTGGCAGCGCGACTGGGGCGATCTGCAGCTTGCGTTGCATCATCTGCGCCGGGCCCGTGACTTGGCGGCCCGCGCGGACTCCGCCGACCGCGAGGCGGACATCCTGGGCACTCTGGGTGTCGCCCTGGTCCACGCGGGCCGTACCCGGCAGGGTCTCGCCGCGTTCGAGCGGGGGGTGGAGCGCGGTACGGGGCACACCCGCGCGCGGGTGCTGTTCAGGCGCGCGTACTCGTGGGGGGTGCTCGGTCATCACCCTCAGGCGCTGGAGGACCTGCGGCGGGCGGTGCCGGTGCTGCGTCAGGTGGGTGACACGATCTGGACGGCGCGGGCGCTGAACCTGCGCGCGACGGTGCACCTGGCGCTGGGCGCGGTGGACCGCGCGGACGCCGACTACGCGGCGGCGCAGGCGCTGTGGGACACCACCGGCCAGGAGCACGACAAGGCGGACGCGCTGGAGAGCCAGGGCATCGCCGCGTTCCGTTCGGGTGACATCCCGCGCGCGCTGAGTCTGCTGGACGACGCGGAGGAGCGGTACGCGAAGCTCGGCGCCCCTGTGATCATGCTGAACATCCGGCGCTGCGAGGTCCTCATGGCGGCGGGCCTGGCCCCGGAGGCGCTGGCGGAGGCGGACGCGGCGATCGGCGTCCTGGACAGCACCGGCGGCCAGTCCACGCGCCGGGCGGAGCTGCTGCTGACGGCGGCGAAGGCGGCCCGCCTCGGCGGCGACACCGATACGGCGATCGCGCGCGCGGCGGTCGCCGTCCGGCTGTTCGCGGCGCAGCGGCGTTCCTGGTGGGAGGCGCACGCGCAACTGGTTTTGATCGAGGCGAAACTGACGGCCGGCCGGAAGTCGGGGCGGCTGGTGGCGGACGCCGCGAAGGTCGCCGGGAAGCTCGCCTCCTTCGGGGCGCCCGCCGCGCCCGAGGCGTGGCTGCTGGCGGGCCGTATCGCGCTCGGCCTGGACTGGACGTCGGACGCCGAGCGGTATCTCGCCGTGGCCGCCCGCAGCCGGCACAGCGGGCCTCCGCTGGCCCGGGTGACGGGCTGGGCGGCCCAGGCCCTGCGCGCACGCGCGGCGGGCTCCGGACGGGGTGCCCTGGAGGCGTGCCGGCGCGGTCTCAAGGTCCTGGACGACCACCGGATGACGCTGAGTACCTCGGAGCTGCGCGCGCGGGCGACGGCGCTGGGCGCCGAACTCGCGGCGCTGGCGCAGCAGGTGAGCCTGGAGCGGGGCGGGCCCAGGCAGTTGCTGATGTGGTCCGAGCGCTGGCGGGCGACGGTGCTGTCGGCGCCGCCGACCCGGCCGCCCGCCGACGCGGCCCTCCTGAGCGGTCTGACGGCCTTTCGCGTCATCGCCGACCAGGCGGAGCAGGCCCGCATCTCCGGGCGCCCCCTGCCCGCCCTGGAGCGCGAACAGCGGCGCCTGGAACGCGAGATCCGCTCCCGGACCCTGCACATCCGGGGCGAGTCCCCCGAGGGCGGCGACCGCTTCGACGTGGGACGGCTGCTGGAGCGTCTGGAGGGCGGGCGGCTCGTCGAACTCGCCGTGCTGGACGGGCGGGTGCAGGTGCTGCTCGTCGGGGGCGGCCGGGTGCGCCGGTTCGCGGGCGGGCTCCTCGCCGACGCGGAACGGGAGGCCGAGCACGTCCAGGCGGCCCTGCGCCGGCTCGCCCACCCCGGCGCGGAGAGCCGGCTGCCGCTGGTCGAGGAGATGGGCCGCCGCCTCCAGCAACTGCTCCTCGGCCCTGCCGCCGAGCACCTGGGCGACGGCCCGGTGGTGGTCGTGCCGCCCGCGCGCCTGCACCGGGTGCCGTGGGCGCTGCTGCCCGCGCTGCGCGAGCGGGTGCTGAGCGTGTCGCCGTCGGCGAGCAGTTGGCTGCGGGCCAAGGAGACGCTGCCGCCGTCGGGCGGGCGGCACGTCCTCGTGCGCGGTCCCGGGCTCGCGTCCGGCGGCGCGGAGGTGCCGGAGGTCGCGGGGCGGTACGGGCGTCCGGTGGTCCTGGAGCACGACGGGGCGCGCGTGCCCCGGGTGCTCGCGGAGCTGGACGGGGCGGCGCTCGCGCACATCGCCGCGCACGGCACGTTCCGCGCGGACAGCCCGCTGTTCTCCGCGCTGCGGATGGCCGACGGGCCGCTCATCGTCCACGACCTCGAACGCCTCGACCGCAGCCCCTACCGGATCATCCTCTCCAGCTGCGACACCGCCCGCTTTGCCTCCGCAAGCGCGGATGAGTTGCTTGCACTGATCAACGCGCTACAGCCGCTGGGCACTGCGGGGATGGTGGCCAGCACTGCGCCGGTCAATGACGTGGCTGTCGTTCCTCTGATGCTTGCCTTGCACAAAGGATTGGCCGCTGGGCTCTCTTTGGCGGAGGCTCTGCGGGACGCGCGGGGGGCGGTGCCGGGGGATGCGTTGCATCAGGCGACGGGGTGGGCGTTCACGGCGTTCGGGGCGGTATGACTGCCCGAACGCGCGGGCTACAGCGGGAACGACTATCAGCTGTAGACGACCAGGGGCCTGCGTGGTGCAGGGTCCCTTACTGAAGAGCACGGGTGAGGGGTCCGCCGACGGGATTCGGTTGGGGCCTCGCCATGTCCTGGCCTTCGAGGCGCTCCGGGGCATTGCGCCGGCGGAGTGGTGTGGTCAGTCTGTTTGTGTCAACGACCGGATGCCGGTTGACCGGGTTGCGACCGCGTCGGACCTAATTCGCCGCAGAGTCCTTCTGGGGCGGGCGAGGGTGTGGCCAGCGGCTGTTCAGGGACTCTACGCTCGTGCCGCAGGCTCCGGACGCGGAGCTCAACGTGCTGGGTTCCGGGGGCCGTTGTGGATGTGCCGACGCTGATTGTGTTGGGTGCGGCGGGCGGGGCCCTGCGTGGGCTTCTGGAGGTGTACACCCGGTTCCTGGACTGGCAGACGGATCGGCGTGGGTACCGTCAAGCGGGGGACGCGGGCGAGCCTCCACGGTTTCGGGAGTACTTCGACCCCGGTGTCGAGTCCGTCGCCGCGCTGCTGCACAGCGGCATGGGCGCGGGTGCCGCGGTGCTCTTCGGTACCACGGGACAGATCAGCGGCGCCTACGCGGCGATTGTGGTCGGTCTCTCCGCGCCGGTTCTCCTGACTCAGCTCAGTCGTGTCCAGTCGGTCGGCGACGCGCTCACCGGTGCGCCGCCGCAGCCTCCGGTGCTGGCTGCCGAAGTGCCTCAGCCGCCCTCCGCACCTGCTGATCCCGCACAGACATCTGGAGAGCCCGTTGCGGGCCGTCCGCGGTTCGAGCCGCGGAACGGCCGACCGGTGACGCACAGGGACATTCCGTTCTCTTCCGCCGACGGCTCCACGACTGGTCGTACGCAACCCGATGCGCCCCCGCTGTCGCCTGGACGACTTGCGCGGGAGGGGGAGAACACATGAACGGCATGGGCACAGCTTGGTCCAGGCGTCTGGCGGCCTACGCGCTGGGCGTCAGCCGCCGACGGCGAAGGCTCCCGACGGTCGAGCAGCAGCGTGGCCTTCCCGCAAGTCGCCGTCTGCTGGCCTCACTGGTCGGTATCGGGGTGCGACCAGACTTGTCCCGGACCCGCCTCCCGACTTCCCGGCAGGCCCCTTCCTCCGTCGGCCTGGCCTGCGACGACACGCTGCCCGGCCCCGACGGAGACTCCCGGGAACAACCGGGCACGTCGCTCGCGCCACGGGCCCCCGCCCGTCACCGGCTCATGGACAGCGTTCCGCAGCACCTGCACAGTGAGGACCGTCAGGAGTACGAGCGGGTCCTCGACGAGGCGCTGCGCTCCGCCCCGCACCACTTGGAACTGGCCGGTATCGGCCACCGGCTCAATTCGGAACAGTTGCGCACCATGGCGCTGGGCGCCACCGCGTTCATCACGGCCGCGGCGGCGACCGAGTACCAGCACTACACGAAGGTCCGCGAGGAACTGCGCCCCCCGGCGCCGTCCGCTTCCGTGTCCAGTGCCCCGGACGCCGGGAAGCCTGCCGCCGAAGGTTTGGGATTCGCCTCTCCTCTGGGCGAGAGCGCCGCAGAGTCGGCCGGTGCGAGGGTCGGCGCCGTTGCCGCCGTGCGCACGCTCGTCGTCGCTGGGGCGGCTGCGGTGGTGTTCCTGCTCGTCGGCTACCTCCTCAAGGCGCTCGACCCGGCCCCGGCGTTCGCCGGGGCGCTGGTCACGGCGGGCTGGGTGTTCGGGGTGGTCACGGTGCTGGCGATCCTGGTCGCCGCTGTCGGCCTGCTGCTCACGGCGCTGCGCAACCGGCCTGCAGTGGCGGCGGGGCTGTACAACGAGCAGGCGGAGGAGGTCGCGCGGGCCAGAGAAGCCTGGCGGACGGCCCTGCTGGAGCGTGGGTTCCTGCCGTACTTCCGCGAGGCCCTCACCACACAGGGCGCCGACCCGGCGTCCGCAGCGGTCCCCCGGACGCCTCCGCCGTTTTCGTCGAACAGCCGCTTGCCCAAGATCGGATACGACCGTCCCGGTTTCACCAGCCCCGACGACGACCTTGCTCCGGGCCGCCGCCCCGGCCCGAGCTTCGAGAACCCTCTCGATCTCGCCGACCGCACACAGGCCGAAGGAACATCGCACTCGCACAGCACACCGGACGAGTGAGACTCTTCGCCTTGGCGACCGATTCCACATGCTGCCTGTCAGGCAACAAGCGGCGGCAGATGTGCCAGTTCGTAGCGCCGTCTCTCGCGTAGGAGGGTCCACCGGACGCTGACGCGTCGACGGGCGAGGACGAGGACAGCCGGGATGCGGCGTGTTTGCGGTCGTGGAACCGACGGGACTTCTCGCAGCACACCGGACGCTGAACAGCGCCGAGACGGAGAGCACGCGCTGGAGTCTGCGGTTGTAGCGTTGAGGTCGGAGCAGGTCGCTGCCGATCTTCCTGGGATTTCGGGGGACTGGGCGACGCCACCGAAACCGGCAAGCCGGTCGGCGGTGCCGAAGACCGTCATGCGGCCGGCGGCCTCCGGGAACTTGGTGCCGAGGATGGCGCCTGGACTGGGCATGGCGCTCACGTCGGAGGCCCGACGATGTGGTTGGGCTCCGTACACCGGGAGCGTCTGTCTGGGCGGGTGTCAGATGGCAGGGCAGAGCTGCGTTGTTGGGGACCAGTTGGGGACCACACGGTGTGCACGGCAGTGAACGTGATGGTCGTTCGCTCACAACTCGCGTCCATAATTAGTCTGTTATGTCGGCATAATCCTGCTGGGGGTCAAGGGGTCGCAGGTTCAAATCCTGTCGTCCCGACTTTTGAAGTCGCAGGTCGGAAGCCGTTCTCTCATTTCTGGGAGGGCGGCTTCCGGTGTGTCTGGGGCCGTGGTGGTCGCAGTGTGGTCGCGTGTGCGGTCTGTGGTCGGGAGGCTGTGAGGCTGAAGGCCGGTGGCGTGGGGGTGTGGTGCCGGTGGAGTGCTTGGCGGAGGCGGTGGAGGTGGTCGCGGGGTGGTCGCAGCCATGCGGGGCGGCTGGGTGCGCGGCTGCTGTTCTGGGCTGTGGTGAGGGTGTGGTCGATGGTGTCGACGGCTTGGCGGGCTGCCTGGTGGGTTAGGTGGCTGTAGATGTTCGCGGTGGTGGAGAGGGTGGAGTGGCGCAGGGTCTTGGAGACCACGGTGAGGGGGATGCCTGCGCTGATGGTGATGGTGGCTGTGAGGTGGCGCAGGTCGTGGACGGTGATCTGTGGGACGCCGGCTTCGGCGGAGAGCTGGTGGAGGCGGTCGAGGACGTGGTGGGGTGCGAGGGGGCGTCCGTCGGGGCGGTGGAAGACGAGTCCGGTGAAGGGGTCGCTGGGATCGCTGTGGGTGCGGGGTGATCTTTGTGCCTGGTGGTGGAGGGCGGTGGCGACGCGGGGTGAGATGGCGACCCATCCGCGGCTGGAGCGGGTTTTCGGGGTGGTGATGACGAGGTGGTTGTTGTCGATGGCGGAGAGGGTGCAGCGCACGTAGAGGACGCCCTCTGGGAGGTGGACGTCGGTCCAGTGGAGTGCGAGGGCTTCGCCTTTGCGCAGGCCGGTGCCGATGAGGAACTCGAACAGGTCGGCCATCTGCGGGTCGGCCTGGTGGCAGTGGGTGAGGAAGCGTGCGGCTTCTTCGGCGGTCCAGATTCTGCGTTCCGGTGATGGGGGGCGGTGCAGGACGGGGGGTGAGGCGGGGTTGTGGGGGAGGCGGTGTTCGCGGACGGCGTCGCCGAGGGCGCTGGAGAGGGTGGCGAGGCAGCGGTAGAGGGTGACGTGTCCGCGGCCGGTGGCGAGCTGGCGGGTGACGTAGGCGGAGATGTGACGGTGGGCGAGCTGGTCGAGCTTGAGGGTGCCGAAGGCGGGGACGAGGTCGTTGTGGACGTAGTCGCGGTAGCGGGCCATCGTGGTCGGCTTCAGGATGAGGGCTTTGGTCTCCAGCCAGGTGGTGAGGTAGTCGGCGACGGTCTGGCTGGGGTCGGCGTTGTATCCGACGGCCTGGCCGTCGAGGAAGCGGGTGAGGGCTTGTTCGGCGAGGTCGTGGGTGGGGAAGCCGCCCCGGCGGACGGTGGTGCGGTGCGGGCCGGGGTTGGGGAGGTCGACGGCGAAGGTCCAGGTGTCGTGGCCGCTGTCCGTGGTGAGGCGGGGGCAGAGGGCGCCGAGCTGGTGGTGCTGGGGGTCTCTGCAGCCGCAGCGGCGGTAGACACGGCCGCGGCCAGTGCTGGTGCTGGTGCGCATGGGGATCGCCTCCGGGAGGCGGGGAAGTGCTTGTCTCCAGTGTGCGACCACACGCGACCACCGGGCCCGGAATGGGCAGCGTGACCTGCGAGGTTCCCTTGGCTGTGCGGTAGGGCGTTTTGCGAGTGGATCCAGTCGATCAGGACGCGGAGGTCTGCTGACGCGCCATCGTCGCTCGTACGACGTGACGCCGTCCTCCGCTGAGCGCTAAATGCCTGGTCGTGCACCCCGTGAGGTTGCGAATCTACGGGTTGCGACAGCTGGTAGCCGGGCCGGGGTGTGCTGGAACGATCCTCGGTCGCCCCGGAAGGCAATTGAGGTGCGGACGGGTTACGGAGGATGCCCTGAGTACGCAGCCCGACGTGAGAACCGGCATCTTCGGCTGGGAGAGGTCGACCACAGCCATGCCTTGAGCGGCAGCGGCACCGTGTACGCCGACGCAGGTGTCCGACCCGGTGGCTCACGCAGGTCGTCGTCCGGAGGGACGAGGCGGGCGCAGTCCTGGGTGAGGCGTTGGTAGAGGACTGCCGCGCCACGGGGATCGCCGGATTCACCGGGGAGATGGGCGTGCCGGGGGCGGGCGTCGAGTACATCGGGGGTGGTGGACCAGGGGGCTGTCACATGTGCTGGATAGAGTTCCAGCTGTTGGATCTCGGCGACGTGCCTGGTGTCCACATGAGGGTCGGCGGCGTGATCGGAGACGTACTCGATCTGCTGGAGTGCTGCCGTGACCGTGTGGGCGTCGGGATTTTTAGCAGGCTCATCACGAGGTGGTCGAGCGGCCGTGGTGCACCCGGGCGCAGATCGCGTGGCTGGTCCGGAACTTTGGCGGCGTGGTCCCAGATGACGGTGACCGGGTCCTGGTGGTGGGCGAAGGGGGACCAGCCGGTGATCGTCTCGTAGACGACACAGTCGAACGAGTAGAGGTCACTGCGCAGTGCCGGCCTTGCCGTCGAGTCGCGCGCGGCGTAGTGGAGAGTCCCCCAGCCGGGGTTGCGCGTGGACGAGGCATTGAGTAAATGGGTGAGTCCGAAGTCGACGATGTCGCCAATGGCCTGCGCACACCAGATTTTTCGGCAGGACAGCCCAGGCTCCTGATCCGGGCCGACGTCCGCTGGCCCACCACCACGTGGTCGCCGTCGACCGGCGTCGGCCAGTTCCGCACCATGACGAGACCGCCGTGTGTGCGGGCCTCGCTCTGCTGGGCAGGTCCGCTCGCTGAGCGCGAATGAGTCTGTGCCGGGGACGGGCCGTCCACTCCCAATGCACAGTACTGGGCAATAGAGCCCGTAACACGATCATGATCGTGTTACGGGCTCACGAGGTACGTCAAGTCACATACCACGGGGCGGCCCGTACCGAGTCTCTTGAGGGTCTTCCGGAGACATGGGAAGGTCCATAAGCGCTACAGGCCCTGGATAAAAGGCGCCACCACCCGGCCCGGTAACCTCCTCGCCGATCAGCCAGCGGTACAGCCACTCCACGAACGAGAAGGAGTACTCGAAGAACTCGCCCTCACCATTCTCGATGAAGAGCGCCCCTGCTCCCAGGGCTCCCTGCGGTGCGTAGAAGATCGTCTCTCCTCGGTCGGTCGAGGCGATTGGGATCAGGCCGTCCGGGGTGCCGAAGAGTAGCTCGGGCACACCGAGGGACACGCGAGGGTCGCCCTCAGGTTCGTCCTCGTCCCATTCGATCTGTGACCACGCCTCGGCCGTGCTGTGAATCCACTCGCCCAAGTTCCAGGGTTCGATCGCCGGGTGGCTCAGGTACAGATGGCCGTTGATCTTGACTGGGGCGTAGGCGTCGACAATCTCCTTGTAGTCCGGGGGGAGACCTGCACCCAGCTCGCTCTCCAGTTTGTGCCATGCCTCAGGGGCTTGGTGTCGCCGCAAGGGCGCGCCGAGCATTTCCAGCACGTGTGTGAGGTATTTTTTCTGCATCTCTTTCACCTCCGTGGGCAATCTTTGCTTCCTCGGGTGGTTCCGCCCGCGGGTGACTGTGATATCACACAGTGCTTCATGGTTCCGTCTTCCACGGTTCCGTAGTTGTATTCGATCTCGGTAGGAATTCCACTACCCGAATTCCCGTAATGCGGGGTCACTGAAATCGCCAAGTGCTTGCCTGATTTGATCGCGTTTCTGATTTCCTTCTCCACCCCGTGGTTGAGGTATGGGGTATTGGTCTTCTCGTACTCCGCCACGAGGTTTCGCAAGTCGATCCCGGAACCAGTCGCCGCGGCGGGGATCAGGTGACCGTTGGCGGCTCTGTGTCCCTGAGAAACGATCTCCCTCATCCCTGGGGGCTGCGTGGAATCGTTGGTGTTGGTTCCTGGTGCTTTACGTCCCTTGTTGTAGTCGCTCTGGTCCAGTAGACCGTACACGCCGGTCGCTCGGCACTCCCAACGCTTCTCAAAGGTGTCGTAGTACCGCTCGCGCGGCAGGTACACCGCATGCCCTGTCGGACTCACACCCGGACCGTCGTCGCACTTCTCGTCCTGGCGCTGCCGGCCCTTGTTCTTCCCGCCGGGCTCATCCTTGGGTACCGGCAGGAGATCGATCAAGTCTTCGGGGTCGAAGAGCTTTGCTGCCAGGAGGCCGAGAACCCTTGCACCGCTGACGACCAGGTCAACGCCTTGGGCGACAGTCCACCCTGCAAGTCCTGAGCCCCACTCCGGCAAGGCGATCGGGCGGTCAGGAGCGGTCCGGGGATTCGGGCCGTCGTTGGGGTTCTGGTCGATCGGGGGTTTCGGAGGCTTGGTCGGTTGAACCGTGCATGAACCACTGCACTGCTTGTCCTTGTAAGGGGAACCGCCTCCACGGTAGGAGGAGCCCCCTCCGTGGTACCCGCTGCCTCTGGAACCTGACCCGCCTCTGGATACCGGTGCTCCACCGCACTGCACGGTCCACGAGTGCGTGTCACAGAACTGGCTTTTGCTTGAGGTGGTGGTGTAGAGGAGGTAGCACGGCATGCCGTAGCACTCGTCACCGATGCTGTCGCTTCCTCCCATATAGACGGTGAAGAAGACACCGATCGGGCTTGGCCTGATCAAGGTTTCGGCAACGTGGAGGGCGTCGCGCAAACTCCAGTCGTGGCCGGTTGGGTCTGTCCTCAAGAGTGGGTTTCCGCCGCCATACAGATACCGGTTCGCACGTGATGAAGGATTGGGCTCCAGTTGCCAGGTGTCCCGAGACCCGAAGGACCCGGTGCCCGGCTGGTACCAGCGGGCGGCCATGTTGATGTCGCCGGTGGTGGGGTCGGTCCAGCCGGACTGGTAGCCGAGGGCGGGGGTGGTGCCGGTGGTGGTGGTTTTGGTGCCGAAGGGGTCGTAGGTGGTGGAGCTGGTGGTCTGGGTGGCGTCGGGGGTGAGGCCGGCGACGAGGTCGGTGTGCTGGTCGGTGAGGGCCCACTGCTTGGTGGTGCCGGTGGAGTAGGAGAGGAGGGCGCCGTCGGGGGTTCGGTTGTAGGTGGTGGTGCCGTCGGTGGCGAGGTTGTTGGAGCCGCCGTCGTAGGTGAAGGTCGTGGTGCCGCGGGTCTGGATGCGGTCGAGGGAGTCGTAGGTGTAGGTGGTGGCGCCGTCGGTGATCTTGCGTTCGAAGGCGTCGGAGGTGAGGGTGCGCGGGGTGCCGGTGCCGTTGGTGGTCGAGGCGAGGGTGCCGCGGGCGGTGTAGGTGAAGGTGGTGGTGCCGTCGGTGAGTCGGCGGTTGCGGGCGTCGAAGGTCGCCGTCCTGGTGCCGGCCTGGGTGCGGTTGCCGGAGGCGTCCCACGTGTAGGCGGTGGTGGTGCCGTCCTTGGTCCAGGACGTCATGCGGTCGGCCTGGTCGTAGGCGTAGGTGTTGGTGCCCGCGCCGGCGGTGCCGGTGGTCTTCTTCGACGTGAGGTTGTCGTCGAGGTCGTAGTCGTAGGCGGTGGAGGCGACGGTGGTCGTGCCGTCGACGGTGGTGAGGGTGTCGGTGTTCAGGCGGCCGAGTTCGTCGTAGGCGTAGGCGCGTCTGGCGGTGGCCGTGTAGGCGGTGGCTCCTGCGGGTTTGGTCGCGTACTGCTCCTGCTTCGGGCGGCCTGCGGCGTCGAAGTCGTACCAGATCTGGTTGTCGGTGATGCCGTCGGCGGTCCAGTCGATGCGGCCGGCGGTGTCGTAGCCGTAGCTGGTGGTGCCCGCGCCGGTCTTGCGCATCGTCATGGCGCCGTCGGCGTTGTAGCTGTACTCCGAGGTGCCGCCGGGGCCTGCTGCGGTGAGGAGTTGGCCGCGGTCGTTGTAGGTGTAGGTGTTGCGGGTGAGGGCGTCCGCGGTGCCGGTGGCGGTGAGGTGGCCGGCGAGGTCGTACTCCAGGGTGCGGGTCGTGGTGGCGGCTTCGGCGCCGGTGCCGGTTTCCCGGGTGAGGCGGCCGAGGGCGTCGTAGGTCTTCTCGCGCTGGACGCCGCCGGGCAGGAGTTCCTTCACGGCCTGGCCGGTCTTGTCGTAGACGGTGGTCCAGGTGCGGTCGGATGTCGCCGGGTGGGCCTGGGTGGAGGGCTCGATGGTGGATTCGGGCAGGCCCCAGGGGGTGAAGGTGTAGGTGGTGGTGTTGCCGCGGCCGTCGGTGAGCCGGGTGCGGTTGCCTGCCGCGTCGTAGCCGAACGAGGTGGTGATGGAGGTGGTCGCGGAGAGGGGTTCGGTCTGCTGCGTCGTGCGGCCCAGGGCGTCGTAGGTGTAGGTGGTGCGGGCCCTGGTCTGCGGTGAGACAGCTGCGGTGAGGTTGCCTTCGGCGTCGTACTCGGCGTTCACGGTGCGCAGGGCGGTGGTGCCAGTGCCGTAGTCGGTGGTGGCGGTGGCGTTGCCGAGGGCGCCGTAGGTGGTGGTCGTGCGGCGGTTGGTGGCGTCGGTGGTCTGGGTGCGGCGGCCGAGGCCGTCGTAGTCGAACTTGGTCGTTCCGGCGGGGGTGGTGACGGTCTTGGCTTCGCCGGCCGGGTTGTAGGTGCTGGTGGTGGTGACGCCGGCGGGGGTGGTCGAGGCGGTCTGGTTGTCCGCGTCGTCCCAGGTGTAGCGGGAGACGAGGTTGGCCGTGGTGGGGCGGCGCTCGACGGTGGTGGCGGTGAGGGTGCGGCCGAGTTCGTCGTAGGTGGATTCGGTGCGGGCGCCCAGCGGGTCGGTGGCCGACAGCTGGAGGCCGGTGGGGGTCCAGGTGTAGCGGGTGATACCGCCGCCGTCGGTGCTGGTGGGGTTGAGGAGAGCGGAGTTGGTCTCGGCGGCGAGGGCGGCGGTGGCGTCGGCTGCCGGGTCGGTGCGGGTGAGGAGTTGGCCGAGCTGGTCGTAGGCGTAGCGGGTGACGCGGCCGAGCGGGTCGGTGGTGGTCTGGGGGAGGCCGGTGGGGGTGTAGCTGGTGCGGGAAGTGGCGGTGAGGGGGGCGGTGGCGCCAGGCGGGGTGTAATCGGGGAGGGTGACGGTGGTGGTCCGGCCGAGGCGGTCGAGTTGGACGCGGGTGATGTTGCCGCGGGGGTCCTTGGCCTCGGTTGCTTCACCGAAGGTGTTGTAGCCGGTCAGGGTGGCCGGGTTGAGGGTGGTGGGCGCGGCGTTGTTCTCTTCCGTCTGGACGGCCGGGGCGGTCTGCTGGACGAGGCGGCCGAGCGCGTCGTAGCGGTAGGTGGTCGTGTGGGCGGCGGGGTCGGCGCCGGTGGTGTTGCCGCGCGGGCTGACAGTGGTCAGCGGCAGGCCGCGGCGGTCGTAGGTGGTGGTGACGGTGTGAGTGGTGGTGCCGTCGGTGGCGGTCTGCCGGGTGACGTTGCCGGCGGCGTCGTAGGCGGAGGTGGTGATGAGCTTGCCGGTTCCGGCGATGCTCTGGGCCGTCTCCGTGACGCGGTCGTCGCTGTCGTAGGTGTAGGTGGTGGCGCGGCCCAGTCCTCCGGGGTCCAGAACGCTTGCGGTGGTGCGGCCGAGGGCGTCCACGGTGAAGGTCTGGGTGGTGGTGCCGTTTCCGGTGGTGCGGCGGGTGAGGTGGCCGGCCAGGTCGTAGGTGTCGGCCTGCGTGACGATGTCGTGGCGGGTGCCGTCGGCCTGGGTGACCTGCCGTGCGGTGGTCGTGGCGGGGAGGCCGTCGTCGTAGTAGGTGTACGCGGTCGTGGCGCCCATGGCGTCGGTGGTGGATGCGAGTCGGCCGGAGGGGTCGTAGGCGTTCGCGGCGACGGTCAGGTCGCGGGTGGTGCCGGACGGGTCGCCGGTCCAGTCGTTCAGGACGGTCGTGGCGTGCTGGCCGCGTGCGGTGTAGGTGTAGGTCTGGCGGGTGCCGGCGGGGTCGGTCTGGCTGGTGACGCGGCCCAGGAGGTCGTGTTCGTAGGTGGTGGTGTTCTGCTCGGCGTCCGTGCTGCTGTCGTTGAGGCCGTGTTCGTCGTAGTGATTGACGGTCGTGCGTTCCGCGTCGCCGCCGGTGGTGTCCTTCGTCGTCTCGGTGAGGAGGTTGCCGTCGGCGTCGTAGGTGCGGGTGATCGCGGCGGTGTGGACGGTGTTGGTGATCTCGTTCTTCACGCCCGTGCCGGTCTCGCTGACGATGCGGGATGCCTGGTCGTAGCCGTAGGCGGTGGTGACGCCTGCGGGGAAGCTGTCGGAGACCTGCTTCTCGGCGGTTTTACGGCCCAGGCCGTCGTAGGTGTACGAAGTGACCAGTCCGGAGGGGGAGGTGACATCGGCGAGGTCACCGCTCGCGTAGTAGCGGTAGGAGGTCTTCGCGCCGCCGGGGGTGGTCTGGGTGAGGGCGAGGCCGGCTGGGGCAGTGCCTCCGCCGACGGCGGCTTCGGTGCCTGCGGTGTAGGTGGTGGTGGCGGCCGTGTTGTCGGCGCGGGTCGCGGCGGTGGGCAGGCCGAGGGTGTTGTAGGCGAACGTGGTGCGGTAGCGGTTGTCGGCGGGGCCGGTGGAGCGGGCGTCGCGCTGGGTGAGGGCTTTGTCGTTGCGCGGGTCGAGCGGATCACCGGCGTTGAGGAAGTAGGTGGTGAAGCTCGTCGCGCAGGAGCCCGCGTCGCGGCAGGTGGTGGTGGAGACGGTGTTGCCGCGGGCGTCGTGCCCGGTGACGGTGGAGTGACCGGCCGGATCGGTGACGGTGTGGAGGTAGCCGCCGGTGTCGTAGGCGTAGGTGGTGACGCCGCCGTCGGCATCGGTGGTGGCGGTACGGCGCTGGCCGCGCAGGGCGTCGTAGGTGGTGCTGGTGGTGGCGCCGACGGGGTCTGTGACGGTGACCGTCATGGCCAGGGCGGAGCTGCCGGAGTGTTCGCGCGAGCGGTAGTGCTCGGCGACCTGGTCGGCGCTCAGGCCGTGCTGGTAGACGGCGACTTCGTCGATCTGGCCGGTGAAGTAACTGGCATCGGCGGGTGCGGCGGGCCAGTTCTTGGCGAAGCCGGCGCCGATGTAGGTGCGGGTGTTGGACTGGTGGTTGACGGCTCCGGTGAGGGTGGCGGCCTGGACGCCGTCGAGGTAGAGGGTCTGGGCGGTGCCGGTGGCGGTGACGACGGCGTGGTGCCACTGGTCGTCGGTGACGGAGTCGGCGGAGGCGACCTTCGCGGTGCCGAGGCCGGATGAGAAGAACTTGCCGTTGAGTTTGCCGTCGGTGCCCACGTACAGCAGCGGCGCGTAGGTGCCGGTGACGGTGGCGCCCATGGGGGCGGACTGGTCGCCGATCAGGACGCCGGCCTTGGTGGTCTTGAACCAGAGCTCGACGGCGAGGTCGGTGGAGCCGCGCAGGATAGAGCCGGGGATCTCGGCGTAGCCGTTGCCCTTGAAGGTGACGGCGGTGTTGTCGCCGGTGCCGAAGGCGCCGTCGGCGCCGAGCGTGGCGTTGGTGTAGGTGCCGTCGCCGTCGAGGACGGCTACCTGGCTGTGAGCGGTGGTCCCGGTGCTTTCGTCGAGGCGCCAGTATCCGGCCGGGGCGTCGACGGTGACAGCGCCGCGGTAGTGCGGGCCGTCGCCGGTGACCATGCCGGTGCGGGAGCGGTAGTGCGCGCCGATCTCGGCCGCGGTGAGGGCCTTGGGGTAGAAGGCGACTTCGTCAAGGGCACCGCTGAAGTGCCCCCACGGGTCGGTGGAGTCGAGAGCTGCCCAGCGGCTGCCGGTACGGCCCTTGCCGAGGAAGATCCGTGTCTGGTCGAGATGGGTGATCGCGCCGGACACCGTGCCGGCGAGAGCTCCGTCGACGTAGAGGGCGGAGGTGCTTCCGTTGCCGGTCACGACGGCGTGGTGCCACTGGCTGTCGGTGACCGTGCTCTTGGAGGCCGGAGGCGTCCAGTTGGTGGTGTCCGAGTAGAACTGGCCGCGCAGTTTGCCGTCGGTGCCGACGTACAGCAGCGGGGTGGCGCGGGAGGGGACCTCGTCCTCGCTGATGTCGGTGTTCGACTCGGTGAGCAGGATGCCGGGCTTGTCGGTGCGGAACCACAGTTCAGCCGACAGGGCGGCACCGCTGAGGGAGGCGTCGGCGAGCTGGACGTAAGAGTCGCCACTGAGGCCGACGGCAGTGTCGTCACCGGCGGCGAAAGCCCCGTACGTGCCGAGCGCGGCGTTGTCGCCGTAGGTTCCGTCGGAGCCTTCGGGCAGCGCGGTGGCGGCGGTGGTGCCGCGCCGGTCGCCCAGGCGCCAGTACTCGTTGGGTCCGGAGGCGCGTACGGCGTCGCTGTAGGCGGCGGAGCCCGCCGAGTAGGCCGGCGCGGACACTTTCCACACCCCGCCGTTGTTGTCCTTGGCCTGCGTGACACGTTCGGTGTCGGAGTCGTACGACACCTCCGAACTGACACGTCCGGACGGCAGGATGACCTTGGTGATCCGGGAGACGGCCGTCCTGGCCGCGTAGTGGGCGGCGGCCGTGCTCGCGTCCATGGTGTGGCCGTAGACGGCGACCTCGTCGATCGACCCGGTGAAGTGGCCGAGCTGGTCGGTCTTGTCGATGCCCGCCCAGGGCACGCTGGTCCAGCCCAGGCCGACGTAGGTGTAGCGCTGTTCGAGGTGGTCGATCACGCCGGTCTTGGAGCCGACCGCGACGCCGTCGAGGTAGAGCGTCTGGGTGGTGCCCGCGCCCGAGAGGACGACGTGGTGCCAGGAGCCGTCGTTCACCGCACCGGTGGAGGTCAGCGGGGTCCAGGTGGTGCCGGGGAAGTAGAACTGGCCGCGCAGCTTGCCGTCCGTGCCGACGTACAGGAGCGGGGTGGACTGGCTGACGGACGGGTCGACGTCCTCCATGCGCTCGTTGGCCTGGGAGAGCAGCACGCCGGGTTTCGTGGTCTGGAACCACAGTTCCACCGAGGCGAACGGGGAGGAGCCCAGGGCGTCGTCGGGCAGGGCGAGGTGGGAGTCGGCGCCGTCGAAGGAGCCGGCCTTGTTCCCGGTCCCGGACAGGGCTCCGGTGGCGCCGCGGGTGACGTCACGGTAGAGGGCGTCGTTCAGGCCGGTGTTGGAGACGGCCTCGCTGGCCGCGCTCTCCTCCTCGGGCTCGTTCAGGCGCCAGTACCCGGTGGGGCCGTCGTCGAGCACCGTGCTGCGGTACAGGCTGCCGCTCTCGTAGGTGTAGACGGTGCACTCGGTCGTGGACGAGGGCGGGCAGACCTTGGTGAGGCGGTCCCCGTCGTAGGTGTAGGCCCACTTCAGGCCCGTGCCGGTGCCGTTCACCGCGTTCGTCTCGGCGGCCGTGACGTGTCCGCCGGACCAGGTGAACGTCAGGGTGCGGCCGGACAGCACGTCCTTGGCCTGCGTCAGCTTGCCGTCGGTGTAGGTGAGTTCCTGAGCACGGCCGTGTCCGTCCGCGATCTTCGTCAGGAGTCCGGCGGAGCTGAAGGTGGAGAGGGTTCCGGAGCCGTCGCGCAGGGTCCAGCCGCCGCCGGACTGCGCCTTGAGGACACCGGCGGATCCGGACGGGGCGGCGTAGGTGCCGTCGGCGTTCTTGCCGAAGCGGACCTGGGTGCCGGTCGCCAGAGTAAGGACGACGCTGCCGGTGCTCTCCGCCTCGGCGCGCATATCCCAGCGGGTCGCCCAGCCCGCGCCGAAGGCGTTCCTCTGCCGCGGATCCTGCGAATTGTAGGTGCGCGTCACCGACAGTTCAGGGCCGACGGTGGGCACC
Source organism: Streptomyces roseirectus (assembly GCF_014489635.1). NCBI lineage: Bacteria > Bacillati > Actinomycetota > Actinomycetes > Kitasatosporales > Streptomycetaceae > Streptomyces > Streptomyces roseirectus. The sequence goes on along the minus strand of NZ_CP060828.1, from coordinate 1,454,436 downwards.
GCGGCATCCGTGGCCGAGGTCGCGTAGTTCCCGGAGCGCTCACCGAAGATACGCCCGCTGTCGGAGCCGCCGAGGTGGCTGGTGATCACCGGCTGCGGCACCTGGGTCGTCAGCAGCGAAGGGCCGGGACGTGTGGAGGTGGAACTGCCGTCGTAGGCGTACCCGTACCAGGCGTACGTCTTCGACCAGGACAGCCAGCCGCTGGTGACCGCCCACTGCTGGGAGGAGACCCGCGGACCCGTCTTGCAGTTCTTGCGGGTGTTCTTGCCCTCGACCTCACAGACCTCGAACTGGTACTGGAGCGCCTTGGGGTAACGGTCGCGGTCGGCGCCGGAGGCCCACAAGGTCGGCGTCAGGGTGCTGACCACCGCGCCGGACGCCGGGGCGGCACCGGTCAGATAGGGCGGGACGTTGACGGCGGACACCCGCATCGCCGACACCGGGACACCCGCGCCGCTGAACGTGGCGACGCCGTTGTCGTTCATCGTCCAGGCCAGCGTGTAGTCGGCCGGCGTGAGAGGTGCGATCTTCGCGTCGACGGTGACCGTGGCACCCGGCGGGACATCGGCAGGCATCGTCGACCAGCGGATCTTCGAGGTGTCCGTGATCTCCTTGCCCGCCGCGTCGTACAGCAGGTACCGCAGGGTGAAGTTGCCGCCCTTGGGCCAGGTCTGCTGGCCCCGGTTGGTGACCGTGACCTTGAAGACGCCCTCGCTGGTCGCGGTCATCGGGGTGACGAACTCGCCCAGCTTGTAGGTGGCGCCGTACTTCGTCCAGGTCACGTCCAGGGACGGCTTGCCGTTGGGGTAGTCGTCGGAGCCGAAGTTCTTCCACGCCTTGGAGTCCGTGGTCGACGCCTTCAGCGCGAGGCCGTAGTTCTTTTTCCGGCCGTGCGTCCAGTCGTCCACCAACTGCCGGCCCGCCGACCCCAGCGGGATCGACTCCCACGCCGCGGCCCCGCACGGGTAGGCGGTCTGCCCCTCCGGACGCCAGCCGTGGGTGAAGGACTTCGAGGAGAGCGCGGAACCCGTCGAAGGACCCGGGTAGGTCCTGGTGGTCGACTCCGCCCAGTTCGACGTGATGGCGTGGACGGTCACGGGGCGGGCCGTGCAGGAATACGACCAGGTGTTGTAGACGGCGAGACGGGCGCCGACCACCCACGCGTTCTTCAGCGTGTTCTCGACACCGGCGAACCGCAGGAACGCCGCCGCCTTGTGACCGCCGCCGTCGTACGTGCCGATCTTGACGTTCGTGTCACCGGAGAAGTCAGCGTTATAGGGGGACTGGACGTAGGTGCCGGAAGTGGCGTTGGTCGAGGTCACGGTCGTGACGGTCGGGTCCACCTTCACCGGGAAGACGCGCTGCGGCGCGTTCAGCCACTCCGTGTCCAGCGACACCTTCAGCGCCTGGCCGCCGGTGACGTCGAGCAGTTCGTAGCGGACCCCGGTGGATATCTCACCCTGGTTGGAGTCGGGAGCGAGGTTCGCGTCCTCCATCCACCCGGCCGGCATCGTGGCCCGCACGCCGCCCGCCGCGTCGCGGAACGTCACCGCGCCTGTGGCCTCCAGACGGGCCGTCACACCCTGCGTGTGCAGTGGGAAGATCCACTCCGTGGGGGCGTCGGCGCTGTCGAGGGTGATGACTTCCTTGACCGAGGTCCCGCCGGCGACGAACCGGACGTCCGCCGAGGGGCGCACGCTCCGGTAGACGACCGTGCTCGCGTCGGCCTCGCCCGGAGCGTGGGCGGCATCCTGGATCGAGAAGCCGACCGAGGTGTCCGTGCCCGTCCGCAGCGACACCAGCGGCGCTCCGTCGGCGTGCCCGGCGAAGGTGGTCTCCGCGTCACCGGCCGTGATCTTCCAGCCGTCTTCGGCAGCGCTGACCGCCTGCCCCAGGTGCCCGTGGCTCTGCGCGGCCGGCTTCAGAGTCGTGTCGATCGGCGTCCAGTTGCCTGCGGCGTTCTGGAAGTTGACCGGTTCGTCGTAGAAGCGGGTGGTGAGAGTGCCGTCCGTGTTCTCGAACGTGCGGGAGGTGCGCTCCCGTTCGCCCACGACCTCACGGCTCGTCGCGGCGTCGAAGCCCTTCGGCTCAGCCGTCCGCACCGTCACCGGGGCCGTCTCCGCGTCCGGGACTGGCGCGTTCGCCGCGCCGACGACGGACGAGACTCCGCTCTCCGGCGGCAACTCCCCCGGCGCGGCCGTGTGACCGCGCCGCCCGCCGGATGCGTTCGCCGACGTCTCACCCGCAGTGGCCGTAGACGGGTGGCCGTCCGCCGAACCCCATCGCTGCTCAGGAGCCTCGACCGACTCTGGACGCGGGGCGGTGAACGTCTGTGCGGACGCCACCCCTTCGGTACCGGCCAGGACAGCCATGACGAAGGCGACAGCGATGACAAGCGGACGTGCTGGACGCACGGTGAATCCCCCCACCCAGAAGATCAAGAGCGAGGGAGATTTAAAGATTTTTTAAGGGTGGACACAAGGGATTTTCATGATCAAGTCATGAGAAGTGAAAATGATCACCCCTGAAAATACAAAAAATCTACACAGATTCATCGCCTTATGTCGGGCAACTTCTCCAGCTTGCCTTGCGTCCCGCACCGGTAGCACTCCGCTAGCGCAAGGACCTGGCCGGTCCGAACTCGGGGATCTCCATGGCGCTGGGCGCCACCGTGTTCATCTCGGCCGCCGCAGCGACTGAGTACCAGCGCTACACGAAGGTCCGCGAGGAGCTGCACCATCCGGCGCCGTCTGCGCCTTATGAGCCGGACACCAGCGAGTCGGCTGTCGGTGCGGGGCCGATGCCGGGGGTCCGCCGAGGCTGGGGCCGTTGCCGTCGTGCTCATGCCCGTCGTCGCGGGGACAGCTGGTGGCCGTGGGAGTGCCGGTCACGTGTTGCGTGAAGCGGAGTCGCGAAGGGAGCAGTCGAGTACGAACGCACGGACGTCCAGATTCCTCCTCTCGCTGAGTTGAGCGGCCTGGGCGTCGTAGGTCTCCCGAAGGCTTTCCCAGGTCTGGCCGGCCGATGGCCGTTTGCGTTCGCTCGCGGTCCACTGGTCGTGGGGGAAGTAGGCGATCAGGTAGAGGCCGTTGCGGGTGTGGAGCGCGGTGAGGTAGTCGTCGGCGAGCTGGGTCTCCATGGCTGTGGCGATCTTGTCGTGCCAGTTGCCTTTCACCTCGATGGCGAGTTGCGCGATGGGTTCGTCTCGGCGTGGTGGTGTCGCGGTGGGTGCCTGTAGGAGCAGGTCGATGCGGTCGCCCGCTCCTTTGATGTTGCGGTAGACCTGCACCTCGCGGTTGATGAGGATGCCGTTGTCGGTGAGTTCGCGGCGCAGAGAGTGAGCGAGATAGTCGGACACCAGGTTCTCGTCCTTGGGGAAGCGCAGCCGCTGCGCTGTCTTCTTCCCGCCGGGGAGGGTGCCGAACTTGGTTTCGTTCCACAGGATCGCTGCGGGGAGAGTCCCTTGCGTCAGGTCTTCCTGGATCTTGGCGAGGAGGACGAGGACGAGGTCCAGGAGGTCTGTTCCGTCTTTCACCAGGCGGCGCCGGGGGTCCTGGATCAGTTTGCTCAATTCGTCGGGGGTGGGACGAACCCAGGAGCGTTCCCAGCGGGTCTGTTCGGCTTCCTGGAGCAGTTCCTGGAGAACGCTGTTCTGGGGCCGTTCACCTGCCAGGGTGCTCAGGAAGTGGATGGCTTCGTCGGTCGCGCGGGACGCGAGGTGGCTGAGGACGACGGTGCTGTGCTGGGTCGGGGGGAGGTCCGAGGAGGACGCCGGCGAGTTGTGGTCGAGGAGGAGTCGGGCGATCTGGGCCACGGCTGGGGTGGAGAGCCGGGCGAGCCACGGCTGGGTGCGGTTGGAGTACAGGAAGGACTCGGCGACGGCATCGAGAACGGTGGGGTCGGCCAGGAGACGGTGCTCTGCTGTCGGCCAGATGTCCTCGGGTGCTTTGTCGAGGAGGACGCGGAGGTACGTGGCGTCCAACTGATCGTCGTGCGCGGGGTCGGGATCGCGCAGCGGTGCGCCGAATCGTTCCAGGGGCTGGTGGCGAATCGGGGAGCTGCTGTGTTCCAGAAGAGCGGAGAGGACACGAACGAGTACTTCATGGCCAGCCGGACCGGTCGGGTTCTCGTGGGCCTGGGCGGTGAGGTCGGTGAGCGTGTGCAGCAGACGTGTCTCCAACTCCGAGCTCCAGATGGCGGAGACCAGGTCGAGTGCGGCTTGGGACTCTTGCGCCGTGAAGCACTTCCGCACCAGCGTGTCGTAGGTGGCTTCCAGCTCCTGAGCGGCATGAGGGTGTGCCATCTCGAGCAGCCGAAGGCGCGGGTCGATGTGCCGGGCAGCCGTGCTGGTGAGAGGGAAGGCGAGGAGAGAGGGGGCCCAGGCACGCCACTGGCTCGCGGGGAGAGTCATCAGCGCCTTGTCCCGGATGAGCGTGGTGAAGGCTGCGACCGCCGCCCAGGGCTGCCAGGGGACGTCGCGGGTATTGATCCAGCCGTCGTCTTCGGGAAGATTCTCCGTGACGAAGCGGCGGGCAGCGGTCAGCAGCCGAGGACCGTGCCCCTCCGGGAGGACAGTGGTGCCGGGTAGCGACAACAGGTCGCTGTCGAAGTCGGTCACGGCGTATCCGCCGGTTTCCGGGTCGTAGTGCAGGTGTCTGAACAGAACCACGAAACTGTCGCCATCGCCTGACTCGGCTTGCGCGAGCAGGGTGCGGGTGTTGGAGACGTATTCGGCGCGGCCGTCCCAAGGCTGTGTCCGGGCCTGCCGACGAGCTTCTCTGCTTCTGAGCTGGTCGGCGTAGGGACTGTCGATGGGGATGGCCTCGAAGTCGTGAGCGAACACCTTCGACCAGACCCTGGTGCCGCGTGTGTCCCACGCGATGTCCTGTCCGGCATCGGTGACCTTGGCCAAGTGCCACACGTACTGGAGCGCAGGCCACGCGTGGGGAGCCTGAGTGTCGGTGAGGTCCATCTCGATGTCCACGAGCCAGGCGAGATCGACGGCGTCGAGCAGGCTGGTGCGATGCTCCCGTTCGCCGCCGATGTCGCTCGCGGGGTTCCAGCGAAAGGCATGTCTGGGGTGTGTGTCCCACCCTTCGGCCAACTGGAACGCGTCTTCAGCGTCTGTGGCGAGGGCGATGAACTCGTGGACCAATGCGCGGCGCAGCAGACGGGGTCGTTGGTCGCCGGGATCGTTCAGCCGGGCGCGGAGTGGGGCGGGAACTGCCAACGACGGGTAACTGCGGAGGTAAGGGCGCAGACATGCCGCGACGACAGGGACGCGTGCTTCGGCGTTCGGCCCGCTCAGCGCTCGGTCGAGGAGACCTTCGATCACCGTGTCCGCGCCGGACCAGCCTGCCCAGGGGGAAGCGGGATCCATCACCCGTGTGCCGGCCCAGTTCAAGAACGGCGTGACCTGGTCGTCCGTGAGGAGAGACGGGATGCGTGTGCAGACATACGAGTAGGAACTCGGATTGGTTCGTGGCGGAGTCAGGGCCGCGACGAGTTCATCGGTGGTGAGCCAGGGATGGCAGGTGTCGAGCGCGGCGCTGCGCAGACTGTCGTCAGGGTCGCGTTCGGGATGCCGCGCCAGTTCGGCCAGGATGGGTTTGAGGAGGGGAGTACCCGTGTTCCCGGCCGCGCGGCGGACGCACTGGGCGGCCGTGCGGCGCAGTCCGTGATCCCGTTGCGGGTCGCACGCGATGGATGCCACAGCGGGAAGGAGTTCTGCCACTTGGTTCTCGGCGGCGAGCGTGAGGATCAGTTCAAGTTCGTGCACGCCCTGCGTCGGACGAGTCGTGGCCTCGTTGAGGGCTCGCGTGAGTTGCCCGGAGAGGCCGGGGTGCCGCAGGGACGTCACGTACTGCCAGTAACGGTCGCTTCGTGGAGCATTTTCGCGGGCTTGTTCCAATAGGCCGTCGACGATGAGCTCGATGCAGTGAGGGTCGCTGACGTGGGAGCTGTAGGAGGCGATGGCGTGTGGGTCGGTCGCGATCAGCCACGGCCCCAGGTCCGGTCGCATGGCGACGATCCATGCGGCCAACTCGTGGAGGTCCGTCGGGATGCCGGGGGCGTCGATCTCGCCGCGGTGTACGAGGAGTCCTTGGAGTTGCTCCTGGGGAAGGCGATGGTCGCAGAGGTGCCGTGCGGTGAGGTAGGAGGCGATGGAGGCGTGGGCGGGGCCGGCGGCTGCCGGACCGCGGCTGCTGAACAGGGAACTGTGCAGAACGCTCTCGATGAGGGGACGCTCGATGACGAAGCTTTCCCCGGCGGTGTCTTCGCGAGCGCCGAGGAAGGCGTCGATCGGCAGCAGGGTTCTGCCTGGGTCGGGACGGCGCATCATGGTGATGCCGTCGGCACCGGTGAGCAGGCAGTAGCAGGCGAGGCGGGCGGCGATGGCGAACCGCTGGTCCTGGCTCCCGACGAGTTCCTGCGGGGCACGGTCCTCACCCTGGTGCATGACCGCGTGAGGGAGAGCGAACGCGTACAGGTCTGCGCGGGTCGTTGGCAGCGAGCCTTGCTCCAGGAACGTGTCCAGGAGCAGGCCGAGGGCCAGAGGGGTGCGCGCGAGCGACTGGGCGCCGGCGGCTGACACGGCCTCGACGAACCGGTCAGGATCGATTTCTCTGGCTTTGGCAGCGTCGGTCAAGTCGCTCTGGCGCAGAGGAGCCAGGGCGTAGGTGTGGTCGTCGGTGATGCCGAAGGCCGTTGCGACGGCCTGCCGCAGTGTGTCGGTATAGGCCATGCGGCGGCACGCGATCAGTACCTGGAGCGAGCGGCAGTCGTAGGCGTCGGCCAGGTCGGTGAACCAGCCGGCGAGTTCTTTGCCGGTGGCTTGGCATTCGTCGATACCGTCCAGAAGGAGAAGAAGGTGTTCGGACGGAGCCCTGTCGTCCCCTGGGGCGGGACCCGATGATGGCGACGAGGGAGGAAGCCGGCTGAGCACCGGGCGGGCCTTGCGGGTCAGGTCTTCCCAGGACCGGACCTCCCCGAGGTCGACCCGCGCACAAGCGCCCGAGTTCCGGCTGTTCTTGCGTGCCTCGAGGACAGTGGACAGCGCGTGTGATTTGCCGATGCCGGCTTCCCCGAGCAGGACGGCGGAGGCGGAGCACGCTTCGGCCAGCGGCACGGCCGTCCACGATCCGGAGTACCAGAACGACGAAGAGACGAGGAACCCGTCGGAGTCGACAGGAATGCGGTCCCCCACAGGAACGCAGAATCTCTCCAACTCCATACGGTCCCCCTTTGGCAAGGACCTCGAACCTACCGCTGCGCAGCCCTGCTCCGCTCGCCGGTCGGACAGGGTTGTCACAGGTGACCTGCCCTGCGGAATCGGACGCGCAGTCCGGCAGCTCGTCGGCGTCGGATCAGATGTTCAGGGTCCCGAGAAGCCTTCCGGAGCAGTCGTTGTCGATGGTTTCGACCGAGGCGGTGTAGGAGGTTCCGGGAGTCGGCGGGGTGCCGGGGGTAGGGGTGGATTCGGTCATCTCGGGGGTGTGGTCCGCGAGCAGGTCGTAGAGGTTGGGCATTTCGGCTCCGTGGTGTCGGTGGCGGGACTGCTGCGCAGCGTGCAGAGCAGCAGGACGAGGAAGATCAGGGCGGAGACGACGACCAGTGTCACGGCATCGCGCAGGACCGTGAGAACGGTTCTGACGGTCTCCTCGCCAGCGCCGACGTGCTCGACGTATCCGGCGGCCAGCGACTTCTGGACGGGATGAGGCATCTGGGCGACGAGTCCGGTGTCCATCCGACCCAGAACCGCACGTCCGGCCATGACCGCGCAGGCTCCGGCCACGGCCAGGAGAGCGAGCAGGCACGACAGGACCCACGCGGCGGTGAGCGGCCACGGTCCGGAGATCATGTCGTGGGTCCGTGAGACGAGGCCGACGGTCAGGGCCAGCGAGACGGTGGCCAGAGCGCCGGCCCGGTTGCGGATGCGGTCCAGGTCGGCCGCCTGCCGGTCGAATTGGCGGCGGCCTTCCTCGATCACCAAGGTGAGGTCGTCGGGCTGGAGGTGGTCGAGGGTGACGGTGGAAACGTGAGGTTCGGCGAAGGTGGGCAGCGAGCGGCCCGGCCACAGGACGGCGGCGCAGTACACCAGGTAGAGGCGAGCTTCGGCGAACCGGCCGGTCACGGTCGACATTCAGCGTCTCCCAGCCAGCCGGCGAGGTGATCGGCGATCTGCGCGGTCGCGTTGTCCGGCAGGAACAGCCACTGGCCGCCGGGATTGAGGTCGAGGAAAACGGGTCCGTCCGCGTCGACGATCCAGTCCTGACAGGTGAAGCCGGTTCCGAGCCGTGCGGCGAGTTCGAGAGCAGCGCGTTCTGCCTGCGGCCACCGGGACGAAGGACGGAAGGCGTGGTGCGCCGCAGGAGAGCGGCGCCAGTCGAGTGGCAGCCCTGTTGCGTCGAGTTCGGCTGTCCAAGCGTGGTCGGTGACCGTGGCGATCCGCAGATGCGTCCGTGCTGTGAGGCGCTGCTGAGCGAGGAAGGGGGCGTCGAGCAGATCGGTTCCGTCGAGATCGGCGGCGTTCACCGTGCGCGCGTGCACGACGTGCTCCTGGCCGTCGACACCTGTGAAGTTGGCCGGTCCCAAGGGCTTGACGACGAATGGCTCACCGAGGACTGCCGTCAGGTCGGCCGCTAGGCCGTTGACGACAGTCGTAGGGGTGCGGACACCCGCGGCATGAGCCGTCCGGTACTGCACGATCTTGTTCTCGGCTGCGAAGAGAGCGTCGACGGGAGTCAGCCAGGTGATGCTGTCGTCTCTCAGGAGAGCGGCCAGGAGCGTCATGCGCGCGGCGAGCGCGGCGGCGGCCGGACCACCGAGCACGGCGCCGGCGTCCCAACCCGCCGGTGCGAGCCGCCGGATCCACCCTCGGGCGGGATTGTCCACGCCGAGGCGCACGGGTCGTCCGCACTGATCGAGCAGGGTGATGTGCTGGAGATCGAGATAGTGCAGTGTGTCGGGCAGCGAGGCGGCGTCGACGACGATCGTGCCGCGGCGTGGGAGCCGGGCCAGCACCGCCGCCATGTGCGGGTCTTGAGGATCACCGACCAGCAGAGCCGGAGGATGCCGATCGGCGGTTTCCGACGCTTCGGACGGCGTGCCTCCGTTCCGGGACGCGGCGGACGATCTCATACCGGGATCGTATAGGTATGCGCGGTGACGTACGGCGCAGACCGGTTTCCGCGCTTTCCGCTCGCCCCGTCGCAGTTACTGAGTAACACCGTCCTTCGCGTAGAAGGGCCCACTGGGCGTTGGTACATCGACGGAGGGCCTGGATGCGGCGTGTTTACGGTCGTAGAACGTAGCGTCAAGGCCGAAGCAGGTCGCCGCTGATCTTCCCAGGATTTCGGGGGATTGGGCGACGCCATCGAAACCGGCAAGCCGGTCGGCGGTGCCGAAGAACCTTATAGCCGGTGGCGTCCGGGAACTCGGTGCCGAGGGCGGCGACCGGACTGGGCATGGTGATCACGTCGGAGGCCCGACGATGCGGTTGAGTCCCGTACGCCAGGGATTGTCTGTTGGGTGGGTGCTCTGACGGTGGAGCAGAGTTGCAGAGTTGGGGACCAGTTGGGGACCACACGGTGTGCACGATGGTGAACGTGATGGTCGTTCGCTCACAACTCGCGTCCATAATTAGTCTGTTATGTCAGGATAATCCTCCTGACCCTTACTCCTGGGGGTCAAGGGGTCGCAGGTTCAAATCCTGTCGTCCCGACTTTGTGGAGTCGTGGGTCGAAGGCCCCGTCGGAGAGATCCGGCGGGGCCTTCGACGTGTTGCTGTGGCTGCGCCGACCTGAGCGTCGTCAGTCGTTCTCGCAAGGCTGGGAGGGCGGGCTTTCCGGGTGGGTCGACAGGTGGAGGTGGACCGCCTCGGTGGTGCGGGCTGTGTCGCCGGTGGCGAGGAGGTCGAGGAGGGCGCCGCGGAGGACGGCGAGGAGGAGGGTGCGTCGGGCCAGGGCGGGGGCGGTGTCGCGGAGGGCGGGGGGCTGGGCGGTGGCGAGGAGGGTCAGCCAGTCGGTGACGGTGTCGCGGGCGAAGTCGGACCAGGGTCCGTCGGGGTCCGTCAGGGAGCGGGAGTAGCTTTCGACCCAGAGGGTCAGCAGGCCGCGGTGGGTGTCGGCGGCGAGCCAGCGCCACAACTCCCGTGCGGTCTCGTGCAGTTCACCGGTGGGGAGCTGTTCGATGTGGGCCAGTTCCTCGGTGCGGGCCCGTGCGAGGAGGGCACGGATCAGGCCGTCCTTGCTGCCGAAGAGGTACAGCAGGACGCGCGGGCTGGAGCCGATCGCCTCGGCGAGCGGGCGGAGGGACAGGCCGGTGAGGCCGGTGCGCAGGGCGTACGCGTAGGCCGCTTCCAGGAGTTCCTGACGGCGCGCGGAGGGGATTGCTTCGGGCGGAGTCACCGCCGTAGTCTACTGAAACAGTCGTTTCAGTCGCTGGGGGTGCGGGCGTGACGGTGGAGCGCGAGGTGGTCCTGCGGCCGTTGGGCGTGCCCGGTGATCTGGGGTGGGTGGTGATGGCCCACGGGGAGTTCTACGCCCGGGAGTTCGGGTGGGACGCCGGCTTCGAGCGGTTCGTCGCGCGGATCGCCGCCGACTACGCGGACGGGGCCGGGCCGCGGGCCGCCTGGATCGCCGAGGTCGACGGGGCGCGCGCCGGGTGCGTCTTCTGCGTGCGCGAGGACGAGCGGACGGCGCGGCTGCGCATGCTCCTCGTCGATCCGGCGGCGCGCGGGCTGGGACTCGGGAACCGGCTGGTCGAACGCTGCCTGGCGTACGCCCGTGAGGCCGGGTACGGCGCGATCACCCTGTGGACCAACGACGTGCTCGACGCCGCCCGGCGGATCTACCGGAAGCAGGGGTTCGAGCTGGTCGCGGAGGAACCGCACCACAGCTTCGGGCACGATCTCGTCGGACAGACGTGGCGCCGGGATCTGTGACGGGGCGGGGTGGAGCCGGGTAGGGCTTGCCCGGGCCGGGGGGCGTCGCCCACTGGCCTTCGCCCGGCGGCCTCCGCTCACAGCCTCCGCCCGCCGACTCTCGTCTCCCGGCCCCGCGCACCAGCCTCCACTCACCGGCCCTCGCCCCCTGGCTCCCGCGCATCGGCTCCTGCCCCCTGGCCCTCGCCCGCCAGTCCCCGCTCACCGGCCTTCGCCCGCCGGCTTTGCCAACCGGCCCTTGTCCACCGGCTCTTGCTCACCGGCCCCCGTCCTCTGGCCCTCGTCCACCGGCCTCCGGCTTGCCGACCCGCCCCCGCCACCAACCCCCACCCGCTACGCGTCCTTGCGTGCCACACCCCCGTAGAACCCGATCGGCGGCAGCGTCGGATCGGGCGCGGCGTCCGGGCGCCATGACGGGACCGTGACGAGGCCGGGCTCCAGCAGGGTCAAGTCGCCGAAGAATGTGAGGACTTCGGCGTGGGGGCGGGGGTTCATCGTCGCGGAGGCGTTCTTGTAGACGGCGACGGCGTCCGCGCGGCGGTCCTCGTGGAAGTCGACGGTGGCGTGGGTGAGGACGAGGTAGGAGCCGGCGGGGAGGGCATCCAGGAGGGTCGTCATGAGGGCGGCCGGATCCTCTTCGTCCTTGACGAAGTGCAGGACGGCGACGAGGAGCAGAGCGACCGGCTCGTTCAGGTCGATGACTTTGCGGACATCCGGGTGGTCGAGGATCGCGCGGGGCTCGCGCAGGTCCGCGAGGACGACGGAGATGCCCTCGTCGTCGTCCAGGAGGGCCATGGAGTGGGTGCCGACGATGGGGTCGTTGTCGACGTACGCGACGCGGGTCTCCGGCGCGATCTCGCGGGCGATCTGGTGGACGTTGGGCTCGGTCGGCAGGCCGGTGCCGATGTCGAGGATCTGCCGGATGCCGCCCTCGCCGACCACGTGCCGCACGGCGCGCCGCATGAAGTCGCGGTTCGCCCGGACGGCCACCTTCACCTCGGGGGCCGCCGCGATGAAACGCTCGGCGGCCTCCTGGTCGACCGGGTAGTTGTCCTTGCCGCCGAGGAAGTAGTCGTACATCCGCGCCGGGTGCGGACGGCTCGTGTCGATCTTCGGCGGGCGGGTGATGGGGTCGGGGGCGGTCATGGGCGGGCTCCGTCCTGGCGGTGGGCTCCAGAGAGCCGGTCACTGTTCGGACCTCATCTTGGCACGGGGCGAAGGCCGCCCGGCTCCGGGGCCCGCCCGTGAAATCCCGTGCCCCCGACGGCAGTTGACGACCGCCCCGGCTACCGGCCCGAGTTGGTCAACTCCGCACCAGACACGGCCGTTTGGCGTCGAACGTCCACTCCGGGACGAGGTAGCGCATCCCCACGGCGTCGTCGCGCCCCGACAGCCCGTGCTCCTCGTACAGCGCCTCGGCGGCGCGCAGCCGGTCGGGGTCGAGCGTGACGCCGAGACCGGGCGCGTCCGTCACCGCGACCTCACCGGCGACGATGCGCGGCGGCTCGACGGTGAGGCGTTCCAGGCCCTCCTGCCAGATCCAGTGGGTGTCGAGGGCGTTGTACGCGCCGGGGGCGGCGGCACCGCAGTGGGCCATCATCGCGAGCGAGATGTCGAAGTGGTTGTTGGAGTGGCAACCCCAGGTCAGGCCCAGGGAGTTGCAGAGCTGGGCGACGCGGACCGAGCCGGCCATCGTCCAGAAGTGCGGGTCGGCCAGCGGGATGTCGACGGAGCCGAGCGCGAGCGCGTGGGTGAGCTGGCGCCAGTCGGTGGCGATCATGTTCGTGGCCGTCGGCAGCCCGGTCGCCCGGCGGAACTCCGCCAGGATCTCCCGCCCGGAGAAACCGCCCTCGGCGCCGCAGGGGTCCTCGGCGTAGGCGAGGGTGCCGCGCAGCGGACGGCACAGCTCGACCGCCTCGGCCAGCGACCAGGCGCCGTTGGGGTCGAGGGTGATCCGCGCCTCGGGGAACCGCTCCTTGAGCGCCAGGGCCGCCTCGACCTCGTCCGCGCCCGCCAGCACACCGCCCTTCAGCTTGAAGTCCCGGAACCCGTACCGCTCGTACGCCGCCTCCGCCTGCCGCACGACCGCCTCCGGCGTGAGGGCTTCCTCGCGGCGCACCCGGTACCACTCCACGTCCGCGCCGGGCTCGCGCACGTACGGCAGGTCGGTGCGGTCGGGGTCGCCCACGTAGAAGAGGTAGCCGAGCACGCGGACGGCGTCCCGCTGCTTGCCGTCCCCGAGGAGGGCCGCGACGGGCACCTCCAGGTGCTGCCCCAGGAGATCCAGGAGCGCCGACTCGATCGCCGTGACGGCGTGGACGGTCGTCCTGAGGTCGAAGGTCTGCTCGCCTCTGCCGTGCGCGTCCCGACCGGCGAAGGTCTCCGACACCGCCCGCAGCACCCGCTTGTGGTCGCCCAACTCGCTTCCCACGACCAGGGGTTCGGCGTCGCGCAGGGTGCGGGTGATGGCCTCCCCGCCCGGGACCTCGCCGAGACCGACGCGGCCGGCGGAGTCCTCGACGACCAGGACGTTGCGGGTGAAGAAGGGGGCGTGCGCGCCGGAGAGGTTCAGGAGCATCGAGTCGCGGCCCGCGACGGGGTGCACGGAGTAGCGGGTGACGACGGGCTGGGGCATGACGGGGATCCCTTTCAGGTGCCGATGGTGTCCAGGACCAGTTCCAGCAGCAGCACGCCGCCGAGGCCCAGGACCGCGAGGACGGTCGTGTACGTCGTGCGCGTCTTGAGGGCCTGCACGACGGACAGGTTGAAGTACTCCTTGAACATCCAGAACCCCGGATCGTTCACATGGGAGAACGCGATCGAGCCGCAGGACACGGCGAGGACCATGATCTCGGCATGCACCCCGCTGCCCGCGACGAGCGGCAGGACGACACCGGAGGCGGTGACGACGGCGACGGTCGCCGAGCCGAGCGCGACCCGCAGGATCACCGCGACCAGCCAGGCGAGGACGATCGGCGAGATCGACCAGCCGTCGGTGGCGTCCTTGATGTAGTCGGATATCCCGCCCTCCACCAGCACCTGCTTGAACGCGCCGCCCGCCCCGATCACCAGCAGGATCATCGCCATCGCCTGCGCCGCGCCCCGGCAGGACGCGCTGACCTCCTCCAGGCTCCGCCCGATCCGCGGCCCGAACGCCCAGATCGCGACGAGGAGCGTCAGCAGCAGCGCGACCGGCGCCGAGCCGGCGAACTCCACGGTGTGGACGAGGCCCGACTCCGAGTCGGTCGCCATGTCGGTGACGGCGGCGCCCGCGATCAGCGCGACCGGCAGCAGCGCGACCCCCAGCGACCAGCCGAGGCCCGGCAGCTCGTCCTCCTCGAAGACCCGCTCGCCGACCAGTCCCGTCGGCAGGCTCGGGTTCATCGCGCGGACGAACGGCAGCCGCGGCCACACCAGGGCGATCGCCGCGCCGATCGGGACGGCGATGAACAGGCCGTAGAACAGGGTGAGTCCGACGGACGCGTGGAAGGTCGCGGCGACGGCCGTGGGGCCCGGGTGCGGCGGCAGGAAGCTGTGCATCGTCGACAGCGCGATCGACATCGGCAGGCCCACCCACAGCAGGTTCGCGCCCGTGACCCTGACCAGGGTGAACGCCACCGGCACGATGATGACGAACGCCACCTCGTAGAACATCGTCACGCCGATCAGCATCGCCGTCAGCACCATCGCGGCCTGCACGCCGCGCGGCCCGCACACGGCGAGCAGCCTGTCCGCGATGCGCTGCGCCGCGCCCGAGTCGCCCATCACCCGGCCGACCATCGCGCCGAGCCCGATCGTCAGCATCGTGTCGCCGATCTGCCCGCCGACGCCGTCCGCGAGGACGTCCGGGATCGTCGCCACCGGGACACCTCTGACCAGCGCGACGCCGACGGCGACCAGGAGGAGGGCGGCGAAGCCGTTGAGCTTGAGCCTCGTCATGAGGAACAGGAGGACCAGGACGCTGATCCCGACGACCACGAGCGGCATGTGCGGTTCCTTTTCGGGCGAACGGAAACGCTGGCTATGTCCTGCGACTGTCTGTGCACGGCAACTGTCTATGTCCTGAGACGAAGGTTAGATATGTGGACGGGAGTTAATCAATGAGCGTGCAGGGACGGAATGACACGGGTGGGCGGCGCGGAAACGGTTCGCTCGCGCGGTCCCTACTCACCGGTCACTTCTGGACTACGCTGGGATCATGCCCTCCGCTCGCCGCACCGCCCGCCAGGCGGACCTGCTGGAACGTCTCGTCGCACTGGTCACGGCGGAAGGGTTCGCCGATCTCACGCTGGACGACCTCGCGGAGCGGCTGCGGTGCTCCAAGACGACCCTGTACCAACTGGCGCGCAGCAAGCAGGGGTTGGTCGTCGAGGCGGTCAAGCACTACTTCCGGGGCGCCACCGAGGCCGTCGAGAAGCGGGTCGCGCAGACCGCCGACCCCGCCGACCGGGTCCGGGTCTACCTGACGGCCGTCGCCGAACAACTGCGCCCGCTCTCGCGCCGGTTCGTCGACGACGTGGCCGAATTCCCGCCCGCGCGCGAGGTGTACGAGGCGAACACACGCTGGGCGTCGGAGCGGGTGCGGCAGTTGATCGCGGACGGGGTCGCGCACGGGGCGTTCCGGGACGTGCACGCCGGGTTCGTCGGGGAGGTGGCGGCGGCGACCATGCGGCAGATCCAGGGGGGCGAGCTGAAGGCGCGGACCGGGCTGTCGGACGCGGAGGCGTACGAGCAGTTGGCCTCGCTGATCGTGCACGCGGTGTCGTCGTAGTCGTGGGCCGGAGGTAAGTCGTATTACCCGACCTTTGCCGGAAGCGGCAGAGCACTGTTCCCGCACGCCTCACTGGAGTACTGTTAATGATACGCAGGTACTCGTTCCAGTATCGTTTTCCTTCCGGGGAGGCCACCGTGCCCGCCACTCGCGCCCTGCCCACCGAGGACGCCCTCGACCTCGTCCGGCTCACGCGGACCCTCGCCACGAAGGAGCTGGCGCCGCGCGTCGCGGACGCGGAGGCCGAGGCGGAGTTCCCCCGGGACGTCTTCCGCACGCTCGGCCGCAGTGGTCTGCTGGGGCTGCCGTTCGCGGAGGAGGACGGCGGGGCGGGCCAGCCGTACGAGGTCTACCTCCAGGTCCTCGAAGAGGTCGCCGCCGTCTGGTCGAGCGTCGCCGTCGGGATCTCCGTGCACGCCCTGTCCTGCTTCCCGCTGGCCCGGTTCGGGACGGCGCGGCAGCGCGCCGAGTGGCTGCCCGAACTGCTCGGCGGGGAACTGCTGGGCGCGTACTGCCTCTCCGAGCCGCACGCCGGCTCCGACCCGGCGGCCATGCGTACGCGCGCGGTGCGCGAGGGCGACGAGTACGTCATCAACGGCGCCAAAGCCTGGACCACGCACGGCGGTTACGCCGACTTCTACACCGTCATGGCGCGCACGTCCGAGGACCGCACGCACGGCATCACCTGCTTCCTCGTCCCCGCCGGCACCCCGGGGCTCAGCGCCGACCCGCCGGAGCGCAAGATGGGGCTGACCGGTTCGGCGACCGCGACGATGCGGTTCGACGACGTCCGGGTGCCGGTCGCCCGGCGGATCGGGGAGGAGGGCCAGGGCTTGCGGATCGCGCTCGCCTCGCTGGACTGCGGACGGCTCGGGATCGCCGCCGTCGCCACCGGCCTCGCGCAGGGGGCCCTCGACCACGCCGTGCGGTACGCGCGCGAGCGCGAGACGTTCGGCAAGCCGATCATCGAGCACCAGGGGCTCGCGTTCGTCCTCGCGGACATGGGCGCGGCCGTCGAGTCCGCGCGCGCGACGACGCTGGCCGCCGCGCGGCTGAAGGACCAGGGGCTGCCGTTCACCAGCGAGGCGTCCATCGCCAAGCTCGTGGCCACGGACAACGCGATGAAGGTGACCACGGACGCCGTCCAGGTCCTCGGCGGGTACGGCTACACGCGGGACTTCCCCGTCGAGCGGTACATGCGCGAGGCCAAGGTCATGCAGATCTTCGAAGGAACGAACCAGATCCAGCGCATGGTGATCTCGCGTGCGCTGGACCGGAGCGAGGGCGGTGCGCTCACCGTCCTCGGCAAGGAGTGATGATGCAGCTCGCACAGACCGCCGCGCTGGTCACGGGCGGGGCGTCCGGTCTCGGCGCCGCGACGGCCAGGGCGTTCGCCGAAGCCGGTGCGCAGGTGTTCGCCGTCGACCTCAAGTCCGGGATCGACAACGCGCCCTCGGTGGACGGGGTGACGTACGTCGCCGCCGACGTCACCGACCCCGAGCAGGTGGCCGCCGCCGTCGCCACCGCCGCTGGGGCGGACGTGCCGCTGCGGGCCGTCGTCAACTGCGCCGGGATCGGGCCGTCCATGCGGATCCTCGGGAAGAAGGGGGTGCACGATCTCGCGCTGTACGCGAAGGTCGTGCAGATCAACCTCGTCGGGACGTTCAACGTGCTCGCGCTCGCGTCCGAGGCGATCGCCGCGACCGAGGCGGACGGTGACGGGCAGCGCGGGGTGATCGTCAACACGGCGTCCATCGCCGCGTACGACGGGCAGGTCGGGCAGGCCGCCTACGCGTCGTCCAAGGGCGGTGTCGTCGGGCTGACGCTGCCCGCCGCGCGGGATCTCGCGCAGTACGGGATCCGGGTGTGCACGATCGCCCCGGGCATCGTGGACACGCCGATGATGGGGACGGTCTCGGAGGAGTTCCGGACGTCCCTGGAGGCGGGCGTGCCGTTCCCGCACCGGTTCGCCTCGCCGGAGGAGTACGCGAAGCTGGCGCTGGCGATCGTCGACCACGACTACCTGAACGGGGAGACGATCCGGATGGACGGGGCGTTGAGGATGGCGCCGAGGTAGGCCCTACGTCCGCACCAGGAGCTGGAAGTCGAAGGCGTACCGGGACGCCCTGTAGATGTGCGTCCCGTACTCCACCGCGCGGCCCGTGTCGTCGTACGCCGTTCTCTGCATCGTCAGGAGCGCCGCGCCCGGGGTTTCCTCAAGGAGCTTTGCTTCCTCGGGAGTTGCCGCGCGGGCGCCTATGGTCTGGCGGGCGCTGTGGAGGGTGATGCCGGCCGTGCGGAAGAGGGTGTAGAGGCCGGTGGATTCGAGGTGGGGGGTGGAGAGGTCGAGGAGGTTCGGGGGGAGGTAGTTGGAGAGGCGGGCGACCGGCTGGCCGTGCGTCGCGCGCAGGCGTTCGATGTGGATGACCTCGCTGCCTTCGGGGACGGCGAGGGCGGCGGCGACATCGGCGGGCGCGGGGAGGACTTCGTTGCGGACGACGACCGTGGTGGGGCCCTGGCCCGCGGCGGCGAGGTCGTCGTACAGGCTGCTCAGTTCGAGGGGGCGTTTCACCTGACTGTGCACGACCTGTGTGCCGACGCCCCGGCGGCGGACCAGGAGGCCCTTGTCGACGAGTGACTGGATGGCCTGGCGGACGGTCGGACGGGAGAGGCCGAGCCGGTTCGAGAGGTCGATCTCGTTGCCGAGGAGGTTGCCCGGCGCCAGCTCGCCGTGCTCGATCGCCGCCTCCAGCTGCTGGGCGAGCTGGTAGTACAGCGGGACGGGGCTGCCCCGGTCCAGCGCGAAGTGCACGGCGTCCAGCGCGGAGGCGGACACGGCGCGGGCCCGCGCACCGGTCTTCGGCATGCGAGGCACCTCCTCGGGGGTAGAGATCGGCTCCGGAGTGTGCGTTCCTCAGGTGTAGGTCCCGGTGGCCACCCCTGTCAATGATTTGTTCTGACATTCTGACCTGTTCCTGAAGTAATGTCTTAACAAAGTATTGACACCGGGTTCGGCAGGGGCTTTGATCCCGTCCCAACAGCGCAGCGTCCCGCACAGTGAGGTGCCGGAAAGATGGACAGTGCAACGCCAGCCCGCCCCCGCAAACTCGTCCCCGTCGTGGCCCTCGCCGCCGCCGCGGCCCTGACCCTCGCGGGATGTTCCAGCAGCTCAGGCGGCAAGAAGGCCGAGGAGCGCGCCGCGTCCGGCGCCTCCGCAGGGAAGGCCACCACGCCGCGGATGAAGGTCGCCCTCGTCACCCACGCCGCCCCCGGCGACACCTTCTGGGACACCGTCCGCAAGGGCGCCGAGGCCGCGGCCCAGAAGGACAACATCGAACTCGTCTACTCCCACGACCCGATCGCCGGCAACCAGGCCAACCTGGTGCAGAACGGCATCGACCAGAAGGTCGACGGCATCGCCGTCACCCTCGCCAAGCCCGACGCGCTGAAGGCCGTCCTCGCCAAGGCGCAGCGGGCCGGGATACCCGTCGTCGGCCTCAACTCCGGTATGAGCGACTGGAAGCGGCTCGGCCTCCTCGAATTCTTCGGGCAGGACGAGGCCGTCGCGGGCGAGGCGTTCGGCAACCGGCTGAACACCGACGGCGCGAAGAAGGTCGCCTGTGTCATCCACGAACAGGGCAACGTGGGCCTCACCCAGCGCTGCGACGGCCTGAAGAAGACCTTCAAGGGCACCACCGAGATCCTGTACGTCAACGGCACCGACATGCCGTCCGTACAGTCGACGATCACCGCCAAGCTCCGCCAGGACACCGCGATCGACCACGTCGTCACCCTCGGCGCCCCGTTCGCGTTCACCGCCGCCAAGTCGGTCTCCGAGGCGGGCTCGAAGGCGAAGGTCGCGACCTTCGACCTCAACAAGGAACTCGTCAAGGCGGTCCAGGCCGGCACGATCACCTTCGCCGTCGACCAACAGCCCTACCTCCAGGGCTACCTGGCCGTCGACGGGCTGTGGCTCTACAAGAACAACGGCAACTACAGCGGCGGCGGCGAGCAGGCCGTCCTGACCGGGCCCGCGTTCGTCGACAAGACCAACGTCGCGAAGGTCGCCGAGTACGCGGCGAAGGGGACCCGGTGATGAGCACCGCACAGCTCGCCCCCCTCAAGGACGGCCGCACCAGGGAACGCGCCCTGGCCGTACGGTGGTTGGCGCGCCCCGAGGTCGGCGTCTTCCTCGGCGCGGCGGCCGTCTTCGTCTTCTTCCTGATCGCCGCGCCCACGCTGCGCGACGGCGGCTCGATGGCCACCGTCCTCTACCAGTCGTCCACCATCGGCATCATGGCCCTGCCGGTCGCGCTGCTGATGATCGGCGGCGAGTTCGACCTCTCGTCCGGCGTCGCGGTCATCTCCTCCGCGCTCACCGCGTCGATGCTGAGCTACCAGCTCACCATGAACGTGTGGACCGGCGTGATCGTCGCCCTGATCGTCTCGCTGGCCGTCGGCGCGTTCAACGGCTGGATGGTCGTCAGGACCGGGCTGCCCAGCTTCCTCGTCACGCTCGGCACGTTCCTGATCCTCCAGGGCGTCAACCTGGCCGTCACCAAACTGGTCACGGGCAACGTCGCGAGCGACGACATCAGCGACATGGACGGCTTCGACCAGGCCCGCACGGTCTTCGCCTCCTCCTTCGACGTCGGCGGCGTCGAGATCAAGATCACGGTCGTCTGGTGGATCGTCTTCGCCGCGCTCGCGACCTGGATCCTGCTGCGCACCAAGTACGGCAACTGGATCTTCGCCGTCGGCGGCAACAAGGAGTCCGCCCGCGCGGTCGGGGTCCCGGTGAACTTCACGAAGATCACCCTGTTCATGGCCGTCGGCTTCGGCGCCTGGTTCATCGGCATGCACAACCTGTTCTCCTTCAACACCGTGCAGTCCGGCGAGGGCGTCGGGCAGGAGCTGATCTACATCGCGGCGGCCGTCATCGGCGGGTGCCTGCTGACCGGCGGCTCCGGCTCCGCGATCGGCCCGGTCTTCGGGGCGTTCATGTTCGGCATGGTCCAGCAGGGCATCGTCTACGCCGGCTGGAACCCCGACTGGTTCAAGGCGTTCCTCGGCGTCATGCTGCTCGGCGCCGTCCTCATCAACCTGTGGATCCAGCGCACGGCCACCCGGAGGTGACTTCCATGACGACCGAAGGAACACATGGGGCGGTTCTCGCGGACGACGCCCCCGCGACCGGCGCGATCGTCGAACTGCGCGGCGCGGGCAAGGCGTACGGCAACATCCGTGCCCTGCACGGGGTTTCGCTCCAGGTGCACCCCGGCAAGGTGACCTGCGTCCTCGGCGACAACGGCGCCGGCAAGTCCACCCTGATCAAGATCATCTCGGGGCTGCACCAGCACACCGAGGGCGAATTCCTCGTCGACGGGCGGCCGGTGCGGTTCACCACCCCGCGTGACGCGCTCGCGCAGGGCATCGCCACCGTCTACCAGGACCTCGCGACCGTCCCGCTCATGCCCGTCTGGCGGAACTTCTTCCTCGGCTCCGAGATGACCAAAGGGCCCTGGCCCGTGCGGCGGCTCGACATCGAGCGGATGAAGCGGACCGCCGACGACGAACTGCGCAACATGGGGATCGTCCTCGACGACCTCGAACAGCCCATCGGGACGCTCTCCGGCGGGCAGCGGCAGTGTGTCGCCATCGCCCGTGCCGTCTACTTCGGTGCGCGCGTGCTGATCCTGGACGAGCCGACCGCCGCGCTCGGGGTCAAGCAGTCCGGGGTCGTGCTCAAGTACATCGCCGCCGCGCGGGACCGGGGGCTCGGGGTCATCTTCATCACCCAC
Source organism: Streptomyces roseirectus (assembly GCF_014489635.1). NCBI lineage: Bacteria > Bacillati > Actinomycetota > Actinomycetes > Kitasatosporales > Streptomycetaceae > Streptomyces > Streptomyces roseirectus. Next base: position 1,432,919 of record NZ_CP060828.1, on the reverse strand, counting down.
AATCCCCATCACGCGTACATGGTCGGGGACCACTTCAGCGTCCTGCGGCTCGGGACGCTGGAGTTGAGTGCGGCGCGTAGTGAGGTGAGCCTGGAGGAGCTGACCAACCACATGGCCGGTGGGGCCGAACTGGCGGCGCTCAAGCATGAGTTGGCGCAGGTTCGGGGGGTGGATGTGGATGAGCTGCCGGACGCGGTGGGGGCGGAGGCGGAGGGGGCCGGGGCTTCGGGGGTATCTGAGGGTGCGTCATGAACGCTCCGGGGGGCGGGTGAACCGGCGTTCGGGGGGCGGGACATGAGTGTCTTACGCCGTCCGCTTACGCTGTCCGTGTGTTCCGCATGTTCCGCATGGACAAGATCGTCATCGCGCTGGAAGCCGGCTCTTCGGGGTCGGCTTCCGCGCTGTTCCTGCGGGCGTGGGGGGGGAGTCGGACGCGCCGGCGCTGGTGGAGGCCGGACGGGACCCGGTTCTGCGGCACTGGGGCGGTCTCGACATCGGTGACGAGGGCGATGCCCTGCGGTGGATCGGGGAGCAGCGGCGGGGGTGGGCTCGTGGGGAGCGGCTGGCGTTCGCGGTTGTCGAGGCGGGCGGGCGGGTGTTGGGGCATGCGGTGCTCAAGCGGCCGGGTGCCGCCGTCGCCGAGGTCGGGTACTGGACGGCTGCCGCCGCGCGGGGGCGGGGAGTCGCCTCGGAGATGCTGCGGGGGCTCACGGAGTGGGCGTTCGGGGAGTATCCGGCTCTGGAGCGGGTGGAGTTGATCCATCAGGTCGACAACGTGGCGTCCTGCCGGGTCGCGGAGAAGGGTGGGTATGGGCTTGCGGGGGGTGCTGGATGCGTTGCCGCCGGTGTATCCGTTGGAGGGGCATCTGCATGTGCGGGTGCGGAGTTGAGGCTTGGCGGGGTGTCGGGTCGAGCTTGAGTGGGGTGTTCGGCTGAGGCCGGGCGGGGTGTTGGGATGAGGCTCAGTGGGCTGTCGAGTTGACGCTGAGTAGGCTCAACGCGTCTGCAGAGGAAGGGTCGTTCGGGGTGTAGACCTCCAAGCGGTGGTCCGGGCTGTCCGGTTGGAGCCAGACCTGGTAGTCGACGGTCAGGTCGCCGACGGTCGGGTGGCGTAGGAGCATGGTGCCGACGGTGCAGTCGGCGACCTCGCCCTGGGGCCAGAGGGCGGCGAACTCGGGGCTGTTTATGGCGAGTTCGCCGATGAGTTCGGTCAGGTGGGCGTCTGTGGGGTGGCGGCCGGCGGTGAGGCGGAGGTAGGCGACGTGGATACGGGCGAGGTCGCTCCAGTTGCGGTGGAGGGCGCGGGTGTGGGGGTCGAGGAAGAACATCCGTGGGATGCAGGGGCGTTGGGCGGGATCGTGCGGCGCGTCGAAGGGGACGTGCTCGGCGACCAGCGCGTGTCCGGTGCGGTTCCAGGCGAGGACGTCGCCCCGGCGGCCGAGGATCACGGCGGGCGTGCGGTCGCCCAGGGACGCGAGGAGGGCGAGGACCCGGGGGTGCGGAGTCTCCGGCGCCGGCCGCTTCAGCCGCCGGTGCTGTGAACTCGCCTGCCGGCGCGCGAGGTTGTGCAGGTGGGCCGTCTCGGCGCGGTCCAGGCGCAGCACGCGGGCCAGCGCGTCCAGGACCTGTTCGGACGCCGTGCCCGCCTGGTTCTGCTCCAGCCGCGTGTAGTAGCCGACGCTCACCCCGGCGAGCTGGGCCAGTTCCTCCCGGCGCAGGCCCGGGACGCGGCGGGCGGTGCCGTGGACGCGCAGTCCGGCGCCGACGGGGGTGACGCGACTGCGGAGGGTCCTCAAGTAGGCGCCCAGGGTCTCCAGTTCCATGAGGTGAGCGTAGGCGGGCCGGCGTGGATGGTGGGTGCCCCTGCGAGGTGTACCCATAGCGGGGGGATGGCTGACCGGTGGCGCCCGCAGCACCGTCGTCCACATGAACTCTGTTGATGTCGCGGCCCGTTCGCGGGCCTGGTGGGGGCTGGCCGTCATGCTCGGGCCGGTGCTGCTGGTGGCGATGGACGGGTCCGTGCTGTTCCTGGCGATGCCCCGGATCGCCGAGGCGCTGGAGCCGACCGACGGGCAGGCGCTGTGGATCCTGGACGCGTACGGGTTCGCCGTCGGTGCGCTGCTCGTCGCGTTCGGGGGCCTCGGGGACCGGTACGGGCGGCTGCGGCTGCTGATGGCGGGTACGGGGGCGTTCGGGCTGGCGTCTGTGGGTGCGGCGTTCGCGCCCGGTCCCGAACTCCTCATCGTCTGCCGGGCGTTGATGGGGGTGGCCGGGGCGACACTGCTGCCGTCCGCGCTGGCCGTGGTGAGCGGGCTGTTCGCCGATCCCCGGGAGCGCTCGCGGGCGATCGGGATCTTCGCGGCCACCTTCGCCGCCGGGTTCGGGATCGGTCCCGTGGTCGGCGGATGGCTGCTGAGCGGGCTGTGGTGGGGGTCGGTGTTCCTCGTCAACCTGCCTGTGGTCGTGGGGTTCTTGGGGCTGGCGCCGGTGCTGCTGCGCGAGGTGCGGGGCGGGCGGGGTGACTGGGGTGATCGGGTTGATCTGCCGAGTGTCGTGTCGTCCGCCGTGGGGATCCTGGCGGTCGTCCACGCGGTCAAGCAGTCGGCCGCCGAAGGGGCCGACGCCGGTGCGGTGGTCACGGGCGTCGGCGGAGCGGTCGTCCTCGGCTGGTTCGTGCGGCGCCAACTCCGTTTGGAGGAGCCGCTGTTGGACGTCCGGCTGTTCCGGGACCGGGTGTTCGCGGTCGCCGTGGCCACAGGGTTCCTGCCGCTGGCGGCCTGGTCCGCGTCCGCGTATCTCGGCGGGGTGTACCTCCAGTCGGTTCTCGGGCTGACGGTCCTTCAGGCGGCGTCGGCCGCGCTGCCGGGGGCGGTGGTGCTGACGGTCACCTGTGTCGTCACGCCGGCGCTGGTGATCCGCACCGGTACGCGGGCCGCGCTCGTCGCCTGCCATCTCCTCGTCGCCGCCGGCATGTTGGTGCTCGCCGGTATCGGGACGGGCGGCGGGCTCGGCTGGTATCTCGCGTCCACCGTCGTCGCGGGCGTCGGGTACGGGATCTCCTTCAGCGTCGTCGCGGACACGGCCGTCGGCGCCGTCCCCCTCTCGCGCGCCGGGTCCGCCGCCGCGATCGCCGAGACCGCCAACGAGTTGGGCAACGCCCTCGGCATCGCGCTCCTCGGCTCCCTCGCGGCGTGGGTCCAGCGGCTTCACGGAACGGGTGAACTCACCGGCGTCGGCGGCGAGTCGGGGTACGCGGCGACGTCGGCGTTCGTCGTGGGGTACCAGGTCGCGGTCGTCGTGGCCGGGCTGCTCCACATCGCCCTCGGTGCGATCGCGCTGCGTCAACTGCCCCGTGTCAAGCGAGGGTTCGGGTGAAGACGACCATGGGCTCGCCGGGCCCGTTGTAGTCGTCCACCACGCTCACGTCGAACCCCAGCGAACGGTGGAACGCGATCGACCCCGCGTTGCCGGTACTCGTGATCGCCTTCAACCGCACGGCACCCTGCGCCCGCGCCGCCTCGCCGAACGCCGCGTACAGCTCCCGGCCCAGCCCGGTTCCCCTGGCGTCGTCGCGCACGGCGACGAGATGCACGTACCCGGTACCGACCGGGGTGACGAAGCCGATCAGGTACCCACGGATGCCGTCCTCGGCACGGGCGGTCAGGCAGGTGTCGGGGAACTCCTGTACCAGGGCGCGGAGATGGAGTGCGCGGAGGTCCCGGTCGCCCCAGTAGCGGGGGTGGTCGGCGAGGAGGCGGGGGAGGTCGGTGATGTGGGCGGGGGTGATGGTGGTGGGCATGGGGGGAGGGTGGCATGTGTGATGCGTGATGTGTGATGTGTGGCGCGTGATGTGTGATGTACCACCCTCACCCGCCCGGCACATGACGCGTGATGTACCACCCCCACCCGCCCGGTACACGACGCGTGATGTGCCGCACGACAGCCATGTAGTCGTGCGGCACATCACGCATCACACATCACGCATCACACCCCCGTCGCTCAGCCGCCCCGGACCTCCGAGATGGTCACCGGGCGGTGCTCGTGGAGGGAGAGGGTGCAGGCGTCGGCGATCCAGCCGGCTTCGAGGGCGTCCTCGATGGTGCAGGGGGAGGGGCGGGTGCCGGCGACGACCTCGGTGAAGGCGGTCAGTTCGGCGCGGTAGGCGGCGGTGAAGCGGTCCATGAAGAAGTCGTGGGGCGTGCCGGCGGGGAAGGTGACACCGGGTTCCACCGAGCGGAGGGGAAGCTTGTCCTCCAGGCCGACGGCGATGGAGTCGGTGAAGCCGTGGACCTCCATGCGGACGTCGTAACCGCGGCCGTTGTGGCGGGAGTTGGAGACGACGGCGATGGTGCCGTCGTCGAGGGTGAGGACCGCGCCCGTGGTGTCGGCGTCGCCCGCGTCCTTGATGTAGTCGGCGCCCCGGTTGCCGCCGACCGCGTACACCTCGGTGACCTCGCGGCCCGTCACCCAGCGGATGATGTCGAAGTCGTGGACGGAGCAGTCGCGGAAGATCCCGCCGGACGCGGCGACGTAGGCGGCGGGCGGCGGCGCGGGGTCGAGGGTGGTGGAGCGGACGGTGTGGAGCGTGCCCAGCTCACCCGCCTGCACGGCCGCGCGCGCGGCGACGAAGCCCGCGTCGAAGCGCCGGTTGTAGCCGATCTGGATCGGCACACCGCTGCCCTGGACGGCCTTGAGGACGTCGACGCCCTCGGCCATCGTCTTGGCGACCGGCTTCTCGCAGAAGACCGGCACGCCCGCCTCGACGCCCGCGAGGATCAGCGCCGGGTGGGCGTCGGTGGCGGCGGCCACGACGATGCCGTCCACGCCCGCCGCGAGCAGCGCCTCGGGCGAGTCGACGACCTCCGCGTCGAACTTCTCGGCGGCGGCCTTGGCGGCGTCCGCGAAGGGGTCGGTGAGGACGAGAGAGTCGACGGCGTCGAGTCCGGACAGGGTCTCGGCGTGGAAGGCGCCGATGCGGCCGAGGCCGAGGATTCCGATGCGCATGGGGGTGCAGCTCCTAGAGGTGGTGCGAAAAACAGGGGGGAAGGGGGTTCAGTCGAGGCCGCCGAGGACGTTCTGGTCCCAGTCGATCACCGAACCGGTCACCACGCCCGACCGGTCGGACAGCAGGAGGACGACGAAGTCGGCGATCTCGTCGGGTTGGCCCAGCTTGCCCATGGGCAGCTTCGCGGACGCCTCGGCGAGCCAGCCGTCCTCGGCGCCGTGGAAGGCCCGCTGGGTCGCGTCCTCGCCCTCCGTGGCCGTCCAGCCGATGTTCAGGCCGTTGATGCGGATCCGGTCCCAGCGGTGGGCGTGCGCGGCGTTGCGGGTGAGCCCGGCGAGGCCCGCCTTGGCGGCGACGTACGGGGCGAGGAAGGGCTGACCGCCGTGCGCCGAGGAGGTGATGATGTTGACGACCGTGCCGGGCGCCTCGCGCGCCAGCATGTCGGCGACGGCCGCCTGCATCGCGAAGAACGGCCCCTTGAGATTGACGGCGATATGCGCGTCGAACAGCTCGGGCGTGGTGTCCAGGAGCGTCCCGCGCGCGGTGAGGCCCGCGGAGTTGACGAGGCAGTCGACGCGCCCGTACGCGTCCACGGTGGCCGCCACGGACGCCTTCGCCTGCTCGGCGTCGGACAGGTCCGCGCGCACGTACAGCGCGTCGCCGCCCAGCTCGGCCACCAGCGCCTCGCCCGGCCCGGGACGCCGTCCGGTGATCACGACCTTCGCGCCCTCGCGCGCGGACGCGCGTGCGATCGCCGCGCCCACGCCCTGGCTGCCGCCGTTGACGAGGACGACCTTGTCCTTCAGGAGTGCCATGCCGGTCCCCTTCAGCTCTCGCGCCGCACGGCGCCGGCCCGCAGCGCGTCCCGCAGGGCCCGGGTGGTCCAGCCCTCGGCGAGCGCCCGGCGCACGACGTCCGCCTGCGAGGGCGGGGCCATGCCGTCGACCGGCGGGTCACGGTCGAGGTTGGTGGGGAAGGCGTAGCCCTCGGCGCTCGCGGCGATCACCCGCTCCACCCACGCGGGGTCGTCGGCGTGCTGGACCAGCGCCGGGTAGACGGCGTTGGCGATCGCCTCCCGGTCGACCGTCTCCATGGCCCGCCCGAACGGCGACGACACCTGGAGGAGGTTCGCGACGCGGCGGACGTCGAGCGTGCGGTTGGTGCCGGCCGCGTGGAACACCGCCGGGTTGAAGAACACCGCGTCGCCCTTGGCGAGCGGGAGCTGGACGTGGTGCTCCTTGAAGTACGCCTGGAACTCGGGCCGGTGCCACGCCAGATATCCAGGGGTGTAGGTCTGCGAGTACGGCAGATAGAGCGTCGGCCCCGACTCCACCGGCATGTCGCAGTGCGCGACCGCGCCCTGGAGGGTCAGGACGGCGGACAGCCGGTGCACGTGCTCCGGGTACGCGGCGACGGCCTCGGCGGACAGGAACCCGAGGTGGTAGTCCCGGTGCGCGGTCTGCGCGGCACCGCCCGGGTTGACGACGTTGACCTGCGAGGTGACCTGGTAACCGGGGCCCAGCCACGCGCGCGCGAGGAGCGCGAGGACCGGGTTCGCGTAGTAGTCGGCGAACGCCGCCGGGTCGTACAGGGCGGCTTTCTCCAGGGCGTTCCAGACGCGTTCGTTGGCGCCCGGCTTCGCGAAGTGGTCGCCCGCGGGGGCCTCCGCCGCGCGCTGCTCGTTCAGCAGAGCCTCGAAGACCGAGGTCATCCGGTCGACGACCGCCGGATCGGGGAAGGCGCGCCGGAACAGGACGACGCCGGGGCCGTCGGTGAGCGCGCGCACCAGCTCGGGGAGCAGACCGTCGTCCAGCGCGTCGCTGTCGTACACGAGGACGTTGTCCTCGACGGACGCCGCGCGCGGGTAGTCGGCCGGGTCGGCGGCGCGTTCGACGAGAGCGCGGAAGGCGTCCAGGTCGCAGTCCTGGGGGGTGAGCCAGGTGCCGGGGGTGAGGGCTGAGGGTGCTGCGGGCGCCGGGGGTGCGGCGGGCGCGGCGGGCGCTTCGGGTGAGAAGGACATCCTCGTCCTTTCGGGGCACAGGAGGGCGACTCGGGACGCGGGGTGCCGCGGCTCTGTCATTCTTGTCAGCACAAACCCCTCTAACAACCGGCAGAGGGCCATCAAAAACCCCTCAAGAACCGGCGCCGGCGAGGACGGGCAGCGAGCGGTGAGGACGAGGAGCGAGCTGTGGGGCACCCCTTCCCGATCAGGGAGATCGCACGTCAGGCAGGGCTCAGCGAGGCCACCGTCGACCGGGTGCTGAACGGCAGGGGCGGGGTGCGCGCCTCCACCGAGCAGGAGGTGCGCCGGGCCATCGCCGACCTCGACCGCCAGCGAACCCAGGTCCGGCTGGTCGGACGGACGTTCATGCTGGACATCGTCATGCAGGCGCCGGAACGCTTCACGACGGCCGTACGCGCCGCCCTGGAGGCCGAACTGCCCGCCCTGCACCCGGCGGTCCTGCGCTCCCGTTTCCACTTCCGTGAGACCGGCCCCGCGCGCGAGACCGTCGCCGCCCTGGAGCGCATCGCCCGGCGCGGCTCCCAGGGCGTCATCCTCAAGGCGCCCGACGCCCCCGAGGTCACCGACGCCGTCGGACGCCTCGTCGACGCGGGCATCCCCGTCGTCACCCTCGTCACCGACCTCCCCGCGAGCGCGCGCCTGGCGTACGTCGGCATCGACAACCGCGCGGCGGGCGCCACGGCCGCCTACCTGATGGGCCAGTGGCTCGGCGAACGGCCCGGGAACGTCCTCACCAGCATCAGCAGCGGCTCCTTCCGCAACGAGGAGGAGCGCGAGATGGGGTTCCGCAGCGTCATGCGCGCGCGTCATCCCGCGCGCGTACTCGTCGAGATCACCGAGGGACAGGGGCTCGACGCGACCCAGTACGAGCTGGTGCGGGCCGCCCTGGAACGCGATCCCGAGATCCGCGCGGTGTACTCCATCGGCGGCGGCAACATCGCGACCGTCCAGGCGTTCGCGGATCTCGGGCGCGAGTGCGCGGTGTTCGTGGCGCACGACCTCGACCAGGACAACACGCGGCTGCTGCGGGAGCAGCGGATCTCCGCCGTGCTCCACCACGACCTGCGGCAGGACATGCGGGAGGCGTGCCACACCGTCATGCGCGCGCAGGGGGCGTTGCCGCCGGCGGGGGTGGTGGTGCCGTCGGCGATTCAGGTGGTGACGCCGTACAACATGCCGGTGGGGAGGTGAGGGGGGTCTGGAGGAGGTGCCTCGGAGGGGGGCGTTCTGATGGAGCTGTTCTGGAGGGAGCTGTTCTGGAGGGGGAGTTGATTGGCTATCGCCCGATTATCAGATCGGGCGGTCGTCCGGCTCCACGTCCACCCAGCCCCGGCTCTTCGCCGACCTCGCCATCGCGTCCAGGACGGTCGCGCTGCGCACCGCGTCCGTCAGGGTCGTCCCGTGTGGCGTGCCCTCCTCGACGGAGCGGAGGAAACGGTACGCCTCGATCACCTTCAGGTCGTCGTACCCCATGGCGTTGGCCGCGCCCGGCTGGAACGCCGCGAACTCGCCGTCCCCGGGGCCGACGTACACCGTGCTGACGGGCTGGTCCTGGTACGACGTACCGGCGCTCACGCGCAGCTCGTTCATGCGGCGGAAGTCCCACAGGACGGCCCCCTTGGTGCCGTGCACCTCGAAGCCGTAGTTGTTCTGCTCGCCGACCGAGACCCGGCATGCCTCCAGAACGCCGCGTGCGCCCGACACGAAGCGCAGGAGGCAGCTGACGTAGTCCTCGTTCTCCACGGGCCCCAGAACGCCCCCTGAGGCCAGCGTGTGGCCCGCCGTGGCACCGCTCGGCCGGGCCCGCTCGGGGACGAAGACGGCCGTGTCGGCGGTCAGCGAGGCGATGTCGCCCAGCAGGAAGCGGGCCAGGTCGGCGCCGTGCGAGGCGAGATCGCCCAGGACCCCGCTGCCGCCGCGCTCGCGCTCGTACCGCCAGGTGAGGGCGCCGTCCGGATGGGCCGCGTAGTCGCTGAACAGGCGCACACGCGCGTGGGTGACGTTCCCGATCCCCCCGGAGGCGATCAGGTGCCGCGCCTTCTCGACGGCCGGGGCGTTGCGGTAGTTGAACCCGACGGCCCCCTGGACGCCCGCCTTCGCGACGGCGCCGGCGACCGCGCGCGCGTCCTCGGACGTCAGCCCCACCGGCTTCTCGATCCAGATGTGCTTGCCGGCCTCCGCCATCGCCACACCGATCTCCCGGTGCAGGAAGTTCGGCGCGGTGATGCTGACGGCGCCCACGCGCGCGTCGGCCACGATCTCCCGCCAGTCCCGGACGGCCGACTCGAACCCGTACCGCGCGGCGGCCTCCTCCGCGCGCCCCGGCACCTCCTCCGCGACCGCGACCAGCCGCGGCCGGACGGACAGCCCGGGGAAGTGATGCGGCACGCGCGCGTACGCCTGCGTGTGCACGCGCCCCATCCAGCCGAAACCGACGACGGCGACACCCAGTTCGTTCACGGCAGCAGCCCCTCTTTGGACCGGTCCACACCTTGTCCCGGTCACCCTGGGGGCGGGAGCGCGGGACTGTCAAGAGGCCGGCCCGGGGCGGGACGCTCCTTTGACAAGCAGGCAGCCGGATGGAACGGTCCACGGCATGAGACCGCCCACCATCCGTGACGTCGCCGACCGGGCCGGGGTGTCCAAGTCGCTGGTCTCCCTCGTGCTGCGCGGCGCGGCCCAGGTCCGCCCCGAGAAGCGGGAGGCGGTGCTGCGGGCGATGGACGAACTCGGCTACCGGCCCAACGCCGCCGCGCGCAGCCTCAGCGAACAGCGCACCCGGACCGTCGGCGTCCTCCTCAACGACCTGCGCAACCCCTGGTACGTCGACCTCCTGGACGGCCTCAACCCGCTGCTCCACGCGAGCGGGCTGCGCATGCTCCTCGCCGACGCCCGGCTCAACCGGCGCGCCGGGCAGGACCTCGCGGACCCCTTCCTCGCCCTCCAGACGGACGGGCTGGTCGTCGTCGGCACCTTTCCCGAGGGCGCCTCCCTCGACGCCGTGGCGGCCCGTATGCCGGTCGTCGTGGCGGGCGCGCGCGAGCCGGTGCCGGACGGGGTGGACGTCGTCGCCGCCGACGACGAACTCGGGGGCCGGCTCGCCACCGAGCACCTGATCGGGCTCGGGCACCGGCGCATCGCCCACATCGCCGGGTACGGGGCCGTCGGCGAGCTGCGGCGGGGCGGGTACGAGGCGGCCATGCGCGCGCACGGGGTGGATCCGGCGGGGGACGGGCTGGTGGAGGCCAGCGACATGACCGAGGAGGGCGGATACCGGGCGGCCGTGCGGCTGCTGAGCCGGGGTCCGCGGCCCACCGCCGTGTTCGCCGTCAACGACATCGCGTGCGTGGGCGCGTTGTCGGCGGCCGAGGAGATGGGGGTGCGGGTGCCGGGGGAGCTGTCGGTGGTGGGGTACGACAACACGAGCATCTCGCGGCTGCGGCATCTGTGGCTCACGACGGTGGATCCGGCGGGGCGTGAGGTGGGGCGGGAGGCGGCCCGGTTCCTGCTGTCGAGGCTGGCGGGGGAGGGTGGGGCGGGGCGGGTGCGGTTGGCTGTGCCGGTGTTGGAGCGGAGGGGGAGTACGGCGGGGGTGGGGGCGTAGGGAGGGGCGGGGGAGCGGGGGGTGTAGTGGGGAGGGGTGGTATATGACACATCACGCCTCACCTGAACGGGGGTTCGGGGTCGGGCCGGGGCGCCGGAACCGGCTGCCTCGCCGGGCCCGACGCCCCCTGGGCTGGCTGCCCCCCGGCCAGTTGCCCCCAGAGCTAGCTGCCCCCAGGGCCTGCTCGTCGGGTCAGTTCCGGCGGGCGATGAGGCGGTACGCGTTGGCCATTCCTGAGCGACGTGCCAACGGGCGTATGGCGAACCGGTCGATCAGTGTCCCCGCGATCAGTGCCGGGACTCCGGCCAGCAGTACCGTCGTCCGGATCGCCCGGCGCACCGCGCCCGGCGGTCGGGCCAGCCACGGCGCGTCCTCGGCCGGTGGTACATGACACAGCATCAGCCAGAAGGCGGCCAGCAGGTCGACCGCGTCGTGCGGCTCGGCGTGCTCCTCGGCGACGACCGTGAACCCGAGTTCTTCGAGCCGTGCGCGCAGGTTGGCGACCGGTATGAAGTGCAGGTGCTGCGGCTGGAGCCAGGGCAGCCACCAGCGCCCGAGCAGCCGGCCGAACCGGCTCTCCGGGTCGGGCACGTCGATGAACAGGTGTCCGCCCTCGCGCACCACCTGCCGGGCGGCCCGCAGTTCACGGTCGGGGTCGGTGCTGTGTTCCAGGTAGTGGAACATGCTCACCACGTCGTACTGGCCCGCGAGTTCGGGCGCGAGTTCGGGGAACATGCCCCGGTAGGCGCGTTCCACGCGCTTCTCGCGGGCGGCGATCTCCACGCCTTCGGTGAAGTCGAGCCCGTCGAAGGAGGTGTCCGGCAGTACATCACGCGCTCCCGCGCAGAAGTGCCCCTGCCCGGTGCCGACGTCCAGCCACCGTTTGGGCGCCGGGTCGTGCGCGATGATCGACCGTGCCCGCTTCCGGTAGGACTCGCCGCGCCCGTCGAAGAGTTCGCCGAGTTGCTTCTCGCCGAGCCCGTCGTAGAAGTCCCGGTAGTAGAACTCCAGCCCCACGTCGTTGAGTCGGGGGTTCTGGAAGATGTGACCGCACGTCTCGCACCGGTCCAGCACGAACCGGCCCGGCTTGTGCTGCAAGAGGTCGGTGGTCCGCAACCGGGTGGTCAGCAACTCCCCACCGCACCAAGGGCAGTCGTCACGGCGTGGTTCGAAGAACCGCTCGACTCCTTCCGCCAAGTCCCTTTGGTACTGCGGCCGTAGCGCGGCGATCTGCCGTTCCCGGTCGGCTCTCGACTCACCCATGGCGACTCTCCTCAGCGAGCTGTTCGAGGTGTGTTGCGGCTGCGTCCGCGCCCCCGGCCGCCCGGAACGCCGCGCCGATCCGCGCGGCCTCCTCCCGGTACGCCGGGTCGTCGAGCACGGCGTCCAGAGCCGCGCCCAGCTTCTGCGCGCCGGCCCTTCCGAACCGCACCCGCACTCCGGCGCCGGCGGCCACGACCTGGCCCGCGACCACCGGCTGGTCGTCCCGGATCGGCGCGACGACCAGCGGGACGCCGTGCCAGAGCGCTTCGCACACGGTGTTGTGTCCTGCATGACACACCACCGCGTCGAGCCCCTTGGACAGGAGCGCGAGCTGCGGTACCGACGGGACGACGAGCACGTCCTCGTCGCTCCCGGCACCGAGTGTCCCGCCGGGGTCGACCAGCACGGCCTGGAGCCGGCCGGCCCTCTCCCGCACCGCGTCCTGGCAAGCGGTGAGAAAACGTTCGCCCACGTCGGCGTTGGCGGTGCCCAGGCTGACGAGGACGGTCGCGCGGCCGGGGTCGAGCCAGTCCCAGGGGAACCCGTCACCGGCCGGCCGCCCGGTGATCGACGGCCCGACCCAGGTCACCGCGCCGCTCTCCCCGGCCAGCTCGGGGACGCTGAAGCCGAGGACCAGGTGCGGAGAGAAACGCGGGTCCGCCGTACCGGACGGGGCACCGACGGTCCGGCGCAGGTCGGTCAGGCGTGCCTCGATCCACTCCCGCACCTTCGGCAGGCCCGCGAGAGGGTCGGTGAACTCGGCGGAGGTGGTCGCCGACGTCGCCCAGGGCACCCCGGCCGCCTCCGCGACCAGCGCCCCGGCGAAAGCCTGCTGGTCGGCGACCACCACATCGGGGTGGAACACCTCGACGGCCTCGCGTACGGCGGGGGCCATGGCCTCGGCCAGCGGGATGAGGAAACGTTCCCACAGGAACTTGAGGGCTTCGGGGCCTCGGAGGTCGGGCGGGCGGTGAGGGGTGGGTGGTGTGTGATGCGTGGTGTGTGATGTGCCACTGAGGGTGGGTGTGGTGTGTGATGCATTGCCGTCGTCGGTGGCGATGTGTGATGCACCGCTTGCGCCGCCGGTAGTGCGTGATGCATCACGGGCCTCACCAGTGGTGTGTGATGTACCACCCCCCTCCCCGCCCCCGAACACCACCGTGTCCACCCCCGCCAGCTCCCGCACCAACCCCCGGTCCGCGCACACCCATGCCACCCGGTGCCCCCGCGCCGCGAGTCGTGCCGCCACGCCCACCGTCGGGTTGATGTGGCCGGTCAGCGGGGGGACGACGAACAGGAAGCCGCTCACCGGGCCGTCACCGCCGCGCAGGTCTCGGTGACGAGGGACTGGACGTGGGCGCCGATGGTCGCGGGGGCTTCGACGAGGATGGAGTGCTCGTGTCCGGGGAGGATCACGGTCCGGCAGTCGGGCAGCAACTCCGCGAGGCGGGGCGCGAGTTCGGCCACGTCGGAGTCGCCGCCGTAGAGGGCGAGGACCGGGCAGGAGACGGACGCGATCTGAACGTCCGTCAGAACCCGGCTGGCCGGGATGTCCTGGCCCAGGGACGTCTCGCGCGCGAGGCGGGCGGCGCCCTTCGCGAGGCGGGCCATGTTGTGGCCGCGGTGGGCGGCGATCCAGGTGATGGTGTCGGCCTCGTTGTGAGCGAGTTCGTGGACGACCCGGTCGAGGATGCGGCCGAGCTTCAACGCCCAGGCGGGCGTGGCCGGTTCGGACTCGATGAGGGTGAGGCTCGCGGTCCGCTCCGGATGACGGACGGCGTACCCGAAGGCGACCGTCCCGCCGTAGGAGTTGCCGACCAGGTGGACCGGTCCGGTCACCCGCAGATGGTCCAACAGGGCTTCCAGGTCAGTGATGTTGTGGTCCAGGGTGTAGCCGACGGGCGGCCGGTCGCTGCGGCCATGACCGCGCAGGTCGTACATGATCACGTCGAACCCGGCCGCGGCGAACGCGGGCGCCACCGTGAAGTAGTAGCTGGCCAGGCTGTCGGTGAGCAGCCCGTGCACCAGGACGACGGTGGCCCGGGAGGTCCTGCTGCCGCGCGGCCCGATGCGCTGGACGTGCAACCGGAGCGCGCCGGTGTCGACCATCGACATGGCTCAGCTCGCCTCCGCCGCCTTCAGCCCGGTCACGACGTACTCGACGAGCCGCCCGACGGTCAGCTCGATGATCTCCTCGAACTCCATCCCGGCAAGGAACTCGGCGAAGTTGACGCGCTCGCCGTACCGTTCCTGGAGCATCCCGGCCAGCGTCACGAGGTCGATGCTCTCCAGCTCCAGGTCGCGGTTGAAGGACGTCTCCATGCCTATCTCGGCGTCGTCGACGCCGTACTCGTCCTCAAGGAGGCGGACGAGCATGGCGGAAACGTCGGCGAGGACGGTTTCCTCGTTCATGTGGCGTCGTACTCCTCTTCGTTCGCGTGTCCCGTCGTCCAGGCGACGACGTACTCCCGCGCCGGCAGGCTCGGCGGGTTGGTGACCGGTGCGCAGTGCACCGGGTAGGCGCGTTCCAGGCGGCCGGAGACGGTCAGGAGGGTGCCGTCCGGGGTGGCGTCGAGGACGGTGAACTCCCTCGGTCTGCCCCGGAGTCCGGTTCCCTCGGCCTTCGCGACGGCTTCCTTCGCGGCCCAGAACCGGGTGAACCACAGGGCGAGCGGGCCGTCGAGGCCGCGCAGCAGGCGCAGTTCGTCCGGACCGAGGGCGACGGCCTGCGTCTCCGGGGCGCGTTCGGTGACCTCCTCGATGTCGATCCCGGGCCCCGGGCCGGGCCGGTGCGGTCGGACGATCGCGACCCCGGCCTCCGCGCAGTGCGCCAACGACACGTCGAGCGGCGGGAGTTGACGACCGTGGACACCGACGACGAACGGCCGCCCCAGCGAGTCGTTCTCGACACGCAGCTCCGCCGGGAACACCGGCCCCTCGCCGTGCGCCCACAACCACCGCCGTACCGCGTCCTTCACGGCGATCCGGCCCAGCAGCCACTGCCGCCGCCCGCGCGGCGCGTGGTCCGCGTACCGTGAACGCTCCACTCCGCCGAGGGAGTTGCGCATGATGAGGTCGCGCGAGGCGAGGTCGGGCCATCGTTCGTGGACCAACGCCCAGCCCCCGGGCCGCAGTTCGGAGAGCGTGTTGCGCTCGGGGAAGCGTTCGACGGGGCGGGTCCGCGGGTCGTTGTCGAAGCGGCGGTCCTGCCAGCCGCGTATCTCGGCCCACACCTCGCCGCCGACCGCCAGTTGGACGTCCGCCTCCAGGATCGTGTCGGTGAGCGACACGATCCTTACCTGGCAGGCGACTTGAGTGCCGGGGGCGGGGTGGGGGCCGTGGAAGCGGATCTCCCGCATGCCGACCGGGAAGACGACCGTGCGCTCGGTGCGGGTCGCCATGATCCAGTAGCCGAGGAGCTGGCCGACGTTGTCCAGCAGGGCGCCGGGTGCCGTCGGGGTGGTGAGGATGCCCCGGACGTGGTGGTCGCCGATCGCCGTGATCTCGGTGACGCCCTGGAACGCCGGGCCGTGGAACATCCAGCGTTCTTCGTAGAGTTGGGCCGCCGTGTGGTCCGGGACGCGTTCGGCGGCGGGGGGTGTGCGCCACAGCGGCGGGCGCGGGTGGGCGGCGGCCAGTTCGACCGTCGCGCGGGCGCGGGGGCCGAAGGAGACCGCGAGGCGGTCCTGGCCCTGCGGGGTGACGGTCACCGGGACGTCCACGGCGGGCGTCACGGTCAGCCACTCCTCGAACCTGGCGTCATGGACGGCCACGGGGACGAGGCCGGGGCGGGCCCGGCTCGCCGCGTCCATGATGTGCCACACGATCGTGGTCGCCGGGACCACCGGCCAACGGTCCGACACCTCGGGCCAGTTGGGGCGTTGCGGGAAGAAGCAGTGGTCCAGCAGGTAGGGCATGGTCTCGGGTGAGACGCGGACCGTGGAGTGCCAGGGGGTGGCGCGCGCCGTGAGCAGCGCGGTCGCCGTGTCGGCCGTCTCCTGGAGGAGCGCGCTGAGTTCGGCGGCGACCGGCAGCCGGGCGGCCAGCGCGTCCAGCGGGGAGGATGAGGCGACCGGACGCAGGACGGGGCGGGCCTCCGGAGGGAGGGACACGAGGGCGCCGCTCAAGTCCAGGCGCACCGGGGCGAGTCGGGGCCGCATGCGATCCGGCGTGTCGTCGGCCGGACGCCGTGCGGACGGCAGCGCGGGGGCCACCTTCGCGCCCGCCGCCCACAACGCCGCCGCCACCCTGCGGAGTTGAGGAAGACCGTCGCGGTGCGGGGAGTTGGCCGCCACCGTCAGATGGTCCTGGGCGCCGAGGGTGTCACCGACGAGGGAGCCGAGGTGGCCGGGGCCGACCTGGACGAAGACACGGTGACCCGCGTCGTACAGGGCCTGCGCCAACTGGCGGAAACGGACGGGCTCCAGCAGGTGTCTGACGAACAACTCCCGTATCTCGGCGGGATCGTCGGGGAAGGGAGCGGCTGTGGTCCCCGACCACAGCGGGACCGTCGGCGGGTGGAGCCGGAAGCGGTTCGCCCCCTCCTCGATCGGGCCCAGATGGGGGCGGAGCATCGGAGTGTGGAAGCCCGAACGGAACGGCAGTACCTGGCAGATGACACCCCGGGACCGGAAGGCACGGACGAACTCCTCGACCGCCGTGTCCGGTCCGCACACCATCGACTGGCTGGGCGAGTTGTCGTGCGAGAGCACGATCTCCCCCCGGCCCGACGTCTCCAGCGCGGCCATGACGTGGTCGGCGGACGTCCCGATCGCCCCGAACGCCAGCCCCGGAACCGTCAGCGACGCGGGGTCGAACTCGGCCATGAACGCGTCGACTTCGGCCCCGTCGTACACCCCCGACGCGACCATCGCCGTCCACTCGCCGACGCTGTGTCCTGCGACGGCGTCGGGGACGATGCCGCTGCGGCGCAACGCCGCGTCGAGGAGACGGCCGACGGACACGACGTCGAAGCCGTACTGGCCCACGTCGCCCACCTGTCGGCCGGGCGGGCGGAGGGCGGGGAGGCCGAAGTGGTCGGCCACGTCGTCGACGCGGGGGGCGAAGTCGCCCTCCAGGCCAGGGAACAGGAATGCCAGCTTTCCCTTGTCCAGCAAGGGGGTTGGGCGCAGCCACACGTCGTTGCGGCCGTTCCAGGGGCGGCCCTTCGCGGCGGTGCGGCGGGCCAGGGCCAGGCGTTTCGCGGTGGGGTCGACGACGGCCAGGCGAGCCGGACCCGCGGTGGGGTGAGGATGGGTGGGGTCGAGGCCGGCGGTGAGGAGGGTGGTGTCGTCCGCGTCCAGAAGTGCCGTGAGGGCGGCGGGGGTCGGGGCGGCGAGGAGGAGGATGCGTTCGGGCTCGACGACCTTGACGGGTCCGGCGTGGGCGGTCACGCGTGGTGTGGGACGCCCGCTCTCGGAAGCACCGGAAGAACCAATTCCCCTACCCTGCCTCAGAGTTGAAGACACTCCCATCGGCCCTTGCTCCAACACCACATGCCCATTGATCCCCCCGAACCCGAACGCGTTCACCGCCGCCCGACGGACCTCCGCCTCCCACGGCTCCGCCTTCTCCAACGGCCTGAACCGGGTCCGCCCCAGCGCCGGATGCGGATCGTCGCAGTGCAGCGTCGGCAGCAGCACCCCGTGATGGACGGCCAGCGCCGCCTTGACCAGCCCGGCGACCCCCGCCGCCGGCATCGCGTGACCGATCATCGACTTGACCGACCCGATGACCGCGCCGTCGTCCGAAGGCCCGCCGAACACCGAGGCCAGCGTGGCGAGTTCGGCGCCGTCACCGGCGGGTGTCGCCGTGCCGTGGGCTTCGAGCAGCCCCAGCGAACCGGGCAGCGCCGGATTGAGACTGGCGGCCCGCCACGCCTGCCGGACCGCGCGTGCCTGCCCACCGGGATCGGGGTTGACGAGCCCCGACGCCCGCCCGTCGCTGGAGATCCCGGTGCCCCGGATCACCGCGTAGATCCGGTCGCCGTCCCGCTCGGCGTCGGCCAGCCGCTTGAGGACGACGACCCCGGTGCCCTCGCCGATGAGGATGCCGTCCGCGTCACGGTGGAACGGGCGGATGCGCTCGGTGGGGGAGAGGGCGCGCAGTTGGGAGAAGACGCTCCACAAGGTGATGTCGTGGCAGTGGTGGACGCCCCCGGCGAGCATCAAGTCGCAGCGCCCGGAGGCCAGTTCACCCACCGCCTGATCGACCGCGACCAGTGAGGACGCGCAGGCCGCGTCGACGGTGTACGCGGGCCCGCGCAGGTCCAGCCGGCTCGCGACCCGCGACGCGGCGAGGTTGGGCACCAGTCCGATCGCCGCCTCCGGGCTGTCGGGCCCGAGCCGTTCGGTGAACGCCTCGCGTACCCGGTCGAGTTGGCCGGCGGACAGCTCGGGCAGCAACTCGCCCAGCGTCCGCACGAGTTGACCCGCCGTTCGGACCCGCTGATCGAGCCGGACCAGACCGGGCGTGAGGTATCCGCCCCGGCCGAGGACGACACCGGCCCGCTGCCGGTCGGGCAGCCGCCCGGCGCCGCCCGCGTCGTCCAGCGCGGCGGCGGCCACGTGCAGCGCGATCAACTGGTCCGGCTCGGTGCCGCTCACCGACGCGGGCATGATCCCGAACCGCGTCACCTCCACCTCGGCGAGCCCGTCCACGAACCCGCCCCGACGGCAGTACACCCGGTCCGCGGCGGCCGGTTCGGCGGCGGAGCCGGGACGGTAGTAGTCGGCGTCCCAGCGGCCCGCCGGCACATCGCCGATCGCGTCGACGCCGTCACGGAGGTTGCGCCAGTAGGTGTCGAGGTCGGGTGCGCCGGGGAACAGGACGGACATCCCCACGATGGCGACCGGGACTTGACGACCCGTCACCTCGGCGGGTCTCGGTGGCACCCCCAGGGCTCTCGGCCCCTGGGGATCCTCCAGTGTTCTCAGCCCCACCCCGTCACCACCCCGACGCCGTGTGCACGACCGCGGTCAGCGACGGATCCCCCCACGCCAACTCCCGCAGCAGCGCCGCCGTTCCCTCCTCCGGATCGATCAGCTCGACACCCCGCCGCGCGTACTGCCGCGCCAACTCCGGCCCCACCATGCCCGCGTGGGACCCGGCGGGCGCCCACGGCCCCCAGTGCACGGTCAACGCCCGCAGCCCGGTGCGCGCCGCCCAGGCCGCCCCCAGTGTCTCCAGCGCGTCGTTCGCGGCGGCGTAGTCGACCTGCCCCCGGTTCCCCAGCACCGCCGAGATGCTGCCGAACAGCACAGTGAACGAAGGCCCGTTGGGCAACTCCTCCAGCGCCGTGAGCAGCGCGTGCGCGCCGGACGCCTTCGTCGCGTACACCCGCCGGAACGACTCGGCGCTCTTCTCGGCGATCAGCCGGTCCTCGATCACCCCGGCCGCGTACACCACCCCGTCGAGCCGCCCGTGCTCGGCGTGGATCTCCTTCACCGCCTGCAACACCGCGTCGGACTCCCGGAAGTCGACGCTGCGATACCGAACGGAACTGCCCAGCCCGGCCAGTTCGGCCAACGTCGCCCTTATCTCCCGCTGGGCCAGCAGCAGTTCGGCCTCCTGGTTGATCTCAGCAAGTGTCATGCCGCCACGCGCGGCGAGGACGGCACGCAGCTCGGCCGGGGTGTGCGCGGCAGCCGTCGCCTCCTCCTCGGGCTCCTCCGGCGCGGGGGTGCGGCCCAGCAGTTCGAGCCGGCACCGCGAGGCCCGTGCCAGCGCGACGGCACATTGCGCGGCGATCCCGCGCGCTCCGCCCGCCAGCACCACGACCGCGTCCCGGTCGAGCCCCAGCGCGGCGGCCTCCGCGACCCCGTCCCCGGCGGGACCCGCCCCGGTGCTGCCCAGTGCCCCGAGCGGCATCTCCGTCAACTCGAAGCCGTGACGGCCGGCAGCCCGGTACAGAACGGCGGGTGACGTGTCGTCAGCGAGGATTTCGCCGATGACCGCGTCCGCCACGTCCTCGTCGACGTCCACCACACGCGCGACGGTCTCCGGGAACTCCCGCGCCACGCTCCGGAACAGCCCGCGCAGCCCCACCGCGTCGCCGTCCACCGGCCGTACCGCGATCAGCCATCTCAACTCCCGTGCGAGCGCCGCCTTCAGCACGGGAAAGGCGTCCGGCAGTACGGGCACCCCGTCGGCCGCCCCCAGGTACACCACCCCGTCCACCGGCCCGTCCGCCTCGGACAGAAGGTGCTCCATGTCCTGCTCGGCGACCTCGGCGCCATGTGACGCCAGACGCCCGGCGACCTCCGGTCCGAACCCGCCGTCACCGAGCAACACCCAGCGAGTGCCCGCGAGGTGGGACGGTGCGTGGTTTCCGGCGTCGAGGAGTACCGGCTGGAGGAGGAGGCGTCTGGGGGCTCTCCCCGAAACCGGCTCCTCCACGGGCGCGGGTTCCTCGACGGGCGGTCCCGACAGCCGCGAGGTCAGCCAGTCCGTCACCGCGGCGGCCGTGCGTGCCTTCGTCAGCTCCTCCAGCTCGTCGTCCTCCAGGGCGGCGAGGTCGGTCGAACCGCCGAGGCGCCGGGCCAACTCGCCCGCGATCTCGGCCCGTTTGATGGAGTCGATGCTGAGGTCGGCCTCCAGGTCGAGGTCCGGCTCGATCATGTCGACGGGGTAGCCGGTGCGTTCGCTGATGATGTCGAGGACGACCTGCCGGACGTCCACCGCTTCAGGGGCCGGCTCGACCGGGGCCACCTCAACAGGCGGCTGCTGTACGGCTGTTGCCTCAAAGGTCGTCGGCTGAACGGGAGTTGTCCCGACGAGAGTTGCCTCAAGAATCGGCGCGGGAGCCGGCCTGTGCACCTGAGGCGTACCGCTTCCCTCCCCCAAATACGTGAGAAGCACGTCCCGTTGGGCCGCGATCATCTCCCGGCTCGTGCGCAGGAACTCGGCGATGAGCGCGTCCTGGCCGTTCGTCACGTTCGCCTCCAAGGAAGCCGGGAATGCGGGGGAGACCGAGAGGGCCGAGGAGGCGGCGGACACCGGAATCTGCGTCACCCTCCGCGCCGGCGTCAGACCGCCCGGCAGGAACTCCCCGTCGGCGGTGCGCACGAGCTGCCCGTCCACCGTCCAGCCGGGCCGCTTCGGCGCCGGCGTCCGTACCGCGTCCACCGCGCCCCGCCCGCGCAGCAGCCACCCGGCGCGCACCGGCACTCCGGCGAGGGCCAGTTGGGCGAGCGCGTCGAGCCAGCCGCGCAGTCCGCTCCCGGCCCGGGGTTCGCAGGCGACCGTACGGTGCGGGCGGTCGCCGAGGACCTTCCCGGCCAGTCGCGTCAGCACCGCCCCGGGCCCGGCCTCGACGAAGACGCGCGCACCGGCCTCGTACATCGCCTCGATCTGCTCGGCGAAACGGACAGGGGAGCCGATCTGCGCGGCGAGTTCGGCGCGCGCGGCATCCGGCGCGGGGTCGTAGGGCGCGGCCGTGCGGTTGGCCCAGACCGGGAACTCGGGGGCGTGGAAGGCGTGTTGGGCCAGGGACGCGGCGAACCGGGGTCCGGCGTCGGCGACGAGCGGGCTGTGGAAGGCGCAGGCGACCGGGATGCGCCGCGCGGTGAGCCCGGCCGCGCGCAGGAGCCCTACGGCTTCGGCGACGGCGTCCGTCGGGCCCGAGATGACGGTCTGCTCGGGCGAGTTGAGGTTGGCGACGACCACACCGTCGCCGGCGGTGGTGTGTCCACCGGATCCGTCCGCCAGGGCCCGCCGCACGGCGTCCGCGCCGGCCGACACCGCCGCCATCGTCCCCGGATCCTCCCCGGCCGCCGCCAGGATCGCCGCCGCCCGCTCACCGCTCAACTCCAGCAGCGCCGAGGGGGAGATGACGCCGGCGGCGCAGAGGGCGACCAGCTCGCCGTAGCTGTGCCCGGCCGCCATGTCGGGCCGGACCCCGGCGGCGGTGAGGACCGAGTACGCCGCCAACCCGGCGATGCCCAGGGCAGGTTGGGCGACGCGCGTGTCGGTGAGCGCGGCCTTCTGCCGCTCGCGCCCGGCCTCGTCGAAGGCGGCCGGCGGATACATCGTCGGAGCGTGGTCGCGGCCCAGCTCCAGGAGGTGCCGCAGTTCGGGGAACGCGATGAACAGGTCGGCGAGCATGCCGGGGCGCTGGCTGCCCTGGCCGGGGAAGAGGAAGGCGACCTTGCCGTCCGCCGGACCGGACGCGCCGGGCTCGCGCAGCGTGCGCAACTCCCGTACCAGCTCGTCCACATCGGCGGCGACGACCGCGTACCGCACCGGCTCGTCGCTCGCGTCCGCCCGCCGGGCCGCGCTCAGCGCGAGGTCCCGCAGCCGCCACGGACGCCCCGGCGCCTCGGCGGCCTTGAGAAGTTCCTCGGCGCCGCGCCGCGCGGCGCTCGCGTCCCGCCCCCGGAACAGGAACAGTTCGGCGGGCCACTCCTGGACGCCCCGCACCCCTTCGTCGTGGGCGGCGAGCACGACGTGGAAGTTGGTCCCGCCGAACCCGAACGCGCTGACCCCGCCGACCCGTTGCGCGGCCGGGACCTCCCACGGCCGGGCCTCGGTGTGGAAGGCGAAGGGGCTTTCGCCGTCCGTCCAGGCCGAGTTGGGGGACTCGACGTGCAGCGTCGGCGGCCGTACGCCCGTGTGGAGCGCCAGCGTCGTCTTGATCAGCCCCGCGAGCCCCGCCGCGCACTTGGTGTGCCCGATCTGCGACTTGACCGACCCGAGGACGCAACTCCCCGCTGCGGCGCCCGCGTTGGTGAACACCTCGCTGAGGATGGCCAGTTCGGTCCGGTCGCCGACGACCGTCCCCGTGCCGTGCGCCTCCACGATGCCGACCTCCGCCGGGGACACCCCGGCGTTGCGGTACGCCCGTTCCAGCGCGGCCCGCTGGCCCTCCGGCCGGGGTGCGGTGAGGCCCAGCGAGCGGCCGTCGCTGGAGGAGCCGAGGCCCTTGATCACGCCGTAGACGCGGTCGCCGTCGCGCTCGGCGTCCGCGAGGCGCTTGAGGACGACGCAGGCGACGCCCTCCCCGAGCGCGATGCCGTCGGCGGACGAGTCGAAGGCGCGGGAGCGGCCGGTGGGGGAGAGGGCGTGGACGGAGGAGAACAGGGCGTAGTCGTTGATGCCGTTGTGCAGGTCGGCGCCGCCGCACAGCACGACGTCGCTCGTCCCGGACAGCAGCTCCTTGCAGGCGACGTCCACCGCCGCGAGCGAGGAGGCGCAGGCCGCGTCCACGGTGTAGTTGGCGCCGCCGAGGTCGAGCCGGTTGGCGATGCGGCCCGAGATGACGTTGGCGAGCATGCCGGGGAACGAGTCCTCGGTGAGCAGTGGGAGTTGGCCCTCCAGGCCCTCGGGCACCTCGCCGTAGTAGGAGGGCAGGACGGCGCGCAGCGTCGCCGCGTTGGACAGGTCGCTGCCCGCCTCCGCGCCGAACACGACCGAGGTGCGCGAGCGGTCGAACTCCCGTCCCCCGTCGCCGTATCCGGCGTCGTCGAGGGCGCGCCGGGCGGCCTCCAGGGACAGCAGTTGGACCGGCTCGACGCTGCCGAGCGACGCGGGCGGGATGCCGTAGCGCAGCGGGTCGAAGGGGATCCGCGGGAGGAAGCCGCCCCACTTGGACTCGGTGGACGTGCCGTGGTGGACGGCGGGATCCCAGCGCTGCGGGGGGACTTCGGTGACCGCGTCGACGCCCGCGACAACGTTCGCCCAGAAGGACGGGAGGTCGGGAGAGCCGGCGAACATGCAGGCCATGCCGACGATCGCCACGTCCAGCGGCTCGGGTACGGGGTGGTCGACTACCGTGTCCGGAAGGACGCGTTGGGCGAGGAAGGCCGCCGCGCCGGTCGTCACCGACTCGTGCAGCGCGGCGATCGTCGTCGTACGGTCGCGCAGGACGGCGACCTCGCCGGCCATGAACATCCCCTCGGCGAGCTGGCGTTGCTCGTCGACGGAGGCGAGCGCGCCGTCCGCGTCCCGCTCCACTCCCTTGCTCGCGATGCGCAGCCGCCCCACGTTGAGCCGTTCCAACTCCTCCCACACCTGCCGCTCGGGCAGGCCCCGTGCACGCAGCCGGGCCGCCTCCTCGCGGTACCCGTCCGCGAACGGACTCGGCACGCACCGGGTCGCGTGGCCCGGCGCCGACTCCAGCAGCGTCGTCGACCCGGCGGTCAACACCCGCTCCTGGAACAGGGGTTGGATCGCGCCCTGGTCCACGGCCTCCTCCGTGAAGAGGTACGCCGTGCCCATCAGCACCCCGACCGCCGCGCCTCGCGCGGTCAGCGGCCCGGCGAGCGCCGCGACCATCGCCGCCGAACGCTCGTCGTGGACGCCGCCCGCGAAGAACACCTCGACGCCGTCGACGTCCCCGAAGTCCTCCAGCACCGCCAACTGGGCTTCCCACAGCGGGAACGCGGCGCGCGGACCGACGTGGCCGCCGCACTCCGCGCCCTCGAACACGAACCGCCGGGCGCCCGCTTCGAGGAACTGGCGCAGCAACTGCGGCGACGGGACGTGCAGGAACGTCCGGATGCCCGCGTCCTCCAACGCCCGTGCCTGGGACGGCCGTCCGCCCGCGATGATCGCGTGGGTCGGCCGGGACAGCCGGACCGCCTCCAACTGCGCGGTGCGCAACTCCTCCGGCGCGAAGCCCAGTACGCCCACGCCCCAGGGTCTGTCGCCCACCGCCTCGCGGGCCTGCGCCAGCATCGCCCGTGACCGCTCGCCGTTCGCCAGGGCCAGCGCGATGAACGGCAGCGCCCCGTCCTCGGCCACGGCCGCCGCGAACGCCGCCCGGTCGCTCACCCGAGTCATCGGCCCCTGCGCCACCGGGAGTCGGGTGCCGAGCGCCCGGCTCATCGTCGAGCCGGGGCCCAGCGTCCGCACGGCGCTGTCGTCGCGCAGGGCGGAGCGCGCCGCGTCGTCCAACTCCCGTACGGTGCGCCGTGCATCGCCCCACCGGTCGGCGAACCGGGCGGCCAGGAAGACGTCCTGGCCCGCGTCGATCCGTATGCCCCGGCGCTCGACGACGCGCCGGCCGTCCATGACCGCCGACTCGGTGCCGTCGAGAGTGCGGACGACCGCGGCGAGGTGGTCGGGCAGCGACGACTCGGCCAGCAGGGCGAGTTGGGAGTCCACGACGACCCCGGCCGCGCCGCCCGCGACCGCCGCCGCGGCCGTCCGGGGGCCGATGCCGCCGCAGGCCCAGACGGGGACGTCGACCTCGGCCAGGAGCTGCTGGAGCAGGACGAAGGTGCTCAACTCGCCCACCCGGCCGCCGGATTCGGAGCCGCGCGCGATCAGGCCGTGCGCTCCTGCGCGGATCGCCGCGCGTGCCCCCGCGAGGCCGGTCACCTCGGCGAGGATCCGAGTGCCTTCTGCGGCAGGCCAGTTGGCGCCTTCGGCGAGGACGACGGTCAGTTCGCGGTCGGGGAGGTCCGCCGGCGTCAGCCGGCAGTCGGGCCCCACCCGGACCCCGACGGGCGTCCGCCACACCCGCTCCAGCGCCTCGCGCGCCGTCCGGCCGCCGTCGCCGAGGTCGAGCACGCCGAGGGCGCCGCAGCGGGAGAGGGCCAGGGCGAGTAAGGCGTCGGGCTCACCGAACGGGGTGATGCCGATGACCATGTCCTCGGGGCGCACAGCGGACGTCATGTCTCTCCAGAATCAACGAATCAAGGAGGAACTGCACGGTGGGGGATGCGGGGACAGCGCGAGCGGGACAGTACGAAAAGCACGAGCAGAACAGCGAAAAACGGCAGGGCCGGACAACGGTTTCCCAGGACACGCCGTTCGGGCAGGGCTCACCGGGGAAACACGGGTCTGTCTTTCGACGCGCGTGTGTGAAACGCCTGGAAAGGTAGTGCGGTTATTACTCGCGGGTCAATAAGCGTGCGGTGCCCCGCATCGATTCGGTCAGACGCAGGTCAGGGGGCAGCGCGGCGGAAATCGGGCCAATCGCGGTACGGGCGGGCGCCGTTCATCCCGGGCTCACCTCGCGGAAACACGACCGCGCGCGGGAAATGCGTGCCGATGGCCGCGCATGTCCGAAACGGACCGCTGAATCGGGGTGCTGTGCGGCGGCCCGGGAAATTCCTTGTTTCGATCTTGGGGTGACCAGGAAAGGGTCAGGGGGTCTTGCGCACTCCGTCCAGGGCGATCCCGAGGACGCGTTCGCGCTGCGCGTCGTCCGGGAAGTGGGTCGCGGTGACGCCCGCGACCAGTCGCAGCAGGTCCGAGAACTCCATGTCGGGGCGGGCCTCGCCGGCCTCCTGCGCGCGCGTGAAGAGCGGGCCGCCGGCCGCGTACAGCGACGTGCGGCAGGCGTCGAAGATCTCGGACTGCTCCTCCAGCGCCTCGCGCACCGCGCGCTTGGTGACCATGTAGGCGGTGAAGCGTTCCAGCCAGGTGGTGACGGCCTGCCAGGGCGGGAGGTCGGCGACGTCGTCGGCCGCCTCGCACAGGGCGTTGACCTCGTCCGCGTAGACGCTCTCGAACAGGGCCCGGCGGGTGGGGAAGTTGCGGTACAGCGTCGCGATGCCGACGCCCGCGCGCCGCGCGATGTCCTCCAGGGACGCCTCGGCGCCGTGCTCCGCGAACGCCTCGCGCGCGGCGGCGAGCAGCGCGTCGTAGTTGCGGGCCGCGTCCTTCCGGTGCGGGCGCTGGGCGGCGACGATCGCCGTGATGGGGAACGACTGGGCGGTCACGGTGGCCTCCCGGGCCGAAAAAAGTGGAGGTTCACCTCCGGAAAGCCTTGAAGCGGAGGTTTGCCTCCGTTATGGTGGAGGGGTACCTCCACTTTACCATTCGAGAGGTTCCTCATGCCTCGCTCGTCCTCCCGCCTCACCTTCGCGGTCCTCGCGACAGGCGCGGGTGTGTTCGCCATGCTCCAGTCGCTCATCGCGCCCGCCCTGCCGACGGTCCAGCACGCCCTGCACGCCTCGCAGTCGACGGCGACCTGGGTGATGACCGCCTACCTGCTCTCGGCGTCCGTGTTCACCCCGGTCCTCGGCCGCGTCGGCGACCTGATCGGCCGCAAGCGCACCCTCGTCGCCGTCCTGCTGGCCGTCCTCGCGGGCTGTCTGCTCGCCGCGCTCGCCCCGACCATCGGCGTCCTCATCGTCGCCCGCGTGATCCAGGGCGTCGGCGGCGCCCTCGTCCCGCTCTCCTTCGGCATCATCCGCGACGAGTTCGCCGCACAGGACGTGCCCGGCCGCATCAGCGCCCTGTCCGCCGTCATCGCCGCGGGTGGCGGGGTCGGCATGGTCGCCGCCGGGCCGATCGTCTCCGCGCTCGACTACCGGTGGCTGTTCTGGATACCGGTCGTGATCGTCGCCGGGGCCGCCGCGATCGCCGTGCGGTACGTGCCCGAGTCGCCGGACCGGGCCTCGGGCACGGTGAGCTGGCTCGGTGCGGTGCTGCTGTCCGGGTGGCTCGTCGCGCTGCTTCTGCCGCTCAGTCAGGCGGGCACCTGGGGCTGGGGGTCGGGCCGGGTCCTCGGGCTGTTCGGGCTCGCCGCCGTCCTCGCCGCCGCCTGGCTGTACGCCGAGTCCCGCTCCGCGAGCCCGCTGATCGACCTGCGGATCATGCGACTGCCCGCCGTGTGGACGACCAACCTCGCCGCGCTGCTGTTCGGCGCGGGCATGTACGCGATCTGGTCGTTCCTGCCGGGCTTCGTGCAGACGCCCCGCAGCGCCGGGTACGGCTTCGGCGCGAGCGTCACCGCGTCCGGCCTGCTCATGCTGCCGATGCTGGTCGCGATGTTCGTCTCCGGCGTGCTCAGTGGACGGCTCGCCCCGCGCGTCGGTTCCAAGGCGCTGCTCGTCACCGGCTCCGGGCTCGGCGCGCTCGCCCTCGGGTTCCTCGCGCTGTGGCACGACGCGCAGTGGCACGTGGCCCTCGTCGCGGGCGTGTTCGGCCTCGGCATCGGGCTCGCCTTCGCCTCCATGGCCAACCTGATCGTCGCCAGCGTCCCGCCCGCCCAGACCGGCGCAGCGACCGGCATGAACGCCAACATCCGCACCATCGGCGGCTCCATCGGCGCGGCCGTGACCAGCGTCCTGGTCACCGGCGGCCTCCAGCCCTCCGGCTTCCCCCGCGCCGCCGGCTACACCCACGGCTTCACCCTGCTCGCCCTCCTCTGCCTCGCCGCCGCCCTCGCGGCCCTCCTCGTCCCCACCACCCGCCCCGCCCGCACCGGGACGAACCCCGCCCCGGCGAAGACACCCGCTCCCGTGCGGTAAGGTTTACCTGCGTGTTCACGCGGTCACCGACCACGCGAACACCACGGGACGTGGCGCAGCTTGGTAGCGCACTTGACTGGGGGTCAAGGGGTCGCAGGTTCAAATCCTGTCGTCCCGACTGAAGAAGTCGGTAGGTCAGAGGCTCCGTCGGAGAGATCCGATGGGGCCTCTTGGTCATTTCTGGGGACCTCTTGGGGACCAGGGGGACTGCTTCCTCGGGCGGCCGGAGTCGTGCCTCCGCTGGTTCGGTGACCAGAACTCAAGGGTCGTTGCCGAAGTCTGGCGCCAACTCCGCGCAGCCGACAGGCTGTTGAGCGGAGTCAGCCCGGCTCGTTCCACGACAGCGCACCACGCCAGGAGAGGACCGGCCACACCATGGGACGTTCGGAACAGTCAGTCTCCCGCTCAGCAGTGTCGCCCCGCAGAGTTGTGCTCCTCGGAGCGCTCGGCACCGCCGCGACCCTGGCCCTCGGCCGCCCGGCGTCGGCAGGCCCCCTCGCCCGAGCCGCCTACCCCCTCGTGACCCGAGCCGCCTGGGGGGCCGACGAATCGCTGCGGTTCACCGCCGGCGGGACCGAGATCTGGCCGCCGGAGTACTACCCGCTCCAGACCCTGTCCCTGCACCACACCGCCGACGGCAGCAGCAACCCCGACCCGGCGGCGAGGGTCCGCGCGATCTACCGGAACGACGCCGTCGGCAAGGGGTACGGCGACCTCGGCTACCACTACCTGATAGACGCGAACGGCCGTGTCTACGAGGGACGTTGGTCCGGCACCGACGGCACCCCCGCGCACGACGCCGCCGGACGTCTCGTCACCGCCGCGCACATCGGGAGCTACAACTCCGGCAACCTCGGGATCGCGCTGCTCGGCACGTTCACCGACACGCCCGTGTCGGCCGCGGCCCGCGCCTCCCTCGTCCAGCTCCTGGCCGAACTCGCCGCGCGGCACTCGGTCGACCCGCTCGCCACCGTCGTCTACCGCAACCCGGTCAGCGGGGTCACCCGGACCGTCGCGGCCATCAGCGGGCACCGGGACTGGGCGGCGACCCAGTGCCCGGGCACGCTCCACGCCGACCTTCCGCAACTCCGCAGGGACGTCGACCAGTTGACCGTCGGCTGACAGCGAGGACCGTCCACGGCCGAGGGTGCCGTCGGCGGGGTGCGCGAGCCGGCCGAGGGCCTGGTCCCGCAGCCGGCCGTGAGAGAGCCCGCGACGGCGTGGGCTCTGACGCCGGCCCGGCAGCCGGTACGTCCGTCGGCGTGCTCCGGCACCCGACTGATACGGCCGGCCGTGCCGTGACGGCGTTTTCGCACCGGCCCCTGCCCGCAGCCGGCCGGCCGACCGGCCAACCAACCGGCCGGCCAGCCGGATCAGAGCACGGGCGGTCTCAGGGCGCGAGCAGGTACGCGTTGGTGATGGTCTCGCGGACCGTGTTGCCCGCCTTGTCCTTGAGGTCGACGCGGAAGGTGGCCGCCTTGGCGGTGGCGGGATGCTTGACGGTCACCGAGCGGGCGCCCTTGGTGTCGGTGGTGACCGTGAGCGGCTTCCAGGTGCGCCCGGCGTCGTAGGAGACGTGCACGGCCAGGGCGGCGACCTGTCCGGCCCCGGCGGCGGGTCCGCCGATCCGGAGCGGAACGGTGAGGGTGCCGCCCGCCGGAGCCGTGCCGCGCAGGCTGAGCTGCGGGGCGAGCCGCACCGTCGACAGGGGCAGCCGGGCCGTGGCGCCCGAGGCGGGCCGGGCGGAGGTGAACGTCCACACGCCCGACACCTTGGTGCTGGTGGCGGTGTCGACGGCGGCCCGGCTCCCCTCGACGGTCAGCCGGTACGCGGCGGACGCGGCCGGCACCTCCGTGCTCAGCCACTCCGTGGCCGGCCCCTCGCCGAGGACCCGCCCGCCGGACTCCAGCCGCGCGAAGCCCTTGGCGACGACCGAGGTCCCCGGATTGCCGCTGCCGTCGTTGAACAGCGAGATCCGCGCGCTGATGAGGTCACCGGTCCGGTCGGCACCCTGCGGGCCCTTCGCCGCGAGGTCGGGGCCGACGACACCGGTGTTGAACCGCAGCACCTGGCTGGAGCCCGCCTTGTACGTCACCCGCTCCTTCGTGTACTCCACCCGCGCCTCGCCGCGCGCGTCGACCTGCGCCGCCGTCCACGACCAGCGCACCCCGTCCGCGCTCAGGTAGTGCGTGGTGGACCGGGGCAGCTTCTGCTCCTGCGGTTCCGCGATGCCGGCCGTGTCCCCGTCCGGGTCCAGCGGCGTGATGTGGACGCGGCCCCTGACGCCGGCGGCGGAGGCGCCGAAGCCGAGCTTCACCTCGGCGACCTCGGCCCGGGTGACGGTGCGGTTCAGGCCGGTGAAGAAGCTGCCCGTGCGGTGGAAGGCGAACCGGTGGTCGACGTTCTGTCCGGCCGCGCCGGGCGCCTTCCACACGCCGTTGAACTGGGCCTTGAGCCTGGGGGACACCGGGCCGAGGGCCAGCGTGCGCACCGGCGGCGCCCCGCCGGACGACCAGGAGTTGCCCACGCCGGAACTCGGGTCGAAGTAGCCGACGTTCGAGGTGACGGGTTTCGCGGCCGGATCCGGCGCCTTCACCGTGAACGGCTTCGCCTTGCGGGAGTCGAGCGTGACCGTGAGCGTCCGGTTCACCTCCAGCACCGGCTGGACGAAGAAGCCCGGCGTGTTGTCCGCCGCGAAGACGAGGCTGTCCAGGTGGTAGCTCCCCTTGCGCAGCCGCTGCACCACCGTGCCGTCCGCCCGGTACGGCAGCTCCACGTACCCGCCGCCCTCACCCCGGGAGGTGATCGTCGTGGTGTACGCGGCCGGGTTCGCCCCGTCGGCGTCGATGTGCCGCACCGTCACGTCGTACGACTCCACCTCGCGCTCCACCACGAGCCCCGTGCGCACCTGCTGTCCGTCGCCCGCCGCGAGGACGGTGCCGCCGAAGACGCCGTCGAGGGTGCCCTTGCGGGTGTCGGCGACGACGGAGGTCGTCGCGGTGCCGCCGGCCGGGACGGTGAGCTGCGCGTCCTTGACGGTGAACATGCCCGCCGGGGCGGTCCCGGACGTGCTCAGCCGGAGGGTGACCGGCCGCGTGCCCAGGTTGCGGTAGGTGAGCGTCCGGGAGAGCGGCTTGTCGTCGCTGTGCGGCCACGCCTGCATGCCGAAACCGAGCGAGCCGGGCTCGGCGACGACCTGGGCGCCCGCCGCGCGCGCCACGTCCACCCGGCCCGCGCCCTGCTCGTGCGCGCTCAGCCGTGGATTCGGCTCGGCCGAGCCGGTCAGCAGCGACTTCAGCCGGGCCCCGCTCAGCTCCGGGCGCCGCTGGAGCAGCAGGGCGGCGGCGCCCGCGACGTGCGGGGCCGCCATCGACGTCCCGCTGTGCACGGCGTAGCCGTCCCCCGCGGGCTCGGAGCCCTGCGTGGTCTGGGCGGCGGTGATGTCGACGCCGGGGCCGGTGATGTCCGGCTTGGGCGTGCCGTCGAGGTTCGGGCCGCGGCTGGAGTCGTCCGCGATCCGGTCCTGCTTGTCCACGGACCCCACGGTCAGCGCGGCCGGGGCGCTGCCGGGCGTGCCGATCGTGCCGGGCTTCGCGCCGTCGTTGCCGGCGGACACCACGAACAGGGCCTTGCCGGACAGCCGGGCGACGGCCGCCTCCATCGGGTCGGTACCGGGGGAGTCGAGGGAGCCCAGGCTCATGTTGACCACCCGCGCGCCCTGGTCGACGGCCCACTGCATGCCGGCCACGATGCCCGAGGTGTCCCCGAAGCCGTCGTCGGCCAGCACCTTGCCGTCCAGCAGCCGCACCCCGGGCGCCACGCCCTTGTACCGGCCGCCGGACCGCGCGCCGCTGCCGGCGAGGATGGACGCCACGTGGGTGCCGTGCCCGTAGCGGTCCTTGACGTCGGGGGCGCCGCTGAAGTTCTTCTGCGTGACCTCGACGCCCTTGAGGTCCGGGTGGGTCTCGTCCACGCCCGAGTCCAGGACCGCCACCGTGACGCCCTTGCCGGTCTGACCGGACTTCCACAGGGCGGGTGCGCCGATGCGCGGCACGCTCTCGGCGAGGGAGGCCCGGACCTTCGCGTCCAGCCAGACCCGGGTGATGGGCCGCACGGGCGCGCTCGCGCCGTCCGCCGTCCGGGCCGAGGCGCGGCCGGTGACGGCCTTCCACAGGGCCGGGGTCGCGGCCCCGGACACGGCGAACGCCTCGCCGTCGACGGCGGGCAGCGCGCGCCGCTCCCGGACGGCCAGCCCCGCGAACGGGTCGCGGGCCGCCGTCTTCATGGCGGGCCCCCGGTAGGAGACGATCAGCGGCAGCGCGTCGCCGTAGCCGTCGGCGGCCAGGCGCGTGACGTCGAACAGGCGCCGGTCGAGCACCCCGTCGGCGATCAGGCGCAGGGCGTCCTGCGGGATCACGTGGGTGTGGCCGCCCGCGCGCCGCACCGAGAAGCCGACCTTCTCGCGGCCCTCGCCCCGGACGAGCGAGGCGACCCGGCCGTCCTCGCCGACGGCCACCCGGTCCCCGGTGATCAGGGTGACGGTCGTCGCGGGGCGCGCCCCGACGCCCGCGGCCCGCGCCGGTTCACCGCCGGCCGTCGCCTCACCCGTGACCAGGACCCCGGCCACCAGGGCGGCCAGTGCCGCCGTTCTCGCGCGTGCTGTCGATCCCACTCGCGTCCCCCCGCTCGTGTCTGTGTGCCCCTGCGTTCACCGCTATCACGCACGGCACGCGTGTTCGGTTCTCCACGAGGCGTAAGAGGCGTGAGCGGATAGGCTCGTGGGACGTCCGTGACGCACGAGGTGAGGCGTGACCCCCATCGCAGGCAACCTCCCGGCCCCCCTGACGAGTTTCGTGGGCCGGCGGCGTGACGTGGCCGAGGTCCGCCGTCTGCTGCGCACCGCGCGCCTGGTGACGCTGACCGGCACGGGCGGCGTGGGCAAGACCCGCCTGGCGCTGCACGTGGCCGGCCTCTGCGCCGCCGCCTACCCGGACGGCGTGTGGCTGGTCGACCTGGCCCCGGTGCGCGACCCCTCGACGGTGGCCGCGACCGCTCTGGGCGCGCTCCGCCTCCCCGACCTCGGCACCCGGCCCGCGCTGGACGCCCTCATCGGTCAGCTGGCCCGGCACCGGGCGCTCGTCGTCCTCGACAACTGCGAACACCTCCCCGACGCGAGCGCGGACCTGGTCACGGCACTGCTCGCGGCCTGCCCCGGGCTCGGCGTCCTGGCGACCGGCCGCCGGGCCCTGGCCGTCCCCGGCGAACACGTGCACGCCCTCGCGCCGCTGCCGGCCGACGGCGAGGCCGTCGAACTGCTCCAGGACCGGGCCGCCGCCGTCCGCCCGGACTTCCGCGTCACCGACGCGAACCGGGACCGGGCCGTCCGGCTGTGCGCGGAGCTGGACGGGCTCCCGCTGGCCATCGAACTGGCGGCGGCCCGGCTGCGCAGCCTCACCCTCGACGTGGCCGTGGAACGGCTCACCGACCGGTTCGCGCTGCTGACCGGCGGCTGCCGCACCGCGCCGCCGCGCCAGCACAGCCTGCGGGGCATGGTCGAGTGGAGCTACGAACTGTGCGCCCCCGCCGAACGGCTGCTGTGGAACCGGCTGTCCGTCTTCCGCGACGGCTTCGGCGCGGACGCCGCCGCCGACGTCTGCTCGGGCGACGGCATCACCGCCGCCGAGGTGCCCGCACTCCTCGACCGCCTGGTCGCCCAGTCCGTCGTGGTCGTCCGCGACGGCGACGGACCGCCCCGCCACCACCTCCCGGAGATCCTGCGCGAGTACGGACACGCCCGGCTCACCGAACCCGACCGGCAGCGCCTGGCGCGCCGCCACCGCGACTTTTATCTCGCCCTCGCCGAACGCCTCGCGCAGCGCTGGTACGGCCCCGGCCAGCCGCAGGCCCTGGCCCGGCTGCGCGCCGAACACGCCAACCTGCGCCTGGCCCTGGACCACCGCGACGGCCTCGCCGGCGCCGACGCCGACGCGCGCGGCCTCGCCGGTACCGATGCCGACGCGCGCGGCCTTGCCGGTACTGACGCTGACGCGCGCGATCTCGCCGGTACTGACGTTGACGCGCGCGGCCTTGCTGGCGCCGACGTTGACGCGCGCGGCCTTGCCGGTACTGACGTTGACGCGCGCGGCCTTGCCGGTACCGATGCCGACGCGCGCGGCCTTGCCGGTACTGACGCTGACGCGCACGATCTCGCCGGTACTGACGCCGACGCGCAGGCCGAACTCGCCCTGGCCGCCGCCCTGCGCTTCCACTGGAGCGCCTGCGGCCTGCTCGCCGAGGGACGCCGGCGCCTCGACCGGGCGCTCGACGCCGCACCCGCGCCCACCCTGCCCCGCGCGCGTGCCCTGTCCGCCGCCGCCTGGCTGGCCCTTCTCCAGGGCGACCCGGAAGCGGCCCGGCGCCGGCTGGACGAGGCCGAACGCCTGGGCCACCGGCTGGCGAGCCCGTCCGTCCTGGCCTCCGTCCAGGGGCTGCGCGGCACCTCGGCACTCCTGCGGAACGAGTCCGCGCGGGCCCTCACCCACTTCGAGGAGGCGCTGGCCGCCCACCAGGACGCCGGCGAGAGCGCCCAGCCGCTGTTCTGGCTCTTCCAGATGACCCTCGCCCAGAGCCGGCTGGCCGACCCGCGCGCCCTCGACACCGGCCGGCGCGCGGTGGCCCTCGCCGAGGCCCACGGCGAACGGCACTGCCGCTCCTACGCCCTGCTGGCGCTGGGCTACGAGCTGCGGGCCCGAGGCGACCACGACCAGGCCCTGGCACACATCCGGGCGGCCCTGGAGATCCTGCGCGACTTCGACGACTTCGTGGCGACCGCGCGCGCCCTGGACCTGCTCGCCTGGATCGCCGCCGCGCGCGGCGCCCACGCGCGCGCCGGGCTGCTGCTGGGTGCCGTGAGCGCGCTGGCCCGCGGCGTCAGCATCGCCCCCGGCGCCGAGTCCGGCGCCCACCACGCGCGCTGCGCGCAGGCCGTCGCCTCGGCCCTGGGCCCGCAGGCCCGCGACAAGGCCCTCGCGGAGGGCAGCCGGTACGACACGCCGGCCCAGGCCATCGCCCTGGCCCTGGACGAGGACGACGACACCGCCGTCAAACCGCTGACCCGGCGGGAGCGGGACGTGGCCGCGCTGGTCGCCCAGGGCCTGACCAACCGGCGGATCGCGACGCGGCTCAGCCTCTCGCCGAGGACGGTCGACCGGCACGTCGAGAACATCCTGACCAAGCTCGGCCTGCGCCGCCGCGCCCAGCTCGCGGCCTGGTGGGCCGAGCGCCGGGAACCCGCCGTGTGACCTCTCCGCGCGGAAATGGGTAGAAGCACGGATCCCCTCGCGGAACCCCGCGGCCATCATCGTGCCCTGCGCGAGGGGTCCGTCCCGGGCGGGCGGTGCCTCACACCGCCGCCGTCGGCCGGCTCCCCGCGCCGACCGGACCGGCCCGCGCAGCGCCGGCCCGGACAGCTTCGGCTCCCCGGGCGGACCACGGCGCCCGTGCGCCCCGCGCCGCCCGCTTCGAGAATGAGAGCAAGACGTGAGAATCAGAACGGAAGCGGCGCGCGTGCGGAAGGCCGTCGCGATGGCCGCCGTCGCCGCGGCCCTGTTCGCGGCGCCCGCCACCGCCGCCCACGCCGACGCGGGCGATCCGCCCGCGGCACCGGCCGCCTCCGCGCCGCCGTCGGCCGACGCGGGTGGCACGAGTGGCGCGGGTGACGCGAGCGACGCGCCCAAGGAGACCGTCCCCGAGTCCACGGCCGGCTCCGCCGCCCCGTCCGCGCCGACCTCCGAGGAGCAGGCCGCGCAGCAGCTCGACAAGGTCGCCAAGGACCACGCGGCCCTGGGCGTCTTCGGCGACGCCTCCGCCCCCGTCCTGGTCCTGCCGGCCGGCACCTCCGCCGACGAGCAGGCCCAGGTCACCGCCCAGATCCCGGCCGACGCGCACGCCACCGTCAAGACCAGCCAGTTCACCCAGGCCACCCTGGACAGCCTCGACAAGACGGTCACGGACCGCCAGTGGGCGCCCGAGGCGGCCACCTACGGCGTCTCCGCGCAGTACGACGCCCAGAGCGACAAGCTCCAGGTCCGCAGCGACGCCCCCGACTCGGCCCTCCAGCAGCTCAGCGACGCGCACCCGGGGCAGCTGGCGACGTCCCAGTCCCGGATGGAGCCCCAGAACACCCGCTTCTCCGACTGGTCGCCCTTCTGGGGCGGGAACGCGCTGATCGGCGCGACCGGCGGAAACACCTGCACCGGCGGGGTCGCGGTCAAGGACTGGCCCGGCGGCGACAAGCTGCTGACCTCCGCGCACTGCTACGGCTGGTGGGTCAACGTCTACAACCGCAACTACAGCGGGGGCGCGACCAGCAACTATGTGGGCAAGGTCTACAAGCGGGACACGGACGTCGACGCCGAGGAGCTGAGCGGCACCGACTACGCCCCGATCATCTACACCGGGGGCAGCCAGATCAGCGGCAGCCACATCAGGGTCTTCGGCAAGCAGCCGGTCTACTTCGGCCTTCAGGTGTGCGTGAGCGGCGCGGTCAGCTTCAACCACTGCGGCCACCCGATCTCCAACGGCCAGATCAACATCTGCTGGCCGGGCACGGACGTCTGCATCAAGAACAACTCCGGCTTCGTCTTCGAGAAGGGCGGCACCAACTTCCCGAGCTACAACAACGGGCTGGAGACCAAGCCCGGAGACTCCGGAGCCCCCATCTACATCACCGACCGCAGCGGCATCGCGGCCTACATCGTGGGCCTGAACGCGGGCGCCTTCTGGGACAACTGCTGCGGCCGGAAGACGATCCACATGGTCGGGGTGAAGCTGGACGACATCCTCCAGAAGTTCGGCTCCGAACTCATCACGACGAGCTGACACCTCGCGCGGGCCACGGCCGTCGCCGTGGCCCGCAGGTGCCGCCGCCCCGCACGTCCCCACCCTTTCCCCAGGAGTCTTCCCATGCCCCGTCGCACCCCGCCCGGCCCTCGGCTCGCCGCCCGGCTGACCGGCTACGCCCCCCAGCTCGGACCGCTCGTCGCGATACCCGGCGTCATGGTCGTCCTCGCGCTCGCCGTCGGTGGCTCGCACCTCTCGGACAGCGCCTCCCAGCTCCTGTTCACCGGCGACTGGACCCAACTGCGCACGTGGGCGGCGCTGCTGCTCAAGACCGGCCTCACCGCGCTGGCCTTCCTCCCCGTGGCGGTCGCCGGACTCGTCGCCCACAGCCTGGCCGGACGGGCCGCGGTGGTGCCGGCGGCCGTGGGCGGACTGGCCGCCGCCGGGGTCCAGGGCGGGGTCCTCTCGGGGCTGGCCGCCGGGGCGTGCGCCGGGTTCGTCACCCTCGGGCTCGGACGCGTCACGGTTCCCGCCCGGTGGCGCGGTGTCGCGTCGGCCTGGCTGTTCCCCCTGGTGACGACCGTGGTCACCGCGTTCCTGGTCCTCGGGGTCATCGGGGAACTGCTCAACTCCTTGAGTGGCTGGCTGCACAACGAACTGGCCTCCCTCCAGTTCGAGAACACCGTCGCCACCGGCCTCGTCCTCGGCGCGATGGCCTGCGCCGACCTCGGCGGGGTGATCACCCGGACGGCCATCGCCTACGGCGCGGTGGAGCTGAGCGGCGGCGATCCGACGCGGTTCAGCACCCTCAACATGACGATGATGGCCGCCGTCGTCGCGGCCGGCATGGTCCCGGCGCTCGCCCTGCCGCTGGCCGCGCTGGTGCGGCGTTCTCTGTTCAGCCAGGAGGAGCGCGACTACGCGAAGGGGGCTGGCTGCTCGGGGCGGCCTTCCTGCCCGAGGGGGCGGTGCCGTTCGCCCTCGCCGATCCGCTGCGCGTGATCCCGGCGTCCATGGCGGGCGGCGCCGTGACCGGGGCCCTCGTCATGATCCTCGGGCCGACCAGCAAGGCACCGTACGGCGGCGCCTTCGCCCTCGGCGACACCGGTAAGCCCCTGCTCTTCCTGCTCGCGATCGCCGGCGGGGTCGTGATCACCGTTCTGTTGACCGTAGCCCTCAAGAGCCTGCGGCTCACTGCTCCGGCCGCGGTCGGGGAGAAGGTCCTGGCGGCTTGAGGTGACGATGCCGGCGGGGCGCGACGACCGTCTCCACGCGGGGCATGGGCCTGTTCCCCCTCGCCTCGCCGGCGTACGGCCTTACAGGGGCCGGACGGTTCGGAGCGGGTGTGCTCCATGCCGGGCGCGACGCGTTCGCCGTCACGCCGGTACGGGAAGACGCCGACCGCCGGATCGGCTCGCTCTTCGGTGGCGTCAGCCGGTCGCCGGACGCCATCCGGTTTCCCTGGCCGGGTCGATGCTGCTGAGCCACACCAGCGTTCCGCCGATCAGGCCGGGCTGGTCGCGGCCTGCCAGGGCGGGGGATTCCAGCATGTCGGCCATCTCCTCCAAGTAGGTGACCAGGGTGTCGAGTTCTTCTTCGCCGGGGACTTCGCGGTAACGGGACCAGTGGCCCAGGAAGCCGGTCGTGGTGTCCAGGTAGAGGCCCGAGGTGGTGTCGGCCGGGCCCAGGGAGACCACCGGGATCCGGGTCGGCTCCCAAATCGTGACGCGCTCGTCCTCGGCGCGGGCGTCCTGGTGGGCCTGGGCGTCCGATTTCCGACGGTGGCAGGCGGCCACGGCGTCCAGGTCCATCAGCGCCGCGTTGCCCGGCAGGCAGCCCCGGCCGCCGGCACCGTCGTCACCCGCCGTCAGTGTCCAGAGGGTGCGCAGCGCGAGGGGGATCGGGACGGCGAGGGTGTCCTCCAACGCGGCGAGGGCAGCGGCGCTCGCGCCGGGGCGGAGGGCCGCGTAGGAGTCGGGGGCGTGACGGCGCAGCCACGCGGTGACACGTCCCCACGCGTCGGCGACCTCCCGCACGGTGAGCGCGTCGGCGACAGGGTCCGCCGGCCGGGGCCGCTCCTCCTCCCGCTGCTCCTGCGGCGGGCCGGTTGTAGCGCCGACGGCCGCCCTCAGGAACCGGATCTCGATCCGGTCCGGCTCACGGATGTACCCGACGCTGAGATCAGGACAGTCGTCGAACATACTGCCGTCCACCGCCACATCCAGGATCCCCGGCAACCCCGACGGCCTCCCCCTATCAGGATCATCCACCAACTGCCCCACCAACGCCCTCAGCGCATAAGGCACATCCGCCCCCAGCCGCGCCGCGGTCTCGTGCACGTCCGGCTGGATCTCGACCTTCACGACGCGACACTCCTCACGGGTCGGACGGGGGCCTCACAGAGTAGACCCCGCGCTCACCGGGGAGTCGGGCGGAGGCCGAACGCTTCCTCGTCTCGGAGGGGCTGCCGTCCGAGGGCTTCGGGGACGCTCGCGGGGAAGGCGGAGCGGAAGGCCGGGATCGGTGAACTTGCCGGGGCGGCGAGGGCGGTCGAGGTCGAGGCTCAGGAGTGGCTTGCTGTGCCGGCCCGTCGCTTCCGGCTCCAGGA
The DNA here is from genome assembly GCF_014489635.1 of Streptomyces roseirectus. Taxonomy (NCBI): domain Bacteria; kingdom Bacillati; phylum Actinomycetota; class Actinomycetes; order Kitasatosporales; family Streptomycetaceae; genus Streptomyces; species Streptomyces roseirectus. Next base: position 1,393,370 of record NZ_CP060828.1, on the reverse strand, counting down.
CGCGCCGGCCGTGCTCGAACTGGACCGGCACCGCCTCGGGGTCAGGAGCGCCCGGCAGAACCGGCTGGATCTCATCGCGCGCGGCACGGAGCGTCTGGTGGCGCGGATGACCGCGGCTGCCGAACTGGCCGACGCCGAAGTGCTGTTGCACCTGGCCAAGTCCCCGGCGGTGGTCGGTGCCGCCAGAAGCCTCGGCGACGGCACGCTCGATCGGGCCGCTTCGGTCAGGGGCAGGATCTCCAGCGGGATCGCCGAGCGGGCGCGTCGTCGGGGTGGGGGCGGAAGAGAACGGGGCGAGGGGGAGTGAGGCTGGTGTTCAGGACCGCCGGGCGTCCTCTCCCGGCCCGGTGCGCAGGAGGGCCGTGCCCAGAGGGGTGAGGGTGTGGAAGACCTTGTTGCCGTGGCGGGTCGCAGCCGTGAGGCCCGCCTCGCGGAGGACGGTGGCGTGCTGGCTGGCGGTGGGCGCGGTCATGCCGAGCCGGCGGGCGAGTTCGCCGGTGGAGCAGCCGTCCTCGATGAGGCGCAGGCAGGCGGCCCGGGTCGGCCCGAGGAGGTTCGCGAGGCCGCGCCGGCCGGCGGTGTGGTCGGGGGCGGCCCACCAGCCCGGCGGGCGGGCGATCGGATAGACCAGCACTGGCGGGAGCGCCGGGTCGACGAGGGAGATCGGCAGCCGCCAGCAGAACACCGAGGGGACGAGGACGAGGCCCCGCCCGGCCAGCCGCAGATCCCGGTCCACCGGATAGTCGACCTCCAGCACCGGTGGCCGCCAGCGCACGGTCGGCGCCAGCCCCGCGAGCAGCGCCTCGCTGCCACCGTCCAGCATGTCCCGGGACCGCAGGGCGCGTTCGGCGTCGACGAGGGCCCGCAGCCGGGGCCAGTACGGGGCGAGCGCCGCGCGGTGGTAGGTGCGCAGCGCCTCGCCCAGCTCCTTCAGGGCCTGCGGATCGCCCTCGGCCAGCGGACGCGTCCAGGGCGGCGCGCCCGGCAACGCGGCCACCTCGCGGTGGAGCCGGCGGCGCGGCGTGGACAGCACCGCGTCCAGCCCCGCCTCCAGGCCGTCGGACGCCTCGGCGGGCGTCAGGAAGTCGGGGAAGGCGCCCACCGGCGGCGCCAGCGTGCGCAGCGTCCGCACCACCGCGCACGGCAGCCGGCGCAGCCCCGCCCGCACCTGCGCGCGCCACGGGTCGAACACCGCCCGGCCCTGGGCCGTCGTCAGCACGGCGACGCTGAGCACCGTCTCCCACAGCGGGTCGGGTTCCCGCACGAGTCGGATCCGGGACAGGTCGTCGGCCGTGAAGTGAACCCGAAGCGTCACGCGCGCGCCCCTATCCCCCGTCGGCCGCAGCTCTGGGCCCAGTCTTCACCCCTGCCACGCCGCCGACCAGCCCTTTTAGGCCACCGCTGAACATGGTGGCGCCAAACTCCGCCCGCCCGACAGGCTGGAGCACGAGGACATCGCGCGGACCGTGGCCCCGGCGCCGACCCGGGGCCACCCACCGCTCCCGAGCCGCCCTCGCACCGCCGCCCGCCCGACTCGCGAGCGGGCACGACCCGGCAAACCACGACGCACCAGGCACCACACAACAGGGGAGAAAGCAATGCGCAAGATCATGACGACCGTCGCGGGACTCGCTCTCGCCATGGGAGCCGGCCTCGCCACGGCACCCGCCGCCAGTGCGGCGACGCCCTGTCCGAGCGGGGCACTGTGCATCCGCGAGACGAACGGCACCATCCTGAGCCGCAACATCTTCTACAGCTACGGCGCCCACAACCTCGTCAACGTCACCGGCGACCGGGTCCTGGTCCACAACCAGACCGGCGGCGCGGGCTTCCAGCTCTGCTACGGCTACGACGGCGTCAACTGCAGCGCCGTCGTCCGTCAGACGGGTGAGTTCCTGCCCTACAACATGACGCCGATCAACTCCGTGGTCCTCGTCCGGTGAACGGCTCGTGCCGTGGGCTCCTCCCCATCGGGAGCCCACGGCACGGCACTTCCTCGATCACCGCACGGTTTCGGGCACTTCGGTGCGCTGCGGGACGGCGGCGGGCGTCGCCCGGGGCGGGAGGGTGGTGCCCTCGATGTCGACGTTCGGGGTGATGCGGTCGAGCCAGGCGGGCAGGCGCCAGGCGTGGCGGTCGAGGAGGGCCATCGTCGCGGGGACGAGGGTCATGCGGACGAGGAAGGCGTCGATGAGGACGCCGATGGACAGGGCGAAGCCGATCGACTTGATGATGGGGTCGTGGTTGAAGATGAACCCGCCGAAGACCGCGGCCATGATGAGGGCGGCGGCGCTGACCACCCGCCCGCTGCTCGCCATGCCGTGGGTGACGGACTCGGCGGCGTCACCGGTGTGTTCGTGGTGTTCGCGCATGCGGCTGACGAGGAACACCTCGTAGTCCATGGCGAGTCCGAAGAGGACGCCGATGAGCAGGACCGGGAGGAACGCGGTCACCGGACCGGCCGACGGAATGTCCAACAGCCCGTTGAGATGGCCCTGTTGGAAGACCCACACCGTCACGCCGAGCGACGCGGCGATCGACAGCAGGAACCCGAGCGCCGCCTTCAGCGGGACCAGCACCGACCGGAACGCGACGGTCAGCAGGATCAGCGCGAGGATCACGATCACGGCGATGAACAGGGGCAGCACGTCGGAGAGCTTCGCGGAGACGTCGATCCCGGCCGCCGTCGCGCCCGCGATGTAGAGAGTGCCGCCCGCCTTCGAGACGTCGGGCTCGTGCGCGCGCAGCCGGTGGACCAGGTCGGTCGTGGCGCGGGCGTCCGGACCGGTCTTCGGGACGACGGAGACGACGGAGAGGGTGTTGTCCGCGTTCGGGACGGCCGGGGCGACGGCGGCGACGCCACGGTCGGCGGCGAGGGAGGCGCGCAGGTCGCTCACGGTGGCCGCGCGGTCGGCGACCGGAACGCGGGAGGTGTCGACGACCGCCGTCAGCGTCGCGTTGAACCCGGCGCCGAAGCCCTCGGTGAGCAGGCCGTAGCTCTTGTGCTGGGTGCTGTCGGCGGGCTGCGACGCGAAGCTCGGCAGGCCGAGGCGCAGGTCACGGGCGGGCAGGGCCAGCGCCAACAGCCCGATGGTCCCGGCGATCAGCACGAGCAGCGGCTTGCGGGTGACGGCCTTGGCCCACGCCAACCCCCAGGCACCGGGGGCGCGTTCGGCCGTGCGGCGGGGCCGGCGGGAGGTGCGCTCGCCGGGTGACGTCGAACCCTCGGCGACTCCCGTACGCGCCCGCTTCGGCCGCAGCCGCTCCCCGAGCATCCCCAGCACCGCCGGCACCAGGCTCACCGCCACCAGCACCGCCAGCAGCACGGTCCCGGCGGCGGCCAGCCCCATCACCGTCAGGAACGGGATGCCCGTCACGGCGAGGGCGGCCAGCGCGACGATGACGGTCGCGCCCGCGAAGACGACCGCGCCGCCGGCGGTGGCGACCGCGCGGGCGATGGAGTCGGGGACGTCCTGGTCGGGGTCGGCGAGCTGTTCGCGGTGGCGGGAGATGATGAAGAGGGCGTAGTCGATGCCGACGGCGAGGCCGATCATCAGGGCCAGGACCGTCGCGGTGTTCGTCATCTCCATGAACCCGGAGGCGAACTGGACGCCGAGCACCCCGATCGCCACTCCGACGAGCGCGGTGATCAGCGGCAGCCCGGCCGCGACGAGCGACCCGAGCGCCAGCGCGAGCACGGCGAACGCGACGACGACACCGACGACCTCGGCGGGCCCGCCGACCTCCACCTTCGGCTGCATCGCGCTGCCGCCGAACTCGACGTCCATGCCTGCCCTGCGGGCCTCGGACATCGACGCGGAGAGCGCGTCCTTGGCGCTCTGCGGCACCTGGTCGGCGGCGACCCGGAACTGGACGTCCGCGTAGCCGATCCGCCCGCCCGGTGAGACCGTCTGCTTGCCGACCTGGAGCACGCCGGGTATCGCGGCGGCCTTCTTCAGGCTCGCGCCGAGCGCCGCGCCCGGCGCCGGGTCGGTGAGCTTCGTGCCCCGCGGCGCCGCGAACACGACGCGTGCCGTACCGCCCGCCGCCTGCGGGAACTTCTTCTCCAGCAGGTCCTGGGCCCGCTGCGACTCGATGCCGGGCACCGAGAACTCGTTGGACGGCTTGCCGTGCAGGGTGATCCCGAGGGTGCCGACCACGGCGAGCAGCAGCAGCCAGGCCGCCACGACCCGGCCCCGGTGGCGGGCGGCCCAGCGCGCCCAGTCGTACAGGCGTGACGCCATGTCCGTCTCCGTCCTCTGTGTGTCCATGCGGGAAGAAGGCGCCGGAACATCCCGTCGGCGCCGCTCTCCAGTGCAGCCTAAGGTATTTTTGCAGCAGACTGTAATTTAGCTGTCGGTGGTAAAGTCCGCGTATGGCGAACGAAGGTCTGCGGGAGCGGAGCAAGGCCCGGCGCAGGGAGGCGATCCTGCGGGCGGCGTACCAACTGTTCGCGGAACAGGGCTTCGAGGTGACGACGATCGCGGAGGTCGCGGAACGCGCCGAGGTCTCGGCCCGCACCGTCACGCTGTACTTCCCGTCCAAGCTCGACCTCGCGCTGGACCGCTTCACGTCCATGGCCGACCGGCTGGCCCAGGTGCTGCGCGAACGCCGTCCCGGCCGGCTCGCCGTGGACGCGCTGGAGGACTGGGTGCGCGACAAACTCGCCGACCCCGACGAGCTGGACGACCTCTCCGACCGCATGTTCGACCTGAACCCGCAGCTCAAGGCCGTCGCGAACGCCCGCCTCGCGGACGTCGTGGAGGAGGGCGCCCGTCTCCTCGCGCAGGAACGCGGCGCCGATCCCGGGGACTTCGGCCCGCGCATGGCCGCCGCCGCTGCCGCCGCCGTCATCAGCGAGCTGTGCCACCGGCCGGAGGCGGCCGACATCGACACGGCGATGCGGTTCCTGCGCGCCGGGCTCGCGACACTGCCGGAGCCGGGGGAGGGGTGAGGGGGGGCGCCTACGAGGCCCTGGTTTCTACGGGTCCGTCAGTCCTGAGAGGTACGGGGTGACGCCGGCCCCGCCACCCCCTCGTGGCTCCCCGCGATCCCCGTACACCCCGTAGCACCTCGGAGGGACGACAACGGCTCCACCGGATCGCACGACACCACCGGCGCCGCCGGCGGCAACGGCGTCGGGTCCGGCCGGGTGAGCGCGTCGAGCAGCAGCGTCGTGTAGCGCCGCCACCCCGCCCCGTCCGGATCCATCGTCCACAGCACGCTCATCAGCATGCCGAACAACCGCTGGACGTCCTCGGCGACGAGGTCGGGCCGGATCGCGCCCGCGTCCTGGCAGCGCCGGAAGAGCTGGGCCAGCGCGTCGAGGAACGGCGCGCTCAGTTCGGTGACCAGCGCGCCGGCGTTGTCGGCGGCGGCGAGGGTGTTGCGGTCGCGCGCGGCGAGGGCGAGGGACGCGTCGAAGAGGTCGGCCAGCCCCCGCAGGGGATCGTCGTGGACGAGGGCCCGCTCGATCAGGGGCGCCAGGTTCTCCTCGACGCCCTGTTCGAGCACCGCCCTGACCAGCGCCTCCTTGTTGGGGAACCGCCGGTAGAGCGTCGCGATGCCCACCCCGGCCCGGCGCGCGATCTCATCCAGCATCGCATCGGGCCCGCTCTCCGCGTACACCTCCCGGGCGGCGCGCAGGATCCGCTCGGAGTTGCGTACGGCGTCGGCCCGCAGGCGCCGTGAGGTGGACATGAGGTGAACGGTAGCAGCGGCACCTGGAGGCCGCCCGACCTGCGACGGCGGGACGAGGGTGCCGCCTCGCCCCTGGCGGGGTCACCTCCCGAGCGCCCCGGCCTTCACCCCGGCGCCCGCCCCCTCAGTGCGACTCCCGGCTCACCTCGCTCCCGCTGGACCCCACCAGAAAGTCCAGGTCCGCCCCGGTGTCGGCCTGCAACACGTGGTCCACGTACAGCCGTTCCCAGCCGCGCCGGGGATTCGCGAACCCGGCGACGGTCGCCTTGGCCGGTGCGCGGCGGGCGAGTTCGTCGTCGGGGACGTCGACGTCGATGCGCCGCGCCTCGACGTCCAGCGAGATGTAGTCCCCGGTGCGGACGAGGGCGAGCGGTCCGCCCGCCGCCGCTTCCGGCGCGACGTGCAGGACGACGGTCCCGTACGCCGTCCCGCTCATCCGCCCGTCGCAGACGCGGACCATGTCGCGGACGCCCTGCTCCAGGAGCTTCTTGGGCAGCGGCATGTTGGAGACCTCCGGCATCCCGGGGTACCCCTTGGGTCCGCAACCCCGCAGGACCAGAACGGAGTCGGCGTCGACGTCGAGGTCGGGGTCGTCGACCCGGGCGTGGAAGTCCTCGATGGAGTCGAAGACCAGCGCCCGCCCCCGGTGCCGCAGGAGGTGCGGGGACGCGGCGGCGGGCTTCAACAGGGCGCCGTCCGGGGCGAGATTGCCGCGCAGGACGGCGATCCCGCCCTCGGCGACGAGCGGTTCGGCCCGGGAGCGGATCACCTCGGCGTCCCAGATCGCCGCGTCGTCAAGGTAGTCGACCAGCGGTTCACCGGTGACCGTCAGTGCCTGTGGATCCAGCAGGTCCCGCACCTCGCGCAACACCGCGAGCAGACCCCCGGCCCGGTGGAAGTCCTCCATCAAGTACCGCCCGGCGGGCTGGAGGTCGACCAGCACCGGCACCCGCGACCCGATCCGGTCGAAGTCGTCGAGCGTCAACTCGATCCCCAACCGCCCCGCGATCGCGAGGAGATGGACAACGGCGTTGGTGGAACCGCCGATCGCCGCGAGCGCGACGATCGCGTTGTGGAAGCTCCCCTTCGTCAGGAAGGTCCCCGGCCGCCGGTCGCCCGCGACCATCTCCACCGCCAACTTCCCCGTCCCGTGGGCGGCTTGGAGGAGCCGGCTGTCCGGCGCGGGCGTCCCCGCGAGCCCCGGCACGACCGTCCCGAGCGCTTCGGCGACCAGCGCCATCGTCGACGCCGTCCCCATCGTGTTGCAGTGCCCCTTGCTGCGGATCATCGCCGACTCCGAGCGCGTGAAGTCCGCCTGGGACAGCGTCCCGGCGCGCACCTCCTCCGACAGGCGCCACACGTCGGTGCCGCAGCCGAGGGGACGGCCCCGGAACGTGCCGGTCAGCATGGGCCCGCCGGGGACGACGACCGCCGGCAGGTCGACCGACGCGGCGGCCATCAGCAGCGAGGGGATCGTCTTGTCGCAGCCGCCCAGCAGGACGACGCCGTCGATCGGGTTGGCGCGCAGCATCTCCTCCGTCGCCATCGCCGCCATGTTCCGCCACAGCATCGCCGTCGGACGCACCTGCGTCTCGCCGAGCGACACGACGGGCAGGTCGAGCGGGATGCCGCCCGCCTCGTAGACCCCGTTACGGACCGAGGCGGCGACCTCGTCGAGGTGCGCGTTGCACGGCGTCAGGTCGGACGCCGTGTTGGCGATCGCGATCTGCGGGCGGCCGGTGAACGCGTCGTCCGGGGCACCCCGGCGCATCCACGCCCGGTGGATGTAGGCGTTGCGGTCCTGTCCGTCGTACCACTGAGCGCTGCGGAGCGTCACGATGAAACGCCTTCCAATAATCGACACGCAGGTCTAATCTTTGGAACGCCATGGAGCATACGCAGACGTACGACGGACCGACAGACCCCGGAGCCGACCGGCTCGTGGGCTCGGACCGGGTGCTCGCGGTCCTCAAGGAACTGGCCCGCTACCCCGAGGGCGTCGGCCTCGAAGAGCTGACGCGCGCCATCGGCAGCCCGAAGCCGACCGTGCACCGGGCACTGGGCGCCCTGCGCCGCGCGGGCCTCGCCGACCAGGACGGACCCGGCCGCTACCTGCTGGGGGACGAGTTCCTGCGCATCGCGTTCGCCCACCACGAGGCCCGCCCCGACCACGTCCGCGTCCGCCCGTTCCTCGAAGCGCTCGCCGCGCGGTTCGGGGAGACCGCGCACTACGCCGTCCTCGACGGGCGTGAGGTCGTCTACCGCGCCAAGGTCGACCCGCCGTCTGGCGCGGTCCGGCTCACCTCCACGGTCGGCGGCCGCAACCCCGCCCACACCACCGCCGTCGGAAAGCTGCTGCTGGCACGGGAGTTGACGACCCTCGCGGACGTCGAGGCGTGGATCGGCGCCGACCCGCTGATCCGCCTCACCCCCAACAGCCGTTGCACGGCCGCCGAGTTGCACGCCGAACTGACGCTCACCCGCGAACGCGGCTACGGCGTCGACGACCAGGAGAACGAGACCGGCATCCACTGCCTCGCCCTGCCCGTGTACCTGACCTCGCCGTCCACCCCCTCCGGCGCGGTGAGCGTCAGCGCGCTCGCCTACCGCTCCCCGCTGGCGGCGCTGGTCGACGCCCTCGACGACATCCGTGCCCTGCTGCCGAGTTGACCCCCTCTGGAGACGAACCCCCATGCACCTCATGCGCATCGGAGCCCCCGGCGCCGAGAAGCCCGTAGCCCGCGTCGACGACGACACCTACGTCGAACTCTCCGACGTCGTCACCGACTTCGACGAAGCCTTCTTCGGCTCCGGCGGAATCGACCGCGTCCGCCCGGTGGTTGCCGAACGGATCGCCGCCGGACAGGTCTCCCGGTTCGCCGGCGAGCGGATCGGCGCCCCCATCGCGCGCCCGCACCAGATCCTGTGCATCGGCCTCAACTACCGTGACCACGCGGCCGAGTCGGGCATGGCCGTCCCCGACGAGCCGATCCTGTTCACCAAGTCCCCCAACACCCTGATCGGCCCGAACGACGACGTCCGTATCCCGCGCGGCTCCACCAAGACCGACTGGGAGGTGGAACTCGGCATCGTCATCGGCAGGCGCGCCGGCTACCTCGACTCCGTCGACGACGCCCGCGACGCGATCGCCGGCTACGTCGTCGTCAACGACGTCAGCGAGCGCGCCTTCCAGCTGGAGCGCGGCGGGCAGTGGGCCAAGGGCAAGTCCGCCGAGACGTTCAACCCGGCCGGCCCCTGGCTCGCCACCACCGACGAGATCGACGACGTCCTCGCGCTCGACATGTGGCTCGACGTCAACGGCACCCGCCGCCAGACCGGCAACACCAAGACGATGATCTTCGACCCCTATTTCATCGTCCACTACCTCAGCCAGTTCCTCACCCTCGAACCCGGCGACCTCATCAACACCGGCACCCCGCCCGGCGTCGGCATGGGTCTCACCCCGCCCACCTACCTCAAGCCCGGCGACACCGTGGAACTCGGCATCACCGGCCTCGGCAGCCAGCGCCAGCACGTCATCGCGCCCCGCTGATGCGCGCGTTCGTCCTCACCGCACCGGGCGCCTACGAGGTCGCCGACCTCCCCGCGCCCGAGGCCGCGCCCGGCGAGGTCGTCGTCGACGTCGAACGGGCCGGCGTCTGCGGCACCGACGTGGAGTTCTACACCGGCCACATGGCCTACCTCCACCAGGGCCACGCCGCCTACCCGCTGCGCCCCGGCCACGAGTGGTGCGGACGGGTCGCGCGGGTCGGGCCCGGCGTCGAGAGGGCCTGGCTCGGCCGCCGCGTCATGGGCGACACGATGCTCGGCTGCGGCGACTGCCGCCGCTGCCGGCGCGGCCACCAGCACGTGTGTGAGCGGCGCCAGGAGGTCGGGGTGCGCGGCGGCAGGCCCGGCGCGCTCGCCGAACAACTCGCCGTGCCCGCAAGCTCGTTGCACGCCCTGCCGGACTCCGTGGACGCCGAACTCGGTGCCCTCGTCGAGCCCGGCGGCAACGCCCTGCGCACCGCCCGCGCGACCGGGGCCGGGCCCGGCGACCGGGTCCTGGTCTTCGGGCCCGGCACGATCGGCCTCCTCACCGCGCTGTTCCTGCGGGCCGAGGGCGCCGAGGTCCACCTCCTCGGCGTCACCCCCGAATCCCTCGCCTTCGCCCGCGCCCTGGGCTTCACCCACGTGTGGCAGTCCGTCCCGGACCTGCCGTACGACGCCGTCGTCGACGCCTCCACCGCCGCCCAACTCCCCGAGCGGGCACTGGAAGTGGTGGAACCGGCCGGGCGGCTGGTCTACATCGGGCTGTCCCGTGAACCCAGCCGCATCGACACACGGACGCTCGTCCTGAAGGACGTCACGGTGACGGGGATCCTCTCCGCGTCACCGGGTCTCGGCGAGGCGATCCGCCTCTACGCGGAGGGAGTTGTGGACCCACGCCCGCTGGTCGCGGCGACCGTGGGGCTCGGGGAGACGGGGAACGTCCTCGCCGGGAAGCGGCCCGCCGGCTGCGGTCCGGGGCCCAAGGTGCTGGTGGATCCGGCGAGTTGAGCCCACGGCGTGGGTGCTCGGCCTCTTTGTTTCTACAGTGCTGTAGATTTTGCTCCAGGTTGACCGGGGCAGGCCCGGTGGCCGGCGACAGAGAGCGAGGCGACTCATGTCCGTCGACATGACGAAGGGGCAGCGGATCAGCCTGAACAAGGCGGACGGGGGTGCGCTGACGTCTGTCCGGATGGGGCTCGGCTGGCAGGCCGCGCAGCGCAAGGGGTTCCTGGCGAAGCTCGCCGGGCCCCGGGAGATCGACCTCGACGCGTCGGCGCTGCTGTTCGCGGACGGTCAGCTCGCGGACGTCGTCTTCTTCCAGCACCTCACCAGTGACGACGGTTCCGTGCGGCACCTCGGTGACAACCTCACCGGGGGGAGCGGGGCGGGCGGGGACGACGAGGTCGTCCTCGTGGACCTCGGGCGGGTGCCCGGCCGGGTCGACCAGATCGTGTTCACCGTCAACTCGTTCACCGGGCAGACCTTCGCGGAGGTGGAGAACGCGTTCTGCCGGGTCGTCGACGAGTCGACCGGGCGGGAGCTGGCGCGGTACACGCTCAGCGGGGGTGGCCCCTACACCGCGCAGATCATGGCCAAACTCCACCGGGCGGGCGGCGGTTGGCAGGTCCAGGCGATCGGCGAGGCCGCGACCGGCCGCACCTTCCAGGACCTGCTGCCCGCCGTCTCCGCCCATCTGTGAGGCCAGGGCCTGTGTCGGCTCTCAGTCCCGGGAGTTGCCGAACAGGATGCGGTAGCCGATGAGCAGGACCAGTGAACCGGCGATCGCCGCGCCCCAGGTGTAGAGGTCGAAGAAGTCCTTCACCACCGGGCGGTCGAGGAACCTCGCGGACAGCCAGCCGCCGATGAAGGCGCCCGCTATGCCGATCAGCGTGGTGCCGATGAAGCCGCCCGGGTCACGGCCGGGCAGCAGGATCTTGGCGATCGCTCCGGCGAACAGGCCCAGGATGATCCAGCCGAGAATGCCCACGTTGTTGACCTCCGTCGGGGCCGGCGGACGGCGTCGCGCCACCGGCGTCGAGAATTGCGTACTTGCGCAATCCTATGATCATTCTTGCCGACCCGGCCAGGCCCGCAGGCCCCTTGATGCAGCCCCGTCGAGCCCCTGTCACACGCCCGGGACATTGCGACACCCGTAGTACCGCCGTAATCCGTACCCCGTCATACCTGAGGAGGAGGCGCGGCCCCGCGACTGGTGCCGTCGCACCAGGGCCGATTGCCCGTAGGGGCACGATGCCCACAGGGGGTGCCAGGAGCGAGTCTGGTCAGGTTCCCGCACCCTGACCTGGAGAGCGCTTTTTCCGTGGCTACCTTTCTCTATCGCCTGGGCCGTACGGCCTTCCGGCGGCGCTGGCTCGTCGTGCTGTTGTGGGCCGTACTGCTCGGCGGCCTCGGCGCGGGAGCCGCGACGGCGCCCGCGGCCGACGACAGCGGCACCTCGTTCATGCCCGGCATCGAGGCGCAGAAGGCGAACGACCTGATCGGCGACCGCTTCCCGGGCCGCGACTCCGACGGGGCCTACGCCCGCGTCGTGTTCGTCGCCCCCAAGGGCGAGAAGCTGACCCAGGACGGCCACCGCGCGGCGATCGACAAGCTCGTCGACGAGGCGGGCGACGGCTCGAAGGTCGAGTCGGCCGTCAGCCCCTTCGCGGCGGGAGCCGTCAGCGAGGACGCGACGACGGCGTACGCGCAGGTCACCTACAAGGTGAAGGCCGACGACCTGACCGCCGCCGACAAGAGCGCCCTGGAGAAGGCCATCGGCCAGGCCCGGGACACGGGGCTGACCGTCGAGGTCGGCGGCACCGCCCTCTCCTCGACCCCCGCGGCCGGGGGCGCCTCGGAGATCGTCGGCGTCGCGATCGCCGCCGTCGTCCTGCTCATCACCTTCGGCTCCCTCGCCGCCGCCGGACTGCCGCTGCTCACCGCGATGATCGGCGTCGGCGTCAGCATGGCCGCGATCATGGCCGTCGGCAGCCTCTTCGGGCTGACGGCCACCACCGGCACCCTCGCGACGATGCTCGGCCTCGCCGTCGGCATCGACTACGCCCTGTTCGTCGTCTCCCGCTACCGCGAGGAGCGCGCGGCAGGCAAGCAGCCCGCCGAGGCCGCCGGGGTCGCCGTCGGCACCGCCGGCAGCGCGGTCGTGTTCGCCGGGCTCACGGTGATCATCGCGCTGGCCGGGCTGTCCGTCGTCGGCGTGCCGATGCTGACCAAGATGGGGCTGTGCGCGGCCGGTGCCGTCGTCGTCGGCGTCCTCGTCGCCCTCACGCTCGTGCCCGCGCTGCTCGGCATGTGGCCGAACGCGACGCTGTCCCGCGCGGTGCGCCGCGGCAAGGTCCCGCGCGGCGGCGGTGAGAACGGCGGTTCGCGGTGGGCGCGGTTCGTGCTGCGGCGGCCGGTGCCGGTGCTGCTCGCCTGCGTCGCCGGGCTCGGTGTGATCGCGATCCCGGCCGCGCACCTCGAACTCGGCATGCCGGGCGACGAGGCGAAGCCGACCTCGACGACCGAGCGGCGCGCGTACGACGACCTCGCGCAGGGGTTCGGGCCCGGCTTCAACGGGCCGCTGACCGTCGTCGTCGACGCGAAGGGCGTGGCCGACCCGAAGAGCGCGGCCGGTGAGATCGCCGCGCGGCTCAAGGACACGAAGGGCGTCGTCTCCGTCTCCGAACCCCGCTTCAACCAGGCCGGTGACACCGCCCTGTTCTCCGCCGTGCCGTCCACCGGGCCCAACGACGAATCGACCAAGAGCCTCGTCCAGCACATCCGCGGCGAGCGGCCGGCGCTGGAGAAGGAGACCGGCGCGACCTTCGAGGTGACCGGGTCGACGGCCATGAACATCGACATCGCCCAGGCCCTCCAGAACGCACTGCTGCCCTACCTCGCGGTCATCATCGGCCTCGCGCTGGTCCTGTTGCTGCTGGTGTTCCGTTCGGTGCTCGTGCCCGTCAAGGCCGCGTTCGGGTTCCTGCTGTCGGTGCTCGCCTCGCTCGGCGCGGTCGTCGCCGTCTTCCAGTGGGGCTGGGGCGCCTCCCTCATCGGCGTCGAGCAGACCGGGCCGATCATGAGCCTCATGCCGATCTTCCTCGTCGGCATCGTGTTCGGGCTCGCGATGGACTACGAGGTGTTCCTCGTCGCCCGCATGCGGGAGGCGTACGCGCACGGTGAACCCGCCATGTCCGCCGTGACCAGCGGGTTCCGGCACAGCGCGCGCGTCGTGGTGGCCGCCGCCGTCATCATGATCGCCGTGTTCTCCGGCTTCATCGGGGCCGGCGAGTCGATGATCAAGACGATCGGCTTCGGCCTCGCCATCGCCGTCCTCTTCGACGCGTTCGTGGTCCGCATGGCGCTCGTTCCGGCCGTGCTCGCGCTCCTCGGCGACCGCGCGTGGTGGCTGCCCGGGTGGCTGGCCCGCGTGCTGCCCCGCGTGGACGTCGAGGGAACGGGCCTGCGGACCGGGGAGGCCGAGGGGGCGCGGGAGACGGAGACTGTGCGGGTGTGAGGCCGAGGGGGTAGGGCGGTCCCTCGCGAGTCGTACGGGGCTCGGCCGCCGTGCGCGGCGTACGGGGCCGTCCCCCGGAAGTACTACGGGTCTCAGCCGCCCGTACCCCCGCCGGGCCGTCCCTCCGAAGTCGTACGGGACGGCCCCTACCCCCTCAGGACAGGCCCCCTACCCCTCAGGTCTGACACCATGATCCCCCGCCCGACGATCCCTCCCCCGGAGCCCCTTCCGTGAACCTCCAACGGCGTCTGCACGCCCCCACGGCCGAGGTCTGGCTGATGGCGCTGGCCATCGCCGCGAGCGTCGGCGGCACCGCGCTGAGCGCCGGGTGGAGTTTCGGCGTGGGGCGGCTGCTGCCCGCCGGGATCCTCGCGACCGTCGCCGGCGTCGCCCTGCCCTGGCGCCACCAGCGCCCCCTGGCCGTCGTCGCGCTCACCACGGCGTGCGGCATGGGCCAGGGCCTCCTCGGGATGCTGGTCACCCCGATCCTGACGGCCCCGATGACCATCGCCCTCTACTCCGTCGGCGTCCGCGAGGACATCAGGACCCGCAGGGCCGGCGCCCTGATCGCCGGGACCGGCATGCTGATCACCGGCACCGTGCTGACCCTGAGCCGGAAAGAGTTCTTCCTCAGCATCGTCAACCCCGTCTCCTGGGCCATGCTGCCGATCGCCTTCGGCAGCTACGTCCAGGTGCGCCGCGCCCTGGCCGCCTCCCGCGCCGAACAGGCCGAACGCGCCAAGGAGGAGGAGGCGCACCGGCGCGTCATCGAGGAGCGCATGCGCATCGCCCGCGAACTGCACGACGTCGTCGCCCACCACCTCGCCCTCGCCAACGCCCAGGCCGGCACCGCCGCCCACCTCAAGCGCACCGACCCCGAGCAGGCGTTCGCGATCCTGGACCAGCTCTCCGGCACGACGGCGTCGGCGCTGCGCGAGCTGAAGGCGACCGTGAGCGTCCTGCGCCAGGAGTCCGACGAGCGGAACCTGGCCCCCGCACCCGGCCTGGCCCGCCTCCCCGACCTCACCGCCGCCTGCGCCGCGGCCGGCCTGAAGGTGGGCGTCGAGACCGACGGCGACGCACGGGACCTGTCGCCCGCCGTCGACGTCACCGCCTACCGCATCGTCCAGGAGGCCCTGACCAACGTCACCAAGCACGCCGCCCGCCCCGAGGCCGAGGTACGCCTCGCCTACACCGACCGGTACCTGACCCTGACCGTCCGCAACGCCCTCGGCCCGGCCGCCGTCGCCGCCGGACGCGGCTACGGCCTCACCGGCATGCGCGAACGCGCCCTCGCCGTCGGCGGCACCTTCCACGCCGGACGACGCCCCGGCGGCGTCTTCGAAGTAGCCTGCACGCTCCCCCTGCACCACCGCGACCCCGACGAAGGCAAGGCCCCATGACCACGCGCGTCCTCCTCGCCGACGACCAGGCCCTCCTGCGCGCCACCTTCCGCATCCTCGTCGACTCCGACCCCGGCATGACGGTCGTCGCCGAGGCCGCCGACGGCCGCGAAGCCGTCGACCTGACCCGCGCGCACGCCCCCGACGTCGTCGTCATGGACATCCGCATGCCCGGCACGGACGGCCTCGCCGCCACGGCCGAGATCTGCGCGGACGACTCCCTGTCCGCGACCCACGTCCTGATCCTGACGACCTTCGAGGACGACGAGAACGTGGCCCGTGCCCTGCGCGCGGGCGCCGGCGGGTTCCTCGGCAAGGACGTCGGCCCGGACGTCCTCCTCGCGGGCATCCGCACGGTCGCGGCGGGCGAGTCCCTGCTGTCCCCGACGGCCACCCGCACCCTCATCACCCGCTTCCTCGCCACCCCCGACCCGGCCGAGGCCCTGGCCCCGCCGGCCCTCCTGAAGACCCTGACCGACCGCGAACGCGAGGTCATGGCGCTGGCGGCCCTCGGCAGGTCGAACACGGAGATCGCCGAGCAACTGGTCCTCAGCCACCTCACCGTCCGCAGCCACATCCAGCGCGCGATGACGAAGCTGCACGCCCGCGACCGGGCCCAACTCGTCGTCATCGCCTACCAGTCGGGGCTGGTGGAGGCCCGCCCTCCGGAGCGCTGACCGGAGGGCGGGCCGGCGTGTCAGTGGTCCCAGACCGCCGGCACGAAACGGAACGCGTCGCCGTCGGCCGCCACATGGCACACGGACGGGAACGGAAGGTGGGTGGCCACCAGTTGCTCCCCGCGTGCCGCCAGCTCCGTCAGGAGGCGGACGCGGACCCGGGCCGAGCCCTCGGGGTCGTGGTCGAACCCGTTGTGCCACCCGGGATGGGCGGAACCGGGCTGGAACACGGCGTCACCCGCGAACGTCAGCCGGTCGCCGCCGGACTCCAGACGCACGACGCTGTGCCCGGGGGTGTGACCGCCGGTCCGCTGGACCAACACCCCCGGCGCCACCTCCCGTTCCGTCTCGAACGGCCGCAACTGCCCCCGGTACACGTCCAGGAACCGCGCCGCCGTCGTGCGCAGCACCTCCGGCACCGGCGTCGGCATGACGGTGCGCGAGAAGTCGGGCGAGCCCCAGAACTCCGCCTCGGCGGCCGCCAGATGAACCCGCAGGTCCGGCCGGAGCCGGCCCCGCAGCCCCTCCACGAGCAGCCCGCCGACGTGGTCCATGTGCAGGTGCGTGAGCACCACGTCGGTCACGGACGCCGGATCGATCCCGGCGGCGTCCAGCCGTGCGGCGAGCTGTCCGGCGCGGGGGAACCCCGGGAACTCCGTCCCCAGCCCCGAGTCGACCAGCACGGTCCGGTCGCCGCTGCGCACCACCGCCACGTTCAGCGGCCAGTCGCACACCTCCGGCGGCAGGAACATCTCGTCGAGCCACGCGGCGAGTTCGGGGCCGGGCACGTTGGTGGCCAGCGTCGACGTGGTGATCGGCAGCACCCCGTCGCTGATCACCATCACATCGATGTCCCCCACCTTCAGCGCGTACCGCGACGGAACCAAGTCGATCTGACTCATCGGGTTCTCCCTCTGCAGAGCGTCGGCCGGGGACACCGACCGCGCGATGTCCCCTCGCCCCTATGAACCGGACGCCACCCCGTTCCGTGACAGCGCTCCGGTGGCGGGCGCCGTCGAATCGGCCGGACGTTCGGTCGTTCGTCGGCGCGGGTGATCCGGCGGGAGGCGGCGCCACCCGGCGCGAGGGTGACGCGTTGGGGACCGTGACGCCAGTGCAGTGACGGTTCTGCAACCGGGCCGCCGAACGGCTCCCGACCCCGGTCCCCTGGCGTCACGCTCGCGAACACGCAGGTCACGGTATGGAGAGTTACGACGTGTGGACATGTGCCGAGATCTCCGGGACGCTGCCCGCCCCCCGGCGCGGCCGACCGGTCGACGGAGGTCTGCTCGGCCGGGAGACGGAACTGACCCGGCTGCGCGCGGCCCTCGCGGGACACCGCCTGGTCACGGTCACGGGCGCCGCAGGCATGGGCAAGAGCCGCCTGGCCGGGGCGGCGGTGGGCACGGGAGCCGCGGTGTGGGTGGGGGAGGACGGCGACGGCGCCGGGGGCGCGGGCGCGGGCGGGCTGGCGGAACGGGTGGCGCGGGCGCTGGACGCGGCGGGGTTCGGCGAGGCGGTCGTACGGGCCGCCGACCCGGCCGGACATTCCCGCCCCCGCTCCGGTGAGGCGATCACGGGAGCCGGTGACCCGGCCGGACGCCCCCGCTCCGGTGAGGCGATCACGGGAGCCGGTGACCCGGCCGGACAGCTCAGCTCCGGCGAGGCGACCGTACGAGTCGGTGATCCGGCTGGAAGCCCCCGCTCCGGTGAGGCGACCGTGCGAGTCGGCGACCCCGCCGGATACCCCCGGCTCGGCGAGGCGATCACGGGAGCCGGCGACCCGGCCGGACAGCTCAGCTCCGGTGAGGCGACCGTACGAGTCGGTGATCCGGCTGGAAGCCCCCGCTCCGGTGAGGCGACCGTGCGAGTCGGCGACCCCGCCGGATGCCCCCGGCTCGGCGAGGTGATCACGGGAGCCGGCGACCCCGCCGGACACCCCCGCCCCGGCGAGACGGCCCCCCGCGCCCGGCGTACGCCGGAGCATCCGACCCCGGCGCGTCCGTACGCCGACCCCGGCACCGCGCTGCGGGCCCTCCCCGCCCTCCCTGCCCCGCACCCCCTCCTCGTCCTCGACGGCGTCGACCCGGTCCACGCCGAGTGCGTCGGCCTCGTCCAGCGGCTCCTGATGGCCGTCCCGGCGCTGAGGATCCTCGTCACGGCGCGCACGGCGCTCGGGCTGGGGGACGAACACGTCCTGAAGCTGGGCGCGTTGAGCGCGGACGGCCCGGCGGTGGACCTGTTCCTGAGCCGGGCCCGCACCGCGACGGGCCGTGAACTCGACTGCGACGGCGAGGAGTTGGCGGAGGCGAGGAGGATCTGCCGGCTCCTGGAGGGCGTCCCGCTGGCCATCGAACTCGCCGCGAGCCAGCTCACCCGCCACTCTGTCCGCGACCTCGCCGCACGGCTGGAGCGCGACCAGTGCTGGCTCACCGGCCCCCACCCCGGCCCCCGCCGGCACCGTTCGCTGCGGGACGCGGTCGGCGCCGGATACCGGCTGTGCGAACGGGAGTCGAGGGTCGTCTGGGCGCGGGCCAGCGTCTTCGCGGGCTCCTTCACCGAGGCCACGGCCGTCTTCCTGTGCGCGGGCGCGGGCGTCGAGCCGTACCAAGTCCCGGGCCTGCTCGCGCGGTTGGCGGCGTCGGGGGTGCTGGAGACACTGGGCGAGCACGGCGGACCGCGCCCGTCCCGCTACCGGATGACGCGCGCCGCACGGGACTTCGGCGCCGAACGCCTGCGCGCGGCGGGCGAGTCGGCGGTCGCGCACGAACGGCACGCCCTGCACTTCCGGCGCGTCGCGGCCGTCGCCGAGAACCTGTGGTCGAGCGGGCAGCAGCGGCAGGCGGTCCAGCTCGTGCGCGACGAGTACGACGACCTCACGGCCCTCGTCCGCAGGGCGCGTTCCCGCCCCGGACAGGTCGAGGCCGCGCTGGAGGCCGTCGTCCACCTGTGGTTCTGGTGGGCCGTCCACGGCCACGCGGCGCAGGGCCACGCCCACCTGCGCGGGCTGCTGCCCCTGACCGAGCCCGACAGCCCGCTGCTGCCGCGCGCCCTGTGGCTCATGGCCTGGCTCGGCACCGGTGACCCCGAGACGGCCCGTGAGCTGCTGGGGCGGGCCTGGACCGGCGCGGTCCTCGCGGGCGACGGCGCGACGGTCGGCCGCATCGCCCACGTCGAGGGCCTGCTGGCCTGGCGTGAGCACTCCCTCGCCGCCGCCGAGTCCTGCTTCGCCCAGGCCGCCGACCTGATCCCGCCGGACGCGCCCGGCGGACCCGCCCCCGCCGTCAGCCTCGCGGCCCTCGCGATCGTCCAGTCGTCCACCGCGCCCCGCAAGGCGCGCCGCACGGCCCACCGCGCCCTCGCCGGGCCCGGCGCCGCCGCCGACACCTGGTCGACGCTGCTGTCCCGCTACGCCCTCGCCGTCACCGACCACCCCGCCCACCCGTCGCGCACCTGGCACCGCGCCCGCCGCGCCCTCGCCACGGTCGACACACGCGTGGACGCGCCCCAGGGGACGGCGGCGCTGCTGCGGCTCATCGCGGACGTGGAGCGCGGACGGGCCGGGGACGGGGGGTTCGGGGCGTTCGTCCCGGCGTTCACGGGGACGCTGCCCCTCTCGCGGGCGGTGCGGTGAAGGACGCCTCGCGTCACACGGGCGTGCCCGCGTCCGGCACGAACGCGGCGCCGTGTCCCGGCACGATGAGCGCCGGCTCCATCGCCAGCACCTTCGCACGCGACTCGTGCAGCAGGCCGGGGTCGTGCGCGAACGGGTCCTCCACCGGGCCCTCGGCGCTCCACCACAGGTGCGTGAAGACGACCAGGCCCTCACGGGTCTCGACCAGTGTGCTGATGTCCTCCGCCGTGTGCCCCGGGGTCGCGGCGAGCCGCACCGACGGCGACAGGAAGTGGCCGTCGGCCGGGCGGTCGGTCCAGACGTCGTTCTGGTAGGTCGCCCAGTGGTCGTGGAACCTCGCCACCGGGAACAGCGCCGCGTTCAGCGTGTGGTCGGGGTGGTGGTGGCTGAACACGACGTCCGTGACCTGGCAGGGACCGAGCCCTTCCGCGGCCAGCGGATCGAGGATCAGCCCCCGGTCGGCGACCATCCCCGGGTCCACGACGACCACGGTGTCGCCGTCGCGCACGAGGCTCACGGTGCTCGCGGTGCGCGGTCCGACGTAACCGGACGTCAGGATGCGGAAGGTGGCGCTCATTTCCGGAACCCTAGCCGCCGGGTGCGGTGGCGCACAGGGGTGTGCGCGGGCTGAAAACAGCTCTTCGGGACGACTGATGTTGTGCAAAAGATTGACTGCTGTAAGAAACTAGCCCTAGATTCCGTGCGCATCCGTACGCTCCCCCCTTCCCCCGAGCTTCCCCCGACTGGAGCCGCGACCCATGCGCACCCGCTCTCGCACCGCCCTGACGGCCATCGCCGTGACCCTGTCCGCCGTCCTCGCGGGCCCGCCCGCCCAGGCGACGACCGAGGCGCCGGCCCGCCTCACCGGCACCCTCGCCGACGGCGCGACCTGGATAGCCGACGTCCCCGCCGCCTGGAACGGCACCCTGGTGATCTTCAGCCACGGTTTCGGCCCCACCGTCGCCGCCAACGCCCCCTCCGAGGCCGTCCGTCTCGACCTCCTCGCGCGCGGGTACGCGCTCGCCGGATCCTCCTACGACCCGAACGGCTCGATGTGGGCGCTGGAGAGCGCCGAGCGCGACCAGTTCCAGACGATCGACGCCGTCACCGCCGAGATCGGCGTCCCCGCGCGCGTGCTGTCCGTCGGGCAGTCCATGGGCGGCCTCGTCAACGCCCAGATGGCCCGCGACGGCGCCGGGCGCATCGACGGCGCGCTCGGCCTGTGCGGGCTCGTCGCCGGCGCCACCGACCTCGACAACTACCAGCTCGACGCCGAGTACACGATCGCCCGCCTCCTGCTGCCCGGCGAGGATCCCAAGCTCGTCCGCTTCGGCTCCGCCGCCGAGGCCGCAGCCACCGCCCAGCGCCTCACCGGCGCGGTCACGGCCGCGCAGGCGACCCCGCAGGGGCGTGCGCGTATCGCCCTCGCCGCCGCCTTCCTCAACCTGCCCGCGTGGGCTCCCGGCCAGGAGCGGCCCGCCCCCACCGACTGGGCGGCGCAGCAGGAGCAGCAGTACGCCTGGTTCGCCCAGGGCATCCTCTCGTTCGTCGAAGGCGGCCGGTACGCCATCGAGCAGTCCGTCGGCGGCAACAACTCCTGGAACAAGGGCGTCTCCTACGAGCGGCTGCTCGCCGGGTCCGTCCACGCGCCCCAGGTCCACGCGCTCTACCGGGCCGCCGGGCTCGACCTGCGCGCCGACCTCGCGAGCCTCACCGCGGGCGCGGCCGTCACCGCCGACCCGGCCGCCGTCCGCACCGCCGCGCGCACCTCCTCCGCCGGCCAAGGACTCGCCGTCCCGCTCCTCAACGTCCACACCATCGCCGACAACCTCGTCCCCGTCGAACAGCAGAGCCGCTTCGCCGCCCGCATCCGCGCCGCGGGCGACAGCTCCCTCCTGCGCCAGGCATACGTGGCACGGCCCGGCCACTGCACCTTCACCACCGCCGAGACCGTCGCCGCCCTCCACGCCCTCGAACACCGCCTCGACACCGGCCACTGGGGCGCCTCCGCCACCGCCGCGGCCCTCCAGACCTCCGCCACGGCTCTCGGCCTCGACGGCGCCGCGTACATCCCTTACCACCCTGCTCCACTTACGGTCGGGCGCTGACTCCGGCGGGGGTGGTTCGGGGTGGGTGTGCCTGGGGCGATGTCCCGCTGAGTGGTTGTACCGGCGCGGAGCCGGTAGCGCCGGCCCGCTCGGACTGTCGCCAACGGATCGCATCGGCATGATGACGCCTGTGAGCGGCACATATTGCGGCCGGGCGGCGGGCCTGCGGCAGCCGCCTCGGCTCCGAGGGAGGCCGACGGCCTCGCACGGTTACACCACCCGGCGGGGCACCACCGTGCCTGGCGGGGGCTTCGGGGCGGGTGGCTCTGGTGCGGGGGTGACTTCGGCGCAGGTGGCCCTGGCACGCGGGTGGCTGCGTGGACTCGCCCCGGCCGGGGGGCTGTGCTCGGGTGGCCTGGCGTGCGGGTTGCTGTGCGGCGGGTGACTTTGGCGTTGGGGTTGCTTCGGCGTGGATGGCTTTGGCGCGCGGGGGCATCGGCGGGGGAGGGAGCCCGGTGGTGCGGTGGCTCAGAGGGCCCGCCGGGTGGGGTGGTTGTGCGGGCCGTTGGCCTTCGCTCGGAGTCGGAGCGGTGGCTGTTGGGCTACGCGCCCGGCCACGGCATGTGCTGTGCACGGGCGTCGGCACCCTGTTGTGACGCGCCGGCGGGCCGGCCTGCCGGTACACCGCTCAGCCGGACATGACCACTTCGGGTGGGTGAACCCCGGCGCGGGCCGTTCACTTCCGGGCCACGGGTCCCGGGGTGAACGCCCCGCAGCCGGACACCGCGTCGGGGGCCGGGACACGGCACCCTGACGCTACGGCTGCGCCTCGGGCGGGACGATCCACCGGGTGTGGCCGATTAGCGCACGGGACCCGGGTGGGGGACGCCGCTTGCCGGAGCGTCCGCAGGGCAACGCGGCGGGATGAGCTTCGACGGCTTCCCGAGGTGTCCCCTGGGCAACGCCGTGACGGCGTCGACGGCTTCGTCCCCGGTGCTGTGTGCCGTGGCGGTCTCCAGGCCCTCCCGGCTTCAGCCGAGGTGAGGAGTGGGAGTGCCGGGAGGCGGCTCGGCTGAGACTTCCGGAGCGGCCTTTTGCCGACGCCAGTCGCGGATCGGCCCCGGGAGCCCGGCCGCCGACGCGCACGCCTTCCGGTACCGCCCCGCATCGGAGACGCAGCCCCGAGCCGGAGATACCGCCCGGTATCAGAGGCGCTGCTCTGCGGGCCCACGCCTACAGCCCCGCTGCGACACTCGCCGATTCCTCCCCGGCCGTCGGTATCCCGGCTCCCCGGCATCCCGGCCCCCTGGCCCCGGTACCTGGCCCCCGGCCCCCGGCTCCCTGGTATCCGGCCCCCGGCATCCCGCCCCCGGGCTCCCCCCCGTCCGTGTGAGCCGGAAAGCCCGCCTGCGTCTCCCGGGACACCGCTTCTGAACGTCGAGGTGTGCCCGGCGGCGACGTCAGCCGAGTCCCCGCCCCACAACTCCCTTACCCGCGCCCCGAGTTCAACGTCTCCGACGGTAACTCCCCGAACCGCCCCCGGTACTTCTCGGCGAAGCGGCCCAGGTGGCCGAAGCCCCAGCGGTAGGCGACCTCGGCGACGGTGGTGAAGGAGGGGTCGGCGGTGGTGAGTTCGTGGTGGGCGCGGTCGAGGCGGACCTCGCGGAGGTAGGCCATGGGGGACACCCCGAGATGGCGGCGGAAGGCGGCTTGGAGCCAGCGAGTGCCGACGCCCGCGGTGGAGGCGAGGCCGGTGGTGGTGAAGGGATGCTCGGGACGCGCGTGGATGGCGTCGAGCACGAGCCGTACAGGACGCAAGGAGACCGGCGTGGAGGGCTGGGCGGCCAGCTCCTCGCGGTAGGGGTGCCCGGCGGCCAGCAGCAGCCCGGACAGCAGCGTCTCCTCGAACCGCGCGGCCAGCATCGGCTGGTCGAGCAGCCCACCGGGATTGTCCATCTCACCGATGACCAGACGGGCCGTTCGCGCCCAGGTGAGTCCGGGCCCGGCGGAGGAGTCGAACTCGGGGTCGAGCCGCGGAGCACACCGCACGGGACGCCCCAGCAACCGCTCCAAGTGGTCCCGCAGAGCGGACGGTTCGATCTTGACGGCGATGACACGGCAGTCCCCGGCCCAGTGGTCGAGGCGCGTGTCCCCGACGGGATCGAAGACGGCGGCCCGCGCGGCCGTCGCCAGCCTCGCGTCCCCACCGCGCTGCCCCCACGCGATCCGCCCCGTCAGCGGCAGGTCGACATGGTGGGCGCCGAGGTCCCCGAAGCGGATCGCCACCGGCGCACCGCACCGCAGATCGCCGAGCGTGAGCGCACCCAGCCGCACCACCTCGAAGGAGGCGTCGAGCATCGGGCCCTCACCGAGCACGTCGATGAAGTTGGCGTAGTACGTCGCCGCGATCGCCTCACACGCTTCGTCCGCGTCCGTCGTCCGGAACGAGAACCGGCGCCCCTCGGCAATGCGACCGGGCGCGGGCGAGGTCATCGCCCGCCCCCGGTCGGCCGGGTCAGCCCTCGACCCAGCCGTGGTGCTTGGCGAACTGCGCGAGGCCCTGACGCACCTGGAGGATCTGCTCGCCCGTGAGGGAGGGAGCCGAGGACAGCAGCGTCTCGGTGACCTCCCGGGTGAATTCCTCCGTGTTCAGGACGTCGCACAGGACGTCGTCGTCCGGCGTCAGCGGCTTGCCGTCGGCACCGCGTGCGAGCCGCACGTCGGAAGCCTTCGGACCGCGTTCGCCGTCCTCGATCTCGAACTCCACGGCAACGCCGCGGCGGATCTGCGATTCAGGCATCAACATGTCGTTGACGTGCAGGAAGACATCTTCCCCGCCGTCGTCGGGAGAAATGAATCCATAACCCCGCGCGCTGTCGAAGCGCACCACACGACCGGCAACCATCCCGACCCCCAACAGCCTCGAAACACCCACTCCGGTGAACTTGTCGCAGATCGTAACCAAGGCGGGGCCCCGAGGGCGACTCCCGGGCGTTCACCCTCGGCGATACGACGCGCCAGGTGACTCGGTCACGCTCTGCGCGGCGGGAAACGGATCGCCCCGCCACCCGTCAAGCGTACGGCCCCGACCGGCCCGCACGCACCGGACCGCGGACGAATCCGGACGAGCCGAGGCGCCGCCAACCGGCGCCGCCTCACGGAGAGTTCGCGGACGGTGCCCGGAGCGCGCCGAGTTCACCCGTATGAGGTGCGGATCCGCCGCTGCGCACACCGTCCCGCCCGTCCGCACCCCCGCGCCCTGTGATGTCCGGCACACCGACCGGGCCCGGGTGGGTGACCGGACCGCGCGGCTGACGCCCGACCGCACGGGCGGCCCCGTATAGAGACCTGCCATGCGGACAAAACCCCTCCCTCGCCTCCTCCACCTCCCCCGACGTCCTCGCCCCCTCCGCCCCGCGCACCTCGCGACAGCCGCCGCGCTCGCCCTGAGCGCCCTCCTGACGGCCTGCGCCGCCCCGGCCGACCCCGCGCGACCCCTGACCGCCGACGAGGCCCAGCGGCTGGCCCTGGCGCGCTTCAGGACGTACCAGGCCGGCACGTCGACGATGCACCTGCGCGTCGCGACCCCCACCGGAACGACCGCCGTCCGGGCCGTGGTCGACCCCCGCGCACACCGCGCGGTCGGCTGGTACGACGCGGATGGTGTGGACGGCGCAGACGGCACGGGCGGCGCACCCGGCCTCCTCGCCTGGAGCCCCGACGGACTCGCCGTCGCCCGCCCCGGCACCTACGGACCGCCCGCCCCACGCACGCCCGCGCGCGACGCCCTGCGCGAGGCGGCCCGCCTGAACACCGCCGCCTGGACCCGCCGCCCCTACGGCCGCGCCCCCCTCGACGTCGCCCTCCAGCTCTCCCTGGCCCTCGCCGCCGACCGCCCCGACAACGCCCAACTCCTCGCCCAGTCAGGCCCGTTGCACCTGCGTGAGGACACCATCGACGGCCGCCCCTACGACGTCCTCGCGGGCCCCCGCCCCCGCCCCGCCGCCACCGCGAGCCCCCTCGCAGGACGCTCCCCGGTGACGTACTGGATCGGCGCCGACGGCGCCGTACGCCGGGTGTCCGCGCGCCTGGGGGAGGCGCGGACGGTGACGCTGGACCTGACGGGGGAGCGGGTGCGCGGCAGCGTCCCGAAGGGACCGTGGGACGGAAAGTGACCGTTCCGGGGGTCCCTGGGGACGGCTGATCGAAAATGACCGTATCGACGCCCCCGCGCGGGCGCGTACGGCTACGCGGGCACCCGGTACGCCCGCACGTCCACCCGCCCCGGCAGCCCCACCGCCGCCCGCGCGGGCGCGTCCGGGGCGCCGGGCCGGTTCGGCTGGGCGGGCGGCACGGGGGCGTCCATGAAGGAGACGCCCGCGGGCGCCGTGACGGCCGGGACCGTGCCCAGCGTGCGGGACGCGGGGCCGGAGGCGGCCGGTGCCGGGGCGCCGCACAGGTCCCGGCCCGGCAGGCCGTCCGGGCTGCGGCGCGACTCCCCGTTGCGTACGAAGCAGTTGCCGCCCGTGCTTCCCGTCGCCAGCACCAGGTCGGCGCCGTTGCCCGACACCCGGTTGTCGCGGACCGTGTTGTCGCGCGCCGGGTACCCCTGGACGTCGGCCAGGACGATCCCCGCCGCCCGGTTCCCGGTGACCAGATTGCGCTCCAGGACGTTCTCCCGGCCGCCCCCCGACCCGATGCCGATCCCGAAGCCGCCGTCCGCCTGCTCGGGGCTGCGGGCGTCGTTGTTGTCGGTGAACGCGTTCCCGGCGACCACCGCGCCGTGCTGCGGGCCCAGCGCCTCCAGGTCGTTGGAGTTGAGCGTCAGCCCGACCCGGTTGCGCGAGGCCCGGTTGCCCAGCAGGTACAGCCGCTCCGAGGCGTTGGTGACCTCCAGGCCGACCGCGTTGTGCTCGACGGTGTTGTCCCGCACGACCGTGTCGCACGGCCGGCACTGGCCGACGTAGATCCCCGAGTCCGCCTGCCCCGACGCGTACGACCGCTCGATGACGCCCGCGCGCGCGTCGAACGCGTAGATCCCGTACAGGGCGTTGTTGTACGCGGTCACGTACGACGCCCGAAACCCGTGCAGGGGCGGGAACTTGACCGTGTCCAGCGGGTCGTAGGCCGAGCCGCCCGCGCGGCCCGCCTGGAGCCGTTCGTCGGTCACGCCGGTGAACAGGACGCCGTTCGCCAGGTGGTTGCGCACGGTCAGGTTCTCGACGACCGAGCCCGCGCCGGTCACGGTGATCCCGTTGGGCCGCTCGAACTCCCCGTCGAACACGACCCGGTTGCGGTCCGTCCCCCGCAGCACCACCCGCGGCTTCGCCACGGTCACCGACTCCCGGTACACCCCCGGCGACACCAGCACCAGCCCTCCGGCCCGCACCAGCTCCACCGCCCGCCGCACCGACGGCGTGTCCTGCGGCACCCGCACGACCGCCGCGCTCCCCCCGCTCCCGGCCCCCCGGGCCCCCTCGTCACCGCCGCCCGCGCACCCCGCGGCCCCCACCGCGACGACAGCCGCCGCACACCAGCGCGCGAGCGCCCGGCGGCGAGGGCGGAGCGCAGAGGACAACCCGGGGAGAAAAGGAAGATTTCGCACGACGGCACATCTATCGCCCCGGACGCCACCGGGACAGCACCGACGGCCCACGACACACCGACGGCCTACGACATACCGATGGCCCCCTCAGCAGAGGGCCGCCGGTCTCAGTCGCGCTCCGGCCCCCGGCCCGCTCGCGCCGCGCGCTCCGCGTCGCGCTTCTTGAGCCGCGCGGCCTCCTTGCGGACCTCCGCCTGGGTGGCCCGCTCCTTCTCCAGCCACTCCGGCATCTCGTCGCGCAGGGCCTCGATCTCGGCGGTGGTCAGCGCGTCGGTCACACCCCCGCGGGCGAGACCCGCGATGGACACACCGAGCCGCGCCGCGACCACCGGACGCGGGTGCGGACCGCTCAGTCGCAGGTCCTGAAGCCACTGCGGAGGGTTCTCCTGGAGCTCGGTCAGCTCGGCACGGGAGACGACACCCTCCTGGAACTCGGCAGGGGTGGCGGGGAGGTACACGCCCAGCTTCTTCGCCGCGGTGGCGGGCTTCATCGTCTGGGCGGTCTGGTGCGACTTCATGGCCCCAGACTATCCGCCACCGGACAGACCTCCGACCACAGCGGGTAACCTGGCGACGTGACTGACTCGGCGGATTCCCCCACGTTCCGGCTCGCCTACGTACCCGGCGCGACCCCCGCCAAGTGGGCGCGGATCTGGACCGAGCGCTACCCGCGGGTGCGGCTGGAACTGCTCCAGGCGGGCGCCGCCGAGGCATCCGACGTCTTGCGTTCCGGCGGCGCCGACGCCGGTCTGGTCCGGCTGCCCGTCGACCGCGAGACGTTCAGCGCGATCCCCCTCTACACGGAGACGACCGTCGCGGTGGTCCCCAAGGACCACCTGATCACGGCGGCCGAGGAGATCACCCTGGCCGACCTCGCCGAGGAGACGGTCCTGCACCCGCTGGACGACGTCTTCGCGTGGGAGCAGCCGCCCGGGGAACCGGCCTTCGAGCGCCCGGAGACGACGGCCGACGCGATCGACCTCGTGGCCGCCGGCATCGGCGTCCTCCTCACCCCCCAGTCGCTGGCCCGCCTCCACCACCGCCGCGACCTCACCTACCGCCCGGTCACCGACGCCCCCCAGTCCGCCGTCGCCCTCTCCTGGCCGACGGACGCGACGACGGACCTGGTCGACGACTTCATCGGCGTGGTGCGCGGCCGGACGGCGAACAGCACGCGGGGCAGGACGAAGCAGGAGCAGCCGAAGCCCGCCGCGAAGAAGTCCCCGGCGAAGAAGGCACCTGTGCGCAAGGCGACGACGGGGAAGGCGGCGACGGCAGGGAAGGCGACGGGGAAGAAGCCCGCCCGCAAGACCGCGAGCCCCAAACCCCGCCGCCACAAGTAGACCGGCCTCAGGACACGTACACCGCCCGCTGGGCCGTGGCGACGACGGCGTCCCCGTCCGAGGCGCCCAGCAGCCCGCCGGCGACCCACGACGCGACGACCGTCCGCACCCGCGCCACGAGCGCCGCCCTGTCGGCGAACGGCGCCCCCGCCCACACCTCGTCGAGCAGTGAACTCCCGTTCGTCTTCACGGGGTTGGCCACCCCGGAGTCCACGCCCCCGAACACCACCCAAGGCTCCGCCCGGCGCACGTAGACGTGCGTCGGATCCTCGGTCCCCTCGAAGAACGGCGCGAACTCCACGCCGCCCAGGGAGAAATGCAGCGGCTTCCCGTCAACCGCCGTGAAGGAGGAGACCAGATCGCCGGAGAGCGCGGCGTTGCGGTAGAGCGAGACCGGCAGATAGGAGGTGGACGCGCTGCGGGCGGCGAGGTTCAGCGGACCGTAGAACACTGCCTGGACCGAGGGCTCGTCCGGCGTCCGCTCCGCCCGCATCCGGAACGGCGTGTCCACCCGCACCACGTCCCCGTCCCGCCAGTCGCGCGCCACGGCGAAGTAGCTCCCCGGCACCGGACTCCCGCTCACCGCCTGCCCGTTGACCCGCACCCGGAACCCGGCGGTCGCCCACGCGGGCACCCGCACCCGCAACTCGAACCGCGCGTCGCCGCGCACGGTGAGCGTGGTCCCCTGCTCGAAGGGGAACCCGGTGGACTGCGTGACGGTGACACCCTTGCCGGACCACTCCAGCGTCGACGGGCTGAAGAGGTTGACGTACAGCGCGCCCCCGTCGGCGGCGACGAAGTACACGGTGTCCTGGTACTTCGTGGCGCTCTCCAGCCCCGTCCCCTCGCAGCAGGTCGTCCCCTGTTTGGGCGTGTAGTCCCGCACATGACCGGGGTCCAGCCCGAGGAAGTACGTGACGAGCGGCTTCTCCGCGTCGGGGGCGTCCCGCTTGGACCCGAGCACCTGGTTGAACAGCGCCCGCTCGTAGTAGTCCATGTACTTCGGCTCCTGCGCGTGCAGGAACAGCGCCCGGCTCAGCTTCAGCATGTTGTACGCGCAGCACGTCTCCGCCGACGCGCCGCTGATGACCCCGGCGACGACGTCCCGCGCCCGCCAGAACTCCGCGTTGCTGGTCCCGCCGACCGCGTACATGCGGTGCGGGACGACCATGTCCCAGAAGTTGCGCGCGGCGTCGAGGTAGCGCCGCTCGCCGGTCGCGTCGTACAGCCGCAGGTACCCCGTGAAGATCGGGATGTGCTGGTTGGCGTGCAGCCCGTCGAGGACGTCCGTGTTCGCGGCGCACGCGTCGATGAGCCGGTCGAGGTCGAACAGCCGCGCCAGCGCGAGGTGTTCGGCCTTTCCCGTGAGGTCGTGCAGATCGCACAGCGCCTCGACGATCCCGCCGAACTCGCCGCTGGAGAACAGCCCCCACATCCGCTGGAGCGTCGCCGCGGGCAGCTTCGAGAGGCGGGCGTGCATCCAGTCGGCCATGCCCGACGCGAGGTCGAGGGCGCGTGCGTCGCCGGTCGCGAGGTACGCGTCCAGCAGCCCGCGCAGGATTTTGTGCGCCGTGTAGTAGGGCGCCCACACCTTCGAGTAGTCGCTCGCGGTCATCGACTCCAGCTGGATGAACTGCGTCTCCGGATAGGCCGCGAGGAACCCGGCGTGGCTCGGGGCGCCCCAGGTCCGGCGCAGCGTCGCGGTGAGCCCGCGCCCGGAGGAGTCGGCGAAGGTACCGCCTGACGTCTCGTCAAAACCGTACGAGGCGAGGTCTCCTGAGCCCTTGCGGCTCTGGAGTCCCGTGATCTCGGCGGCGGTCAGCGCCCGCGACCAGACGTCGAACCCGTCGTACGCCCCCGCGAACACCGGGTCGCCGGAGTAGTTCGACCGCCCCAGCCAGTGGTGGGTGAGCGTCCCGAGCGCGGCCGGGGTCAGTGTCATGCCCGGATTGCGGCCCACCGCCTGCCCGTTGACGTACAGCGTGCCGACCCCGCCGCCGATCGTCACCGCGAGGTGGCTCCACTGGTCCAGCGGCAGCGCGGCCGTCCCGTTGATGCCCTGCTCGCCGCCGGCCCCGCTCGTGGTGATCGCGAACCGGGGCACACCACTCGCGTTGCGGGCCGTCAGGTAGAGGTAGCGGGTCGTGTCGTCGCCGAAGTCGAAGACGCGGGCCCAACTCCCGTCGTGCGTGGGTCTGATCCACGCCGCGAGGGTGATCGCCGGTGCGCCGCCCAGGAGTTGGGCGGGCAGCTCGACGTACTGGTACGAACCCCGCACGTTCTCGGCGGCCGTCCCGAACTTGCCCGGAACGCTGAGGACTTGGGGCGCTCGCCGCAGTGCCTCGCGGGAGTCGTGCAGGGCCGCGACGATCGTGCGGATCTTCTCCGCGTACACCGCGTCGCCGGTGCTCGCGTACGCCTGCGCCAGCATCGTGAGGAAGTGGCCGGTGTAGTGGCCGCGCAGGTTGCCGTTGGCCTCGCCGTCCAGGCCCTCCCAGCCGCCGGGGGCGACCGCGCCGCGCGTCGAGAGACCGGCGTTGGCGCGGAACACCTGCACCAGCCGGTTCACGTCGTACCCGCGCGCGTGGTCGAGCATCAACTGCCGCTTGTCCGCGAAGAGTCCGGGTCCCAGGGACACCTTGTCCAGCGGGAGGGGGAGCAGCGACCAGGCGGCGGGCGCGGCCGAGGCGCCGGCCGTGCCCGTGCCGGTGAGCCCGGATGCTGCGGCGGCGATCATCGCGCTCCTCAGGAGGGTGCGTCGGGAGAGGGGCGGGGCCATGTGCTCCTCGATTCTGAAGGGTCCTGCGTGTGGGGGGTGTGCGAGGCGGGTGGAGCGTTCGATATATCGGTAACTGTTCGGAAGATCGTCCAGAAGATAGGCACGGCACCGTGACGCGTCAACGGGTGTGACGGGTGCGGAAGTTTCGACATCGGAACCCCAGGTGGCCGGCTCCGGACGCCTACTTCGCCGCCGCCCGCCCCACCGACTCCACCAGCGGCAGCAGCCGGTGCGGCACCCGCTCGCGCAGTGCGACCTCCGTGCGCGTGCGGACCACGCCCGGCATGCTGATCAGCTTCTGGATGACGTCCTCCAGGTGGAGGTTGTCGCGGGCCACGACCCGGGTGAGCAGATCGCCGCCGCCCGTGATCGAGAACGCCTCCACGATCTCCGGCACGGCGGCCAGCGCCTCGCCGACGTCGTCGAGGTGGCCCTGGGTGACCTCGATGTGCACGAACGCGAGGACCGGGTGGCCGAGGGCGGCGGGGGAGAGGGACGGGCCGGTGCCGGTGATGACGCCGTCGCGCTCAAGCCGGTCGAGGCGCGCCTGGAGGGTGCCCCGGGCGACGCCCAGGATCCGCGCGTACTCGCGCACACTGGTCCGGGGCTGCTCCAGGAGCAGGCGCAGGATGCGGGTGTCGAGCTCGTCCACCGCCATACGACCGGCCTCCCTGATGATCACCGCCGACTGTACCAATGGCCCAGTCGGACGGCCCGCGGGCCGCGCTACCTCACAGCACCGGCGCCCGGGGCCCGTCCGGCGCGTTCCTGCGCCCGTCGACGACCGTCCGCGACACCTCCGCGACCTCCTCCGCCCCCAGCAGCCGGAACCCGTCCGCCGTCACCAGGCTGACCAGCGGGAACAGCCGACGGGAGAGGTCGGGACCGCCGGTCGCGGAGTCGTCGTCGGCCGCGTCGTACAGCGCCTGCACGACCGCCGTGACGATGTCCGACTCGCTCATCCCGGGCCGGTACAACTTCTTCAGCGAGCCGCGCGCGTACACCGAGCCGGAGCCGGTCGCGGTGAACCCGGCGGACTCCTCGGACCGGCCGCCGGTCACGTCGTAGGTGAAGATGCGGCCCACGCCCAGGTCGACGTCGTACCCCGCGAAGACCGGGACGACCGCGAGGCCCTGCATGGCCATGCCGAGGTTGCCGCGCACCATCGTCGTCAGCCGGTTCGCCTTGCCGTCGAGGGAGAGCGCGGTGCCCTCGATCTTCTCGTAGTGCTCCAGCTCCAGCTGGAACAGCCGCACCAGCTCCACCGCGAAGCCGAGCGTGCCGGCGATGGCGACCGCCGAGTACTCGTCGGCCGGGAACACCTTGTCGACCTCGCGGTTCGCGATCACGTTGCCCATCGTGGCCCGCCGGTCACCCGCCACCAGCACGCCGTCCGCGTACGTCGCCGCGACGATCGTCGTCCCGTGCGGCGCCTCGAAACCGCCTTCGACCTGCGGCAGCGTGCGGCGGGAGGGCAGCATCTCCGGGGCCTGCGCGGCGAGGAAGTCCAGGAAGGACGACGAACCGGTGGCCGTGAACGAGGGCGGCAGCGCGTGGTTCATGGGGTCCCTTTCTGTCGGGTCGGGATCGGCCTACCCGACCCGGCGCCCCCGTATGCCCCACGAGCCGCGTGGTCCGTTGGCCCGGCACTGGACCAGCCGAGCGCCGTCCAGGTGGGCCAATGGCCCACTCGGAACGACGTCACTTGAGCCAGTGGGGCCGGTGGTGGTCTCATGGTCGGGTCGATGGCGCTGCGGAGACCCGCGGCGCCTTTCTCATGTCCGAATCGCATGATCAGGGTCTCAGGTCCGAAGGGGTGGGCGTCACGTGCTGAGGAAGGTGTTCACGGCTCCGGATCCGGGGCGGATGCGGCTGCGCGCCGCGTCCCGGGCCGTGCTCGGCATCGGGCTCGCGGTCGTGGCCTGCGCCGTCGCCGGGCACTCGCTCGTGGCCGCCGTCACCGGGGGCCTCGCGGCGCTGCTCGCCCTGTTCACCGTGACGGACACGACCGTGCGCGGGCAGGCCGTCACGACCGCGCTCCTGCCCGTCGTCGGCCTTCCCGTCTTCGCGCTCGCGGCGGAGGTCCACGACCGTCCGCTCGCCCGCGCACTCGCCTTCCTGGCGATCATCGGCGCGGGCGTGTACGCGCGCCGGTGGGGTCCGCGCGGGCACGCGCTCGGCGTCTTCGCGTTCATGGCGTTCTTCGTGACCCTGGTCCTCGGGACGACCCCGGCGCACCTGCCGGAGCTGTACGCGGCCGTCCTGCTCGCCCTCGCGGTCGCGTCCGCCGTCCGCTTCGGCGTCTGGTGCTACGAGCGCGGACGGCCGGCGCCGCCCGCCGTGACCGTCCCCGGGCTGGCCCGCGTGACCTCGCGGCAGGCCGTCCAGGCGACGACCGCCGCCGCGCTCGCCCTCGTCGCGGGCCAGGCGCTCTCCGCCGAGCGGTGGTACTGGGCGGTCGGGGCGACCTGGTGGATCTTCGTCAACACGACGTCGCGCGGCGAGACCCTGGTGCGGGGCTTCCGCCGGGTCGCCGGCACGGTCGTCGGCATCGCCCTCGGCCTGCTGATCGCCGTCCCCGTGAACGGCGCGCCCGTCCCGACGGCGCTCGGGCTCGCGGCCGCCGTCTTCGGCATCTTCTACACGGCCGCCGTCTCCTACACGTGGATGATGCTGTGGGTGACGCTGCTGGTGGAACTCCTCTACGGCGTCCTGGGCGTCCTCAGCCCCCAGCTCCTCGCCCTGCGCCTCGCGGAGACGGGCCTGGGCGCCCTCGCCGCGACCCTCGCCGTCCTCCTCGTCCTCCCCATCACCACCGACAAGGTCACGGACGCCTGGATCGGCCACACCGTCCAGGTCCTCGAAGCCTGGGAACGCGACCCGAAGGCGAACCCGGCGGCGAGGGCGGCGGAACTGGAGACACTGCTGCCCCGGGTCCGCCTGGCAGTGGCCCCGTTGCTGCACCCGCTGAACCCGATGAGGGACCGAAAGCAGCGAGCACACGAGGTGCTGGCGACCCTGGACGAGCGCGTAGCGCAAGTCAGGGGCGCGGGGCTGTAATCGATGTGCGGCTACCGCCGCGTGGGCGCGACCAACCACGACGAGCCCGCACTCGCCACAGCACAGCCCCCGGCACCCCAGTAGGCGAAACGGCTACCGCACCGCAGGTGTCTGCTGGGGCGCGATCCCCAGCGCCGTCGTGTACTTGGCCAGCGCCAGCTTCCCGATCGCCGGGTAGGGACCCAGCGCCTCGGCGGCGGCGCAGTCGACCTCCTTCGCGGCCTCCTCGACCACGACGGAGTCGATCTCGGGCCCGATGAGGTACGGCGCGAGCGCGAGCTGCTGGGACCCGGAGTTCCGCAGCTGCTCGGCGACGGAGGCGATGGACCCCTCCTGGTCGAGCGCCGCGGCCATCACCGGCACGGCGAGCCGCGCGGCGAGCAGCATCCCGGTGATCCCGGCGGCCTGTACGGCCTCGTCCCCGCCGACGGACGCGAGGATGATCCCGTCCGCCGCGGTGGCGACGGTGAACAGCCGGGCCCGGTCGGCGCGCGCGAGCCCCGCCTCGGACAGGCGCACGTGCAGCGCCTCCGCGAGCAGCGGGTGCGGGCCGAGGACGTCGGTCAGGTCGGCCGCGACCTTGCTCTCCATCACGGCCTGCCGCACCTGCCGCAGCAGCGCGCTGTCCGGACCGGCCAGCAGCGGCACGACGACGGCGACGGGGCCGTCGGGCTGCTTGACGTCCAGCCCCGCGGCGAGCGCCTGCTCGTAGCGGGCGGTGCGCTCGTCGGCGGCGTGGGCGAGGATCGCCTGGAGGGTCGGGAACTCGGTGTCGTCCCCGTCCAGGTAGCCGATGCGCGCGTCGAGGCCGGGCAGTTCGGAGCGGGCGATGCTCACGATCTCCTCGGCGAGACCCCGGGTGGCATCGCTGGGCGTGCCCGGCACCGCGAGGACGAGCGCGGGCGCGCCCTCGGGAGCCGCCAGGGGCTCGGGTCGGCGGTGCCTCCCGGGCTGACGGGGGCGCGGCATTCGTACTGGCAGGCCGGACGCGGGACCGGTGGGGGAGCTCATGGCGCCGCATGTTACTGGTTTCCCGGGTTCCCCCGTTCGGGGAGGGTGCGGGTGAACGGTATCCGTCCGGTTTTGTCTGCTGAGTTACGTGCGGATCAGACGTGATCGGCGTGCGTTGCGGGTGAGTTGTCCCGATCGGGGCGTTCCTGGGGGCATGGGTTTCCGTAGCTGTGCGGGGTGCCGGCGTGTGGCAGTAGGGTGACGGGCTGTGGCACCACGACCTCTGCATGAACTTGTCGAAGCGGGCTGGGCGAAGGCCCTGGAACCCGCGGCCGGACGCATCGCCGCGATGGGGGACTTCCTGCGCGCCGAGATAGCGGCCGGGCGGACGTACCTGCCGTCCGGGGCGAACGTCCTGCGGGCCTTCCAGCAGCCCTTCGACGACGTGCGCGTCCTGATCGTCGGCCAGGACCCCTATCCGACGCCGGGGATGGCGATCGGGCTGAGCTTCGCGGTCTCGCCGGAGGTGCGCTCGCTGCCCGGGAGCCTGGAGAACATCTTCCGGGAGCTGCACACCGACCTGGGGCTGCCCAGGCCGTCCAACGGCGATCTGACACCGTGGACGCGGCAGGGGGTGCTGCTGCTGAACAGGGCGCTCACGACCGCGCCGCGCAAGCCCGCCGCGCACCGGGGCCAGGGGTGGGAAGAGGTCACCGAGCAGGCGATCCGGGCGCTCGCCGCCCGTGGCAAGCCGCTCGTGTCCATCCTGTGGGGACGGGACGCCCGCAACCTGCGCCCGCTGCTCGGCCAACTGCCGGCGATCGAGTCCGCGCACCCCTCGCCGATGTCCGCCGACCGCGGCTTCTTCGGCTCCCGCCCGTTCAGCCGCGCCAACGAACTCCTCGCCGGCCAGGGCGCCGAGCCGGTGGACTGGCGCCTGCCGTAGCCGGCGGTGCGGGCCGGAGCCAGCGGTGCGGGCAGTAGCCGGCGGCGTGAGCCGGTCAGTGTCCGCCCGGCGGCGGGCCCACGACCCGCAGCGCCCCCGGCAGCACGTCCAGCGTGAACCGCTCGCGCGCGGGCGCCAGGACGTCGCCGTCGCACTCGAAGACGAGCGGCCGGCCGTCGGTGCGCTCCACGACCACGCTGCGCCCGCGCGCGTAGACGACGCCCTCCCGGCCGACGTGGG
This sequence comes from Streptomyces roseirectus, assembly GCF_014489635.1. Lineage (NCBI taxonomy): Bacteria > Bacillati > Actinomycetota > Actinomycetes > Kitasatosporales > Streptomycetaceae > Streptomyces > Streptomyces roseirectus. The sequence goes on along the minus strand of NZ_CP060828.1, from coordinate 1,356,916 downwards.
AGCCGTCGCGGGCCAGCGCCGGCAGGTCGCGCAGGGGCAGGGCGGTGCCGACGACGCAGACGTCGAGCAGGCCGTCGTCCATGACGGAGTGCGGCAGCAGCCGGAACCGGCCGCCCCGGTACCGGCCGCCGCCGACGTCGACGAAGACGGTCGGGCCCTGCTGCACGACCTCGCCGTCGACCAGCACCCGGCCCGGGTACGGCGTGAACGCGTGCAGGGCCGCGGCGACGGCCTTCTCGTACCGGTCGCGGCCGGCCTCGGCGATGCCCCGGGCGGTGACGAGGGACTGGGCGACGACGCCGGTGGAGGCGCCCAGCACGGCCGGCACGCCGTTCTCCGCGACCCGCGCCAGGTCGATCGCGCGCACGTGCGGTGCCGTCGCGGCGCGTTCGAGGGAGGCGCGCCAGGGGAGGTCCGCCCAGATCTCGCGGTGGAAGGAGTTGCCGGTACCGGTGGGGAGGGTCAGCAGGGCGGGGGACCGGCCGGAGTGAGGGAGGGGGCCGGGGCCGCTGCCGGCCGTCGTGCCGGTGTCGGCGTCCGTCAGCAGGCCGCAGGCCACCTCGTGGGCCGTTCCGTCGCCCCCGACCGCGACCACCAGGTCGGGCCCGCCGGGGGTCAGCGCGCCGGCGGCCAGTGCGCGGGCGTGGCCGGGGTGCTCGGTGAGGGCGAGGGCGGCGGCGAGTCCCGCGTCCGCGAGCCGGCGGCGTACCGTCTCGGCCGCCCCGGGCGGGTAGGTGCCCGAGGCGGGGTTGGCTATCACCAGGGCCGAGGTGAACGGGTCGCTCATGGCGGCGGACGCTCCAAGCCGGGTCGGCGACTACGGAAAGTGCAGGTGCGGAGAGGGCAGGATTCGAACCTGCGCGGGCCGAGACCCGAACCGAGTCGCCTCGGTACCCCGTTGGGCCGCTTCGGGTACCTCTCCTCGCCCCGGCCGGCGGACCCGTGCCCGCCTCCCGGTGCACCCCGGACTCTTCCGCACGCCCCTGACATCCCGCTGAGACGGCGCTGAGACGGCTGTCTCAGTCGAGGTGAGGGGCGCCTAGGCCGCGGTGGGCCAGTTCCAGTACGGCCGCGGTGACCTCTTCGAGGTCGATCGGCTCGTCCAGGCTGATCAGGTCGTCGAGGAGGCCGTCGGCGGCGTGGAAGATCATGCGGCAGGCGAGGCGCGTGTCGCGCGCGTGGAAGGCCCCGACCAGCGTGCCGCGCGCGACGAAGTCGCTCATCAGGTCCACGACGCGCTGGTTGGAGGCGTGGCACAGCTCCAGCGCCTTGGCGTTGGCGGAGCGGTAGACGAGGCGGTGCAGGTCGGCGTTGCGCACGGCGTGCTCGATCATGCTGCGGATCAGCCGGTCCAGGCTCGGCCACCAGGCGCCGCCCTCGTCGAGCATGGCGCGGGTGTCGCGCAGGAACCCGTCGACGTACTCCTCCCACAGCGCGCCGAGCAGGTGGTCCTTGGAGTCGAAGTAGAGGTAGAAGGTGCCCTTGGCGACCTCGCCCGCCTCGGCCAGTTCGGCGACCGTGGCCGCCGCGATGCCCTTGCGGCGGAAGACCTCGGTGGCGCCCTTGAGCAGTGCCGCGCGGCGGTCGTCCGGGCTCATGGTGCGGCGCTTGCGGCGCGCGGGCCTGCCGGGGTCTGCCTGTGCTGCCGTTGCCATGGGCGCGTCTCCTGTCCGTGGACCCGCCGCGAGGTGCCGGGGATCCCTCCCAATCTACCTGACCGACCGTCGGTCAGTTGACTGACTGACCGTCGGTCATTAGCGTTGAGGCGCACCGGCTCCGCTCCGCCCCGGCGTCCCCGGGACCTGCCCGCGACCTCTGACACGAGGGAATCCCGATGAGCGACACCACCGCACCGAACCAGCGGAAGGGGCTCCTGCTCGCCTTCCTGTGCTTCGGCGTGTTCATGGTCTACCTCGACGCCACGATCGTGAACGTGGCGCTGCCCGACATCCAGGAAGACCTCTCCACGGACATCACACAGCTCCAGTGGATCATCGACGCCTACACGCTGACCTTCGCCTGCCTGCTGCTGACCGCCGGCACCCTGGGCGACATCCTCGGCCGCAAGAAGATCTTCCTCGCGGGCCTGGTCGGCTTCACCCTCACCTCCGTGCTGTGCGCGCTGTCCGGCTCGATCGGGGTGCTGCTCGTCGGCCGCACCCTCCAGGGCATCTGCGGCTCCGTCATGATCCCGGTCTCGCTCGCCCTGGTCTCCGCCGCCTACGCCGACCCCGCCGCCCGCGCCAAGGCGATCGGTGTCTGGGCCGGCGTCGGCGGCATCGCGCTGTCCACCGGCCCCGTCCTCGGCGGGTTCCTCGTCGACCACTACGGCTGGCAGAGCATCTTCTGGGTCAACGCCCCCGTCGGCGTCGTCGCCACCCTCGTCCTCGCCCGGCTCCTCACCGAGAACCGCTCCGCGCGCGGGCGCCGGCTCGACCCGCTCGGGCAACTGCTGTTCATCACGGCGATCGCGGCCCTGGCGTACGGCCTGATCGAGGGCAACGGCGAGGGCTGGACGTCCGGCGTGATCCTCGGGGCGTTCGCCGCGTCGGCCGTGACGCTGCTGCTGTTCGTGCTGTGGGAGCTGCGCCGGCCCGACCCGATGCTGCCGATGGGCTTCTTCCGCAGCCCGATCGTGGTCGTCGCCGGGATCGTCAACTTCCTCAGCCTGTTCGGCCTGTTCGCGGTGATCTTCCTGTTCACGCTGTACCTCCAGAGCGTCAACGGGCTCAGCTCCGTCGAGACCGGCGTCCGGTTCCTCGCGCTCACCGTGCCGATCATGATCGCCTCGTTCGCCGCGAGCGTGGTCGCGGCGAAGGCCGGGCCACGGCTGCCGATCTTCATCGGCTCCCTGTTCAGCGCGGGCGGCCTCGTCGGGCTCACGGCGCTGGAGGCCGGCTCCGGCTTCGGCGGCTACTGGTGGTCGCTGATCCTCCTCGGCGTCGGCGTCTCCTTCACCGGCGCGCCCGCCACCGTCGCCCTCCTCGGCTCCGTGCCGAACGAGCAGGCCGGCACCGCCTCCGGCGTCTCCAACACCTTCCGCCAGGTCGGCACCGTCTTCGGCGTCGCCCTCGCCGGCGCCCTGCTCCTGCGGCACCTGCGCGACGGCATGCCCGACGCGCTCGCCCGCACCGGCCTCCCCGCCCAGGCACAGGCCAAGGCCGTCGAACTCCTCGGCGACGGCGACCTGTCCCGCGCCGCCGCCCTCCCGCCGGACGTCCGGGGCACGGTGCTGGACGCGGTCGGCCCGGTCTACGTCCAGGGCATGGACCTCGCCTTCCAGATCGCCGGCGCGGGCGCCCTCCTCGGCGGCCTGTGCGCGCTGGTCTTCCTCAAGGGCACGGGGCCCGCCGCCGAACCCGCCGCCGGCCCGGACAGCGTCCCGGCGGACACCGCGGGACAGCGCTCCTGATGCCCGGCACACCCGAGCCGCAGCCCACCGGACCCGGCGCGCCCGAGCCTCGGCCCACCGACCCTGGCGCGCCCGAGCCGCAGCCCGCCGACCCCGGCATCCTGCGTCGCCTCGCCCGCTGGGCCGCCCGGCTCGACCTCGACGACGCCCCCGAGCGGGTCGTCGGCCACCTCAAGAGCCAGCTCCTCAGCCAGCTCGGCGCCGCCCGCGCCGGATACGCGCACCCCCTCGGCGCCCGCATCGTCCGGGCCTACGGCGGCCCGCTCCAGGACGACCCGCAGCACGCCGCGCGGTCCCTGTGCACGGCGACCGTCTGCCTGGACTTCGACGACACCGCGTACGCCGGACACCTGTCGCACTCCACGGTCAACGTCCCGCTCGCCCACGCCGGGCCCCTCGGCCTCGACGGACGGCGCCTGCTGACGTCCGTCCTCGCCGCCAACGAGACCGCCGCCCGGATCACCGCCGCCGCGACACTGGGCCCCTTCCGGGGCCAGACGGCGGGCCACACCCACCTCGCGGGCGCCGTCGCCGGCCGGCTGCGCGCCGAGGACGCGGACGCCGGCACCTGGACGCACGCGCTCGCCATGGCGTTCTCCGTACCGACCTGGACCCTCTCGCGCGGGTTCTTCAGCACGGACGCGAAACTGCTGGTCGCGGCGGCGCCGGTGCTGATCGGACTGAGCGCCTGCGACGGGGCCCGGTGCGGACTCACCGGACCCGAGGACGTCCTCGAACACCCGGAGGGGTTCCTCAGCCGGTTCGCCGACCTCCCCCTGCCCGAAGAGGCGCTGGCCGGGTTCGGCACCCTCTGGCACACGGAGACCTTCTCCTACAAGGTCCACCCGGGCAGCGCCTACACCAGCGCCGCCGTCGACTGCGCGGCCGAACTGCACCACGCGCTCGCGGGGGCCGGGGTGGAGGACATCGACGAGGTCGTCGTCGAGGGGTCGATCTTCACCGCCGGACTCGACCGCATCGCGCGCCGGCACCGCATCGGTCCCGGCTCCAGCGTGGCCGCCCTCAACTTCTCCCTCCCCTACAACGTCGCCACCGCCCTCCTCACCGGCTCCCTGCTCCCCGCCGACCTCGCGCCTCCGGCGGTCGACCGGCCCGACCGCTGGGCCCTGGCCGCACGCGTGCGCACCGAGCACGCCCCGGAGTTCAGCCGCCGGGCTCTGCTCGCCACCGCCCCGCTCGGGCAGGCGCTGCGGCGCGCGGGGGAGCGGGCCGAGGCGTGGGTACGGGCTGTCGACGCGCGGGCCGCCGACAGTCTGCCGCCGGACCGGCTGGAGCCGGAGGCCGATTTCCGGTGGGCCACCAAGGAACTCGGCGCCCGGGTGACCGTACGGCTGCGGGACGGGCGTGAGGTGTGCGCGGAGAGGCGGGGCGCGGTGGGGGCGGCGGGGGGTGCGGGGGGCGTGGACGGGGCCGGTCATCTGGCGCTCGCGCGCGCCAAGTTCCTCGCGTGCGGCGGTGATCCGTACGCCGCCGATCTGGTGGACCGGCTCGAACAGCTGGGTCCCGGGGAGGTCCGGCACCTGCTGGAACTCGCCCTCGCCGCGCCCGACGCCCGTGCCGCTCATGGCGCCGGGGACGACACCCCAGGCATCCCAGGCACCGCAGTCACCCCAGCCACCGCGGTCGCACCGGCTGCCCGAGACACCGCAGCCGCGCGAGACACCCGAGCCGCCCGGAAAGGCCCCGTCATGGACACCGCCCCCCTGGAGGACGCCTACGCGGCCCTCATCGCCGCCGCGCGCGACAGCCGGCCGGCCGAACCCGCACCGGCCGAGGCCGAACCGTCCAAGTCCTCGCCGGCCGAGCCCGCATCGGCCGAGACCGCACTGGGCGAGCCCTCGTTGGTCGAGCCCGCACTGGCCGAGGCCGAACCGTCCAAGTCCTCGCCGGCCGAGCCCGCATCGGCCGAGACCGCACCGGGCGAGCCCTCGCCGGCCGAACCCGGCATCGACCGGGCCCTCGCCCACATCGCCCTCAGCGACCGCCTGTTGGCCACCACGGCACGGCAGATCCTCGCCGGTACCGCGCCCCGGCTGGACAACGGCCCCGCGATGGACCCGAAGGCGATCGAGGAGCTGACGTCCCGCGCCGACCACGACGTCCTCGTCGACCTGGTCCGCCGCAACGCCGCCGAGTTCGTCGGCCTGCTCGCCCGCACGCCCCAGGAGCGGCACTCCACCCCGGTCGCCGTACGCCTCGTCGGCGAGAAGGGCGAGGAGGTGTTCAGCGGGTCCGTGCCGTGGGGAGAGATCGTCCGGATGCGCGCCGAGGAACACCTCCCCGGCCACACGGCACGTATCCGCCGGCTGCCCCGGGAGTCATGACGACACAGGGGCTCCGACCGACAAGGGGGGTGCGCCCGATGCCGGACGAACACACCGACCCCCGCTGCCTGGCCCCCGGAGAAGCCGGCGTGCTGCTGGCCGGTGCCGGATGGCGGCGGGCCGTCGTGCTGGGGGACAGCGTGGCCGACTCCGCCGGGATGGCCGTCGTGCCGGGGTACGCGCGGACCGCGTGGAGCGACCGGGTGGCCGGGGCGCTGCGGGAGGGGGACGCGGGAGCCGCGTGCCTTCAACTGCGGGCGAGGCGGGAGCTGTCGCTGTCCGAGGTGCGGTCCTGCCAGCTCGCGGACGCCCTCGGGTTCGGCGCCGACCTGGCGCTCCTGGCCTGCGGCGGGCCGGAGTCGAGGGCGCGGTCCTTCGAACCGGACGCCCTGGAGCTGGAGTTGAGCAGGATCCTGGCCGCGCTGCGCGGCGCGGGCTGCCGGACGGTCGTCGTGATCACGCCGTTCGACCTGACGCGCTCCGCCCGGGTCCCGGCGCAGCGGCACGCCGTCCTGCGCGCCCGCCGGCGCCTGCTGGCCGAACGGGTCGAGGCGGTGACCCTGCGGCACGGCTGCGTCCAGGTCGACCTGGCCGCCTACGCGGACGCGTACGCGCGCACGTACCCGGACGCGTCCGGCACCGACCCGTGGAGCGCGCACCCCTGGCGGCTGAACAGCCGGGGCCACGCGCTGACGGCGGCGGCCGTCGTCCGGACACTGGGCGGCTCACCGGGGAGCTGAGCAGAGGGCGGGCCGGCCGTCCACCAGGAACGACCGGCCCGTCCACCTGACCTGCCTGCACAGCGCCCCGCACTCCTGCGAAACCGCCCCCGAAGCGGCCCTCACCCCTCCAGCTCCGCCTTCAGCCTCCCCAGCGTCGCCCGCATCCCCTCCGCGTTCACCCGGTGCCGTACCTCCGGCCTGGTGCCCGTGAAGAAGCCGAGGAGTTCGGCGGGCCGGCCCTTGCGGCCGGTGCGGAGGTCTTCCCAGTACTCGGTGACCAGGGTGCCGTCCTGCTCGGGCGTGAAGCGGTAGCCCCACAGGGCGATCGGCAGGCCGAAGCTGGTGACGCGGAAGGCGAAGTCGCGGGCGGGGTCGGCGCGCACGACGCGGCAGTCGGTGAACCAGAGCCAGGGCCCCTTGCGGTTGAAGCCGGTGAACCGGGTGCCGAGGGTGACGGGCCCGCGCCGGCGCACCCAGACCCCGACGCACTCGGGCGAGAACGCGCCCATCCTCCGTACGTCGCTGATCGCCCGGTAGGCCCGCTCGGGCGTGGCCCGCACCAGCACGCTCTCCTCGACCCGCCACCTGCGTTCCCCGCCCACGCCCCGGCTCCCCTCCGTCGTCAGGCCCTGCTGAACACGAGGACGGCGTTCTGGCCGCCGAACCCGAAGGAATTGCTCACCGCGACCTCGACCGCCAGGTCACGGCCCGTCTTGGCCACCACGTCCAGCTCGACCTCCGGATCCAGGCTGTCCAGGTTCGCGGTGGGCGGGACGTGGCCCTCCTCGACGGTGAGGACCGTGGCCACGGCCTCGATCGCCCCCGCGGCGCCGAGCGCGTGACCGACCACGCCCTTGGTGGAGGTTACCGCCGGATGCGGCCCGACGGCCCGGCGGATCAGCCGCGCCTCGGACACGTCGTTGAGCGGTGTGGCGGTGCCGTGCGCGTTGACGTGGCCGACGTCCGCGCCGGTGACGCCCGCGTCCGACAGGGCCGCGCGCACGGCGAGTTCGGCGCCCGCGCCCCGCGGATCGGGCGCCGTCGCGTGGTGCGCGTCGGCGGACGCCCCGTACCCGCTGACCAGGGCCCTGATCCGGGCACCCCGGGCCCGCGCGTGCTCGGCGCGTTCGAGGACGAGGACGGCGGCGCCCTCCGCAGGGACGAAGCCGTCGCGGTCCGCGTCGAAGGGCCGGGAGGCCGCGGCCGGGTCGGCGCGGCGTTTGGAGAGCGCGCCCATCTGGCTGAAGCCGGAGACGATCGACGGCACGAGGGGCGCCTCGGTGCCGCCGGTCAGCACGACGTCGCACCGTCCGGTCCGCAGCAGCTCGCGGGCCATGCCGATGGCCGTGGTCCCGGAGGCGCAGGCGGTGGCGGTCACGAAGTTGGGGCCGCGCGCCCCGTACTCCATGGCCAGGTACCCGGCCGACATGTTGACCGACAGCATCGGGATGAGCAGCGGCGACACCTTGAGCGGCCCGGCGTCGCGCAGGACGTCGTGCTGCTTCTCCCAGGTGGCGGCGCCCCCGATGCCGTTGCCGAGGACGACGCCGACCCGGGCGCCGTCCCAGCCGGCCGGGTCGAGACCGGCGTCCGCGACCGCCTCCGCCGCGGCGGCGAGCGCGAGCTGACCGCACCGGTCCAGGCGCCAGGCCCGGCGCCGGCCGACCGCGGCGGCCGGGTCGAAGCCGGGCACGGCGCAGCCGAAGTCGGCGGGGGTGCCGTCGAGGGCGGGGACCGGCCCCGCCGCCGTGCCCCGGCCCTCCCGGATCCGGGCCCAGGACGCCGGGACGCCGATCCCGGCGCAGCTCACCATCCCGACGCCGGTGACGGCCGCGTCGAAGCGGGCGGCAGCCGCCATCAGACGGTCACGCCCTTCGCCTCGATGACCTCCGCCGCGCGCGAGACGGTGTCCTGCGGGCTGATGTCCTCGTCGTCGACCGGCACCCCGAACTCCTCCTGCGCGGCCAGGGAGAGTTCGACCATGGCCAGCGAGTCCAGCTCCAGGTCGTCGAAGGTCTGGTCGGGGCTGATCTCGTCGGGCTCCAGGCCGAAGCCGGTCTGCAGCAGGCGGACCATGCGGTGGTAGACGTCGCTCATGACGGGAACTCCTGTCGGTCGTGGTGATGCGTGGGTTCGGGTTCAGGCCGGTTCGATGTCCGGCCAGGTCACGGTGCAGGCGCCCCAGGTGAGGCCGCCGCCGAAGGCGGTCAGCAGCACCCGGTGGCCCGCGTTCAGGACGCCGTCGCGCCCGGCGTCGCCCAGGGCGAGCGGGAGGGACGCGGCGGCGGTGTTGCCGACCCGGTCGAGGTTGACGTAGCAGTCCGCGCGCGCGACCCCCAGCCGGTCGGCGACGGCGTGCAGGATCCGCAGGTTGGCCTGGTGCGCGACGACCAGGTCGGGCCGCTGCCCGGCCCAGCCGGTGCGGGCCAGCACCCGGCGCGAGGACGCGGTCATCCGCTCGACGGCGCCCCGGAAGACGGCCTTGCCGTTCATCCGGAAGTACGGGTCCGCCGCCTGCCCGGCCGCCGGGTACGGCTGCCGCGAGCCGCCGGTGCGCACGGCGATCAGATCGCTGCCGGTGCCGTCGCTGCCCAGGTCGAAGGAGCCCAGCGCGCCGGGCTCGGCCGCCTCACCGGCGCGCAGCACCACCGCCCCGGCGCCGTCGCCGAAGATCGCCCGCCCGGCCCGGTCGGCGGGGTCGAGGATGCGGGAGAACGTCTCGGCGCCGATCACCAGGACGCGCCCTGCGGTGCCCGCGGCGATGAGTCCCGCGCCGGCGGCGAGCCCGTACAGGAAGCCGGTGCACACGGCCGCCACGTCGAACGCAGCCACCGTGCCGAGCCCCAGCCGGGCCGCGACCAGCGGGGCGGTCGCCGGACAGGGCCGGTCGGGGGTGGTCGTCGCCACGACGACCGCGTCCACCCCCGGACCGGCGTGCGCGCGGGCCGACTTCAGGGCCCGGCCACCCGCCTCGACGGCGAGGTCGCTGGTCGCCGTCGCCGCGTCCGCGATGTGCCGCCGGCCGATGCCGGTGCGGCTGCGGATCCACGCGTCGGACGTGTCGACGAGCGCCGACAGCTCCTCGTTGGTCAGCGCGTACGGGGGCACCCAGGTGCCGAGCCCGCACACGACGGCCGCCGGGCCGCTCACGAGACCCCGCTCTCCAGCCGGGCCACCTGGCCGCTGACCTCGTCGAGGTGACCGGCCACCGCACGGTAGGACGCGAGGACCGACACCTCCTCGTAGGGCAGTCCGCTGCGCAGGCAGAACGCCTTCACCAGGGGCTGCGCCCGGCGCAGGTTGGTGCGCGGCATCGACGGGAACAGGTGGTGCTCGATCTGGTAGTTGAGGCCGCCGTAGAAGAAGTCGCCCAGCCGGCTCGGCCTGAGGTTGCGGGAGGTGACGACCTGCCGGGTCAGCCAGTCCAGCTCCTCCTGCGCGCCGTCGCGCACCGGCATGCCCTTGTGGTTGGGCGCGAACATCAGCCCCATGTAGAACCCGAACACGGCCTGGTGCAGGACGAGGAACGCGACCGCCTTGCCGGGCGGCAGGACGGCGAACAGCGCGGCGGTGTACGCCACCAGGTGCAGGGTGATGACGGTGAGCTCGGCCGTGCGGTACCTGGTGAGCGCGCCCCGGCGCGCGGCCACGTAGCCCGACAGGTGCAGGCGCACGCCCTCCAGGGTGATCAGCACGAAGAACATCCACGACTGGTGGCGCACCACGAACCGCTGGAACCGCGTCGTGCGCTTGACCCGGTCGCCCGCCTCGAAGATGACCTGCCGGCGCAGGATGTCCGGGTCCATCGAGAGGTGGTTGGGGTAGTTGTGGTGGGCCGTGTGGTGCCTGACCCACCAGCCGAAGCTGACGCCGGTCAGCAGGTTGCCGTGCACGTAGCCGATGGCGTTGCCCGCCCTGCGGGTGCGGACGATCTGCCGGTGGCCCGCGTCGTGGCCGATCAGGTCGGTCTGCCCGAACATCAGCCCCAGGTACCCGGCCACGGCCAGTTGCCACCAGGTGTCGCCGAGCAGCGCGAACGCCGTCCAGCCGGCCGTCAGGAGCAGGAAGTTGGCCGCGATCTTGTAGACGTACCAGCGGGGCCTGACGTCCATCAGCCCGGCGTCCCGCACGATCCGGGTGATCTCCTCCAGAGTGCCGGAGCCGCCCGCGCCCCGGACGTCCGTGGTGTCGGCGGTGGTCATATCGCCTCCTCCAGACCCATGTACGCGAGCCGCTTGCGCTGCATCGACTCGGCCCAGGCGTGGGCGGTCTCCAGCCGTTCCTCGACCGTGGTGTCGGCGAGGCGGCGGCCGGGCCAGATCTCGTGGTCGCCCACGAGGTCGCGGTGCGCGTCCAGGCCCTGCTGGAACAGGGTCTCGCGGCGCAGCACCATGTCCGTGACGGGCAGCTTCTCCCACAGCGCCCGGCCGTGGGTGATCAGTTCGAGGAGGCGTTCCCGGTCCTCGGGGCGGGCGAGCAGGTGCTCGCGGGCGATGGAGCTGCCCACGGTGAGATGGCGGATCTCGTCGATGCCGGCGCCCCGCTCGACGTCGGCGGCGGCCGGGTCGAACACCCGCCACTTCAGCTCGGACAGCTGCGCGGCCGGCGCGAGGACCCCCTCGACGAGGATCGTCAGCACGACCACCCCGCCGATGAAGTCCCGCCGCTCGCGCAGCACGTCCAGGCCCAGGTTCTCCAGCGGGACGAGGACGGCGTCCCGGTCGGCGCCGGCGAGCCGGTCGACGGCTGTGCAGAGGTCGTGCTCGGCGACGCCCAGGCTCAGCAGGTGGCGGCGGAACACCATCGCGTGCCGGGCCTCGTCCATCAGCTGGGTCGTGTAGAACTCCAGCGTCGCGGTGTCGGGCGCGAGCGCCACCAGGTACCCGAGCGCGCGGGTCGCCTTGTCCTCGGCGACGGAGCGGAACGCGAGTTCCTGGGTGAGCGCGTCGTTCAGCGGCCCGGGACGCCGGGTCACCTCGTGGGGGCGGACGTCCTCGTCGTGGCCGAGGACCTTGCCGCGCAGGGTGCCCTGGGGGACGGCGCGCAGCCAGTACCGCAGGTCGCAGCCGGCGGCGGTCAGTTCGAGCGAGCCCGCGCCGTCGACCAGGGACGGCGCGCGGTCCCAGTCGGCCTCGGGCGGGACGGTGGAGTCGGTCATGGTCAGCTCCGGTTCGTGTCGTCGGGCAGCCGGTGGAGGGTTTTCGCGAAGGTGAGCAGCGGGCTCTCGGCGGTGCCGAGCCGGGCGCCGGTCACCAGGCCGAGGACCAGTTCGTGGTCGCCGGCCGGCACGGTGCGCGTCACCCGGCACTGGAGCCAGCCGACGGCGCCGCCCAGCAGCGGCACCCCGTCGGCGGTGTGCCCCGCCCACACCTCGCGGCCGGGCCGGGCGAGCCCGTCACCCCGGTCGGCGCGGGCGAAGTGCCGGGCCAGCGGGTCCTGCCGGCTGCCCAGGACGTTGACGGCGAAGGCGCCGGCCGCAAGCAGCGCGCCGAGGCCCCGGCTGCCCCGGCGCAGGGCCACCGACACCATCGGCGGCCTCGTCGAGGCGAGGCTCAGGGTGCTGACGGTGACCCCGTGGGTGCCCTCGTCGCGGCCGCACGTCAGGACGGTCACGCCGGTCGCGAGCCGGTGCGCGGTGGCACGGGCGGAGGCGGTGCGGCTGCCTTCCGGCCAGCGGGCGACCGGGGACGAGGCGATCGGGGCGGTCACGGCGCCGGCCTCGCGTCGAGCCGGCCGGCGTACTCGGACCGGAAACGCTGGAACGCGGGGTGCGCCACCGGCTCGAAGTCCAGGGCGAACGGCTTGAGGAAGTTGCCGAACAGGGCCCGGTCGCCGAAGAGGTGGAGGGGCAGGGCCAGCAGCGCCCACTCCGCGCCCGCCAGCCAGATCCAGACGAGCGCGACGACCGTCTGCGTGGCCAGACTGTGCATCGTGTTGTAGAGGACGTAGTAGACCTTGGAGATCTTCTTGTCCCGGCTGCGGTGATAGGCGATCGCGCCCGGGATGTAGCCGATCAGGTCGATGTAGAGGAACAGGGCCACGGCGGGCAGCCACCGCACCTCGGAGAGGTGCGCGAGGAAGAAGCCGGCCGCGACCGCGAGGCCCACCGCGTACTCGGCGCGGATCAGCCGGTGGGTGACGGGCGTGTCGAAGGTGTTCCTGGCGTCCATCAGCGCGCCCCCGCCGTCCGCTCGCGGGCCAGCTCCACGGCCCGCACGAGCGCTTCGTCGCCCACGATCTCGGCCTTCGCGAACAGGCCCGTGACGACCAGGCCGATCGTCTCGCGGAACACGCGCTCGGCGACCGGGTCGAGGATCCCGGCCAGGCTCGGGATGCCGAAGTCGAACTCGGTGAAGAAGTCGATCAGGCTGTCCTCGCCGTCGCCGCGGATCCGCCAGACGCCCGAGAACTCGGCGAAGTCGCCGTCGTCCTGCGCGAAGGCGATGGTCAGGCCGGCGCGGTCGAAGGTGTCGGTCTCGCTCCAGCGCAGGACGCCGTTGCGGAAGTACACCTCCCACTCGCTGTGCTCCGTGCCCGCGTCCGCCCGGGTCACCCGTACGGACCGGACGACGGGGGAGAGCGCGGGATAGGCGGCGAAGTCCTTCACCCGGTCGAACGCGTCGGCGGGGGCGACGGCGACCGCGCGGATCGTGACCTGTGCGCTGCGCATGGTCAGACACCTCCAGGGGTCGGTGTGTAGCGGGCGGCCTGGATCCGGCAGGCGCGGTCCATCGCCGTGCGGAGGACGTCCACGTCCGCGTCGTCGAGCACGGCGGGCGGCGTCAGCCGCAGGACGAGATGGGAGTTGAGGGAGTGGTTGGCGATGACGCCGTGCTGGATCAGCTCGATCAGCAGGTCCCCGGCGGGGCCGGGCTCGGCGAACTCCACACCGAGCATCAGCCCGCGCCCGCGCACCTCGCGCACCGCCCCGCCGAAGTGGCCGGTGACGATCGCCCGCAGGTCGGCCAGCAGCCGCGCCCCGAGCGTCCGCGCGCGGGCGACGAGGTCGTCGTCCCGGATCGCCTCGATCGCCCCGCGCGCGGCGGCCATGGCCAGGGGCGCGCCGGAGAAGGTCGAGGTGTGCAGATAGGGGTCCCGGTCGAAGGCCGCGAAGGTCTCCGGGGTGGCGACGACCGCGGACACGGGGACGACCCCGCCGCTGAGCCCCTTGCCGACGAGCAGCATGTCCGGGACGACGCCCTCCGCGTCCGCGCCCCACCAGGTGCCCAGCCGGCCGAGCCCCGTCTGGATCTCGTCCAGGACCAGGAGGGCGCCGAACTCCCGGCACAGCGCCGCCACTTGAGTCAGGTAGCCGGGCGGCGGGATCACCACGCCGGCCTCGCCCTGCACCGGCTCCACGAACACGCAGCCCTCGCCCGGGATCCGCGCGAGGACGTCCCGCAGGGCGCCGGCGTCGCCGTAGGGGACGTGCGCCGTGCCGGGCAGCAGGGGGCGGAACGGGTCCTGGAAGAGGCTCTTGCCGGTGAGGGACAGGGCGCCCATCGTCTTGCCGTGATAGCCGCCGTCGGTGGCGACCAGCCGCGTGCGGCCCCGGGTACGGGCCAGCTTGATGGCCGTCTCCACCGCCTCGGCGCCCGACCCCGCGAAGTGCACCCGGCTCAGCCCCTCGGGCGCGACGGACACCAGGGCGTCGGCGGCCAGCGCGGCCTGCGGCTCCAGGAAGATACGGGTGGCGACGGGGTGGGCGTGCAACTGCGCCGCCACCCGGCGCACGACGGCGGGGTGGCGCGCCCCGGTGAGGAAGACGCCGTAGCCGCCGCAGTTGAGGAACCTGCGGCCGTCGGCGGTGAAGACGTGGGCGCCCTCGGAGGCGACCTCGACATGGCCGCCGAACAGCTCACCGAGGGTGGCGCGGCCCTTGCTGAGCCGGCCCCGGTAGAGGCGGCCCAGCTCATGGCGGTCGGGCAGGACGTCCGGCACGGTCACGGCGCCTCCTCAGGCCAGCCGCAGCGGCTCGCCCGCCACGTGCGCGAGGAACGGGGCCCGGAAACTCGCCCGGGACGGCGGATGGAAGGTCAGGCCGTGCGAGACGGCCGCCAGATACGCCACGTCGGACGCGCCGATGAACGCCATGCCGCCCAGCGTCTCCACGGCCCGGTTCACGCTCTCGCCGAGCGCGTCCTGCACCGCGTACCGCGCCACCAGGGTCTTCGCCAGCGCCTCGTCGTCGCGCTCGCCGTCCGCCAGCATCCGGGCGACGCCTTCGAGGAGCAGGTTCGCCCCCTCCAGCCGCGCGATCAGGTCCGCCCGGTCCGCGTCGCCGCCGCGCCCCGCCCGGTACACGCGCTCCACCAGGGCCGAGACCATCCCCAGGTAGGAGGCGGAGATGAGCAGTTCGAACCAGATGAACCCGACGGTCTGCAACTGGTCCAGCTCACCGGCCGCCCCGAACTCGGTCCGCATGATCAGCTGTTCGTCGACGAACACGTCCGTCAGCCGCACCTCGTCGCTCTCCGCGCCCGCCAGCGCCCAACTCCGCCAGAACGGGTGGCTGGTGATGCCCTCGGTGGCGCGCGGCACCAGCAGCACCGCCATGTCCCCGCCCCCGTCGGGCGCGGGCAGCGCGACGCTCGCCGTCAGCAGGTCCATGGACCGCGAGAGGCTGCACGGCTTCTTCGCGCCGTTGACGACGTAGCCGCCCTCGACGGCCGTCGCCCGCATGGTCGGCGCGAGGATGCCCTGCGCCGGCCTGCCCTCCGCGAACCCGGAGGCGACCAGCAGGTTCTGCTCGGCGATCCCTTCGAGGAGCGCCCACTCCATGCCGCTGCTCTTGATCGAGTCGGCCAGGGTGAACAGGGTGGCCACGGAGAAGTGGTGCATCGTCGTCGCGACGGCGAGCGACGGCGACACGGCGCCGATCGCCCGCACGACGGCGAGCGCCTGCAACGGGGTCGCGCCGATGCCCCGGTACTCCTTCGGGATCACCAGCGCCGGGCCCCCGGCGGCCCGGAAGTGGCCGAGCCCCGGGCTCTCGGGGCGCTCCAGGTCGGCGAGCGGGATGTCGTCGAGTTTCTTCAGCAGGCCGGGCAGACAGCTCTCGCAGGTCTCCCGGGCCGCGTCCAGGGCACGCATGGGCTTCCTCAGGGTCGGTGGTGGATACGGGACGTTCGGACGGGGTGGCGGGGTCAGCGGGCGCGGTCGGTGCCGAAGACGGCCTCGCGGGGGCGCAGCGGACGGCCGCTGACGCTGACTCCCTGGACGTGGGAGGTGCGCAGGGCCGGGTAGTTGGCCTCGCCGAACACGCCGCCGGTCAGGCCCGTGCCGCCGTGCGTGGGCAGGTAGGGCAGGAAACCGATGTGCGAGTCGTTCACCTTCAGCAGGCCGCCCTTGGTGACCCGGGCGGTGAACCGGTCGATCACCGCGCGGTCGCCCGTCCACAGGGAGTTGCGCAGCCCGTAGTCGTTGCTGTTGACCCAGTCGATGAACCGCTCCAGCAGCTCGTCGTCGTCGCCGTCGCAGCGCTCCGCGACGATCAGCGGGAGCAGCGGGAAGAACGTCTCGTGCGCCACCGCCCGCACCTCGCGCGCCCCGTCGAGGCCGCGCACCACGACGACGGTCGGTTCGAGGAAGATGCCGCCGGTGTCCCGCACCCCGTCGAGCTGCATGGCGTGGCCGCCGCACACCAGCTCCGCGCCCCGGTCGAGCGCGTCCGCGAGACACGAGAAGAACTTCTCGTTGCGCAGCACCGGGGTGAGCAGCACGCCCTCCTCACCGGCGTACCCCGGCCTCACCAGGGCGCTCTGGCGGGCGAGTTCGGCGGTCAGCGGCTCGGCGACGTCCGGGTGGACGAGCACCTGGTTGGGGATCATGCACAGCTGGCCCGAGCCGTAGAAGCTCTCGGTGAGCGCTTCGGCGGCCAGCTCGACGTCGGCGTCCTTCCAGACCACCACCACGTCGTTGCCGGCGAGTTCGAGGACCGGCTTCTTCCCGGCGGCGACACAGCGCTCCTGGAACCTGAGGCCGTTCTCGCTGCTGCCGAAGTACATGACGTCGTCGACGTACGGGCTGTCCAGCCAGGCGTTCAGCATCGGCGCCGGATCCCCGCACACCACACCGAGGGTGCCGGGCGGCGCCCCGACCTCCTCCAGCGTCGGCACGACCACCTCGTGCAGCACGTACATCACCCCGAGCGGCGCACTGCGCGGGGCCCGCACGACCAGGGTGTTGCCCGCGAACAGCGAGGTCACCCCGAGGAGCGCGCTCGACAGCGGAGCGTTCTGCGGCGGGCTGAGACAGACGACGCCGTCGGGCTGCCGGCGCACGGAGATCTCCCGGACCCCGTGCCGGAACTCCTGGAGCAGTTGTGCGCGGTAGAAGCCGAGCGACTCCGGCCCGAAGCACTCCAGCATGCCGGAGACCTGCCAGCGGGCCAGCGCCAGCGGGTGGCCCTCCTTCACCAGGATGTCCGTGATCTCCCCGGCCCGCTCCGCCAGCCGCTCCCGCAGCAGTGTGCCGAGCTGGTCGAGACGGACGTCCAGCGGCACCGCGGACCAGACCCGGCCGGCCCGCGCGGCGGCCTCCAGCGCCTGGACGACCGTGTCGCGGCCCGCCTTCGCGACCCGGCCGACGATCGTGGCCGGCAGGGTGCTCCCGGCCGCCCGGTCCGCCGGCCACCGGCCGCGCTCCAGCTTCCGTTTCAGGGTCAGACTCGCGAACGCGTCGTCGAGCAGCGCCGCCGCGTCCAGGACGTAGATCCACTCCGTGCTCGGGATGTTCTTGCCGTCGACGTAGGAGAGATACGTCGGGGTCCCCGGCGCGAGGCGGACCTCCTCCTGGGCGGGCGGCGCACCTCCCGTCCTGCGCGTGCCGTTCACACGTCCCCCGCTTTCGTCAGCGTGCCGAGCAGTCGGCATTCCGGGCAGTCGGCATGTCGGCTCCGGCTGCGCTGCGTAATCTTCCAGCGAGGGCTGAGAAGGCCCTGAGACGGGACTGAGACGGCCGTTTCAGGGATATCGAAGCCGGGCGTCCGAGAATCTGCGGAAAACGGGCGCGCGGGTGAATCCGTGCCCTGCCGGACGACAGGGGGACGAGATGTCCACGACTGAGGATTCGGTGGCCTTCGACTCCGTCGCGCGGTCGCTGCGGAAACACGCCGACAATCCGAGCGCTTTCCTCGCGCTGAACACCGGGACCGAGTATTTCTCCCGGCCGGGCACGGAAGGGTTCGTCGCCTATCGGACAGCGGGCCGTTATCTGGTGCAGTTCGGCGGGGCTTTCGGTCCCGAGGAGGAACAGGAGGACGTGCTGCGCGCCTTTCTGGAATTCGCGCGGGGGGCGCGGAAAAGGGTCTGCGCGATCCAGCTCCAGCGCACCGACGCCGAGCTCTACGCCCGCTGCGGATTCACCGTGAACCAGGTGGGGTCGTCGTTCTCGCTGCGGCTGCCCGAGTTCACGCTGAAGGGCACGCGGTTCATGAAGCTGCGCAACAAGATCTCCCGGGCGGGGCGCAGCGGGCTGCGGGTCGAGGAGGTCGCCTACGCCGACGTCGCCGGTGAGATCGCGGCGCTCGACCGGCGCTGGCTGCGCGGCAAGGGCCGGCACGTCAAGGAGATCGAGTTCCTTGTCGGGCAGTGCGGCGGGCCCGCGCAGGGGGAGCGGCGGCTGTTCGTCGGCCGCGTCGAGGGGGCCGTCGTCGCGTACATCTCCTATTCGCCCGCGTACGGGGCCCGGCCCGGGTGGCTGCACGACCTCAGCCGACGCGACAGCGCGGTGCCGCCGGGGGTGATGGAGGCGGTCAACGCGCACGCCATCGGGGTGTTCCGGGCGGAGGGGGTCGAGTGGCTGCACTTTGGATTCACGCCGTTCACGGGGCTCGATCCGGCGGTCGAGGTGGGGGGTGCGAGTGCGGTGACGGCGCGGTTCATGCGGTTTCTCGCCGGGCACGGGGAGAAGGTCTATCCGGCGGCCAGTCAGCTCGCGTACAAGGAGAAGTGGGGGCCCCAGCTGGTGCTGCCCGAGTATCTGGCGTTTCACGGGCGGGCTCGGTTCGGGGCGATCTGGCAGATTCTGCGGGTGACCAGGTCGATCTGAGGGGGGGGCTTGTGTGTGGGGGCTTGCGGGGTGGTGCTTGTGGGGCGGTGCTCGGGGTGGGGGTGTCGGCCGGCGCCCCTGGCCCGGTGGTGGGTCGGGGGCGCCGGGTCGCGGGTGTTCGGCGGGTGCCTGGTGCGTGCCCGGTGTGCGCCCGTCGTGTGCCCGGGGTGTGTCAGAAGCCGGCCGCTCCGGTCAGGGGTTCCTGGCGGAGGATCTGCTGGAAGCGGGTGCGCAGGGCGTGGCCCGGTTCCAGGCCGAGGCCCTGGGAGAGGCGCTGCCTGGTGCGGTGGTACGCGTCGAGCGCTTCGGCCTGCCGGCCGGAACGGTACAGCGCGGTGATCAACTGCTCGCAGAAGCGTTCCCGCAACGGGTACTGGGCGTGCAGTTGCTCCAGTTCGGTGACCGCGCCGCGGTACCTGCCCAGCGCGAACTGGGCGTCGAAAAGCTGCTCGTAGGCCGTCAGCCGGGTCTCCGTGAAGCGGGTGGAGGCCATCCGGCACAGCATGCCGTGGCCGGTGTCGAGCAGCGCGGGGCCGCGCCACAGCGCCAGCCCCTCGGTGAGCAACCGGACGGCGTCCTCGGGGGCCGAGTCCTGGAGGAGCGCCGCCCTGCGGACCAGGTCGCAGAAGTGCAGCGCGTCGACGGCGCGGTCCGGCACCGCGAGCGCGTAGCCGAAGGTCGAGGTCGTGATCAGGTCCCGGAGGCTGCCCGTGCCGGTGCGGGCCGCGATGATGCGGCGCAGCCGCGCGATGTGCCCGTGGAGCGAGTTCTCGGCGTGCCGGGGTGGGTTCTCTCCCCAGAGCTCGTCGACGAGGGAATTGCGGGAGACGGGGTGACGGGGAGTCAGGGCCAGAGTCGCGACGATGGCGCGTAACTTCTCCCCGGGAATGTTCAGCGAAATATGCTCGTCGCTCATCTCCAACGAGCCCAGCAGGCGAATCTCCATTCTCACTCCAACATCCGAGTGTGCTGCGCGAAAACGCGAGGAGACACGGGGGAATGGCGGATCGAAGTGAAGGAGATGACCGCACATGAAAGACTGCATATGGAAGCGACTTCCCCCGTGGCTACCATCTCTCGAACAGTAATGCCCTCACCTGGGGGTGGTCAATGCACCGACCCCGGGCCGACGGGGCGTCGGAACCTGTGAATCGACGGATCACCCCGCTCCACAAAGAGTCAATGAGCGGCAAAGGCCCCTGGCGGGCACCGAAAGCGGCTGATCCTCATCCGCTCACCGAGAGTCACCACCAGGGGTGTTAATTGTGACGCACGTCACATGTGGTGGCGTTGCCCGGTGTGCGTCAGCCGACGACCGCCGCGCGTACGCACAGGACGTCCGGCAGGTGTGAGGCGAGCTGCCGCCAGGTGTCCCCGTCGTCGGCGGAGGCGAACACCTCGCCGTTGCGGTTGCCGAAGTAGACGCCCGCCGGGTCCGCGTCGTCCGTGCACAGCGCGTCCCGCAGCACCGTGCCGTAGTGCGCGTCCTGGGGCAGGCCGGCGGACAGCGGCTCCCACGTCTCGCCCGCGTCCGTCGTACGGAACACCCGGCAGCGGCGGTCGGCGGGGACGCGGTCGGCGTCGGCGGTGATCGGGAAGACGTACGCCGTGCCGCCCCGGTGCGGGTGCGCGGCGACCGCGAAGCCGAACGTCGACGGAAGGCCCGCGCCGATGTCCTTCCAGTGCGCGCCCCCATCGTCACTGCGGTACACGCCCCAGTGGTTCTGGAGGTACAGCCGGTCCGGGTCCGCCGCGTCCCGCGACACCTTGTGCACGCACTGGCCGAACTCCGGGTCCGGGTCCGGCAGGAACACCGCCGAGACGCCCGAGTTGGACGGCGCCCAGCTCGCGCCGCCGTCCGTCGTGCGGAACACGCCCGCCGCCGAGACCGCGACCGTCACCACGCGCGGGTCCCTGGCGTCCGTCAGCACCGTGTGCAGGCCCTCCCCGCCGCCGCCCGGCACCCACTTCGAACGCGTCGGGTGCTCCCACAGGGGCCGGACCAGTTCGAAGCTCTCGCCGCGGTCCTCCGAGCGGTACAGCGCCGCCGGTTCCGTACCCGCGTACACCACGCCCGGCTCGGCCGCCGCCGGGTGCAGCTGCCACACCCGCTCCAGCGACGCCTCCGTGTCCTGCGGGAACTTCACCGCGGGCCTGGCCGGCTCCGTCCACGTCCGCCCCAGGTCGTCCGAGTGGAAGACCGACGGGCCCCAGTGCGCGCTGTCGCCGCCCGCCAGCAGACGCGGGGACGGGCCCCTCGTGTCGATGGCGACCGAGTAGATCGCCTGCGCGTTGAAGTACGGACTCTCGTCGAACTCCCAGTCCGCGCCGTTTCTCCCGCGCCCGATGAACAGCCCCTTGCGGGTCCCCACGGCGAGCAGCACCTCGGTCATTTCCGGTCACCTCCGCGACGTCCTTGTCCCAGCTCGGCCAGTCTGCACCCCACCACTGACACTGACCTCCGGAGCCCGCGTCGCCGCAGGTCAGCGGCGTCGGACAGAGTTTCGAGCATGCGTCGTGGACCACATTTCCACGGTCGCCTGCGCGGGTGGCGGGGTGCGTGGGAACGTCGGGTCACAGGTCTCGCCCTGAGCATCCGGGCGGCCCGCTTCGTATGGGAGTGCGGTCGGGGGATGTTCGCGTGCTCATGAGGAGGAAGGCTTCGATGGCGTTCCGTGGTCCGGGGATGTGGCTGGGGCGCGGCGGGCGTCCGCCGGTGCTGCTCTGGCGCTGGCGGCGCAATCCGCTCAAGCGGCGCTCCGACGTCGTCGAGGCGTGGGTGCTGCTGGGCGCCTGGACGTTCGCCGTATGCGCCGGCGTCCTCGCCGGGTGGGCCGCCGCGAGCAGCATGGAACGGGGGCTCGCGCGCGAGCGCGCCGAGTGGCACACGGTCGAGGGGACCCTCACGGAGTCGGCACCGCCGCCCGCCGCCGAGCCGGAGAGCCCCGCCCGGACGGAACACCTCTGGACCAGGGTCACCTGGCCCGGCCCCGACGGCACGCCCCGCACCGGGCAGGTCCGCGTCGCCGCGGGCAGCCCCGCCGGGACCCACGTCGACGTCTGGACCGACGCGCGGGGGCGCCTCGTCACCGAGCCGACCACCCCCGCGCAGGCCCGCCTGCGCTCCACCCTCGTCGGCACCCTCGCCGGCGCGACCTCCGCCGCGATCCCCTTCGTCACCGGCCGCCTGCTCCGGGGCCGGCTGGAGCGGCGCCGGGTGGAGCAGTGGGGGGTGGAGTGGGCCCGCTTCGACCCGCTGTGGGGGCGGCGGCAGACGGGGTGAGGGGCAGACGGGGCGGGTAGCGGGCCGGGGTGGCAGCGGCGGAGGGTGACTTATCGGAAACGGGACGTCAGACCGTCTCGGGCAGCGCCCGGTCGAGGATCGTGCCGAGGTCCGCAGAGTCGGGCAGCGTGCCGAAGGAGTGCCCCCAGTCGCCGTCGAGCCGGGTCGCGCAGAACGCGTCGGCGACGGCAGCGGGCGCGTGCCGCACCAGCAGGGACGCCTGGAGGGTGAGCGCCATCGACTCGACGACACGACGCGCCTGCGTCTCGGACGCCCCGGCCAGCAGACGCTCCACGCGCGCGTGGGCCGCGTCGAGACGGGCGTCCGCCCCGCGCGCGAGCGCGAGTTCCGCGACGTACGCGTCCCGGGTGTCCGCGTCCCGGGCCAGCGCGCGCAGGACGTCGAGCGCGTTGACGTTGCCCGAGCCCTCCCAGATCGACAGCAGGGGCGCCTCCCGGTAGTGCCGGGGCATCCCGGAGTCCTCGACGTACCCGTTGCCGCCCAGGCACTCCAGGGCCTCGGCGGTGAAGGCCGGGCCCCGCTTGGTCACCCAGTACTTGCCGACGGCCGTGGCGATGCGCCGGAAGGCCCGCTCCCCGGCGTCCCCGCGCGCGGCGCGGTCGGCCGCGCCCGCGAGCCGCAGGGTGAGCGTCGTCGCGGCCTCGGACTCCAGCGCCAGGTCGGCCAGGACGTTGCGCATGAGGGGCTGGTCGATCAGGCGCGCGCGGAAGGCGGTGCGGTGCCGGACGTGGTGGCCCGCCTCGACGAGGGTCCTGCGCATCAGGGTCGCCGTCGCCATCACGCAGTCCAGACGCGTGCAGTTGACCATGTCGATGATCGTCTTGACGCCCTGCCCCTCCGCCCCGACCAGCCACGCGTGCGTGCCGTCGAACTCCGGCTCGGACGACGCGTTGGAGCGGTTGCCGAGCTTGTCCTTGAGGCGCTGGATCCGGAACGGGTTGCGGGTGCCGTCGGGCAGCACGCGCGGCACGAGGAAGCAGGACAGCCCGCCGGGGGCCTGCGCGAGCACCAGGAACACGTCGCACATCGGAGCCGACGTGAACCACTTGTGGCCCCGCAGGACGTACACGCCGGGCTCGGCGGACGGCACGGCGGACGTCGTGTTCGTCCGGACGTCCGAACCGCCCTGCTTCTCCGTCATGCCCATCCCGGCGAGGATCCCGCGCTTCTCGGCGGGCGCGCGCAGGCCGGGGTCGTACACGCGCGCGGTGAGCAGCGGCTCGTACACCTTCGCGAGGTCCGGCTGGTGGCGCAGGGCCGGGACGGCGGCGTACGTCATCGACACCGGGCAGCCGTGGCCCGCCTCCGTGTGGTTCCACACCAGACCGCCCGCCGTACGCGCGACGTGCGCGCCGGGACGGTCGTCCGCCCACGCGGCGCCCGCCAGGCCCTCGGTGACGGCGACGTCCATCAGGGAGTGCCAGCTCGGGTGGAAGTCGACCTCGTCCACGCGGTGGCCGTAGCGGTCGTGCGTGCGCAGTTCGGGTTCGTGGCGGTTGGCCAGGTCGCCCCACTCCTGCGCCGCCACGCTCCCGGCGCGCCGGCCCAGCGCGCGGACGTCCGCCTCGGCCCACCCGGCGCCCTCGCGGCGCAGGCCCTCCAGGAGGGCGGGATCGGCGGAGGCGTCGTAGGGGGCGAGGGGCGGTGGCTGGTTCGTGACGTCGTGGGTCGTCTGCGGCGCCGGAGTCGGTGTCATGGCCTTCATGTTGCGCTCGTGCTGCGGCTGTAGCAATAGCGCAACAAGGAGTGGTCGTAGAGTACGTCCCCATGCGCAGGGATGTGACGGAGGAGACGGGGCTGCGACCGCTGTCCGCGCGGTCGGTCGTCCTGAGCCTGCTGCTCGGGGCGCAACCGCCGGAGCTGCCGGTGCGCGAACTCGTCCGCCTCGTCGAGCCGTTCGGCATCGGCGGGTCCACCCTGCGGGCCGCCCTCAGCCGGATGACCACCGCCGGCGACCTCCGCCGCACCGGCGCCGTCTACGGCCTCAGCGACCGCCTCCTGGAACGCCGCCGGCGCCAGGACGCCGCGCTGCACCCCGAGACCCGCCCCTGGACCGGCGACTGGGAGATGGCCGTCATCACCACGACGGGCCGCCCCGCTGCCCAACGCGCCGACCTCCGAGCCGAGTTGACGTCCCTGCGGCTCGCGGAACTCCGCGAGGGCGTCTGGCTCCGCCCGGCGAACCTGTGCCGCCCGTGGCCGCCCCACCTCCACGACGTCACCCGCTTCACCTCCCGGCCGGCCACCCCGCCCCTGGAACTCGCGGCCACCCTCTGGCCGTTGACGACATGGCAGGCCACCGCCGAAACCCTCCTCCACCACGCCACCCACGCCACCACCCCCGCCGCCCGCTTCACCACCTACACCGCCATCGTCCGCCACCTCCGCACCGACCCCGCCCTCCCCACCGCCCTCCTGCCCCCCACCTGGCCCGCCGACTCCCTGCGCACGGCCTACGCCGCCTACCGCGAGGAGTTCACGAGCCGACCGCGCGAGGGGGCCGGGGACCGGCCGGGCTGAGGTCCGCGCCGGGGGGGCGAGGGGGTGGACGGGGTGAGATCCGCGCCGGGGCCGAGGGGTGGGCGGGATGCCCGCCGGAGGCGAGGGGGTGGATGGGCTGAGATCCGTGGTTGGGCCGAGGGGGACGGGATGCCTGCCGGGGGCGGGCGGGGTGCCCGCTGGGGGCGAGGGGCGGCCGGGCTGAGATCCGCGCCGGGGCCGAGGAGGTGGATGGGGTGCCGCCGGGGGCGAGGGGCGGACGGGGTGAGATCCGTGGTTGGGCCGAGGGGGACGGGATGCTCGCCGGAGCCGAGGGGGTGGGCGGGGGGCCCGCCGGGGTTGAGGGGTGGGCGGGGTGCCCGTCGGGGCGGTGACAAAGCCCGGGAGGGCGGCGGCCGGTGAGGGCGGCGGGTCGAACAGGGCTGCGCGCCAGCGAGTTGCGACGGCCTGCGCGGGGAGGATGAGAGCGAGGGCGACGGCCCGCGCAGGCAGGGCGAGGGCGGCGGTCCGCGCGGGGAGGGCGAGAGCGAGGGCGCCGGCCCGCGCAGGCAGGGCGAGGGCGCCGGCCCGCGCAGGGAAGGCGAGAGTGAGAGCCCGCGCGGGGAAGGTGAGTTGCGACGGCCCGCGCCGGGAGGGCGAGGGTGACGGCCCGCCCGGCACCGACGTCCGATTCCCGACCGGCCCGGCTCCCCCCAACCCCCAACCCCCAACCCCCAACACCCGGCCGCGCGCAACACCGTGCGGGTGCGCTGCGTGCGGCCGGGGCCCCGTGGGGGGAGCTACCGGTAGGTGACGTCCGACGTCGCGTACTTGCAGTACGTCCCGTCGGGCCCGGACCCGTTGGTGGACGGCTCCTTGCCGGAGTTGTTGCCGATGTACTTCTGGCAGGGCACGATCTTGCGCCCGCTGTCGCCGACGATGGTGACGCGCCGCAGGGTCGCGCTGTCGCCGTAGTTGGTGTTGATGCCGACGAGCTTCCCGCCGGAGTACGTCGCCTCGATCGTGTTGAGGTTGATGGTCCGCTTGTACTGCGTGGAGCAGTTCCCGCAGGACCGCACGAACGTCCCGAAGTTCTGGACGGCGAAGTTGGACACGTTGAGCGTCCCGGCGCCGTTGAACTGGAACACCTTGTCGCTGGCGGCGCGGGCGCCCCCGCCTGAGACGGTGTAGACGTTCGAGGAGGACGAGCCCCGGAAGGTCGCGGCGTCCTCGCCGACGTCCTCCCACCAGACGTTCTGGAGCGTGCAACTGCCCTTGCAGTGGATCCCGTCGGCGGCGGGCGCGCCGAGGATGACGTTCTTGAGGACGGCCCCGGCGGCGAGTTCGAGGATCGGCCCCTGGTCCTCGCCCTGGTTGTCGGTGCCGAGCGCCCCGGTGCCGTAGAGCCGCTTCATCCCGTAGTCCTTGGTGCCGGAGACCGGGATGGTCGAGGAGACGCCCTGGCTCCCGTTGGCGGACGGCCAGGTCGCCGCCTGCGCGGGAGACGCCGCCCCGCTAGTCATGATCATGCCAATCGAGAGCGAGAGTGCGGCGAGCCCACCGCCGGCCGCGCGCGCTAAAGAAGTCATGTCCCGTACGCCTTCTTTCAGTTGGGGAGTGAAACACCTGCGGGAGGAACACCCGCTGGAGAAACGCCTGTTGGAGAGATGCCGGGGCTGAGGGAAACTCAGAGCTTCCCGGCCCCCGCCCCCGCCGCCACCGACGCGACGACCGTCGACGCCGGCTCGGCCGTGTACCCGTACGGCGGCGACGTGAACGACCCGGTCCGCGAGATCTCGGTGGCGGCTCCCCCGAGATCGCTCCCGCGCAGGTTCGCGAACCCGTCGACGTCACTGCTCCGACTCGTCGTCACCGCGACCTTCGTGTTCCGGAAGACGTTGTTCTCGACGAGCATCTGCGCGCCCATCCGCGAGTGCACGGCGGTCTCCGCGCCGGTCACGTGGTTGTCGTAGAAGTGCCCGGTCCCGAACCGCAGGCTGGGGATGCGCGAGTACACGTCGCTGAACAGGTTGTGGTGGTACGTCACCCTCAAGTGCCCGGTGTCCTCGGCGGAGTTCTTGTCGCTGTGCCCGACGAGCGACCCCTTGAAGTGGTCCTGGTCGTGACTGCGGTCGGCGGAGAAGGAGTTGTGGTCGATCCACACCTTCGTCGAGCGCTGCACCTCGACGCCGTCGGCGGGCGCCGGCGGCTTGCTGATGTCGAGGTTGCGGATCACGACGTTCGTGACGTTCTTCAGCCGCAGCCCGCCACCCTTGAACCCGGACGACGAACCGACGCCCAGGACCGTCGTGTTGGACCCGACGTCGACCTGACCGTCCAGCGTGATCAGGCCGTTGACCCGCACGACCTTCGAACCGGCGTCCGTCACCGCCGACGTGAACGCGGCCAAGGTCGAGACGGTCACCGCCGAGGCGCCGCCGCCACCGGTCGTCCCGGCGCCGAACCCGACCGGCGAGGCCGGCGCGGCTCTGCGGGCGAGGGGATGTGTACGCATGTGGGGGCGTCCCTTCACGAGGACATGTAGCACATATCCGTGAACAGAAAACGTGATGTTGAACGCTGGTGCATGCGCGAGGCGACCTTTATGGGCAACTGGGGAGCGGCTCGATCACATCGCTGAACGGAACGTAGGGGGTAAGCGCTTTCTGGTCAACGGTTCGCGCAGAACGGATCCAGCCACCTGTGAAACTCCGGAAAGAGGTGTGGGAGCGCTTCCATGGGATGCCGTGCCCATGTCACCATGCGGACCGGGTGCCCCCAGGCTCCCCGCACGCGTCCCCGAGCCGTGAGCCGTGACAGAAGGGACCGACCCGTGTCCACCCCCAACCCCCCGCGCACGGCGCTGCGTTCGGCGCTCACCGCGCTCGCCGTGCTGCTCGCGGCGCTGTTCCTCGCCCCGCCGCCGGCCTCCGCCGCCCCCGTGCCGCCCGCGACCTTCACCGAGGTCACCGGCTTCGGCGCCAACCCCAGCAACCTGCGCATGTGGGCGTACGCGCCGGCCAACGTCAGTGCCCGCCCGGCCGTCCTCGTCGCCGTCCACTGGTGTGGCGGCTCCGCGACCGACATGTACAACGGCAGCGAGTACAAGTCCCTCGCCGACCGGTACGGCTTCGTCGTCGTGTACCCGTCGGTGACCCGCGCCAGCAAGTGCTGGGACGTCGCCTCCCCGCAGGCCCTCAAGCGCGGCGGCGGCAGCGACCCGGTCGGCATCAAGTCGATGGTCGACTGGGCCGTCACCAACTACGCGGCGGACACCGGCAAGATCTTCGTCACCGGCATGTCGTCCGGCGCGATGATGACGAACGTCCTGCTCGGCGACTACCCCGACGTCTTCGCCGCCGGCGCCGCCTTCGCGGGCGTGCCCTTCGCCTGCTTCGCCACCACGAACGGCTCCGAGTGGAACAGCGACTGCGCGAACGGCACGATCATCCGCACCCCGCAGGCGTGGGGCGACCTCGTCCGGGGCGCCTACCCCGGCTACACCGGCCCCCGGCCGCGCATGCAGGTCTGGCACGGCACCCAGGACGACGTCCTGCGCTACCCCAACTTCGGCGAGGAGATCAAGCAGTGGACCGACGTCCACGGCCTGACGCAGACGCCGTCCGCCACCGACTCACCCAACGGCTGGACGCGCACGCGCTACGGCGGCACGGGTGACCAGGCCCCCGTCGAGGCGATCAGCATCCAGACCGGGCACAACGTGTACGCGAGCGGCATGGGCGCCCGCGTCCTCACCTTCTTCGGCCTCACCCCCGACCCCGGCCCCGGCAACCCCAACCCCACGGGCCCCTGCAAGGTGACGTCCAGCGTCAGCGCCTGGAACACCGGCCTGACCAACTCCGTCACCCTCACCAACACCGGCACCGCCGCGCTCAGCGGCTGGCGCCTCACCTTCACCCTCCCCGCCGGCCAGACCATCACCAACGGCTGGGGCGCCACCTACGCGCCCGCGTCCGGCGCGGTGACGGCCACGAACGCGGCCTACAACGCGGCCCTCGCACCCGGCGCGTCCGTGACCGTCGGCTACCAGGCGAGCCACACCGGCAACGCGGCCGCGCCGAGCGCCTTCTCCCTCAACGGCACGGCCTGCGCGTAGAACTGACGGGTCATCAAGTGGTCGGGGTGCCGGACGGCACCCCGACCACGGCGCGTCAGCCGTCCGTTCGCGCGGCCACCGGTGAACCCGCCCCGGCCGGAAGGTGGTTGAAGAGCAGATTGAGGACGATCGCGGTGAGGCAGCCCGCGCTGATCCCGCTGTTCATCACCGTCTGGAACCAGTCGGGGAACTTCTCGTACACGGTCGGCACCCCGACCGGCAGCAGCCCGACCGCGACCGACACGGCGACGACCGTCAGATTGTGGTTGTCCCGGAAGTCGACCCCGGCGAGCGTGCGCAGGCCGCTCGCCGCGACCGTCCCGAACATCGCGAGCCCCGCCCCGCCCAGCACGGGCGCCGGCACGGCCGCGACCACCGCGCCGAGCTTCGGCAGCAGCCCGAGGACGACGAGGATGCCGCCCGCCGCCGCGACGACCCACCGGCTCTTCACCCGCGTCATCCCGACGAGCCCCACGTTCTGCGCGTACGCCGTGTACGGGAACGTGTTGAACACCCCGCCCAGCACGGTCGACAGCCCGTCCGCGCGCAGCCCGTCCGCGAGCGGGCCCTCCTTCACCTCGCGGCCGGTGAGCTCGCCGACCGCGATCAGGTCACCCGTCGTCTCGGTCATCGTCACCAGCGCGACGACCAGCATCGAGATGATCGCCGACGCCTCGAACACCGGCGCCCCGAAGTGGAACGGCGTGCTGACCCCCACCCAGTCCGCGTCCCCGACCCCGCCGAAGTCCGTGAACCCGAGAGGGATCGCCACCGCGAGCCCCACGAGAATCCCCGCGAGCACCGCGACCCGCGACAGGAACGGCGGCCCGAACCGCTGCACGGCCAGGACGACGGCGAGGACGAACGCGGCGAGCCCGACGTTCTTCGGCGCCCCGAAGTCCGCCGAACCGACCCCGCCCGCAGCCCAGTTGCCGGCGACCGGCAGCAGCGACAGACCGATCACCAGGATCACCGTCCCGGTCACCAGCGGCGGGAAGAACCGCAGCAGCTTCCCGAACACCGGTGCCAGCAGCACGATCGCGAGCCCCGCCACGATCACCGACCCGTAGATCGCGGGGAGTCCACCGCCCGTCGTGCCGATCAGCACCATCGGCGACACCGCCGCGAACGTGCAGCCCTGCATGATCGGCAGCCGCACCCCGAACCGCCAGAACCCCACGCACTGGATCAGCGTGGCGATCCCGCACACCAGCAGATCCGCCGTGATCAGGTACGCCAGGTCGGCCGCCGACAGCTTCATCGCCCCGCCCACGATCAGCGGGACGGCCACCGCGCCCGCGTACATCGCGAGCACGTGCTGGAGGCCGAAGGCGGCGAGGTGGCGTATCGGCGGCACCTCGTCGACGGGATGGACGGTCATGTGCGCTCCTGAGCGGAAGGGGACGGGAAACGACAGCACGTGACCGTAAAACGGTTGAACAGATTGTTGATTTCCGGGGTGTTGCCGCTCTGTATCCCTCTCGATCCCGCCGGACGGTCGCCGCCTTGCTCCTCAGGCGCCCGGACCGACCGCCGCCCGCAGCGCCGCCCAGTCCGGCAGCTTCACCACACCCCGCCCGAGCGACGCGCCCCACACCGCCTCGGCCCGCTCGATCGCCCGCCACCCCTCCCAGCCGACCGGCTCCACCCCGGACGACCGCAACAGTGGCAGAGGATCCGTGAGTTGACGGTCGGTCAGGTCAGCCAGCAGTGAGGCCGCCGTCTCCTTCGCGCACGGCCGGTTCGTCCCGATGACGCCCGTCGGCCCGCGCTTGATCCACCCGGCCACGTACTCGCCGGGCGCCACCACACCGTTCCGCAGCACCCGCCCGGCCGTGTGCGGCACCGTGCCGAGCGCCGCGTCGAACGGCAGCCCCTCCAGCGGCACCCCGCGATAACCGACCGACCGCAGCACCAACTCCGCCCGGATCTCCTCGAATTCACCCGTCCCCACGACGCCGCCGACGCCGTCGGGCACGGTTCGCTCGAACCGGACGGCACCCACCCGCCCCCGCTCGCCGGGCAGCAGCGCGACGGGCCGGAGGAAGAAACGCACGTGGATACGGCGGCCCGCGCTGTCGGTCTCTGGACGCGCCCAGCCCCGCAGCACCTCCACGTTGCGCCGCTGCGCCGCAGGGAGCCCCGACGGGTCGGCGTACCCCGGATCGAGCGCCAACTCCCGTGCGTCCGTGGTGACATCGACGCCCGGCAGACCGCCCAGCTCGCGCAGCTCCTTCGTCGTGAACCGGGCCTGCGAGGGACCCCGCCGGCCCACCATGTGCACCTCGCGCACCCCGCTCGCCGCCAGCGCGAGCAGCGCCGCCTGCGGGATGTCGGTGGGGCTCAGCTCGGCCTCGGCGCGGGCCAGGATCCGCGCCACGTCCACCGCGACGTTGCCGACGCCGATCACGACGGCCGAGCGGACGCCGGTCAGGAAGCCGTCCGCGCCGGCGTCGGGGTGTGCGCTGTACCAGGACACGAACTCCGTCGCCGACCAGCTGCCCGGCAGCCGCTCGCCGTCGATCCCGAGCCTGCGGTCACCGGCCGCGCCGACGCAGTACACGACGGCGTCGTACAACTGGCGCAGTCGTACGACCGTCACACAGGACGGGCCGACCTCGACGCCGCCGAGGAAGCGGACCCGGTCGTGCTCCAGGACCGTCCGCAGGTTGTTCTGGAGGGACTTGATCTTCTCGTGGTCCGGGGCGACGCCGTAGCGGACGAGTCCGTAGGGGCACGGCAGCCGGTCCAGGACGTCCACGAGCACGTCCGGATCGCGTTCCACCAGGCACTGGGCGGTGTAGACCCCGCTCGGTCCTGACCCGACGACGGCGACACGCGGCACGGCGGACTCCTCACTCGGAGGGGTTCCAGGATGACACCGGGCGGGCTGCGCTGTCAGGGTGCGGGGCGGTACCGGTGTGCGTGTCAGTTCGTATGGAATGTGATGATGCGGTTACGTTGCGTGTGTGCTAGAAACATCGTTTCTTAATCTTTCCGATCGTCGCGCCGAGGACGCCGAGGTCGCGGTGCGGCCCGCGTGGGAAGTGCGGGAGAGCGGCGCCGCGACCGCCTGGTACACCGTCCGCCTGGCCTTCCCCGACCGCGCCCGCGTCGAGGTCCTGGCGGTCGTCGGGGCCGGTGGCGTCTGCATCGAGGACGTCAAGGCCGAACCCCCGCTGTCCCTGATCGACCTCACGGTGCTCGCCGACTGGATCGAGGGGCCGCTGTTCGAGGTGTGCGGCGGGCGTCAGGGCGAGGAGGGCTCGCGCCGATCCCGTCCGTCGTGGCCGGGCGGGACCGAGGGGGCCCGGCTCGTCGCCCAGGAGTACCGGGCCGCGCAGGAGGCGGGCGGCGACCCGGTCCTCGCGGTGATGGCGGCGACCGGGCACAGCAGGCGCCGGTCGCTGATGCTCATCGCGCAGGCGAGGGACGCCGGTTTGCTGACGGCGCGTCACTCCCGGGGCTGAGCAAGGGGATTGAGGGGTCGTCAAGTCGCGTGCTGTGCACGGCTGTTGACGGCGTTCACCGCAGCATCGCGCGCATCCTGGAGATCTCGCTGGTCTGCTGGGCGACCACGTCGTCCGCCATCTCCTCGACCTGGATGTTGTTCCCCTGCGACTTGACGTCCGTCGCCATGGTGATCGCCCCCTCGTGGTGGGTGATCATCAGGGTGAGGAAGAGTGTGTCGAACGCCTTGCCCTTCGCCCCGCGCAGTTCGGCGAGTTGGGCGTCCGTCGCCATCCCCGGCATCGCGCCGTGCGCCGCGTGACCCCGCGCCTCCACGGGCTTCTTGTTCACCTTCAGCCAGTCCCGCATGACCTCGATCTCGGGTGCCTGCGCGGCCGATATCCGGTCGGCGAGCCCCTTCACGGCCGTCGACTGCGCGCGCTGCGGGACGAGTTCGGTCATCTTCAGCGCCTGCTCGTGGTGGACGATCATCATCTGCGCGTACTCGACGTCCGCCGAGTTCGGCGAGTCGTCCTGCGCCCGGTGCCCGGCCGCCTCCTCGGCGGACATCGTGCGGTTCTCCTCGCCCGGCTTCCCCGGCACCACTACCGTCGGCCCGCCGCTGCCCGCACTCTTCGACGCGCCCTTCGAGGCGTCGTCCGCCCCCGAGTCGCAGCCGGTCAGGGCGAGCGCGAACAGCGCGGCGGTGACCACCCAGGTGCGGCGAGAGCGCACAACGACCTCCTGTTGCGTATGAGTTCGGCACTGCTGTGACCGTCCTAGCACGGATCTGTGCCCTGTCGATCGAAAAGTTATGTGACGAGCTTGTTGCCGTCTGTTGATATGACCATGACTAAGACGATACTTCGGGAGACCGTGACCCGTTCCGCGAGGAACGGCGACGAGGGAGGACACAGTGACCCTGTTGAAGGACCCCCGAACGCGGCGCAGACGTCTCGGAGTCGTGGCCGGCGTGACGGGACTGCTCGCCGCGCTGCTCACCGCGACCCCGGCGCTGGCCATCCCCGACCCCGGGGACACGCCCGCCGTGGAACGCCAACTCTCGCGGAGCGACCGGGCCGACGTCGCCGAGGCCATCGCCGCCGGGGAGATACCCGGCGTGGGCGAGGTCGTGCACTCGGCCAACATCAAGCACCTGGCGAACGTCCCCAAGGACGTCCTGCGCGACAAGAACTCCGACCTGGCGTTCCAGGGCAGGTACGCGTTCGCCGGCAACTACGACGGCTTCCGCATCTACGACATCAGCAACCCGAGGGCCCCGAAGACCGTCGTCCAGGTGCTCTGCCCCGGCTCGCAGAACGACGTCACCGTCGACGGGAACCTGCTGTTCCTGTCCACCGACTCCTCGCGCAGCGACAGCAGTTGCAACAGCACCACCCAGCCGGCGAGCGAGAAGTCGTCCTGGGAGGGCATGAAGATCTTCGACATCAGCGACAAGCGCAACCCGAAGTACGTGGCCGCCGTGGAGACCGCCTGCGGCTCGCACACGCACACGCTGGTGCCGGAGCGCAGGAACGTCTACCTGTACGTCTCCTCGTACTCCCCGAACGCCAACTACCCCGACTGCCAGCCCCCGCACGACGGCATCTCGATCATCAAGGTGCCGCGCCACGCGCCCGAGAAGGCGGCCGTCGTCGGCTTCCCGGTGCTGTTCCCCGGTGAGGGCCCCGACGGCGGCGGCAACCCGGGCGGCCCGACCAACCCGGGCGTCTCCAAGACCACCGGCTGCCACGACATCACCGTCCTGCCCGAGCTGGACCTCGCGGCCGGCGCGTGCATGGGCGACGGCATCCTGATGTCCATCAAGGACCCGGAGCACCCGAAGATCATCGACCAGGTCCAGGACAACGTGAACTTCGCGTTCTGGCACTCGGCGACGTTCAACCAGAAGGCCGACAAGGTCGTCTTCACGGACGAGTTGGGCGGCGGCGGCGCGGCCACCTGCAACGCGGAGATCGGACCGAACCGCGGCGCCGACGGCATCTACGACATCGTCGGCAAGGGCGACCACCGCAAGCTCGTCTTCCGCAGCTACTTCAAGATCCCCCGCCATCAGGCGAGCACCGAGAACTGCGTCGCCCACAACGGCTCGCTGATCCCGGTCAAGGGCCGCGACCTCATGGTCCAGGCGTGGTACCAGGGTGGCGTCTCCGTCTGGGAGTTCACCGACTCCAGCCGGCCCCGGGAGATCGCGTTCTTCGAGCGCGGCCCGGACAGCGCGACCGACCTCACCAGCGGTGGCTCGTGGTCGGCGTACTACTACAACGGCTACATCTACTCGAACGACATCAGCAACGGCTTCGACGTCCTGAAGATCGACGACCGGCGCACGGATCCGGCGAAGTGGGTGCGGCTGAGCGAGCTGAACGTCCAGACGCAGCCGGACTATTTCGGCTGGTGAGCCGGACCCTGGTGATCCGTCTCTTGGTGAGCCGTCTCGAAGAAGCGTGACAGGTCCAGGTCACGCAGCCCGCCGGGCGCCTCGGCGTCCGGCGGGAACCCCAGCCCCCAGTCGAGCCCGTAGCGGGTGAACAGCTCGGCCCGCAGCGTCTCCAGGGACAGCGGCACGTTCGGCAGGACCATCCCGTAGACGGCGCCCATGAGCTGCGCCCGCAGCATCGGGTAGTCGGCGTCGACGTCGTGCGAACCGTGCCGGACGACCGTGTCCCGCAGCAGCTCCGCCAGCCGCCGCTGCTCGGGACACTGCACGAACCCGTCCACGTCCAGCAGCCCGGCCATGTGCTGGCGCATCAGCACGGTACGGTCCCGGGCCAGCCAGAGCACCGCGTCGATGGCCCGCGCCATCCGCTCCGGGCCCTCCTCGGCGCGCGGCTCGTACTCCAGCGCCTCCTGCAACGTCCGGTGCATGAGCCGGTGCACGGCCGACTGCACGAGCTGACGCTTGCCCGGGAAGTAGTACGACACCAGCCCGCGCGCAGACCCGGCCCGGTCCGCGATGTCCCCGAGCGTCGTCGCCTCGTACCCGCGCTCCCCGACCAGTTCCAGCGCCGCCCGCAGCAGCCGCTCACGCGAACGCCGCCGCAATTCCTCATTGACCGATGCGCTGCGCGGGGACATCCTGTAACTCCTGCGTTGACTGGTCGGCAGCCAACTATAGTCGACGCGGTACGACCGGCCGGGCGGTCCTGGTTCGGGCGATGCGGGGGATCGCCTGAATCGGTACCGCCCGGCTGTGTTCGCCGCCGGGGGCGCGGGTCTCAGCCCACGAAGTTGAGCAACGGCCGCAGCCCGTCCGGGCGTTCGGACACCGGCAGGTGGTCGACGAAGTGCACCCGGCAGCCCAGCGCCGCCGCGCCGCCGTCCGCGCGCCGGTCGTCCCCGACCATCAGCGCCTCGCGCGGCTCCACCCCGAGCGCCCCGCAGGCGATCGCGAACAGCTTCGACTCGGGCTTCTGGACGCCGTGTTCGAACGACAGGATGTACGCGTCGACCAGCCGGTCCAGCCCGTGCGCGCGGAACACCGGACGCAGATCCCACCCGATGTTGCTCACCACCCCCACCCGGACGTCCCGCTCGCGTAGCGCGGTCAGCACCTCGACCGCGTCCGGGTACGGCGCCCAGGCGTCCGGCGCCATGTGCCGCTCGTACAGGGCGTCGTGCAGCGCGGGATCGGGCAGCGGGACCAGCCGGGACAGGCCGGTGTACGCGGCGCGGTGCGCCTCGGCGGTCTCGTCCCGCACCCGCCACACCTCCGCCAGCTCCTCGGGCACGCGTACGTTCCCGGCGCCGCCCGGCAGCGCGCCCACGTCCTCCAGGGCGCGCGCGTACGCGGTCAACTCGGGCTCTGGCAGGGCGAGTCCGGCGTCCTTGAGGACGGCGCGGAGCCAGGAGTCGGTGGATTCGATGCGGAAGAGGGTTCCGGAGAAGTCGAACAGCACGGCGCTCATGCGCTGGACTCTACCCGGGGGTGTGTCCGGCGCAGGGCGCCTGAGCTGGGCGTGAGTTGAGGGCGGCGGTGGCTCGACCGGCGCCGCCGAATCCGCGCGTTAGCCTGTTTCGCTTGTGAGGGTCAGCGCCGCAGTCCGCCGTCGGGCAGCAGCCGGCGGTGGGCCTCGATCGCCGCGACGACGACCAGCGCGCCGAGCAGCCAGCCGCCGAGGACGTCCGTGGGCCAGTGGACGCCCAGCCAGATCCGGGTCAGGCCGACGCCGGTCACGGAGACGACGGAGACCGTGACCGCCGTGCGCCACACGACGCGGGAGCAGCCGTGCACGTGCAGGAGCCAGAGCAGAAGACCGAACGCGACCGTCGCGGTGAGGGCGTGGCCCGAGGGGAAGGCCGCGTAGTGCGCCGAGTCGAGGGGGTCGGGCCACACCGGGCGCTCCCGGCCCACCGCGCTCTTCAGGCCCTGCTGGACCAGCGTCCCGACGGTCGACGTCACCCCCAGCCACACCACCGTGCCCCACGCCTGCCGGCGGATCACCAGCCCGACGGCCACCGCGCCCAGCAGCAGGCGCATCGTCAGCGGGTCCCACACCCAGTCCGTGAGGATCCGGGCCGCCTGCGAGAGGGCGGGGGAGTCGACGGCCCAGCGGTGTGTGGTGCGTGACACCTCACCGTCGGCGTCCAGGACCGGCGGCCACTCCGCCCACACCAGGGTGAGCAGCACGGCGAAGGACACGCCCAGGGCGAGCGCCGCGCGGGTGACGACGGGGTGGGCCGGGGGGCGGGGCGGGGAAGCGAGGGGTGGGGGGTGCATGGGTCGATCCTCGCCGATGAGGGGCGGGGGAGGCGAACGGGGACGCGCGCTCGTCAGCCCAGCGCTCGTCAGCCCAGCGCTCGTCAGCCCAGTGTGCGCAACGCCGGTACCAGCGTGACGAGTACCGGCACCACGGGGACCAGCGTCGCGACGGCCGTCAGGCGCAGGCGGTGGGAGGGGCGCAGGCGGTTCGGGGGAGTGAGGAGGCGGTCGACGCGCTGGGGGAGGTGCCCGTCGGCGTCGCCTCTGGGGCCGAACACCCCTCTGTCCTCGTTGAGTTCGACCAGCGCGAGGGCCGTGGTGAGCCGGCCGAAGCGGCGGGACGCCATGTCGTCGGCGGCCAGTTCGACCAGCCGGTGCATCTCGTCGCGGAACGCCGCGAACACCGGGACCTGCGGAAACCCGTTCGCGAGCGCGCCCGAGGCGTGCAGCAGCCAGTCGTGCCGCGCCTGCGCGTGCCCCTGCTCGTGCGCGCGCACGGCTTCCAGCTGACGGCCCTTCAGGCGACGCAACGCGGCGGTGGTGACGACGAGTTGGGGTGTCGCGCCGGGCATGAACCAGGCGTCGGCCCGCTCGCCCTCCAGCACCACCAGCCGCTCCCCGCCCGGCCGCTCACCCGGCAACAGCGGTACCCGCAGCCGCAGTTCCGCACGCCGGGCCCGGCGCCGGCGCCGCGCGCGGACGATCTCCCGCACCAGCATCGCCCCGCTCCACAGCCCCGCGCACGCCAGCGACACCGCCGTCGCCGCGGCCCAGGGACCGGCCGTCGTCAGGGCGTACGCCTCCACCACCGCGCGCGGCGCCGGGGCGAACACGTGCCCGCGCACCGCCTGCCAGGCCGCCGCCGCGCTCAGTGTCATCGACAGCGCGCAGCACAGCAGGACCGCCGCGACCACGCACTGCCACACCCACAGCGCGACCACCGGTTCTCGCTCCGGCCAGTCCGCGCGGGCCAGCAGCCGAGGGGCCGCGACGGCGGTCAGGAAGCCGAGCAGGAGGAGGACCGCGGGGACCGTCATGGGCAGCAGCCTATGAGGCGGGGCGCGGGGGCGTGGGCGGTCGTGCACGGCAAAGTGGCGTAGATCACGATTGAGGCGAGGGGGGTCGGGCAAGAGGCGCTGGGCGCTCCACCGGGCCGGGTACGAGGCGCCGGGCGTTCCGGGCCGAGTACGAGGGGTCGGGCGCTTCGAGTCGGGCACGAGGTGCCGGGTGTCTCGGGTCGGGCGCGAGGGGCCGGACGTTCCGGGCCGGCCGCGAGGAGCGCGCCTCACATCGTGATCAGCATCGCCAGCATCCCGATGCCCATCGACAACCGGCACGCCCGCGCCAGCTCCGGCCGGTCGGCCCACCCCGGACGACCGGCACTGCCGCCGTCACCGGAACCGCTGCTGCCCCCGCCCCCGGTACCGCTTCCTCCGCCGCTCGCCCCGCCCGACGTCACCGGCACGAGCCGCGCCCCCGACGCCAGCACGTACGCCGCGAAGTACAGCAACAGCACCCCCGTGAGCAGCGGCACGCCCGAACTGCCGTGCGCATGCACGTGCGACGGTGAGAGCGCCATCACGGCGGCCATGTAGACCATCGCCAGCGCCCCCACGAGGTGATGCAGATGGTGCGCGCTGCCCCGGGCCGCCCACAGCGCGTGCACCGCCGCCGCCCCGAACACCGTCAGATACACCGGCCACGCCCACCCCGGCGGCGTGAACACCCCCGCCGGCACCGCCATCGCGGCCATCCCGAACCCCATCACCGCCTCACCGCCCGCGGCCCGCCGCTGCCCCTCGTCCGCGCTGCGCATCCGCAGCAGGCAGTAGGCCCCCGTCGCCGCGCACAACGCCACCAGCAGCCAGCCGAGTGAAGCCGGTCCGTGCACGTGCACCTCCCCGTGCCGTGTATGCCGGTCCCGAGCCGTACGAGTCATACGAGCCGTGCGGGCCGTACGGAGCCGTACGAAGGGAGCGATGCCCACGCCGGGCGGCGCGCACGCGAGCGCAGAAGTGCACGAGGGGGCGTGAAGGGGATCGAGAACGCGCCGGAGCGAACCGTGCGTCCACCCGTTGACGCGAGCCGTCGCCCCTCCTTACGTTCGACCAGGCCGATTCGAGGAACCGACCGATGTTCGACACTCCGGACGGCTTGCCGAAACGGTTCGCCGCACCGAGGTGTGATGCATGACAGTCCACCGCACCGCCCCGCCCTGGAGGCACCCCGTGTCACCCGAACCCGCCCCCGACGGACCCGCCCCCGACACCCTCCTCGTCGACCTCGGCGCCGGCACCGGCCCGTTCCACGGCGGCGCCAGCGGCACGCTGTACGGCGTGTACGGCGACGGCGTGCCCAGCCGCAGCCTCATCGAGGGCATCAGGCTGCGCACGGTGTCGACGAAGGCCCAGGACGGCGTCCAGCACCCCGGCGCCGACGCCCTGGAGATCCTGCCGTCGTTCGTCGAGGCGGGCGGCAGGGAGATCTACGTCTACATCCCGGACACCTACCGCGGCTTCCCCTACGAGTGGCCCGGCGCGACCGGCCCCGAACGCCTCGCCGACCTCAAGGCCCGCGTCCGCCGCCAGGTCGAACTCGCCCTCGGTATGGGCGCGTTGCGTTCCCACCTCGTCTATGTGCCGTTCAACGAGCCCGAGGGCAACATGTTCGGCGACGGCGAGTTCAGTCACGACGGCGTCTCCTGGCGTACCGACCCGGCGGCCTTCTTCGCCGCCTGGCGCGAAGTCCACGCGCTGATCAAGGAGTTGGACCCGGACGCCCGCGTCGCCGGTCCCAACACCTGCCTCCTGTACGACGAGGTGCGGGGCTTCCTGGAGTTCGCGCGGGACGCGGACGTCCTGCCCGACGTGATTACCTGGCACGAGCTGTCCTCGCCCGGCGAGGTGCGCGGCGCCGTCGCCAAGTACCGGGCCCTCGAACGGGAGTTGGGCATCGGCCCGCTCCCGGTCAACATCAACGAGTACGCGCACAACTACCACCTCTCGGTGCCCGGCCAGATGATCCAGTGGATCGCGGCGATCGAGGAGTCCAAGGTCGACGCCGACATGGCGTACTGGAACATCGCGGGCAACCTCAACGACTCGGCGGTGGGCGCGAACCGGGCCAACGGCCAGTGGTGGCTGCTGCACGCCTACGGCACCCTGACCGGCGACACCGTCCAGGTCACCGCGCCCCACCCCGACATCCAGTACACGCTCCAGGGCGTCGCCGTCCTCGACCGCGAACGCCGCCAGGCCCGTGTCCTGTTCGGCGGTGCGGACGGCGCCGCCGAGGTCGCCGTCGCGCACGTCGACCCCGCCGTCTTCGGCACCGTCGTCCACGCCCGCCTGGAGGAGATCCCCTGGACGGGCCAACTCGGCGCGAGCGAACGCCCGTTGCTCATCGAGGAGGCCGAACTCCCCGTCACGGACGACCGGGTGAGCCTCCCGTTGGCCCGTCTCGACGCGATGTCCGCCTACCGGCTCACCCTCTCGCCCGGCGGCAACGGGGCCGCCCTGTCGTCCGCGTCGGCCGGCCGGCGGAGGTCGTACGAGGCCGAGGACGCGGCGCACACCGGTGAGAGCTGGACGAGGAACGGGCCCGAGGGATCCCCGTTTGACGTGGGGAAGTTCGCCACCTCCGGGGGCTATCACGTGGGCGGCCTGCGCACCGGCTCCGACCTGGTGCTGAGCTTCGACGTCGAGGCCCCGCAGGATGGCGAGTACGACGTACGGATCTACGCCAACGCGTACAACAAGGCCGACCTCGTACGTGAACTCGGGCCCACCAACGCGTTCTTGAGGGTGGACGGCGGTCAACCCCGGGAAGTGCTCCTGCCCGTGGGATACCAGTGGGCCGTGTGGGGGCACACCGACACCCGCGTCACCCTCACCGCCGGCCGCCACACCCTCACCCTCGCCGCCCACGACCCCGACCTCGGGACCACCAGGGGCGACGCGGTGATCGACCGCCTCGACCTGATCCCGCGCGGCACGGACGCCGGTGAAGTCGCCGTGTACGACGCCGAGTTCGCTTCCCTCGGCGAGGGTGCCCGCACCGACTTCACACGCCCCGGCGCCTCGGGCCCCGGAGTCGTCGTCCTCGGCCGGGGCGCCGCCGTCACCTTCTGGGTGCACGCGCGGGACGCGGGCGAGGTCAGCGCGACCGTCGAGCGGATCGGCGCGGGCGAGGGCCGGCTCGCGGTGGACGGGGAGGACGTGGGGGAGCTGCGCGACGGCGCCGTGCCGCTGTTCCTGGCCGGCGGCATCAGCCGCGTCACCGTCACGGCGACCTCGGACCGGCTCGTCGTGGACCGCCTGCTGCTGGGACCCTCGCGCGGGCTGCTGCCGACGGCGACGTACCCGGCCGAGGAGGGCGTCCTCACCGGCACCGCCCAGGTCACCGGCGTCTACCCGTACGCCACTGGGGGCAAGGCCGTCGACGGGGTCGGCGGGGGAGCAGGGAACGCGCTCACCCTCACGGTCACCGCCGAGCGGGCCGGACGGCACGCCCTCACCCTGCGGTACTCCAACGGCGAGCAGGCGCCCTCGACCCACTACAACCCCGACCCGCTGTGCCGGCACGCCGACCTGTCGGTCAACGGGGGCGAGCCCTGGCGCGTGTTGTTCCCGACCACCTTCCACTTCAACAACTTCGACGACCTGTCCCTCCCGGTGACACTCCGTCAGGGCGTCAACACCCTCACCTTCACCGCCGACGAACTCCCCGACTTCGACGGGACGTCGTACAACGCGTACGGGCAACGGTCCGCGTTCGCCCCGGTGTTGGACAACGTGACGGTGACGCCCCTGGCGTGACGGACCGTCAGGCCCGGTAGACGCCGAACACCGCGCCCTGCGGGTCCCGGAGCACGGCGATCCGGGGTCCGTCGGGCATCGTCATCGGCGCCATCAGCGTCGTACCGCCCGAACTCCCGGCGGTGGAGGCGGCGTTGTCGACGTCGTCGGTCGCGAAGTACGGCAGCCAGTGCGGGGGCACCTCGGGCGGGAAG
The DNA here is from genome assembly GCF_014489635.1 of Streptomyces roseirectus. Classification (NCBI taxonomy): domain Bacteria; kingdom Bacillati; phylum Actinomycetota; class Actinomycetes; order Kitasatosporales; family Streptomycetaceae; genus Streptomyces; species Streptomyces roseirectus. The sequence goes on along the minus strand of NZ_CP060828.1, from coordinate 1,315,303 downwards.
CGGTCGTCCATGGTGAGCATGCCGCCGAAGTCCTCGCCGCCGACGCCGAGTCGGGGGTAGCGGGCGGAGGGGCGGACGGTCCAGCCGAAGACGGCCGTGTAGAAGGACTCGGCGCGCGCGGCGTCGCGGGTCAGGAGTTCGGCCCAGCCGAGCGCGCCGGGGGAGTTGAAGACCCCGGCGCCGGGGAAGCCGCGGCCCTGCCAGAGCTGGAAGACGGCGCCGCCCGGATCGGCGGCCACGGCGAAGCGGCCCGCGTCGAACACGTCCATGGGCCCGAGCAGCACCGTCCCGCCCGCCTCGCCGGCGAGGCGCGCGCTGACGTCCGCGTCCGACACGGCGAACGAGACGGTCCAGGCGACCGGCTGCCCCGTCCGGTACAGCGGCGTCAGCGCGGCCGCCGCGTCCTCGCCGAGGTACGCCATCGTGTAGCCGCCCGCCTCGGGCCGGGGGTCCGTCTCGGTCCGCCAGCCGAACAGGCCGCCGTAGAACCGTTTCGCCGCCTCCAGGTCACCGGTGCCCAGCTCCGTCCAGCAGGGCCCGCCGGGCACGGTCGCGTCGAGCTTCATGACGATCCTCCGTAAGCCCCGAGACGTAAGCCCCGCAGACGTACGCCCCGGCGCGCGCGTACCCGAGACGTGAGCCCTCACCGTCGAAGGACCCCTTCCAGCACGCTAAGCCCGTGCCCGCGCCCCGGCCATCCGGGAGGGCTCAGATACCGGGCCGGTAGCGGATCGGATGGTCGGCCGGGACCTCCACCAGCACGATCGGCGTCCCGTCGGGATCGGCGATCCACATCTCGACGAGCCCCCAGGGCTCCTTCACGGGCTCCCGCACGATCGGCACCCCTTGCGCGACCAGCTCGTCATGGGCCGCCGACAGGTCGGGAACCTGGAGCCACAGCCGGGTCTCCGGGTCCCGGGGCGCGTCCGTGCGCCCGGCGATCTCCAGGAACCCGCCGCCGAGGAAGTACACCGTGCCCCGCTCGGGACCGGTGCCGAACTCGCGGTAGACGCCGAGGCCGAGCTGTTCGCCGTAGAACCGGCGGGCGCGGTCGGGGTCGGCGGGGTGGAGGAGGACGCGACTGCTCAGTACATGCACCATGCAGCCGGAGCCTACGGGAGAGTTAGGCTCTGCGAAGTCCGGGCCTCATGGATCACGCCAGGCCCACGAGCCCGGCCGTGCCCCACCGCACCCCGAGGACGGAAGAACCGCACATGGAGACCGCCGAGACCGCGCTGACCTACCGCGACGCCACCGACGCCGATGTCGAGGCCCTGGTGACGCTGATCGAATCGGCCTACCGGGGCGACACGAGCCGCGTGGGCTGGACCACCGAGGCGGACCTCCTGGACGGTCAGCGCACGGACCCCGAGGGCGTACGGGAGGTCATCGCGAAACCGGACGGCCGGCTGCTCGCCGTCGAGCGGGCCGGTGTCGTCGTCGCCTGCTGCCAGCTCGAACACCGCGGCGACCACGCCTACTTCGGGATGTTCGCCGTCAGCCCGGCGTTGCAGGGCGAGGGGCTGGGCAAGCGGATCATCGCGGAGGCCGAACGGCAGGCCCGCGAGACGTGGGGCGTCGCCGAGATGCACATGACCGTGATCTCGCTGCGCGACGACCTGATCGCCTGGTACGAGCGCCGCGGCTACCGCCGTACCGGCCGGACGACGCCGTTCCCGTACGGGGACGAGCGCTTCGGCATCCCGCGCCGGGCCGGCCTCGAATTCGAGCTGCTGGTCAAGGAACTCGGCTGATCAATACCCTGAACGAACTGATCAGCCGGTCCCTCAACTGCGTTTGATCTCCGGGTAGTCGGTCGTCACCCCGGTCAGCTCGAAGGCCCGCGCGAGGCGCAGCTGGTCCTGTGTGTTCACCACCCAGCCGATCACGCGCAGGTCGTGCTTGCGGGCGTGCTCGACCGTCTCCAGCGTCAGACGCCGGATGTTGAGACACAGTGTGCGCGCTCCCACGTCGACGGCGCGGTCCGCGATGTCGACGCCGTAGCGGCCGCCGATCAGCGCGGTCCGCACGCCCGGCACGAGCCGGCTGATCTCGGCGAGCGCGTGCTCGTGGAACGAGGACACCTCGACGCGCTCGACGAGGTCGCGCTTCAGCATGACCTCGGCGAGCGCCTGCGCGGCGTGAGTGTCCTTGATCTCGGCCTGCAACGGCACCGACACCGCGTCCAGGACCTCCTCGAACGTCGGGACCCGCTCCCCGCGCCCCGCGTCCAGCGTCCGCAGCTCCTCCAGCGTGTGCTCGGCGACCGGCCCGCAGCCGTCCGTCGTGCGGTCCACGTCGGCGTCGTGCATCACCACCAGCGTGCCGTCCGACGTCAGGTGCAGGTCGAGCTCGATCGCGTCCAGCCCCGCCTCCTGCGCCGCCGCGAACGACCGCAACGTGTTCTCGGGCTCGACTCCCATCACCCCGCGATGCCCGATGGTCACAAACTCCAAGGCCACTCTCGCTCTCCGTCGACGCCAGTGCGCTCCGCAGCCTAGGGCCTGCGACGGCCTGCCCGCGCCTTCCCCGGGATCCCCGGAAGAATGCCGGGGCGATCAAGGCGTTGTGCCGAACTCCGCGCGCTTGGCATGTACGGCAGGAAAAAATGCGGTGACCATGAGGGTGGGCAGGATAATTTCCCGAGGTCCTTCTTGCTAGCGGAAACGTCATATGCCTACGGTGTCCTTACGCGAGGTTCTCCCGTGGAGGATGGGACATGACGGAAATTCTTGTGCGGGCGACGGCGGGAGAGGGGCTTCCTTCCGGAGTCCGGGTGATCGAACAGGCCGCGTGGCCGGTTCTGAAAGCCGCAGTGGAGCGCATCCGCCCCTGGCAGGCCGCCAACGGCTCGATCGACTTCGACGCCGAGGGCGCCCCGACGCACGCCGAGGCGGAGCGGGCCGTCGGCGAGGTGGTCGCGGCGATCGAGGAGCTGTGCCCGCTGCTGCCGCACGACGCCGCCTACCACCGCGCCCTCGTCGCGGACCTCACCGCCTGGTCCGAGGGTGGCTTCCCGGTCCCCGACTTCCTGGACTCGCTGCTCGCCTTCCAGCCGGCCGCCGACCGCCGTGACGGCCTCCAGCACCTCGTCGTCTTCCCGATGTACACGCAGAACGGCAACCCGGACCGCAACCTGGAGGCCGTCGTCCTGCGCATGGTCTGGCCCGACTGGCTGGCCGAGCTGGAGCGCACCCGGTACGACAACCCGCTGTTCTGCGGCATCACCTTCGAGGACTTCACCCCCGGCTACGACACCAACTCGGCTGTCCTCTTCCCGGAGACCATCGCCGTCCGCGAGGCGCCGGAACGATTCTCCTGGGGCGGGATCTTCTGCGACCGCGAGGCCGCCCGCTTCCGCCGGGTCACCGAGTCCGCCGTCTCCGTCCTCGGCCTCGACCTGCCCGAGGACATCGCCGCGATGGTCCACGACCAGAAGCGCTGCGAGGAGGCGTTCGTCCTGTGGGACATGGTGCACGACCGCACCCACAGCCACGGCGACCTGCCCTTCGACCCGTTCATGATCAAGCAGCGCCAGCCGTTCTGGATGTACGGCCTCGAAGAACTCCGCTGCGACCTCACCGCCTTCAAGGAGGCCGTGAAGCTCGAAGCGGACGGTGTCCCGCAGGCCCGCGACGTGCAGTACGCGGTCCTCTTCGACCGCATGTTCCGCTTCCCGGTCACCGGCGACCGCGTCCGCAACTACGACGGCCTCGGCGGGCAGCTCCTCTTCGCCCACCTGCACCGGGGCGAAGTCGTGCGCTGGACCGACAACAAGCTGCACATCGACTGGGACCGCGCCCCCAAGGTCACCAACGACCTGTGCGCCGAGATCGAGAAGCTCTACAAGGACGGCATCGACCGCCCGAAGCTCGTCCACTGGTTCGCCGGCTACGACCTGGTCGCCCGCTACCTCTCCCCGCACCCGGCCTCGAAGTGGGCCAAGGGCCCCGACGCCCTCGACCTCTCCCAGCCGCCCCGCAAGCTCGTCGACGACGTGCTCCCGGACGAGTTTCCGCTCAGCATGTTCTATGAGGCGCTGGCGAAGAAGCTGAAGAGTGTGATCGCCTCGACCCGTGGCATCCGCGCGGACGGCGCGGAGCGCACGGCCGCGTGAGCGGTCGGGGCAAGGCAAGGACGACACAGTACCGACGGAACGTGACCGTTACGACGATACGGTCACGTTCCGACGTTGGACGGACGACAAGAGCGAGGCGAGGAACATGGGCAACGGCGCGCTGAGCGGAGCGGTGATCGCGGTCGCCGGAGCGGGCGGCCCCGCCGGGCGGGCGACACTGATCCGGCTGGCCGAGGCGGGGGCGACCGTCGTCGGCGCCGACAACGACCCGGAACGGCTCGCGGCGGCCGTCGACGCGGCCCGCTACGCGGCGGGCGGCGCGACCGTCACCGGCGAACCCGTCGACCTGCTGGACCTGGACGCCACGCGCGCGTGGGCCGACCGCACGGAGAAGGAGTTCGGCCGCGTCGACGGCCTGGTCCACCTCGTCGGCGGCTGGCGCGGCAGCGAGACCTTCACCAAGACCAGCCTGGACGACTGGGACTTCCTGGAGATGCTGCTGATCCGCACCGTGCAGCGCACCTCCCTCGCCTTCCACGAGGCGCTGCAGCGCAGCGACCGGGGCCGGTACGTCCTGATCAGCGCCGCCGGCGCGAGCGCCCCCACCGCGGGCAACGCCGCCTACGCCGCGGGCAAGGCCGCCGCCGAGGCGTGGACGCTGGCCCTCGCCGACTACTTCCGCAAGGCCGGCGGCGAGGGCGGCCCGACGTCCGCCGCCGCGATCCTGGTCGTCAAGGCGCTCGTGCACGACGCGATGCGCGCCGAGCGGCCCAACGCCAAGTTCGCGGGCTTCACCGACGTCAAGGAACTCGCCGAGGCCGTCGTCGGTGTCTGGAACCGGCCCGCCGCAGAAGTGAACGGACAGCGCCTGTGGCTCACCAAGCAGCCGTGAACCCGCCGAAGACCGACGCCCGCCGCCGGCACGACCCCGAGGTCCGCGGCTTCGCCAGCGACAACTACGCGGGCGCGCACCCCGAGGTGATGGCCGCCCTCGCGCTCGCCAACGGCGGCCACCAGGTCGCCTACGGCGAGGACGACTACACCGAGCACTTCCAGGGAATCGTCCGCAGCCACTTCGGCCCCACGGCCGAGGCGTTCCCCGTCTTCAACGGAACCGGCGCCAACGTCGTCGCCCTCCAGGCCGTCACCGACCGCTGGGGCGCGGTGATCTGCGCGGAGAGCGCCCACATCAACGTCGACGAGGGCGGCGCGCCCGAGCGCATGGGCGGCCTGAAGCTGCTCACCGTCCCCACCCCGGACGGCAAGCTCACGCCCGAGCTGATCGACCGCCAGGCGTACGGCTGGGAGGACGAGCACCGCGCGATGCCGCAGGTCGTCTCGATCACCCAGTCCACCGAACTCGGCACCCTCTACACGCCCGCCGAGATCCGCGCGATCTGCGACCACGCGCACGCGCGCGGGATGCGCGTCCACCTCGACGGCTCCCGGATAGCCAACGCGGCGGCCTCCCTGGACGTCCCGATGCGGACCTTCACCAACGCCGTCGGCGTCGACATCCTCTCCCTGGGCGGCACGAAGAACGGCGCCCTGTTCGGCGAGGCCGTCGTCGTGATCGACCAGGACGCCGTGCGGCAGATGAAGCACCTGCGCAAGCTGTCCATGCAGCTCGCCTCCAAGATGCGGTTCGTCTCCGTGCAGCTGGAGGCGCTGCTCGCCAAGGACCTGTGGCTGCGCAACGCCCGGCACGCCAACGAGATGGCCCAGCGCCTCGCCGAGGGCGTCCGCGCGGTGCACGGCGTCGAGATCCTGTACCCCGTCCAGGCCAACGGCGTCTTCGCGCGCCTGCCGCACGACGTGAGCGTCCGCCTCCAGGACAGGTTCCGGTTCTACTTCTGGGACGAGGCGGACGGGGTCGTGCGCTGGATGTGCTCCTTCGACACGACCGAGGACGACGTGGACGCGTTCCTGGCGGCGCTGAAGGAGGAGATGGCGCGGTAGCCAGCCATGCATAAGTATGCGACCGTCCGAAAAAGAATTGACGTTCGGGCGGTCGCGTTCCTATGCTCAGCGGGCATGGAGCTGATCCAGAACACCCCCGACCTGTCCGCATATCTCGCGGACGACGAGGTCATCGACCACCGTCACCCGCTCGTCCGGCAGACCGCCGCACGACTCGCCGCCGACGTCCCCGACTCGTATGCCTATGCACAGGCCGCCTTCGAGTACGTCCGCGACGAGATCCCCCACTCCCAGGACGCCCAGGACCCCCGCGTCACCTGGCGCGCCTCCGACGTCCTGGAACAGCGCACCGGCATCTGCTACGCCAAGGCCCACGCCCTCACGGCCCTCCTGCGCGCCGAGGACATCCCCACCGCCCTCTGCTACCAGCTCCTGCGCTCCGACGACGGCCCCGGCCACGTCGTCCACGGCCTCGTCGCCGTCCGCTTCAAGGGCGCCTGGCACCGCCAGGACCCCCGCGGCAACAAACCCGGCGTGGACGCGCGGTTCTCCCTCACCGGGGAGCGGCTGGCCTGGATCCCCGACGCCCAGGAGGGTGAGTTGGATTTTCCAACCCTCTACGCGGAGCCCCATCCGGCCGTCCTGCGCGCGCTCCAGGATGCCACCGACCGACCGCACCTGTGGACGATCCTCCCGACCGCCCTGTGACGCCCCCGCCGCACACCTGAGGGAACGCGCCCGCTAGTCTCCCCGGCATGGCCGACGGGGGAGTGGAACAAGGGCGCCTGGCGCCGCTGCGCAAGCGCTGGAAGGCCGTCTCGGCGGTGACCGCGGCCCTCGCCGCCGTCGCCGTCACCGTCCCCGTGGTCCTCGCGGACTCCGACGGCGCGCCGCCCTGCCAGGCCGTCCCGGCGTCCACCCGCGCCCTCGCCGGCGACCCGGCGGCGGCCACCCGCGCGCTCGACCCCGGCGAGGACCTGTCCCGGCTGCCCGCCGTCCGCGCCCTGTTCGTCGAACGGCCCTGTGGGGACGGGGGTGCGGTGCTGGGGCGGGTTGTGGACGCGGGCACGCGGGTTGAAGGGCGGGCGCACAGTCTGGAGCAGGCGCGGAGCGCGTACGGGGTCGTCCGCGTGCTCGGGCGGGCCGGCGAACCGCTGCCCGCCGGGCTCACCACCGCCGTGGCCGGACTCCTCAGCGCGTACGTGGTGGACCAGAGCCTGTACTTCGACATCGACCGTGACGACGAGCGCCCAGCCGTCACGGCGGAACAGGCCGAGGCATTCGACCCCCGCCCCGGCAGCTTCCTCGCGCCCGGTGAGGCCCACGCCCACTTCAGCTACACCGGCTCCTCCCTGACCGGCAGCCTGCGCGTCGGCGCGGTGAGGGCCAGGACCGTCTGGGATCCCCGGGTGTTCGCGATCCTCTACGACGCCGAACGCGCCTACTTCGCGCACTACCTGGAGCGGCTGACCGACAACGGCGCGGATCCCGACCGCGCGCCCGGTGGCTCCGACCGGTCCTCGACCTCCTGGGTCGACCGCGACCTGGGCCGCTTCGGCGACCGCCTCGGTGCCCTGATGGGGATGCGGACCGAACTGGTGAGGAACGGCACGATCCCCGATGTGGCGGAGTTCGACCGCGCCGTGCGCAAGCACACCCGAGGCGCCTACCTGGCGGCCGACCGCCGGGTGACCAGCCGGACTCCACAGGGCACCATCGCCGCACGGCCCGTGTCGGGGCCGGTGCAGGGGCAACTGATGGACGGCCGGGCCCAGTTGTACGCGGTGCTGGAGAAGTGGGCCGCCACGCGCGGGACGCCCGAGGCACGGGTCGTGGAGATGCGGCGGTCGATCGACAAGCAGTACCTGCAGTCGTTCGTTTACCCGGACTGAGCTTCGGCGCCGTCCATCCGGAGGTCCGTGCAGCCGCGCCGCTCCACCTTGTCCTCGGCGAACGCCTTCAGCAGCGCGCGCTGTTTCGCCGTGCCGAGACCCGGGAACTCGTCGTCGGCGCTGAGGACGAAGTGCGCGGCCTCGCCGTCGCAGCGGGCCGTCGCCGTGAGCCAACGGGCATGGCTCAGCCCCTCGGTGAGAAGGCGGTCGGTCCAGTCGCCGTACCAGGACTCGAAGGCCAGCGGCGCGCCCGGCTCGTCGTCGCCGGGGGCGCGGTTCTGGAAGGCGCAACGGCCGATCGGCGCCGCGTCGTTCATGCGGTCGACGACGCGCCAGGCGGCCGGAGCGGACGGCAGGCCGGCCTTGCGTGCCCACGCGCAGCCGGTGTCGCCGGCCTCGTCGAGCCAGACCGGGTCCTGCTCGTCCTCCGGGTCGGGCAGGCCGTCTTTGCCGGTGGGCGCCTTCAGTGGCGCCGCGCCGCAGCCGAGGCGGTCGGAGGCGGAGTTCACGAGGGCCACCGCCGCCTCGTAGACGGCCGGGCGGCCGGTCAGTGTCTTCTCGCCGAAGGTGAAGTGGGCCAGCATCTTCGGCGAACGGCCGTCGGCGTCCTTCGGCAGGTCCGGGCACGGCACCAGGAAGTCGGCCGTCTTGTAGCGGCTCACGAAACCCGGCAGGCCCTCCGGCACGGCGGCCATCCTCTGGAACCCCGATCTCACCGAGGTGAGCAGCGAGCCCTCCACCGCGTCGCGACCGGTGTACGCCCGCAGCGACACCAACTGCGTGGGTTCGTCGTCACCCTCGACCGTGACCTCGCACCGGTACTCGCCCAACCCCCGCAGCGTCCGTGACTCCTCACCCGCGAAGTGCGCGTCGTGCGGCGCCAGTTCGCGCGCCGCGCCCGCGGGTAGCCCTCCGTCGCAGGCGTCGCGCACCAGCCACCAGTCCTTGACGTACGGCTGGGCGAACCAGCCGCCCACGCTCAGCACCACCGCGGCCGTCACCGACACCTTGACCCAGCGCCGCATTTCCCTGCCCCCGTGGCGCGTTCGGCGGTGTGCGGCCGGGCGGGGCGCGCCAAGGCCCCGGCGCGGCCCTCGACTTCTGCCGGGACCCTACCGCCCGGCCCGCCGCACGGACTCAGCGGGCCTCGGCCGCGCGGACCTCCTCGGGCGTGGGCGCCGTGCCGCCGAGGTGGGCCGGCATCCACCACGTGTCGCTCGCGTTCTTCGGCCGGACCGGGTACGCGCGCTGGGCGGCCTCCAGGAGCTCCTGGACGCGCTCGCGGAGCTGGCGGGTGATGGCGCCCGCGTACTTGTCCTTGGACGCCTCGATGGCCTCGCCGACGCGGATCGTGATCGGGATGTGGCTGCGCTTGAAGTTGCGGGGGTGGCCCTTCGTCCACAGGCGCTGCGTGCCCCAGACGGCCATCGGGACGAGCGGGACGCCCGCCTCCTGGGCGAGGCGCGCGGCGCCGGACTTGAAGCTCTTCAGGGTGAAGGACTGGGAGATGGTGGCCTCGGGGAAGACCCCGACGACCTCACCGGAGCGCAGGGAGTCCAGCGCGTGCTGGTAGGCGGCCTCGCCCTGGGTGCGGTCGACCGGGATGTGCTTCATGTTGCGCATCAGCGGGCCCGAGATCCGGTGGCGGAAGACGGACTCCTTCGCCATGAAGCGCACCAGGCGCTTCTGCGGGAGCGCGGCGAGGCCGTCGAAGATGAAGTCCAGGTAGCTGATGTGGTTGCTCACCAGCACCGCCCCGCCCGACCGCGGGATGTTCTCCGAGCCCCGACAGTCGATCTTGAGGTCCCAGACCTTGAACAGGGTCTGCGCGAGACCAACTGCGGGACGGTAGACAAGCTCTGCCATGGGTGAGGCGGACCCTTCCTTCACTCGGCCTGGGAAGGGGAACTCCCGGCGGGCAAGTTACGCAGCCGTAGGTTTACGGCATGTCGCAGATCGTGCCCCAAGAACGTGCGGCGGGCCAGTCCTGGTTCCTGGCCGCGTCGGAGATTCTCGTCACGTCCGGACCTTGATCCACCTCGGGCTTTGATCCTTTCTTTACTTCGCGCCTCACTTCGATCTTTGCTTCGAGCGGGCCCTCGCGCACGCGCCAGATCACCCGCTTCACTCCACACGGACCGTGACGCGCCGGACCACCAGGTACAACTCGCAGCCCAGGCAGTACCCGAAGGCCGCGTTGAGGAAGGCCGCCGCCAGCGCGAGCCCCGTCGCCGCGAGCCCCAGCCACTCGACGCCCAGCCCGAATCCGGCCAGTCCGACGCCCGCGAACAGCAGTCCGACGGCCTGCGCGAACCTCGGCGGCTCCGGAGCCTCGAAGTCGCTCGGCGGGCCGAGACGGGGCCGTACGGCGGCCTTGAAGACCCATCCGTAGGGCGAGCGGGCCACCCCGCCCGCCGCGCCCAGCGCGAACGCCAGCGTCTGCCAGGCGAGCAGCCAGGCGCTGCCGGTGATGAGGACGGCCGCCAGAACGACGGTCGTGACGGCCGCGCCGAAGCGTGGCCCGCGTGCGTCGATGTCCATGAATCCAGCATTCCGCATCGGAGATCGCCTTCGGAAGCGGGAATGTTTGCGGTCTCGTGAACGCTTGAGCAGGCGATGACCGGACTCATGGTGTGCGTGGCGGTGCTCGCGACGGCGAGCGCCTACGGAGTGCTGCGCAAGCGGCACGGCGGGAGGGTACGCGTGCGCGGACGCGACGACGGCAGACGACTGGACGCCGGCCGGCTCGGCGGCGAACTCGGCGAACGGGCCACGCTCGTGCAGTTCTCCAGCGCCTTCTGCGCCCCCTGCCGGGCGACCAGGCGCACGCTCGGCGAGGTGGCCGCGATGGTGCCCGGCGTCGCCCACATCGAGATCGACGCCGAACAGCACCTGGACCTCGTGCGCGAACTCGGCATCCTCAAGACGCCGACCGTGCTGGTCCTCGACGCCGGGGGCCACGTCGTGCGGCGCGCCGCCGGCCAGCCGCGCAAGGCGGACGTCATCGCCGCGCTGGGGGAGGCGGTGTGACGGAACGGCAGCTTCCAGATCCCGGAACGCCCTTGACTGGACATGCCACCTATCGTCAGCCTGACGTCATGCCTGAGGAACTCCTTCTCTACGGGCGGGTCCATGTCGACCTGGCCCGGAGCACCGCGAGCGCGCGCTGTCCGGGCCGCTGAGCACCCACGGACCCGCTCGTCACTTCTTCCCGAAGGACAACCCGATGACGGCCTCGCCCGACCTCGCCGCCGCTCAGCTCGCCTCTCCCGACCTCCTGCGCTCCGTCTTCCGCCGGCACGCCGCCGGTGTGGCGGTGATCACCGCCGCCGGGGAGCACGGCCCCGTCGGCTTCACCGCCACCTCCCTCACCTCCGTCTCCGCCGAACCCGCACTGCTGTCGTTCGGCATCGGCGTGGGCGCCTCCAGCTGGCCCGCGATCGCGCGCGCGAAACACGTCGGGGTGCACATACTCGGCGAGCACCAGGCCGACCTGGCGGCCACCTTCGCCCGCAGCGGCGCCGACCGCTTCGGCGCCCCGACCGCCTGGCGCGAGGGCCCCGAGGGGGTGCCCGTCCTGGACGACGTCCTCGCCTGGCTCGTCTGCCGCGTGCACACGCGCGTGCCCGCGGGGGACCACCGGATCGTGCTCGCGGAGGTCGTCCTCGGCGACCCCACGCGCGCGGGACGGCCGCTGCTCTACCACCAGGGACGGTTCAACGCCCTGCGTGACTGAGGCGTCCCGCTCGCCCTCTGCGGGATCGTCGAGTTCCGGTTACGCTGCGTTGCGAAGGTCACAGTTCAAAGCGCTTGCTTAGCGGGCATGAACTGGTTGTACTGGTGAGTAATATCCTGGACGGAGGCGGGCCGCCCCCGATCCGGGAACGGCCTCTTCAGGCGCCTATGCTGCCTGCAAGTAGGCAGCTGAGAACTGACGATGCAGTAGGAGAGCCGGCGTGAGCTTGAGGATCGTTGTCACTGTGAAGTACGTGCCCGACGCCACTGGCGACCGGCACTTCGCCGATGACCTGACCGTCGACCGGGACGACGTGGACGGTCTGCTCTCCGAACTCGACGAGTACGCGGTCGAACAGGCCCTCCAGATCTCCGAGAACTCCGACGACGACGTCGAGGTCACCGTCCTCACCGTCGGCCCCGAGGACGCCAAGGACGCCCTGCGCAAGGCCCTCTCCATGGGCGCCGACAAGGCCATCCACGTCGAGGACGACGACCTGCACGGCACCGACGCGATCGGCACCTCCCTGGTCCTCGCCAAGGCCATCGAGAAGGCCGGCTTCGACCTGGTCGTCTCCGGCATGGCCTCCACGGACGGCACGGGCGGCGTCGTCCCGGCCCTGCTCGCCGAGCGCCTGGGCGTCCCGCAGGTGACGCTGCTCTCCCAGGTCGAGGTCGAGGACGGCGTCGTCAAGGGCCGCCGCGACGGCGACGCCGCCTCCGAGCAGCTGGAGGCGTCCCTCCCGGCCGTCGTCTCGGTCACCGACCAGTCGGGCGAGGCGCGTTACCCGTCCTTCAAGGGCATCATGGCCGCCAAGAAGAAGCCGGTCGAGTCCTGGGACCTGTCCGACCTCGACATCGAGGCCGAGGAGGTCGGCCTGGACGGCGCCTGGACCAAGGTCGACGAGGCGACCGAGCGCCCGGCCCGCACCGCCGGCACGATCGTCAAGGACGAGGGCGAGGGCGGCAAGCAGCTCGCTGAGTTCCTCGCGGGCCAGAAGTTCATCTGAGCCCCCATTCAGCAGTCGCTGACCGCCCCTCAACTTCGTTTCGCAGGAGAGCAATCCCATGGCTGAAGTCCTCGTCCACGTCGACCACGCGGACGGCGCCGTCCGCAAGCCCACCCTCGAGCTGCTGACCCTGGCCCGCCGCATCGGCGAGCCCGTCGCGGTCGCCCTCGGCAACGGCGCCGCCGACACGGCCGCCGTCCTCGCCGAGCACGGCGCGGTGCGCGTGCTGACCCACGACGCGTCCGAGTACGCCGACTACCTCGTCGTCCCGAAGGTCGACGCCCTCCAGGCCGCCTACGACGCCGTCTCCCCGGTCGCCGTGCTGGTCTCCTCCTCCGCCGAGGGCAAGGAGATCGCCGCCCGCCTGGCGCTGCGCATCGAGTCCGGCCTGATCACCGACGCGACCGACCTGGAGGCCGGCGACGAGGGCCCGGTCGCCACGCAGTCCGTGTTCGCCGCGTCCTTCACCACCAAGTCGCGCGTCATCAAGGGCACCCCGGTCATCACCGTCAAGCCCAACTCCGCCGCCGTCGAGGCGGCCCCGGCCGCGGGCGCCGTCGAGGCCCTTGCCGTCACCTTCTCCGACAAGGCGACCGGCACCAAGGTCACCGGCCGCACCCCGCGCGAGTCGACCGGCCGCCCCGAGCTGACCGAGGCCGCGATCGTCGTCTCCGGCGGCCGCGGCGTCAACGGCGCCGAGAACTTCGCGCTCATCGAGGCCCTGGCCGACTCCCTCGGCGCGGCCGTCGGCGCCTCCCGCGCCGCCGTCGACGCCGGCTGGTACCCGCACACCAACCAGGTCGGCCAGACCGGCAAGTCCGTCTCGCCGCAGCTCTACATCGCCAACGGCATCTCCGGCGCGATCCAGCACCGCGCGGGCATGCAGACCTCGAAGACCATCGTCGCGGTCAACAAGGACCCCGAGGCCCCGATCTTCGACCTGGTCGACTACGGCGTCGTCGGCGACCTCTTCGACGTCGTCCCGCAGCTCACCGAGGAGATCAACACCCGCAAGGGCTGATCTCCGGGCAGCTGACAGAGGCCCCGCCCCCGGCGGGGCCTCTGGCGTACGGGGGCTGCTCCCGGACGTCCGTGAGGGCTACGCGAGGTCCACGCTCGCGCACACCGGCAGATGGTCGCTCGGGAACTGCGTCCCGCGCGTGTACGTGTCCACCCACGCCCGCCGCGCGCGTATCCCCGGCGTGGCCAGCACCCAGTCGATCCGGCGGCCGTCCGCCACCAGCCCCCGGTAGTCGTGGAACGTCCCGAACGACGGCCCGCGCGCGGGCGCGCTGTCCCACGTGTCGACGAGCCCCGCGCCCAGCAGCGTGTCGTACACCTCGTTGGCGTGCGCCGCGGCGTTGAAGTCCCCGAGCAGCAGGGCGGGCAGGGCCAGCGCGTCCATCCGGCCGGCGATGAGCGAGGCGGCACGCACGCGTGCGTACTGGCTGCGGTGGTCCAGGTGCGTGTTCAGCACGTAGAACTCCCGGCCCGCGCCCAGCCGGTCCCTGAACCGCACCCAGGTGACCATCCGGACGAACGCCGCGCCCCAGGTGTTCGACGCGAGGTCCTCCGGCGTGTCCGAGAGGGCGTACGTGCCGTGCGCGACGGGCGTGAGGCGGGCGGTGTCGTAGTAGACGGCCAGCGACTCGTCCGTCGTCCGGCCCTCCAGGCCCGTGCCGATCCACGCGTACCGGGGGGCGAGGTCGGCGGCGATGTCCAGGATCTGCCCGTGCACGCCCTCCTGCGTGCCCACGACGGAGGGGGCGGCCCGCAGGAGCAGTTCGCGCGTGACCGGGCGGCGCGCGGCCCAGCTGTTGGGCTCCTTGTCGCTGGCGAAACGGAGGTTGAAGGTCATGACCCGTAACGGCGGGGCGGGCCGACTCGGGGGCGCCGGCTGCTTCGCGCGGTCGGAACGCGCCTGCGAGGCCCCTACGGTGCCGAGCAGCGGGACGGCGACGGCCGCCGCCACCACGCCCCGCAGACTCGCGCGCCGCGTCACATCCCTGGTGCCCGTCATGTGCGTCCCCTCCCCGTCGGGGATCAGGATGAGGGTGCGGACCGATGTGCGAAAGAGGGCCGCGGTGAAGAACGGGACTGGGGGAGAAGGGGGCCGGGGAAGAAAGGGGTCGGGGAAGTGAACCGGCGGAGGGGTTCGTGACGATGAAGGGGTACGGGGCGGCGGACCGCTCCGTGGACGGGGTGTTGACCGGCGGAAAGATCCGTTGTTGGCTTCCTTCGCCGGAGCATTGATTCCGTAAAGCGGAAAACAGGAGGGTGCGGGATGGGGCAAGGGCAGCAGGAACCGGTCGTGACGAGCCTGGAGAGCGCCGTCGCCGAGGAGATCGGCGCCCGCCTCGCCCCGGTCGACGCGGAACTCGCCCGCCGCTACCCCGGCGACCCCGGCACCCGCCAGCCCGTCCACACCGTCTACGTCCCCGGTGACGCCTTCGCGGCCGGCACGATCCGCGCCTGGGGCGACGCCGCCCTCACCGCCCTCGACGAACACGCCCCGGACGCCGCCTCCCTCGCCGCCGTCCTCGGCCTCGCCGACGACCTCGCCGAACCCGTGTACGCCCGCGTGCGCGCCAAACTGGAACGCGAACCGGTGGAAGACCTCCGCGTCGACTTCGAGGACGGCTACGGCCCCCGCCCCGACGCCGAGGAGGACCGGCACGCCGCGCACGCCGCCCGCCTGATCGCCGCCGCGCACCGGGACGGCACCGCCGCGCCGTACACCGGCATCCGCATGAAGTGCATGGAGGCCGCCGTCCGCGACCGGGGCATCCGCACCCTCGACATCTTCCTCAGCGGCCTCCTGGAGACCGGCCCGCTGCCCGCCGGGCTCACCCTCACGCTGCCCAAGGTGACCTACCCCGAGCAGGTCACCGCGATGGTCCGCCTCCTGGAGGCGTTCGAGAAGGCGCGCGGCCTGGAGGCCGGCCGGATCGGCTTCGAGATCCAGATCGAGACCAGCCAGGCCGTCCTCGGCGCCGACGGCACCGCCACCGTCGCCCGCATGATCGACGCCGCCGAGGGCCGCGCCACCGGCCTCCACTACGGCACCTTCGACTACAGCGCCTCCCTCGGCGTCTCCGCCGCCCACCAGGCCAGCGACCACCCCGTCGCCGACCACGCCAAGGCGGTCATGCAGGTCGCCGCCGCCGGCACCGGCGTCCGCGTCTGCGACGGCTCCACCAACGTCCTGCCCGTCGGCCCCACCGAGAAGGTCCACGACGCGTGGCGCCTGCACTACGGGCTCACGCGCCGCGCCCTCGCCCGCGCCTACTACCAGGGCTGGGACATGCACCCCGGGCACCTGCCCACCCGGTACGCCGCCGTCTTCGCCTTCTACCGCGAGGGCTTCGCCCAGGCCGCCGCCCGGCTGTCCCGCTACGCCAACCGCACCACCGGGGACGTCATGGACGAACCCGCCACCGCGAAGGCGCTCAGCGGATACCTGCTGCGCGGCCTGGACTGCGGGGCACTGGACGCGGCCGAGGTGGCCGGGAGCAGCGGGCTGACGCGGGAGGAGCTGGAGGGGTTCGCGGGGCGGCGCAAGGCGGCGTGAGTGGGCTGGGCTCCGGAGGCGCCGGCCGGCCCGGGGACCGGCCGGCGTCGAACGGCCCGCCGGGCTACTCGGCGGTGCTGCCGGTGGGGTCGTCGGTGGTGCTGTACGGGCGCGTGATGATCTCCATCGTGTGGCCCACCGGGTCCAGGAAGTACAGGCCCCGGCCGCCGTAGTAGTGGTTGATCCGGCCCGCGCGCCGCAGGTGCGGATCGTCGAAGTACTCGATCTTCGCCTCCTCGATCCGGGCGAAGGCGGCGTCGAAGTCCTCGTCGGACACGAGGAACGCGTAGTGCTGGGTGGCGATCGACTCCGCCGACACGGTCATGAAGTCCAGGGTCACCCCGTTCGCGGTCCCGACCGGCAGGAACGGGCCGAACGGCGGGCCGACCTCAAGGCCGAGGACGTGGGCGAGGAATCGCGCCGACTCCTGCTTGTCCCGGGCCTGCACGATGGTGTGGTTCAGTTCGACAGACATCTGTGGAATGCCTCCGTAGGGCAAACTCACGGGCACCTCCATGCCGCACCGGGACGGTGACCGGCACGCGATGCCTTGCCCCCGACCCTAACTCAGCGTCGCGGACGCCCCGCTGCGTGTGAGTGTGTTCCGGCCTCGAAGTCCCGGTGCGCGCGCAGGTGTTCAAGGCCGGACACCGTCACCAGCTTCTCCTCCCGCAGCAGCCGGGTGCCCCGCTCGCACAGTCGCGCATCCGCCCGCGCCCGCGCGCAGAACTCCTCCGGCGTCGCACCGAACAGCCGCCTCAACTCGGCCGAACCCGCCAGGAGTCCGGAGATCAGGGCGCGCTGCCCCGGATGGCTGCGCGGCGTCCCGGAACCGTCGTGCAGGACGCCGTGCCGGTTCACGTAGACGTACACGCCGGGCAGCCGGCCCCCGTCCTCCAGCTCGACCCCGAACTCCGGCGCGGGCAGCCGGCACCGGGCGTAGTTCCCCCGGGGCGAGGACGCGCCCTCACTGGCGTCGACGACGTCCAACTGCTCGCCGTCCAACCAGATCACGAACAACTCCCGTGTCGTGCCGGGGGAGTTGAGCGGCGACGCGGACACGTACCCCATCCGGCTCACGTGCGCCGAGACGCCCACGTCCACGCCGGTGACCCGTGCCTTCGTCATCGGGATCGGCGAGGTGATCCCGAACTCGTCCATCTTGTGGCGCAGTTGACCGGGGCAGGCGTTGGAACCGACGGCGAGGACGGGGGTGCGGTCCGGGTGGATCAGGCGGTCCAGGGGGAGGAGACGGTCGCCGTCGAGGAGCGCGGAGGTGGCGGGCCAGGCGCCGGGGTAGGTGAGGGGGTGATCGCGGGGGGCTTCGGAGAGGCCGAGGGAGGCGAGGGTGGGGGGTGGGGTGGGTGAGGGTGGCATGTGAGGTGTCATATACCAGTGGGGGTGGGGGAGGGGGGATAGGACATCACACATCACATGTCGCGTGTCACGCGTCGCACACCACACGTCATGCATCACACATCACATGTCATGCGTCACGCCGTACGGCTGGAGGGAGTCGCGCGTCATGCATCACACATCACGCCCCGCCCCGCGTGCCCCCGGTACATCACGCGTGATGTACCACCCGCCCCCCTCAGCCCCCTCAGTCCGCCGGCGGCAGCTCCCCCGACCCTCGCGTGATCAGGCGGGTCGGCAGGACGATGCGCTCAGGGGCGGTGCCGACGCCTTCGAGCTGCTGGAAGAGGCGTTCGGCGGCGGTGCGGCCGATGACGGCGGCGTCCTGGGAGATGACGGTGACGCCGGGCTGGAGGAGGTCGGCGAGTTCGAGGTCGTCGAAGCCGATGAGGGCGACGCGGCGGGCGTGCTCGGCGAGGACGCGGATGACGGTGACGGTGACCCGGTTGTTGCCGGCGAAGATCGCGGTGACCGGCGAGGGCCCCGACAGCATCTCCTCGGCGGCCCGGCGCACCCGGTCGGGGCTGGTGACGCCGAGGGACATCCAGGCGTCCTCGACCGCTATCCCGGCGTCCTCCATGGCGGCCCGGTAGCCGCGCAGGCGCTCGGCGGCCGTGTGGATGCGGGGCATGTCGCCGATGAACCCGATTCTCCGGTGGCCGTGCGCGATGAAGTGGCCGACGCCTTCGCGGGCGCCGCCGAAGTTGTCGGACAGGACGCAGTCCGCGTCGATCCGCCCGGCCGGACGGTCGACGAACACCGTTGCGACGCCCGCCTTGATCTCGGGCTCCAGGTAGCGGTGGTCGTCGCCGGCGGGGATCACCACGAGCCCGTCCACGCGCCGCGCGCACAGTGCCAGCGCGAGTTCCTGCTCGCGGTCGGGATCCTCGGCGCTGGAGCCGTTGATGAGCAGGGCACCGTGCGCGCGTGCCACCTCCTCGACGGCGCGGCTGAGCGGGCCGTAGAACGGGTCGGCGAGGTCTTCCAGGACGAGCCCGATGCTCGCGGTGCGCCCCTTGCGCAGCACGCGCGCGCTGTCGTTGCGGCGGAAGCCGAGCGCGTCGATGGCCTCCTGGACGCGCCGTTCGGTCTCGGGGGTCACCCCCGGTTCGCCGTTGACCACCCGGGAGACGGTCTTGAGGCCGACACCCGCGCGCGCGGCGACGTCCTTCATGGTGGGACGGTTGCCGTAGCGGGCGGTGGTCAGGGAGGGGGCGCGTCGGGGCGTCTCTGTCACGATGCGGTGTCCTGTTCCTGTCGGCCTCGGGGTACGGCGATGTCCGGGTTTGCGGGGGGTCGCGCGATCCCTGGGGTTGTATGAGGATGTGGCGTCGAGCATAGAGCCTGGACAACGTTGTCAGATGCGGGGGAGACTGTCCAACGCCTTCTCCGGTCCACGTCCCCCACCGCTGGACCGGCCAGCCCTTTTCGCCGGTTGACCTGGGGAGAACCGAGACTTTGATGCATACCGACCTCGTGGCCGCGCTCGACATCGGCGGCACCAAGATCGCCGGAGCCCTGGTGGACGGCGACGGCGCGATCCTGGTCCGCGCGCAGCGGCCGACTCCCGCGCGGGAGGACGGTGAGACCGTGATGGGCGCCGTCGAGGCGGTGCTCGGGGAGCTGACCGCGTCGCCCCTGTGGACCCGCGTCCACAGCGTCGGGATCGGCAGCGCGGGCCCCGTCGACGCCTCCGCGGGCACCGTGAGCCCGGTCAACGTGCCCGGCTGGCGCGGTTTCCCGCTCGTCGCGCGTGTGCGCGCGGTCACCGGTGAGCTGCCTGTAGAGCTGATCGGCGACGGGGTCGCGATCACCGCCGCCGAGCACTGGCAGGGGGCCGCGCGCGGGCACGACAACGCGCTCTGCATGGTCGTCTCGACCGGTGTCGGCGGGGGTCTCGTCCTCAACGGCCGTCTTCACCCGGGGCCGACCGGCAACGCCGGGCACATCGGTCACATCTCCGTCGACCTCGACGGCGACCTGTGCCCCTGTGGCGCGCGCGGGTGCGTCGAGCGCATCGCCAGCGGTCCCCACATCGCCCGCCGCGCCCTCGACAACGGCTGGCGTCCCGGGCCCGACGGCGACACCACCGCCGCCGCGGTCGCCGCCGCCGCCCGCGCGGGCGACCCGGCGGCCCTGGCCGCCTTCGACCGCGCCGCCCAGGCCCTCGCGGCGGGCATCGCGGCCACCGCGACACTGGTCGAGATAGACATCGCCGTCATCGGCGGCGGCGTGGGCAAGGCCGGCGACGTCCTCTTCGCCCCGCTCCGCCGCCACCTCGCCTCCTACGCCACCCTCTCCTTCGTCCAGGGGCTCACCGTCGTCCCCGCGCAGATGGGCACGGACGCGGGGCTCGTGGGGGCTGCCGCGGCGGCCCTGGGGCGGCGCGAGGGGGCGGCTGCGGCGGGGGTGTAGGGGCGGGCGTCGGTCGGGTGGGGACTGCGGCCTCGGCGGGGCAGGGCAGCCACTGAGAAGCGGGACAGCCGCTGACGTCGAAGTGAGCAGCACGCGCGCGAGGGCACGCGCCCGCGTCGGGCGGCACGCACGCGTGGAGGGCCGGTTACGGGGCGGGCGCCCGGGCAGGGCGTGCGTGGCATCCGCGAGGTCGTCGCCCGCGCGCGGAGCCCCCTCCCACCAAACCTCTCTCACCACGCACTCCCGAACCCGTGCGTGACCTCACCCCCGCGTCGTCCGTTGAAGCGGGCATGAAGAAGCGCAGCATGCTTGCCATCGCCTCCCTGGCCACCGGGTTCGTCGTCGCGGCGATCACGCCCTCGCACGGGGTGGACCACGACAGCCTCGGGGGGCTCGACGTGGGGGACACGCTCAGCAGCCTGGACCACGCGGTGGCCGACGAGAGCCTGGCCGTGGACGACGACGCCCTGGGGCAGGGCGGCTGAACCGACGCTCCTGGGAAACGCGAGGCACCGGTCCTGGAGGGGCCGGTGCCTCGGTGTTCTCCCCTGGTGCTCGACGTCCTCAACGGGAACTGGTTTCCGTGGCAGGGTGGAACGGGCAAGCCTCAGGGGGCCGACGGAAGAGGGGGAAACGTGAGTGTCGTCTGGATCAACGGCGCGTTCGGTGCGGGGAAGACGTCCACCGCACGGGAGTTGAACGATCTGATCCCGAACAGCACGCTCTTCGACCCGGAGTTCGTCGGCGGGGCGCTCACCCAGCTTCTTCCGGCCAAGCACCTCGCCGAGGTCGGCGACTTCCAGGACCTGCCGATCTGGCGCCGACTGGTGATCGACACGGCTGCCGCGCTGCTCGGCGAGGTCGGCGGCACGCTGGTCGTCCCGATGACGCTGCTGCGCCAGGAGTACCGGGACGAGATCTTCGGCGGCCTCGCCGCCCGCCGGATACCGGTACGGCATGTGCTCCTCGCCCCGGCTGAAACGATACTGCGAGAGCGCATAGCCAACCGTCCGGTCCCGGCGGACCTCCCCGACGGCGAGATGCGGGTACGGCAGTGGGCGTACGACCACATCGAGCCGTACCGGGCCGCCCTCGCTGCCTGGCTGACGGCGGACGCCCATCTCATCGACACCGGCGCCCTCACCCCGTACGAGACGGCCCAGCGCATCGCGGAGGCCGTCGGGACGGGCGTCGTCCCGGCGTGCGACATCGTCCAGACGCCCGAGCCGACGGCGGAGACGATCGCCTCGGGGGTGCTGCTGTTCGACGAGGACGACCGGGTGCTGCTCGTCGACCCGACCTACAAGCCCGGCTGGGAGTTCCCCGGCGGCGTCGTCGAACCCGGCGAGGCACCCGCGCGCGCGGGCGTGCGCGAGGTCGAGGAGGAGACCGGTATCCGCCTGACGGACGTCCCCCGCCTGCTCGTCGCCGACTGGGAGCCGCCCTCGCCGCCCCGCTACGGCGGTCTGCGCTTCCTCTTCGACGGCGGCACGCTCGACGCCGGCGCCGTCGCGAACCTTTGCCTGCCGGGCCCCGAACTGCGCGCCTGGCGCTTCGTCACCGAACAGGAGGCCGCCGACCTCCTCCCGCCCACCCGCTACGAACGCCTGTGCTGGGCTCTGCGGGCCCGTGAGCGAGGTGCGGCCGTCTATCTGGAGGCGGGGGTTCCCGTGGCCGGAGAAGCCTGCTGAGCGCCCTTGCGGGGTGCTTCTCCGACGGCCCGTCAGGCTCCCCGGTCCGTGCGCAGCCGATGTACGGCCTCCGCCGGGAAGACGGCCGAGGAGTCCTGGCCCAGCCGTGACTCGAACTCCTCCATCACCGCCGCCACGGCGGCATGCCGCCGGACCAGTCCGGCCACCGCGTCCGGCATCCCCTCGGGACGCGCGCCGTCCGCGTACGCGCGCAGGCGGGCCAGCCGGTCGGCGCCGCCGCCGTGGAACTCGGTGACCAGCCAGCGGGCCAGGTACGCGCGCGTGTAGGCGTCGTCGTAGGTGCGGTGGGCGGCGTGGAAGGCCCGTTCGCGCGGGGTGAGGTCGAAGCCGGTGGAGAGGGCGAGGCCGTGGTCGGTGAGGTAGAGGCGCCGGCCGTCGGTGAGGACGTTGCGGAAGTGGGTGTCGAAGTGGACGAGGCCGGTGGTGCCCAGGAAGTCCGTCAGCGCGGTCAGTTGACGGTCCACCAGGGCGCACGCCTCGTCCGGGCGGGGACCGTGCACCTGAGCGCGCAGCCAGTCGTGCAGGGTCTGTGGGACGTACTCCAGGAACAGGAGCAGGTTCGCCGTCGCCGTCGCACGGGCCTCGACCCGCGCGCGGACGGCCGGTCCCCAGTAGGCGCCCGCCCGCTCGGCGTAGGCGTCGGAGCGGTCCGCCGGGGTGGCGGGCAGGACGCGCGCGTGGCGCAGCAGCGGGAACCCCGGGAAGCGGCCCGAGACGGCCCACCGGGTGGTCGTCTCGTACACCTCCAGCTCCCGCCAGGCGCCGAACCCGGGGCTCGGGACGGCGCCGATGCCGTAGTGGCAGGCGGGCGGGAGGCCGAACACGTCGGCTGTCGAGCGGTGCCGTTCCGCGTCGGCCAGCGGGAGCCGCTTCACGAACACCGGGTGCCCGGCGACCTCCACGCGCGCGGTCGCGCCGCCCACGCCGGTGCCGAGCGGCGTGCCCGTGTCGAGGAGGGCGGTGAGGCCGGCGTCGTCCAGGCGGGCGAGGGCGGCCGACACGGCGGCGTGGACGGTCAGGCGCACGCGCACGGGGCGGTCAGTTCGCCGCGTAGTTGCGCAGGAACAGCGCCTCCGTCACCGACAGCCGCTCCAGTTCCTCGGGAGACACGCTCTCGTCGACCGCGTGGATCTGGGCCTCCGGCTCGCTGAGCCCGATGAGCAGGATCTCCGCGCGCGGGTAGAGCGCCGCGAGGGTGTTGCACAGGGGGATCGACCCGCCCTGGCCGGCGTACTGCATCTCCTCACCGGGGTAGGCGACCGCCATGGCGTCGGCCATCGCCGCGTACGCCGGGCTGGTGGTGTCGGCGCTGAACGGCTGGCCCTGGCCGACCTGTTCGACCTCCACGCGCGCGTTCCACGGCGTGTGCGCCTCCAGGTGGGCGCGCAGGAGCTTCGTCGCCTCGGCGGCGTCCGTGCCCGGCGGGACGCGCAGGCTGACCAGCGCGCGGGCGTGCGCCTGCACGGAGGGGGTGGCGCCGACGACCGGCGGGCAGTCGATGCCGAGGACGGTGACGGCGGGGCGCGCCCAGATGCGGTCGGCGACCGTCCCGGAGCCGATCAGGTCGACGCCGTCGAGGACCCGGGCGTCACTGCGGAACTGCTCCTCGTCGTACTGGAGGCCGTCCCAGTGGGCGTCGGACGTCAGCCCGTCCACGGTCGTCGAGCCGTCCTTGTCGCGCAGCGAGTCCAGGACGCGGATCAGCGCGGCCAGGGCGTCCGGTGCGGCGCCGCCGAACTGGCCGGAGTGCAGGTTGCCCTCCAGGGTGGAGACGCCGACCCGGAGCATCGTCATGCCGCGCAGGGTGGCCGTGACGGTGGGCAGGCCGACACGGAAGTTGCCGGCGTCCCCGATGACGATCGTGTCGGCCGCCAGCAGCTCCGGGTGGGCCTCGGCGTAGCGCTCCAGGCCGCCGGTGCCCTGCTCCTCGGAGCCCTCCGCGATGAACTTGACGTGCACCGGGACCCCGCCGTTCGCCTTGAGGGCGCGCAACGCGAGCAGGTGCATGATCACACCGCCCTTGCAGTCGGCGGCCCCGCGCGCGTACCAGCGCCCGTCGCGCTCGGTCAGTTCGAAGGGCGGGCTCGTCCAGGCGGCCTCGTCCAGCGGGGGCTGCACGTCGTAGTGGGCGTACAGCAGGACCGTGCGCGCGCCCGCGGGGCCCGGCAGGTAGCCGTACACGGACTGGGTGCCGTCCGGGGTGTCCAGGACGGCGACGTCCTGGAAGCCCTCGGCGGCGAGGGCGTCGGTGATCCAGCGCGCGGCGGCCTCGCTCTCCGCGCGCGGGAACTGCCCGAAGTCGGCCACCGACCGGAAGGCCACCAGCTCGGCCAGCTCCGCCTGCGCCCTGGGCATCAGGGAGGCGACGGTCTCGGCGACCGATTTCGACGACATGGGCACGCTCCTCGTGGGTGCGACGTTGTACGGGGTGAACCCGCGTTCGTACGGGTCCGTACGGCGGGGATCTGGCAGCGAGCGTACGCGCTCGGGCCTGCGGGGCCTCACCGGAGGGCCCCGGTGATCTCCGCCGTAGGATGCGGGTGGACAGGTGCGGCAGGCGGCTTGATCGGGAGCAGTAGACCATCGTGAGCAGCGAGAACTCTTCGGCGGACGACGTGAGCGAGACCGAGGACACACGTCAGGTGTGGGACGTCGTCGTGGTGGGCGCGGGCCCCGCGGGCGCCTCGGCGGCTTACGCGGCGGCCGTCGCCGGGCGGCGCGTGCTGCTGTTGGAGAAGGCCGAACTGCCCCGCTACAAGACGTGCGGCGGCGGCATCATCGGCCCTTCGCGTGACTGCCTGCCGCCCGGCTTCGAACTGCCCTTCAAGGACCGGGTGCACGCGGTCACGTTCTCCAACAACGGCCGCTTCACGCGTACGCGCCGGTCCCGGCAGATGCTGTTCGGGCTGATCAACCGCCCCGAGTTCGACCAGCAGCTGGTGGAGCACGCCCAGAAGGCGGGCGCCGAGCTGCGCACGGGCGTGACCGTGTCGCGTGTCGAGCAGCACGGTTCGGCCGTCCCGGACCGGCGCAGCGTCGCCGTCGTCCTCCAGGGCGGCGAGACGCTGCTGGCGCGCGCGGTGGTGGGGGCCGACGGCAGCGCCAGCCGGATAGGGGCGCACGTGGGCGTGAAGCTCGACCAGGTCGACCTCGGCCTGGAGGCGGAGATCCCGGTGCCGGAGACGGTCGCCGAGGACTGGAAGGGCCGGGTCCTCATCGACTGGGGCCCGATGCCCGGCAGTTACGGCTGGGTCTTCCCCAAGGGGGACACCTTGACGGTCGGCGTGATCTCCGCGCGCGGGGAGGGCGCCGCGACCAAGCGGTACCTGGAGGACTTCATCGGGCGGCTCGGGCTCGCCGGGTTCGAGCCGAGCGTCTCCTCCGGCCATCTGACGCGCTGCCGTGCGGACGACTCGCCCCTCTCGCGCGGGCGCGTGCTGGTCTGCGGTGACGCGGCAGGTCTCCTGGAGCCCTGGACCCGCGAGGGCATCTCCTTCGCGCTGCGTTCCGGGCGGCTGGCGGGGGAGTGGGCGGTGCGCATCGCGGAGGCGCACGACGCGGTGGACACGCGCCGTCAGGCCCTGAACTACGCGTTCGCCGTCAAGGCGGGGCTCGGCGTCGAGATGAGCGTCGGCAAGCGCATGCTGGCCGCCTTCGAGCGCCGTCCCGGGCTGTTCCACGCCGCCCTCACCGGCTTCAGGCCCGCCTGGCGGGCGTTCACCGAGATCACCCGGGGCAAGACGACCCTGGCCGAGCTGGTGCGGACGCATCCGCTCGCGCAGCGCGTGCTGACCGGGGTGGAGCTGCGGCCCAAGGCGGCGGACGAGGCCGGGGACGCGGTCAGCTCCTGACGGTGATTCGGAAGACGGGGTGGTCGCCCGCCGCGGCGGCGATCTCCTCGTCCGAGGACTTCGCCGTGACCCCCTGGAAGTACTGGTCGACCTCCCAGCCCCATTTCTCCAGGTAGGTGCGCAGGATCGCCGTCTTCTCGGCGTCGGGCACCTCCACGGCCGTGAACTCCCGCACTGTGCGGCCCACGCGCAGTTCGCCGCCGCCCGCCGCGCGCATGTTGCGCACCCACTGGGAGTGGCCCCGGGCGGAGACCAGGTACTGCGCGCCCGCGTGCGTGTGCGGGTTGACGGGGATCCGCTGCGGCTGCCCGCTCTTTCGGCCCTTCACGGACATTTCGGCGCTGCCGGCGATGCTGAAGCCGTGCCGGGCGAGCCAGCCGACGACGTTGTTGAAACGGACGTTCAGGGCGCTGCCCCTGCGGTAGTACGGCTGCGACATGGCGACTCCCGGCGTTCGAGCGTTTCGGAGAGCGGTGCTCTCGGTTTGTGTGTTCGAGTGTGCCCGAGGTGCGCGATCACTGCAAGAGCAGTGCTCTCTTTTTTGTTCGGCGCTCTCCAATGTGTGCACTGCTCCGGTCCGGTGGAAGACTTGCCCGCATGAGCCGCAACGTCTCACCAGGAGCCCGCGCCCGCGCGCGGATCGAAGTGACCGCCGCCATCAAGGAGGAGGCCCGCCGGCAGCTCGCCGCCCAGGGCGCCGCCCAGCTCTCCCTGCGGGCCGTCGCCCGCGCGCTGGGCATGGTCTCCTCGGCCCTCTACCGCTACTTCCCGAGCCGCGACGACCTCCTCACCGCCCTCATCATCGACGCCTACGACAGCCTCGGCGAGGCCGCCGAGCAGGCCCACGCCGAGATCGCCCAGGACGACATGACCGGCCGCTGGGTCGGCGTCTGCGAAGCCGTACGCGCGTGGGCGCTCGCGCATCCCCATGAGTACGCGCTGATCTACGGCTC